>NZ_JAHBRX010000002.1:0-1200000 GCF_018398335.1 Chelatococcus sp. HY11
CACCTTGCCTTCCGCCGAGGTCAGCGGCTTGCCGTCGACGACGAGGCCGATGTCGGCTGTCGTGCCGCCGATGTCGTTGGAGATCAGGTTCTTCTCACCGCACAGCTCCCCCACCATCTGCGCGGCGACGACGCCAGCCGCCGGCCCCGAGCGCAGCAGGCTGACCGGTCGCTCGACGGCGGTGCGCGCGGCCGCGATGCCGCCGCGCGACTGCATGATCTCGAGCCTCGCCGGTACGCCCGTCTCCGTGAGCTTGCCTTCCAGGGCATCGATGTAATTGGCGACCTTCGGGCGGACATAGGCGTCGAAAGTCGTCACCAGTGTTCGCTCGTATTCGCGAAAGGTGGGGTCGATGGCCGAGGACAGTGAAACCGGCAGATGCGGATACATCTCGTTGATGATCGCCCTCGTCCGCAATTCATGGGCGGGATGAAGGAAAGAGAACAGGTAACAGACCGATATGACTTCGGCGCCCTGGCTTTCAACCAGCTCGCGCACGGCGGCGCGCACGCCCTGCTCATCGAGCGGCTTGAGGACCGAGCCATCGGCCGCGATGCGTTCGCGAATGCCGATGCGCCGCCGCCGTGGCGCGAGAAAGCCCGGCGTCTCGGCATCGATGAAGAGGTTATAGAGCTCGGAGCGCTTCTGACGCCCGATGACCAGCACATCCTCGAAGCCCTCGGTGGTGAGAAGTCCGGTCACCGCGCCTTTCTGTTCCACGACCGCATTGGTGGCGACGGTGGTGCCGTGGATGAAACGCGTGACATTGGCGGGGGTGAGAGCTGTTCCACCGAGCAGGCGCGTCATGCCGTCGACAACACCGAGGGAGGGGTTGGCAGGCGTGCTGGGGACCTTGATCAGGGTCATCTCGCCGCCGTCCGTCATGCCCACGACATCGGTGAAGGTTCCGCCGACGTCGATCGCTATCGAAAGGGTGGTGTCCATCTGTCGTGTCATTTCCAGTTTTTATGCGGACGTTCGGATCGGAATGTCAGCCGAGGTACGCACGGATGGTGTCTTCATCCTTGAGAAGGTCGATGCCCGGGCCCTCGGCCACGACCGTCCCGGTCCTGAGCACATAGGCGTAATGGGCAACATTGAGAGCCATGAAGGCGTTCTGTTCGATGAGCAGCACCGAGGTGCCGCCCGCATTGATGGCGCGGATCGCTTCGAACATCGTTTGAACGAGGATGGGCGCCAGCCCGAGGGACGGTTCGTCGAGAAGGAGGATGTCCGGCGCGGCCATCATGGCCCGGCCGATGGCCAGCATCTGCTGTTCGCCGCCGGACAGGGTACCGGCCGTCTGCGTCCGCCGTTCCTTGAGCCGGGGAAAGATGGTGAAGATGCGCTCCAGGGTCTCGGCGGCCTGCGTGAGCTGTCCCCGCCCATAGGCGCCGAGACGCAGGTTTTCCATGACCGAGAGGCCGGCAAAGACGCGCCGCCCCTCGGGACATTGCACGATGCCCTGCCGCGCCACTTGGAAGGCCGGCATACCGGTGAGGGACGTCCCACGATAGACCACCTCTCCGCGCGCTGGCGCGAGCTCGCCGGAGATGGCGCGCACGATCGTGCTCTTGCCCGCCCCATTGGCGCCGACGATCGAGACGATATGGCCCTGGGGAATGGCGAGAGACACACCGCGCACGGCGACGATGGGCCCGTAGGAGACGTGAAGATCGCGCGTTTCAAGCAACATCGCTAGACCACTCCCGATCCGAGATAGGCGCTGATGACGAGCGGATTACTGCGCACCTCGTCCGGCGTGCCTTCCGCGATCTTGCGTCCCTGGTCCATGACGATGATGCGGTCCGAGATCTCCATCACCAGGCTCATATGATGCTCGACCATGAGCACCGTCTTTCCGAGCTCGTCCCGCAGGCGGCGGATCAACGCGTTCAGGTCCTCGATTTCCGGCGGCGTCATGCCGGCGGCGGGCTCGTCCAGCAGAAGGATCCTGGGGTTGGTCGCGAGCGCGCGGGCGATCTCGACCCGCCGCTGATCCCCGTAGGGGAGGTTGCGCACCAGCTGGTCCGCCACGGGCCCAAGTTCGAGCAATGCGATGAGGCGGTCGGCCTCCGCCGCCAGCTGCTTCTCCTCCGCGCGCACGCGCCCGCCGTGGCACAGGATTTCGAGGAAGGAGGCACGCGCCTGCCGGGTCATGCCCACGAGGACATTCTCGCGCGCGGTGAGGTTGGCGAACACCCGCAGGTTCTGGAACGTGCGGCCTATGCCGGCCGCGGCGATGCGATGCAGGGGCAGCCCCACAAGGCTCGTCCCGTCGAAAGAAATCGCGCCTCCCGATGGCGGATAGATGCAGGTGATCAGATTGAACGCGGTGGTCTTGCCGGCGCCATTGGGGCCGATGATGCTGACGATCTCCCCATCATTGACGTGAAAGCTCAAGCCATCGACCGCGGTAAGCCCGCCAAAGCGGCGGCTCAGATCGGTGACCGCAAGGAGGGCGTTTTCCATCAACCGACCTCCTTCACGACCGCGCCGCGCGCCACAGGTGCCTTGCGCGTCGGCGCGTCATGACGCCGGCCGAGCAGGCCCTGCGGCCTGAACAGAATGATGAGGACCATGATCAGTCCGTAGATCGCGAGCCTGTACTCGGAGGCAAAGCGAAGGAGTTCGGGAAGCGCAGCGAGAACGGCCCCTCCGAAGATGGCGCCGGGCACGCTGCCAAGGCCTCCCAGCACCACCATGGCGAGGTACGAGATGGAGACAACGGGGGTGAAGCTGTCCGGGCTGATGAAGCTGATGTAATGCGCCCAGAATGCGCCGGCAGCGCCTGCGATTGCCGCCGAAACAATGAACACTTTCGCCTTCACGACGCGCGGATCGACACCCACGCTCGCCATTCCCAATTCATCGTCGCGCATGGCGCGCAGCGCGCGGCCGAACGGTGAATTGAGCAGCGCCAGGACGACAAAGGTCGAGATGACCAGGATGGCCAGTATAAGGTAGTAAAAGCCGACGCCACGCAACTCGCTTCCAAAGAAGCTTGGGGCGGGAATGGCGCGAATACCCATCGGCCCGCGTGTGAGATCGATCCAGTTCAGCATGACCATCCAGACGACGCCGGACAATCCGAACGTTCCCATCGCGACGTAGTGGCCGCGCAGGCGCATCATCGGCCAGGCGAACACCGCGCCGAACAGTCCGGTGGCCGCAATGGCAAGGCCCATGCTGATCCACGTCGGCACACCGTAGCGCGTGCTCAGGATGGCGGTGGCATAGGCGCCGAAGCCATAAAACGCCGCATGCCCGAGGGAGACCAGTCCGGCGAAGCCGGCGATGAGATTGAGGCTGAGCGCGATCGTTCCGGACATCGCCATGATGGTGAGAACGCGCAGGTAGTAGGCGTCCGTGATGACCAGCGGCAAGGCGGCCGCGACCACGATGGGCAGCACCAGAAAGGGTTGCCGCAGATCGAGCTTCGGTACGGGGGGAAGCGGAAAAATGCTGAGGTTCGTCCGCTCGACCTTGTCGAGCCCACGCCGGCCGAGCAATCCCGTCGGCTTGACGACCAGGACCGCGACGAGAAGCCCGAAGGCGATGGCGTCACGCCAGGCTGAGGAGAGATAGACGCTCGTGACGGATTCCGCGATCCCGAGCAGCAGGCCGCCGACGATGGCACCCGCGATCTGTTCCATCCCGCCGAGCACGGAGGCCGCGAAGGCCTTCGTCATGCTGAGCGAGCCCATGGTGGGATAAATCGAATTGTAGAGCGCCGCGCCGAGAACACCTGCCGCGCCGCCCATGGCCGATGCGATGCAGAAGGACACCACGATCAGGCGATCGACATCGATGCCGAGGAGTTGCGCGGCGCGCCTGTCCTCTGCGACGGCCCGGACCGCCGTGCCGAAATCCGTATGGTGCAGGACGTAGTGAAGGCAGGCGATCGCCCCGACGACGACAGCGAGCGTCACCACTTCCCATGTGCTGACCGTGATCGTGCCGAGCTGGAAGACGTCCGCGGTGAGGGTCGGAGACAGCGGCTGCGTCTGTGGACCAAAAATGAAATGGGCGAGGTTCTCGATGATGAGCCCGAGGCCCATGGTGGTGATCAGCGACATCAGCAACGGCTGGTCCCTGAGGGGGCGCACGGCGATGCGCTCGACGATCCAGCCGACAACGAAAGCCGCGACGATGCCGCCCGCAAACGCAAGCACAACGGGGGCGCCGGCGCTCACCATGAGGACCATCGCGATGTAAGCCGCGACCGTGTAAGAAGCGCCCTGGCCGAAATTGATAATATTCAGAACGCCGAATACAAGGGATACGCCAATCGCGCCCAGCGCATAGGTCCCTCCTACCGTCAATCCGTTGGTGATTACCTGCAATAAGAGATCCATCGAGTGCTATCTCTCTCGTCGACTGGCTGGTTGTCACACGGTGTAGTCTGGGTGCCGGATATGGCAAGCCGGAAGCAGTCGCGTCGATGCGATCATCTTGAGCTTCGCATCGGGCGCGTAATTAATGTAACGAAAGACATGCCGCTGTAAGGGGCCGACGATATACTCGTAATTTAACGATAAAATGCCGAATCAGAAGCGGCCGAAGCTTCTATTCTTGGCTTCTGGATACGGCAAACGCACCGGATTTTTTGGGTCCGGCCGAACAACAAAAGAAACTCGTCCCCGTCCAACGCTCATTTACTAGCAGATCATCGGATACTGCAGTCTATCTTGAGGTGTTGCGACTGTCGCAACAGTGTTGCGTCTTCAATAAATCTAAACTACAGCTAAAATGAATGTCAACGTAACTTTGGCGCTGCCAGGCAAAAAAGAGAGGCATCAATGGAGGGCAGCTTGGATCGAATGAGCGCGGAGACGCAGGGCGGGTTCCAGAGCATCGCGGCGGTTGATCACGCCCTGGCCGTGTTGAAAACGCTCGCCACGAGCGCAGAGCCGCTGGGCGTCAACGAATTGGCCCGGCGGATCGGCCTGCACAAGAGCACGGTCTCCCGCCTTCTCAGGACCCTCGAGAATCATCATTTCATTCAGCGCGACGCCACCCATGGGCGGATCAGCCTTGGGCTGGGGGTCGTGGCGCTCGCCGGGCCGATGCTCGGCGCCATGGATGTCATCGCCATTGGCCGACCTGTGCTGGAACGTATCGCCAATACGACGGGCGAAACGGTGAGCCTTGCCCTTTGGAATGGGAAGGAGGCCGTCATGGTGGAGCAGGTCCTTGGGACGCGAACCGTGGTGCACTATACATGGCGTGGCAAGGCGGTGCCTGCCCACTCCACCGCTGTCGGAAAGATCTTCCTGTCGTTTCTGCCCGACAGTGAGGTGCGGCCCATCCTGGCGGCGCCTCTCGAGAGGTTCACGGAGTTCACCATTGTGGATCCCGACAAGATGGCGGCCGAGATCGCCCGGATCCGGCAAACCGGTTACGCGCTCAATGTCGAAGAGAACGAACTCGAATCCTGCGGCGTCGCGTCTGCGGCCTATGATTTCAACGGCAAGGTCGCGACGGTTCTCAACATCGCTATTCCCAAGTACCGTTTTGATGGGGAGCAGCAACTGCGGCTGGCGGAAATCGTCGTCGAGGGCGCGCGGGAGTTATCCGGGAAGCTCGGCTACGGAAATCGCGCGCGCTGACGAGGGCTGCCCGCCTCGCCCACGAGGCTTGAGGCCGCGCGACGCCTTTGCTACGAGAATGCCGGCAGGCAGGGCATCAGGCGTCGGTCTGCTGGAAGAGGAAGACGATGACGGCGAAAAGCGATATATCCAGCCTTATCCAGCATTTCGGGGTCGGCGCGCGGGCGAGCATTGCCGTCACCCACAATGGCGTTGGATATTTCGCGGTAACGCCCCAGGCGCCTTATGACGGAACCCTGCCCGCGGCGGATCAGGCCCGCCAGCTGTTCGCGAAGGCCGACAGCCGACTGGCTGAGATCGGCAGCGGCAAGGACAAGCTCTTGTTCGTTGCCATCATTGTCGCCGACATGAATGACAAGGATGCGGTGAACGCCGTATGGGACGCGTGGGTCTCCGACGTCACGCCACCGGCCCGCGCCTGTTTCGAGGCAAGATTGGCGAGCCCCGATCTCAAGGTCGAGATGATCATGCTCTGCGCCGCGGACCAGGGCGCCGCCTGAGACGGACACTATCGTCCCGATGATCTCCGCGACGAGCGCGGCGTGAATGTACCTGGAGAATGCGACCGGGAATTCCCGGCCCCCGCCTGTTCTCTACACCCCGAGCTCGCGGGCGACGTGCTGCAGCAGTGCGAGTGTGCGCTGCATATCGACAGGCTGCTCTCCCACCCGCTGGATATAGGGACAGGTCAGTATCGCAATCGCGTGCCCCTCCGCTGAGAGGATGGGCACGCTGATGTCGCTCACGCCGAAGATCTGCCGGCTCTTGTCGATGCGATGGCCCGCCTTGTGATAGTCGGTCAGCAGCGGTTCGAGCTGACGCAGGGTCTTTTCCTTGTCAGTACCCCTCCAGTGCGCAACAAGCTCGGATCGGGACTGGTCATCCTGATAGGCAAGGAAAAGCTGCCCGGAACTGGTCGCCAGCAGATCGATCGGGGTGCCGACGCGGACGGTGAAAACCCAGTCACCCGACGCTGCCGCGTTCGCCACGACGACGGCGGCATCGCGCTCGCGCACCACGAGATGGCATGACTGGCCGGCCTCAAGGGCGAAAGCATCCATCATGGGGGCGGCACGGGACGTAAGGCGTCGCAGTGGCGGATGGTGCTGGCCAAGCACGAAGAGTTTCATGCTCAACGCAAACCGATCCCCCTCCGCCGATCGGTACACATATCCACGCGCCACCAGCCGCTCGAGCATCCGGTAGATTTCACTCGCGCCGCGGCCTAGCTCCTTGACGATTTCCGCCCGGGTCAACGCGTCGGAGCGCGATGCCAGCAATTCCAGAATATCGAGGCCCTTGTCGAGCGCGGGCGCGCGATAGAGCTCCTCACGGCTCATCGACTTGGTCAAATCGTCAGTAGCGCTTGTCAATCCACGATCCCCCCTGTGCGCCGCGCGGCGCGGTCTTTTATTGACATATGAATATAATGTTCATATTTGATCCGTCAACGACGACGATGCGTGATTGCTAGGGAGGCGGTACTGTGCACCTGGGCGAGAAGCGCGTTTTTCATCGCACCGCTGTCTGTCCGGCTGCGAGCGATGATGGTCGGGAGCCTTGTTTTGCGTGGGTGATCGGCGCGCCCGGCGCCGCATCGGAGAACTCGACATGACCAGGATCGTCGACATCGAGGTGATTGATCTTCGCTTTCCGACCTCCCAGCATCTCGACGGGTCGGATGCCATGAACCCCGATCCGGACTATTCGGCGGCTTACGTTATTCTGAAGACGGACCAGCCTGATCTCCAGGGACACGGACTGACCTTCACGATCGGCCGGGGCAACGAGATTTGCTGCGCGGCCATCAAGGCCATGGAGCATCTCGTCGTTGGGTTGTCGCTTGAGGAGGTGCGCGCGGATCTCGGCGCTTTCTGGCGTCACATCACCTCCGACAGCCAGCTGCGCTGGATCGGCCCGGATAAGGGTGCCATCCATCTCGCAACGGGCGCTGTGGTCAACGCCGTATGGGACCTGCTCGCCAAGATGGCGGGTAAGCCCGTTTGGCGCCTTGTCAGCGATATGACCCCGGAAGAATTCGTCCGGGCGATCGACTTTCGCTACCTCGCCGATTGCATCACACCCGACGAAGCCCTGGCCATGCTTCGCGAGAAGGAAGCTGGCAAGGCGGAACGGATCGCTATTCTGGAGCGTGAAGGCTACCCTTGCTACACCACCTCGGCGGGTTGGCTGGGTTATGACGACGAGAAGCTGCGACGGTTGTGCCAGGAGGCCGTCGACAAGGGCTTCAACCATGTGAAGCTGAAGGTCGGGCGGGACATTGAAGATGACAAGCGCCGCCTGCGCATCGCGCGGGAGGTCATCGGGCCGGACCGGCAGCTGATGATCGATGCCAACCAGGTCTGGGAGGTTGGCGAGGCTATCGAACATGTCCGCCAGCTGGCTTTTGCCGAGCCCTGGTTCATCGAGGAGCCGACGAGCCCCGACGATATTGAGGGCCACCGGAAAATTCGCGAGGGTGTCGAGCCGGTCAAGGTGGCGACTGGCGAGATGTGCCAGAATCGCATCATGTTCAAGCAGTTCATCATGCGCGGCGCGATCGACGTCGTGCAGATCGACTCGTGCCGCCTCGGCGGGGTCAACGAGATCCTGGCCGTTCTGCTCATGGCCGCCAAATATGGCCTGCCCGTTTGTCCGCACGCGGGCGGTGTCGGCTTGTGTGAATACGTCCAGCACCTGTCGATGATCGACTTCGTCTGCGTCTCCGGCACCCGCGAGGGGCGGGTGATTGAATATGTCGATCACCTGCATGAGCATTTCAAGGATCCGTGTGTCGTGCGCAATGCGGCCTATATGCCGCCGACGGCACCCGGGTTTTCAATCGAGATGAAGCCTGCAAGCCTGAAGGACTATCGTTTTGGAGCCTGACGGCTCCCGCCAGATACATTTCTGACCTTCGAGCCATATCAATTCCCCCGTTGCAAGACATCGCGGCAAGACATCGCGCGTGATCGGCATGGACCGGTCAAGCAGAGCTGTCGAGGGCCGTAGGAAATACTCAAGGGAGCTTCCCATGAAGCATGTCGCACCCCCCAAGGGCAGCGCCAAAGCACCGGCAGGCGCCACAAAGATCCGCTATGTCATCTTGACGCTGTGTTTCTTTGGGCTCGTCATCAACTATCTCGACAGGGCCAACATGAGCGTGGCCTTGCCCTATATCGACGCCGAGCTCCAGCTCAATCTCACCAATACGGAAAAGGGCCTCATCCTCGGGGCGTTCTTCTGGGCCTATGACGGCATGATGCTGTTCGCGGGCTGGTTCACGGACAAGGTCGGATCGCGCCGGGCCTTCACGCTCGCGGCCATCTGGTGGTCTATCTTCACCGCTTTGACGCCGCTCGCCAAGAGCTTCTGGGGATTCTTCGCCTTCCGCTTCATGCTGGGCGCCGGTGAGGCACCGGCCTATCCCAGCGCCACGAAGGCGGCTTCGCGCTGGTTTCCGGTGGGTGAACGCGCATTCTCGACGGCGGTGATCGACTCCGGCTCGCGCGTCGGCACGGTTCTGTCGCTGCCGATCGTGACGAGCCTGATCGCCCTGACCACCTGGCACTATTCGTTCGTCGTGTTGGGCGTGGTTGGTCTCATCTGGGCGGGCGTCTGGTATTGGTATTATCGCGATCCCACCGAGCATACCTCGGCCAATGATCTCGAGCGCCAGTATATCGCTGAGAACGGCAGCCGTAGCGAGGCGAGCGACAACAGTGAGGCCGCGAAGATCCCGTGGTCCCAGCTGTTCCGCTATCGCACGGTTTGGGGGATGATGTTGGGCTTCTTCTGCCTGAATTTCGTTATCTACTTCTTCCTGACTTGGTTCCCCGATTATCTCAAGACCGCCCGGGGGCTCAACCTGACGCAGCTCGGCACCCTCGGTATGCTGCCCGGCCTCGCCGCGGTCGTGACGGCCTGGGCTGCCGGGGCTTATGCCGACAGGCTCATCCGCGGTGGTGCCAACGTCACCGTTGTGCGCAAGGTCGTGATGGTGGGTGGGCTTCTCGGTGGGGCGGCCATCCTGCCGGCCGCATTTGCATCAACCGTCTATATGGCGCTGTTCTTCCTCGCCATTTCCTACAGCAGCCTGGCCGTCGCCGCGACAGGCATCTGGTCTTTGCCAGCCGATGTGGCGCCAAGCTCGAACCATGTCGCCTCGATCGGTGGAATCCAGAACTTCGCGTCGAATATCGCCGGCATCGTCAGCCCGTTCATGTTCGGCTTCCTGCTCGACAAGTTCCATGGCGACTACACGCCGTCCTTCGCGGTGGCGGCGGGCTTCGCGGTTCTCGGGGCGTTCTCCTACGCCTTCATCGTCGGCCGGGCTGAGCCTTTGCCGCTCTTGACCAGCAAGGCTGGTCGTTAAGGAACGAAAAGGCCTCTCAAGGGCCTGCAAGGCCACCGACTTGCATGGGAAGGGCCAGCGAGAGGAATGGCCGCGCCTAGGCTGAAGGGCACTTGAGGCGATCTGAAATCCGCGCGCCGTGTCACAGTTTTGTGGCGCGGCGCGATGCGCTGCGGGACTTAGCTTCAAGGCGATGACGCACCTGACGATCTCATCACCTAACGCAGACACTTTCCGCTTCAGCTCTTGCGAGGGCGCCGTGTCGACGCGCTCGCTGCGTCTTGTTCCTCACGGGCCAAAAGGGCCTTCTCCATGTTGGCGCGTGAGGCTTGGATATGCCGGCGCATCAGCATTTCAGCCAGATCCGCGTCGCGATCAGCAATCGCGGCCGCGATACGCTGGTGTTCGATAAAGGCGCGCTGTGCCCGGCCGCTGACGACAGCATGCTGATAGCGGTAGAGGCGGATCAACTGATAATATTCATCGCACAAGAGATGAAAAAGGCTCGCGCTCCGGCTGTAGCGCACGATCGCGAAATGGAAGTCCTCGTCGGCGCCATTCTGAACATAGCCCCCCGAGCCCCGATTGAGCTGCGCTTCATGCGCCTCAAGCATCGCATAGAGTTCATCCACCTGTGCGTCGGTGATCCGCCCAGCCGCCTCGCGTGCCGCCAGTCCCTCGAGAACTTCGCGGATGGCGAAAGTCTCGCTCATCATATCTTGGGTAATGATGACAACGCGCGCGCCGAGGCGCGGTGAGCGGGTCACGAGGCGTCGCTCCTCCAGCCGCCTGATGGCCTCGCGAAGCGGCCCGCGGCTGACGCCGAGCCGACGTGACAAATCAGGCTCGCTCAGTTTCGCGCCAGGTTTAATCTCCCCCCGCACGATGGCGTCACTGATTTGCCTGAAAGCACGATCGGACAATGTTTGCTCGTCGCCGGCCGCGCCTTCCGAAAAAGTGCTGTCCACGGTGTCATCCATGCCGGGAACTTAGGGGAACGCCATCGAGATGTCGACAAGCCAAGGGTCAAGCCTTGCGATGCATAATTGTCGACAGAATTATATCTGAATCATCAGAATTTTCAGGGCATGGCTAATCAGGTCAATTTTTGTTGACAAAATACCAGCGGTCCAGAAAATGATCTGGAATGGTGATCGGGTACTGGCGACAAGCGCATGACGCATCTTGAACGTGGGAAAAGACTTCGCGTAGCCGTGGAGGAACGCCGGGCGTTGCTCGCTCCGGGCGCAGCCAACGCCTTGACGGCAAGGATCGCGGAGGATCTCGGATACGAGACGGTCTATATCACCGGCGCCGGCATCGCTAATACGGGTTATGGCGTTCCCGATATCGGTCTGACCACCGTAACGGAGGTCGCCAATACAGTGGCGGCGATTTCCGACTGCTGTGATCTGCCGCTCATCGTTGATGCCGATACCGGCTTCGGCAATCCCTTGAACATGATCAGGACCGTCCGTCTGCTCGAGCGCGCCGGTGCGAATGCGTTGCAGATCGAGGACCAACAGTTTCCCAAACGCTGCGGACACTTCGCCGGCAAGTCCGTGATCTCGCGCGCCGAGATGTGCGAGAAGGTCAAGGCGGCAGTTGACAGTCGCTCCACAGAGGATCTTCTGATCATCGCGAGAACGGACGCCTGTGCCATTGAAGGTCTCGACGCGGCGCTTGACCGCGCCGCAGCCTATATCGAGGCAGGGGCCGATATTACATTCGTCGAGGCCCCGACAAGCGAGGCCCAACTGCGGGAGATCGTCAAGCGCCTGGCAGCCCCGCAGGTCATCAATCTGGTGATCGGCGGCAAGACACCGCTTCTTTCCCAAACTGTGTTGAGGGAAATCGGTTTTTCCCTGGTTCTCTACGCCAACGCGGCGTTGCAGGCGTCTATTGTCGCCATTCGCGATGTCCTGTCGGGAATTCGCGCCGAGGGCGGTGCAGAGACGGTGCTCCATCGGTTGGCGACGTTCGAGGATCGGCAAAACGTGGTGCGCAAATCTTACTGGGACGGTCTTGAAAGGCGCTATGTCGACGAGCCCGGCGCTCCAGGTTGAGTGCTGAAGCGCTGTCCACCATTCTGGAGCATCTGAACGCAAGGCGGTCGGAACTCAATCACGCTGGTCAGCGTCCACGATCTGACGTTGGATGACTGTCCGCAAGCCGTCGATCTTATGATAAACTCATCGTGGCGGTTGAACCAACGATGCGTGATAAGCCATGTTGGAAACTGACAGGGTGTTCGCGGGCTCGATTCCGGAAAATTATGACCGGTATATGGTGCCGTTGATTTTCGAGCCCTATGCGGCCGACATGGCGCGACGCGCGGCATCTCTCTCACCATCCGCGGTCCTGGAAACCGCCGCGGGTAGCGGCGTCGTCACCCGGGCGTTGGCTCCGAGACTGCCATCGGCTGCGCGCTATGTCGTGACCGATCTCAACCAGCCGATGCTAGACTATGCCGCCTCGCAGCAAGCGCCGGACGCGCGCGTCAAATGGCGCTGCGCGGATGCGTTGGCTCTGCCATTTGACGATGCCGCCTTCGATCTCGTGTGTTGTCAATTCGGCGCGATGTTCTTTCCCGATCGTCTGTCTGCTTACCGTGAAGCAAGGCGCGTGTTGAAGCCCGGGGGATGCTTCTTGCTCAGCGTATGGGATCGCATAGAGGAGAATGTTTTTGCGGACGACGTGACGAATGCTCTCGCCAAGATTTTTCCTGACGATCCGCCGCGCTTTCTGGCCCGAACGCCCCATGGCTATCACGACACGGACTTGATCCGAGATGAGCTGGGGAGGGCAGGCTTTTCCCATGTGACTGTCGAGACGAGATCTGAACAAAGCCGTGCGTCTTCGTCGCGTATTCCCGCCGTGGCTTACTGCCAGGGAACTCTGCTTCGCAACGAGATAGAGGCCCGAGAACCAGGCAAGCTAGACCATACAACCGATTACGTCGAAGCCGCGATCGCAGACAAGCATGGCCGTGGCGCAGTCGCCGCCAAAATGCAGGCGCATGTCATCACGGCGATTTCCTGAATATTCCGGGATCCTATCCCTGGTCGTGATGTTTCTCCAGCCTCCGCAGCTGTGGGCGACGTGCGGTGACGCGAGATCGAAGGTCATGCGCTGGCTTGGCGGAACTGCCCCGTGTAGACACCGGGTACTTTGCTAAGCTCAGGCGTCCAACAGATGATCCCGCTGGATATAACGTCATGTGATCAGACATGGCCGGGGAAGGCCAGCGCATCTTCCGCGCGCCACGCCACCGAGACCCGATCACCGGGCGCGGGGATGCCGCCTGCAGCGGTGTTGTTCAGCACCGTCGCGCGCAGGGTGAGCCCGAGGGCGGACAGGGTGATCTGAAACCGATCGCCGATGAGCGCGGTATGTTCCACGGTGCCCGGCAGCCCTGCCGCGTCGCGCCCGAGGCGGATGTTCTCCGGTCGTACCATGAGCGTGGCGGGGCCAGGGGACAGATGCGACTGGGACAGAGGAAAATCACGTGTTGCCTCGACGAGATGAAACATCGATCCGGCGGAGGTCGGCCTGGTCTCACCATGGAGCCTGTTGGTCTCGCCAACGAAATCGGCCACGAATGGTGTCGCCGGCTGGTTGTAGAGGTCGAGCGGCCTGCCGATCTGTTCGATCCGCCCGGCATTCATCACGGCAATGCGATCCGACATCGTCATCGCCTCCGCCTGATCATGCGTGACGAGAATCGTCGTGACGCCAAGTCTTTTCTGTAGACTGCGTATCTCGATCTGGACGGACGCCCTGAGCTTGGCGTCCAGCGCCGCGAGAGGTTCATCGAGCAGCAGGATCGTCGGTTCCACGACGATGGCGCGTGCCAGCGCCACACGTTGCTGCTGGCCACCTGAGAGTTGCGCCGGCCGCCTTTCGGCGAAGGTCGTCATCTGGACGAGATCCAGGGCGTGGGCAACGCGCCTGGCAACCACAGCTTTGTCGAGGCGCCGCATCTTGAGGCCGAAGGCGACATTTTGCGCGACGCTCATGTGGGGAAAGAGCGCGTAGCTTTGGAAGACCACGCTGATGTCCCGCTTCCAGGGCGCCGTTTCCACGAGTGAGCGATCGTCAACGCGGATGTCACCGCGATCCGCGTTGATAAGGCCCGCGATACACCGCAACAGGGTCGTCTTGCCGCAACCTGAGGGACCGAGCAGGGCGATGAATTCGCCGGGCGCCGCGTCGAGATTGATGTCACGCAGCGCGGGGGCGCCATCGTAGGATTTGGCGACATCCCGGATCGCGATGCGCCCACGCGTCGGGCGGGGGGCGGGTTCAGCCATTGCGGCGCTGTTCCTGGTTGCTCGGCAGGGTGAGGTTGCGCAGTCCATAGGTGTATTCGAGCGCGATAAGCCCGATGATGACAATGATCATCTTGACCACGGAAATCGCCGCGACGGCGGGATCGTAGTTGTTGACGAGATAGCCGAGTATCGCGACCGGAAGTGTCATCGACCGCGCGTTGGACAGCAGCAGCGAAATCGCGACTTCGTCAAAGGAAATCAGGAAGGCAAACATTCCTCCCGCGAACAGCGCGGGTCGGAGCATCGGCAATGTCACATGCCAGAAGGTCGCGAGCGGCGGCGCGCCGAGGGTGTAGGAGGCCTCCTCGATCCGAGGGTCTGTGCTCGCATAGACGGCCACGATCGTGCGCAGGAGATAGGGGATGGTGATCACGACATGGCCGATCACGAGGCCCGTGAAGGTGTTTCCGAGGCCGATGGCGCTGAGGTAGAACAGCAAGGCTATCGCCAGGATGAGCGCCGGCATGCTGAGCGGCGACAGGAGAAAGGTCTGGATCGCCGTCGAGAAGCGAAAGGGATGCCGGACGAGGGCGATGGCGGCGGGTACCGCGACAATCGCGGCAAACACGGTCGCCATCAACCCGAGCACGACGCTGTTCCACATGGGCCGCATGAAGGCGGGGTCGGCCAGAACCTGCTCAAACCACCGTAGCGAGAAGCCGGGGGGCGGGAAGGATACGAAGCTTGCGGATGAAAAGGCGACGACGAAGACGATCGCCTGCGGCGCCATGATGAACAGGGCGGCGAGGACGACATAGATCCTCAAGCCTTTGCCGAGTTTCTCGACCTGCCTCATCGGCCAGCCCTCGACCCGGCGAGACGCAACTGCGCTGCGATCACGATGATAGCGGTGATGAGCAGGATATTGCCGAGGGCGGCCGCAAACGGCCAGTCCGACGCAAGGTTGAGTTGCTGATAGATGAGCAGCGGGAGAACCATCGTTGCATTGCTGCCCATGAGCATCACGGTCACGAAACTGCCCATGCTCAACGCGAAGACCAGCAGCATACCTGTCATGACGCCCTGGGCGCTGAGAGGTAGGACAACATGCATAAAACTTCTGAAAGGGGAGGCGCCAAGGGTCGTCGCGGCTTCCTCCAGCGCGCCGTCAATGCCTTCGAGCGTGCTGGCGATGGACAGTACCATGAACGGGAGGAGGACGTGGACCAGCGCCAGCCAGATCGCGAACCAGCCGCTGCCGATATTGACCGTATCGAGGTTGAGCGCCTTGAGGATCGCATTGATGACGCCACTGCGCCCCAGGATGATCATCCACCCAAAAGTGCGGACCACGACATTGATGAGAAGCGGTGTAACGATCATGAAGATCAAGAGGCTTTTCGTGCGCCCCGACGACCGCGCGATGGCGAGAGCCAGGGGATAGCCCAGCACGAGCGTGGCCAAGGTGACCGCTATGCTCAGCGCGATCGTGACCCCGAGAACACCGAGATAATAGGTGTCGCCGAGCGCGCGCGCATATTGGTAGATCCCAAGGCCGTCCGGCGTCTCAAGACTGCGTCCGGTGTTGAGCGCGAGCGGCCCGACAAAGAACGCAAGAAGAAAAACGACAGCCGGCAGGGATAGAAGGAGGCCGGGTGCAACACCCGGCCTCGCGCGAGCCGCTTCGGTCATCACAGCATGCTACCGCCAGCGGTTGCCATGTCAGCGGATTTCCTTGTTCCAGCGATCAATCCACGCCGGGATCTTGTCGATGAACGATTTGAACTCTGGCTGGCGCACTTTCTCGAGTGGTGTTAGCTGGGCCTTCAGGGCGTCGGGATAGACGACCTTTGAATTGACGACAGGATAGATGATGGTTTCGGCATGACCCAGCTGTGCCTTGGGCGAGAGCACACAGTCGATATACGTCCAGGCTGACTCAGGCGCGTTCTTGACTTTCGCCAACATGGCGGCGGACTGGAACGCGCCAGGTTCCGGAATATAGGCGCCGGCCCATTTGTTCTCATTGGCAAACGAATAGGCGCGCCCATCCCAGTAAACGAGCAGGTCTATCTCCTTCGCCGCGAACATGTTCATGGCGTCGACCGGCGATGTCCAGAACTTAGCCACATGCGGCGCCATCGCCTTGTACTTCTCAAAGACGACATTCTCGTCGCCGCCGTAAAGGGTGCTGAGGAACCAGGTGAACATCGGTCCCCAAGCCATCGTGACCGCCGGGAAAGACACCCGATCGCCGAACTTGCCGGCGATGACATCGTCAATCAGAGTCTTCCAGTCGGCGGGCGGCGTGGGGATCTTGTCCTTGTTGTACAGGACGATCATCGCCCCGAAGTTCTGAATAGTGGCGAAGTCGTCCCATTGTTCACGGAAAATCTGCGGGACATCCTTGAGATTTGGCGCTTTGGCGGGGTCAAGCTTGTCAAGCAGCCCTTCGCGGCCGGCCCGAATGGCATCGATCTCGCTGAGCAGCGCCACATGGATCGGGGGATTCTTCGGATTCGCCCTGATCTTGCTCATGACATCGCTCGAATTGAGCACCAGGATCTCCGGCGACTGCCCGGTTTTTTCCTTGTAACAAGCCGCGAAATTCTTCTTCGCCGACTCCAGCCAGACACCGCCCGAGGCAACCACCACGAGAGGCTCCTGCGCCTTCACCGGCGCTGGCGCCAGCATACTCAGTCCCACTGCTCCCAAGCCCAGGGCGATTGCCGCAAGCCTTGCAAATCCGACCATTCCCCATGCTCCCTTGTCTCGCGATACCAGACCGTGCACCGGCGTCGCAACGCGAGGGATCGGTACAGAGGCAGGCTCAACTTGACGCTAGACTGCTCATCTTGTACCAAATCTGTCAACCAGTTGCTGCAGATGAAACAATCACAGGGTTGATGCAATAATGAGCAGTCTGGAAAGCGCCATCCGGATTCTGCAATCTCTGTCCGTCCAGAAGCCGACCCTTCGGGTATCGGATGCGGCTGCCGAGCTGGATATCCCTAAAAGCACTGTTTCCCGGCTCCTGAAAACGTTGAGCGAAGGCGGGATTCTGGAGCGGCAGGATGGCGGCAGGGAATATAGTGTAGGCCCGCTGTTACTCCAACTTGGCGGGCTTTATGTCTCGACGCATAGCGTGCTCGATCTTGTCGACCGCTCGCTGTCGCGCCTGGTCGAGACATTCGGTTTCACGGCCTATGCTGGTATCCTGGATGGCGCGGATGTTGTCGTCCTTCGTCAATGGCAAGGCAGCCATCCGCTTCGCCTTGTCCTCGATGTCGGCTCGCGCCTCCCCGCGGAGCAGACGGCGCTGGGGCTCGCCTTGCTCTCGAACTGCGAGGACGCTGTTGTCGCCGAGCGTCTGGGACCGTCCGTCGTCCATCCGGTGACAGGAGAGGCGATACCACTCGCGGATACATTGGTGGACGTGAGGCGCTGCCGGGAGGCGGGATGGATCGAGGTGGCCTGCGCGACGGCGCCGGGGATCACGTCGATCGGCGCGGTCATCAAGGCACGCAATGCTAGCCAGCCGGATATCAGCATGTCCGTGTCATTTCCCGACCACGCGGCCGACGATGCGCTAAGATCTGCAATGGCTGCGGAAATCATAGGTGCTGCACGGGACATCACGGAGCTGTCCAGCATGCCGCTGCAGCTCAGTGGCCCGCGTAACCCTGGTGCGACGCGCGGCGCCCGTTGATCGCGCTACCTCAACAGAGAACGCATGATGAAGGCATTTCCCCCAAGCCGGAACAGTTTCAGCCGTATCTGCTTCATCGGCGATGCCTTCACGGTCGGTGCCGGTGATGAAACCGCGCTCGGTTGGACCGGCCGCCTCGTTGCGGGCGAGTGGGCGAGAAACCACGACATCTCGCTCTACAATCTCGGCATTCGCGGAAACTCCACCCGCATGATCGCCGAACGCTGGCGCCGTGAATGCGAGGCCAGGATTCCAGCCGCCGCGAACGGCCGGCTTGTCTTCATGTTTGGCGGCAACGACGCCAAGGAGGAAATAGGCAGAGGGATTGAAGTGCCGCTGGAGGAATCGGTGGACAATGCGCGCGCCATCCTCCGCGAAGCCTCGCAATGGCTCCCGACATTGTGGATCGGCCTCATTCCGATGAACGACACGCTGCCCTATCCGCAACTCCTGAGCGGCCCGCAGTATCGCTTCTCAAACGCGCGGCAGGCTGAATACAACGCCAGATATGCCGAGGTGGCCGCTGAAATCGGTGTACCGTTCTTGGATCTCCATACGCCGCTGATGGAAGATCCACGCTGGATGGCGCTCACCCAGGCGGGTGATGGCAGCAATCCCGCCGGAGAGGGCTACGCCTACGTGGCTGATATGATCGCGCAATGGCCGCATTGGCGTGCCTGGTTTGACAAGGCCTAGCGCCCCTGTCGCGACGGTTTGTGCGACTTGATCAGCGGTGATTGTAATGGCCCACAGTCCCAAGCTTCGCCGCGGCTGGAAGGACGCGCAACGACCTCAGTCAGGCGTGAGGCCTCCGGCACGCCAGGGCTTTCATAGATGTCTGTCAAAAGTGATGTTACTCACGAGCCAGAGAACCCGCGCGTCAGCTGAACTCGTATTGCGGATAGAATGGGGCGTTGTTCCCTCGAACTGGAAACTGTCCCCTTCGCTCAGCAGGCACGTTTCATCGCCGTACTGCAGAACAACTTCTCCCACCAATACCAAACCTGATTTTTCGGTGAGTGATACAAGCGGTGTTTCGCCCGTGGAGCCGCCCGGTGGGATGTGAAGTATCATCATGTCCAGGGAGCGCGAGGTCCCTGTCGAGATGAGCTCCTTGGTGAGAACACCGAGGTCGCAGAAGGGACGCCGATCCTTTCTGCGGATGAACTCTGGATCCTCCGCGCGTGCGGGCACCGTGGGAAATAGTGTCTGCTGTGTGACCCCCAGAGCCGATTGAATTTTCTGCATCGTCTTGAAGGACGGGTTCGCGATGCCGCGTTCGATCTGACTGAGAGTGCCAATCGAAACCCCGGCGGAATCAGAAAGCTGTTTCAGCGAAATGCCGAGGGCGACGCGTGTTCGGCGGATGCGACCGCCGACCGTCGTCCCGATCTCCATCGGCGTGTCCTCCATCTGCGTAACCTTGGGGCGCGGTTGCCTGCTAGGCTTCGTTAAACCCACGAGACGTCCTTCATACTTGGTCTCAAAGCCGGCGAGCGGCGAATTTACGATTGTCTGCGCCTGTCATAGGCCAAATAGGCGACCTTGTCGCCACTCGCCGCAGCTTGGTTCCCCTGGATGGGGTAAGCGAGGAGAATGCCATCCACGGGCGCGGTGATGGTCTCTGTTTCGTCGCCCCAGATGCCATGTAAAGATGCCAGGGCTTCACCTGCCTTGACCCGATCTCCGCATGTCCTCAGCAGGCGGCATAGTCCTCCCCGCTTTGCGGAAAGGACCTTATAGCTCAACCGCTCATCGAAATGTCCCGCAACGGAAACGGCCTCTGCCGCACCTTCCAGCATGGCGAGCGATTTCATCACGTTCTGAATGCCGACAACGCCGGTCGCGAGCGACACCGGATCTATGCGTCGGGAGAAGACGAACTCAGGCGTGATGGCGGGCTTTCCGCAGGACACGAAGTAACCCCTCGCCGTTCCCGCATGGTTGCTGCTCGCATAAATGATGGGGTACCCGAAGGCTTCCGCCATATCGATCGAGCGCTGGGTGATATCGGGATCTCCGTCCTCGCTGACGATCGTGAAATGCAGGGAGGGCGGATTGCAGGAGTGACAGTCGATGAGGTAGTCGGCACGATCCAGCAGTTCATGGGTGATGATGTGCGCGGCATGGCCCGTCAGGGTGGATCCCCTCGTTCCCGGGAAGACGCGGTTCATGTCCTGCGCATCGTGCGGTGTGAGCCGATGCGAGGCATGGAAGGCCCAAGGGTTGAGCAGTGGCGCGAGGACGACCGTGCCAGCCAGCGCCGTGGGGTCGAGCTTTTCTTGCAGGAGAACGCGCAGGATCTCGATCGTGACGATCTCGATACCATGCAACCCTCCCGCGACAAGGAGCGTCGGCCCGGGCCGACTTCCACAGACGACAGCAACGGGGATGGTGACCGGCCTTCCGTCCATCCCGTAGGCAATCGTGAGCTCGCCGGTTTCTGCCTTGCCAGCCGCGCATTCAATTGTGCCGAGCCTATACATTGAGCCTCCTCGGCTTCTCGGTTGTCCGGCACAGCCGGATGAGACTTCAGGCCTCAGCCCATCTCGATCGACTGAAGGGGGACGGCCTCGCCGACGATCTCACCCGCGTGCGTGGGGAAACAGTTGCAGCGCAGGGCCGCGACAAAGGCGTCGTCATGCGGAGATACAATCTCTTCGAGCGTATTCCCAAATAGATCGACGATCCGGCCCATCACCTGCCCCTTGGCGACGAAATCTCCCACCTTGCAGGCGGGGATGAACATGCCGCCTTCGCGGTTGTGCAGGAACGATCCATTCGAAACGATCCTGTAGCCATTCTGTCTTTCGGGCTCCCCGGAAAGTACTCCTACCGCCCGCAGAAAACTTTCGATCGCTTTGCGGAAATCGCGCAGATGCTCCGGCGTGACGGTGCCGCCGCCGCATTCAATTGTCACAGCTGGCACGCCTAGCCTCAAAGCTTCCGAAGTCACCGTGCTACCGAGCCCTTCACCCCCCTCAGCTCGCCAAATAACGTCGCATCCGACCAACTTGGCGAGCTCTCGCGAGCGTTCCACCGCCGCCGAGCCGTTATCCTTGTAGATCGCATAGAAAGGCACCTCCGCCCCGATGCCACCACTGTGCAAGTCAAGTATATAATCGGCGTGCTTTTGCAGATGTTCTCTGAGGACGGCCGCGAGTTGGAAGCTGTAGGATCCGCCCGTGCTTCCCGGGAAAACGCGGTTCAAGTTCTGCCCGTCTATATAAGAAAATCGCGAGCGGTGATTATACGAAGGTGGATTGGCGACAGGGACCGCGATGATGGTTCCGGAAATTTCCGCGGCATCGAGATCCCGCATGAAATTCATGATCGCCGCGGCACCGCCGTATTCGTCGCCGTGAATGCAGGCCTCGAGCCAGACGGTCGGACCAGGCTTGTGGCCCGACGCGATGGAGACGGGCAGGTTGATCTCGGAGGCATCCGCCATGCGTCCCACGCGCAGGAAGCCGCGCGCGACCATGCCGGGCTTGGCGCGAGCCGTGCCGATTTCAATCATCTTTGGACATCTCCTTATGATATGCGCGGCTTGCGCACAGTACTCCACGGTGTCGTTGAATATTTTCCGCCCGCGTCGCCTTCATCGCGGTCGCGAAGCGCACCATTCTTTGTTCGATTAGATCTCAGACGCGCGCGTTGACGCGCGGCTGACGCGAAATCTCATTGTTGAGAGGACAAAGCGTTTTGATCGGGGCGCCGGCATGCCAACTAATCTTGGCTGCGCATATGCGGATCAAGGTGATCTCGCAGTCGATCTCCCAATGCATTGAACAGAATGACAGCCAGCACGATCGCCAAGCCGGGATAGAACGAGACCGACCACGACAGGGCCAGATACTTCGACCCATCGCTGATCATGCCTCCCCACGTCGGGATTGGTGGTTGCACCCCGAGCCCGAGAAAGCTGAGCGTTGCTTCAACCAGCATCATCCGCCCCATCTCGAATGTGGCGTAGACAATGATCGAGGACATGACATTGCGCAGCACATGAAAAAACATGATGCGCATGTCGCCGACCCCGATGGCGCGGGCGGCTTCTATATACTCGAGATCGCGGACAGCGATCACCGCGCCGCGCGTGATCCGGGCGAATTGTGGCCATGCCGAGAGACCCATGACGATGACCAGGTTGGTCAGCGATGGCCCGACCACCGCGACAATCGCGATTACCAGGAGAACAACAGGGAATGACAATTGGATGTCTATGACGCGCACCACAAGCGCGTCGACCCAGCCGCGGAAATAGGCTCCGAGCAAACCAACCGTCGTTCCAACAACGGCGGCGATCGCAACGGCCAGGCTGCTTGCGATAATGGTAACGCGGACGCCATATATCAACCTGGACAGTATATCACGACCCAGCTGATCCGTGCCGAGCCAGAAGCCATCCCGTCCACCCGCCATAAAGGCCGGGGGTTTCAGCCGGTTGATGATCGACTGCTTGTAGGGATCCTGGGGTGCGAAAAATTGTGGGAAAGCCGCGAGCGCCAGAAGAATGATGAAACACAGCAACAGGAAGGCGGTCTCCGCCTTTCGGCGAGAGAATGTCCCATCCGAGCGCAACAGGATACGCAGAGGATTGTAAGTAACATAGGATGGGGACGTCATCGTCATTTATAACCTACCCGGGGGTCCATAACCGCATAGAGAATGTCGACAAAGAGATTGACGAGGATGAAGACGACGGAGAAGAACAGCACGACGGCCTGGACAACCGGAAAATCTCTCGCATAGATGGCCTGAATCGCGAGACGCCCGATCCCCGGCCAGGCGAAGACGGTCTCTGTCACGACGACACCGCTCATCAGCGCGCCGACCTGCAGTCCGATAACCGTGACGAGGGGGATGCAGGCGTTGCGCAACGAATGTTTCCAGACGATGAGTGTTTCCTTCACGCCCTTGGCGCGCGCAGTGCGGATATAGTCGCGGCCGAGCTCGTCCAGCATGCATGATCGGGTCACGCGGGCTATCAGCGGCACGAGGCCACTAGCCAGGGTGAGGGCGGGAAGGACAAGATTGGCTGGCCCTTGCCGTCCACCGATCGGGAGCATCCCAAAGCCGACCGCGAAGACCATCATCAAGAGAATGCCGACATAGAAGGACGGCACCGCCTGACTTACGGCGATTCCGTTGCGGATTAGCCGGTCTGGCCAACTCCCGTAGCGTTGGGCGGCAATCACTCCCAATGGGATGCCCATGGCGATTGATAGACCGAGCGCGGCGAGCGCGAGCTCGGACGTTGCAGCCAGCCTTTCGGACACGAGCTGTAACGAAGGCTCTCCAAATCGGAGAGAGCGCCCCATATCGCCTTGCAGGGCATTCACGGTGAATGTCAGAAACTGTTCGGCAATTGGCTTGTCCAATCCATGCGTCTGCCGAAACGCGGCGCGGGCATCGTCCGAGACATCGATCGGCAGCATCAGATCAGCGGGGTCGCCACTTATCCTCGTGAGTCCAAAGCAGATGATAAGCACTGCGATCAGCGTTGGCACCGTCAACAGTATCCTGCGGAGTATATAATTCACCATAAGTGCTATCCTGCAGGTGATATCGGGTAGCTGGATGGCAAGGCGCATCCGAGATGCGCCGCCTTCGAGCCGGCCTATTCGAGAGTGACGTTGTAGAGCGCGAAACGCTGGTCGCCGCGCGGCGTGAAATTCTTGACTCTCGCGGTCGCGCCATAGAGATCGTTGGCCTGATACAGGAAGATCATATAGGCCTTGTCGTAGATGAGCTTCATGGCCTTCTTGTAGATGTCCGCGCGCTTGGCGGTATCGAGCTCGCCGGAGCCCGCCTTGATCAGGACGTCCAGTTCCGGATCCTGGATGTGGGAGTAACGCCAATCCGACAGATAAGCCGACAGCATGGCGTCCGGATCGTCCTGGGGTGCTGATCCACGCAAAGCCATCTGAAAGAGCTCGCGATTGTTCAACTGGGTCAGGAACTCGCCAGCCTCGAGCTGGACCATGTTCACCTTGACACCGACATCGCTGAGCATTCCGGCAACCGCTTCGGAAACTTCCTTGTCTTGAGCGTAGCGGCCGGAGGGAAACTTGAAGGTGATTTCAACCTTTCCACCGACCTCGGCGAGGAGAGCTTTCGCCTTCGCGGGATCGAAGGGATAATCTTCGATGTCGGGGTTGAAACCGAGCTGGTTGGATCTCAGGATTTGGCCATGCAACGGTGAGGCCAGACCTGAGAACAGCACATCGCGGATGGCTTTCTTGTCGATTGCATAGTTCATGGCCTGCCGCACCCGCAGATCGTGCTGGGCGCCGGGATGAATGTCGAGGGTCGAAAAATCGATCTTGAAGATGCGATAGCTGGGCACCGAGATCGCCGAAACTCCCGGCCGTCCTTCCAGCTGCGGCAGGGCGGTCGCCGGCAGGTTGGCCGCAATGTCGTAGGCACCCGTCATCACGCCGGCCGCGCGCGCGGTGTCATCAGGGACGGGCTTCCAGACGATCTTGTCGATACCCACCGGAGGCTTGCCCCAGAAGGTCGGATTGCGGTCCATCACCACGCGATCGTCGCGCACCCATTCCGTAAGTTTGTACGGTCCCGTGCCGATAGGCTTGCGGCCGAACCCATCCGGACCAGCCTCGGCCCAATACTTGGGCGGGACGATGTAAATCTGGCTGAGGAGCAGGGGAACCGCGGGATATTTCTGGGACAGCTTGATAAGGATGGTATGGTCGTCGATCTTTTCGGCCGAGCCGATCTTGGCCGCGTCGCGCGCGTAGGCGGGTGTGATCGCCTTGTCTCTGAATATCCTGATGCTTTCGATCACGGCATCGGCATTCATGGGCTCGCCGTTTGAAAAGACGACATCCTTTCTCAATGAAAGCTTGATCGTCGTATCATCGATGAATTCAAACCCTGTGGCCAGTATCGGCTCTGCCTTGTCGGTCGCGGGATCAAGCCATAAAAGCGATTCCACCACCGCGTTTCCGACGTTCATCTGTTCCTGCGACGTCGAGAAATTCGGCCATAGCGACTGAGGATCGTAGCTCTGGGCAACCGTCAGCGTGCCAGCCTTGGCTTGATCGCTGGATGGCAGCATGAGGCCGAGCGATGCGACGCCTATCAGCGCGGTGGCGTGGAGCAGTTTCCGCGCGTTACATGTGATGCGATTGAGCACTGTTTTCCCCTTTTTATATTTGACTCGAACGATAATGGAATGAGCCCAGTCGACAGATTTTAGGCCCGGGCGGCTCTTTCCTTCTGAATGTCGATAAATACACTCCCGAATTCGTCGATTCGGACGACCCCGGATGGCCCGACGACAATCGTACACTCGCGTTCTTCGATGACTGCAGGACCCGCGAAAGTCATATCCGGTCCGAGCTTATAGCGATCGTAGACATCGGCTTCCGTAAATTGCCGCAGCTCAGGGAAGTAGACAGTCCGCCTTCCTTTCAGTGCGATCTTCGGATCATCTCCCGTCTTCTCATGACGAACGAGCGTGACTGGTGGGGGCGGCGCGCTGACCGTCAGACGGCATGTGATCAACTGGACAGGGAGGTGGCGATGCGCATGGCCAAATCGGGCCTCATGGGTATCGAAGAACAAGGCACGGATCGCGTCCACGTTGCCAGCGCGCACCAAGTCGGTCGGCACGGTCAAGGTCATCTCGTGCCCCTGGCCCTTGTGGCGCAGGTCAAGCTGGTAGGTGACAGTGACAGCCTCGCCGACGGCGGCGGCATCGACGCCCGCGATGATCTCTCTGCCGTTCGCTTCCATCTCCCGCAGCAATGCCTCGATCTGGGGCCAGGTATCGCGGTTCATGCGGAGAATTAGGGAGCGGGCGAAATCGAAGGAGACGGCAGACGTGACAAGCCCCATCGCGGACGCTGCGCCCGCGCCACTGGGAACGATCACGCCCTTCATTTGCGCGGCTCTGGCGAGCTCATAGGCGTGCGCCGGTCCAGCACCTCCGAATGCGAACAGGTAGAACTTGCGCGGATCGTCGCCTCGCTCGGCGATATGCACCTTCATCGCCGACACCATGCTCTGGTTGACGATCTCATAGATGCCAGTCGCGGCCTTCTCCGCGGAAATTCCCAAAGGCGATCCAACGTTTTTCTCAAGTGCCTCTGTGGCGGCCGCTTTGTCCAGCTGCATCGATCCGCCCAGGAAGTAGTCCGGGTTGAGGTACCCAAGGACGACATTGCTGTCCGTGACAGTCGGTGAGCTGCCACCAAGGCCGTAGCACGCCGGTCCGGGGTGAGCACCCGCACTGCGCGGCCCGACTTTTATCAGACCGAGCTTGTCGATGCTTGCGATGCTTCCGCCGCCTGCGCCAATTTCGATGAGCTCGATGATGGGAACTTTGACGGGCAGGCCGCTGCCCTTCTTGAAGCGCGCCACCCGCCCGAATTCAAACAGTCCCGATTTCTCAGCCTCGTAATTCTTGATCAAGCCGACCTTAGCGGTCGTGCCACCCATGTCGAACGTAACGAGACTGGGGATCTGCATCTGCCGTGCGTAGAATATCGCGGCCAATACACCAGCGGCTGGGCCGGATTCCAGCATGCGGATCGGAAATTCCTTGGCGACATCGGCGTCGGTGATGCCGCCCGATGACAGCATCATGTAAAGGCGCCTGCCATACTCCGAGCTGTCGAGTGTAGCCGATACCTTGTCGAGATACGTTGCTGTAATCGGCTTGGCGTAGGCGTTCGCCACAGTCGTGCTGGTTCGCTCATACTCGCGAATTTCTGGTGCGACCGATGACGAAAGGCTGATCGCCGCATGAGGTAGTTCACGGGCGAGAATATCCGCCACGCGCCGTTCGTTGTCAGGGTTACGATAGGCGTGCATGAAGGAGATCGCGATGGATTGGACATGGAGGTCGCGCAGCTGCTGCGCCAGCCTTATCACCTCCGTCTCGTCAATCGCCGCCAGAACAGTGCCGTCACTGTCGACCCGTTCGGTCACCTCGAAACGCAAGTCACGGCTGATCAGAGGTTCGGGCTTCTCCATGAAGAGATCATAGAGATCATAACGCACTTCGCTGCCCATCTCGACGATATCGCGAAACCCGCGCGTCGTGACTAAGACGGTCTTGAGGCCGCGACGCTCGATGAGTGCATTCGTTATCAGCGTGGTCGCGTGAATGGAAATATCGATCGCCGATCCGGTGATATCAAAGCGTTCGAAGAGAGACCGAAGGCCCTTGGCGACACCACGAGAGGGATCATCAGGCGTCGTGAGGCATTTCTCCAGCTCCATGGCGCCGGTGGTGGTATTGGTCAGAACAAAATCCGTAAATGTTCCGCCGATGTCGAAACCAAGACGATATAGATTTGACATACAATTAACCCCGGATCGTTCCTGGCGAAGGTTTATGGCCGCCGCCGTCCATAAATGCTCGTCGCGGCATCCATGCTGATAAGTCCAAGCTCCAGATCGCGCTCAACCCGGTCGGAGCTGCGCTCTAAGGGGTTTCCGATGCCGCCCCCGCCGGGCAGATTGAGGGTGAATATCTCTCCTGGCTTAAGGGAGAAGGGGTTTGGCTCAATGGAGACGTCGTCGACAAGCAATTCGCCGATGCCGCCATCATGTCCCATCAGCAATCCTGGAGCCGGATATTTGGTGCGATCAGGGCGAATTGTGATGCGTACTGGTGCGCTGCCGCGCGGCGTCACGCGTATCGTCTGTCCAAGGCCGCCGCGATACTCGCCTGCACCACCCGAATCCTGTCGCAAGCTGCGCTCGCAAACGAGGACAGGCCCATTGGCTTCGATGATCTCGGCGGGCGTAATCATTGAACAGCCCGGAAATGCGGTCGTCGAATGACCATCAATACCGATCGAGGCGCCTTCACCGCCGTTAGGCAGAACATGAACAATGAAGGGGTGTCCCTCATCATCGTTGCAGAGGAATCGAAGGGACCAGAACGAGCCGCTGGTCGCCTGAACGATGCGGGGCGCGACCTTTGCAAGCGCATCGTATATGGCTGTATGCGTATGGAAACTAGTCCGTGAACGCGCGCGTACCGCCGCGGGAAACTGTGCGTTGAGGATCGACCCCTCCGGCGCGTAGGTGCTGATCGGGCCGAAAAGGCCTTCGTTGTTGGGCAGATCGGGACAGAGACTGCACTTCAGGGCAAGGAGGGAATGCGCATGTGTGACATTCATCACGACATTCACGGCCGCGTCCGATTTCTGCGGGCTCGTGCCGGTGTAGTCCAGATGCATCGTCTCACCGCGCACTAACAGTTTCAATTTAATGTTGGTTGGTGAGGTAACTCCGTCGCATATGGCGGAGCCCTCATAATCTCCATCGGGAATCTCGGCGATAGCGGCACGCATCGCTGTCGCGGACCGTTCCAGGATGAAGTCGGCGACGGCATCCATGGCGCTTTCGCCGTATTCGCTCACAAGTGAGAGGTAGCGCTCCGCTCCGATCTTCGCTGCGCCCACAATCGCGCCGACGTCACCCAGCACCAGCCGCGGGAAGCGAACGTTCGCTTCCATGATACGGATGAGCTGCTGATTGGGTTTCCCGGCCTCGTAAAGCTTGCTCGGCGGAATGCGAAGACCTTCCTCGTAGAGATCCCGCGCATTCAGCTCGTCAAGGCGCCCTCCGATGTCCGAAATATGGGCGGCGGTCGCAATATAACCAACGATAGACTTGCCCTCCTTGAAGACGGGCATGACGATATAGAGGTCGGGCAGATGCCCGTGGCACAGCCAGGGGTCGTTGGTGATCAAGATATCGCCGTCGACCAGTGTCTCTGCTGGAAAAGTCTTCAGCATGGAGCGCGTTGCCGAAGGCAGCGAACAGGTGAAGGCGGGCACGCAAATCTGTGACTGGGCAATTGAGCGGGCGTGCCGATCGAGAAGGACTATCGCATAGTCCCGCGATTCCGAGACAATGGTTGAAAACGCGGTCCGTAAAAGGATCGCGTCGACCTCATCCATCATCGACGTCAACCGATCCCATTGGATTTGTAGATCGATAGCATGCCCCGATGGCGCGGGTTGCGCACCGGCTTGGTCATTCATGATCGTGTTCCCCGTGTCTGCGGGCAGAGTTTCATTTTAATGAAATTTTTTCAAGTGCGAGTCCCGTATTTTTGCTGAAAGCAATTTGTAGGCCAGTCTCCCCGTGCAAGGACACTGGGCTACCCGCGTAGACGAGCGCGTGCGCAAGCTGTTGACGGGTGGGGAAGGGCCATGGGGAGCAGTCACGACGTCAGTGCCTACAAATTAGCCCCGCATCCCCTTGACTGCTGCATGATGGGTCGTCATACGTATTATGAATTCGTATTTTGCGAGGGGTCTCGTGCAGGTCACCAAGGTCAACGACAGCGGTCGGCGCGCTTTTGTCATCGAACAATTGATAGGCTTTATTCGCAGCAGGCAGGTTGAGCCCGGAACAAAACTGCCGCCGGAGCCCGTTCTCTCGGAAATGTTCGGGGTGAGCCGAACGATTGTACGCGAAGCGATGCAATCCCTGCAGGCAACCGGTGCCATACGGATCGAGCAAGGCCGCGGAACGTTTGTCGCTGAAAATCCGCTTGCGCAGCCGTTCAATGTATGGGCTTCCATGAATGCCCATCGCATTGATGAATTGTTTGATGTCCGCGGCATTCTGGAGGGGGAGTCTGCGGCGCGGGCCGCAAATAATCGCACCCAGGCCGACATTGAGGCGCTTGAGGCGATACTGGATGAGATGCGGCACAAAGTTGAGGGGACCGATTGGCTCGGCACTTTGTCATGCGATGTGAACTTTCATCGGGCGGTGACGCAGGCGGCTGATCTGCCGCTGCTTCAGGAAATGCTGGAAGTGGCGATGCCGGCCTGGATCGAGCTCACATCCAACGTGACCAAGGAAAAAAACAAAGTGGCGCGCCTGGAACTCGTTCTGGCGGAGCACGGGGCTATTCTTGCAGCCATTCGCGCGTCAGATCCGGATGCCGCCCGGACAGCGATGCGCAGACATTTGGCAAATTCGTGGGCCAGGCGCCTCAAGAATGAAAGTAATTCGACCTAAGGCGTGCCAATATCCAAATAAAAATGGGAGGAGAGAATGCCAAAGAGCAGGAAGAAATTTGGTGTGCTTTCAGCGGCAGCGGCGGCGATGGGACTCGCGGTCACCATGACGCAGGCCTATGCCGCGGAGAAGATCGTTTTCTGGAACAATTGGGACGGAAGCAGGGCGCCGCAACTCCGCTCGGTGCTCGACCAGTTCGAGAAGCAGAATCCGGGCTACACCGTCGAAAATGTCACTTTAAGTAGTGACACAACGGCGCAGCGCATGCTGACTGCTGTGGCCTCCGGCGATGTGCCGGACCTCTACATGACCCAAGCGAATGATTTTCCGAAATGGGCCGGTCTCGGTGCTTTCAGGCCGTTGGATGACCTCGTCGCGCGTGACGGATTAAAACTTGATGAGATCTTCTTTTCCGGTGGCATCGAGGGGTCCCGCTATGGCGACAAACTCATTCAGTTCCCCTTCAAGGTGCCGACGTCGCTGATGATCTGGTACAATAAGGACTTGTTCAAGAAAGCAGGCCTTGATCCCGATAATCCGCCCAAGACCTGGAAGGAATTGGAAGACGCCGCGATAAAGACCACCGTCCGTGATGGGGCTGTCATCTCGCAGCTCGGCCTGAATATCTGCTTGAACTGCGCCACCGGAAGCGGATCCGAGAATGCGTTTATTGAATGGCTATCGCGTAACGGCGGGGAAGTGTTGACGGCTGACGCCAAGGATGTCGCCTTTGGCTCCCCCGAGGGGCTGGACACCTTGAAGTGGATGCAGGGTTTCTCTAATCGCACGGCAGGCAGCTGGCAGAACGCGGTGCGTCAATTCGGTTCCACGTTCAAGGACCAACGGCCCAGCTTCTACATGGGCAAGATGGCCATGATTATGGATGGACCGTTCCTGTATAATATCATGGCGAAGGACGCGCCGCAGATGCTGGACAAGGTGGGCGTTTTTGTCGCGCCCATCAACGGCGACAACAAGGATGCAACGCAGCGCTATCTGGCCTATGGCACGCCCGGTTATGCCATTCCCGCGAAAGCCAAGCATCCCGAGGGGGCATGGAAACTGTTGAAATTCATTGCAGCCGGGGAGGGCGCGTGTCAGTTTTTTACAATGCAGCAGCGCGTGGATACGCCGCTGCGTAACTGTAAGGTTGACGTCCCACCCCAATTCGTCGCGGCATTCAAGGCTAATGGCGACCTCGTGCAATCCCGCCAGGCGCCCAGCTCCTTCCAACAGATCCACGTCAGGCTTCAGCAAATGCAGGAAGCCGTTCTTCTGGGCAAAGAAACGCCCGAGGCCGCTCTAAAGGCAGCAGCCACTGACGTAAAGGCTATCCTCGCCCGCACCAACTAATGCGAAGCGATCGCGGATGGGCGCCGTAGTGCGCCCTACCGTCCTAGACTGGAGCCGCAGCAATGGCCGAGATTTCTCTTCTTCGGAAGGTAACGCACGCTCCGCGCCATCGCGCAGAAGGGCGCTCGCCGGGGCTTAGCAATACGACACGAGAGGCGCTTTGGGGCTACTTTTTCATCGCCCCGTGGATCATCGGCTTCCTGCTTTTCTCCCTAGGGCCGATCCTCGCGACGATGTATCTCAGTCTGACGCACTATGATGTCGTCTCCGCACCGCGCTGGGCTGGTCTCGATAATTTCTCGCGCATGTTCTTCGAGGATAAGGAATACTGGAAGACGCTTGCGGTGACGGTCGAATATTCAGCGATACGGGTTCCGCTCTGCATCGCGGTAGGCTTGGTCCTGGCCATGTTGATCAACACGCAAGCACGTGGCATCAGTATTTTTCGCCTTGCGCTTTATCTGCCTGCCATCGTGCCTCTGGTCGCCGCCTCCATTCTTTGGCTATGGCTTCTCAATCCCCAATACGGCTTTATCAATCCGACTTTGCGCGACACTTTCGGTGTTATCGCCCCAAACTGGCTACGCGACGAGAATTTTGCCTTGCTGGCGATCATCAGCCTCAGTGTCTGGCAGATTGGCCACACGATGATGATCTTCCTCGCGGGACTGCAGGAAATACCGAGGGAACTCTACGAGGCCGCGGAACTCGATGGCGCAAGCGCTTTTCAAAAGACACGGTTCGTGACCCTGTCGATGCTGACGCCGACAATTTACTTCAATCTCATCATCGGTATCATCAATTCGTTTCAAGCCTTCGCGGCCGTCTTCATTCTCACGCGCGGAGGCCCGGCAAACGAGACCATGGTCTACATCATGTATCTCTACCGGCGCGGTATCGAATATCTTGAGATGGGCTATGCCTCGACAATGGCGTTGGTGCTCGTCGCAATCATCCTGTCGCTCACCATCCTGATCATGAAAACCTCCGACAAGTGGGTGAACTATGACCGCGTCTGAGCAATGGTGGTCGGAGCGGCGACGTTACATCGCCCTGTTCGGGCTGAGCGCGGTCTGGCTCATGCCTGTCGTCCTGCTCGTGGCCACTTCCCTTAAAACGCAAGCTCAGCTCTATGATCCAACACGCATTCTTCCTAGTCCGATAGCTTGGGAGAATTACTGGACGGTTCTAGTCGAGGCATTCCCGTTCGCCCGCTACGTGATGAACAGTCTGATCGTATCTGTTCTGTCCGTTATCGGTGACGTATTGTCCAGCGCGTTCATCGCCTACGGATTCGCGCAGCTGAGGTTTCCGGGCCGTCGGATTTTGTTTCTTATCATGCTGTCGACGATGATGTTCCCCTTTGCGGTGAGGATGATCCCGCTCTTCCTCATTTTCAAGGAGATGGGGTGGATCAATACTTATCTACCGCTGATCATTCCATCTTACCTGGGAACCCACGCGTTCTTCATCTTTCTCCTCCACCAGTTCTTTCTCGGCATTCCAAAGGCGCCGCTTGAATCCGCGCGCATCGACGGGGCCAACGAATTGCAGATCTGGTGGATGGTCGTCCTGCCTTTGTCGAAACCGGCACTCGCCGTGGTGGCGATCCTGGCGTTTGAGCAGAGCTGGGGCGATTTCCTTTCGCCATTGCTCTATATCAACGACACCTCCAAATATACATTGCCGCTGGGACTTTACAGCCTGATCACCGGCGATGATGTCGCCAGCCAGTGGCATCTTGTGATGGCCGGCACGGTCACTATGATCCTGCCCGTCATCATCATCTTCGCGTTGGCGCAGCGCTTCTTTGTGCGTGGCATCACCATGTCCGGGATGAAGGGCTAGCCGCTGCTTCGGCTTGCTTCAAATCCTTGATGAGCGCGGGGCCGCCGCAGCACTTGAAGTTGTTTGTGTCGCCATGGAGGTGTTCCGTCGCGACTTTGTAAAGCCATCGTTTCTCGACGATCGGCTACGTGAGCGTTGCTTTGCGTGGCGCTCCGAGCCTGCCGTCGGCGTCGTTCCCCTATCAAGGATAAAGCAGTAACGCCCGTGGAGACCGGATCATGCAGTATTCCAGAAATCTAGAGGTATCGGCCAGTCCAGATGTCCTTGTTTGCGGTGCCGGCTGTGCGGGTACTGTCGCGGCGATCGCGGCGGCTCGTGAAGGCGCATCTGTTCTGCTTGTGGAGCGATTCGGCTTTTCGGGCGGATACGTTACGGGCGTGATCGGCGCGTCGTTTGACGGGTTCGTGGATCTACGCAGTGGCCTGCCGGTTGTTGGCGGCATCGTCTCCGATTTCGCGGGAATGGCGACGGGCGGTGGAGGGAATGTCATGAACCGGGCCTTCAGCCCGAGTAACGAACTGCGCGAGATGAGCGAGACGCCAGACAGGAGCAAGATCCGTTTCAATATCGAGGGCTTCAAGCGCCAGGCAGACCGGCTGTTCAAGGAAAGCGGCGCGAGAGTTCTGTATTACACCAAAGTTGTCGATGTCATCCGTAAGGGAAGCCGTGTCGAGGGCGTCGTCATCGCCAACAAGGCTGGTCTGAGTGTCATCACGCCGAAGATGGTCGTGGATGCCTCCGGAGATGCGGACGCTGCGGCCTATGCGGGTGCCGACTTTGACATCAGCGAGGAAATGCAGCCTATGAGCCTGCATTTCCGTATCGGCAACGTACATATTGATCGCGATACACGCGATCAATGCAGCGCGGTGCTGAAGGAGGCGCACCGAAAGGGCGATCTTCTGCTCTATGGCGGTCCCTGGATCGGCCGGCTTGAGGCGGATACCGAAGTCTATTTCAACGCGTGCCGCGCGGCTGGCAGCGGTATCGATCCCGTCGACTTGACCCGGGCGGAAGTTCAAGGCCGCATCGACGCGGCGTTGATGTTCGATCTCTTCAAACGCCATGTGCCGGCCTTTCGGGACGCCTACCTTTCCAGCACCGGGCCGTTCGCCGGCGTACGCGAGACACGGCGTATCGTCGGGGACAGCACATTGACCGCCGAGGACATCGATCAGCAACGCAGCCAGGAAGACGTGATAGCCTTGGGGTGCTGGTATCGGGACCGCCATCCCAAGGGGGCTTCCGGCTACCACATGCATGAGGTCGTACGTCCCTACGATATCAGCTACGGGACACTTCTGCCGCGGGGCATCGACAACATGATCGTTGCCGGGCGTTGCCATTCAGCTGACAGTTCCGCGCTGGCTTCCAGCCGCGTCACGGTTACGGCGATGGCCATGGGCGAAGCTGCCGGTACGGCCGCCGCCATGGCGTGCGCGGGCCACACCACGACGCGTGGGCTCAGGGTCAGCGACCTGCAGAGACGCCTTCTTGGCAATGGCGCGATCATCCTCGACCGCGCCGAGCAGGTGCTTTCAGTTGGCGACGCCATGGAAGACGTGCCGGTCTCCGCGGTTCGCTGAAGCGGTGCGGAGAAGGAATACACCCATGAAAGCAACTTGGCGATGGTTTGGCCCATCCGATCCGGTCACGCTTGCCGATGCACGGCAGGCGGGGGCCGCTGGTATCGTCTCGTCGCTGCACCATATTCCCGATGGTGAAGCTTGGTCCGAGGACGAGGTTCAACGTCACGCTGAAACCATTGGTGCAGCTGGATTCAGATGGGACGTTGTCGAAAGTATTCCAGTCAGCAACGAGATCAAGGTTCGCGGACCGGATCGCCGTCGGCACATCGATAACTACAAGACCAGTATTGCGTCGGTCGGTGCTGCCGGCATCGGGGTTGTCTGCTACAATTTTATTCCTGTCATCGACTGGGCGCGGACCGATTTACGCTATCCACTGCCTAGCGGCCTGGCGCTGCGGTTCGACCTGGCGGATTTCGCTGCATGTGATCTGTTCCTCCTCCGGCGCAAGAACGCTGCCGCGGCCTACGACGCGCCGATGTTGGCGGAAGCCGAGCGGCGCTTCAGGGCCATGTCCCCCGAGCGCCGCGCCGCGCTCGAGGCGACGGTCTTCGCCCCCTTGCCGGGCGGCACGGTTGCTTATTCCAGCCAAGAGTTCGCCGCGACTTTCGCGCGTTATGAAGATATCAATGAGGACGACTACCGCGAGACCTTGCTCGAATTCCTGCGCGAGGTCGTGCCGGTTGCTGAGGAACATGGAGTTCGGCTTTGTATCCACCCGGACGATCCGCCGATCAACCTTTTTGGCTTGCCCCGGATCGCGGGTTCGATCGCTCAACTGCGGCGCATCGTATCCGGAGTGAGATCACCATCCAATGGCGTGACATTCTGCGTCGGATCACTGGGCGTGCGAAGTGAGAACGATCTGCCCGCGATGGTTCGGGAACTCGGTCCCGACATCCACTTCGCGCATCTGCGGAACGTGATGCGCGAGTCGGATACCGTTTTCCACGAGGCGGAACATCTGGGCGGTAGCAGCGACATGGCGGCGGTTGTCTTTGCCTTGCGGCGCGAAGAGCTGCGGCGCAAGATCGAAGGGCGCCGTGACGATCAGATTCCGTTTCGACCTGACCACGGCCACCTCATGCTGGACGATGTCGCGAAAGCGGATACGCGCCCCGGCTACTCGGCGATCGGACGCTTGAAGGGGCTCGCGGAACTGCGCGGGGTCATCAGCGGCTTCGATCTCGCGGTCGAGCAAGGCCTGCGGGTTTGAGGAGGCGGCGAAGCAATGACGATCGATGCGCCTCCGCTGCTGTGCGTCGGTGCGCTGACATGTGACCTGATGGTTCACGTCGGCCGGCTTCCCACAATGCCTGGGAAGTATCTTGCCCACAGCGGCGGTCTTGTGGCAGCCGGCATGGCGACGAGCGCCGCGACGGCGATCGTCAGGCTCGGTCATGCATGTGCCTTATGGGCGTCGACCGGGACAGATCCAGTCGGCGATTTTCTTGTCGCCGAGGTGGCGCGGGAGGGGATCAGCACCACCCACATACGCCGCGTTGCGGGTACCGCATCAGCTTTGGCGTCGATTACATTGGATGATCGGGGCGAGCGTATCGTCGTCCCGTACTATGCACCGGATCTCCTGACCGCGCCGGTCACCTCCCCGTTCGCTTTTTCCGATTTCCGCGGCGTGCTCGCTGATGTTCGCTGGCCCGCCGCGGCGGCTTTGGCACTGGACGCGGCGCGCCTGCGCGGACATCCGGCCATCCTTGATCTGGACGTCGGTCCGCGCGAGGCGCTCGCCATGCTTCTCCCACGGGCCTCGCACGTCGTGGCCTCGCTGGACGGCGCATCGATCCTGTCGTCAGCAACCTCGACCCAGGAAGCTGTCGCGGCCCTGGCGGCGCTGACCGACGCGACCGTCATTGTGACAGGCGGCTCGAGCGGGCTTAGCTGGTGTCTCTCGGACAAGACCGTGAATTCGATGCCCGCATTCGCCGTCGATGCGGTCGACACCAACGCGGCTGGTGACATCTTCCACGGCGCTTTCGCCGTGGCGATGGCGGAAGCCATGCCGCTTGAAAACGCGCTGCGCTTCGCAAGCGCCGCGGCGGCGATCAAATGCACGCGCTACGGCGGGCGGGCCGGCGCTCCGGCGCGCCACGAGGTGGTACGTTTTCTTGCGGAGAGGTCGCGATGAACCGCTTTTTGGCAGCGCGCCTTGCCGAGGCACGGGTGATGCCCATCGTTTCCGTGGGAGGGGAGGCCGAGGCGATCGCTCTCGTCGACGATCTCGTGGAAGCCGGCGCGGCGGCGATCGAGATCTTGTTTCGGCATCCCCGGGCAGCAGATGTATTGCATCATTGCCGAACAAGGCACCGGCATATCCTGCTTGCGGCGGGCACCATCATGGATACGGAGCTGGGCCGGCGGGCGGCTGAGGCGGGCGCCGACTTCATGATCAGCCCCGGGCTCACGCCATCCCTCGCGGCATTCGCGGCCACGACGTCTCTTCCGCTGATACCCGGTGCGCAGACGCCAAGCGAAGTAATGCTCGCGGCGGAGCATGGTTTTCAGGTGCTCAAGTTCTATCCGGCTGAGCCCAACGATGCCGCCGCTATTCTGAAAGACTATGCCAATGTTTTCCCAAGTATTTACTTCATACCGACTGGCGGAATAGGTGAGCCTTCGTTGGCGAAATACGGCGCGTTGCCCAATGTCCTGGCTGTCGGTGGCAGCTGGACGCACGGCCGCCGCCTCCCCGGCAGCGAACGCCCGGCGGAGGTCGCCAACGCGCTCCGCCGGGCGAGGTCGCTGCTGGGGGCCGGGCCGGACATCGTCGCGCCGGCGCCTTGAGCGGGACCGTTTTGCGTGGGCGCCGAAATTCTGCCTCCTTGGCCCGCCAACGCCCGCACGATGGCTCAGCATGATGAGAAACGACAGACACTTGGCCGAACAGACACTTGGCCGGCACACGAAGTCACCAGGTCATAAGTCACAAAGCGATATGGGGAGATGCCATGACGATGACTGACGGGATATCCGCAAGACCATTGCGGGTTGGACTGCTGGGCACAGGCGGCGTCGCCTCGAAATATGCGTCCCTCTATGGCGAATATCCGCGCAGCCAGCTTGTCGCGGTTCATGATCCTTTCGATCCCGGACTGGGCGCGTTGGCTGAACGTTTCGGAGCGAGGATTGCCAACAGCACCGACGCGCTGATCAACAGCGATATTGAAGCCGTGATCATATCCACCCCAAACCAGTTCCACCTCGCGCAGGCCTCCGCCGCGCTCAAGGCGGGGCGGCATGTTCTGCTGCAGAAGCCGATGACTGTGACCCTGGGCGAGGCGGAAACACTCGCCGCGATCGCACGGGAGAGCGGAAAGACCTTGGCGCTTTATATGAATTCGCTCGACAACCCGATCTTTCGCGACCTTAAGCGGATGATCGATGAGGGCGTACTGGGCGAGGTCGGCTCCATCAACTGCAAGCTCGCGAACGGCATGGGCCATGCCTGGCGCAACCGCCCGGCCAATTTTTGGCGGGCATCACGATCGGCGGTTGGGGGCGGCTCCTTTGCCATGCTGGCATGCCACTATCTCAATCTCACCCAGTGGCTTCTGGGGCAGCCAATCGTGCGGACCGCCGCTGTGGGTAAGAACTTGATGTGCGATCACATCGAGGGCGACGACATCATGTCGGCTATCGTCGAGTTCGCCGATGGCGCGATGGGCGTGATCGAATCAGCCTGGTGCGTCAAAGGCGAGCAGATGTCCGTGCATGGCAGTTCCGGATCGATCGCCTATATCGACAATTCCGTTATTTCGCTGAAAGCTGAGAGCCCCTTCGCGGGTGAGGCTATTCATTATGATAAGCCCGGCACGCGCATTGTCATTGAGGGGCTGTCGGCGCCCGCTATGGGCGACTGGCAGAACCCGTACAATCAGCATCGTTGTTTTGTTGACGCGATGCTCGACCACCGGCCAGTCGTGATGCCTGCGGACAAGGGTGTGCAGGACATGCGGGTTCTCGCCGCCGCCTACCGGTCCGCCGCGAGCGGCAAGCACGAAGCGGTGTTCATGGAGCCTCGGGCATGACGGCCTCTCAGACGTCCCCCGCACCCCGTAACGTCTTGGTGACCGGCGGCAGCGATGGCATCGGCCTCGCCTCGGCTATGGCCTTCAGCGGCACGGGCCACCGTGTGGCTATTGCCGGCCGCGATGCGCAAAAGTTGGCGGCGGCGCTGGCTCATCTTTCGAAGACTTGCTTCGCCATTGTCATGGACGCCGCCGAGCCGTGTTCGATCGAAGCGGGCGTCGACCAACTGGCGGCACGGTCTTTCACTGTCGACATTCTGGTCAACAACGCGGGGCTGATGGGCAATTCCGCGCCCATTGGCCAAGGGCTGGACCGGGAGCTGAGGCGGAGCATGGAAGCCAATTTCTTCGGCCCGGCCTTGCTGTGCGGCCGGCTCGTGCCGTCCATGCAATCCCGGGGGTGGGGTAGGGTGGTCAATGTTGCCTCCTCCGCAGGCCTGTTCGCGCCGCCACGCCAACTTCCCTATTCGACGTCCAAGGCGGCTCTCATAGCCTTGACGCGGGGACTTGCAGTGGAATTGGCCCGTGATGGCGTGACCGTGAATGCTGTCGCTCCCGGGCCGGTGGCGACCCCGCGCTACCTCCGCGAGAAGGGGGAGGCGGCTGTCGCGGCCCGGGCACGCTCCGTGCCATCCGGGCGCTTGGCGAAACCGGATGAGATCGCTGCGGCGATCCTGTTCCTCGCGGACGAGAAATCATCTCACATCACCGGCCAAACCCTTTCCCTGGACGGTGGGGAGGCCGCGGCGGGTCCTTATACCGCTTTCTCCATGCCATCGTGACACGGGCAACCAAACCCCAGATCGCGTTGTCGCGCGCAAGGCCATCTAGATCCCGCAGGATTGTAGCGCCGTACGGTTACGTTGCCGGTATTCGCCGGGCGAATGGCCGGCGCGGTTGGTGAAGGCCGTTGTGAATGAACTTACGCTCGCATAGCCGACGCTCTGGGCGACCGCCTCGATCGGCATGTTGTCCTGAGCCAGGAGCTCCATCGCGCGCATCATTCGAACTTCGATGATCAGCGACTTCAATCCAAATGAAAATTCTTCCTGCGAAAGGCGCTGCATCGTTCGCGGTGCCAGATGACAGGCGGCACAGGCGGAAGCCACGGTTACGTCGGACAGATGCGTGCTGATGTAGCCGATGAGCGCGCGCATTTCGTCGGATCTGGCGACGGGTAGCCAAAGCATCTTGGGATTGGAGAACCATTCCTGGCAAAGATGCGAGAGGGTCCTGAACAACTGGCGCAGGGTCATGGCGGTGTCAGGAGCCCGATCCGACAGGCTCAGCATGAGCGTGAGCAGTTCATGAACCAGCGGGTTGGCCTGAGTGACCCAGCAGCCGTGATGATGCCAGGGGTGATCGTCCGGCGCGAGAAACGCCACATGCGCGCGCATGCCATCCGAGGTGCGCAGATTAAAGGCACGGTCGGCGGGAATGAAGATCATGTGATTGGGGACGACGAGCCAGCCTCCCGCTTCTCCCTCGACGTCGATCTGTCCACGCACGACGAGGATCATTTTGTGAAGGCGGTCGCCGCGCGAGGATTCACTCCACCTGTCGCATTCAATAGCGGCGACGGAAAGCTCGCCGGAGGTGCTCTGCACGAATTTGCGCGCCGGACTTGCAATGAGCGCGAACGGCCGGGTCGTCCGTTCAAGTCTCGCGGCTGTGTTGACGCCTTTCGACAGCATAGCCTCCCTGATTGGCGCTGACGCAGGGCCAATGCGAGCAGCTATTATCAGCATATTTTTCTTTGTCACAGAACGCTGGCCAAAATAAGATTGTTCGTGTATTTTTTTTGAAAAATAGCCAGTATCGCATTGTTGTTCAGTTCGGGCCATTCTGGGAGGGGGCGCGGCAATGACGACAGGGCCGGCACATCTGGCCGACGCAACTGCGTCCGATGCCTTGACGATCAGGGGCCTTTGCAAGGCGTTCGGCGCGACGAAGGCCGTGCAGAATGTCGATCTGACGTTGCCGCATGGTGAGATTCTGGCCCTGCTCGGCCAGAACGGCGCTGGCAAATCCACTCTGGTGAAAATCCTCGCGGGCGTCCTCACCGCCGACAGCGGCGAAGTGCTGCTGAATGGAAATCCCCACGACCTCCGCCGCGACCGTTACGCGATCGCCTTTGTGCATCAGGATCTCGGACTGATCGAATGGATGACGGTCGCGGAAAACATCGCCCTGGCGCAGGGTTTCAAGCGACGCTTCGGTCTGATCGACTGGCGCAATGTGGAAGAGCAGGCGCGTCGGTCCCTTCACGACATCGCGCCTGCCATCGATCCGCGAAAAAGGATGAGCGACCTGTCGCGGACGGAGAAATCTCTCGTGGCCATCGCGCGCGCGGTTGGTGTCGGCGCGAGCATATTGGTTCTTGACGAGCCGACGGCCAGCTTGCCGAAGGATGACGTCGAGGTGCTGTTCTCCGTCCTGCGCGGGTTGAAGAAGCGCGGCGTCAGCATGATCTACGTGTCGCACCGGCTGGACGAGATCTTCGCTATCTCCGATTGTCTCCTGGTGCTGCGCGACGGCCGTGTTGCGGACGCGCGCCGGACCGCGCAGTCGGATCCCAAGAGTCTCGTGGGCGCCATCATGGGGCGCGCGCTTGAGAACACCTTCGTGTTGCCGCCACCTCCGACATCCCAGGCGGTGCTGGAATGCAGGGACATTACCGGGGAAAACGTCGGCCCTGTATCTTTCTCGGTTCGGCGCGGGGAAATCGTGGGGCTCGTCGGCCTGCGCGGCGCGGGGCACGAGGTGGTTAGCCGAATCCTGATCGGTGATGAGCCGAAGGTGGCCGGCGACATCACGATCCATGGCAAGCCGCTTGACCATGCTTCGCCCAGCAGGGCTATCGCAGGTGGCCTGGGGATGATCGGGGCCGATCGTCTGGCCGAATCGGTCGCTCCGGGCCTTTCCATTCGGGAAAACATGTATCTCAATCCCCTGGCTGTCGGCAGCCACCCGCTCTCGTGGCGGTCACCTGCTATCGAGACGGATGAATGCCGGGAGGCCGGACGTCACATTGGGCTCGTTCCAAACGAACCCGAGGCACCGATCGAAAGTCTGTCTGGCGGCAACCAGCAGAAGGTTGTGCTCTCGCGATGGATCCACATCGCGCCTGACGTGCTCATTCTGGAAGATCCGACGGCCGGCGTCGATGTCGGGGCCAAGAACGAGATCTACAGGCTGTTGGCGCGCCAGCTGCAGGCCGGCCGGGCCATTCTCCTGATCTCCACGGACTTCGAGGAGGTCGCGGCCATTTGCCATCGTGCGCTCGTGTTCCGGGGCGGAAACATCGAAAGCGAGATCGACGCGGATGCGATGAGTGTTGAGGCGGTCACCTTGGCCTCGTCGATGGCGGGCAGCTCTTCGTCCAATGAGGCTTTGATAACGGCAGGGGGGCGATAACCATATGCAATCGATCAAATCGACAGCTCTGGAGCCGACCATCGTTGAGCTGGAGCAAATGTCGCTCGGCCAGAAGATAAAAAGGCTGATCCCGGTCTACGGGCTTCTTATTTTCACGCTTATCATGATCGTCATATTCTCCATCTTGTTGCCGAATACATTTCCGACAATGTTGAACTTACGGTCGATATTGGGCGACAAAGCCATCATAGCGATTCTGTCGCTGGCCGCGATGATCCCCATGGCGGCAGGACGCATCGACCTGACGGTCGGTTATGGCATCGTTCTGTGGCATATCCTGGCGATCGCCTTGCAGACCCGTCTGGGCTTGCCATGGCCCGTGGCCGTCCTCATCGTTCTTTTGGCCGGATGCCTTCTGGGACTGCTCAACGGCCTCCTCGTCGAGGTCGCGCGCATCGATTCCTTCATCGCGACGCTCGGCACGGGTACGGTGCTCTATGCCATCGCCCTCTGGTACACGGAGGGCCGCCAGATCGTCGGAATGCTGCCCCCCGGGTTCACCGGTCTCTATTCCTGGCAGCCTTTCGGCATTCCCGTCGTCGCGTTCTATGTTCTGATCATAAGCGTGGTGATGTGGATCATCATGGCCTATACGCCAATCGGCCGCTGCCTTTATGCGATCGGCGCGAATCCCCGCGCCGCAGAGCTCAATGGTATTCCCAACAGGCGTTTCATCATCGGGGCTTTCGTCGCGGCGGGATTTCTGGGTGCCCTGGCCGGCCTCTTGCTGGCGGCTCGCCTGCGGATCGGCCAGGCGAGCGTCGGTCTCGAATATCTGCTGCCGGCGCTTGTGGGCGCCTTTCTCGGATCGACCACGATACGCCCCGGCCGCGTCAATGTCTGGGGCACGATCGTCGGTGTCGCGATCCTCGCGGTCGGCATCTCGGGCATCCAGCAGTTCGGCGGGGCCTTCTACATCGAGCCGCTCTTCAATGGCGTGACCTTGCTGATCGCCATCGGCCTCGCGGGTTATGCACAAAAGCGTCACGGCCGAGTTGTCGCGCGAGGTGTACCGAGCTCACCTCAGACTATTCATCGATCTGCCGATAGATGAAATAGGATTCACCTATCGGGGATACTAACTTCGGGAGGAAAGATATAATGAAAAATGCCGAAAAACTGAAGTGGGCCGCAACCTATGGTCTTGTCTCCGCCTTGGTCTCAGCCCTGGGCATCGCCTCCGCATCCGCCGATGCGGTATCGGACGCGAAGGACTTTGTCGCCAAGCTGAGCGCGCCGAACGCGCCCTGGAGCGGGCCGACCACTGGGCCGAAAGCGCTGCCGGGCAAAAGCATCATTTATGTATCCACGGATCAGCGTAACGGCGGCGCGCGGGGCGCGGGCGAAGGGGTAAAGGCCGCGGCTGCCCGGATCGGCTGGACCTACAAAGAAAGTGACGGCCAGGGCTCCGTCGCGGGCCGCGCGACCGCCCTCAACCAGGCCATCGCATCCAAGCCCGACGTCATCGTCCTCGGCGGCATCGACGCGACAGAGCAGGCTGCTGTCATCGAGGAGGCCGCCAAGCAGGGCATCGTCGTCATCGGCTGGCACGCCTATGGCAAGTCGGGCCCGCATGACAAGCTGCCGATCTTCACCAACATCACCACGGATCCGCTCGAAGTTGCGCGCGCGGCCGCCTCATATCCCTGCGCCGAGCTCAACGGCAAGGTCGGCGCGGTCATCTTCACCGACAGCACTTATGAGATCGCCGTCAGAAAATCCAATGCGATGGCTGAAGTCATCAAGGCCTGCGGCGACAGCAAGGTGCTCGAGATCGTCGATACACCACTTGCCGACGCATCGAACCGCATGCCTCAGCTGACGACATCGCTGCTCCAGCGCTACGGCAAGCAATGGACGACATCGCTGAGCATCAACGATCTGACATTCGACTTCATGGCGCCGTCGCTTTCCGCGGCGGGCCTCGGCGGCAAGGACAATCCGGTCGCCATCTCCGCGGGCGACGGTAGCGAGGTTGCGTTCCAGCGTATCCGCTCTGGTGAATATCAGGCGGCCACCGTGGCTGAGCCGCTGATCCTCCAGGGCTGGCAGATCGTGGATGAAGCGAACCGCGCGCTCAGCAAGGAAAAGGAAAGTGGTTTCGTTGCCCCGGCACACCTTTTTCTTGTGTCCAACATCGGATCTGATGGTGGCCCGAAGAATATCTATGACCCGGGCAATGGATACGCGGATGCCTATGCCAAGATCTGGGGCGTGAAGTAGCCCGAGCACCGGGGGAGGCGGCCCGTGCCGTCTCCCCGACTATCGCCGTTCGTGCATTCCCTTGGCCTTCGAACAACGGGACGTTCACCCATGTCCGCGCCTCAACTTCCCAAGCCTGACTTCGCGAAGAACATGACGCTCATCGGGCACAGCGACCAGGGTGGCAGGCCCGATGGTGTGCAGCTGATGGTCAACAAAGGCTATGCCTATATCGGCCACATGTTCTCCAAGGGTTTCAGTGTGATCGACGTGCGCGATCCGCGTAATCCGGTCGCGGTCGAATATTTCGCGGCACCGCCCAATACATGGAACATCCATCTGCAGACCTATGGCGACCTGCTCCTGGTGATCAACGCCAAGGACATGTTCGCCTCCGCCGAATTCCAGGACGAGAAGGCCTACTACACCGGCCAGATCGGCAAGAAGGTCGGCACGGCGTCGGGCGCCGTGACTGAGCGTGACTGGACCGCTGGGATGAGCGTCTACGATATCGCCACACCGGGGAAGCCTCGCAAGATCGGCTTCATGCCTGTCCAGGGCGGGGGCATCCACCGCATCTGGTACACTGGGGGGCGCTACGCCTATGCCTCGGCGCTTCTCGACGGATTTACGGACTACATCTTCATCACCATAGACATGTCCGACCCCGCTAATCCCGTTGAGGCGGGACGTTACTGGCTGCCTGGCATGAACGAGGCGGCGGGAGAGGTCCCGACATCCGACAGGCGCGCGGGGCTCCATCATGCCACCGTGTCGGGTGATACCGCCTATGGAGCCTGGCGCGACGCGGGGCTCGTCATCATCGATGTGAAGGACCCCACCAAGCCCGCGCTGAAGTTGCACAAGAACTGGTCCCCTCCCTTCAACGGTGGCACACATAATTGTCTTATGCTGCCGGATCGGGATCTTCTGGTCGTGGCTGACGAGGCGGTTCTTGACAACTACGAGGACGGTTTCAAACCGATCTGGCTGTTCGACATGCGAGATCCCGGAAACCCGATCAGCGTCGCAACTTTCCCTGAGCCGGCCGAGGCCGACTACAAGGCGAAGGGGGGCCATTTCGGCCCGCATAACATCTACGAGAACCGGCCGGATGGCCTCGTCAGCTCGGAGCTTATTTTCGCGACCTATCAGAACGCCGGTATTCGCGTCTTCGATATCAGCAATCCCTACCGGCCCGAGGAAGTGGGCGCTTTCGTGCCACCGGAACCGGCGCGGCTTGTGGACAGGCGGCCCAACCGCACGAAGGTGATTCAGAGCTGCGATGTCTATGTCGACAAGAGCGGGCTGGTCTACACCAACGATTACAACGGCGGTCTCCACATTCTCGAGTTCAACGGCTGAGTCGTCTTCGGCCCCGCGCTCAAGACTGTCGAATTACTGAACATTCCAGATTGATGACCGTGCAGCGACGCACCAAGGCGACGCCGGATCCACGAAGGCTACTGGAACCCAGGGCCGTCGCGGCACGGAGGAAACTGTAACATGACCGCTTCCGCTGACCGCGCCCTCCGGACACCGCTCCCCTTGCAGATCTACGCCCTGACCGCGGCAGCCTTCGCCATCGGTACCACGGAATTCGTGATCATGGGGCTTTTGCCAGAGATCGCGATGGATCTCAAGGTCTCCATCCCGGCTGCCGGGTTTCTCGTTGCCGGCTATGCGCTGGGCGTGGTCGTCGGTGCGCCGGTCCTGACACTGGGCACTCTTCGTCTGGAGCGCAAGTCGCTTCTCCTCAGCCTGATGGGCCTGTTCATCGCTGGGAATGTTATTGCCGCCGTGGCGCCTACCTACACTGTGCTGATGATCGCGCGTGTCGTCGCCGCGCTTTGCCATGGTACCTTCTTTGGCGTGGGGGCGGTGGTTGCCGCCAGCCTGGTCGCGGCGGAGCGGCAGGCCAGCGCCATCGCCCTGATGTTCACCGGTTTGGCGCTGGCCAACATCCTGGGCGTACCGGGTGGGACGGCCGTCGGCCAGATGTTCGGCTGGCGCGCCACGTTCTGGTGCGTCAGCGCCATCGGTGGACTGGCAACTGTCGCGATCGCCCTGTTGATCCGTCCGATGCCGGCCCCTCCGTCGGACGGGTTGGCGTCCGAGTTCACGGCCCTGCGCAGTCCGGGTTTGTGGATGGCCCTTGGCACGACGGTTTTCGGGTTCGGGGGCGTCTTCGTCATCCTCACCTTCATCGCACCCATTCTCCGTGACGCAACAGGTATGTCCCCCGACACGGTGGCCATCGCGCTTCTCGTTTTTGGGGCGGGCCTCACCCTCGGCAATCCCGTAGGGGGCCGGCTCGCGGATCGCGCCCTGATGCCCTCGTTGATCGCCATCCTGGTGGCGTTGTCGCTCATCCAGCTGCTGTTCGGCTGGGCGATGTTTCATCTCACCCCGACATACCTCTTGTTGTTCTGCTGGGGCGTCGCGGCTTTCGCCACGATCGCTCCTCTGCAGACACGGGTGGTGCTGTCCTCGCCGTCGGCGCCCGCCTTGGCCTCGTCATTGAACATCGCCGGCTTTAACCTTGGCAATGCCGGTGGTGCCGCCGTCGGCGGGGCCTTGATCGACCATGGCTTTGGCTTTCCCGCCCTGGCCGTCGCGGGCGCCGCGATGACGGCATGCGGGCTCGCCCTGGCGATCGGGAATGCCCGCCTTCAGGGCGGGTAGGATCAAAATGGAGAAGGTGAGGGGGGGGATTTTGGGACGCGGTGGGCTCAGGCAAATCCGACCCGTATGCAGTCAGATACTCCCGTCCAAGTTGAGAATTTGCGCGTTCATCGTAGGCAGAGTCATTCCGCAACAGGTGGACCAGCTTTTACGTGGGAGATCGAACTGCCGCGCCAATCGCGGCGCCGTTCCTCTCAAGGAGTTCGATGTTCTCGATGAGGCGCCGGCCGGCAAGCTGCAGCAAGTAAAATCCGAATTGTGGGCTTTGGAAGTAGAGCGCTCTCACTTGTTCATAAGTGATCTCAAGAACCTCGCTTGGCGCCACACACTTGACTGTTTGCGTACGATGCCTATCTCGCGCAAGGAGACCAATTTCGCCGACGATCTCCCCTGACGTAATAGTGATATCGATCTCCATGACGCGAAAGCTGCCGGAGACGACAAATATCATGCTATCCGCCCTGTCACCCTTGCGGAACAGATAATCGCCAGCGTTGACGAGCCGACGCCTTGTGACGCTCCTCAGCCAGCTCATGTCGATCCCGCCCCGTGTCGCGGCCTCAATCCGGCGGTTGAGCGAGAGAATCTGCGCCAGGCGGAAGGCGTTCAATGGCAGCAGGATGAGGTGCAAAATAAGGATGGGGCTTGCATGATTGACATAGCCATAGGCGATAAAGCAGAGATTGCTTAGGATGCCGATGACACGCAGCTGCACCATCGTCTTCATGGAGAACGTCAGCAGTACGAGAGCCGCGGCGGCATAGCCCAGAATGTCCGTGAGATTCATAAGCATTCCCTCCTAGTCCGCGCGAATGAGAACTTCGCGTTCAACCGTGCCTCTATGGGCTGATCCCAAAGGCGCCAGACCAATTTTCACACCAGTTTCAGGACTGTTTCGCCTTGCTTCCATCCTTAATGTCTGAAAATCGCTCGAGCGTCTTGCGGAATTCGGAGAAGGCCAGTGTGGCGAAGCCCGGCCGGCACGCCAGATAGGTGTCGACCATCATCAGGGGATGTTCTTCGATCGGGCCCAGATGCCGCATAAGATCAACAACGCTGCGGGGCAGGATGCTGATGCGTATTGGCTGTTCAAGGGAAAATGAGATGCTGGACAAGCTCGGAGTGTTGTTGCCGATCATTCAGGCGCCGATGGCGGGGGTCTCGACACCGGCTCTCGCTGCCGAGGTGTCGAATGCCGGAGGGCTTGGATCCATCGGCGTTGGGGCGACGGATGCTGCCGGTGCCAGAAGGATGATTGAGGAATTGCGCGGCAGGACCGATCGCGCATTCAACGTCAATGTCTTCGCACATGGCGCGGCGAAAGCCGATCCCGCTCTGGAGGCGGCTTGGCTGGACTGGTTGGCTCCGCTTTTCGCCGAGTTCGATGCGGAAGGTCCCAAGGAACTGCGCATAATTTACAGAAGCTTCGTTGACGATGCGGACATGCTGGCGTTGCTGCTTGAGACAAGGCCGGCGGTTGTCAGCCTGCATTTTGGCTTGCCGCCCGCTGAGACGATCGCGGCTCTGAAAGCCGCAGGGATCACCCTGTTGGCGACAGCAACCAGCCTGAATGAAGCCCGCAAGATCGAGGCCGCCGGTATCGATGCCATCGTGGCGCAAGGAATCGAGGCCGGCGGGCATCGCGGCATGTTTGACCCAGCCGGCCCCGACGATGGCTTGGGCACCTTTGCCCTGACACGGCAGCTCGTGCGACAGGCCAATGTGCCGATTATCGCGGCCGGCGGCATCATGGATGGCGCCGGCATCGCCGCCGCGCTCGATCTCGGGGCTGTCGCGGCCCAGCTTGGCACCGCGTTCGTATCTTGCCCGGAGTCCGCGGCCGATGAAGGTTATCGTAAAGCTTTGGCTGGCGAAGGGGCCTATCACACGCGTCTCACGACCTTTGTCTCGGGCCGGCCGGCGCGTGCCTTGGCCAACCGCTTCACGGCGCTGCAGGAGCTGGCTTCAGGGCGGCAGCCGCCCGACTATCCCATCGCTTATGACGCCGGGAAGGCACTGCACGCTGCGGCCAAGGCAAAAGGTGAGCATGGCTTTGGTGCGCATTGGGCCGGGCAAGGCGCGCCTCTCGCGCGGACGCTCCATGCTGCTGAACTTGTCGAGACGCTGGCGCGCGAGTTGGCTGATGTGCGCGGCATTCCTGCCCGACACGGCTAGGCGAATTGTGGTTTCAAATTCGCCTCTTGGGGCAGTCAGCTAGAGCCTTACAGGCTCGATGCGGCCGAGTTCCTCTTCGCACCATGCGGCAGCGCCCAAGAGCGATATCTCCGCGAAAGGTTTTGCGATCAGTTGGATCGCGTAGGCGAGACCATCGGCCCGTGAGCCCGCCGGAAGGGAGATGTTCGGATAGCCGAAGGCGGATGACATGACCTGGAAGGTCGTATCGCCAAGGGGTTTCGGCCCTTGCCGATCAAGGCGCGGCGCCATGTCGGACGACGTCGGGGCGACGAGCGCGTCGATTTCGCGAAACAAGCTCGCGAGCTGCGGCCGGATCTGGCGATGCACGCGTCGAGCCTGGATATAGGCCGCGGCGGGCAGAAGAGAACAGACCTGAAATGTCGCTTTCACTGTGGGGAGGTAGTGCTCGGCGTGTCGGCTGAACTGTTCGGCATGATTGGCTGCGCCCTCGACGCCTGACGTCACGGCATGGAGGGCGAGGATGACTTCGAGCGGCACAGGCAGCCTGACCTCGATGAGGTCAGCGCCTGCCGCGCTGAGCCGCTGCATCGCGGCTTCGAAGCCTGCGCGCACCTCGGGCGTGGCGCGGTCAACATAATCGCGCAACACCCCGAGACGCGGTTTGCGCGAGGCCGCCGCCGCGGCGACAAAGTTCTGGACCGGTTCTTTGGAGGCGTGGGGATCGCGGGGGTCCGCGCCGGCGGTGGCCTGCAGGGCGGCCGCGGCATCCGTGACCGAGCGCGTGACAAAGCCGGGATGGTCGGAAGTCCAGCTGGTGGGGAGCACGCCAAAGCAGCTCAGCCGCCCATAGGTCGGCTTCAGCCCGACAACGCCGCAATAGGACGCGGGCCTGAGCAGCGAGCTGGCTGTCTGCGTGCCGACACCGATCTGGATATGGCCAGCGGCGACGGCGGCGGGTGGGCCGCTCGATGAGCCGCCGGGCGTATGGTCGAGATTGCGTGGATTGCGGGTCTTGGACGGATCCTGGCCCCACGCAAATTGGGTAGTCGTGTTCTTGCCGAAGATGATCGCGCCGGCTTCCCGCAAGCGCCTGATAACCGTTGCATCTTCGTCACGTACCTTGTCACGATAAGGCGCGAAGTTGGCGGCCGTCGGGAAGCCCGCGACATCGATGACGTCCTTGACGCCAACAGGCAAGCCGAACAGCGGCAGACCTGCGCGCTCCGCCGGCTTGAGCTTCCCCGCCTTCTCAGCCTGGGCCATCGCTCCGTCGTAATCCAGGACCTCCCAAGCCCGAACCCGGTCCTCGGTCGCCTCGATACGGGCGAGATGCGCGGCGACATAGTCCTCGACCCGCAGGTCCCCTGTCTGCATGGCCGTGACAGCCTCGTCCGCGGGACGGCTCCATAGTGTCATGAGCGGTCACCCCCGTCTTCAGACGCGTTGTCGTAGTAGTCGGGCTCGCTGTCGCGCAGCCCGAGCGGCACCGAGAAAAGGACTTTCACGTTGTGGCTGGCGGCGCGGATGGCGGCATCGAGTTCAGCCGCGCGCATGTCCCCCCAGGTCAATTCAGCCGTGCGCCTGAGAAGCACGTATATGTCATCTTCGGTGGAGGAACTGCTGAGTGTGGGCATCGACGAAGACCTCAATGCGGTGTCGGGAGGAAGGCTTGGCGGCCTGACATGCCGTCGACGGGGCGATTAGTGGCGGGACTGATCACAGCTGCGGCCAGCGGTGTGACCAGGGATGGAGCTGTTCGAACGCACGGGCGAGCTGGATGAGCTGCCAATCGGACCCGAAAGGCCCCACCAGCTGAAAGCCGATGGGACGGCCATCCGACGAGAGGCCGGCCGGAATGGCGATGGCCGGTACGCCGGCACTATTCACGAAGCTCGTAAACACGTTGAAGAACGGCTTCACCATCTCTTCCGCCCCCCACGCTGGGGACCCCGAGACTGGGGACAGCAACAGATCAAACGCGCTGAAGAACTGGCCGACCTGCGACTGGACCTGGCGCAAACCGTTGGTCGCTGCGACATAGTCGGCGGCGGTCAGCGCCGCGCCCCGTGCCGCCTGATCCTCGTAATAGGGATCGATCCGTCCCTTCCAGTCATGCTTGTCCGCCAGGAGCCAGGCGAGGCCGGCGGCGCCAATCGTTCTGGCCGATGTCTCCTGGATCTGCTCGTCGTAAGGCGCGCCGCCGATCTCCACGGTGTGCCCCATGCCGCGAAACGCCTCAGCGACCCGCTCGCAGGCCGATGTCACTTCGGGGAAGACCGGATATTGCTTGACCTGGGGCATGTAGCGGATACGAAGCCGCCGCTCCGTGACCTCCGCGTCTGGTGTCGCGGCGAATGCCCACGATCCGCCATCCAGCGGATGCGGCTTGGCGATGATGGAGAAAGCCAGCGCCAGGCTTTCCACGGTACGCGCCATAGGACCAACGACCTCGCGGCCGCCGAGCGTAATGGGCAGGCCGCGCCCTCTGGCGACGCGACCCACGGTCGGCTTCAGACCGACGAGGCCGCTGTGGCTGCATGGCGTGCGGATCGAACCGCCGCCATCGGTGCCGATCGCCAGCGGGCCCATTCCACTCGCGACGGCCGCGGCCGCGCCGGCGCTGGAGGAGCCCGGCGTCAGGTCGAGTCGCCACGGGTTGCGCGTCGTGCCGAACAGGGGCGTACTTACAATGCCGCGCCCGGTGGAGAACTCCGAGCAGCGGGTCTTGCCGAGAATGATCGCGCCAGCCTCGCGCAAGCGCTCCACCGGAACCTCATCCTCGCTGGGAACGAAGTCCCGGAACACGGCCGTTCCCCAGGTGCAGGGAAGCTCCTTCACCGGAATATTGTCCTTGATCGACACCGGCACACCATCGAGCGCGCTGGCCGGCTGACCGGCGTGCCAGCGCGCGTCGCTGGCTTTGGCGGCGCTGCGCATCTCGCTCATGTCGAGGGCCGCGAAGGCATTGAGCTTCGGGTTGATCTCCTCGATCCGCGCGAGGATGGCGTCGAGCGCCTCGCTGGGCGTGAACCGGCCATCGCGGAAGCCGGCCGAAAGCTGAACCGCGTCCAGGGACCAGAGTGCGCTCAATGCTGTCTCCCCAATGCTGTCTCCCCGAAGCTGGCTGCCGATGTGCGAGGCATACCGTGTCTGGCCTCAAGCCTGACCGGTCTGCGGAACAGTGATGCATTCACCGTGCCAATCCCGTTCTCTGATGCGTTTCGCGATGAAATCAGGCCGTGACGCGTCGCTCTAATGCCTGCATTAGGAACGACTACTTCCCGGTCTGCACAAACTCTCCTCGTAATCTACAAATATTGATCTTGTGAAGTTGCCAACCGCCTTACAATATCCGGAAATACAGTCGATGGATTCAGCGCGTTCTGGCGGCGAGCGGCGATGCGCCAGAGTCGATTGCAAGATGACCGAGCGAAGTCGGGCGATGGAGCGGGACATGAACAAGTCAAAAAGCAATTCTTTGCTCAATGCGGCCTCCGTATTCAAGGCCGATTCCGTGTTCGAGGTCGCGAGATTTGCTTTCGCCGTATCTGCTGTTGCCACGTCCATGCTGGCGGTCAGCGTGGGATCGGCCTGGAGCCAGGTTACGCTCGATGCCGCATCACAGGCCCTCTACGACAAGGCCGCCCAGGAAATCCCCGGTCTGCCGGTGGAAATCTTCGCCGGCGCGCAGAAAGAGGGGGAGCTCACCATCTACCGTGTGGGATATGACTTCCCGGGCATCATCTTCCCGGAGTTCAAGAAGCTCTTTCCCTTCATCGCGATCACAGAGTTCGAGGCGACGGTCGCACCACTCCTGCAGCGCTTCAGCGCAGAGGCGCGATCGGGGCGCAATGTGGCCGATGTGGTCATGAACGCCATCCCGGGCGCGGTCAATGCCTTGGACAAGGAAGGGCTTATCGCGCACTACAAGCCGACATCAGCGGATGCAATAAAGACAGGCTTTCGCGAGGGCGCCTACTACCCCTTCGATCGTATTATGCTTTGCAATGCTTACAATAGCGACCTTGTCACCGACGCTCAGGCGGCTGGCCTCGGCAGCTGGAACGCGATCGGCGATCTTCAGTGGACGGGGAAAGTCGGCATCAACCGCATGGCGGCCGGTGGTGTGACGGCGTTGGCCTATACCTTCGTCGACAAGGAAAAACCGACGGACTTCGAGACGCTGATCGTCAAGCAGGACGCGCTTCTGTTCCCGAGCGTGCCGACCATGATCGAGCGCCTGGCTTCCGGCGGCATCAGCGTCGCGTTCTTCGCCAATGACGGCAATCTGCACAAGCTGAAGCGCGCGGGCGCGCCACTGAAGTGGAAATGTCCTACGCCCGGTCTTGTTCTCAACGACTTCCAGTTCATTCCCGCCAAGGCGCCCCATCCTAACGCCGCGCGCCTTTGGATCGAATTCATGCTGAGCAAGAAGGGCCAGCAACTCGTCAACGAGGGCCTCGGCCTCGGCCCTGCGCGCATCGACGTCGCGGACAAGCGGGCGGTGACGGGAGAGGCGTGGTACCAGGCGCCGGCCGAGCTCTACAGCTTTTCCTGGGATGAGGTCGACAAGGGTCTCGAGGGCGTGAGAGCCAAATGGGACGCCGCCGCCGGCAAGGCGCGCCTCGCCAACTGAACGCCCGCGATAGCCATCTTCAGCACACGGGGATCAGGAGATGTCCAGCCAGCTCACATCGGGATTCGACCGCGCGATCTCCTGGTCGACCTTCCTGCTGACGACCTGGATCGTCGCTGTGCCGGTCGGCTTCCTCGTCTACGCGGCCCTCAGCGGCGGGTATCCCGGCGATCCGACTAATGCCTTCACCTTGACGCATGTCGCCAAGGTCTATGCCTCGACCAGCTATCTGCAGCCACTGTTCAACACGCTCTACCTCGCCTTCCTGACCGCGATCGTGGTTACGCCCTGCGGCGTCCTCCTCGCGTGGCTGGTGGCGCGTACGGATCTCAGGGGCAAGGAGACCATCGGCTTCCTCATCACGGTGCCGATCTTCATCTCGCCACTGCTCGGGGCGTTGGCCTGGATCGCGCTCGCCGCGCCGGATTCCGGACTGATCAATGCATGGATCGGACGCGGACTGCTCGGCCTCACCAGCAATCTCCTGAATATCTATTCCTTTCCCTCTATCGTCTTCGTGATGAGCCTGTTCTACGTGCCGCTCTCCTACCTCCTGACGGTTGGCAATCTCATGCGGCTCGATGGTACATTGGAGGAGGCCGGCCGGACGGTCGGCATGACGCCGGTCGGGGTCTGGTTCCGCGTGACCCTTCCCCTGCTCTGGCCGACCATCGTGTCAGCCTTCCTCATGATCTTCATCCTGGCGGCCGAGCAGTTCGCCGTCCCCGCGATGCTCGGCGTGCAGGGGCGCTTCATCACGATCCCCGTCATTCTCTATCAAGGCTTCGAGAGCGGCATGATTCCGCCCGGCGAGGTGGCGGCGCTAGCGACGCAACTCGTCGCGGTCACCATGTTGGGCGTCTTCCTCTACCGGCGAATGGTCCGTGTCGCGCGGAAGTATGTCGTGGTCACCGGTAAGGGCAGCGCCTCCAAGCTCGTGCAGCTCGGCCGCTGGCAATGGGCGGCACTGATCGCCATCGGCAGTTATTTCGCGCTCGCTGTGGTGCTCCCATGCCTGGCGCTGGTGATCGGTTCGTTCCAGAAATTTCTCACGTCCCGCTTCAGCCTGTCGAACTGGACATTGGCCAACTACGTGACCGTGTTCGAGCCGAACTACCTGCGTATCATCTGGAACACCATCAGCCTCGCGGCCATCGGCGCATTGATTACGGTCGCGCTCGGCTTTCTCATCGGGTATCTCGCCACGCGGCTGAAAGGCGTGGCGGTCGCCGGCGCCGACTATGTCAGTTCGTTGCCGATCGCGCTTCCCGGTATCGCGATGGCGGTCGGCCTGCTCTGGACCTACGCCGTCTTGCCGCTGCCGGTCTATGGCACCGCCATCATCCTGGTGATCGCCTTCGTGGCCCGCTTCATCGGCTATGCGGCGCGGCTCGCGTCGACCAGCTTCCAGCAGATCGACCCAAGCCTGGAGGAGGCGGGTCGCATGGTCGGCATGACCCGGCTCGGCGTCATCCGCCGCGTCGCGTTCGGCATCGTCAGCCCGAGCATGATCTCGGCGTGGACGCTGGTCTTCGCCTTCATCGTGGTCGAGGTTTCCACGGCGATCCTGCTTTACACGCCGAAGACGGCGACTATGGCGGTCGCCATTTTCAACGCGATGCAATCCACCGGCACGGTGCTCGGCTTCACCCTCGCGGTGGTGCAGCTTGTGCTGATCTCTGCCGGGCTCATTGTCGTGCGGCGATTGGTCGGTTCCCTGCCGACAATGGCGTCATAGGAGGACACCAGTGGCTCCGGCCCTCTCCCTCTCCCAAATCGTCAAGTTCCATGGGTCACATTGCGCGGTGAACCATCTCGCATGCACCATCGAGCAGGGTGAGATCGTCTCCATCCTCGGGCCGTCGGGCTGTGGCAAGACCACGCTCCTGCGCTGTGTGGCCGGTCTCGAGGCCATCGACGATGGCGAGATCGCGATCAACAACCGCGTCGTCTCGTCGAAGGCCCTGTTCCTGCCGCCTGAACGCCGCAACATCGGCATGGTCTTCCAGTCCTATGCCTTGTGGCCGCATCTCACCGTCTTCGCCAATGTCGCGATGGGCCTGAAAGTGCGCCGACGCCCGGCGAAGGAAGTGGCGACCCGTGTTGCGGCTGTGCTTGAGACGCTCGAACTCGCCGGCCTTGCCGACCGCCTGCCGTCGCAGCTCTCCGGTGGCCAGCAGCAGCGTGTCGCGGTCGCGCGGGCGATCGTCATGGAGCCGGAAATCCTGCTTTTCGACGAACCGCTCTCAAATCTCGATGCGCGTATCCGCGAGCGGGTTCGCAGCGAGCTGCATGACCTGCTTCGTAAACTCGGCATCACCACGCTCTATGTCACCCACGACAAGGCCGAGGCCATGGCGCTCTCGGACCGCATCATCGTCATGCGCGGCGGTGTCATCGATCAGGTGGGCACTGGCCGCGAGATCTACGACACGCCCGCGACCGCCTTCATCGCCGACTTCATAGGTCGCTTCAACTTCCTGCCGGCCTCGCCGCTCGCCGGCACGGACGCCCTGCATACCGTCGAGGTCAAGGGTCAGCGCATGGCCTTGATGCCCGCCCGCTCGCAGGCGGCGGGCACGGTGGGCTTCAAGCCGGAGGATGCCGTGCTGTGTCCCAATCCGGCCGGGCGCGCCAATGTCTTCGAGTTATCCGTGCTCAAGCAGACCTATTTTGGAAGTTCGGTCGAGGTCGTGGCCGAGCTGCTTGGTACACCCGTCACACTCTCCTTGCCCGAAACCGTGGCCGGCAACACGCTGCGCATCCACCTTCCCCCCGCCAAACTCACCTATTTCGGCGCCGACGGACAGGCGCTCGGTGGCGAGCCCCCGGCGCCGTCGCTGCAGATCGCAGGGGAATGACGGGTTCCCGCCACCACCAATGACCCATCCCGGAGACACTCATGGGACCTGAGCGCGTCGTCTATTCGGCCTTGCGAGACCGGCCACGGCTTGTCTGGCCGAACAATGCAAGGCTCGCCCTGTGGATCGTGCCCAACATCGAGTTCTTCGAATATCTGCCTGGACGGCCGCATACCCGGGACCCGTGGCCTCGCATGCCGCATCCCGACATCCGCGGCTACAGCCTGCGGGATTACGGTCCGCGCGTCGGGTTCTGGCGGATGATCGAGGCGTTCGACGAATACAATATCCGGGCGACCATGTCGCTGAACGTCGCTTCCTACGCCCATTTCCCCGCGTTGCGCGATGCCTGCGAGGCGCGCGGCTATGATGCGATGTCGCACGGCATCTACAATACCGAATATATCTCGGAGCTGTCCCCGGCCGAGGAGCGCGCGGACATTCGCCGCACCCAGGAGCTGTTCGAGACCCATAGCGGTGGCCGCAAGCTGACGGGCTGGTACTCCGCCGCCGGGGCGCCGAGCTTGAGGACCCCGGACATCCTGGCGGAAGCCGGTATCGAGTACTTCGTCGACTGGATGTACGACGACCAGCCGTTCCCGATGAACGTCAAGTCGCGACAGCTGATTTCCATGCCTTATTCGATGGACCCGAACGATGGCCGCAACTTCCGCGAGCCGTTCATCGAGGCGGCCGATTTCATCGCCTCGATCAAGGATCAGTTCGATCGCCTTTACCGGGAGAGTGAGGAAACGGGCCTCGTCATGACGCTGGCGCTGCATCCCTATGTCATGGGCCAGCCGCATCGCATCGGCTATCTGAAGAAACTGTTCGACTACATATTCTCGCACGAGGGGGTGTGGCAGGCGACAGGTGTCGAAATCACCCGCTGGTTCGTGGACACCCATCTCGACAAGCTGAATGCCCATCTCGCCGAGGTGGCCGATCGCAGGGGAGCCGCCTGATGACTGTGCCCGCTCCAGGTATGGACCATGGCCACTACCTCTATTCCGCACTACCGGACCGCCCGCGCCTCCTCTGGCCGAACGGCGCCAGGCTCGCCGTGAGCGTCTACCTGCATCTCGAATACTACGAGATGGAACAGGGCCCGACGACCATTCGCGACAGCCGCTACAATTCGCGCAGCGCTCCCGATGTGTTGCACCACTCGTGGTTCGAATACGGCAACCGGATCGGTATCTTCCGCATTCTCGATGCGCTCACGGCGCACGGCATGCGCATCACGGTGCCGACCAACGCCGTCGCCGCTGAACGCAATCCGCGCCTGGTCAGGGATCTCGCGGACCTCGGCGCTGAATTTGTCGCCCATGGCCTGACGGCGACGGAAATGCAGCACAGCCACATGTCCGAAGCGGAGGAGGCACGTTTGATCGCCACGTCCGCGAGCCGCCTGGAGGCTGCCACAGGCCAGCGGCCGCGGGGGTGGATGAGCCAGGATTTCGGCAATTCCATCCGCACGCCGCGTCTGATCGCGGAGGCCGGCTTCGACTACTGCGCTGACTGGGCCAACGACGAGCAGCCTTACTGGATGACCTATGACCGGCTGGTGTCGGTGCCGAACCACGTGCTCTTCGATGACGTCTTTACGATCTGGGACCGGCATGTGCCGATGGTGCATTATCCTGACATCATCGCATCCGGCGCGCGCCAGCTGGCCGAGGACGGCGTGACGACGGGCCGTTTCATGTCGATCGGCTTGCGCCCATGGGTCATGGGCGCCTCGCACCGCATCAAGTATCTGGAGATGGCGCTGGCGGAGCTCGCGGCCATTCCCGGCCTATGGTTCGCCACGGCCGGCGAGGTCGCGGCCCATTACGCGGCGGTCACGGCCTATCCGGCGGAGCGGACGCGCGAGCCGACACCGGCATGACGCGCGGGCGAAGCCGGGGGCTGTCATGACCCCCGCGGACAGCGTTCTCTCCACCCGCGCGCCATGGCGTTCGTCGAGCGTGCTGCTCTTCGTCTTCGCGCGCTCGGCCTCCACCATCGCGTTCCAGATGCAGGGGGTTGTGGTCGGCTTCCAGGTCTACATGCTGACCAGCAGCCCGCTCGCGCTGGGCCTCATTGGCCTCACGCAATTCGGCGCCATGCTGATCGTCACTTTTCTCGCCGGCTATCTCGCCGACCGTCTCGATCGCCGCCTTCTGGTGGCATGCTGTCAGATCGTTCAGTGCGTTGTCGCGGGCTTGCTGGCGCTCGGCTCGCTGATGGGCTGGCTCAGCGTGCCCGCGATCTTCGCCCTCGTCGCGATCGCCGCGTCGGCGCGGGCCTGCGAGCAGCCGACCGAACAGGCGCTTCTGCCCAATCTCGTGGCACGCCAGGATTTCCCCCGCGTCGTCGCTTTTGCCACGTCCCTCAATCAGGGCTGCGTTGTTCTTGGCCCGGCGATCGGCGGGCTTTTCTACGGCTTCGGGCCAGCGATCCCTTATGGCGCCGTTGCGCTGTTGCTTGTGGTGGCGGCCGCAGCCGCACTCAGCCTCCCACCGCAGGAACGGTCGAACGCGCGGGTGAAGCTGTCGTTTGACTTTGTCCTGTCGGGCCTGAGTTTCATCATGTCGCGCCGCATCGTTCTCGGCGCGATATCGCTTGACCTTTTCACGGTCCTCTTCGGCAGCGCGGTCGCGCTTTTACCCGTTTTTGCTGTCGATGTGCTTCACATCGACGCCTTCGGCCTTGGCCTGTTGCGCAGCGCCCCGGCGGCCGGCGCCCTGGTCACCGCCTTCCTGCTTACGCGGGTCACATTTGCTGGGGTCGGGGCGACCATGCTGAAGAGTTCCATCGCCTTCGGTCTCTTCACCGCAGCCTTCGCCTTCTCGACATCGCTTGTCCTCTCGTTGCTCATTCTTTTCCTGATGGGCGCAGCCAATGTGGTTGGCGTCGTTATTCGCCAGTCCCTGGTGCAAATGGAGACGCCCGACGAATTGCGGGGCCGCGTGGCGGCGGTGAACTCGCTGTTCACAGGCACATCGAACCATCTCGGCGCTTTCCAGGCGGGCGTGACCGCAGCACTCGTCGGCCCGGTTCTCGCCGTGGCACTCGGCGGCGTCGGGGCCATGGCCATCGGTTTTGCCTGGATCTGGCTCTTTCCGGAAATCCGGAAGCTCAAGCGACTCTGACCGCCTCAGGCAGAAGCGTTGTCCTGAAACCTGCCTGTTCCGTGCGGCTGGCGAAGGCGGCGATGGTCGCCCGGACCTCGTCGACAAAGCCCTGGAGAAGCAGCGACTTCGGCCGCGCGCTTGAGAACAGGAAGACAAGCTCCAGCTCGACCGGCGGATCTAGCGGCGTCAGGTTGATCGAATCCACGGCGTCATCGATGAAATCGAGGGGGTGAATGAGCCCCACACCCGCGCCGCGCCGAACCAGTTCCATCGTCGCCATGGAGAGGTTTGTCTCGATCGAGGTGATCCGGCGATAGGTCTCCGCGTCGAAATGGCTACGCAGCAGGCGTCCCGCCTGGGTTGCGGCGGTGCTCGCGATGACCGACTCGCTCTCGAGATCCTTGAGCGTCACCGCCTTCAGCTTGCCGAAGCGATGGCCAGCCGGCGACGCGCAGACGACCGGCAGGCGCCATACCGGCTCGACCTCGACGCCGGGACCTTCGACAGGTCCGATCGTCACGCCCATGTCGAGCATCTCGTCCTTCACCTGGCGGACGATACTGCCGTTCGGGAGCTGCTCGAGCTGGAAACGCACCTGCGGCCGGTATGATTTGAAGCGGGCGATGGTCTCCGGCAGGAGGCGGGCCGTCATGGTCGACATTGCGGCGACCGAAATGACCCCGGCATCTGCGCCACGCAGGAGATCGACCTGCTGCTCGAGGCGCGTCACATCACGGATGACCGCGTTCACATAGGGCATCAGTTCCAGCGCCTCTCGTGTGAGATGGAGCTGCGCGCTCTTGCGGTAGAACAGCTTGATCGAGAAATAATTCTCGATCTCCCTCAAGGACTGGCTGACCGCGGATTGGGTGATGTGAAGCGTATGCGCCGTCTCCGTTGCACTGCATGTCTCGATGAAGATCTGCAGGATTTCGAGCTGACGGATCGAAAGTCTCATCAAGGAACCCCGCCCATGTCCATCAACCCGTCATCCCTCGCCCTTGGTGCGTCGCTTCCCCGGAAGCGCGCGTGCGCCGCATTCGAACGGCTGACACAAAAAGCAATTTAGACTGGGTGCGCGTTCATGGCCAGTGAGCCCCTCGCTGCCTGGAGGGGGCTTCACCGAAACTTCACAAAAGGTCGCAGGGGACTGGCCCGATCACGACAATGAAGTCTCAGGAGCTGGATGGGATCGGAAGCTAATATAGCCGGCTTTATTCGAGTATTGTATTCTTTATTTTCCTGTGTTCCAGGTAAGATACGTATATATCCGCCTATGCTGAATTATATTTTTTCAGCTGCAAGCTGGCCGCCTCACGCAGGAAGCCGACGTCTGAACCGATCGCGACGAAGTCCGCTCTTGCTGCGGTATAAAGCTGAAGCAACTCGGGATCGGAGGTGAGGACACCCGCCGGCTTGCCCGCCGCCTTGATCCGCCGTAGCGCGTCGCACACCGCCTCTCGCACCGCCTCGTGTCCTGGTTGTCCGAGATAGCCGAGATCCGCCGCGAGATCAGCGGGGCCGATGAAGAGCCCGTCCACACCATCGATCGCCGCGATGTCCTCGATGGCTTTTACACCGCGCGCGGATTCAATCTGCATCAGCAGGCAGATCTCACCATTCGCGGTTTTGAGGTAATCGCCGATATCGCCGAAGCCCGAGGCGCGCGCCAAGGCCGCTCCGACGCCGCGAACACCATGGGGAGGATAGCGCACCGCTGCCACCAGATCGCGTGCCTGTGCCACGCTTTCCACCATCGGGATGAGAAACGTTCGCGCACCGCCGTCAAGGAGTTGCTTGAGCATCCATGCTTCGCCGATCGGCGGCCGGATAACCGCCTCGACTGGGTAGGGCGCGATAGCCTGCATTTGCGCGACCGCCGAACGCAGATCATTGGGCGCGTGTTCCAGATCGATAACCAGCCAGTCATAGCCGACACGCGCCACCAGTTCGGCGCTCAGCGCATTGCCGAGCGCCAGCCAAAGGCCTGTCTGGCGCCGTCCCGCGGCCAATGCCGCCTTGAAGGGGTTCACGGGGGCGGGCATTCATACCTCTCAGGCGAAATGGCAGGCGATGGTGCCAAGCGGGCCGTAATCGGCATTGATCGTCGAGCCGGGCGGACACTCGATTGGACGGACGAACGAGCCGCTCAGTACGATCTGTCCGGGCTCGAGCCTGTGGCCGTTGGCGGCCAGCCGGTCGGCGAGCCAGGCGATGCCCTTGGCGGGGTGATTGAGCACACCGGCACCGACACCCGTTTCCTCCACCACGGCGTTTCGCGAGACGATCGCTCCTGCCCAGCGCAGATCGAGATCCCGCGGGCGCATGGGCCGACCGCCGAGAACGAAACCGGCATTGGCCGCGTTGTCGGCGATCGTGTCGCAGACGTTGCGAAGCGTGCCGGTTGCGGCGTCGCGCCGCGCGATGCGTGTGTCGAGGATCTCAAGCACCGGCACCACATAGTCGGTCGCGTCCATAACCTCATGCACACTCGCGCCCACGCCGGGATCACGCTTCATCACGAAGGCGAGCTCGGCCTCCACGCGCGGCTGAATAAAGCGCCCGGAAGGGACTGTGGCACCATCGTCAAACCGCATGCTGGCCAGCAGGTAGCCTGAATCCGGCGTATCGATGGCGAGGGCCTGCTGCATCGCGCGGGAGGTGAGGCCGATTTTCCAGCCAACGTGGCGATCCCCCTCCGCGCGCTTGGCGGCGACGAAGGCTTCCTGAATGCGGTAGGCATCGGCCATGTCCATATGGGGATGGCGCAAGCTCAGCAGGGCGATCTGGCGCTGCTCTCGCTCGGCGTTCACCAGATCCGCCGCCGCCGTGGTGATGTCGCTCTCGCTCAGCATTGGGAAGACCTCCGATTAAATGGCCTCACGCTGCACCCGGTTCTCGAGGGTCCCGATTCCCGAGACGCTCACCCGAACGGCATCGCCGTCGACAAGGTAACGAGGTGGGTCGAAGCGCGCACCAGAGCCTGTCGGCGTGCCTGTGACGATGATGTCGCCGGGCAGGAGTGCAGTGAAGGCGGAGATATAGCTGATGAGATAGTCGAGCGGGAAGAGCATGCGACCCGCCACATCATCCTGACGAAGCTCGTCGTTCACCCACGAGGAGACGCGCAATTCCTTGAGCTCACCGGCCTCGCCAACGGGGACGATCCAGGGGCCGATGCTGCCCGACTTTTCGAAATTCTTACCCTGGGTCACGTTGAACTTCGCATGGCGCATCCAGTCGCGGACACTACCCTCGTTGCAGATGCTGACGCCGAAGATATGCGAGAGCGCGTTCTCGCGCGCTATGCGGCGGCCGGCCTTGCCGATGACGACAACGATCTCGCCCTCGTAGTCGAACTGCGGTGATTCCGGCGGCAACATCAAGGGCTCACCATGGCCGGTGAAGGATCCGCGGGTGCGCAGGAACATGCTCGGATATTTCGGGGCGTCCGATCCGTCCTTATACTCGGCGTTGCGGTCCGGATAGTTCACGCCGATGCAGATGATCTTGTCGGCGTCGGGGACGGGGATCCGATAACGGATTTCGTTTGGCGCGAAATCGGCGGGAGCTTCGGCGGCTACACGCCGGGCCGCCTGGAGCCCATCCGGGGCCGCAATGAGCGCGCGCATGGAGGAAAAGCTGGTCCGCGCGCCGAGGTCTGCGATTCCGCGCTCGTGTTCCAGGCCGAAGCTTTCGTGGCTGCCGACAGCAAAGCTGAGAAGTTTCATATCCAAAGTCCTAGGAAAGGCTGGGAAGGGAAGGAGCCGGGCATGGGGGCGCCGTTCAGGCTTCCTGCTCAAGATGCGGCTTGGAGCGACGCACCGCTGGAAGCACCAGGAGCGCGAGCATCACCGCCGAGGCGAGCAGGAACCCCGCGCTAATTGGGCTCTCGATGAAAATCCGGGGGTCACCGTGGGAAATCAGCAGCGCGCGGCGCAGGTTTTCTTCCAGCATCGGTCCAAGTACGAGACCGAGGATGAAGGGCGCCAGCGAGAAGCCGAGCTGCAGAACGACATAGCCGAAGATTCCAAAGCCGGCGCCGAGCAGCACATCCATCGGTTCGTTCGACAGCGTGTAGATGCCGAGGCACGACAGGATGAGAATCATCGGAAACAGCCAGGAATAGGGGACCTTCAGCAGCACGATCCAGAGCCGGATCAGCGGCAGATTGAGGATCACCAGCATCAGATTGCCGATCCACATGCTGGCGACCAGGCCCCAGAACAGCGAGGGCCGTTCGGTGATGATATTGGGGCCGGGCGTGATGCCGTGGATCATCAGCGCGCCAAGCATCAGCGCCATGGTGGCACTTCCGGGAACGCCGAGGGTCAGCGTCGGTATGAAGGTCGTCTGGGAGGCGGCGTTATTCGCCGATTCAGGACCGGCGACACCCTCGATGGCGCCTTGGCCAAAGCGGCTCGGATCCTTGGCGCAGCGCTTTTCCAGGATGTAGGAGGCGAAGGAGCTGACGGTAGCGCCAATCCCTGGAAGAACGCCGCAGATCATGCCGACGCCCGTACCGCGCAGAATTGGCTTCACGGATTGGCGCAGTTCCTCGGCCGTCGGCATCAGCGAGTCCACGGCAACGACCTGATGGGGAGGCTCGTCCTTGGTCGGGCGCAGTTCCCGGATGATTTCCGCGAAGGCGAAGGTGCCGACTGCCACGACGACGAAGTCGATCCCTTCCATTAGGGATGGCAAGCCGAACGTGAATCGCATCGCGCCGGAATTCACATCCATGCCGACCAGGCCGATGAGAATACCGAGCAGGGCCATCAGCAGACCCTTCACCAGCGCGCCCTGCACCAGCACGGATGTCGCCACCAGGGCCATCACGATAAGCGAGGCATATTCCGCCGGGCCGAAGGCAAGCGCGGCCCTGCCGAGCATCGGGGCGAAGAGGGCGATGCCGAATGTGCCGATGCAGCCGGCGACGAAGGAGCCGATGGCGGCGATGGCGAGTGCCGCGCCCGCGCGGCCTTTGCGCGCCATCTGGTAGCCGTCGATACAGGTGACGACGGACGAGGATTCGCCCGGCAAATTCACCAGGATTGCCGTGGATGAGCCGCCGTAGGAGGCGCCATAGTAGATGCCGGCCAGCATGATCATGGAGGCGATCGGCGACAACCCATAGGTCATCGGTAGCAGCATGGCGATCGTCACCAACGGGCCGACGCCTGGAAGCATGCCGATGAAGGTGCCGAGCGTGACACCGATGAGGCAGTAGAGCAGGTTGTCCAGCGACAGGGCGACTTGGAAGCCGAGTATCAGACCGTCGAGCATGACCGCCTCACAGAGAGATTGGGAGCTGGAGACCGACCTTGAAGATCAGCATGGTCATGCCGATCCCGACCACGATGAGGGCGGGCAGGGCACGGATCGACCTGTTCGGGTCGGCGACCCATGCGGCGATCACGAGATAAGTGACAGCCACGATAAGTCCGAACTGGATGAGGAGGGCGAAGCCGACAATGGCCGCCGTGACGAGGAGGAGTGGACGCCATGCGATCGTCACGCGCTCCTGCTCCTCATTCCGGTGCAGAATGCCCCGACAGAACAGCAGGACGCCCAAACCCAGCAGAAGCGAGGAAACGATGACCGGCACGAAGCCCGGCCCCATGCTGAGCGCCGAGCCCGCCGGATAGTGACGCGCCAGCATGAGTGCCGTCAGACCAATGGCGATGAACAAAACGCCGCCAATGCCGTCCTTGGTAATCGGCATGGACACCCTCCCTTTACCGCGAGCGTGGCTGGAGGACGGCTTCAGGCCGCCGACCGCTTCTTGATGTGCTCGTGCAGATTGTTGAACTTGTAGTTGAGCTCCTCGCTCATCTCCTGGACCTCGAAGGCCACGGCAAGCGGCGCGCGCGCATTCAGAGGCTTCAGCAGAGCGCAGACCCTCTCGAACACGGCATCAGCCGCGCGCTTTCGTGTGTCGAGATCACGGCCGGCGCCGATCCGCAGAACGATATGCACAAAGGCATTGTCCGGGTGACGATCCCCGACGAGATAGTCGTTGATCACCTGAAAGCGCACGCGCACGCCACCAAGCGGAAAAATCCCGGTTTCCAGCGCTGCTTCGTAAACTAATTCCTTGAGCTGCCGGATTTCCGGCTCATCGGCGATGTTGGCCGAAACTTCGATCCACGCGTGAGGCACGATGGGAACTCCTGATGAAACTTGAGGAAGAGGGGCCGCGGGCGTGGCCAGCGACCCCTCACGCGTTTATTCGGCGGGGATGCCTTCTTCCTTGATCAGCGCGGTCCAGCGCTTGATCTCTGTGTCAATGAGCGCCTTGAACTCTTGGGGTGTCGAGCCCTTGGCCTCGACACCGGCCTTCATCAGGCTCTCGCGTACGCTATCCTGCGCAAGTGCCTTGGCGACGGCCTCGTTCAGCCGGGCGACCACCGCCGGATCGGTGCCGGCGGGAGCCGCGACGCCGTACCAGCCGGAGACATCGAAGTCGGGGTAACCGAGTTCGGCGACGGTCGGCACGTCGGGCAGGGAAGGGATACGCTCGGCGCCCGTCACGGCAAGTGGCACGAGGGCGCCCGACTTGATGTGCGAGAGAACGGAGACGGGGCTCGATAGCATCACCCCGACGCGACCTGCCAGCAGGTCTGTCAGGGCCTGTCCGGATCCCGAGTAGGGAATATGCGTCATCTTTGCACCCACTGTCTTCTGGAACAGCAGGGAGGCGAGATGGGCGGCGGCCGCGCCGCTGGCGTAGTTGATCTTGCCGGGAGCTTCCTTCGCCTTGGCGACCAGCGACTTGATATCCTTCACGCCGAGATTGGGATTGACCACGATCAGATAGGGCGCCGCCGACAGTTGCGAGATCGGCGCGAAATCCTTCACGGGATCGTAGTTCGTGGCCTTGTAGAGATTCGGATTGAGTGCGAGTGTCGCCTGCAGCACGAAGGTTATAGTCTGGCCGTCCGGCGTCGACATCGCGCCAATCTTGGTGCCGGCGATGCCTTGCGCCCCAGGCCGGTTGTCGACGAGGACCGGCTGGCCGAGGTTCTTCGACATTTCCTCGGCGACGACGCGCGCGACGACGTCGGTGCCGCCGCCCGCGTTGAACGGCACGATGAAACGCACGGGCCCCTTCGGGAAGGTGTCGGCGCTTGTCGTTCCCACCGCACCAAGGCTGAGAGAGATGCCGAGGGCGGCAAACTGCGCCGCCTTGACGAATAGCTTCATGTCTTCCTCCCTAGAATTTCATTATGCGGTTCCGCCGGCCCGCGTTGGAGCCGGCGACTCGTGCCGTTAGCCTTGCTTGGCTGCGAAGAGTTCGTCGATCTTGCGCTCGTAGGCATGATAATCGAGGTAGTCGTAGAGCTGCTCGCGCGTCTGCATCCGATCGAGAACGCCCTTCTGCGTACCCGCATGACGGATGGTTTCATAGACGTTGAGCGCGGCAGCGTTCATCGCCCGCGCTGCCGACAGCGGGTAGAGCGCCGCGGACACGCTGGCGTCGCGCAATTCCTGGGTGGTGAAATTGGGCGTCTTCGAAAATTCGGTGATATTGGCGAGCACGGAATAGGGCTTGTTCAGTGCCTTGGCGAGTTGCCTGTACTGATCGAGATCCGTGAAGGCCTCGGCGAAGATCATGTCCGCGCCAGCCTCGATGTAGGCGCATGCGCGCTCGATGGCGCCATCGAGCCCTTCGATCGCCAGTGCATCGGTGCGGGCGACGATGACGAAGTTCTCATCATAGCGCGCATCGACGGCGGCCTTGACGCGGTCGAGCATCTCATCCTTGGAGACGATTGCCTTGCCCGGACGATGACCGCAGCGCTTCAGCGCGACCTGATCTTCCATATGCATCGCACCCGCACCATCCTTGATCAGGCCGCGCACGAGACGGGCGATCGAGTAGGCGCCGCCGAAGCCTGTGTCGACATCGACGAGCACAGGCAGGTCGCTCGCATCCGACACCTTACGCAGATCGGCGAGGACATCGTTGATGGTCGTAATGCCGAGATCGGGCAGACCGTAGCTGGCGTTGGCGACGCCTGCACCCGCGAGGTAGATTGCCTTGTACCCCACGCGCTTGGCCATCATAGCGGTGTAGGCATTGATCGCGCCGACGATCTGAAGCGGCTGCTCCTCGACGAGCGCCTGGCGGAAGCGGGCACCCGCAGAAGTATTGACCGGGGTATGCATCAGCATAATAAACTCCACAATATGGATTAACTGTTGCTTTCTTGGGTGAGATCACCATAATATGGGTAATCATGTCAATGGACATGGAAGAATCTAATTTTAACTCCATAATGTGGAGCGGAGAATGGAGCAGGGGGCTCAATCCATCTACCGGGCCGTAGCTATCCTTAAAGAGCTTGCGAACCGGAATAGTCTTGGGAGTGGGATGACCGAGCTGTCAGAAGCGACAGGACTAACCGGGCCGACAGTTCATCGCATGTTGCGGGCGCTCGTCGATGTTGGGTTCGCCCATCAGCGCTCATCGGATCGGCGTTATGTGTTGGGGCCGCTCCTGCAGCAGCTCTGCATGCAGCTAGGACCGCCGCCGGATCTGGAGACCGTCGCGCGGGCCGCGACTGAGCGTCTTGCAGAACTCACCGGTGATACGGCGTTCTTCCTGCGCCGTACCGGAGCGGAAATGCTGTGTGTCAGCCGGACTTCAGGCTCCTTTCCGGTCAAGACCCTCCTCACGGAGGTCGGTACGCGCCGGCTGCTCGGTCTCGGTGCCGGCGGCCTCGCCGTGCTTGCCCGCCTGCCGAAGGACGAGGCCATGACACTTCTCGTCCGCAACAAGGCTGCCTATCGCGAGGCCGGGCGCCCGGTCGAAATCCTGTTGGCGGAGATGGAAGAGACCGCTGCCTCAGGACATGCGATCAGGCGCCTCTCCGATCTGGGCGCCACCACGGTAGCCACCGCCCTGTGCGACGGAAGCGGCAGGCCTTTTGCCGCACTCAGCATGAGTGCCATTTCCCAGCGTATGGACGGCTCGCATCTGCAGGATGCCATCAGGCATCTGGATAAGATGCGCGACGAACTCCAGGAAAGCCTGGTTTTTGCAACGCGGTCGGCGCCCGAGGGAATCAATCGCGTCGACTAGAAGAAGTCCGTCTGATGCAGTCGTCGCGTATAGGGATACTGGGAAATCCGTAATAATTCATCAGCCGGCGCCAGCTCAACGACGCGGCCTTTCCGTAAGGCAGCCACACGATCGCAGAAATATTTTACCACTCTCAGATCATGCGAAATGAAGAAATGGGATAGATCCGTGCCATCCCGAATATCCATGAGCAAATTGAGAATTTAGGGCTGATTGATACGTCGAGGGCGAGAATCGGTTCGTCCGCGACGATGGAAACGTGGATTGAGGCTGATAGCCTTCGCCGATCGCGATACGCTGGCGCTGATCGCCTGAAATTCAGCGGATAGCGACGGCGCTACAACTGCCCAAGCGATCGCAACGCGAGCGTCGCGGCTGCCGTTCGATTCTCGACGCGCAGCTTCAGGTAGACCTGCTCCAGATGCTTGTCGACTGTCCGGGGGCTGAGTGACAGGATCGCGGCTATGTCGCGATTGGACTTGCCGGCGGCGATCCACCACAGCACCTCGCCCTCGCGCTGGGTCAGGTCGAAGCTCTGCCGCAGTCGTCCGGGGGCGTCATCAACCTGCCCGGAGCCGAGCCGCAGCAGATACTCGTCCTCGCCCATGCGGCCGATGAATGTCAGCGTGGAGCTTGGATCGCCAGGCAGGGGCGTGACGAGTTCCCGCTGGCGCTCGCTTTCGGCGATCGCAACAGCGTCCCGGAGCCAGCGCGTCAGGCTGGCGGGCAGGGCCGATGGTCGCGCCTTTCCCTCGACGAGGGTCGGGCCGAGCCGTTTGCGCGCCACGGGCGTGAGCCAGAGCACATCACCGGAGAGATCGACGGCGAGCAGCGTCCGGCCGGATGTGTCGAGGGCGGCCTGCGCGCTTTCCGTGAGGCGCGCATTGGTGGAATGGACGCGGATGCGCGCCAGCATCTCGTCGATGACGATGGGCTTGGTGACATAGTCGACGCCACCTGCCGCCAATCCCTCGAGAATATGGGCGGTTTCGGTCAATCCCGTCATGAAGATGACCGGGACATGGGCGAGCAGGGGCTCCTGCTTCAGGCGTCGGCACGCCTCGAAGCCGCTCATCCCGGGCATGACCGCGTCGAGCAGAACCACATCCGGGGTGATGTGCACCGCGATCTTCAGAGCGGATTCGCCGTCGAGCGCCACCATGACGGTGAAGCCGGCCGCGTCGAGCGCGTCCGTCAGCAAACGCAGGGTCTCGGGCGAATCGTCGACCACCAGGGCGATGCGGCGGCTGTCGTGGCTATGCGTCATGCTGATCCATCGCATTGAGGGCGGCCATGAAGCCGGGAAGATCGATCGTGTCGACGAGGCGCGCGAGGTCAGCAACGGTGCCGCGTTGCGCGGGGTTCGCGCGCCCGATCACCTCCAGTCTGGACTGCAGGCCGCGAATATGGCCAAGCTCGCCAAGGCGCCGGAGGTCAATGACGTCGGCGGCCTGGAGGGGCGCGTGACCGGTTGGGGCCTGTGCCAGGGCCATTATGGGATCGTCTCCATGCTCCCATTCGAGCCCGAGTTGAATCTGGATCTCGCGGAGAAGCTGGCGGATCTCGACCGGCTTCAGCAGATAGCCGTCATGGAAAGGGCGGGCCATTGCGGCTCTGTAGGCTTCAACAGCGCTGGCCGAAAACATGACAATGCGCGCCTGATCCTGCCCCTGCTCGCGCAGGGCCTGCGCCAGGGCCCAGCCATCCATGCCAGCCATGGAGACGTCGATGAGGAAGAGATCCGGACGGACGTGGCGTGCCATGTCGATGCAGGCCTCGCCATGGGTCGCATGGAGAATGATGAAGCCGAGCGGCCCGAGGATCTCGCGCATGAGGTCGTGGTGCACGGGGTCGTCATCGACCACGAAGATCGTCCGCCGGCGACCGACATAGCCCGTGATATGGTCCTCGCTCCCGATGATCGGGCGGGGATCCGTCACTTCCGAAAGAAGCAGCTTGACCTTGAAGGCAGTGCCAATGCCGAGCTTGCTCGTCACGGTGATGCTGCCGCCCATCACGCCGGCGAGAAGCTTCGAGATGGTCAGTCCAAGCCCCGTGCCGGGCGGCATCTGCCCGGGACGCCCCGCGCCCCGCTCGAAGGGCTCGAAGATGCGCTCCAGATCCGCCGCCGGGATGCCGGGCCCTGTATCCGCTATGGTGAAGTCGGCAACGGGGCTGCGATAGGCCAGCGCGAAGGTGACCTTGCCTTCCGTGGTAAACTTGATGGCATTGGAGAGGAGGTTGATCAGGACCTGACGCAGACGGTTACCATCGGCATAGACGACCGCGGGCAGGTTTGCGGGTCTGTCGAAGCAGAATTCGAGACCCTTGGCAGCGGCCTGCAGCTTGAACATGCCGACGATCTGATCGAGGAATTCGACCAGCGGGATTTCGTCGCGTGACAGATCGAGCCGACCAGCCTCGATCTTGGATATGTCGAGAATGCCGTCGATCAGGCCGGACAGGTGATCGGCGCTGCGGCGGACGACATGGATCTGCCCGCGCTGCTTCGCGGCGATCGCGGTGTCATTCTCGAGGATCTGGGCATAGCCGACGATGGCGTTGAGCGGCGTGCGCAATTCGTGGCTCAGCCCCACCACATAGCGGCTCTTGGCATGGTTGGCGGCTTCGGCCGCGTCCTTGGCGCGCTGCAGTGCCGCATCGGTCCGGTTGTGCGCCTCGATCTCGTTCATCAGGAGCGCTGTCTGCCGGCGGGATTCTTCCTGGGCCGCGGTGCGGCTCGCCTGGACGAGGACGAACAGCCAGGCGGCGACGCCGATGATGATGGCGAGGACGAAGAAGGCCTTCCAGAGGAGACCAGCGGCGATGGCCGGGTCGACGGACGGATCGCTTGTGCTCTGCAGATAGATCAGAGTGAGCGTGAGGGCGATGACGCCGCCCGCCAGGAAGAACACGCCCAGGAAATAGGTAACGTCGGCCGTCAGCCACCCATGGAGCTTGACCGGCATGATGCGCGTCAGCGCGGCTCGCATCTGCACGGGATAGCGCGCATGCGGCTTGCAGAGATCGTCGCAACGCGCATCGAGCGAACAGCAGAGCGAGCAGATCGGCCCCGCATAGGCCGGGCAGGAGGCCATGTCCTCGGGCTCGAAGGCGTGCTCGCAGATGCAGCATTTGATCGAGTCGCGCTTCTGCCAACTCTTCTTGGGCGTCCGCGCCAGATAATATTTCCCGCCCGTCCCCCAGGCGATAAGGGGCGCCGTGACGAGGGCGGCGCCCAGCGCCAGAAAGGGCGACAGCGCCTTTGCCAGCTCGCCGGCGAGGCCGAAAAAGGTCGATATGCCGACGGTCGTGGCGACCAGCATGGCGCCGACCCCGACGGGATTGATATCGTAGAGATGGGCGCGCTTGAATTCGATATGCGCCGGTGAGAGCTTCAGCGGCTTGTTGATGATCAGGTCAGCGACAATGGCGCCGACCCAGCCGATGGCGACATTAGAATAGAGCGCGAGGGTGTTTTCCAGGGCGCGGTAGACGCCGAGTTCCATCAGAAGGACGGCCACGCCGAGGTTGAATACAAGCCATACGACACGGCCCGGATGGCTGTGGGTGAGGCGGGAGAAGAAATTCGACCAGGCGATGGACCCGGCATAGGCGTTTGTCACATTGATCTTGAGCTGGCACAGGATGACGAAGGCGCAGGCGACATAGAGCGCGACGCGTGGATCGCCGAAAATGGTCTCGAAGGCCATCACATACATCTCGGCCGGTTCGACGGCCTGCTCCTCCGTCACGCCCTGCTTCAGCGCATAGACGGCAAGAAAGGAGCCGGCCAGCATCTTCAGCGCGCCGATGATGATCCATCCAGGTCCCGCGGAGACCAATGCCAGCCACCAGGACCATCGCTTGCCGCTGCGCTCTCGCGGAAGGAAGCGCAGGAAGTCCACTTGCTCGCCGATCTGCGCGACGAGCGAGAACATGACGCTGGAGGCGGCGCCGAACAGAATCAGCGAAAAGCCCCCGCCGAGGTCGCCATGGCGTCCGGTGAAGCCCGTCCAGTCCGACAGTACATCCGGCTCATAATGCAGGATGGCGATGAAGGGGGCAATCTGCAGGACGATCCAGAGGGGCTGGGTCCACAGCTGGAAGCGGCTGATGAGGGTGATGCCATGCGTGACGAGCGGGATGACGACGAGCGCGCTGACGAGGTAGCCAATCGCCCGAGGCAGCCCCGTCATCATCTCGATGGCGATGGCGAGGATGACGGCCTCGATGGCGAAAAAGATGAAAGTGAATGACGCGTAGATCAGCGATGTTATGGTCGAGCCAATGTATCCAAAGCCCGCGCCACGTGTCAGCAGGTCGATATCCACCCCATAGCGTGACGCATAGTAGGAAATCGGCACGCCGGTCATGAAAATCAGGGTGCTGACCGCCAGGATCGCGAGGCTCGCGTTGGTGAAGCCATAGCTGAGCGTTGTCGCGGCGCCGATGGCCTCCAGGGCGAGAAACGAGATTGCCCCGAGCGCCGTGTTGGCGACGCGTAACGGCGACCACCGGCGCGCGCGCTTGGCCGTGAAACGCAACGCGAAATCCTCAAGGGTCTGGTTCGTGACCCATTGATTATATTCGCGACGGACCCGGTCGATCCGCTGCTGGCCGCTCATACCTGTCCCGCCCCCTGTTATCCGGCACCAGTATGTCAGGTGTTTCGCGGTGCAGTATACGTGATCCTACGTATTGCTGCACTGCGGCATTTATCCAACGATGATGGCGTCGCGGGGCAAGAGACCCTGCTCCCAAAACATCAAGAGGGGTAAGACGCCATGGCGTACGATAAGGATCGTCCGCAATCAGATCTTCGACGCAGGATGCTTCTCGGCATGGCCGCCATGCCATTTGCCGGACTTGCCTTGCCACGGACTGCCTTCGCGCAGGCGCCGGCGACCTCCGCCGTCAACACGACCGGCCTTGCCGTCACCGATACCGAGGTCACCGTCGGTATCCTTCACTCCGTAACGGGTACGATGGCCATCTCGGAAACGGGCTCTGTCCAGGCCGAGAAGCTCGCCATCGAGCAGATCAACGCCGAAGGCGGCGTTCTCGGGCGGAAGATCAAGTTCATCCAGGAGGACGGCGCCAGCGACTGGCCGACCTTCGCTGAAAAGGCGAAGAAACTTCTCGTCAACGACAAATGCGCGGCCGTCATGGGTTGCTGGACTTCGGCCTCCCGCAAGGCGGTTCTGCCCGTCTTCGAGCAATATAACGGTATGCTCTACTATCCGACGTTCTATGAAGGACTGGAGCAGTCAAAGAACGTCATCTATACGGGTCAGGAGGCGACGCAGCAAATCCTCGCGGGCCTCGATTGGGTCTCCAAGGAGAAGGGTGCCAAGACCTTCTATCTGCTCGGCTCGGACTATATCTGGCCGCGCACGTCCAACAAGATCGCGCGCAAGCACATCGAGAACGTCCTCAAAACGAAGGTCGTCGGCGAGGAATATTTCCCGCTCGGGCATACGCAGTTCAATTCCGTCATCAACAAAATCAAGTTGACGAAGCCGGACGTGATCTACGCCATTATCGTGGGTGGTTCGAACGTCGCTTTCTACAAGCAGCTCAAGGCGGCCGGTATCGACCTCAACAAGCAGACGCTGGTCACGATTTCGGTCACGGAAGACGAGATCGATGGTATCGGTGGTGAAAACATCGCGGGCGCCTATGCCTGCATGAAGTATTTCCAGTCGCTCGATAATCCGAACAACAAGCAGTTCGTCTCCGCCTTCAAGAAGATGTGGGGCGAGAAAACTGTCATCGGTGACGTCACGCAGGCGGCCTATCTCGGGCCCTGGCTGTGGAAACTGACGGTGGAGAAGGCCGGGTCCTTCGACGTGGACAAGATCGCGGAAGCGTCCGCCGGGGTGGAATTCAAGCAGGCGCCAGAAGGCTATGTGAAGATCCATCCCAATCACCACCTGTGGTCCAAGACCCGCGTCGGACGCGCGCGCCCTGATGGACAATATGATGTGATCTACGAGACCGCCGAGCTGATGGAGCCGGACCCCTTCCCCAAGGGCTATCAATAAGCGCTGCCAATAAGCCGCTGGGAAGGCTGACCTAATCGAGACGGGAAACGCTGGGGGGAGGTCGCCCAGGCTTCATGCCTGGGCGGCGGTAAGTCGTGTCTTCACCCAAGTCGTGCCTTCACCATTGACGATCGTCCCCATCAGTCCATTGGCCGGGAGGCTGAGATGTTCGGCGATTATTCGCTCGGCGAGCTTACATCGATATTCGTGATGCAGGGCTTCGCCGGCCTTATCTTATTTTCGGTATTCCTATTGATGGCGCTGGGGCTTGCCATCATCTTCGGCCAGATGGGCGTCATCAACATGGCCCATGGCGAATTCATGATCCTTGGCGCCTATGTGACCTGGATGTGCTCAACATTCTTTCACAGCTACTTGCCCGCGCTGGTGCCGATCTACTTCTTCATCGCGATGATCCTGGCCTTCCTTGCCTCCGGCGCGCTGGGCGTCGCCGTGGAGTGGCTGATGATCAGACGGCTCTACAAGCGACCGCTGGATACGCTGCTGGCCACCTGGGGGCTCTCGCTCATCCTGCAGCAGTTCTACCGGTCGGTTTTCGGTCCGCGCGAGGTCGGCGTCGAGCTGCCTCAGTGGATGCTGGGCTCGCTTCCGGTGACGGATGTCATCGAGATCCAGATCAACGGCCTCTTCGTGATGGCCCTGACAACCATCATCACCATCGCCGTCGCTGTCATGATGTATCGCTCGCGCTGGGGCATGCAGGTGCGTGCCGTGGTGCAGAACCGTGTCATGGCGGGCGCGGTGGGCATCAACACCGAGAAAGTCGATCGTTACACCTTCGGCATTGGTTGCGGCATTGCCGGTATCGCCGGCTCGGCCTTCACGATGATCGGCTCCACGGGGCCAACCGCAGGCCAGCTCTACATCGTCGACACCTTTCTCGTGGTCGTCTTCGGAGGCGCCGCCAGCCTTGCCGGGACCATCGCCTCGGCCTTCACCATCTCGCAGGCGCAGTCGATCATGGAGTTCTTCCTGTCCGGCTCCATCGCCAAGGTTCTCACATTGCTCGCGGTGGTCGGCATTCTCATGCTGCGGCCGCAGGGCCTGTTCGTCCTCAAGGTCAGGCGCTGAGACATGGTCATTCGCTCCAAATCCGCCGACGACACGGCCTTCATGAAGCCGCTGGAAGTCGTCTCGATCCTCATCGTCGCCGCCCTGATCCTGGTGGTCCTCCCCGCGACGCTCGATGCGTTCCGCCTGAACCTCGTCGGCAAATATCTCACCTATGCCTTCGTGGCGCTGGGGCTCGTGCTGTGCTGGGGCTTCGGGGGCATTCTCAGCCTTGGCCAGGGCATCTTCTTCGGCCTCGGCGGCTACTGCATGGCGATGTATCTCAAGCTCGAGGCGTCGAGCGTCGAGAACACCAAGATCCAGTCCACGCCCGGCATCCCGGACTTCATGGACTGGAACCAGCTGACGGAACTTCCATTCTTCTGGCTGCCGTTCAAGAGCCTGACTTTGACGCTGATCCTCATCATCGCGGTGCCAACGCTGTTTGCCTTCTTTATTGGCGCCGCCATGTTCAAGCGACGTGTCGGCGGCGTGTACTTCGCCATCATCACCCAGGCGATCGCGGCGATCCTCACCATCCTGATCGTTGGCCGGCAGGGGTACACCGGCGGCATCAACGGCATCACGGATCTCAGGACCCTGCAAGGCTGGGACATCCGCACAGACAGCGCCAAGCAGATCCTCTATTTCGTCAATGGCGGCCTTCTGATCGCCTGCATCCTGCTCGCCCAATATGTAAAGCGCTCCAAGCTCGGCCGCGTGCTGGTCGCCATGCGCGACAAGGAGGACCGGGTCCGGTTCTCCGGCTATTCCGTCGCCAACTTCAAGATCTTCGCCTTCTGCCTGGCGGCCGCCTTCGCGGCGATCGGCGGCGCGATGTTCACGCTGCAGGTGGGGTTCATGTCGCCGTCCTTCGTCGGCATCGTGCCGTCGATCGAGATGGTGATCTACACCGCGGTCGGCGGCCGGCTGTCGCTCTTCGGGGCGGTCTACGGCACGCTTCTGGTCAACGTCGCCAAGACGGCCTTCTCGGAGAGCTTTCCTGAGCTCTGGCTGTTCGGGCTCGGTGCGCTGTTCATCGCCGTCGTGATGGTGTTCCCGAACGGGCTCGCCGGCATCTACCACAGCTATGTCGCCCCGCTGGTCGCGCGTGTCACGCGGCGGCGGCCGGCGGAAACCGAGCAGCCTTTGCACGGCGCTCCCGCGGAGTGAGGTGAGACATGATCATTCCCCCGAAAGATCCGCAGAAGCAGTTCGTCCTCGCTGTCGAGGCTCTGACCGTGTCCTTTGATGGGTTCAAGGCGGTGAACGACGTCTCGTTCTATGTGGACGAGAATGAAATCCGCGTTATCATCGGTCCAAACGGGGCCGGTAAGACAACCGTTCTTGATCTCATCTGTGGGCGTACCAGGGCGACATCTGGCTCCATCAAGTTCCGCGACATGGAACTGACGAAGATGTCAGAGAGCAACATCGTGCTGGCCGGCGTCGGCCGGAAGTTCCAGAATCCCTCCATCTACGATGACCTGACGGTCTTCGAGAACCTGGAGATTTCCTTTCCGCGCGGGCGCTCCGTCTTTGGTGCGCTGACGTTCAGGCGCGACGCGGAGGTGCGTGCGCGGGTCGAGGACATCGCCGAGACCATCTTCCTCGCCGATCATCTCGATGAACGGGCCGAGTTTCTCAGCCACGGCCAGAAACAGTGGCTGGAGATCGGCATGCTGCTGATCCAGGATCCGGATCTCATGATGCTCGATGAACCGGTTGCCGGCATGAGTGTGAGCGAGCGCAAGAAGACCGCAGAACTCCTGCACAAGATCATCAAGAACCGCTCGGTGATCGTCATCGAGCACGACATGAAATTCGTCGAGGACATCGCCCATCGCGTCACCGTGCTGCACCAGGGCAAGGTTCTCTCGGAGGGCTCGATGGACCGCGTGAAACATGATCCGCGTGTCATCGAAGTCTATCTCGGGCATTGAGGGCTTGCCATGCTGACAGTCCAGGACCTGCATGTCGCCTATGGCCAGAGCGAGGTTCTCCATGGCCTCGACTTCCGTATCGCGCCCGGCGAGATCGTCGCCATCATGGGGCGCAACGGCATGGGCAAGACAACGCTCATGAAGGCGCTGATGGGCGTCGTTCCCACGAAGAGTGGCCATGTGACCGTCGGTTCCGACGAGATCACCGGGCTCAAGAGCTATGAGCGCGTCGCCAAGGGCGTGGCCTATGTGCCGCAAGGGCGGATGATTTTCTCGACGATGACGGTCAAGGAGAACATCGAGACCGGCCTGACGACCACGGGCGAGTCGGAGGTGCCCGAGAGCATCTACGAACTTTTTCCCGTGCTGCTCGAAATGAAGGGCCGGCGCGGCGGAAATCTCTCAGGTGGTCAGCAGCAGCAGCTCGCTATTGCCCGCGCGCTGGCGAGTAAGCCCAAGGTTCTCCTGCTCGACGAGCCGACGGAGGGTATTCAGCCGTCGATCATCCGCGACATGGCCCGCACCTTGAAACGCATCCGCGACGAGCGCGGCTTGTCCATTGTCGTGTCCGAGCAGGTGCTGTCCTTCGCCCTCGATATCGCGGACCGCATCCTCGTCATCGAGAATGGCGAAATTGTCCACGAGGAGGATCGCCAGGCCGTCGACGAAGCCAAGATCTCAAGTTTTCTCTCGGTTTAACCAACGCTTAGACTGTTTTCCAGGGAGCCCGTCCATGCCCGATACAATCATCAAGATCGATCTCAACCAGTCGGCCTATGAAAATGACAAGGTTCACAACCGTTGGCATCCGGATATTCCGATGGTGGCGATGGTGAAGCCCGGCGATGATTTCATCGTCGAGACCTATGATTGGACGGGCGGTTTCATCAAGAACAACGACGACGCGTCCGATGTGCGTGATATTGATCTGTCGATCGTGCATTTCCTGTCGGGGCCGATCGGTGTCGAGGGTGCCGAGCCCGGTGATCTCCTTGTCGTCGATCTCCTCGATATCGGGGCCTTGCCGGAGAGCCAGTGGGGCTTCAACGGGTTCTTCTCCAAGAAGAACGGCGGCGGCTTCCTCACCGATCATTTCCCTGAGGCGCAGAAGTCGATCTGGGATTTCGAGGGCCTCTTCACGAAATCGCGTCACGTCCCGGGCGTGCGGTACGCCGGCCTGATCCATCCGGGGCTCATCGGTTGCCTGCCCGACCCCAAACTGCTCGCTACCTGGAACGAGCGCGAGGTCGGCTTCATCAAGACAAATCCGGAGCGCGTGCCGCCGCTTGCCAACCCGCCCTTCGGGCCGACGGCCCATATGGGGCGGCTGAAGGGCGAGGCGAAGGCCAAGGCGGCGGCCGAGGGCGCGCGCACGGTGCCCCCGCGTGAGCACGGCGGCAATTGCGACATCAAGGATCTCTCGCGCGGCTCGAAGATCTTTTTCCCGGTCTATGTGCCGGGTGCCGGCCTTTCCATGGGCGACCTGCACTTCAGCCAGGGTGATGGCGAGATCACCTTTTGCGGCGCCATCGAGATGGCGGGATGGGTGCATGTGAAGGTGGACCTCATCAAGGGCGGAATGGCGAAATACGGGATCAAGAACCCGATCTTCAAGCCGTCGCCGATCACGCCGAACTACAATGACTACCTCATCTTCGAGGGCATTTCCGTCGACGAGCAGGGTGGCCAGCACTATCTCGATGTCCATGTCGCCTATCGGCAGGCCTGTCTCAACGCCATCGAATACCTGAAGAAATTCGGATATTCCGGCGCGCAGGCCTATTCGATCCTCGGAACGGCTCCCGTCCAGGGCCACATCTCCGGCGTCGTCGATATTCCGAATGCTTGCGCAACCTTGTGGTTGCCGACGCAGATCTTCGACTTCGACATCAATCCGAGCGCATCCGGGCCGCAGAAATTCCTGGACGGCTCCGTCGATATGCCGCTCGCACCGGATCTGTGAGGCGCCCATGCCTGTGTATGACTATGAATGCCATGCCTGCGGACCCTTCACCGCACTGCGGCCGATGGCGGACTTCGCGGCACCTTGCGATTGCCCGGATTGCGGCGAGGAGGCACCGCGGGTCCTGCTGACCGCGCCCGCGATCGGCATGGCGAACCGGTCGTCACACCTTGCCCATGCCGCCAACGAACGCAGCGCACATGAACCGCGACGGTCGTCCGGGCATGGCGCGGGATGCGGATGCTGCTCCGGAAAATCCCTCGCGCTCAAGGGCCGGGGCGGAAAAGGAAGCGGTGCCGGCGAGGGGGTAAGCGCGGGACAGGCCGCCAAGTCCTTCCCGTCGGCCCGCCCGTGGATGATCAGTCACTGATCGCAGTCGGCTTGCGCTCTGAAAAGCGATGATAAGGAGCCGCCATGCCCGTCTGGGTGCGGCGGCTTCTTGTCGAGGGGCATGACCGCGCTCTAGTCCCCGCGTGGAATGCGCATCCCCGTCGCCCGCATGCGGCCGATGACCTGGCGAAACCAGCGGTGCGTCGGCGCGTGATGCATGCGTTCATGCCAGAGCTGATAGAACTGGATAGGCGGATAGACGATTGGTGATGGAATGATCGCCAGTGGCAGGATGTTGGCGAAGTGTTCGGCAAAATGCCGGGTCACCGTGAAAACCAGGTCGGTGTCGACGAGCAGATACGGGGCCATTGAAAAATAGGCGCTGACGACCCGTCGCTCGCGGACCGCCCGTATCACGCTGAGATGGGTTTCGACGACGCCACGGTGGGCAATGGCATAGTCAGCCGGCACCACGTGATCGGCGGCGAGATAGGCATCGGCCGATGGTGGGTGCCGTGTGAAGTGATGATTGCGATCGACAAGGCAGACGAACTCGTCCTCGAACAGGATGGAGCGGCGCAGGGAGGGCGGCGGCGCTGGCCAATTGCTGATGACGAGGTCGACTGTGCCGTTGGCGAGCGCGCCCTCGAAATCGAAATCCGGGCCCAGGGCGCGCATGGTGAGACGTGCCAGCGGAGCGCGTCGCCGAAATTCCTGCATGACGCTGCTCAGCGTGAGCGGCAGAATCTGATCGGGCAGGGCGATCGTGAAGGTCTGCTGGGTCGACGAGGGATCAAAATCCTCGGGATCGACGAGCAGGCCATCGAGTTCCTCGAGAACTTTCGCCGCCATGCCCTGCAGAACGCGCGCCCGTTCCGTGAGAACCATGCCCCCCTGGCCACGCACGAGCAGCGGATCGCCGAACATCTCTCGGAGCTGCTTCAGGACGAGGCTGGTGGCCGGTTGCGACAGACGGAGCCGGCGCGCTGCCCGCGTGACGTTCCTTTCCTCGAATAGCACAGTGAGCACGTTGAGATGGAAAGCGCTGAGCGGGTTTTGCGGGTTGCGCATCGGCGTCCTCCGGCGGAATGGTCAGGCGGGAGTGTGGCAACTGCGTACTCATTCGACAATCCATATGGTCGTCGCAAATGCGCTTTCGCCGTCAGGGCGCCGGGACACGTTCGACATCGGCCTTGTTGTCGATTACGCCGGCTAGGGTAATCCCGCCATTTGCCCAATCGGTCAGCATGCGGCTGCGAATTGATCAATTGCTATGTGCAATGCTGGAATTCCTGTGGCGACTGACCATGGGCGTGGGATGCGGGCGTGGGCCGGCCCTTGGCCGTTTCTGCCGTAAACTGGTCGACGGCGACGCTGCATGGCGCGCGAAGCAGCCCGCTGCGACACCGTCAGATGGCCTGAGAGTGAGGTCGTCACGGCTTTTTCGATTATTCGAAATTCCATATGACATATATTCAATTTTCCCGATGGGGCGAGGTCCCGCCCTTGCATGGCTCGTTGCGTGACCTGTCGCCACGTAGGAGCTCACCATGAACCGCTTCTTTCGTCCGCTCGCTGTTCTCGCGCTCGTGGCATCGACGCCATTGGCGTCCGTCCAGTCCGCCAGCGCCGAGACCATCCGCTGGCTGACCCAGACGCAACAGCAGAATGCCCAGTATCCGGTTGAGATTGGCGTCATCAATGCGCTAGGGTCGAAAGGCTTCACGATCCAGCGCAACGAATTCCAGGTGCTTGGGCTGAACCTCGCGGATGCGTTGCGCACGGCGAGTTCCGGCGCCTTTCAGGTGGTGACGACCCAGATCGGAAGCGTAGCCAAGGATGACCCGTTTCTCGAGGGCGTCGACCTCATCGGCGTCTCGACTGACATGGGCGAATTGCGCAAGGCCGTCGATGCCTACCGCGAGCCGTTCAATGCCCGGCTCGCGGAGCGCTTTGGCGTGAAGGCGTTGGCGATCTGGCCGTTCGGCCCGCAGGTGTTCTTCTGCAACCAGCCCATCAAGAGTCTCGCTGACCTCAAGGGGCAGAAGGTGCGTTCGTTTACCGCGTCCATGTCGAGCTTGCTGACCGATCTGGGCGCAACCCCGGTCACGCTGAGTTTCCCGGAGGTCTATTCCGCGCTTGAGCGCGGCGTCGCGTCCTGCGGCGTGACATCGCCGACATCGGCTAACACGGGCAAGTGGCCTGAGGTGACAAATCATCTGCTGCCGCTCTCGGTATCCGGTTCCGTGCAAGCCCACATCGTGAACCTTGACTGGTGGAACAAGCTCCCGGCCGATCGTCGCGCCGCGCTTGAAAGTGAATTCAAGGCCCTTGAGCAGGGGCTCTGGGATCTGGCCGTCACCACCAACGACAAGGCGCTGGCCTGCAGCACGGGCGGCGAATGCGCGCCTGGGCTCTACATGCCCTACAAGATGACGCTTGTCACAGTTTCCGAGGCGGACAAGGGGAAGATCAAGCAGATCACGACGGACAAGATTCTCGGCGAGTGGGCCGGCCGCTGCGCATCGACTTTCCCCGACTGCGCCAAGGTCTGGAACGGCTCGATCGGCGCTGCCCTCGGCCTGAAGATTGCAGGCAAATAACGGTCCCGCGCCCGCGTCGTCCCCGAAAGAGCCCCATGCCCTCCCACGATCGGTTGGATCATGACACGTTCTGATGATGGCACCTCACCCGGGGCGCCGCTGGAGCACAATCCCCTGGCGCTGTATTGCGAGCGGCCTGTTCGCTGGATGCAGATCGCCATGGGATGGTGCCTGGTCGGCCTCTGTCTCGCGACCACCTATGAGATCATCGGGCGGCGGCTGTTCGGCGCGTCGCTGCAGGGGGTCAACGAAATCGGCGCCTATCTGCTTGCGATTGCCAGCACATGGGGATTCTCGGCGGCGCTCCTGCAGAGAGCTCACGCGCGAGTCGATTTCCTGTTCCAGTATTTCCCGCGGCCGGTGCAGACGCTACTCAATCTCATCGCCGCAATCTCGCTGTCGGCCCTTGCCATCTTCTCAGCCTGGCAGGGTTGGGGCGTGCTCTCGGACACGCTGCGGTGGCAGGCGCATGCGGCGACGCCCCTGCAGACGCCCCTGTGGATCCCGCAGTCCCTGTGGCTGGCGGGCCTCGTCGTGTTCGCCGGACTGGCGACCGCCTGCGCCGCGCACGCCGCCATCCTCATCGTCAAGGATCCTGCCAGGCTCGATCTCTACTACGGACCCCCTTCGCTGAAGGAACAGATCGAGATCGAGACCCAGGGCACGCTGCCGGCTGAAGAGGCGAGGGCGTTCTGATGATCTCCATAAGCGTCGTCGTCGCCGGCTTCATCGTCATGGTCGCCCTGCTGTTCCTGGGCCTCCATGTGGCGACCGCCCTTTTCCTCACCGCCGTCACCGCCATCGGCGCCTATTTCGATGGCGTGCATCTCAGAATGTACGGGAGCCAGCTTTGGAGCTCGATGGAGGATTATATCCTCCTGTCGATCCCGCTTTACATCCTTCTTGGCGAGATTCTGGTGCGCAGCGGGATGACCGACAAGATGTATGGCGCGCTGGCGCCCTGGCTCAATCGCCTGCCGGGAAGCTTGCTGCATACGAATATCGGCGCCTCCGCCATCTTCTCCGCGGTGTCGGGATCCTCCGTCTCGACCGCGGCCACGATCACCACCGTGGCCTTGCCCTCCTTCAAGAAGCGCAGCTATGACGAAAGGCTGGTGCTTGGGTCGATCGCCGCCGGCGCCTCGCTCGGCAATCTCATCCCGCCGGGTATCGCCTTCATCATTTACGCCTCGCTGACCAATACCTCGGTCGGACAGCTTTATGCGGCTGCCATGCTGCCGAGCCTCATCCTGACGCTGCTGTTCATGGCCGTCATCGCCGCACTCTGCCTGGCGAGGCCGGAACTCGCCGGGGCAAAGGAGCCTTACGTGCCCTTCGCGGAGCGCCTCAGGCGCCTCGTCGATCTCGCGGGTCCGCTGGTCGTCTTCGCGATCATCATGGGCTCAGTCTATACGGGCTGGGCGACGGTGACGGAATCGGCCGCGTTGGCCGTTGTCGCCACCATGGCGATGGCGGTATTCCAGAGGCGGCTCACCATTCGCATGTTGCATGAAGCCTTCGTCGCGACAGCGAGCCTGACAGCGATCACCATGTTGATCCTGGCGGTGGCGTTCTACCTGAACTACGCGCTCGGCCTCCTCGGGATTACGCAAACGCTCAGCAATTGGGTTGGGAGCCTGAATGCCGATCCGCTGGTGCTCAAGTGGATCCTCGCGATCTTCTATCTCCTCCTTGGTGTATTCTTCGAGACGTTGCCGATGATGGTCGGAACGGTGCCGGTGTTGTTTCCGATAGTCGTCGCTGCCGGGATCGATCCCGTCTGGTTCGGCGTCTTCATCGTGCTGATGTGCGAGATGTCGCTGTTGAGCCCGCCGGTGGGCATGACCCTCTACGTCATCCAGACTGTGCGGCGAGAGGGCAATATCGGTACCGTGTTCGCTGGCACGATCCCGTTCGTCGGCGCGATGATGGTGATGACCGCGCTGCTGATCCATTTTCCGCAGATGGCGAACTGGGCCATCGCCGCCCTGCCGCGCCAGTGAAGTCTTGGGCTCAGGACATGGCCTAGGGGCAATCGACATTCAAGTGTTGCCCAAGACATACCACCGTCATCACCGGGCTTGTCCCGGTGGTCCCGATAGCAAAGGCGCCTCGATCCATCGGGATGGCCGGGACGAGCCTGGCCATGACAGCCGAGAGTGCTGAATGTCGATAGAACCTAGGCCTTTGTATCCCGTGAGTGTTGCGCGAACCGGTTACCTTCTCGCGCGACAATGTTCCACATAGTCCTCGCGCTCGACACAGGCGGGGCTGACCGCACGAGCGTTTCATGCCTGCCCTGGCGCGTGCCAGGACGCCCCTGTCCACACGCGCTCATATTTCCGCAGGATGCCGCTCAACGGTGGCGAAGGTTTCTCAGCGCCATGCGCACACTAATCCCTGGAAAGATCTGACATGCCACCACCATTCCCAGCGATTGCCGCGCCCAATGCGCAGACTTTCGTGTCCATGTTTGGCGACCTCTTTGAGCATTCGCCGTGGGTGGCGGCGCGCGCGTGGCGCCCGGAAGGCTTCCCCGATGCTGTCAGCATGATCGAGACAATGATGCAAGTCGTTGCAGCCGCGACCGCAGAGGAGCAACTCAGCCTGCTGCGTGCTCATCCCGAGCTCGCCGGCGAGGCAGCACTCGCGGGGGCATTGACGCCTGAATCCGAATACGAACAGGCAAGCGCCGGGCTGGACCGGCTGGAGCCCCAGGAGATCGAGGCCGTCCGCAGGCTGAACGCGGCCTATCGGGAACGACACGGATTTCCGTTCATCCTCTGCGTACGCCACTATACCAAACGAGACATCCTCTCTGAACTCGAGCGGCGCACGTCACGCAGCACCGAGCGTGAGCATCATGAGGCGCTTGCCCAGGTCGCGTGCATCGCCGTCGAGCGCCTGGAGAAGCGACTTCAGCATATCAAGCAGCACGACCTGTGAGCATCATGTCATGTCATCGCCCGGTGTGAGCGCTCAAGGCGCGGGGACCAAGAGGAATGCCCCCTTCGTGCCCCATCCGCCTCTCGGCGAGGTCAAGTCGTCGTGCCTATCATGAGTTCGGTCGGTAGGGTGATCGCGCGGCTGTCGAAGGCGCCGGTTTCGATCCGTTTGACCATGTGATAGGCGCCGAGCTGGCCAAGCTCGAAGGCTGGCGAGCGCACGGTCGTCAGGCGGGTGCCGAAATAGTCGATGAAATCCAGGCCGTTGAACCCAGCCACCATGACGTCCTCGGGAATGCGAAGCTGGCGACGTGTCAAAAGGCGATGCGTGGCGATCGCCATCTGGTCATTGCCGGCGAAGATGGCGTCGAAGCGCGCATGCGAGGCCATGAAGCCCTCAACCGCGCCTTGGGTGGCCGCGGCCGATTCGTCGGTCGACGTCAGCACAGTCATTCTGGTACGGGCGCCGGACGCCTCGATGAAGTGGCGCGCTCCGGCGACACGCGCCGACATGGCGGGCCAGTCCAGCTCCGGTACGACCGCGACGACATGCCGGGCACCGCGTTGCACCAGGTGCTCACAGACTACCCGGCCACCGTCAAAGTCGTCCTGCCGCAACGAGCAGATGTCGCCGTCGGGATCGGGTTGGGGTTGCTGGAACATGACGATCGGCTGGCGCATGGCTTTTAGAGTTGCCCGGAACGCTGTACTCGCCATGAAGTTGCCGGACATGAGCACGCAGAGGCCGTCGGTCTGCAGCTGCTGGACGAGCGAGGCTGTCGCCAGTTCGTCCACATGCAGGCCCTGCAGGACCAGGGAATACCCGCGCTGGTTGAGGCCGGCGCACAGCCCGTCCAGCAAACTGGTAATATAGGGGTCCGCTAGAAAACGGCGTCCGGTTTGGACCACGAGCATGCCGACTGCCATCCGCCGATCCGTTCGCAACGAGCGAGCCGCAATGTCCGGCCGATAATTCGCGCGCTCGATGGCTTCAAGCACACGGTCGCGGGTCTCTTCATTGTAGCCCCGAAGTGTGCCATTGACGACATTAGAGACGGTCATTGGCGAAACGCCTGCCAAGCGCGCCACGTCCTTGAGGGTTGACCGGCGCCGAGGCCGCGCCACGAGAGACGAGGCCTCGTCGGCCGGGTTCCTGCTCACGCTGTCACGACGGGCCATAGCTGTCCGGTTTTGCATCCGGTCGCCTGTCGCCGGATAGGATGATGTTACGTTAAATTTATTTCTGGATCGCGGCAAGCGGAACACCGCCGGAAATTCCGAAGTTGTTGCCGACTATCTGGGGAAATCGTTGGATTCCCGCGAGATTGCGTGGCTCGCCCATCGGAAGGCGCCAAAGTTTGGCGGGCCACAGGATAGGCGTTGACTTAACGTTAAATCATCGCTTATGGTGGCGATAACCAGAGCGGACAGCAAAGCGACCCTCAGAGGCGGCCCCGAGAACGGCCAGACGAGTTCACAGCGACCGAAGACAGTTGATCCGTTGCGACGATGCGCAACGTTGCATGATTTTGTCCCCAGTACTGTAACGTAACACCAACGGCCACGTATTCGCTTACGTGGCCTACGGACAATCAGGAATACCAGATGACTGAGACTGTGGCGGAAGCCGTGGCCAGACGACGCCAGTATATTGCCGGTGGTACCATGTCTATCAATCGCGCGATAAACCCGGCGAAGCTATTCGTACGCGCCAAGGGCGCCTACCTCTGGGATGTCGAGGGAAATGCGTATATCGACTATCATGCGGGTTTTGCGCCCTATCTGTTCGGGCACGCGGACAAAGAAATCGACGATGCCGTTATAGCGGCCATCGGCAGTGGCGCTTCGCTGATCGGTGCTGGTACCATGCCATGGGAAGCGGAAATCGCCGAATTGCTCGTCGAGGCCGTGCCCGGACTTGATCAGATCCAGCTGACCAGTACCGGATCGGAAGCTGTCTCCTATGCGTTGCGGCTCGCTCGCGCGGCGACCGGCCGTGACACCGTCGTGGTGATGCAGGGCGGCTATAACGGCTGGTCGGATTACGTCTCGTATAATCTTATGGATGCCAAGGATATAGTCGAGGATCACCAGGAAGGCGAAGAATATCCGTTGCGCGTAACGACCGCAGGCGTCCCGAAGGTCATCGACAAAACGGTTCGGGTGATCGAATACAACGATCTTGCCGCCGCGGAGAAGGTTCTCGCACGTGGTGATGTCGCCGCCCTCATCCTGGAGCCCGTTCTGCAGAACATCGGTGTGGTCAAGCCTCTGCCCGGCTATCTGGAAGGCTTGCGCGTGTTGTGCGACCGTTACGGCACAGTGCTGATCTTTGACGAGGTGAAGACCGGATTTCGTCATGCGTTGGGCGGCTACCAGGCGATAGCCGGCGTGCGCCCCGACCTTTGCACTTTCGGCAAGGCGGTCGCAAACGGATATCCGCTGGGGGTCGTCGGAGGCCGGCGCGATATCATGGCGCTTTGCAACGATCCCGACCCCAGCCGGCGTGTCATCATCGCCGGGACCTACAATGGCCATCCGGTCAACGTGGCGGCGGCTCGCGCCAGCCTTCGCCGTCTCAAGTCGCGCGAGGCGGAGGTATACGGTGAACTCGAACGGCTTGGCGCCAGAATGCAGGCGGGAATTGAAGCGATATTCGCGCGGCGCAACTATCCCACGACATTCGTGCGCCAGGGATCCGCGTTCGCTTTGTACTTTATGGATCATGCGCCACGCAACTGGCGTGATATAGCGCTTCACAACGATAACGAGCGCGATATTGCATATCGTCGTGCTATGATAGACGCAGGAATATTCCATTTTCCGGCGGCGACAAAGCAATCAAGTATTTCGCTTGCCCATACCGATGACGATATCGACCGCACGATCGCGGTCACAGAGAAAGTCGTCCGTACGTTGGGCTGAAACCATCATCAAAAAGGGGAGGCGGATCGTGATCGTCGATTGCCATGTCAATATCTGGGAAGATGAGCATGTATTACCGCATTACGTGAGCGGTACGGCAATGGCCCGGCATGGAACCATCGGCACGGTCGCGGATATGGACACCGTTCACGCGGCCATGCGGGGCGTCGACAAGGCGATCATTTTCAGCCTTCGCTACCACGACAGCGCCGGCATCGATGGCAATGACGAGGTGACCGCGCGCGCGGTCGCGAAATATCCCGATAAGTTCATCGGCTTCGCCGCCGTCGATCCGCGCCGTATCGATGCCATGGATCTTCTGGTCCATGCAGTCGAGGATCTTCATCTCAAGGGCGTCAAGTTCGGGCCGATTTACAACGGTGTATCCCTGCTCGATCCGCGCATGGTTCCTGTCTACGAATATTGCGTGAAACGCAACCTGCCGTTGACCATGCATATGGGGACTACCTTCGCCGCCGGCACGCCCATCCAGTATGGCAAGCCGACCGACGTCGACGAGATTGCTCGCCGATATCCAGATCTGAAGATGATCATGGCACATCTCGCCCATCCCTGGGCTGAAGAGTGCATTGTCATCTGCCGCAAGAACGTCAATGTCTACACGGAAGTCTCAGCGATATTCTATCGACCATGGCAATTCTGGAACAGTCTGATTGCCGCACAGGAATATCGCATCACTGAGCGTAACAAGATTTTTTGGGGAACGGATTTCCCCTTTGCAACTGTCGAGGAGTCGATCGAGGCGCTGCAGACGGTCAACCGCTTCGTCGAGGGCACGCCGATGCCTCGCGTCAGTCAGGAAACGATAGATCACATTCTTTACTCCAATCCGCTCGAGCACTGGTGGCACGGCGGCTATCCCGGTTGATCCACCGCCGCGCCGAGCAGGGACCACGCCACGCGTGACAGCCCGGAGCTGGCAATGACTTGAAACATGGAAGGAGCACAAAGTGCTTAGATTGCTCTCAGCCTTGCTTGTCCCTCTGGCATTCGTCGCGGGCGTATCGACGGTGAAGGCCGATGGTGGCGCTCTCGATCGTATCCTTTCGAAGAAAAAGATCGTCATCGCCGTACAGAACGATGTCACGCCTTATTCGTTGCTCGACTCCAACAATAAGCTCGACGGCCTCGATATCGAAGTGGGACGACAGATCGCGAAGGATCTTGGAGTCGAGGCCGAATTCGTTGTCGTCACTGGTGCCAATCGCATTCCGGCGCTTGTGACCAATCAGGCGGATATCACCATTGCCACGCTGACGCTGACGCCACAGCGGGCGGCGGTGGTCAGCCTGACAGCTCCCTACACCGCCGTCCCTCATGTCGTGATCGGCCCGAAGGCAAAGGAGATCAAGAACTGGAAGGACATGAAAGATGTCAAGATCGGCGTGCCGCGGGGCAGTTTCCAGGACCAGTATGTGACGCAGCTTGTCGGTGGAAACAACATTCGACGTTTTGAGGATGACGCGACCACCTTTCAGGCCCTAGCCTCCGGGCAAGTCGAGGCGACTGCGCTGGGTATTACTGTCGCGAAGTCGATTATCGAGAAAAATCCCGATCTCAACCTTGAGATCAAGTTTGAGGGTGCGATGACCTATCCGACGATCGGGACGCGGCACGCAGATTACGACCTGCGGCACTGGATCAATACGTGGATATTCTACCACAAGACCGACGGATTTCTCGAAGCCATGCACAGAAAATGGCTGAAGATTGATATGCCGGAGCTGCCGTCTTATTAAGCGCACCTCAGGGTGAACCCGAAGAAGAGCAGGCGGCCTCCCTCAGTCCGAGATGCGCCGCCGTAGTGACAAGGCCTAATCCAGGGGCGGGGGCGACGACGTGACCTATCAATTCCAGTTCGGGGCGGTGTTCGCCCGCGCCGAACTGCTGATCGACGGCTTTTTACTGACAGTGCAATTGACAGTGCTGACGGGCGTCATCGGTCTCACGTTGGGCCTTGGCTGCGCGATCATCCGTACCTACGGGCCGCCTCATGGGCGCCTTGCGGTGGCGACCTATGTTGAGATCTTCCGCAACACCCCGTTTTTGGTGCAGTTGTTTTTGATATTCTTCGGCATACCGGAGGTCGGCAAGACCTTCGGTATGCGTTGGCTGCCGTCACCCTATGTTGCCGGACTTGCCGCGCTGTCCGTCAACATTGGCGCGTATGCCACCGAAATCATAAGGGCCGGTCTACAGTCTGTCCATCGCAGCCAGATCGAGGCGGCCGAATCCCTTGGCCTGACACGTTGGCAGGTGATCCGCTATGTCGTGTTGCCCCCGGCGCTCCGTAACGTTTATCCGGCTCTTTCAAGCGAATTCGTTCTCCTGATGCTTGGCACCAGCGTCGTGTCGGTCATCTCAGTCGAGGAGCTGACTGGAACTGCCAATTTAATTCAATCCGAGACCTATCGAACGTTCGAGACTTACGCACTGATCTGGGTGATCTATTTCGCCCTCGCACTCGTGCTCAAATGGATGCTCGACGCCGTCGCCATGCGTTTCATCGGCCGGCAGAAGCCGCCGCGTACGATCGCGGGTGCTGTTCATGCGTAGCTTCGGCTTCAATGATGTCTGGTATCTTCTCATCGCGACACAATGGACGATCTATCTGACCGTCGTCGCTTTCCTGGTGGGTGGCGCGCTGGGGCTGTGGCTTGCCCTCGCTCGCACGGGCGGCTCACGCGTCGGCATCAGTCTCGCGCTTGTCTGGATCAGAGCGTTTCAGAACACGCCCCTGCTTGTGCAGCTCTTTCTCATCTACTATGGACTTGGTTTGTTCGGTTTTCGCCTGCCACCTTTTGTTGCCGCTGCGGTCGGGCTCATCTGCTACGCGTCAGCGTTCCTCGCGGAGATTTGGCGAGGCTGCATCCTCGCTGTGCCTCGCCAGCAATGGGAGGCTGCGGATGCTCTGGCGCTCACTCCGTGGCAGATCCGCTGGTATGTCATCCTGCCCCAGGCCTTGCGTATTGCCATTCCGCCCACTGTCGGCTTCCTTGTCAAACTCATCAAGAATTCCTCACTCGCCAGTGTCGTCGGTATGACGGAGTTGATGCGCGCCGCTACCGCCATCAACAACGCGACGTTCCAGCCGTTCAAAGTCTTTCTCTGCGCGGCGATCATCTACTTCCTGCTGTGTTTTCCCCTGACGATGCTCAGCCGTCGATTTGAAAGGCAGCTCGATGTCAGCACTCGAGGTTAACGGTGTTTCGAAGCGCTTCGGCAGTCTTCAGGTGCTGCAGGACATCAATCTTCGATTGGAGAGGGGCCAGATGCTGGCCTTGATCGGCCGGAGCGGTTCAGGCAAAAGCACTCTGCTCCGCTGCATGAATGGCTTGGAGCGCGTCGATCGGGGCAATATAACCATCGGCGGGCATGTGTTGAGCCACGCTCCCTCCGCGCTGCGTCGCCTGCGGCAGGATGTTGGCATAGTGTTTCAGGCTTACAATCTGTTTCCGCATCTCAGCGTCGGCCGTAATATCATGCTGGCGCCAAGGCTCGTGCTGCGATGGTCGTCTGAGCGCGCGGAAGCACGAGCGCGCGAGGTACTGGCGGCCGTCGGGCTGTCGGAAAAGTTTGACGCCTATCCCGACCAGCTCTCCGGGGGGCAGCAACAGCGTGTTGCCATCGCGCGTTCGCTCGCCATGGCGCCGCAGGTCATGCTGTTCGATGAAGTGACTTCGGCTCTTGATCCGGAACTCACCGGCGAGGTGCTGCTCACCATGGAAGGTCTGGCCCGCTCAGGCATGACCATGGTGCTCGTGACCCACGAGATGAATTTCGCGCGCAGCGTCGCTCATTGGGTGGCCTTCATGCACAACGGCCGCATTCACGAGATCGGAGCTGCTGAGGACCTGTTCGCACGGCCGCGCACGGAAGAGCTGCGCCGCTTTCTCTCATCCACCTTGTGATCGCCCATAGGGAGGCACCAATGAAAATTACCCGGATCGAACCGATCCTGCTGACCGCGCCGCTTGACAGTGGACCTGTTGCCTGGTCAGGCGGCCATATTCCCATGTTCTGCGCCTGCCTGGTGCGCGTGCATACCGATGCGGGCATCACCGGCCTTGGCGAGACCTATGGAGGGCTGTTCGCGCCAGAAGCGGCGAAGGCGATCGTGGAGCACTACGAGACCATGGCGATCGGGCTCGATGCGAGTGATGTCGGCGGGGTCTGGAGCCGCCTTTACATGGGCGGCCTGTTCTGGGGAAGGGCCGGCTTCGCTGTCAGTGTGCTGAGCGCCATCGAGATGGCTCTCTGGGACATCAACGGCAAAGCTCTTGATTTGCCGGCTTACAAGCTTCTCGGCGGCAAGGTGCATGAGCGCCTTCGCATCTATGCCTCCGGCGGGCTCGATGGCACGGCCGATGAGTTTCGCCGGGAACTCGACGGCTATCTCGAAAAAGGCTTCACCGCCGTGAAGATCCGCGGCGGTTACGGCCCCCGTTATGATGGCGCCCGCGCTCGGCTTGCACGCGAGACTATCGGTGAGACGCGGTACTTGATGATGGATATGGTGCAGGGGCATAACCCGCGGCCGTGGAGCGCGGCTGAAGCGATTGTTGTGGCCGAGGCTGTGGCCGATGCGGATCTGACCTGGCTTGAAGAACCTTGCGCCGCGTATGATTACGACGGCTATGCCAAAGTCCGTGCCAAAGCGCGGATGCCGATCTCGGGTGGTGAAAGCTCGACAACGCTGCACGAGTTCAAGCATTTCTTCGACCGCGCGGCGCTCGATGTCGCGCAGCCCGACGCCGCCCATTGCGGTGGGATGGCCGAGTTCTGCAGAATTGCGACCGCGGCGAACGCCGCCGGTGTGCGCGTCGTCCCCCATGCCTGGGGATCCGGACCAGCGCTGACATCAAACTACCATGCGGCCTTTACGACCGCGAACTGCTTTATGGTGGAGTTCCCGACGATCGAGAACCCGCTGCGTCATGCCTTGCTCGTGGAGCCACTGCGGGTTGTCGATGGCTTCCTGCTGCCGCCCAACGCGCCGGGGCTCGGCCTCGAACTGACCGACGACGTCATCGCGCGATACCCCTTCAATCGCGACGCGGTGGTAAGGCCTCGCTTCGACCGTGAAGACCCGACGGGCTGGCTCTGATGTCTGTTGCATAGAGCCCGGTAAAGCCGGTTCGTGTCACCAGTCCGCCGTGAGATCTCGAAGATGGGCGAGGTCTTTCCTGAGATAGGGGAGAACATCATCGCCCATGCGTTGTGGGCCGCCAGCGGGATTGGAATATTCGGCCGGCAGACAGAACGCGCCACGAAACCCAATTCCTCGCAGGCATTCGGCAAATTCACGCCATGAATAGCCGCCGTGGCGGTGAGTGGTCCATCTGACCTTAAAAACGGCCTCGTCCTCGAGGCCGTTGACACGCGCGCGATAGGCGCTCTTGAAATTCACGAGGCCGTGGAGATGGTCCTTGATGATATCGACCGCCAGGGAAACAGGCTCGCCATCCAGCGCGCAATGGGCCATGTCGAGCACAGCGCAGATGTGGCGCGGCTCGTATTTCCCAAGAAGATGGAGCAGTCCCGTGCTGCTCCCAACGAAGAAGCCGTAGTGGTTTTGCACACCGATGGTGACGTTATACTGGTCAAGCGCAGGCAGTAGCGCGTCGAAGCCACGCTGATGGTTCTCAATGGCCTTGTGATAGCCAATCTGCATGTCGATCGGCGCCATGACACGGATCAGCGGTATGCCCGCATCGCCGCAGGCCGCGATCATGGCCTCGTCAGCGGTGCTCGCCACGCTTGCTATCCTGAGGCCGCGCGCCGCGAAAATGCGTGACGCGTCCTTGAGCCCGCTGGCCGCGGTCTCCGGCGTGACCTGGTAGCCCGGGCGCACCGCGAGTTCCACGCCATCGAGACCGGTCGCGGCGAGCTTGTCGGCGAGTTCGGCCAAGCCCTCGGCAACCCAAGGCTTGGTGAAGACCGTGATAGGAAACCTGGACATGAGCGAATTCCCCTCAACCCTTCAGGCCTGTCGCCGCGATGCCCTCGATCAGGCGCCGCTGAAAAATGAAGAACACAAGAAACAACGGGACCAGTGACAAGAGCGACATCGCAAGCAGCGGTCCCCAGGATGACGCGCCCTTGGACGACATCAGGAGGCTCAACCCCTGTGGAACGGTGTATTTGTCCATCGATGTGAGATAGACGAGTGGCGACAGAAAATCCTCATAGGTCCAGATGAAGGAGAAGACGGCTGTCGTGACCAGCGCGGGCGTGAGCAATGGCAGGATGACCGACCAATAGATGCGGATTGGTCCCGCGCCATCGACCGTGGCGGCTTCGTCAAGCTCGCGCGGAATGCCGCGAATGAACTGGACCATGAGGAAGATGAAGAAGGCGTCCACCGCGAGAAATTTCGGCACGACGAGTGGTAGAAACGTATTGACCCATCCGAGGCTGTAGAACAACGCGTATTGCGGTATCAGCGTCGCGTGCAACGGAATCATGATCGTCAGCATCATCAGCGCGAACAGAGTTTTCTTGAACGCGAAGTTGAGGCGGGCGAAAGCGTAGGCGACCATGCTGCACGCCATGACATTACCGACGACGGCAAGGCAGGAGATGATGAACGAGTTGAGGAAGAACGTACTGAAAGGAAGCGCAGCACCCCGCCAGCCATCGATGTAGTTCTGCAACCTGAACCGGGCGGGCCACAGGCTGAGGTCGGAAAATATCAGGTTGGACGGTTTGACCGAACTGCTCGCCAGCCAGAGGAGAGGATAGATCATCACGAGCGCACCAGTGATGAGACAGGCATGAACGGCCAGTCCGCGCCAACTGACGGGCTTTGGACGATTCGGTTGCGCCGTCGCGGCCTCGGTCATGCTATGATCTCCTCAACTCAGCGTTCGTCGCCGTAGTGCACCCAATATCGCGCCGACAGGAAAGACGCGGCGGTTGCGGTTCCGATGATGCCGACCAGAACCCAGGCCATGGCGGAGGCATAGCCCATCTGAAAATTGGTAAAGGCCTGCTCATAGAGATAGAGAGTGTAGAATAGCGTTGCATCGGCTGGGCCGCCCTTTCCACCGCTGATAATATAAGCGGGGGTGAAGGCCTGAAACGCGCCGATGATTTGCATAACGAAGTTGAAGAAGATGATCGGCGTCAGCATAGGGATCGTGATGCTCACGAATTTGCGGATTGGACCCGCTCCGTCGACCTCTGCGGCATCGTAAATATCCTGCGGAATTTGCTTCAGGCCGGCGAGGAAAATCACCATCGGTGATCCGAACTGCCAGATCGCGAGCGCGACCAATGTATAGAGCGCGTAGTCCGTGCTCGTGATCCAGCTTGGGCCGTCGATGCCGAATTTCAGCAGGACTTGGTTGATGATACCGTCATAGGAAAAGACTTGGCGCCACATGATGGCGACGGCGACGCTGCCTCCCAGCAAGGATGGGAGATAGAAAACGGAGCGGTAAAAGCCGAGGCCGCGCAAGCCGCGATTGAGAAGCATCGCGATGCCAAGCGCAAAGGCCAGCTTGAGGGGCACGGACAGGAAGACGTAGGAAAAGGTGACTTTGAGCGACTGGTAGTAACGGCTGTCCTCAAAGGCCATCTTGATATAGTTGTCGAAACCTATCCATTGCGGTGCAGAAAACATATCGTAGCTAGTCAAGGACAAGTAGAACGACGCCAGAATCGGACCGAGTGTCAGGCAGATCATGCCGATCAGCCATGGCGACAGAAACAGAAAGGCCGCAACGTTGTTGTTGGCGTCCATGCCGACCTTTACGCGCCGGCGGGGAACGGGATGTGCCGACGTCGCATTGGCGGGAAGTTTCGCCTGCACGATCATGCTCATGGTTGCTCATCCCTAAGAGAATGGGTGCGATGGCTGTTGCACAGCCATCGCGGCTTCCGTGCTGGAAGCAATCCCCGTGATCATGGACAGCGTGCGGGAATTGCCGGAGCACGCATGTGTTTTCGCGTGCCGGGCCCTCGAAGAAAACCCGCTATTTCTTCAGTCGCGCGCTCACTTCTCTGACAAATTGTTCCGCAGCCTGCTTGGGCGTGAGCTTCCCGAACGCGACCCCTTCATTGGCGCGGGTCAGCATGCCGGTCATGCCGGGAACGCCGGGGTATCGTGGCGCGGCTGGCTCCTTCTGCAGAACGTCGAGATAGGCGATGATCTTGCGATCGGCTTCAGATCCAGTCGCCGCGAAGGCATCGCGGGCGGCCTTTGAACAAGGGATCATGCCACTGCCGACATAGTAGGTCTTCGCGCCTTCGGGGTCGAAATGCATGAAGCGGATAATATCGATGACGTGCTTCTGATTGGGGGACTTGCCGGAAACCGTCGTCGAATTGCCGGCGTAGCAATAATGCCTTTGCTTCATCTCGCCGCCACGGAAACCATTCGGCATCATATGAAGAATGAGATTATCCTGGCTGAGCGCCTGGAAGCCGGCGAAGCTGTCAGTCAGCGTGATGTTCATCGCCGCGCGGCCTGCGACGATGCCCGAGGTACTGGGATCGTCATTACCCGCCAGGGCTTGTACGTCCCCGGGCGGCGTCGCTCGTGTTTCACGCAGCTTTTGCCAATAGGCGTACCACGCCTCCATGTCCTCAAGCTCAAAGCCGAGGCGGTGATCCTGGGTGAACATCGACTTTCCACGCGAACGCAGGAAAATATCGCAGGGAATATAGTTCCCGCCGGCGTCTTCGACGCCCCAGAAGCGCGGCCCGAGCGCCTTGTTCAGAGCCGTTGCTGTCTCGGCTAGTTCTTCCCAGGTCCACATATCAGCGGGAATCTTGATGCCGGCTTTCTCGAAGGCTGACGCATTGGTGATGATGGTCGGGCCAATCGCGTCATTCGGAATGGCGTACTGCTTGCCGTCGAACTTGGCGGCATTGACGGCACTCTGCAGATAGTCGGACAAGTTTATGGGATTTGGAACATAAGCGTCGAGCGGTGTCGTCACACCCCGGCGCGCATATTCCGCGAGCAAATCGACGTTGACGCTGAACATGTCAGGGGAATTCCCCCCAGCCGTTTCTGTCGCAATCTTGTCCGTGAATGCACCGAAGCTTGTAAATTCGGGAATGATTTCAACGTTCGGGTTCTTCTGCGTGTAAAGCTTGAGCGCGGCCAGCGTTTGGGTGAGCTGCTCCTGAGATTCAACATATCCGGCGAAGCGCACGCGCACTTTTTCCTGAGCGAAGCTGGACGCAAGTGGCAAGCTGGATGCGGCGGCAGCGCCGATCAAGGCCCCGCCTTGGCGCAGCACGGCGCGCCGGTTCATAAGTACCGACATGGGTTTCCTCCCCGTTATATGGACCTGTAGCCGGTCATCGTTAGTGCAACGAAACACCAAAACAGGCGGGTCGTCAACCCAGCTATACTCCCTTGTTTCGCGTAGCCTTACGCGATCTTCCTCCGATCGAGCATTTGACAAGCGGCTGGATCGATCATATCGGTAAATCGTTGCAGTAAGCGATCACAAGTTTTAAACGCGGTGGGGAAATGCCGGGAATTCACGATGTGGCAAAGGTCGCGGGAGTGTCGGCCAGCACCGTATCGAATGTGATCAATGGCCGGGGCAACAAGATGCGCCCGGAAACCCGCCAGCGTGTTCTCGATGCCATCGAATGGCTCAAGTATACGCCCAATAGCGCGGCGCGGCAGCTCAAGTCAGGGCTGAATACATCGCTCGGCCTCATCATTCCGTCCGCTGCCAATCCTTTTTGGGGGGCGGTCGCGCATCATGTCGAGCGCGCGGCGCGGAACCATGGCTATCGTCTGCTGATCTGTAACGCGGAGCGCGATCCCGACGTGGAGGCGCGCTATGCGGAGGCGCTGCTTGGTTCAGGTGTTACCGGCGTCATTCTCGGATCCTCACCGCTCAATTTCGATCACCTGCGCGATCTCGTCACGCGTGGATTGAAGATCGCGGCGTTCGACCAGCGCATCGGTGACGACGAACAGTATTGCGTCACCTGCAGCATCAGTGTCGACCAGGCGCTGAGCGGCATGCTGGCCGCGCAACACCTGATTGGGCTCGGCCACAAGCGTATTGGCGTGGTCACAGGCCCGATCAAGACCAACAGCCGCATCGATCGTGTCAGCGGTGTGCGCGCGGCGCTGGCGCGCGCCGGGCTGGAGCTTCCCGAGGAACTGCGCTGGCAGGGTGGCGGGGTCATCGGTTTCGGCGACATGGAGGGGTCCGAGCTTGGACGGATCGGTATCCGGGAGCTCCTTAGCCGCGATGAGCCCCCGACCGCGGTGGTCTGCGGCAACGACATGTACGCGCTTGGCGCCTATGCCGGGGCCCGCGATCTCGGCTTTCGCGTGCCGGACGACATCTCCATTGTCGGCTTCGATGACATCGCGATGGCGGAGATCGTTTATCCCCCCCTGACGACCATTCGCCAGCCCGTATTGGCCATGGCCGAACAGATTGTGGGATTGTTGATCCGGCGGGTCGAGGGCGACGAGATCGCAACGGAAGAAGCCTTCATCAATGTGCCGCCGCAGTTGATCGTCCGGGGATCAACCGCGCAGGCACGCATGACTGTCCGCAGCGGCTGACCATGCGGCAAGACGAGGGAGGACGGGAGATGAACCAGGACCTGGCGGGGCGTACGATCTTCATCGCGGGGGCGAGCAGCGGGATGGGGCGGGCCACGGCGATCGCATCCGCGCGGGCGGGGGCCGCACTCATCCTGCTCGGACGCAATTCGGCGGGGCTCGACATGACGGCGGCTCTGGTCCGTGAGGCAGCCCCCGGCTGCAAGGTCGCCACGCTCGTCGCGGATGCATCAGATGCCGCGGCCCTGGCGGAGGCCGTCGCTGGAATTGATCTCGATACGGTTGACACCTTGGTCAATTCCGTGGGCACGAATATTCCCGAGCGCGCGTTCGATCAGTTGACGTCCGATAGCTGGGCAAAGATGATCGACAGCAATCTGACTGCCGCGTTCAATCTATCAAAAGTATTTCTCCCCAGGATGCGCGCCCGCGGGAATGGATTGATCATTCACATCGCATCCACGGCCGCGCGTAAACCGGACAAGTCAGGAGCGGCCTATCAGGCGACCAAAGCCGGGGTGCTTTCGTTGACACACGCCCTGATGGAAGAGGAATGGCAGAACGGCATTCGCGCCAGCGCGATCCTGCCAGGCATGACGGATACCCCGCTTCTTGATCGCCGGCCAACGCCTGTCGCGCCGGAAGCGCGCGCCGCCGCGCTGCGACCGGAAGATGTCGCCGCGGCTTGCCTCTTCATTATGCGCCTGCCGCCGCGGGCGCATGTGGCGGAACTGCATATTGGCCCCAGTCAACGTTGAGAGCCGGTCGATGCTGGATCGACTGCGCATAATGCGGCGCTTGTCCTTTATGAATGCCAGAAACGAACGAAGACGTTGCGCGACAACGCATGAATGCAGAGATAGATAGGGAAGAAGCAGATGGATTTTTCAGGCAAGGTCGTGCTGATCACCGGTGGTGCCTCCGGCATCGGGGGCGCCACGACATCAGCCTTTGCGCAAGCGGGCGCCAAGGTCGCGTTCACCTATATCACCAGTGAACAGGAAGCTCGTGCAATTGAGGTGGAATGCGGCGCGCGGGGCCAAGTCGCCCGCGGGTTCAAGGCCGACATGAGCAAGCCGGAGGAGGTGGCAGCGATCGTCGCGAAAACCGAAAGCGAGCTCGGGCCAGTCGACGTGCTGTTCGCTAACGCAGGCGGATTGCTGCGCCGGGCGCGCTGTGTCGAGTCCAGTCTCGAGCTGTGGCAGGAGGCGTATTCCGTCAATGTCTTCAGCACTTTTCTCGTCGTGCAGGCCGTGCTCAGGTCGATGGAACCCCGCCGGCGCGGCGCCATCGTCATGATGTCATCGCTGGCGGCCTTCGATGGCGGCGGGCCGGGCGCCGCGCATTATGCGTCCAGCAAGGCCGCTGTCGCCACCTTCGTGCGAGCGTTGGCGAAGGAGGTCGGTCCAAGCGGCATTCGTGTGAATGGGGTGGCGCCTGGCCTCATCGGCACGCGTTTCCACGACACCTTCAACACGCCGCAGGGACGGGCAGCATCTGTCGAGCGGACGCCCTTGCGGCGAGAAGGCGTGCCCCAGGACGTGGCCGACGCTGTGCTGTTTCTGGCGTCAGACCGCGCGTCTTACATCACGGGGGAAATCACCCAGATCAACGGTGGTGTTGGCTTTTAGAATAGAAATAGAGAACCCTTGATTGCTTCTTGCTTTCGGGGAGTTGGCACTCACTCAAATACATGTGGCGGCATTCTGAGGTCCACATGAGTATTCGCCATTTTACTCAGCATCACTGAGGCGTGCAGCGAGGGCTGACACGAGCAGTGCGGCCGTACCAGGGAAGGAGGCGTCCATGTCGGAGCATGCAAAGCCGGTCGTTGCCATCTTGCTGACACCGCAGATGCGCGGGCAGCTCATTCCGCCGGCTGCCGAGGAACGGCTGTCGACACAGGCTGTCGTCATCGCCCCGGGTGAGGGCGAGTTGGCGGCCGCGGCGCTGCCGCGACTTCTCGAAGGCGCGACGATCGCCATCACGGGCTGGGGCACGCCACGGCTGGATGAGACGGTTCTAGAGCAATGCCAGAACCTGAAGCTCGTCACGCACGCCGCAGGAAGCATCCGACAGCTCGTGCCCTTCGCCGCGATCGAGAGCGACAGGATCCGCGTGACCCATTCGGCCATTCACATCGGTGAGGCGGTGGCCGAGTTCGTGATGGCGCATGTCTTCAATTTCTTGCGTCATCCGGTTGGGCTAGCGGAGGGAATGCGCGCCAGGGAGCCATGGTTTGAACTGCGCGCGCGCCTTCTTGGCCGCCTCCTCGGCGAGCAGACCGTCGGCCTTGTGGGCGCGGGCTATATCGGCCGCATGATGGTGCGGCAGTTCAGGGCCTTCAACGCGCGTATCCTCATGCATGATCCCTTTCTCGACGACGCTCGCGCTGCGGAACTCGGCGTTGAACTCGCGAGCCTCGATCGCCTCCTGACGGAGAGCGATATCGTCTCCCTCCATGTGCCATCGCTCCCGGAAACCCGGCACATGATTGGCACCGCTGAGCTTGCGCGCGTAAAGGACGGCGCGCTTTTCATCAATACGGCGCGTGGCGCCCTGATTGACGAGGAGGCGCTCATTGCCGAATTGCGAAGGGGACGCTTCACGGCTGTGCTCGACGTCTATGACAAGGAGCCTCTGGCCGATGACAGTCCCCTGCGAGCGCTCCCGAATGCCATCCTCGCTCCCCATGCCGCGGGCCACACTCATGAGACCTATCTGCGGCAAGGCGCGACAGCGGTTGACGAGGCATTGCGTTTCCTCGCTGGCGATACGCTTCGTCATGAAGTGACCAAGTCCATGCTGCCCAACATGGCGTGAGGCTTCCTGAGCAGCACTGGCTGCGGTCAGGAGCCAGGCGCGCGCCGGCTAAGGCCGGCTAGCGTGAGGAGACGCCGAAGCCCGCCATCCTGGCGGCCCTGACCAAGGCCTTGCGCGCGATGCGGCCGGATCGAAAACCCTCCAAGGCGTCCTGGCAGGCGACGAGAGCGAGCTTATACCTGTGATCGCGGCGCCCTGGCCAATCCCTCAGGAGCACCTCCACGGCCTCCCAGGCATTGGTGATCATACGCTGTTGCGAGGGCCCGAATGTCAGGCGAACAGGGGTGGCAAAATGCCAGTCGCTCATTGCGTCCTCCAGAAACTGCCGGTCGTCCTTTCAGTATCGAAGGGCGGGTGAATTTGTTCCCATCCCCTCTCCCGGGGCGAGAATCCCTCTCGCCGCGAAGCCAATCGTTACGAAGAGACGCCCGGAATCGTTAACGAGGCGTAAAGGCTCAAGGCGGGGTCTGTCGTGGTTCCGTTCGGCTTATCAGGCGTCCGGATCAAAAAACGACTGTTCACACCGAAGCCTATTTCAAGCAACTCACCCAGGGACGAAAGCTTGGCGCGGTCCGGATATTTTTTGGCGTGAATGCCTTGATCGAGTTTTGGGCTGCCAGATGGCGCTCAATCATCGGTTGATTCTCAAAGCGGATGCACATGACCGACTGCGTCGCAAGCGCCTGACCGCCGTGGTCAAAGCCCCTCCGCGGCTGCGTAGCTGGCGAGGACATCACGGATGTCCTCGACCTTGTCGCGCGTCAGCAAGGCCCGGGTCGTCACCGATTCGAGATGGTGGGTCATCAGCTGCGTGGCGGTGGCGGCATCACCCGCCTTCAATGCCTCCAGCAACTGCCGGTGTTCGGAAATCGCGCATTCGGATGAATGCGGCCGGCCATAGAGCGCGAGGATCAGCGAGCTGCGCGCCACCAGTTCGTTGACGTAGCGGATGAGCGTGGCGTTGCCGGTCATCGAGGCGAGCAGCGTATGGAATTCGCCCGCGAGGCGAATGGAGCGCGCGTCACCATGGCGGCGCGCCTCGTCCTCGCTGTCGATATGCCGTGACAGCGCATCCTGCTGGGAACCGGTGAGCTTGCCGGCCAGCAGTTCGACGACGAGCTTCTCAAGCGCGAAGCGCGTGACGAACAGGTCGTAGCCTTCCTCGAGGCTGGGGCGCGCCACAGCGGCGCCGCGATTGGGCCTGAGTTCGACGAGCCCTTCCTCGCTGAGCCGCAATAGGGCCTCGCGCACCAGAGTGCGGCTGACGCCAAGGCGCTCGCCGATGGAATCCTCCGGCAGCTTGGTGCCTGGTGGCAGCGCCTGGTCGAGGATCGCCCGCTTGAGCGCCCTATGTACCGCTGGGGAGCGCCCCCCCGCCGCCGCCTTATCTTTCGTCATATCCGGTCCTGCTTCCCAACGCCGAAAATCGCATACGATTCATACAGCGATTTGTACGGCATGCCGCAGGCTAATAGCCCGCGCCAGCCGCCGCAAGCGGTTGACGGGGTATGCGTCCCGGAATGCGGCAGATTTACCGCCGTTCTCAGCGTATGCGCGTCGGGATGGCGCCGCTCGCCCATTCGGCCTCGCTCATGGTCGCGAGGTCGAAATAGTCGCGTGTCGATGCGTAGCCCTGCCCGCCCATGCGGCCGACTGCGTCCAAAGCCCGGGGATCGACATGCAGGCGCTCGTTGACAATGTCGGCATGCAGATGCGCGTAGACGATCTCGCCGAGGACGATCTCCCGTGAATTGCCGATCGACAGCGTGACATGGTGGCGGCACTCGAAGGCGACCGGCGCCTCGGCTATGGCCGGGCACGCCACCTTCACGCCAGGCCGCGCGTGAAGACCGGCCTGCTCCAGCTCATCAATACCGGCCCCGAAGGGAACGGCCGTTACATTCATCGCCTCCAGCAGTCGACTGGAGGCGATGTTGACCGTGAACGCCTGCGTATTCTTGATGTTACGCCCGGTGTCCTTCTGCGCGCCGCTGGGGCGATACTCAACGCCGATCGCCAGGATGGCGGGGTCGGCGGACAGGCAATTGAAAAAGCTGAACGGTGCGGCATTGACCCGCCCTTCGCCGTCGATCGTCGTGACCCAGGCGATGGGGCGCGGCACGACGGCGCCGATCAGCAGCTTGTACTTGTCGCGCCCGCTCAGGGTGGCGAAATCGAAAGCCGCCGTCGGGGCCTGCGCCAGACCGGCAAGATCGTCGGAGAGCGTTTCTGCGGTCATGGTCGCATACTCGATGAGTTTGAGTGCTGATCACGCATCGGATGCCGAGGCGCGGCGGCCGAGATAGGCGCGGGAAATGGTCGGATCGCCGATGATCCTCGCGGGCGTGTCCACGGCGATGACCCGGCCGAGTTCCATCACCACGGCGGTGTCGGAGATCGAGAGCGCGCCCTTCACATTCTGCTCCACCATGATGATGGTGGTGCCGGCGTTCTGAATGTCGCGCACGACCTGCAGCACGATGCCGAGATTCTTCGGCGACAGCCCGATCGAAGGCTCGTCGAGAAGCAGGACGCGTGGCTCCTTCACCAGGACCATGGCCATCTCGAGGATCTGCTGCTCGCCGCCGCTGAGATTGCCCGCGGCCACATGGGGCTTCGCGGCCAGTACCGGGAACAGGGCGAAGATCCCGTCCAGACGCCGGGCCGCCACCTCCCGCGCCAGCCCGTAGGCGCCGAGCGAGAGGTTCTCGCGCACGCTCATCAGCGGGAAATTGCAACGCCCCTGCGGCACGAAGGCGAGGCCCTGTTCCAGACGGCGGATCGGCGACAGTTCCTCGATCGCCTGGCCTTGCAACATGATAGTGCCGGCGAACCGGCGATTGAGGCCGTAGAGCGCCTTGAGGAGTGTCGATTTGCCGGCGCCGTTCGAGCCGACGATGGTGGTGATGGTCCGTGCCTCGATATCGAGCGACACGTCCTCGACGATCGGCTCATCGCCATAGCCGGCCGACAGATTGCGCAGCGAGAGGATAGGCCCGTTCGCGATAGCCCCATTCATGCCGCGACCTCCGGAATGGCCGTGCCGAGATAGGCATCGAGCACGCGCGGGTCGGATTGCACGTCGTCCGGCCGCCCTTGCGTCAGCAACTGGCCGCCGACGAGAACGATGACGTGATCGCTGAGCGCCATCAGGAAATCCATGTTGTGCTCGACGACCAGCAGCGTCGTCCCCAGCGCCCGCAGCTCGCGCAGGGCCTTTTCGACCTCGGCGATCATGGTGGGATTGATGCCGGACACGGGCTCGTCGAGAATGGCGAGCTTGGGGCGTGCCACGATCAGCGCCGCGATGGCGAGCAGTTTGCGCTGACCGTAAGACAGCACCTGCGCGGGCGCTTCGGCATAGGCGGAGAGGTTGACCTTGCCAAGCGCCGCGACTGCCGCCTCCCTGGCCTCGCGTTCTGCGGTCCTGAGCCGTCCGGTGCGCAGCAACGCATCGAACCAGCCGACGTTCTGATGCTCCTGAACGGCCACCAGCAGATTGTCGAGCACGGACAGATCGTCATAGCAGCGCACCATCTGGAACGTGCGTACCAGGCCGGCGCGTGAATGCGCTTCCGGCGACAGCCCGGTCAGGCGCGCGCCGGCCAGAAACCAGTCGCCGCCATTGGCCTTCTGCACGCCCGAGATGCAATCGATGGTCGTGCTCTTGCCCGAACCATTGGGCCCGATGACGCCGGTGATGGTGCCGCCGGCAACGGTGAAGCTGAGACCGTCCACCGCCTTGGTGCCATAATAGCTTTTGACGAGACCTTCGACGCGCAGCAGTGGCTCAGCCATGGCTCGAGCCTCCTGACGTGGCTGGCGCGGCCTGGCGTGCCTGGGCGGCAAGGCGCTTGCGCCATCCGTCGACCGCCCGTTGGCGCGCCAGTCCGGCTATCCCCTTGGGGAAGCTCAGCACCGCCGCGATGAGGACGAAGCCGTAGAGGATCATGCGCAGGTCCTTGGAGAACAGGAGCAGATCCGGAATGACCGTGAAGGCGACGGCCGACAGGATGACCGCCCAGAAATGACCGAGCCCGCCGATGACGACCATGATGAGGAGGGTCTCGGTGTAGTAGAAGTCGAATATCGAGGGATCGACGATGGTGAGATGCGTCACGAGGAGCGCGCCGCCAAGCCCGGTGAAGAAGGCCGAGATCGCCAGTGACAAGAGCTTGTAACCCAGCGTATTGAGCCCCTGGGTGCGTGCCAGCGCCTCATTGCCCTTCACCGCCAGAAAGCCGCGGCCGATCCGGCTCGACAGGACGGCCGCCATGATAGCGATCGAGATTATGGCGAAGGCGAAGGCCAGCCAGAAGAAATCGCGCGGATGCTCGATGCTCAGGCTGCCGAGATGCGGCGCCGGCAAGCCGGGCAGTCCCATCGAGCCACGGGTCACCTCAACCCAGTTGCGCGCAAGGATCACGCACAACAAAGAGGCGGTGAGCGTGGCGATGCCGAAGGAATGGCGCGACAGGCGCAACGACGAATAGCCGATGAGGAGGCCGAACAGGCTGGCAAGGGCAGCGCCGGCGGGGGCGGACAGCCAGAACGACAAGCCGTAGTCCTTCGACAGCACCGCCGAGCCATAGGCGCCGATGCCGAGAAAGGCGACCTGCCCGAGGCACAGCAGGCCGGTGTAGCCGTAGACCATGTTGAAGGCCGTGGCCACCGTCGCGAAGATCGCCGCCGAGATGCCCACGGTGAGCACATAGGTGCTGCCGAAGAGGCCGACAGCCACGCCGGCTACGATCAGGATGGCGGCAAGAAGGCGCCCGTTCATATGCGTACTCCCCGCCCGAACAAGCCTTCCGGCTTGAACAGGAGAATGAGGATCATGAAGGCAAAGCTCAGCGTGTCGGCCATGACGAGCGAGCCGAGCGTTCCGGCGAAGCTCTCAAGCATGCCGATCATCAGGGCGGCGATGATCGTGCCGCCGAAATTGCCCAGCCCGCCGATGGTGACGATGGCAAATGCCTTGAAGATGAAGGCGAAACCCATGGTGGGATGGATGGAATAGACCGGCGCGAGCGCCGCGCCGGCAAGCCCCGCGAGGCCGACGCCGATGGCGACGGCGAGCCGGCTGACGGCGCGTACGTCGATCCCGACCATCATCGCCGCGTCGTGGCTCTGGGCAAGGCCGCGCATGGCGCGTCCGAGCTGGGTGTGATGCAGCATCCACCAGACGAGGCCGAGCGCCGCTGTGGCGAGCGCGGCGGCGAGCAGCTTGAGCGCCGGCACAGCCACGCTCCCGAAGGTGTAGGCGCTGTAGGACAGCGTATGCGGCACCATGCGCGGCGTCGTGGTGAACAGGAAAATCGCCCCGTTCTGCAGCACCATGGCGAGACCCATGGTGCCGAGCACGCTGCGCTCGAAATCCTTGCCCGCGAGGCGGCGCAGAAGCACCTCGTAGAGCACGGCGCCGACGCAGAGCGCGGTCAGCATGACGAGCGCGATGGACAGGCTGAACGGCGTCTCCAGATAGCCGGCGACGAAATAGGCGAGCATGGCGAAGACCATGTAAAGCTCGCCATGGGCAAAGTTGACGATGCCGATCACGCCGAATGTCAGCGACAGGCCGGAAGCGATCAGGGCGTAGACCGCCCCGATCATCAGGCCATTGACCAGCAGTTGCAGCGCGAAAGCGGTATCCATCGCGTTATCCGATTATTCGCTTTGAGTGGTCAGGTCTTGCTGAGACCGACGATCGATACCTTGCCGTCCTTGATCTGCAGGATGACGGCATAGTTGTGGGCGAGATTGTTCTCGTCGAAGACGATCTCGCCACCGATCAGCGACTGCATGCGCGTGGCCTTCAAGGCATCACGGACGGCGGTGCGGTCGACCGACGGCGCGCGGGCGATCGCGTCCAGCAACGTGCGCATGGCGTCATAGGCTGAATAGGCGATCGCGTTCGGCTCACGGCCATGGGCTGCCTTGAACGCGGCGACGAAGGCCTTATTCTCGGGCGTGTCGATCTCGAAGGAGTAGGGCTGGACGGAGGTCGAGCCGTCGATCGCACCGGACTTGATGATCTCGGCCGGGATGACATCGGTGATCAGGCGGCCGGTCAGCGGCATCTTCAAGCCCGACGTCATGAACTGACTGACGATGTTGCGCTGGTCGCCGGCCAGTGCATAGAGCGCGAGAACGCTCGGCTGCATGCTGCGCAGCTTCGTCAGGACGGCCGAGAAATCCGCCGTGCCCTGCTGGTAGAAGTCGGCGGCCGCGAGCTTGCCGCCGCCTGCCTTGAGGGCTGTTTCGAAGCCGCTCGCGCCCGAGCGCCCGAAGTCCGTGTCCTCGCCCAGAAAGGCGATCTTGTCGGCGAGGCCCTGCTTCTTCAGCCAATCGACCATGGCGACAGCCAGGGTGGCGTCGCTCGGGTTGAACTTGAAGGTCCATGGATTGCCGCCGACGCCGGACTTGTCGGAGATCGATGTGGCCGACGCCGTGGCGACCACGAGCGGAATGCGCTCGCGCTCGACCACCGGCATGACTGAAAGCACAACGGAACTGCACAGGCCGTCGAACAGCGCGACATAGGCCGGGTCCGACAGCATCTGCGTAGTGACCTTGACGGCCTCGGCGGGATTGCAGCGGTTGTCCTGCACATCGAACTGCACCTTGCGGCCACGGATGCCGCCCGCCGCGTTCACCTGCGCGACCGCGAGCTCGGCGCCCCAGCGCGCCATCTCTCCGAAACTCGCGACATTGCCGCTGAGTGGCAGGGTCGAGGCGATCATAATCGGGGCGTTGTCCTGCGCCCGGGCGGCGTGCAACGGCAGCACACCGGACAAGGCGGCTGCGAAAGCGAATGCGATAAGGCTTTTCATGATCGGTACCCCTGGATCAGCTCGTTCGCCTAGCCTTTGGGCTGGCCTCCTGTTGAGAATACGATACATTTCTCATGCCAATTCGCATACAAAAATACGATACAAAATTTATCATTGTTTTTCATGCGTATAGGTAAAACAATCCACAGAGAGGTCTCCGATGGCTCGTTTCCCCGCTGCCACTGCGCGCATAGGCATTCTGGTTCCTGCCTTTAATTCGAGCACACAGCCCGAAATGGAGGCAATGCGCGTGCGGGGCGTCAGCAACCACGTCGCGCGGATCGACATGCCGAACACGCCGTTGACTTCCGACGCCAACCAGGCGGAGGTCGTGGCGCAGATCGGGCCGGATCTGCCGGCGGCCATCCGGCGGGTGTCGGCGGTCGCGCCGAACGCCATCATCCTCGGCATCTCCATCGGCAGCTTCTGGCGGGGAGTCGCGGGCGGACGGGCACTGCGCGAAGAGCTACAACAGCAATGCGACGTGCCGTTCGTCACGGCCGACGATGCTCTGCTGGAGGCGCTGGGTCATCTGCCAGAGGTTCGCCGCCTTGGCCTGATCACTCCGTTTCAGCCGGCGGCGAACGAGCGCATTCGCGCCTTCTTTACGGAGGCGGGTTTCACCGTCGACATGATCCATTCGACAAACGCAACGTCCGGCCTCAGCATTGCCGATCTGCCCGAGGAGGGGATCATCGCGGCGATCAAAAAGGTCGCGGCGAGCGATTGCGACGCGGTGCTGCAGGTCGGCACCAATCTGGCCACCGCGCAGCTGATGGACGAAGGCGAGCGCTGGCTCGGCAAGCCCTGCCTGTCGGTGAATGCCGCGCTGTATTGGCGAGCCCTGCGGCTGTGCGGCGTCGAGACGCCGCTCGAGGGTTTCGGCAGCGTCTTCGCCCGCTTCTGATCAGACTGCGCGGTCTTTCGCGCCGCTCATTGCGCGACGAGGCCGGCAAGCGCCTGATCGAAGACCTGCGAGGCACGGAAGGCGACCATCTCGTGCCAGTCGGGCCGCGCGGGCATGTAGGCGTGCAGCATGTCGGCCTTGATGCCCCGCGTCAGCGGATCGTTCCAATCCGGCGTGCCCTGAGCATGTAGCCAATGGTCGCGGCACAGGGCGCGCTGCATGAAGAAGGGGACGCGTGTGCCAAATTCCAGATAGGCGAAGGTAAGACCCTCGCCGATCCGTGCACGCCAACCGAGATGGGCCATGCCGAGCTGGGGCACGATCACCGATCCGCCCAGCGCCGGCTGCGTCAAGGTAGGCCCGTACCAGTCTACCAGCCGCTGCGCCGGCTCCGTCATGGGATCCGCGCCGGCGATCAGTTCGCCATAGCCATAGGGGCCGAGACCGGTGTGCAGATCGACGACGGCGACCTTGCGCCCGGCAAGCGCGTAGGCGTCGATGATCTCTTCACTGGTGCGCCGCGCCCAGGTCGGGCCGCTGCCGCCATAGAACAAGCCCTCGGGATTGGAATACTGGCCGGCACCGCGAGCCGCGAGATAGGCGGCCTCGCCGTGGCGCGCCTTGTAGTCAGCGAAGCGCGCTTCAGCACCCGCGAGGGTTGCCTCGTCGATGGAGGGTGTCACGAAGGCATCGGCCAACTCGCGATAGCCGGGATTATCCGGCAAGCTTTGGCTGAAATCGATAAAATTGCGGTTGAGATCCACGCCCTCCTCGGTCGTCCGGCGGAGCCAGGCGAAGCCGAAGGGGTTGATAGCGTGGATGAACAGAACGGCCGTATCCCGTGGCAGCGCGGGCTCGCGCATCCGCCGCAGCCAGGATACCTGCATCCCCGAGCCCGCGAAGCCCTCCGCGCCGTGCGCACCGCTGATGGTAACAAGAACCCGGGGCGCGTCACGGGCCCCGATCCATGCGCATAAGGTGCTGAGACGTTCACCCTGTGGCCCGCGCAGCGGGTGGCTGGCGCGTTCGATCACCGCACCCGCCGCCGTGGCAGCCACGGTGAAGACCGCCTCAGCACTCGTGTACTCGGTTTGAAAGGCATTTTGCATGGAATGTTGCCCTTGTTCTGTCTACAATATCTATAGGCCGCAGATTGGGGCAATTGAAGCATGATCGAGATCTTTTTCTCTCCAACCGCCAATTGCCAACGTGTGCTGCTGGCGGCCGCATTGATGGATTTGCCCTACCGCGTGCATCCGGTCGACCGTGCCGCCGGCGAGCAGAAGTCCGCAGATTTCCTGGCGATAAACCCGGCTGCGGCCGTCCCGGCCATCATCGACCATGGCGTATCGCCGCCTTTGGTCTTGGCTCAGTCCGGCGCGATCCTGGTTTATATGGCGGAGAAGTCGGGCCGTTTCCTGCCGGAGGCGGGACCGCCGCGCTATGAGACGATGCACTGGTTGATGCAGGTGATGACCGATGTGAACGCTGCGGCCTCTCTGGGCTTCATGGCGCGCCAGGGCATCGTGCCGGGTCTCGACGACGCCGGGCGGGACTTTTTCCGCGAGCGGCTGGCGCGCTTCCTCGCGACATGCGAGGCGCGGCTTATCTCCCGCGCCTATTTGGCAGACAAGCTGAGCATCGCTGATATCGCCCTTTACCCGATCATCGTGAATCACTTTAAGGCTGTCGACATCGGCACGGCCTATCCGGCGCTGTCGCAGTGGGCGCGAAGGATCGAGGCGACCGGGCCTGTCGCCGCGTTGCTGCCTCTGCCCGGCTGACGGCGTCGCCGTGAAACCTGATGGGCTGCTTCGAGAAGTACCTGTGCCCTGAGTGAAAGCGCTTCTATAAGGAGTGTTTCATGCAGCATCGGAGGGCTAGCCTCCCGATGTATCGACCGGAATACACAGCAGGACAGGCAGATGGAACAAAGCTGGCGTTGGTTCGGACCGGGTGATGTCGTTCCCCTGCATGCCATCCGCCAAGCGGGCGCGAGCGGCGTCGTGACGGCGCTGCATCAGATCCCCTATGGCGAAATATGGAGCGTCGAGGGGATCGAGGCGCGTAAGGCGGAAATCGGGGCGGACGCTTCGCTCGGCCTGCACTGGAACGTGGTCGAGAGCCTGCCGATCCATGAGCGTATCAAGCTCGGGGAGGGGGATCTCACGTCCCTGTTCGACAACTACCGCCAGTCCATGCGCAATCTCGCGGCCTGCGGCGTCAGGACGATCTGCTACAATTTCATGCCGGTGGTGGACTGGACACGCACCGAGCTCGCGCATGCCCTGCCAGGCGGTGGACGGGCGCTGCGCTTCAACGCCCATGAATACGCGGCTTTCGATTGTTTCATGCTCGCGCGCCCTGGGGCGGAAGCCGACCATTCCGAGGACGTGCTCGCCCGCGCGCGCAGCTGGTTCGCCACGGCCAGCGACCAGGACAAGGCGACGCTGCTCGCGAGCATCATGGCAGGCCTGCCCGGAGCCTTCGACCGCTACGACATTCCCGCGCTCCGCAAGATGCTTGACCGATATAAGGGCATCGATGTCGATGGCCTCCGGACCAATCTCGCCCGCTTCCTGCGTGAGGTGATACCCCTGGCCGAGGAACTTGGCATCCGCATGGCGATCCACCCGGATGATCCGCCGCGCCCGTTGATGGGCCTGCCGCGCATCGTCTCCAGCGCCGAGGATCTCGCCTTCATCACCGAGGTTGTCGACGCCGACGTCAACGGCATCACATTCTGCACCGGTTCGCTCGGCGCCGGCGTGCACAACGATGTGACGGGAATGGCACGGCGGTTCGCCAGCCGGATCCACTTCGTGCATCTGCGCAACGTCGCCAAGGAGCCGGATGGGTCTTTCATGGAGGCGGATCACCTCGGCGGGGACACCGACATGGTCGCCGTCATTGAAGCGTTGCTCGTCGAGCAGAAGCGACGCCTGGATAGCGGTGACCAGCGTTGGCGACTGCCGTTCCGCCCGGACCACGGCCACGAATTGCTCGACGATGTCGGCAAGGGCAGCTTCCCCGGCTATTCCGCGGTAGGCCGGCTCAAGGGGCTGGCCGAGTTGCGCGGCGTCATGACGGCGATCTCGACACTGAAGTCGCTTCCCATCTGATCGCGCTGTCCTTTGCCCCCGTTGCGACGCCGGCTAGCCCTTCACGGCGCCGGCGGTGAGGCCGGCCACGATCTTGCGCTGGAAGATCAGCACCAGGACGATGAGCGGCAGCGTCACCACCACTGACGCGGCCATGATGGGCCCCCATGGCAGCTCCTGCCGGCTTCCGCCGCTCAGCAGCGCGATGGCGACCGGCACCGTTCGGCTTTCCGACGACAAAGTCAGCGTGAAGGCGAACAGAAACTCGTTCCATGCGAGGATGAAGGCGAGCAGGCCGGTCGGCACCATCGCCGGCAGCATGAGCGGCAGAAAGACGAGGCGCGCCGTCTGCCAGGGCGTGGCGCCGTCGGCGATCGCCGCTTCCTCCAGCTCTTTCGGCAGCTCGCGCATGAAGGTGGTCAGGATCCAGACCGTGAATGGCAGTGTCAGTACGAGATTGGCGAGCATGAGCCCGGGCAGCCGGTCATAGAGGCCGAGCGCGCGCACCAGTTCAAACATGCCCGAGAGCACGGCAATCTGCGGAAACATCGAGACGGCGAGGATGAGAAAGAGCATGGGGCCGCGACCGCGGAAGCGCATCCGCGCCAGCGCATAAGCCGCCGTCATGCCGAGAAAGAGCGACACGGCCACGACGACGATCGCCACCAGCATCGAGTTCAGGATATTCAATCCGAAGGCTTGCTGCGTGAAGATCTGCGCGTAGTTCGTCAGGTCGAAGCGCTCCGGCCAAAGCCTGGGGATGAAGAGCTCCGTGCCGGTGCGAAACGACGAGACCAGGGCGTAGTAGAAGGGAAACAACGCCACGATCAAAATGCCGGAGACGATCAGCGTGAAGGCGCTCCTCGCCAGCAGCCGCCTCACGACATAAGTCCTGTCCGAGACCGGCATCATCGTGTGGCCCCCTTGTCGAAGTCGAGCCGTCCTAGCGCGATGACCGAGATCGTGATCATGGCGATGATCAGGAAGAGCAGCGTCGAGGCTGCCGAGCCATAGCCGACGTCCTGGAAATCGACGAGCTGCTGGCGCGCGTAGATCGACATCGACATGGTGCTGCGGGCGTTCGAGGTGAGCACATAGATCAGGTCGAAGATGCGCAGCGCATCGAGCGCGCGGAAGATGACAGCGGTGATGATCGCGGGACGCAACAGTGGCAGGGTGATGTGGATGAGCGCGCGGACCGGCCCCACGCCATCGACCTTGGCCGCCTCATAGCAATCCTGCGGCAACATCTGCAGCGCGGCGAGAAAGAGCAGGGCCATGAAGGGCGTGGATTTCCACACATCCACGATGAGTACGGCCCATAGCGCCGTGTCGGCGCTCGCCGTCCAGGCGACGGGCGTGGTGATGACGCCAAAGCCCATGAGCACGTAGTTGATCACCCCGAACTGGTCGTTCAGCATCCAGGCCCACATCTTGGCGGAAACGACGGTCGGGATGGCCCAGGGCACGAGGATGGCGGCGCGGACCACACCACGCAGGGGAAAGCGCACGTTCAAGGCAAGGGCGACGGCGAGCCCGAACACCACCTCGAGGCTCACGGAGACGACCGTGAACCAGAGTGTGACCGAGACGGCGTTCCACCAGTCCGGCTCGGCGAGCACGCCGAACCATTCACCGTCGTCGAAGGCCAGATAGTTGTCGAGCCCAACGAAGCCATAGCGGGTGAGGTCGTCGAGCCGGGCGTCCGTGAAGCTGAACCAGATGGTGCGCGCCAGCGGCCAGCCCGCCACGACGGCGAGCGCGATCAGCGTCGGCGCCAGGAACATCCACGCGGTTCGGACGCGCGCTCGCCCGGGATCCGCCGATGCCGAGGCCATCGATGTCAGCCCCATCCTGGCCGCCGGGGCACGCGGATCGCTGATCCCCCTTGGCCAGGCGGGGCTTGCCTGCTGATCGGCCATCCCCGCTACCAGCCGCGCCGGCTCATGCGCTTCAGCTCGCTCTCAAGGCGCGCCAAGGCGGGGCTCGCTTCGGATTGGCCGGACAGCACCTCATGCACGGCACCCCAGAATGCGTAGGAGACCCGATTGTAGTTCTGTCCCGTCACGCGTGATGGACGCGCCACCGCGTTCGTGAACGTGGAATACAAGGTCTTGAAGAATGGGTTGGCCTTGAGAACCTCCGCATCCTCATAGAGCGTGGGCATCGTTGGATTGTAGGAGGCAATGACCGCCCGTCGCTTCTGCTCCTCCCGGCCGGTCAGGAACATGGCGAGGTCGGCGGCTTCCTTCTGGTGCTTGGAATAGCGGGAGACAGCCAGGTTCCAGCCGCCAAGCACGCCCGAGTGCTTGCCGCCATCACCCCCACGGGGCAGGGCCGTCACGCCGACCTTGCCGCGCACCGGGCTGTCCTGGCCATTGGCGAGCGCCCAGGCGTAGGGCCAGTTACGCATGAAGACGGCGTTGCCGGACTGGAAGACTCCGCGTGCTTCCTCTTCTGCATAATTGAGCACGCCCTCGGGCGCGATCCTCTTGACCCATTGCTGGGTCAGCGCCAGGGCTGCCTGGGCCTTGGGATTGTTGACCGTGATGGCGCCCTCGGCATCGACGATCGTGCCGCCGCCGAAACTGTCGATCCATTCGAGGGCGTTGACGGTGAGGCCCTCATAGGCGCGCCCCTGAAACACGAAGCCCCAGAGCGAGCTGTTGCCCGCATCACGCTCCGCCTTCTGGACCGTCTCGGCGGCCTTTGTCATGTCCTCCCATGTCTCGGGCACCTTGATGCCGTGCTTGTCGAGAAGATCCTTGCGGTAGTAGAGTACGCCGGCATCAGTGAAGAGCGGCATTGCGATCAGCTTGCCGTCGACGGTGTTGTTGTCGATGATCGACTTGAAATGTTCGGCCTCCTGGCCCTTGCTGTAGGGCTTGAGGTCGATGAAATGGCTCGCGAGAATGCCCGGCCAGACGACATCGAGCTGGAACACGTCGATATCGGAGGCGCCACCGGCGAGAAGCTGCTGGTAAAGCGCCAGCCGCTCGGTCGCGGAATTGGGTGAGGAGACCACCTTCACCGTATTGCCGGTTGTCTTTGCCCAGGCCTCGGCTCCCGTGCGGCAGAGTTCGAGCTCCTGGCCGACCGCGCCGCAGGAAATGGCGATATCGGTGGCCTCACCATGCGTGGTCGTCCCGAAGGCGAGACCTGCAAACAGGGCGAAGCACAATGGAAGTCGCTTCCACTCCATGGCTTATCCTCCTTTATCTTATCCCGTCAGCTCGGGTTGAAGCATCGTGTCGAAGCCTGGCCGCGCAAAGGCCCGGCCATTGAACCTGACTTCGCCGCTGCAACGTAAATGCTTGATCGGCGAAACGGTTTCCCGCCGGCTGTCCGCGAGGCTGCCGGACGCCGACGCAGATGCAAGCGACGAGGGGCGTCGTGTCGTCTATTCCGCGGCCACGGCGTGAGCGTCGTTGGCGTGACGGGGCAATTCGAAACGGCTCACGATATGTCTTGCCCAATTGGTCGAGTCATATTTCTCGACGCTCTTCCACATGGCATCCATCCGCCGTCTCTGCTCGTCCTCGGACATGTCGAGCGCGGAATCGATGGCCGCATCCATGGCGCGGGTCGAATAGGGATTGGTGAGAACCGCGCTGGAGAGCTCCACCGCCGCGCCGGTGAACTCGGACAGGACGAGGGCGCCCCCCATCCCTCGTCTCGCCGCGACATATTCCTTGGCCACGAGATTGAGACCGTCGCGTAGCGGCGTAATCCAGCACACATCAGCGCAACGGTAATACGCGACGAGCTCCTCGAAGGGCAGGGCGCGCGTGGACAGCAGGAGCGGCTGCCAGGAGAGCGTCGCGAAACGGCCGTTGATGCGACCCGCGATCTGCTCGATCTCGCGCTGCACGTTGCGATAGACACCCATGCCGGGGTTGGACGAGACGGAGGTGACAAGGAGCTGGAGAGTACCCAGAAGCTCCGGCCGCCGTTCCAGCAGTCGCTCGAAAGCGAGCAGCATATCCCGCGTGCCCTTCGTGTAGTCGGTGCGACCCACGGATATGATGAAACGCTTGCCGTCGAGGTCCTTCCGAATGGCCTCCTCGCGCTGTCGCGTGACCTCCCGTTGGCAGAGCTCGCGAATATACGAGGCGTTGGCACCCACGGGAAAGGCATCGATCCGGATCTCACGGCCGCCGTGCCGCAGGCGTGTCGGCATCACCGGCTCGGACAAGGCCGCGCCGCACGGTGTCAGGCTCTCCTCGACCGGCGTCTCCTCCAGGATCTCGACATCCTTGAGGCTGCGTGTCGTGGAAACAAAGCTCGCCGCATAGCGGGGAATGTGAAAGCCGATGAGATCGCAGGCGAGCAGGCTATCGATGATCTCCTCACGCCACGGCAGGATGTTGAACATGCTGGGTGCCGGGAAAGGCGTGTGGTGAAAGAAGGCGAGGCGCAGGTCCGGCCGCATCTGCCGGACATAGAGCGGCACGAGCCACAGATTGTAGTCATGCACCCATACCGTCGCACCTTCGGCCGCTTCCTCGACCGCGGCCTCCGCGAATAGTCGGTTCACTTCACGAAAGGTCGCCCAGTCCACCGGGTCGTAGTTATATTTCTCGGGGAACGAGTGAAGAATGGGCCAGAGCGCTTCCTTCGACGTGACGTGATAGAAGCTCTTGACCTGCTGCGCCGTCAAGGGCAGGCGCGAGACGGTATAGGTCCCATAGGAATCGGATATATCGACAACACGGTCGAATTTTTTCCTCCGCGATGGATCGATCTGCTTCCAGGCGACCCAGGAAGCATGGTCGACCGTGCTGAAAAAACTTTTCAAGGTCGGCACGATACCGTTCGGGCTGGCATGCTCACGGTAGATCGTCTTGCCGTTCTCCACCATCTCCTCGTAGGGCTGGCGATGATAGACGATGACGAGATTGGATTGGCTCATGGTGCGGTCCCCCCGCTACGCGTCCGGCGCGCGATCGCATCGAGAATGCCGCCGGCGCCGGCCTCCTTGCTGAAATGGACGGTGGCGAGATCGGCGATGCCGGCGCGCAGGGCCGGCTCGGAATTGCCGACAGCTACTCCGGCGTAGCCAGTCTCGAACAGCGACAGGTCATTCAGCGTGTCACCGGCGACGAGGACATCACCTGGATCAAGCCGCAGATGCTCGATGAGACGAACGAGCGTCGGCCCCTTGGAGACACCGGGCGGCAGCACATCGAAGAAAGTATCGGCGGACAGGAGGCAATCGAGGCCCGCCGCGCGCACCTTCTCGGCGGCATCCGGTGAAAGGGTCTGCGGATCGTAGAAGTAGCTGAGCCTGTAACGGAAGGCAGTGTCCTGAAGCTGCAGGCCCGGCTCCTCCGCGAGGAGTGCCATGACGCGCGCGCCGCTGTTGCCCCAGAGGCTGGCGATCGGCCGTTCCAATTCCTCGATCGGCTTGATAGTCGGGCCGCCCGCGATTGTCGTGCCGACATCGCCGATGACGAAATCCGGTTGGGGAACGGATGTGTCACGCACAAGTGCACGCACGAAAGGCAAATCCCGACCGGTCACGAAGATGAGTGTGATGTCCGATCTGTTGCTCTTGATCCAACTATAGAGCAGTTCCCGAATTTCCACTGATCCGCCAAGAAACGTGCCGTCAAGGTCCGTTGCCAGAACCAGGCGGCGTCTTTCCAGATTGTCCTGCATGCATCAGGCTCCGGCGATGTGCTTGACTATGATGCCGCTCACATCATGGGGAATGGATAGGCCGAGATCCGTCGGCTCGCCCTTGAAGGGCCGCCGCAGCAATGCGTCCATCATGTCCGGGATCGGACGGCCATCAACGACGACGGCGCGAACGGCCTCGCAGATCGGCATATCGACGCCGAGCCCGCGCGCCAGATCGGTGACGGACACGGCATTGTCCACGCCCTCGACGACCACGGGACGGCCTTCGAAGACATCGGCCGGAGAGCGACCGGCCGCCAGTGCCATGCCGAAACGCATATTGCGGGACTGCTCGCTTGAGCAGGTCAGCGTGAGGTCGCCCACGCCCGACAGGCCGGTGACGGTATCCCGGCGGCCACCGAGCGCAGCGCCAAGTTTCTGGATTTCATTGAGGCCACGGCTGATCAGGGCCGCTCGCGTATTGGCTCCGAACCCCAATCCGGTCGCCATGCCGCTGGCGAGGGCGATGACATTTTTGACCGCGCCGCTGACCTCGACCCCGATGACATCATCGGACACATAGGGCCGGAACGTGCGTGTGCCAAGCGCGCGCGCCACCCGGGCAGCCTGGGAACGCGACGGGTTCAAGGCCGCATCAGCTGATGCGATCGTCACTGCCGTCGGCATGCCCGCGGCGACCTCAGCGGCGAATGTGGGACCCGAGAGCACGGCGAGGGGATGATCTGGAAGCTCCTCCGCGACCACTGTCGACAACAACGCGCCGGTCCTTTGCTCGACGCCCTTGGAGCAGATGACGACTGTGGCCTGGTCGGGCAATACGCCGCGCAGACGCGCGGCAACAGCACGAATATGCTGCGATGGAACGACGAGGAGCGCGATACTGACGTCCCGCGCGGCAGTGGCTAGGTCGGCCGTCACGCTGATCGAAGCGGGCAGGGAACAGCCTGGCAGAAAGACCGCGTTCTCACGCGTTTCGGCGGTCACGGCGGCAACTTCAGCCTCGCGTATCCAGAGTGAAACCGACCGCCCCGCGCGTTCTGATGTCATGGCGAGCGCCGTTCCCCAGGCGCCTCCACCAATAACCGCAACATGAGTGCGAGAAAAATTTGCAAAATCTACAATATTAATCTTGCTATCCCGAGTCATTGCTCTGGATCATCTCCTTTAATCATGTCATCGTGCTGCATATATCCAGTGCTGCCGCGCAACGATCATCGTTCGATATCGGATGGTCGAATCATCCATGTTCCCCTCCCAGAGAAAGGTCTTTTTATTTGCGAAAATCACTTGTCGTTATTTCTTAATGTAATTTCCACGATATCTATTCAAATAGATCAGTAAAGTACGAATGCGATGATCCATCTTGTAAGTAATAATTGATCGCGATCGCCGCCCGGCGATTGCAACTTTTGTCGCTCATCCTTCCGATGTCGAAGCTATATAGCTCACATCGACGAAAATGTCTAATCCGTGGCAAAATGGTATCTATTTAGGGATAAGCCGATTGCCGGCGCTTGGCGAGAAACGGTTATCTCATCTGTGTTTGACGAGCCCGCGCGTTGTCCACAGGCGCCCCTGGCCTTCAGGCGGCCGGCGCATGGCGGCGTGCGCTTCGGAGGCACGTCACGCAGCCCATGCTGGACAGCGCCGTTTAATGGACGGACGGCAACCGCAGCTTTCGCGGAATGACTCTTATGAGACCTCAAGATGAAGATCGCGATAGGCACCGCGAAAGAAGATCAAGGGACGCTCCGCTTCATTCCAGGAGAATGACAGCACCCGCCCAACACAGATCACATGATCTCCGCCATCGTAATGGGCGTAGTGAGCACATTCGAAATGCGCGAGTGTATCTGGCAACAGCGGCGCCCGCGCATGGCCGAGGGCGTGCTCGACAGACGCCCATTTGTCCGCGCCATATTTGGCGAAGCGGTTCGACAGATGGTCCTGGTGTCGACATAGGATATTCACCGCATAGCCTTCCGCCGCCAAAAGCGATGGGAGGCTGCGCGCGGAGCGATCAATGCTGAAGAGGACGAGCGGCGGGTCGAGGGACACCGAATTGAAGGAGCTGACGGTCAGGCCAAAACGCTCATCATTGTCACCGAGGCCCGTGACGACCGCGACCCCCGTTGCATATTGCCCGAGCGCGCGGCGGAAGCTGGCGCTGTCGACCGGGGGAAAAGAAACAGGGTCCATACTGTCGCTCCACAGTTTCCTCGGCGCGGCGTGCCGGCCGTTGTCCCGGCTTGTTCAGCGTTTAGGAAACGAAAAGTTTCCTGTCCATCCGCGTCAATCTTTCAGCGCCGTCGGTCGTCACCAGCATGGTTTCGCTGAAGGCCATTCCCTCCGCCCATGTATACATATGGAAGACCATGCCTTCTTCGAGAATCCACCCGGAATTCGCCAGGAAGACGCGGGTGAAATCACTGGTGCGCGGGATCGTCACGAGACCGAGGGTGTAGCCCGTGATGTTGGTGTAGCTCTCGCGCAGGCCTGCCTTCAGAACGCCGTCGCGCAGGATGGCATCGACCTCGCCGGCATGGGCGCCCGGCCGCATGGCCTTGAACTGCGCATCCTGCAGACTGATGAGTGCCTGCGCGGCCTCCTGCTGGCGCGTGCTGGGCGCCCCGACCGAGACAGGGCGCATGGAGCGCGCGGTATAGCCGCGCAGATGCGGAACCATTTCAATATGCACGATATCGCCATTGGCCAGGATGCGATTGCCCAGTCCGCCGTGCAGGGTACTGGAACGCGGGCCCGATTGCATCAGGAGGAGCCGGGTATTGTCCGCTCCCGCCTTCAGAGCGGCGCCGGTGATGACGGCCGCGACTTCACGCTCGGGCACGCCGGCGCGCGAGGCCTCGGCGCCCGCGAGCGTCGCGACATCGCAAATGCCGGCGCAACGTCTGAGATAGTCGATCTCGCGCGGCGATTTCCGCAGCCGCTGTTCCCACATGTAGCCGGCGAAATCGACAAAGGTCGCGTCGCCCAAGCCAGCCTTGAATGCCTCGAGGCGCTGGGGGAGGAGGATATGGGAGTCCGTCTCCACCGCGATCCGGCCCTTGCCATAACCGCGGCGCTTCAATTCGGCGATGACGATCGCGATCGGATCTTCGCCGTCGTTGAACAACACGTGGTCGCTGGTCCAGCTCATCTCTTCGAGCATAGGCCCGTCGAGTGATCGCACGATCATCACGGGCTCGCCAGCCCTTGGCATCAAGCAGCACTGATACATCGCCGCCGTTGGAATATGCCCGGTGAAGTAGGCGAGGTGCTCGAATTCATCGATGATGAGAACGTCGGCGTCGAGATCTGCCATGCGCTTCCGCAACACGTCGACGCGCGCGGCATATTCCTCCAGGGGAAAGGCGAAGACTTTGGTCGTGGACATGGCGATACTTTCGGTGGCTCAGTCGAGACGAACGAGATGGCGGGGCGATTGAGTGAGGCGCTGGGCGCCGCCGGCCGTTACGACAACGATATCTTCGATGCGAACCCCCCAGCGCCCCGGTATGTAAATGCCGGGCTCGTTGGAGAACACCATTCCCGCTTCGAGCGGCGTTGAGTTGCCGGCAACGATGTAGGGTTCCTCATGCGCCGCAAGGCCGATGCCGTGCCCCAGGCGATGGGTGAAATACGACCCGAAGCCCTTCTCAGTGATGATACGCCGGCCGACCGCGTCGATCTCTTCAGCGGGAACGCCAGGGCGCACCACCTGGAAGGCTGCTTCCTGCGCTTCATGGACGACATCATAGATCGCTTGAAAATCCGGGGTTGGCGCGCCGGAAACGGCAACGCGGCAAATGTCGCCGTAGTAGCCGTTGAAGCAGCCCGCGAAGTCGAAGACCACGGGCTCGCCGGCGCTGATCACATGATCGCTGCCGTGGTGAAGAGGCGAGGCGCCATTGGCGCCGGCCCCGACATCGACCCAGCTGACCTCGCTGAAGCCTTCCTGCCGCATCAATCTGTCGATGTCCGCTCGCAGCTCAAGCTCCGTGCGACCGGCCATGGTTGGGGTCGCCTCGCAGAAGCGGGCCCAGACGGCATCGATGTGCGCGGCGGCCGCCTCGAGGGCCGCGATTTCCTCTGCGCCCTTGATACGGCGTTGGCCGTCTATGATCGTCGAGCCCGAATGCAGCGCGATGTTCGGTAGAAGAGACTTCAGCGCGATCAGAAAGCCGCTCCAGAATTCGGGATTGACGGCGACTGTCCTGGCGCTTGCCTCCTGTGCGAACTGGGCGACCCGCGCGAGGGGATTGTCCGCTTCGTCCCAGATCACGGTGTCCACACAGCGAATGCCGGCGTAAAGGGGCTCCTGCAGACGTGGTGTGAAGATGCGATCATGACCATCGCGCGCAATCGCCAGCGCGACGAACCGCTCCGTGGCGATCGCGTTTCGCCCGGTGAAATAGCGGAAGCCCGAACCTGGCCCAAGAAGAAGCAGATCAAGACCAGCGGATCGCATGGCGTGGCGGGCCTGATCGCGGCGCGCGGAAAACGGTTCGGACATCAGGAGACTCTCGTGGGGAAACTTTCGCCGCGGTCATGCTGTCGCCAAATGAGGATTGAAAATACCCGCAGCTAATTGGCTATGGCATGCTGCATGCAGTGCGCTTACTGTGGAGCTGTGGCCGCTCGGTTGTCAAGCGCCCGTAACTGTCTTCATCAGTTTCTTCCGGAGAACATCATGAACGAGACCCAGACACCCCGCTCCGTCATTTTGAAGTATTACGACCTGGTCTGGGACAAGCGCCAGCCCGAGGCTATCGATAGTCTGTTCGCGTCGGGATACCTCAACCACGCAGGCGCGCGCGGCGTGCTCGCTGGCCCGGCGGGCATTCGCAAGAACTACGATTCGCTCATCGGCGCCTTCCCCGACGTGCGGTTCACGCTGGATGACATCCTCGTCGACGGCGACAAGGTCGTCGTTCGCTACACCATGCTCGCCACTCACCGAGGGGATTTTCAGGGCCGTGCCGCGACCGGCCGCGCCGTGACGGTGCCGGGCATCGGGATCTACAGGGTCGCTGATGGACAGATCCAGGAAAGCTGGGTGCTGCGCGACAGCCTCGTGCTGCAGCGCCAACTCGACGACGCGGCTTGAGGACTGTGACATGACGGATTGGCGGCACTATCTCGGCGCGCATCAGGCGGCCTTCGTCGAGGAGCTCAAGGACTTCCTGCGTATTCCAAGCATTTCCGCCGATCCGGCCCACTTGCCGGATGTCGATCGCGCCGCCGAATGGGTAGCCTCCCGCCTTCGGGCGGCTGGTCTTGGCCATGTGGATGTGCTGCGCGCCGGACGCTATCCGATGGTGTATGGGGACTGGCTTGGAGCGCCGGGCCAGCCCACCGTCCTGATCTACGGCCATTTCGACGTGCAGCCGGTCGATCCCATCGAAGCCTGGGTCGATCCACCTTTTTCGCCGGTCATTCGTGACGGGCGGATCTATGCGCGCGGTGCCTCCGACGACAAGGGCAATATGCTGGCGCCAATACTGGCGTTGGAGGCATTATTAAGCACGCGCGGGCATTTGCCGGTGAATGTGAAAGTGCTGTTTGAGGGACAGGAGGAGATCCTGAGCCCGGACCTGCCGGAATTCGTGGCCTTCCACCGGGATCGCCTTGCCTGTGACATGGCGATCAGTGCGGACGGATGGCAGTGGAGTGAGACCGAAGCGGACCTGCGGGTCGGGTTGCGCGGCCTCTGTGCGCTTGAAGTCGTGGCCAGGGGGCCCACGACCGACCTTCACGCGGGTCTTTATGGGGGTGCCGTCGCCAATCCGATCCAGGGCCTCGCGGGTCTGCTCGCAAGCGTTCGTGATGCGTCCGGGCGGATAACCATCCCCGGCTTTTATGACGGCGTGCGCGCGATAAGCGAGGACGGGAGGCAGCAACTGGCGGCAATTCCGTTCGATGAACCGCGCTATCGCAGTGCGGTCGGTGTCAATGCTTTGGCAGGCGAGGCCGGATACACCACGCGGGAGCGAATCGGCATGCGGCCGACCTTTGAGATCAATGGAATCTCCGGCGGCTATACGGGGCCAGGGGTCAAGACCATCATTCCCGCGTCCGCGCGTGCCGTCATCACCTGCCGCCTGGTGCCGGACCAGACGCCTGAGACGGTAGCACTTGCGGTCAAGAAGCACCTCGAAAGCCAGCCGCTTGTTGGAATCGAGATCTCGGTCAAGATCTTGCCCAATGCCGCGAGGCCCTATCTCATCCCTATGGACCATCCAGCCAACAGGGCGGCACGTGACGTGCTCGTCGAAATTTACGGACGCGAGCCGTATTACACGCGTTCCGGCGGCTCCATCCCGATCCTTGATCTCTTTCGTCAGGAACTCGGCGCCTACACGGTGATCTTCGGATTTGGGCTTCCGGACGAGAATTTTCACGCGCCGAACGAATTCCTGCGGCTCCACAACTTCCGCCGGGGACAGGAGGCATATGTTCGCCTCATCGATCGCATTGCTCAATTTTCGAGCGCGGACGTCGGCGGGAAAACTTAGAAAAGCGCCGCAATACCAGACCGATGACTTCCAGGATCACGGGAGGCGCCGCTTTTGTAGGCGCCCGATGATGCGGCTTTCGCACAGGATCCGTGCAATTCCGATTTGACTTGAACCAAAAGTCCTGCATTCTGCATGCAGTGAACCGGCGAGCTTCCCAGAAAACAGCGCCTCGGCAATGCGCGCTCGACCCGCCGCTATCGAAAAGGATGTGTCATGGCTTTCACCCTTACCGCAGAGCAACAGCGCTGGGTCGACGTCGCCAGTTCTCTCGCGCCGGACATCGCGAAGGCGTCGCGCCGTGACGATGAAGCGGCGGCCTTCCCCACTGAGACATTCGCGCTGCTGCGCAAGGCGGGACTTTTGAACCTCGCCGTTCCCAAGCAATTCGGCGGAGAAGGGCCGGCCAGCGGCAATGCTCATTTGACCGCCTATCTGGTGACAGAACAGGTCTCGCGCGCATGCGCTGCCACCGGTTGGGACCTGATCATTCACTATCACCAGTGCGGTGCGGTCGCGCGCCTCGGCAATGAAGAGCAGAAGCGCCGCATTCTAGGCGATGTCGTCAACAAGGGCGCCATCATGGGCTCGCTTGGCAGCGAGGTGAACCATCAGGAACAGACGGCCGGCAAGGACGCATCACGCAAGCTGATCTTCCAAGCAGAAATGGCGCCGGTGAAGGGCGGCTTCCTTGCCAATGCCTCGAAACATTTCTGCTCGAACGCGCCGGTTGCCGACTACATGCTCTACTGGAGCATCGCGCCGGGCGCCAATGCCGCGACGGACGGGCTGACGCTGTCCATCGTGACCAAGGACAGCCCCGGCCTCACGTTTTCTCGCCACGGGTGGGAGGACATCATCGGCCTGCGCAGTTCGGTGAGCTGGAGCGCCAAGCTCGACAACGTTTTCATTCCCTGGGACAATGTTCTCGGCGAGCCTGGTGACTTCGTCCAGAAGGATCCCTATACGCTAGAACTCTCGCAGGCCTTCCACCTGCTCGGCGCGGCCCAGGGCGCGCTCGACTACGTGCTCGAGGTGCTCAGGGCGAGGCCGTTCCTTCAAAACGAAGAAGGATTGATGGTCACGCTCGGCGAGCTTTCCGGCGAAGTCCAGGCATCCCGTGGGTCCTGCCTCATCGCCAACGCCCTGTGGGAGCAGGAGCGCTTCGGCGAGGCGGCGCTCGCGTCATTGCGCGCCCATCACACCGCGCGGGAGACGGCGATCCACGTGATTACCAAGGTGTTCGACATGGTCGGGACCCGGGCGCTCTTCAAGACCGCGCCGCTGGAGCGCCTGTGGCGCGATGTCCGCACCGCATCTCTGCATACGCGTGCATCGCAGCTGCTCCGTCTCGTCGCCGACGCCGACGTGGCCGGGCAGTATGCGCCGAAGCAGAAATACGGCGCGCTTGTCGACAAGCCGAAGACCTGGGCGGATCTCGGCTTCGCGCGCGAGCCCTCGCCAGCGGTGGCCTGAACCGACCGCCAGGCTCGGTTCACCTGTCCGAATACCATGAATGACGAGAGTACGATGCCCCAGGGTGCCAGTCTTTCCCTCCGCGATCTTGCGAAGTTCTATGACGGCAGCGGGGCCGTGCTTGGTGTGTCGCTTGATCTGGAGCCGGGCAAGTTCCTTACCTTGCTCGGACCGAGCGGCTCGGGAAAAACGACCACGTTGATGATGGTCGCCGGCTTCGTCGACCCCACAGCCGGCGAGATCCTTGTCAACGGTCGCTCGGTCACGCGCGTCGCCGCGCACAAGCGCGACATGGGCATGGTGTTCCAGAGCTATGCCCTTTTCCCTCATATGACCGTGGCGGAGAATGTCGGATTTCCGCTCAAGATGCGGGGCATTGCTCGCTCGGAGGCCAACGATCGGATCGCCACCTTCGTGAAGCTCGTTGGTCTGGAGGCGTTGGCCAAGCGCTATCCGCAGCAGTTGTCCGGCGGCCAGCAGCAGCGCGTGGCGCTGGCGCGCGCCATGGTGTTCAGCCCCTCCCTGGTGTTGATGGACGAACCGCTCGGCGCGCTCGACCGCCGTTTGCGCCTGCAGATGCAGGAAGAGATTAAAGGTATTCAGCGCGAGCTCGGCCTCACCGTCATCTATGTCACCCATGACCAGGAAGAAGCGCTCACGATGTCGGACGTCGTCGCGGTCATGGATGGCGGGCGTATTTCCAGTTACGGCAGCCCGCGTGAGATATACGAGCGGCCGCAGAATCGTTTTGTCGCCAATTTCATCGGCGAGTCCAATTTCATCCCCTGCCGTCTTGGCGAGAATGTTGCACTTGGCGAGAATGGCGCAGAACGTCGCTGCGAACTCATATCTGGCCATTCCGTCGCAGTCGCGCCGACGGATGCACCGGCTGGATCTTCGGCCGTCATCTTCCTGCGGCCGGAACGTCTGCGGCTGTGCAAGCAGGATGATCCGCTACCCAACAAAATTCCGGGCCGGATAACTGGTGAGATCTACCTGGGCGACTCTTCTCTCTACCGCGTTCGCATAGCAGAAGGCATTGAGGTCAAGGTCAAGCGCCCCAACCGCGGTGTCGGAATGCGTATCGGTGAAGGCGATGAACTGATGATCGGCTGGCAAACCAGTGACAGTGTCGTTCTTCAGAGCTGACCAAGGTGGCTAAAAAGATAAGAAGCCGCGCCGAATAAGTTCACGAAACATAATCCAGAGGAGCTTTACGCATGTTGCAAGCACGTCAGATTCCCGGCGGTGTCAGGCTTGGCTTAGCCGCCATCTCCCTATCAGTGGCGCTGGTCGGCGGAGGTGCGGCTAGCGCACAGGACAAGAACGCCGGAGAACTCGTTGTCTTGTCCCTCGGCGGCAGTTATCAGGACGCGCAAAGCAAGGAATGGTTCAAGCCGTTCGCGGAAAAGAGCGGCGTCAAGGTATCCGAAGCGTCCGGCTATAACTTCGCCAAGCTCAAGGTCATGATTGAGTCCGGTAATGTCGAGGCCGATGTTGTCGATATCTCCGCGGATACGATGACCGCCCTGGCGGATGCTGGTCTGCTCGAGAAGATCGACTGGTCGAAGATCCCCGCGGAGTGCCAAGCCGGAATCCCGGCTGATATGAAGAAGGACTATGCCTTCCCCATCATCCAGTGGGCGATGGTGATGGCCTATAACACGAGCAAGGTCCCGCAGGACAAGGCCCCGAAGACGTGGGCGGACTTCTGGAATGTCACGGCCTTCCCGGGCAAGCGAGCCTCGATCGGCGCGACCCGCCCCCCGGTGGAGCAGGCCACCCTTGCGATCAACGGGGATCTTGCGAAACTTTATCCGTTTGATTTGAACGCGGCTTTCGACAAGATCAAATCGCTCGGCAACGCCATCATCTTCGCCGATGGTTACGCCCAGGTCGCGCAATATCTCGCTGACGGCGAGGCCGACATGGCGATCATCCCGAACGGCCGCGTCGGGCCCCTCGTCGCCGCTGGTCGCCCCGTTGCGATCAACTGGAACCAGCACCTCACCTTCCCGAACTTCTTCGCGATCCCGAAGGGAGCGCCGCACAAGGACAATGCGATGAAGTTCCTGGGCTATGTGTGCCAGCCTGAAGTGCTCGCGAAGATTGCCGCGCCGACCAACTATGGCCCGATCAATGTGGATGCCTATAAGTTCATACCCGCCGATGTTGCCAGGCTCCTGCCCGGCAATCCGGAAACGGTTGCTCTCGGACGTCCCATCGATACCGTTTTCCTGAGCAAGGCTCGTCCCGACATTGCCAAGGGTTGGGCACGCATGGCCGTTCGTTAGGGCTGTCTCAGCGGGTCCTGCGGCAGCCCGAATAGTGCAGCAACAAAGCAAAGACATGGCCGGCGATCCGGAAATGCGGAAGGTCTCGCGGGTCTCAATTGAGCGATCCGGACCGGGACGCCGCCAGCGGCTTTGCGGGATGCCTGTGACGTAACGATGCCAGCGTTTCGTATTGCCCTGGCGCGCCGGATCTCCATGAGGTTGGACAGCCGATGACGGACACCACGTTCCCACTCCCTGCCGCAGCCGGTCGAGGGCCTGGCCGCTTCAAGGGGCGCTTTCCCTGGCTCATGGCGCCGGCCGTCATCTTCTATCTTGTCTTCTTTGGTTGGCCGCTCGTCCAGATGCTGTGGAGCAGCATCTGGAGTGATGGCTTCACTCTTGCAGGTTACACGGAATTCTTCAGCGATCCCGTGTACTGGTGGGTTCTTGGCTACACGATGCTGATCGGCGTGGTGACGCTGGTCTTGACTCTCGCCGTCGGCTATCCGGTCGCCTATTGGCTCGTTGGTCTCAACAAGACCTGGATGGTCGTGCTCATGGCCTTCGTGCTCATCCCGTTCTGGAGCAGCGGACTGGTGCGTACCTATGCCTGGCTGGTGATCCTCGGCCGGCAGGGCCTTGTGAATACGACCCTGATGCGCTTTGAGCTCATAGACGAGCCTCTCCCGTTCCTGGGCACGCATACGGCGGTGCTTGTCGGCCTGACATATTATCTCTTGCCTTACATGATACTTTGCCTGTTCAGCGTAATGAACAATATCGATCGCAATCTTATGCTTGCGGCGCGCAATCTCGGAGCCTCGCCCATACGCGCCTTCTTCGCGATCTTTGTCCCGTTGACGAAGCCCGGGGTTTTCGCTGGCAGCTTCCTTGTTTTCATGCTGGCCGTTGGGATGTATATCACGCCGGCCTTGCTCGGCGGGCCAGATCAGACGACGTTGCCGTTGGTCATCGCCCTGCAGATCAACGAGGCCTTGGATTGGACACTGGCCGCGGCCTTGTCGATGATCCTGCTGATCGTATCCGTCGCTATACAAGTATTTGCCAATCGATATGTCGATCTCGACAAGATGTGGGGAGGCGCGCGATGAGCACGCAACGCACGGCTGCGGCGTCTTCCCGCATGTCACCGGTCAGCATCCTGCTTGCCGCATTCTCGATCACGGTTCTGGCGTTCTTGTTCGCGCCGATCGTCGTCATCATCGTTGTGTCGTTCTCGCCGAGCGACATCATGGAGTTTCCCCCGCAGGGCTTCTCGCTGCGCTGGTATATAGCATATTTCTCCAATCCGATGTGGATGACCGCGACGCGGATCAGCTTCCTGGTCGCGACCTTGACGGCTATTCTGTCTCTGGTTCTGGGCTTTATGGTTTCGGTGGCCTTGGTGCGTTCAAGTTTCCCCGGTAAGAATGCGGTTCGCATCTTTCTCATGAGCCCGTTGATCATTCCAAAGATCATCATCGCGGTCGGGCTCTATTTTCTCTATGTCCGCATGCGGATTTTGGGGACGACCTTTGGGCTGGTCGCCGCGCATACTCTGATTGCCATGCCCTATGTCGTGATGATCATCTCTGCGGCGCTGTACAGTTTTGACAGGCGGCTGGAATGGGCTGCGCGCGGGCTCGGCGCCTCGCCGCTTGGGGCGCTGCGACATGTCACTTTTCCCATGCTGCGCCCCGCGATCATCAGCGCGGCCCTGTTCGCATTCATCGCCTCGTTTGATGACATCATTCTCAGCCTTTTTCTGACCAAACTGACAGCGCCGACGCTGCCGCGCCAGATCTGGGTTAATGTCCAGCAGATCATCGATCCGACAATCGCGGCTGTTTCGACGCTGATGACCGTCATTTCCGTCTTTGGATTGTGGCTCGTCGCGTTCATCCAGAAGCTCTCGTCACGGGCTTGATGAAGAACCCATGCGCGGCGGCTCAAATTTGGGGCTGGCCCGAGACGGGCGGGGAAGCTATGGCTTTCTATGACGGTGGTGTCGAAGGATTGGGGTTCGGCTCTCTATGAATGATGAGATCGAGCTTTTGCAGGCAGTGCAACGCGAGCCGGTGGTCAAGCATGTCCATCGTGAGCTCAGGCGCGCCATCTTGCAGGGGCGTTTTGCGGTCGAGTCCCGACTGGTCGAGACGGCTATAGCGAAGCTCCTCAATGTCAGCCGCACACCAGTTCGCGAGGCGATTTCCAAATTAGAGCTCGAAGGGCTCGTCCGGCGGCTGCCCGGTGGAGGGGTGGTGGTCGAGGATACCAGCTCGAAGCTGTCGGAAGTCATCGTGCTGCGCCAAAGCCTGGAAGGAGCTGCCGCACGTTTGATATGCGTGCGCGCGAGCGACGCGGAACTCGCGGCTTTTCGCGCTGAATGCGAAGCCATTCTGAAGGCTCTGCCAACGATGGCCGTGCAGCAGCGCGCCAATCTCGATCGAAAATTCCACCTTAGTCTCGGGGAATTGTCCGCAAGCACGCGTCTGGCGAACCTCATAGAGGAATTCTACGAGTACTCAGACAGTGAGCTGGCCCCCGCTGGTAACGCCGCCGAGGTGGCTCAACTACAGAAACAGCATGTCGCCATCGCGGCAGCGCTCGCGGACCGCGATTCCGTCCGCGCCGAGGCCGCCATTCGGGACCATCTGGAAACAGTTCTGCATATGGTGCGCGCGCGCGTACAGGCTTGAGGGCATCCGCCTCCGGAAACGCGCTGGCGCCACTCTCCCCTCGTCAGAATGCCTTTCCCCCGTTAGCCACCGCGGCACAACGACGGTCGAGCCACGTGCCGACGGCCATGCACCGGCCTGTTTCATGAGCCGTTAAACGTAGAGGGTAGGGGAGGGGCTGCACATTCGTGTGACGCAAGTTGCGAGCATCTTGACGATCGTTCTCAATGTCATTATCGATATCTATAATGATGAATAACCCAGCCGTTAAACTCGTTCGTCCAGCCGACCACGTTTATGGAATCGTCAAGCGGCGTATCATGCTGAACGAGCTGAAACCGATGGCCGTGCTCACCGAGCTTGGCCTCGCGCATGAAATTGGCTGTAGTCAGGGCACGATTAGGGAGGCCCTGCTCAGGTTGCAGGAGGATGGCCTGGTCATTCGCACGGGGCGGCGAGGCACTGTCGTCACGCGCCTGGAGGACGAGGAAGCGGAGGAAATGCTGGCGCTCCGGCGGCGTCTGGAAATGCGTGGCGCGGAACGCGCGACCCGCAACGTGGATGCGCGCTCGCTCGACGCGATCATGGCGATCCGCGAGACGATGAATGAAGCAGCGGAAGCGGGTGACGAATTTCAGCTTATCGAGGCCGACAAGGATTTTCATCTTGCGATTTTCCGGCTGTCACGGCTTGAAGCCCTAGAACAGATCCTCGCCCGGTGCATTATGCACACCCATCGCTCCAAGCTCTGGGCGCCGCGGCACCGCAGGCCGCTCGATGAGACGGCGCGTCGGCACGACGTCCTGATCGAGCGTCTCGTGGCCCGTGATGGACCCGGGCTTGCGGAGGAGCTCGGACTGCATATCGATACAATCGTCCTCGAGGAGGATCCGGCGGAGGTGAACGCGTAACAGCCGTGCTCCCAAGGAACGGAGTTAACACAGTCACCTCTCGTGAAAGTATCCGGAGGGTCTCGGGAAAATCCGAGGATGCCTGGTCAGTAAAGAAGAATAGGATGGGAGAGAATACCTATGGAACGTAGAGAATTCCTCAAGCTTGCATGTGCCGCCGCGCTTGGAGCGCCGCTCGGCTCCGCATTGGCCGCGCCAGCGATAGCCCAAGGCGCCGCCACCGTGCGCTGGTGGTATCATTTCGATAATCCCCAGAACTCCCCGGCGGAGCTCGTCGCCAAGTTCGAGAAGGAAAACCCTGGCATCAAGATCCAGGCGGAGGCTATCCCGTGGGGCGGCGGCAACGACTACCAGACCAGGCTTTTCGCGGCCCTGGTGGCCGGCAACGCACCCGATTGCGCGATGGTGCGTCTGTCGTGGGCGGCCCGGCTGCAGACGATGAAAGCGCTTGAGCCGCTTGATGCATTCCTCGCCAAATGGGACGATCGCAAGGATATTGACGACAATATCTGGAAGATCGTCGGCGGCGGATCGCAGCAGAAATACTATCTCCCGCTGCAGTATGTCGTGATTTACCTTTATTATCGCCAGGATCTTCTGCAGCAGGCGGGCCTAAAGGCGCCGGAGACGTTCGAGGATTTCCGCGCGGTCGCCAAGGCCTTGACCAAGGGCGATGTCGCGGGCTTTGGCATGCGCGGCGGTGCCGGTGGCTTCGACAATTGGGGGCCGTTCGTTCTTGGCGGCGGCGCCAGCTTTGAGAAGGGCGGCATGGTGAGCGAGAAGGCGCTTGCCGCCAATCGCGCCTATGTCGACTTCGCGACCAAGGACAAGGTGGTGCCGGCTTCAGCGGCCACCGACAGCTTCCGGCAGATCGTGGACGCCTTCAAGGCCGGCCGCACGGGCATGATGATCCACCATGTCGGCTCAGCTGCGGAGATTGAAGCCGCGCTTGGCGACAAGGTCAGCGCGAAGCGGGTGCCGGTCGGTCCTGACGGAAAGGGCTGGACCTATTTCGGTGATGAGTCCAATGCGGTCTTCGCCAACAGCAAAGCCAAGGAAGCCGCCTTCCGCTGGATCAGCTTCCTCTCCACCGGCGAGAATAACTCGGCCTTGACGAAGCTCACCGGACAGCTGCCCGTTTCCTCAAAGGCCAATGCTGACTGGGTTCCCAAGCGTTTCGTCGACGCGAGCCGGGCGTCGGTTTCAATCGCCGGGCCGCTGCCGGACAGCCCGAAGACGCCGGATTTCATCGGCCGTATCTGGCCGACCAACATGCAGCGCGCCCTTACCGGGCAGATATCGCCTGACGACATGATGAAGGCGATTGAACAGCACTTTTACGGCTGATCGATTCAATGGCGAGCATCGCGTCATCTTATGCTGAAACCGTTGCGCCGCGACAGCGGCGCAACTTCACCCCCCTGTGGTTTCTTCTACCGGCATTGGTTGTGACCTCTGCCGTCGTGCTGGTTCCGGTCCTTCAGACTTTCTGGCTCAGTCTTCACGACTACCTGCTATATGCGCCCGATGACGCGCGTTTTATCGGCCTCGGCAATTTCGCCGCGATCTTCGCCGATGAGGTTTTCTGGATATCGCTCGGTCACTCCTTCATCTGGATCGTTGGCGTCGTGGGCCTGCAGTTTCTTCTGGGGCTCGGAACCGCGCTTCTGCTCAACCAGAGCTTCTGGTGGCGCAGCCTTGCCCGCTCGCTGGTGATCATTCCATGGGCCCTGCCCAGCGTGATCATCGGGCTGATGTGGACCTGGATGTATGATTTCAATGTCGGTGTGATCAATGACATGCTCTTGCGGTTTGGTCTCATCGAGACGCCGATCGCCTGGCTTGCCAACCCCTCGACAGCCCTTTACGCCGTCATGTTCGCCCTGATCTGGCAGGGGTTCCCGTTCTTCGCGGTGACGATCCTCGCCGGCTTGCAGACGGTTCCGCAGGAGCTTTATGAGGCGGCCGAGATCGACGGGGCGACGCCGCGGCAGCAGCTGTTCTCCATTACCCTGCCGTCCATCGCCGATGTCATCGCGACCGCCTTGCTGCTCCGCACCATCTGGGTCGCCAATTCCCTCGACGTCATTCTGGTGATGACGGGAGGCGGGCCGGGATACGATACCCATACCTTGCCGCTCTATGCCTTCATCAGGGCCTACACGGGCATGGAATTCGGCTACGGCGCGGCGCTTGCCCTGATTCTGACGTTCCTGCTCATGGCCGTCGTCTGGGCCTACGTCCGGCGCGCGTCACGGGACCTTTCGCGATGATTGAACGCCGCTCCTACAAACGCCGACTGATCGAAGTCGAAATCCCGATCCTGCTGATCGTCTTGTTCGCGATCGCTCCTTATGTCTGGATGATCCTCACCTCGATCAAGCCGCAGGCAGAGCTCGCGGTCTTCCCCGTCCAGTATTTGCCGAAAAGCGCGACGCTGGACCACTATCGGGATCTGATCGCCAGGACGTCCTTCGCCGGAAGCCTCGTGAACAGCCTGATCATCGCCAGCGGGGCCGTCGTGCTCGGGCTCGGTGTTGCCGTTCCAGCGGCTTACGCCTTCTCGCGTTTTCGCTTCCGCGCGCGAACCGGATTGATGACGGGTTTCCTGGTCATCAACATGTTTCCGATCGTGCTGCTCATCATTCCGCTTTTTCTGATGATGCGGAACTTGGGCCTTATCGACACCTATCTCGGCGTCGTCGTCGGACATTCCACCTTCGCCATCCCTTTCGCGATCTGGATGCTGACGAGCTATTTCAACGCCATACCGAAGGACCTTGATGAGGCTGCCATGATTGACGGCGCGAGCCGCATGGAGACGATCCGTCTGGTGGTCCTCCCGCTTATCCTGCCCGGGCTGATAACAGCGGGCATCTATATCTTCATCACGTCCTGGAACGAATATCTTTTCGCGATGATGCTTTCCGGGCAGGCGGTGCGGACGGTGACTGTCGCGCTGCAGCTCTTCATCGGCGAGTTCACGGTTCAGTGGGGGCTTCTGACCGCGGGCGGCACATTGATTGCCTTGCCCGTTACGCTTCTCTTCCTTGTGGTGCAAAAGCGGCTCGTGGGCGGGCTCACGGCTGGTGCGGTGAAATCATGATTGAGACCAAGAACGCCATCGGTGTTATTTCGATGTTCTATGCGCGCCCTTTCACGCGCGATCATTTCGATTGCTTCCACCGCATGAAGAAGGCGGGGGCGGATGTGGTGGAACTGCTCGTGCCGGAGCCGGGCGAGCTCGATCTCGGCGAGACACGGGCTGCCATCGCCGACGCCGGCCTCTCCTGCGTGCTCGCCGCGCGCGTTAATCTGACGCGTGATCTCTCCAGCGCGGATGAGGCGGCTTACAAGGGCGGCGTCGCTTATCTCGAGAGCACAGTCGATACGGCGGCCGCGCTCGGCGCCACGATCGTCGGTGGCCCGCTCTACGGTGCGCCGATGGTCTTCGCCGGCCGTGCTCCAGCGCCGATCGACGCCGGTGAACGCAAGCGCCGCGTCGATGCGGTGGTGGCGGGGCTGAAGCAGGCAGGCAAACGGGCTGCCGACCAGGGTATCGCCTTTGGCGTCGAACCGCTCAACCGCTTCGAAAGCGACGTCTGCAACACGGCCCGGCATGCGCTGGAGATCGTCGAGCGGGTGGATAATCCGTCCGTCGGTGTCATGCTGGATACCTTCCACATGAATATGGAGGAATTCGATATCGCCGATGCCATCCGCAAGACGGGGTCGCGGATCGTTCACTTCCAGGCGAACGAGAACAACCGTGGCTTCGTCGGCGCCGGCCATATCGACTGGGCAAGCGTCGCCCGCGCCATCCGCGATGTGAATTATACCGGGCCGATCGTGCTGGAACCCTTCCGGCGCTCCGATGAGGGGGCCGGTGTGACACTCGCCCAATGGCGCGCGCCCACTGTGAACGAGGATGGCGAACTCGCCGCCAGCATCGCCTATCTCAACGCCGCGCTCGCCTTTGCCCGCCAGACGGCCTGATCTGTTCCTTCAACCTGTCGCGTGAGACTTGACATGACCTCCCCCCTTCGCATCGGTTGGATTGGCTGTGGAACGCACGCCAACGAGATGCTCCTGCCGCAGCTCACCCGCCATGATGTCGTTATCGAGGCGCTGTGCGACACCTCCCGCGAGCGGCTGGCCGCGACGGGGCGACGCTATGGCGTCGCGCCAGAGAACCAGCTCACGGACTGGCGGGTTTTGCTGGCGCGCGACGATATCGACGCGCTGGGTCTCGCGGTCGGTCCGCAACTGCACTACGATATCGGCCTTGCCGCCATCGACCGCGGCCTGCCGGTCTTTATCGAGAAGCCGCCGGCGCCCACGGCTGCCCAGGCACAGGAACTCGCGGATGCAGCCAAGGCCCGCGGCGTGCCCGTGGTCCTCGGCTTCATGAAGCGCTACTCGACGGCCAATCGCATCGCGGCCAATGTCATTCACTCGGCGGAGTTCGGTGTCACCGCGAGCTTTCTTGGCCAATACATGACGGCGCCGACCTATTTCGCAAAGGACGTCGACTATACCGGTTTCTACCTCCATCACTGCGTTCACTATTTCGATCTGGTGCCTCATCTGATGGGAGGGGTCGCGGATATCAGCGCGCGTCGCCATGAGATCGAACCGGGCAAGCTGCTGCTCCATGTCGATTTTCTCTTCGCCAACGGCGGCATTGGAACCCTGGTGATGGGCACCCACCAGTCACGCGGTACACCGATGGAATGGTGGCAGGTGATGGGCGACCATCGCCGCGTCGAGGTGCGCAACGTCCATGAGGTCCGCTATTTCCGGCATCCGCCCTTCAAGGTGTCGAAGCTTGATGCCAGCCTTGTCGACAGCGAGGACACCCTCGTCTGGGAGCCGAACCTCACCGCCGCCGCGAACGAGGATCACAAGGGCTATCACGCGATTCTCGGGGAATTCGTGCGCGCGGCACGTGGCGAACAGGTATCGTTCCCCAACGCGGCCGATGGCGCACGCGCCATGGCCCTTCTGGAAAAAGCTATCGGCTAGCGAACCCGCATTTGAGCATTTAGGCTTGGTACGCGGGACCGCTCCCGTATGGTATGTGTGCGGTGACTTTGAGCGCCGCACATTAGAAGTCTGGCGCGGCGCTTGGCCGATCATCATCCATCACGGAGACCAGTTCCAACTGGTCACTGTCGGCGGTGGTGGGCGCGTGGAAAGCAAATGGCGTCAAATCCCACAAGGCCAATTTCATCGCGAGGGTAAGTTCCTCGGCGGACGCTTCAGCTGGCACCTCACGGAGGTCAAGTTGGGAGAGGTGCTCACCGTCCGAAAACATGATCAGTTCGACGTTTTCGATTTTCTTGTGCTCCTCGGTGCCATCGTCCAGCCTACGCTTGATGTCCCATGCACCGCGCACGGGCCCTCGCGTAATCACGAAGTCGTCCAACTGGCCCGCCAGCTTGATCGCATCTATGCCTTCACCGCCTTCAAATGTGTCGTTGCCGCCTCTCGCCTCGAAGAAATAGTTGCTTCCGTTACTGCGGATAACGTCAGGGCCTTCGCTTCCCACGACGTGGAGCCCCAGAGCCGAGTGGGTCGCTACCTCGTATGGCATCTCATAATCACGAAATCGAGCGAGGGCCTCCGCAACGCCACTGGTGTCAGGATAATCGGGGTGGCTTTTATCTCCCAACAGAAAACAATGGACCTTGTGCGCGTCGGTGACAGACGCGGCGCTGACGAGGCCTGCCAACGAGATCGCTTGTCCGTTGATCGTTTGACCAACGTAGTGCAGTACATCTTGGAGGAGATGGAGCTGCCTGACGATCAGGTCTTCGAAAGCCTCATCCTGAGCCCTGGGAGAAGCAAGGAATTCCTCCCGGCTGTTTACTCCATATTTTCCTGTCCATTCACCGCTGTAGTCGTTGTTGAAGGGGGCGTCTTCCCGCATCAGGCCAATTTGCCAGAGCGAGAGCTCATCGAACTGGAAGCGTCCCAAGCGAGAATCCGCGCCGATACAATCGTAGCGATTTTGCGAGACGTATTCACCAAAATCCCTGATAAACTCACTGAACGTACGGACAGTCATAACTCAAACTCCGAAAGCATCCAATATTCATGTGCGGCCGATGCAATAATATCCAGAGAATATGTCGGTCAGCGTATGCAACGCGGGAAGACATCTCTGCAAGCTAGCGAGAGAGATCCGTCGTTGAATGGCAACGGGCGCCGGTCGCTACGCAAACGAACACTCCGCCAGAAAGTGACGCTGACGGAGCGCTCCACAACCGCATCCCAGGTCTTTGTTTCGCGAATGACCGATGACGCACGGCGATGACGCCGAGCGTTTGACGTGATTGTCAGCCCTGCCTCAACGGACGCCATTCCAGCGTCCGAGTTCAGAGGCTTGAGACGTCGCTCGCGCTTGGTGCGGCGGGTAGGCCGACAGGCATCACTGGCGCGCTCTCGACGACGTCATGGTCAATCGGGGTTGAAGATGGCTCCGTTACTACTCCAGCCAATCCTTCTGCCGGATGAGGTTCATACACGACGATGGGTTCGCGGCTGGTTGCAGTCGACGGTAGCGTGCGCAGATCGACAATCTCGCCATCCGCGAACTTGATCAGTTCGACATTCCGAATGACTTTGTATTCGTCGCATCCCGCGTCAGTTCGATGCTTGATCCACCATATGGAGGAATCCGGCTCACGCGTTAGCGCGAATTCGGGGCGAGTGCCTGGCAGCTCTATGGTATCCTCACCCTCTCCGCCGTCGAACCTGTCGTCGCCGCCCCGTGCGACGAAGAGATCCTTGCCGCTATAACCAAAGATGGTGTCAGGCCCTTCACTGCCGATAAAGGTATAGTCGCGTCTTTCGTCGACCTTATACGGGACATCGTAGCCATGGAAGCAGTCGAGACTGTCGGTGAGTGCGGTGCCGCTAGAATCCTTGGGATTGTACTCGCCGCCCGATTTCAGGAAGCGCCTGACGCCACCTGCGCCCGCGAGATGCGCGGCGGCAAGAAGTCCCGAAATCGAGATTTGATGGTCATTAATGGTCTGACCATCATAGTGGATGAAATCGCGGAGGAAATGGGTCTGCTTGCCGAGAAAGTCTCGGATTGCGTTGTCTTGAGCTTCGTGCGATGCGAGAAAAGCTTCGCGGCTGTAAATTCCGTGTTTTCCTGTCCAGCCGCCGCTGAAGTCGTTGTTGAAAGGCTTTCCGTCGTTCCGCACCATTCCGATGTCGATGAGCGCTGCCTCACCAAACTGAAAGCGTCCCAGATGGTTAGTTTTGTTGACGTTATCGTAGCGATTCGAGGAATGATATAAGCCGAGATCGCTGATAAAATCTTCGAATGTGCTGTCACTCATCGCTTAGCTCCGATACTATAAAAAATCTCGCGATCGTTATGATATATATGCGATTGGCGAGCACGTCGTTTGATGCAATAAGCGCGGCTTTTTCTGCATGAATAGCGCGTGATGGATTATCGAGCGGCGCGGCAATTTTTGTAATGCCAGCCGGGCTGATCGCCATCCGTGATATCAGGAGGATTTGGTAGGGAGAAGTCTGAACGGTGGAAACCGCTAGTAGTTGATATCGGGGAGGCAATCGTCAAATGTCGAGCGTGTCGCTGGGCTCGTCTTCTTTCCTCACGCCGATCATGCCCATTTCTGAATCTTTTACCGAAATGCCGTCCTCTTGCGCACCCAGTCCCGACGGTGCCAGCGGAATTACAATTGGTACCGGCATTGTCGCGATGTGCACCGTGGCTTCGGTGGTGGGCTCTTCGTTCCACGCGTCGAGCGGCATATTACGCAAATCGACGATCTTCTCGTCCGCGAATTTGACCAACTCGACATTCCGCATCTCCTTGTGCTCGACGCGGCCATTGTCCAGCTTACGCTTGATGATGAGAGTGGCTGTATCGAGCCCGCGGGTGATCGTGAATTCCGACACTTTTCCTGCCAGCACGATAGTGTCGACGCCGTCCCCGCCGTCAAATGTGTCGTCGCCACCCTTCGCCGTGAAGTGGTCGTTACCGGCGTAACCGTGGATGGCGTCAGGACCCTCGCTGCCTGTGAACGTATAGTTATGGTTCTGATCAAGCTTGTATGGCAGGTCATAATCATTGAACCGTCGGATGATTTCGCTAATCCGCGGTGCGTTGGGCCACTTCGGGTTGTACTCTCCGCCGAATGCGATGAAATGCCTGATCTCGCGAGCGTCGATACTCGCGAGGGCTCCAAGGATGCCCGAGATTCTAATTTCGTAGCCATCGACAATCTGGCCATCATAATGGACAAGATCCCCGGCATCATCGCGCAGCTTGCGCAGGACGTTATGAATGGCCCTGTCTTGTGCATCGGGTGAGTTTAGGAATTCCTCTTTGCTGTATATACCGTGCTTGCCCGTCCAACCGCCCGCGTAATCGTTCTTATGGGGATCGCCGTCGGTGCCGACCATGCCGATTTCGATGAGGGCGGCTTCGCTCAAAGCGAAGCGTCCAAGTTGATTATCCGCATTGATGGCATCGTAGCGATTTTTTGAATGGTATAGGCCGAGCTCATTAATAAAGTCGGCGATGGTGCCGCGCGCCATGATCATGTACTCCGGAATGTGATGGATGTCAGCGGTGCGCTGCTTGGAGAATTATTTCCGGACCGTCGCGCTTATTTGTCACGCCTCTTTCGATCCGACACTCGCGACGAACGGACATCATTCATCGAACGTGTAAAGTTAAGGCGCGGCTTGGCGGTAATCTAAGCTGCGCTTGGCCTATCCATGACGGATTCCTGAAAAATATCTACCACATATATGTGTCAATCTGCGCGGTACAATGAGCATTCTGGGAATGGAAGGCGCGATATTCCAATAGTTACGGAAATGTACGTCTCTGAGTCCAGTGGCTAGGTCGGTCCTTCGGCTGCACCAGACAGCCGTGCTGCTGAAATCGCTGTGCCGCATTGATGCAGGCGACGCTGAGCGACGGCCAAATATCCCGTGATGCGAGAAAAGCGCATTTTTACTTATTAATTATCGAGATAATGGGAGTATATGCGGGCGGATATTGTAGCGATCTGCGATCACAGTTGCGAGGGTTTGTTAGCCCCTGAGCTTAAGCGCGATCCAGATTTCCCACCCGTGGCGTCGTGGCGATGATCGCCTCGGCGAGGGCGTCGATATCGGCGATATGCGGATTGCTGCGCCGCCATATGAGCCCGATCTCACGTGCAGGCTCGGGTGGCGCGAAGGGCACGACACGCAGCCGGTGGTGTACGGTCTCCGCCTCGAGGGCCATCTCCGGCACGAGGGTCATCCCGAGATCGTGGGTCACCATCTGGAGCAGCGTCGTCATCGATGTCGCGCCGATGTTGATCACGTTGTTCGGGCGTGCGGCGCTGCAGACATCAAGCGCCTGATCGCGTAGACAATGCCCTTCCTCCAGCAGCAGCAACCGCCCTGGATCGATTTCCGCCCCTGTCAGAGGGGAGGCGAGGACATCCCGGCTGGTATCCGCCATGGCCATGAAGAAACGGTCCTTCAGGAGTGGCCGCGCGGACAGGCTGTCCCCCACGACGGGGAGTGCGGCAACCACCGCGTCCAGCCGCCCTTCCTCCAGGTCCAGGAGCAGCTTGTCGGTGATAGCCTCGCGCAGCTCGATCTCGATGCGCGGGTAGGCGGCCCGAAGATAGGGGACGAGCCTTGGTACGAGATAAGGCGCGACAGTCGGGATCGCGCCGATGCGCGCTATGCCGGACAGCGGGCTGTGCTTGTGCTGGCTCGCCTGCTCAAGCTCGGCGACCTCGGCGAGAATGTGCTGCATGCGTGGGAGAAGGGCCTCTCCTTCGCGTGTCAGAAGAATACGCGTTCGGTTGCGCTCGACCAGTTTGGTCCCCAGCGCCGCCTCGAGTTCCATGATCTGCGCCGACAAGGCCGGCTGGCTGACATGCACGAGTTGAGCCGCCCGGCCGAAATGCCGGGTCTGGACCAAGGCGTCGAAATATCTCATCTGCTTGATCGTCACCACAATAGGAAAAAACTATCATAGATTGTTGAAAATGCAATTTGATCCTATGGACGTCCTATGCCAGAAGTTTTCTTAGAAAAATTCCAGGACGTATCGAGGCCTCCCGGGCTTCGCTAGGATGCGTGCCTTAATGCTCGATTGTTTGGGGAAGAAGGCTATGACGGGTAAGAATTTCACGACCACCAACGCTGGCGCGCCTGTCGCGTCTGATGAGCATTCCCGCAGCGTGGGCCCCGATGGGCCGGTCGTCCTGCACGACGTGTATCTCGTCGAAAAGCTGGCGCAGTTCAATCGCGAGCGCGTGCCCGAGCGCGTGGTGCACGCGAAGGGCGGCGGGGCCTTCGGCGAGCTCGTCGTTACGGAGGACATGTCACGCCACACCAAGGCCGCGCTGTTCCAGAAAGGCGTGAAGACGCCGATGCTGCTGCGCTTTTCCTCGGTGGCCGGCGAGCTCGGCTCGCCCGACACGTGGCGCGACGTGCGCGGTTTCGCGCTCAAGTTCTATACGACGGAAGGCAATTACGACATCGTCGGCAACAACACCCCGGTGTTCTTCATCCGCGATGGCATCAAGTTCCCGGATTTCATCCGCTCGCAGAAGCGTCTGCCCGGCAGCCACCTGCGCGATGCCGACATGCAGTGGGATTTCTGGACGCTTTCGCCGGAGAGCGCCCATCAGGTCACCTATCTCATGGGCGATCGCGGTCTGCCGTCATCCTGGCGCCATCTCAACGGCTACTCGTCACATACCTACCAGTGGATCAACGCCGCTGGCGAGCGCGTGTGGGTAAAGTATCATTTCCACAACCAGCAGGGCGAGCAGAACATCGATGGCGACGTGGCGGCGCGCATCGCCGGCACGGATGCGGATCACTATATCCGAGACCTCTATGAGGCGATCGAGCGCGGCGACTTCCCGCGCTGGAAGGTCTCCGTGCAGATCATGCCCTATGAGGACGCCAAGACCTATCGGTTCAATCCGTTCGATCTCACCAAGGTCTGGCCGCACGCGGATTATCCGCTGATCCCGGTCGGCGAGTTCGTGCTGAACCGCAATCCGGAAAATTACTTCGCCCAGATCGAGCAGGCTGCCTTCGCGCCGTCCAATCTCGTCCCGGGCGTCGATGTCAGCCCCGATAAGATGCTGCTCGCCCGTGTGTTCTCCTATGCGGACGCCCATCGTTATCGCATTGGTCCGAACTACAACGAGCTGCCGGTCAACCGTCCGGTCTCGGAGGTTCATTCCTATGCCAAGGACGGTCCGATGCGGCATGGCTTCGCCGGCCACAGCAAACCGGTCTATGCGCCGAATTCATTCGGTGGGCCGACAGCCGATCCGGCACGCGCTTCGGAGGGCAAGGGCTGGGAAGCGGATGGCGAATTCGTACGCTCAGCCTATACGCTGCGGAGCGACGACGATGATTTCGGCCAGGCGGGAACCCTGATCCGTAAGGTTTTCACCCAGGAGCAGAGGGATCGGCTCGTGGATACGCTCGTTGGCCAATACAATGCGCTGACTGTCGATGCCATCAAGGAGAGGTTCATCTGGTATTGGACGAGCATCGACCAGGCCACGGGCGACCTCATCGCGGCCCGCGTCGTCAAGCGCGCGGCTGAGTAAGCAGCCTGATTGGAAGACGGGAGAGGCTCGGGCTCCGGCCCGGGCCTTCTTTCGTTTTACGCTGCCTTGAGATAGTCGCGCCTGGGCCGGCTCCGTCTCAGAGGTGGCTTGTTCAGAGGGCGGCTTGGGTCAGCGCCAAGGCCGCCGCCGCCTGTGTCGGGTCCACCACTGGCAATCCCGTCGCCGCGTTGAGTGCCGCGACATAACGGGCAAGCCCGGCCCCCGCGAAGACGATCGCATCCGCGCCATGGTCATCGCGTAAACTCAGGCCTGCCTTGATCAGGTTGTCTTCGACGACGGCGGGATCCTTGAGCTGCCCATAGTCCAGCCCGAGCCCGACATGGCCGGCGATACGCTCCCGGACCCCGAGGCGACGGGCGAAGCGCAAGCCCTTGACCGGGTTACTGCCCGACACGCCAATGGTGCCGACGAGATCGCCGAGGGCAAGGGCGGCCATCATCCCGGCCTCGCCGATGCCGATCACGGGCTTCGCCGTCAACTCGCGCGCGGAAAAGACCGCGGGGTCCGAGAAACAGGCGATGATGAAGCCCGCAACTTCGGGCTTCGCGCATTCCCGCTCGATGAAACGAAGAATGGCTGGCGCCGCGCTGTCACTGTCGCGCGCGTTCTTGATGCCGTTCGGACCGTCGCTCAGGGTAAGGCAGCGGATGTCCGGACCACCCTCACGCACCAGCCATTTGAGACTGTGCTGCATGTCCTCGGTGATGCCCGTATCCGTGCGGCTGCTCGGGTTGAGGACGTAGATTGTTTTGCGGGCCACCGCCGCCTCCCTCAAGAGATGAAAGCCCGGAGCGTTCATGGCTCCGGGCGAGCCTTCACGACAGAGCGCGGAAATCGTCTATGAAGGCGCGCGCGAGTTGCAGCGCATCCGTCACCGTATGCCGAAGGCGCATCAGCTTCGTGGTCAGGAGCTTCGCCTCCAGCCCATCCGGATCGGCCTTCTGGAAGTCATCCAGGCAGCCGAGCAGGGGAACCGGCAGGTGTAAAGTGCTGATGCCGTAGCTGTCCTGCTCATATTTGCCGCTTGCCGAGCCGGTGATGAAAGTGAGCTGGCGCGAGAGACGCAGGATGAGCCTATTGGCGCGTTGCACGGCCTTCTGGTCCGTGTCCCTCGTGGCCGCCAGCTGGTCGAGCCGCGCATCGAGCCACTCGAGCTCCGGGGCGAGCGCGGCGATCCCCTCGTGGATCAGCGACAACTGGGCGGGGTCCTTCTTGCCGGCCAGCATCAGACTGAAGCGGCGTTCAAGATCCTTGATGCGGGGAGAGAACCGCTGCGGCAGGATCGATGTAGTGGCGAGGGCATGGACAAGTCGTGTCCAATAGTCGGTATCACTGTCGAGGATCGCGGGATCCACGATCTCGATCGTGTCGTGTTCGGTATGGTTGTACCAGCCGATTGTCGCCCCATGATACCGCTCGATCACCTCGCGGGAAAAGCCATGGCGCGCGGTGGTGGAGGAAACACCAATGCCGAAGAAGGACTGGTCGCCGAATCTGTCGAGATTGCCGACGGAGATCGGGACGCTTTCGCCGACGGCCGCCTCGGCAATGGTCCGCGAGAATTCACGCAGCTCCGGACAGGCGTTCACATGAAATTCCGTGGTGTCCTTCATGCCGACGGAATCGATGTTCAGATAGGCGACAGCATTGCCGTTGATTTTTTCCCACAACGCATCGACGAAATAAGTGGAGCCGGCTGCTTCTGCGACTTCGTGGCCGTTCCAGAAGCAGAACACCACGGAGCGGCGCAGTTCCGCGCGGCGGGCCGCCAGCACACGGGCAATCTCCATCATCACAGCGTCGCCGGTGATGTTGTCTGTCACTCCCGGCAGCCACGAGTCGAGATGTCCGGAGACAATGATAAATTGGTCCCTTTCCGGCGCGGTGTCGGGGGCGTGCAGCCAACCGATCGGCTGGCTGAGCTTGCGCCATTCCCGATGCGCCGTGACATTGGCCTTCAGGACAACGGGACCGCTTTTCATCAGGGCGCGCAACGCCTGGCCGTCACCGCGTGAGATGCTGAGGCCGAAGAGGCGCGGAATATTCTCCCAGGTTTCCGGAGTAGGGTTCCCCCAGACAGACTTCAGCCCACGCCAGGGGATATCCGGCTCGCCGTCGCGGCCCCAGTTCATCAGGAGGATGCCCGCCGCACCCTTGACGGAAGCGATGCGCGCCTTCTCTGGCGTCGCTGGAGCGTAAGACACTTCGGCAAGAACAATCTTGCCGCGAACGTCCTTGCCCTCATAGTCGCTCTCGCCGCCCGGGCCGACGTCAACGATCTCGGCGGAATAGCCGCCTGCCGGGGTTGGCTCGATATGCGCGCAGGCGAGCGCGCGAATGACGCGCTTGTCCGGCGAGACAACTTCGAGAGTGGCTTCTCCTGGATCGCTGTCGAAGGTCTCGAATTCCTGGAGCGCCGCATCGAGGCCGTAGGACTTCAGAGTATCGACCACATAGTGGCCGGCTCTGACATCCTGGCCGGAGCCGCTCTTGCGGCGGGGTGTGTCGATCCGCATGTGATCCACATGCGCCATCACGTGGTTGATGGAATGGGGAAGTTTGGCGGAGCCGAAGGTCATGACGCAGTCCTTTGTGTCGGAGCGACCAGGAAATGCTCGGCAAGGTCGAGATAGACGGCGCGAGCTTTTTCCATCTGGGAGAGATCGGCCCATTCATCGGCGGCGTGCATGTTCGCGCCGCCAGGGCCAAACAGGAGCGTGGGGATTCCAGCGCCATTGAAGATGTTGGCGTCGGAAACACCGAAGCAGAACGTGAAGGGCGGTGCCTTGTCGAGAATGCGCTGATAGCTCTCCGCGAAAGTGGTGACAAAGGGATGGTCCTTGTCCATCACGAAGCTGTCGTAGCGCGGCTGGGCAATCGTCACATCGAAGCGTGCCGGTGAATGGAGATCGCGGGCCAGCGCCTCGATCGCCGCTACAGCTTCTTCGGCGGTCTCGGTCGGCAGGAAATGCCAGTTGATCAGGAACTCGCAACGGTCCGGCACGCGGATCTCGTAGATGCCGGTGCCCGAGCTCACGTTCAGGACGCAGTGGGTGCTCGTGCCGAACTCGGGATGCGTCGGCCGCGCCAGCCCGTCGATGGCGACGAGCAGGCGCGCGGCTTCCGTCACCGCATTGACACCGTCAGCCGGATGCGAGCCGTGGGCGGAGCGCCCCGTGACCACGACCTTCAGATTGATCTTGCCCATGGCGGCAATGGAAGGAATGTCGAAATGCGGCTCGCACATGATCGCCGCGTCGATGGCAAGACCCTGTTCAAGATGTCCCTGTTCAAGATGTCCCTGTTCGAGAAAGCCGCGCGCCCCGCGGGAATAGGCCTCCTCGTCCGCAAGTGCCGCAAAGATCACGCGCCCCGCCCAATCACCGGGACGGCGCGCGAGATCGCGGACAGCGTGCATCGCCGTCGCGAGACCCGACTTCATGTCCATGGCTCCGACGCCATAGAGGCGTCCCTCGCGGATCACGGGTGAGTAGGGGTCCATGCTCCAGTCATCGGGCGGCGTGACGGTATCGCAATGGCCGCCCATGAAGAGCGTCGGTCCCGGCACGCCGCCGCTGATCTCGACGACGACATTGGTGAGGCCGCCGGCCGCCGGCTCGATGCGGGCCGGGATGCCGTTGTCCTCAAACCAGCGTGCGATGAAGGCCTGAACCGCGCCTTCCTCGCCCGAATGGCTTTTGATGCGAACGAGATCGCCGAGGAGCGCGGCGAGCTCCTGGCTGACGGGAGAAGGGGACATGATCAGGCCCACCAGCGCCGTTCGAGCTTCGTGATGACCTCGACACCCGTCGTGGTGACGAGCACTTCATCCTCGATGCGCGCACCGCCCGCCGGCGTCCGATAGAGGCCGGGTTCGATGGTCAGCACCATGCCGGGCTGCAGGAAGGTCTTCTCGCCCTTGCAGATCGCCGGTGGCTCGTCGACGCCGAGGCCGATGCCATGGCCGAGATAGGTGCCAGCACCGCCATAGCCGAAGGCGAACTTGCCTTGGAAGCCCGCATTCACGGCGACGTCGTCGGCGATCTTCTCGAGATCTTCGGCGAGAACGCCGGGGCCGATGGCATCGATGCTGACCTCGAGCATCTTCAGCACCGTCTCGAGAAGATGCACGCCATCCTTCGTGGGGCGGCCGACCATCGTCGCCCGGCAGATGTCGATCATATAGCCCTGCCAGCGACCGTTGATCTCCATGTGGACGAGATCCCCGTCCTCCAGCACGCGATCGGAGAAGGCCGGAAACAGAAAGGGCTCTCCCGAGCGCTCGACACCGGACTGGCAGGTCGCAAAGGCATTGGTGGCGCCACGTTTCGTCATCTCGGAAATGACGAAATTGGCGAGCTCGCGTTCGGTGACGCCCGGCTTGATCTCCTTGCGCAGCAATGCGCCGACTTCATCGGCGAAGGCGGAGCCCTGGCGCAGCGCCTCAAGCTCCTTGTCGCTTTTGATCGCGCGCATGTTCATCACGATGTCATCGGCCTCGATGAAGCGAACGCCGGGATTGTAATGGGTCATCTCGGCGAAGGTCATCGCGGAGATGACGTCCATGCCGATGATGCCGACGGTTGCGCGCTGCGCGCCCGCGCGCTCCAGGATCGCCGTGATGCCTGCGACGATATTGGGGTTGACCACGGTCTCCCCGACGCCATGCGCCGGCACGTAGAACGGCGTCGTCACGGCAATCGCGAGATTCGCCTTCGGATCCGTCGGGATGTAAAGCAGGCCGAGCCCGCGACCACGGATCGCAAAGCGGCTGGGATGGCCCGCGAGCATCGGGATATGGCCGCAGAGATAGGCCAGATCGCCATTGCGATCAGGCGCGCGTCCGGCGACGATCACGCCCTCAAAGCCGCGCATGCTCGCGAGTTCGCGCGCGCGCTGCACGCGCCCCTTCATCTCGTCAATCACTTGTGTCTCCTATCGTGTACGGACGTCGAGCGTGTCACGCAGCCCATCGCCCAAGAGGTTGAGCCCGAGCACCAGAAAGATGATGGCGAGGCCCGGGAAGATCGAAATATGCGGCGCGCTGCGCAGCAGCGTGCGGCTCTCGGCGAGCATCTGCCCCCATTCGGCCAGCGGCGGCTTGACGCCGACACCGAGGAAGCCAAGGCCGGCCGCGACCAACACGGCCTCGGCCATCAGCAGAGAGGCCTGGACGATGACCGGCGACAGGGCGTTCGGCACCACATGACGCAACACAATGGCGCGGTCCGTCGCGCCGAGCGAACGGCTGCTCTGGATGTAGTCCATTTCGCGCACCTGTAGCACCGCGCCGCGGGCGACGCGCACGAGGCGCGGCAGGCTGGCGATTGCGATGGCGATGATGGTCGTGCCGAGGCCGGGGCCGAGGATGGTCACGACGGCAAGCGCGGTGATGATGCTCGGCAAGGTCATCATGACATCCGTCATGAAAATTACCGCCCGCTCGACTCGCCCGCGATAGTATCCGGCCAGCACGCCGAACAGCATGCCGAACAGCGTGGCGATACCGACAACGCAGAAGCCCAGAACAAGCGAGGTCTGCGCGCCGAAGATCGTGCGGCTGAGAACATCACGTCCGAACTGATCGGTGCCGAATGGATGCGCGAGACTCGGCGGCTTGGCCACGTTGCGCAGATCAACAGTATCCGGCCCCCAGGGTGCAAGCCACGGCGCGAAGAGCGCAACGACGATATAGAGCAACACGATCACGAGGCCTGCCACGCCCATTCTGTGACGCAGGAACTTGCGCAATAGCCTGCGGCGCGGGGCCTGGGATGCATGAGCGGAGGTATCGACGGGGTTCATCAGCGCCACCATCCCTCAGCCCGCCTTGATGCGCGGATCGACGATCGTATAGGCGAAGTCGACCAATGTATTCACAAGGATGAAAAAGGCTCCGATGATGAGGATGGCGCCTTGGACGATTGGAAAATCGCGACGGAATACGGAGTCGGCGAGCAGCTTGCCGATGCCCGGCCAGACGAAGACCGTCTCGATGAGAACGGCGCCACCCATGAGATAGGCGAATTGAATGCCGATAACTGTCAGGATCGGTACAAGGGCATTGCGCAGCGCGTGTGTATAGATCACCGTCCGGTGCTTGAGCCCCTTGGCCTGGGCGGTGCGGACATAATCCTGCTGCAGAACCTCCAGAAGGCTCGCGCGGGTCATGCGCATGATGATGCCGATCGAGTTGCCGCCGATGGCGAGCGCCGGCAGAATGAGATGCGAAAGACTGCCGGCGCCTGTCGAGGGCAGAAGGCCGAGACGCACGGAAAAGACGAGCTGGAGGATGAGGCCGATCCAGAAGATGGGAGCGGAGACGCCGATCAGCGCGATGACCGACAGGAGAAGGTCCGATGCCGAATTGGCGCGCAGCGCCGCATTGACGCCAAGGGTGACGCCGACGACCGCCGCGAACAGAATGCCGGCGCTGGCCAGCAGCAGAGTCATGCGAAAGCGTTCGATGAGGATAGGCAGAACGGGCTCGCGCGAAACGATGGACGTGCCCCAGTCACCTGTGAAGAGCCCTCCAAGCCAACGCAGAAATTGCCACCACACGGGCTGATCAAAACCCAACTGCTGGCGAATGACCTCGATGTCCGCTTGTGAGGCCCCCATACCGCCAACTGTCACGGCGGGGTCGCCGGGCACGAGTTGCAGGATGGAGAACACCAGGACCGAGAGAGCGAGAAGCACCAGCGCGGCATAGACCAGCCTGCGTGTGATGAACGACGCGAGATCCATGACAAACGACCGCCCGATTTCCTAAACCCGCGGCTGACAGGACGGCAGTTGGGCGCTTCCTGTCAGGAACGCAAGCATGTGAGCATTGTGGCTTGGCCCGGCTGCGCGAAAGGCGGTCAGTCGGGCCATTCCTTCAGATGCTGCCGCCGCAGTTTCAGTTGAACTTGATATTCTTGAGGCGATAGACATCCGTGGCAAGATATTCGAGGCCGGTGATATTCTTGCGGTATCCGGTGACCTGAATATAGCTGTACAGAGGTACCCAAGGCGCGTCTTTCATAATCAGAGCCTGGGCATCAGCCGCCAGTTTCAGGCGCTTGTCGGGATCCACCTCGCGACCGATCTCGACACGCAAGGCATCCACATCTGGATTTTTGTAGAACATGGTGTCCCAACCATTGGGCGGCATGCGCGCGCTGTCGAAAACCGTATCCAGAATGATCTGGATATCCGCGGTACCCGTCTCCCAGCCAAGCATGTAGAGCTCGGACTTGTTCTCGGCTTGCGGCTTGCGCAGTGCGGCAAGATAGGTCGACCAGTCGACGATCTCCACCGACGCGTCGACGCCGATTTCCTTCAATTGGGCCTGCACCGCGATGACCGTCTCGCGATCCATGTAATAACGACCCTGCGGCGTCCAGATCGTCGTCTTGAACCCATTCGGGAAGCCCGCCTCGGTGAGCAGCGCCTTCGCCTTCTTCGGGTCGTAGGAATAGAGCTTCTGTGGCGCGTAGCCGAAAACTGGCGGCGCGATGATCGTCTCGGCCGGGATACCAAGGCCACGCAACACACCTTCCGCGATGGCTTCCCGGTCGACCGCGAAATTCAGGGCCTGGCGCACACGCGCATCGGTGAAGGGCGGCTTGCTGACGTTGATGCCGATATGGCCGACACGGGTATTGGGCTTCTTCAGCAATGCGATGTCGGGTGTCGACTGAAGCCGTTCGATCTCTGATCCGGGAACGTCGGTCACGATGTCGGCTTCACCGGTTTCAAGCATGGAGAGCCGCGTGGCGGCCTCGGGAACGGTGATGAACTGTATGCCTTCGGCCGCCGGCTTCGTGCCCCAATAAGCGTCATTGCGGGCAAGCGTCACGCTCTGCTCAGCCTGATGCGACACATATTTGAAGGGACCCGTGCCAACGGGATTCCAGCCGATTTTCGCCGCGTCCGCCTTAAGCGAGGCAGCGCTCAGGATGGACGCGGAATCCAGCGCGAGGACCTGCAGAAGCGCGCCGAAGGGAGCTGCGGTCGTGAGCTTGACCGTGAGATCGTCTACGGGCGTGACCTCGCTGATCGCTCGGAGATCCGCGGCGCGGCCGAGACCGGACTTCGGATCGATGATCCGGCTGAGCGAGGCGACGACATCAGCCGACGTCAACGGCGTACCGTCATGGAACTTGACGCCAGGGCGCAATTTGAAAGTCCAGGTCTTCTTATCGTCAGCCAGGCTCCAGCTCTCGGCCAGCAGCGGCTCGATCTTGCCTGTCTCGGCGTTCATTTGCACGAGAGGCTCCATGACCTGGATGCGAACGGTCTGCGCCTGTGTGCCCGCCGCCACGCCCGGGTCGAGCGTTAGGACGGGCGCCCCCATCGCAAATTTGATGCTGCGCGCGTCGGCCTGGCCGGACAACGCGAAGGCGCTGGCGCCGATCGACAGCATGAATGCCAGCGATCGCGCCCTGAATGGCGAAAGAATATTCATCGTGTTCCCCTTTTATTTTGCAGTGAATTATATTGTGAAAGGAACCGCGCCTTTCTCTGTCACGTAATATCCGTCTTCCGCAGCGATGATCTTGTCATCGATAGGCCAGACGAATTCCGTGCAACCGAGCATTCCAGTATGCAGCCGTTCCTTGAAATCAGGCAGGAAATGAACGGTCGCAAGGGTCTGTCGTTGCAATGTATGGCCGCAATCACGCGTGTAGCCATCCATCGTCATGCCCTCGTGGAGCAAGCCGACCTGCTTGAGGGAGGTCGTCATCGGGCGCAGGATCTCAACGCCGTTCGCATGGATCTCCCCGCCGCTCATTCCACTCTGGATTGAAGGGATCAATTCATCGACCAAAAGGCGGCGCAGTTCGTCATGGGCGGCTTGCAGGTCCGCATCGGGAGAAACGCTACGCGCGATATCCGAGCAGCCGCGCACGCAGCCATATGCATCGGTGACCAGAAGACCCATGTCGAACTTGATGGTTCTGTCGGTGCTGTTGAGCGGATAGTCACCGGCAATGGCGGGTAACAACGTCCGCTCACCGGAGTGGATGATGTCGAAATACGGGTGGACCCGGCCGTCCATACCGACCAGCGTCGCGAAATTCTGCACGCCCTGATGATAGACGGCAGCAACTTCGTTCTCCGTCAAACCGCCAGCCAGTCTGCGATTCATGAATTGACTGGCATGCTCGATACCGTGAAGCACAGCATTCGCAGCGGTGATGAAGTAAAGCAGGTCCGTTCCAGCGCGTTCGTCCTGCCAGCGGCGCAGGGCATAGGTTGCATCGGCAAGAGTAAATCCGTCATCCGAGAGCGACCGGCCGATCGCAACGGCGAGATGCTCACGTTCGATACCAAGCTTGTCATTCCGGCTGTCGCTGAGAGCCGCCATGAGGCTCGGCGCGTGCCCGGCAGCTGCGAAATCCGGGCGCTCGATGCTCTGAGGAGAGAGGATTAGAATAGCGTCGCTGCCAGGCGTATAAAGAGCCGTTATTCCATAACGTTCGGCAACGCTGCTGGGCAACCCTGTAAACATCTCCACGTTGAAAGGAGCGCTCACATAGATCGAGGCGAGGCCGGATTCTCTGCAAATTCTGTCGAGAACAGCGAATCCTAGCGGCTCACTCGACATACCGTGGAGCAGTTCAGGGCCGAAACGCAGCGAAGACACGAAGGGGGTAAGCGCTGGAACATCGGCGTCGCGGGTCGCGCACCACTGCGCCTCTATATCCTGCCGGCGCTTGCGGTATAGGAAGCAAGGCCCTTTCGGCTGGTGCAACGCGGTTGGGTCGGCGATCGCCGCAGGACCGGATTGCGCTAGCGCTTCGAAGCGCCCAATTGGCATATCGGCGTCGATTTCAAGCAGGTCATCTCCGGCCAGTCTGCGAACCGCTTCCGTGAACGATTGAGGACGATACCCCTTGGGATGGTTCCAGCTGAAGTAACTGGCGTAAGTCTCAAAGGGTATAGCCTTTGTCGCCGACTGGAATGCGGCTGCGTCGAATGCTCCGATCACCATGGACGGGTTGCCGTCACGTTCAATGAGAACAGGACCAATACTATCCGCGCTATCTTTGAATATCTTGGGGAAGGTTAGTTCATTCCAGAAATTACGCCCAAGCATATTGGATATGCGGTCTCGCCCAATATAAACGCGCGACTTCATTAGACCCTCTGATTCAGAATTCTATGCTTTTTATTTGCGCAATCGCGCACCAATTTTATGCAAACTGGCCGCAGCCCCTGCAGCAGTTCATCGTTGGCAGGAGCATCGCACCATCCATTCTATCATGTCAATAGTCAGGAGATGCATCCCAAATATTGGGATGAATATTGATCCCCTTGATCGTTTGTCGTAAGAGCGTGGAATGGGAAAAGAGGGGGAGCTTGTGTTGAGACAGATCAGCGGCAGGGGCGGCCTGCGCGTCGGCAGAGCATGGTCGGCGCACCCATGAGCCTCGTCATCACAAAGGCGATCAAATTGATCGAGCTCGTTGCGGCGGGCACGGATACCCTCGGCGGAATAGCGTCGGCCGCCGATATGTCACGCAGTACAGCTCACAGATTGCTCGCGACCCTGGTTGAGCATCACTATCTATCCTTCGAGGCGCGACGCTACGCGCTCGGCTACCGGCTTCTGGAGCTCGGCGAACAGAAGAAGCGCAGCCTCAGCTTTGTCGAGGTCCTGCGCCCACTTCTCATCCGCTATGCCGAGCAGACTTCGGACACCATCCATCTCGCGATCCTCGATGGAACAGACATTGTGGTCATCGAACGGGCACCCGGAAACCGGCAATTGCAGATCAATTCCTTCGTGGGTCAACGGTCGCCTGCTTTGCTGACCGCCGTGGGCAAGGCGTTGGTCAGTGCCTTGCCGACAGATGACTGGAAGGGATTCCTGAAACAGCTGCCCCCGGATCCACCAAAGAGCGCGGAGCAATTGCGCCGGGAGCTGACGGCGGCGCGGGAGCGTCACTTCGCGTCCGACTACAACGAATGTGACGTCGGTACCTGCGGTGTTGCGTCCACGTTTCTTATCGACGGCAAAGTACGAATAGCAGTCAGCATCAATGGAGCGACCGTCTATTTCGAGAACGGGCGCCTCGAGGAAATGGGACAGACCGCACAGAGGCTCGCCACGGAGCTGGAACGCGCCGCGGCCGGGCTGCGGATCGGCACCATCCGCTGAGACGGGTACGACGAACGTCGATCTTTGGCCACGGATCACCTATAAGGCGGCCACGTGGGCCGTGCACCGCAAGCGCCAATCTGGCACAACGCCGGGAGCGCCCGGCCTCTGCCTTGAGTGATCCGCGAGGAGACGGCAATTTCCGTTCTTGACACGACCAACAAGAAAAACCTGCTCCTGCTCATTCACCTTCGATGGTTGGCGGTATGCGGTCAGGTCATCACTATCCTCTTCGTCCAGTTCTGGTTCGGAATACCACTGCCGCTCCCGCCGATGGTCGCGGTGCTCGCCTGTCTGGTGCTGTTGAATATAGGCAGCCTGATACGCTACCGCCTCCGCGCGGAAGTGTCGGATACGGAGCTGTTTCTGGCGCTGGTCCTTGACGTCGCGGCCCTGACCGTACAGCTCTTTCTCAGCGGTGGTGCCTCCAACCCGTTCGTCTCGCTCTACCTTCTGCAGATCACACTTGGGGCCGTGCTGCTGGAGGAGCGCCTCGTCTGGGCGCTTCTCGCCATCGCCAGCGGCTGCTTCTTCGCACTCACGAGCCTTTATCGCCCGCTGCCCATCCCGCGCAGCGACGGCCATGAACTGTTCAGCCTGCATATCCAGGGCATGTTCGTCTGCTTCATCCTGGCGGCTTGTCTGCTCGTGCTCTTCACGATGCGCATCAATCGCAATCTGCGGGATCGGGATGCACGACTTGCCGCGATGCGCCAGCAATCGGCGGAGGAGGCGCTCATCGTGCGCATGGGCCTGCTCGCGTCTGGCGCCGCGCACGAACTGGGGACTCCGCTCGCGACGCTCTCGGTCATCCTCAATGACTGGCATCGCATGCCGGAATTTCGGGCGGAAGGTGATTTGCTTGACGAGATCTGCGAGATGCAAAATCAGGTCGAACGCTGCAAGCAGATTGTCTCGGGTATCCTGATGTCTTCGGGCGAGGCCAGAGGTGAGGGTACGGTCAGAACGACCGTGAACGGTTTTATCGATGACCTGGTTGGGGAATGGCGGGCAAGTCGCTCACCCACGCATATCGACTACGTCAGCGCCTTCAGCCCGGATGTGGCCATCATTTCGGACCCCGCGTTGAAACAGGTCATCTTCAACATCTTTGATAACGCCCACGAGGCCTCGCCAAACTGGCTCGGGGTGACGGTCAGGCGGCACGAGGACGATTTCGTTCTGACGGTCAGCGACGTGGGACCAGGCTTCGATGACAGAATTCTCGCGGAACTCGGAAAGCCCTACCGCTCGAGCAAGAACAGGCCGGGCGGCGGCCTGGGGTTGTTCCTTGTCATGAATGTCGTGCGCAAGCTCGGCGGCACCGTCAAGGCCGAGAACCATCCCCGTGGCGGCGCGTCGGTCACTCTCACATTGCCGATCGCATCGCTTTCATCCGGAGGAAGCCGTGGACGCTAAGCCCTCACTTCTCATCATTGAAGACGATGCGTCTTTCGCAAAGGCGCTACGCAAGTCATTCGAGCGCCGTGGCTATGAGGTGGCCGTGAGCGACGGGATTGACACCGCGCGAAACGCCCTGGAGCAGATCGTGCCGGCCTATGCGGTGGTGGACCTCAAACTTGTCAGCGGTTCCGGACTCGAATGCGTGAAGATGTTGCACCAGCATGATCCGGAGATGAAGATCGTGGTTCTGACCGGCTTCGCGAGCATCGCGACCGCCGTGGAGGCCATCAAGCTGGGAGCTTGCCACTATTTGGCGAAACCGGCCAATTCAGATGAAATTGAGGCCGCGTGGGGCCGAGGGGAGGGCGATCCCACCGTTCCAATGACCGTGCGTCCGACGTCTATCAAGACGCTGGAATGGGAACGTATCCACGAAACGCTCGTGGAGACGGATTTCAATATTTCGGAGGCAGCACGGCGGCTCGGCATGCACCGGCGCACACTGGCGCGCAAGCTCGAGAAAAAGCAGGTCAGCTGACTACGACGGCAGGCCGCGGCGCAACCGGTACTCGCTACGCAAGACGAAAATGCCTGCCGCCAGCACCATCAGCGCGAGCGCGAACCAGGTCAGCGCGTAGACGAGGTGGTTGTTGGGAAAGTTGACGACGGTCAAGCCGCCGACCGGCGCAGACGGCGATGCCACGACACGATCCGCGTCAATGAAATAGGGAGCCGTATCGGACAATCCCTTCGCCTCGGCGATGGCAGCGGTATCCCGCGAATACCAGCGATCGTTGACGGGATCGTTCGCGCGCAGCGGCCCGCCCTTTGGCTCTGTGATGCGGAGGAGGCCTGTGACGGTCGTCTCGCCGGAAATCTGTCCGGCGGCGCGTGCCCCAGCATCGCGCAGTTCCGGCGGTACAAAGCCTCGATTGACGAGAACTGTGAAGCCGTCGGTGGCGCGCAGCGGCGTCAGCACCCAATAGCCACCCCCGTGTGCCGTCACCGCCTGGACCAGAGCTTCGCGATCATTGAGAAACCGCCCCGTGACGGTGACGCGGCGATATTCGTCGTTGGCGGTGTTGACTTGGGGCCAGGCTGCTGGCCCGGGAGCGGCAACCGGGGGGGCATGGATCCTGCCATCGACACGCGTGATCAGGTCCAGCTTCCACGCGCGCCGTTCAATCTGCCAGATGCCGAGGGACGTGAAGCCGGCAACGCCGATGACGGTGAGGATAGCGAGAAGGGCAAGCACCCACGTCGACCGAGGAACCGATGTGGCGGGCGCTGGTGTTCGGCTGCCGGCAGGCACGCGCTCCCGATGATGAACATCGGGAGCGCGTGCCGTGCCGGAAACCCCTGTCACGGGGTCTGACCCGTCGTATGACCAGGCATCATGTTGGTATCGAGGTGATACATGACCCAGAGCGAGCCGGAGAGCGCAATGAAGACGATGATCAGCGTGAAGACGAGGGCCATCATCGTCCAGCCGCCTTCAGAGTGGAAATCCATGTGCAGGAAGTAGATCATGTGGACCACGATCTGCACGATGGCGAAGGCCATGATGGCGACCGCGGTGATCTCGTTGCTGGCAATGGGACGGGCCATAACCAGCCAGAACGGAACGGCTGTCAGGATGACGGACAGCACGAAGCCAGTAAGATAACTGCGCAACGTGCCGTGGGAGGGACCCGTCTCGTGTTCCGCGTAACCATGGTCGTGGGTGGGCGCGTGAGCGGCGCGGCTGTCGGTGCTCATCGAAGCATCCCCATGAGATAGACAAAGGTGAAGACACCGATCCAGATCACATCCAGGAAGTGCCAGAACATGCTGAGGCACATCAGGCGGCGCCGATTGGCGACAATCAGGCCATGCTTGTGAACCTGGACCATCAAGGTGACGAGCCAGATCGTGCCGAATGTCACATGAAGTCCGTGCGTGCCGACGAGCGCGAAGAACGATGACAGGAATGCGCTGCGCTGCGGGGTTGCGCCCACATGGAACATATGAGCGAACTCGTAGAGTTCGATCGAGAGGAAGGCGAGGCCGAACACGCCTGTGACCGCAAGCCAGGCCTGCGTGGCGGCAACGCGCCCCTGCGCCATCGTCAGCATGGCGAAGCCGTATGTGATCGATGACAACAAGAGCATCGACGTATTGAGCGCGACAAGGCGAAGATCGAAGAGATCCTTCGGACCCGGCCCCGCAGCGAGGTTGCCGCCGAGCACGCCGAAAGTCGCGAACAGGACCGCAAAGATGAGGCAGTCGCTCATCAGGTAGATCCAGAAGCCGAGCAGGGTGCTCGACCCCTCCTCATGGTTGTGATCCTCCACGAGGTAAAAGGTTGTGGCGCCTTGCTCGGCCTTCGCGGTGCTGAGTACTGCTGTCATGACCTACACCTGCGCGGAGAGAGTGCGCGTCCGCGCAGCTTCGGTGTGCGCAACCTCGTCGGCAGGAATGTAGAAATCGCGCTTGTAGTTGAAGGTATGGCCGATGGCCGTTGCGATGAGGCCGACGAAGCTCAGCGCCGCGAGCCACCACACATACCAGATGAGCGCGACGGCGAGGACGACGCTGAACCCCGCGAGAAACACGCCAGCCGGCGTGTTTCTCGGCATATGAATGGGCCTGAAACCTTCCAGGGGCCGCTCATAACCACGTGTCTTCATGTCCCACCAGGCATCACCGTCGTGCACGACGGGCGTGAAGGCGAAGTTGTAGTCCGGCGGCGGCGATGACGTGGCCCACTCGAGGGTCCGGCCGTGCCAGGGGTCGCCGGTCGTGTCGCGCAGCTGGTCTCGCCTCATGATGCTGACGGCGATCTGCATGAGAAACGAAAGGATGCCGCACAGGATCAGGAAAGCGCCGAAGCCCGCGATCACGAACCAGATCTGCAGCGAGGGATCGTCGAACACCCTGAGCCGCCGCGTGACACCCATCAAGCCAAGTACATAGAGCGGCATGAAGGCAAAGAAGAAGCCGGTGACCCAGAACCAGAACGACATCTTGCCCCAGAACGGATCCAGCCTGAACCCGAATGCCTTCGGGAACCAGAAGGTCATGCCGGCGAAGAGGCCGAACAGCACGCCGCCGATGATGACGTTGTGGAAATGCGCGACGAGGAACAGGCTGTTGTGGAGCACGAAGTCGGCGGGTGGAACCGCGAGGAGCACGCCCGTCATGCCACCGATGACGAAGATCAGCATGAAGCCGATGGTCCACATCATCGGCAGCTCAAACCGGATGCGACCCCGATACATCGTGAACAGCCAGTTGAAGATCTTGGCGCCCGTCGGGATCGAAATGATCATCGTCGTTATGCCAAAGAACGAGTTCACGCTGGCGCCCGACCCCATGGTGAAAAAGTGGTGCAACCACACGAGGTAGGACAGAATGGTGATGCACACGGTCGCGTAGACCATAGACGTGTACCCGAACAGCCTCTTGCCGGAGAAAGTCGAGGCGACTTCGGAGAAGATGCCGAACGCCGGCAGGATCAGAATATAGACTTCCGGATGCCCCCAGATCCAGATGAGGTTGACGTACATCATCGGGTTGCCGCCAAAGTCATTCGTGAAGAAGTTGGTCCCCACGTAACGATCGAGCGACAGGAGCACGAGAACGGCGGTCAGCACCGGGAAGGACGCGACGATCAGCACGTTGGTGCAGAGCGAGGTCCACGTGAAGATCGGCATTTTCATCATGGTCATGCCGGGGCAGCGCATCTTGACGATCGTGCAGATCAGGTTGATGCCCGATAAAGTCGTTCCCACGCCCGCGACCTGCAGCGCCCATATGTAATAGTCCACGCCGACATCCGGACTGTATTGGATGCCTGACAAAGGCGGATAAGCCAGCCAGCCTGTCTTGGCGAACTCGCCGATAAACAGCGACATCATTACGATGACCGCGCCGCCTGCCGTCATCCAGAAGCTGAAGTTGTTGAGGAACGGGAACGAAACGTCGCGCGCGCCGATCTGTAGAGGCACGACATAGTTCATCAATCCGGTGACCAGCGGCATCGCCACGAAAAAGATCATGATCACGCCGTGGGCCGTGAAGATCTGGTCGTAATGATGGGCGTTGAGATAGCCTTCGCTGCCATTGAAGGCCATTGCCTGTTGCAGACGCATCATGATGGCGTCGGAAAAGCCGCGCAGCAGCATGACGATGCCGAGGATCATATACATGATCCCTATGCGCTTGTGGTCCACGGTGGTGAACCATTCGCGCCAAAGGTAGCCCCACAGGCGAAAATAGGTGATCGCGCCGAGAAGACAGGCTCCCAGGAAGGCGACGACCATGAAGGTCACGACGACGATTGGCTCATTCAGCGGCAGCGAGGCGAGGCTGAAACGTCCAAGAAGAAAGCTGTGGTTCGCAGTAGGATCAGTCATATCAATCGAGCCGATCAGGATCTTTGCGACTGGCGCATGTCGAGAAGCCAGGAGGCGCGCGGCGACGGCGCGGGCGTGAACGAAGGACGGGGCAGGCCGGCGCCGACGATGGGCGACCCCTTGATGGGCAGTGGCTTGACGGCGCCCTGATTGAGCGCGGCGTTCGCCTCCTCGACGGAGCAGATGCTGACGAGATAGGTCGGCGTCGGGCCGAAGACCGCACCGCGCCTGGCTGTTTTGTCATAGTGCAAGCGCATCAAATCGACGCCGGCAAGTCCGAGGCCGCCCTGTGCGTCAATGGCCATCATCTCATGGGCGCACATTTTGCCCGGTTCGACGCAGCGGTTGACAATGGCGGCGAAGAGCTGCGGATCGACCGCGCCGTACCGGCGAACCGGGACGTTCTCACTGGGCTTCTCAAGATCGAGATACTCCTGCCGACCGAGGTTCTCGCTCGAAGCCCTGGTCTGCGCGATCCAGGCCTCGAAGTCGGCATCGGACAGCCCGCGGAACGTGAAGCGCATGCCCGAGAAGCCCGCGCCGCTGTAATTGGCGGAGAACCCCTGATAGGCGCCATCCTTGTTGATCACGGCGTGGAGCCTAGTCTCCATGCCGGGCATCGCGTAGATCATCCCTGCGAGCGCCGGCACGTAGAACGAGTTCATCACCGAGGATGAGGTGATCCGGAAGCTGATCGGGCGATTCACAGGCGCGGCGAATTCATTCACAAGCGCGATCTTTTGCTCGGGATAGATGAACAGCCACTTCCAATCCAGCGCCACGACCTCGACTTCGAGCGGCTTCACATCCCGGGCCACCGGCTCGCCAGGCGCGATACGATCGAGCGGGCGGTAAGGATCCAGCAAATGGGTCCCCATCCAGGTCAGGGCCCCGAGGCATATGATGATCAACAGCGGCGCCGCCCAGATGACGAGCTCAAGCTGTGTGGAATGCGACCATTCCGGATCGTAGTCGGCTTCCTTGTTCGTATGCCGGTATCGCCATGCGAAGATGACAGTGAGCAGCATCACCGGCACGATGATGAGCAGCATGAGGATCGTGGACGCTATAATGAGGTCACGCTGCTGCTCGGCAACGTCGCCAGCTGGCCTCATGACCACAAAGTTGCAGCCGGCGAGCACAAGCCCGAGCGGCAACAGGGCGAATAGGCGAAGTTTGCTCACAAGCTTACCCATAGCCAGATCCATCAATGGCCGGCACCGCTAGCTGCGCTGCAGCAAAAGGGACATTGGACAAAATGTCCAATGCCCCGTCAGGCCGGCATGAGACACAAGGCGACTTCAGACTAGACTTGCGAACGCTATCAGATAGCGGCAGGATGCCAAGCGAGGAACGACATTTGGCTAGCGGTGCGAACAACATGGCGCCTGCGTCATCGACATTGGAGAGAGACGCGCGGCGGGTGCATGCTCAACCCGACGGCGTGGTCAATCCCGGCGAAATCGCGATCGGCGTTGTCATCGGACGAACGTCTGAGTTCTTTGACTTCTTTGTCTATGCAATCGCGTCCGTCATCGTCTTTCCACGATTGGTATTTCCGTTCGTCGATCCCTTAACGGGGACGATTTACTCGTTCGCGATCTTCGCATTGGCGTTCGTTGCTCGACCGATAGGCACTGCGATATTCACCGCGATCGACCGTGCCTACGGAAAAAGCGCGAAAATGACGATCGCGCTGTTCCTTCTTGGATGCTCCACAGTCGCCATAGCGTTTCTTCCCAGTTATGACCGGGTCGGTATCGCGGTCGTCTGGGTGCTTGCCATATTGCGAATCGGCCAGGGCCTCGCCCTGGGCGGCGCCTGGGATGGGCTCGCTTCGCTTCTCGCGATGAATGCGCCGCAGGAGCGGCGCGGCTGGTATGCAATGCTTCCGCAACTTGGCGCGCCGCTCGGCCTGATCGTGGCGAGCATGTTGTTCGCCTTCTTCGTCGGCAATCTGTCGGCGGAGGATTTCTACAGCTGGGGATGGCGTTATCCCTTCTTCGTCGCCTTCGCGATCAATGTGGTCGCTTTGTTCGCACGCCTGCGCATCGTCGTGACGCCTGAGTATACGAAGCTGTTCGAGAGCCGCGCCCTCGAACCGTCGCCTGTGTTGGAAACGCTACGCAAGCAAGGTCACATCGTGGCCAGCGGGACCTTCGCCCCCCTCGCCAGCTTCGCGCTTTTCCACATGGTCACGGTCTTTCCTCTTTCGTGGATCTATCTGTTCACAAAGGAAAACCCGACTCGCTTCCTGATCATCGAGGCGATTGCCGCCATGTTCGGCATCGTCGCGATCCTGGCCTCGGGCGTTGTCGCCGACCGGGTCGGCCGTCGCGCCCTCTTGATGGGTTCGGCGATCGCGATCGCGGCGTTCAGTGGCTTCGCTCCCCAGTTGCTCGACGCGGGGGCGGTCGGCGAGACCGTCTTCATGATTCTCGGCTTCATCCTGCTCGGTCTGTCGTTTGGTCAGTCCTCCGGTTCGCTCGCTTCCAATTTCTCGACGGCCTACCGGTACACCGGCTCGGCGCTAACCTCGGATTTCGCTTGGTTGTTCGGCGCCGGGTTCGCCCCGCTTGTCGCCCTGCTGCTATCCAGCAATTTCGGCCTGCTGTCAGCCGGCGCCTATCTGCTGTCTGGCGCGATCTGCACGATCCTGGCCATCAGGCTGAACTGGCAGTCAGAGGCGCATGAGTAGGGTGCAGGACTGAGCGCCGCGATCCAGACGACGATCAGCCGTCTCGAAAAAGCGATACGCGGGCCCTGAGCGGCCCGCGTTTTCTTTTGGACGCCAATGCCAGCATCGGGCGCGCGACATCGCATCCGATCGCGAATATGGGTGGTTCTCGTAAGCCTTTCATCGTGCACATTCGCTCGCCATTCCGCGCCCCCTGCATGTCGCGCGGGGAGCCCCTTTTCGCACCCGCGAAGACCTTCCCGTCCACAGCTTGCTGCACTGCGTCTTGACAAGACGGACCCTTTGGCGGCTTTTTCCAAAACGTTTTGGATTCCGTCGCGCATCCCAACTCCACGCGGAACGACGAGTGGAAGGAACGCATGACCTCACTGCGCAAGCTCGCATCGCATCTCGGCTTGTCGATAACGACCGTATCGCGGGCGCTTGATGGCTATTCCGACGTCGCGGCGGCGACCCGCGAGCGGGTCGAGCGCGCGGCCAAGGAAATGGGCTATCGGCCCAACCCCGCCGCGCGGCGTCTGCGACGCGGCGTCGGTGAGACGGTTGCCTTTGTCCTGCCAACCGACCCTGGGCATTTCCACGAGCCCGTCTTCAGTGAGCTTCTTGTCACCGTCGGTGAGGAACTGGCGCGTCACGAGCATGATCTGATGCTCCTCGCGGCCCGGCCCGGCAAGGAGGAGATGGCGGTCTACCGCCGCCTCGTAGAGGGGCGTCGCGCCGATGCCTTCATCGTGGTGCGAACCCGTCATCAGGATGAACGCATCGCCTATCTGATGGAGAAGGACGTGCCTTTCGTGTGCCACGGGCGCACCGACACGACCGCGCCTTATGCCTTCGTCGACGGCGACGGTGAGGAGGGCTTCGCTAATCTCACCAAGCGCCTTATCTCGCGCGGGCATCGCCGCATCGCCTTTCTGTCAGCGCCGGCCCATCTCACCTTCGCGGGCCTACGCTTCGCCGGTTGGCGCGGCGCCATGCAGGCGGCCGGTCTTCCCACCGACATGGCGGCGGAGGCGGAACCGACGGAGGAGGGCGGCTTTGCCCTGGCACATCGCCTCTTCGAGAGGGACGAGCGCCCGACAGCTCTCGTCTGCTCGACCGACCGGATGGCGATCGGCGCGATACGCGCCGCGGCGGATCGAGGCTTCACGGTAGGCTCGGATATCGCGATCACGGGCCACGACAATATCCCGGCCGCTTCCTACTGCCAGCCGTCCCTGACCACCATGGAACTGCCGACACGGCTCATTGGGGCGCGTCTCGCCGACATGGTGCTCGCGCGGCTCGGTGGTACCGATGTCCGTGATCTCACGGAAATCCACGGTCTCATCCAGATGCCGCGCCGTTCCTCGGGCGAGGGAGCGGCCTAGCGCGACCGCCCGCGCGACAATGGTAATAAGTCCGCTAGCCTTTGACGACAACCAGGAGGAGGAGCCCATGACTTTGACAAGAGCCATTCATAAAGGGATTAGTCTGAGATCCACCGGTCTCATCGGCGCCGCGCTCATGACCGGCGCGCTGCTTGCCAATGCCGGTCCGGTCAGCGCCCAGCAGCAGGACATTCTTTTTCTGTCGACACAGCTGCGGCCCATCGAGGAAGCGCAGAAAGTGCGCAGCGTCATCCTCAAGGACTTTCCCGGGAAAGTGACTTATCTCGTTGAGGAGCCTCCGGCTTTCGACGTGCGCATGAAGGCCGAGGGGCAGGCGGGCAAGCGCACGATCAGTGTCGCCGGCGCGCTGCACGGTGAGTTGCAACCGCTCGTCACATCGGGGGACCTGACCCCGATCGACGATATCGCGACGAAGCTGGCCGACCGTGGCATCCCGGCCAACCTCATGGAACTCGGCAAGCTTGGCACGAGCAGCCAGATGTATATCCCGTGGATGCAGGCCACCTACATCATGGTCGCCAACAAGAAGGCCCTGCCGTATCTGCCGGCGGGCGCCGATATCAACGCCTTGACCTATGACCAGCTCGAGGCTTGGGGCAAGGCGCTCACGGAGAAGACGGGCAAGCGCCTGATCGGCTTTCCTGCCGGCCCGAAGGGGCTGATGCCGCGCTTCTACCAGGGCTATCTCTACCCGTCCTTCACGGGCGGCGTGGTGACGCCCTTCCAATCGGCGGATGCGGAGGCGATGTGGGGCAAGTTCAAGGGCCTCTGGCAGTTCGTCAACCCGAACTCCACGAGCTATGACTTCATGCAGGAGCCGCTGCTCGCCGAGGAGGTGTGGGTTGCGTTCGACCACGTGGCCCGCGTCAAGGATGCGCTGACGCAGGCCCCTGAGGAGTTCGTGACCTTTCCCGCGCCCGCCGGCCCGAAGGGGCGCGGCTACATGCCGGTCATCGCTGGCCTCGCCGTTCCGAAGAATGCGCCGAACCCGACGGGCGCCGCCGAGCTGATCGCCTTCATCTCCAAGCCGGAGACGCAGGTGAAGACCGCCGCCGAAGTCGGCTTCTTCCCGGTCGTCAAGGCAACATTGCCGGCGGACCTTTCGCCCGGCATCAAGCTCATCGCTGAAGGTGTCGCCAAGACCCAGAATGCGAAAGATGCCTTGCCGGCCCTGCTCCCGGTCGGGCTTGGCGACAAGGGCGGCGAGTTCAACAAGGTCTATTCCGATACCTTCCAGCGCATCGTCCTGCGCGGGGAGGATATCAAGACGGTGTTGGCCTCGCAGGCTGGCGTTCTCAAGGGCTTGATGGAGGCGACCAAGGCGCCGTGCTGGGCCCCCGACGCGCCGAGCCAGGGAGCCTGTCCGGTCAAGTAATCGGGCAAGACAATCCGGGCGGCCTGCCTTTTCGCCGCCCGGACGATCGATCGTGACCGCGAGGTCAATCGCAATCGAGCCTGAGAGATGATGACGCTGCGATCCCGGCTTTTGCCCTATCTGCTGCTCGCCCCCTCGGTCGCTTTCCTGGCGGCGCTGTTCCTCGTGCCGCTGGTACAGACCATCTCGCTATCCTTCATGGAAGACGGGACGCCGTCGCTCGCGAACTACAGCCGGATGGTGTCCGACATCAATTTCGGCCCGGCGGTCCGTAACACCTTCCTGCTGGTCCTGACGGTGGTGCCGATCCAGATCGTCATGGCGCTCGCCATGGCGATGATGCTGCAAAAGCTGCCGCGCGGCCGCGATGTCGCTTTGTGGATCTGGACGATCCCGCTGGGAATTTCCGATCTCGCAGCCGGCCTCGTCTGGCTCGCCATCCTGCAGGACAGGGGATATCTCAACAGCGCGCTCTATGGCCTTGGCCTCATCGACGGTCCGACGGCCTGGCTGACCTACGAGACCCCGGTCGCCTTGTTTCTCGGTGTGGTCGTCGCCGAAGTCTGGCGCGCAACCGCCATCGTGCTCGTCATCCTGGTCGCCGGCCTGCAGCTTATCCCCAAGGAATACAAGGAGGCCGCCGAGGTCTTCGGGGCGCGACCCTGGACGATCTTCACGCGGATCACATTGCCGCTGCTCAAGCCCAGCCTGCAGACGGCCCTGATCCTGCGCACGGTGCTGGCCTTCGAGGTCTTCGCGGTGGTCTACGCCATCGGCGGCACCAATTTTCCCGTGTTGGTCGGCGAGGCCTACAACTGGCAGCGCAACTACCAGAATACGGGTGTGGCCGCGGCCTATGCCATGCTGATCGTGGTCATCTCGCTCGCCGCGACGGTCGTCTTCCTGTGGGCGCTCAGGACCAAGCCGGAGCAACAGCCATGATCGCCCTACGCCGCACGGTCTATATCGCCGGCATTGTTGCCCTGTGCGCCTGGGTGCTCGTGCCGATCTATTTCATCGCGCTTGGCGCCTTCGGTGGTCGCATCGGCGTGTTCCGCTGGCCGAAGTCGATCTGGCCGGGGGATACTTCGCTCGCCGCGATGCAGCTCTTCCTACAGGTGGAGGGCGTTGGCCAGGCGATGGTCAACAGCGTCATCGCCGCGGCGATCACCATGGCGTTGTCCATCGCCCTCGGCGCTCCCGCCGGTTACGCGTTGGCGCGCTTCACCTTTCCTGGCCAGAACGCCTATCGCCTCCTGATCTTGCTGACGCGCGCCTTTCCGCTTGCGATCCTGGCGCTGCCGCTGACCGTCGCCTTCATCCGCATCGGGCTTTATGACACGGCCTTCGGTGTCGCCCTGATCCATACGGCGCTGGCCTTGCCCTTCGCGGCTCTCGTCTCGGCCAGCCTTTTCCAGGCAATTCCTCGCGAACTGGAGGAGGCCGCCTGGGTGTTCGGCTGCACCCGGTTGCAGGCCTTCATGAAGGTCGTGCTGCCGCTCGCGCTTCCCGGCATCGCGGCCACCGCGATCTTCGCTTTCGTCATTTCTTGGAACGAGGTCTTCGCCGCCTCGGTGCTGACCGTCCGCAACCGCACCCTGACCGCTTATCTCCTCACCGTGCTTGCGGAATCGCCGCTGCATTTCCGCTTCGCAGGCGGTTTCCTTCTCATCGTGCCGTCCATCGTCTTCATTTTCGCGGTGAGGAAATATCTCTTCGCGATGTGGGGCATCGCCAACCGCTGAGACGCCAGGGCAGGTCCAGCCGCCGCGGACTTTCTGGGAAACAGGAATAGACGAGCAAATGATTGAATTTGCTCCGGAAACATAGGTTCAGCCATGGCCGACATAAAGATCGACAAGATCGCCAAGACCTTCGGCGGGACGCGCGCGCTCGACGAGATCACGCTTGATATTGCCGACGGCGAGTTCATCGCGCTGCTCGGCCCCTCGGGCTGCGGCAAGACCACGCTACTGCGCATCATCGCGGGGCTCGAGACGCGATCCGCGGGACGTGTGATCATCGGTGGACACGATATCAGTGACATACCGACACGCCAGCGCGGCCTCGCGATGGTGTTCCAGAACTACGCGGTCTTTCCCCACATGACCGTCTACGACAATGTCGCCTTCGGCCTGCGCATGCAGAAGGCGGGAGAGGCGCGCGTCAAGGCGCAGGTGGCGCGAGCCGCGGAGCTTCTGCACATCGAGCCCTATCTCGATCGCTACCCGGCCAAGCTTTCGGGCGGTCAACGCCAACGTGTGGCGGTGGCGCGGGCTCTCGCGGTCGAGCCGCCGGTGCTGCTCATGGACGAGCCTTTATCGAACCTCGATGCGCTGCTGCGCCTCGAAATGCGGGCGGAGCTGAAAGCCGTGCTGCGGCAGGCCGGGACCACGACGATCTATGTCACTCATGATCAGACCGAAGCCATGGGGCTTGCCGACCGGATCGCGGTGATGCACGGCGGCCGCATCGTGCAGATCGACAACCCAACCGCCGTCTACAGCCGGCCGCGCACCACCTTCGTCGGCGGGTTCGTCGGCAGTCCGCCGATGAATTTCCTGCCGGTGACCGTGGCCTCGGGCCATATCGCTCTGGACGGGCTGTCCCTCAGCGCGCCTCGGCAGCAGGGAGATTTGCTGGCCGGCATTCGCGCCGAGGACTTCACCTTGGGCGAGGCACAGGAGGGGCTTGCCTTCGAGGTCATGGTGGCGGAGCCGCTCGGCTCGCATATCCTCCTGACCGGCCGGTCGCGTGGACAGATGCTGCGCGTGGTCGCCCCGCCGGACGCTCACTTCCCGTCAGGCACCAAGCTTGGCCTGAAGCCTGACCCCAACCGCATCGTTTGGATGGATGCCGCCTCCGGTGAGGCGCTTGCACAAGAGACAGCAGCATGACCCGTCGCATTGATACCGCCGCCGCGCGCGATGTCCTCATCGCCAACGACCGGGGCGGTTACACCGTACCGACCTCCCGGCTCTATCCGTTCCAGTGGAACTGGGACTCGGCCTTCGTTGCCATGGGCTGGGCGACCTTCGACGAGGAACGCGCCTGGCGGGAGCTGGAGCGGCTGGTCGAGGGGCAATGGGCGGACGGTATGGTGCCGCACATCGTCTTTCATGCGCCGAGCGACGACTACTTTCCCGGGCCTGATGTCTGGGGCACGCATCATAGCCCGCCGACATCGGGCATTTCCCAGCCGCCGGTGCTGGCTAGCGCCGTCAAATTCGTCTTCGACCATGCGAAGGGCGCCGATGCCGCGAAGCGGGCGGAGGGACTGTATCATGCCGCGCTGGCTTCCCACCGCTGGTGGGCCATCGCGCGGGATCCCGAAGGCACAGGCCTCGTCGCCATCCTCCACCCGTGGGAATCCGGGATGGACAATTCGCCGGCCTGGGACGAAGCCTTCGCCCGCGTGCCGGCCGAGCCCAGGACGGAGATCCGCCGGCGAGACACGGCCCATGTGGGCGCGGCCATGCGCCCCCACGATGATGACTATCGTCGTTATATCCACCTCGTCGATATCTTCCGCGAGGCCGGCTGGGATGCCTCCGCTCTATGGGAGAAAGCGCCTTTCAAGGTCGCTGATCTCGCCATCAACGCGATCCTGCAGCGCGCGGAGCAGGATCTGGCGCATCTCGCCGAGCGCTTCGGGAGCGAAGCCGAGAAGGCGGAGATCCGCGCCCGGATAGAGAAGCGCGCCAGGGCGTTGAGCGCGCTCTGGAGCGAGGAAAGAGGCCTCTACCAGCCGCTTGACCTGATCTCCGGCGCCCGCATCGACGTTTCGACCTCGGCGGGTTTTCTCCCACTCTTCGCCGGCCTGCCGAGTGCCGACCAGGCCCGGCGCATGGCGGCGGAAATCGTGCGTTGGCGCGGCAAGGTCGCCCATGGGGTGCCGAGCACATCGCCGTTCGACTCGCGCTTCGAGCCGAAGCGCTACTGGCGCGGCCCTGTCTGGGGCGTCGTCAATTACATGATCGCCGAGGGGCTCGCCGCTTATGAACTGACTGAGGAGGCGGATGCGATCCGCGCCGACACGCGCGGCCTCATCAGCAGCCAGGGCTTCGCGGAATATTTTGATCCGACCACCGGCGAAGGCTTGGGTGGCGGGAGCTTCTCCTGGACCGCGGCGATCGCGCTCCTGCTGTCGCGATAAACGACCGCGCCCAGCGTGCCGAATCTCATCCAGCGCCGGGTTTCATCCCGTCGCGGCCTGATAGGCGGTCAAAGCCGCGCGCAGATCGTCCGGAATAGGGCAGGGCTTGCGCGCGTCCATACCCGTCGTAACCGTCACGAAATGGCCGCGCACCGCCTCGCGGCCATTCTTCATCGCGTGCAGGGTGAGTCGATAGGATGAGCGGCCCATCTCGGCGACAACCACCGCGACATCGAGCGCGTCGCCCATTTCGCTCGGTTGGAAGAAGTCGCAGGCCGCATGCGCATAGCCTAGCCCTATCCGACGGTCCCGGATAAAGAGCCGGTACGGCAACTGCAGCGCATCCGCGAACCAGTCCTCGATGACGCCGTTGAAGAGGTCGAAATACACCGGCGTATAGACGATGCCCGCCGGGTCACAATGGCTGAAGCGGATCGCGACACGCGTGTTCCATGTTCTCGGCGGCAGATCGTCAATGTGCAAGGGTATGGGACGCGGCATTCCGACCTACACGGTTACGCTGTAGCGCTTCAGAAATGTGCGGGCGAAGATCCGCAGCAAGCGATCGCAGGTATAGCCGAGCAGTCCGAGAATGATAATGCCAACGAAGACCCATTCCGTGCGGCCATAGTTGCGCGCTGTCCAGATGAGCGCACCGAGCCCATCCTGCGCCGCCACGATCTCGGCGGAGACCACGGTCAGGAAGGAGTTGCCCATGGCGAGCCGCGCGCCGGTGATCATGAACGGCACAGTCGAGGGGACGACCACGGTCAGCAAGGTCCGAAGCGGGGACGCTCCCAGTGACGCGGCTGCGCGCAGGCGCAGCTCACTCACCGCCTGCACGCCGGCGATCATATTGACAACGATGATGAAGACCGTCGCATAGAAGATGAGCGCGACCTTGGATTCCTCGCCCGGTCCGAGCCAGATCACCGCCAACGTGATGAAGGCGATCGGCGGCACGAAGCGGAAGAACTCGATATAGGGCTCGAGCATCTCGCGGATGATGCGGAAATGCCCCATCAGGATGCCGAGCGGCACGCCGATGATGATGCCGAGGGCCCAGCCGCTGCCAATTCGCGCCAGCGAGGCGACAATGGACTTCGCGAGGGTGCCATCCTCCGCGAGCTCGATCGCCGCGGCCCAGGTGTCGGAGGGAGAGGGGAGAAACAGCGGCGAGATGTTGCTGCTCAGAATCTGCCAGATGATGAGGCCGCCGAGAACCGCCGCAATGGCGATCGCCACCTGGCGAAATTCGGCGAGGCGCGCGAAGCTGCTGGTGCGCGGCGCGGCATTTGCCACATTCGCCGCTGCCGATTGCGACTGGTTCATGCCGTCTTCTCCCGCAAGCCCTGTTGGCGGAGAACCTTGCTGACTTCCTCGCCGATATCGTCCCGCAAATCACGGTGAATGGCGATGGCGCCTGGATCCGTCTCGTCACGGGGGTGAGGCAAGTCGATCGGGACGATCGACTTGATGCGCGCCGCAGGCCCCGTCGTCATGGTGAAAACCCGATCGGCGAGGAGGATCGCCTCTCCGATGTCATGGGTGACGAAGACGATCGTCGAGCGCGTCGCCCGCCAGATCCGGTCGAGTTCGTGCTGCATGACCTCGCGAGTCTGCGCGTCGAGCGCCCCGAAAGGCTCATCCATGAGCATGACGGATGGCTCGTTGACGAGCACACGAGCGATCTGCAGCCGTTGCCGCATGCCGCCGGACAGTTCCGCTGGAAATTTATCGACGGCGTGCCCCAGGCCGACGAGCTCCAGATAGTATCGCGCGGCTTTGGCGCGCTCAGCCTTGTCGACACCGCGGATGCGCGGGCCGTATTCCACGTTCTCGCGCGCTGTAAGCCATGGAAAAAGGGCATCGGAATTCTGGAACACCACGCCACGGTCGATGCCCGGCCCGCGGATTTGCTGGCCGCCCACCAGCAATCTACCCTCCACCGGGATGAACCCGGCGATGGCGTTCAGAAGCGTCGACTTGCCGCAACCCGAGGGGCCGAGCAAGCAAACGAACTCGCCCGCCGCGATCGACAGCGTGATGTCCGAGACAATCCTTTGTCCGGAAATTTGGATACCGACCCCCTCTAGGTCGATAGATGCACCGGCAGGCATTCATGGCCTCCATTATCGCCGGCCGCGAGGACCGTAGGGCCGCTCGGAAACCGTGCAATTGCATATTTGTTCAAGCTTAAAGCATTGGTCAAGTGCTTGTCCCGGACACGTTCCGGCGATGTTGAACATTTGAGGCAACCTTCGGGCCAACGAGAGCGAGTACCCGCAAGGGGCTCCCGGACCCTTGCTGGATCTTGAGCGGAGCGGCGATGACAACTGCGCCGTGTGGCGGCAACCGATCGAGATTGGCAAGGCACTGCAAACCGTAGCGGCCCGCACCGTGCAGGTAGTGATGCGCCGGGTAGGGCGGCAGAAAGTCGGCGGCCTGGCCCGCGTCGGTGCCGATCGTCTCCGTGCCGAAGCCGAGAATGCCCCGTTCCTCCACCAGCCACCGCATCACATCGGCGTCCGGTCCCGGCGTATGCGGCCCGTCATCGCGGAGATTGGCGAAGGCGCGGCCGCTGCGCTTCGCCCAATCGGTCCGCAGCAGGACCCATGCGCCTGCATCGATACGGCCGTGATTCCTTTCCCAAGCCTCGACATAGCCGATGGTCAGCAGGAAATCCGCGTCCGCCGCCGCCTCGGCCGAGCAGTCGATGACAAAGGCCGGCGCCACCATGTGCCGGGTCGGCAAGGTGTCGACCGTATTGTCAGGCAACTGGCGCCCCGTCACCCAGTGGATGGGTGCGTCGAAATGGGTGCCGGTATGTTCTCCGACGGTGAAGTTGTTCCAGTACCACGCCGGCCCGCGGCCATCATAGCGCGATATCGTCTCCATCCGGAACGGCGCGCTCTGGCCGAGCTCCGGCGGCATCACGATCGTCGGGAAATCGGGCGTGAGGGTATGGGTGAGGTCCACAACCTCGACGGCGCCGCTCGCGATCGCGGTGGCAAGGGCAATCAGGTCAATGTCGCTCATCAACGCGTCTCTTGGTTGGTGGACGGCCCCGGGATCGTTCAAGCCTCGTTCGCGAGTTCCCGTTCCACGGCCTTGGGATTGGCCGTCAGCCTGTCACGGATATCGAGCGCGACGTCGCCGATGAAGGCGTCCTCGAGGCCGTTTTCCAGCGCGCGTACGATACCGGAGGCAAGCACGGACGGCGTCACTTTGGGCGGAGGGACGGCCTGGAACCACTCGGTTTCGAGCGGTCCGGAAAAGGCGTTGATGACGCGTATGCCGCCTGGTCGCAACTCGGCGCGCAGGCACTGGCTGAGTGACAGGGCGGCCGCCTGCGCGGCGGAATAGGCGCCCCAGGCTGGCCAGTTGACGAGCGCGAAGACCGACAAGGCATTGACCCAGGCCACGGCGCTATTGGCGCCGTCTGCTCCGCGGCTCATCATGACGGGGCCGAAGCTCCGGGCAAGCCGCATCAGGCCGAAATAGCACCGGTCCATCACGTCCTGAGCCATGACGGTCTCATCCCGGCCGATGACACCCCCGGGACGGACATGCTCGACGGTGTTGACGAGAATATCCGTCTTGGCGCCGAGGCTGGCGGCCAGCCGGTGCACCGAGATCTCGTCGCTCACATCGAGCGGCACGAGCTCGACCGCCGGAATGGAGCGTAGTGCATCCTCGCCGGGGAATGGCTTCCAGTCCTCCGCGATTCCGACGAAGACCTTGGCGGCGCCGGCCTTGACCAGGCTGCGCGTGACAGCCTGTCCCACCGCCCCGCGTCCGTCCGTCACCAGCACGCGCCGAAATTTCGGGGAAGCCGTCAGTTCACGCAGCACGGGGTCGTCAGCCATGGCGGGCCTATCCGTTGGGGGCAGTGCTATCATCACCGGCCGTCCCCCCTTGTCGAGCTTGAGCGCGAGCCGCACGACCCCGCCCTCACGGCAGGCGCCATGAAGATGGGCGATGACACGCGGCCCGGCGTCGAGGACGACGATACCCGTTCGCCAAGGGGCGCGCTCGCGGAAATAGGGCTCGCTCGGCACCTCGACGCTCGTCTCGCAAACAAGCCTTCCGCGTGGATCGACATCCCGCAACGCCAAGTCCGCGGACAGGCAGTGCCCGCAGGCGTCGCGGGGCGGATAGGCAACCGTGCCGCACTGCCCACACACTTGCAGGGCGAAGCGCCCCTCGGCGGCCGGCTTCAGCAGTCCGAGCGCCGTGCGGCTGCGCGCCTGCGGCGGCAGGAGCGGCTGCGGTGTGCGCAGAAGAGGGTTTTTGCGTCTCGGGGCCAATAGCGGAGAGGGAGGCGAGCGATCCGTCATGACGACCTCGCGAGAATGGCGGCGCCGGACGCGAGCCCCCGGTCGTAGTTGATCATGCCGAAACCGGACGCGAGGCCGTATTGCGCGCCTGGCACCTGGGTCGCTCCGGCGCTCCCCAGCAATTGCCGGATGCTTTCGACGAGGCCGAGATGACCGCCCGCCGCTCCGGCCTGCCCGACCGAGAGCTGGCCGCCGGAGGTATTATGCGGAAAGGAGCCATGGATCGTAAATTCGTGCGTCCGCACGAAATCCGGCCCTTCGCCCTTCGCGCAGAAGCCGAGATCCTCGAACTGCATCATCGAGATCACGGGATAGTCGTCGTAGGTCTGCACGAAATCGAGGGCGTCCGGGCCGATTCCAGCCATGGCGTAGAGCTCGTCCACATCCATTGCCCAGCCGCCGCGAATCTGGACGGGGTCGTCCGCGAAGGCGTTGTGGCGCTCGATAGTCGAGAGCAGGCGGACCGACGGCAGGCCAAAATCCCGCGCGGTCTCCTCGCGCATGACGAGAAAGGCTTCCGCACCCGCGCAGGGCATGACGCAATCGAAGAGATGGATCGGCTCGGCGATCGGCCGCGCGGCCATATAGGCGTCCAGCGTCAGCGGCTTCTTCATGAGCGCGTGGGGATTGCGCAGGGCATTGTCGCGCTGGGCGACACAAAGCTTGCCGAAATCCTCCCGCCTAGCGCCGAAGAGGTTCATGTAGTTGCGGGCGATTAGCGCAAAGCTAGCGTTCGCGCCCCCCGCCCCATAAGGATAGACCGCGTCCTGCGAGAAGCGGCTGAAATGCGCGAGGAGCTGGCGAAATCCATCCACGCTGTTTGTGTCCCCGGCGACGCAGGCAACCACGTCGGCGTCGCCGGACTGGACGGCGCGCGCCGCCCGGCGCAGCGAGACGATGCCGCTGACGCCGCCCATCGGCACATGGTCGAGCCAGCGCGGCGACAGGCCGAAATGCTGGGTGAGGCCAATAGCCGTATCCGGCCCGATGCCGAAGCTCGCCAGACCGAAGCCGTCGAGATCGGTCCGCTGCAGCCCGCTCTCCGCGATGAGGGCGGCGAGCGCACGGCCAATCCACCAATGCGCGCTCTCGATGGAGTAACGCGCATAGGGCACCGTCACCGGCGTCGTGACGACCACGCCGTCATAAGGTTGCCGCCGCCCGCCGGTCACGCGGCCCTCAGGCCGGCTTCACGCATCAGCGGCAGAACCCGGTCCGTGAAGAAGGGTAGCTCATAGGTGTAATTGACGAAGGACAATGCGGCACCTGCATAGCCCTGCGCAGAGATGGCCAGGAGGTCCTCCACGATCTTCTCCGGCGTACCAACAAGCGGATAGCTCCCAGCGCCACCCGCGAAGCGCTTCTGCGCCTGCTCGAAAGCGGCCTTGTCGAAATCGCTCGCGAAATGACGGTTGCCCGACATGCGCGTTTCCAGCGCGGACTGGTCGGCCATCTCTACCGCATAGCGGTGATAGTAGGCCTCGGCTTCCGCCTGTGTCTCCCGGCAGACGACGTGACAGACCGTATAAAGCCCGACCTCGCGGCCGGCAGCTGCGGCGCGCTGGCGCACATCAGCCGCGTGCGTCCCGGCATCCTCGATGGTCCCGAAGGTCGTGAACAGGAAATCGCACTGGGCCGCCGCGAAGTCGCGGCCATGCGGGCTGAAGGCCGCGTTCATGGTGACGGGGCGTGGGACCTGCAGGGCAGCCGGGCGGCTGACGACGTCCTTGAGCGTGTAGAACTTGCCGTTGAAGTCGAAGGGCTGGTCATCACCGTAGCACCGCTCGATCACGTCCATCCACTCAGCGGCCTGGGTGTAGCCATCCTCATGAAGCGCGATGCCGAACATGCCGAACTCGGCCGGGCTCCATCCACAGACGATATTGAGGCCAGCGCGGCCGCCGGAGATGTGATCGACGGTGGCGAGCGCTTTCGCGGCATAGATCGGGTGCACGACAGGTACATGCACTGTCATGAATAGGGCGATCTGTTCTGTGGCGGCCGCGAGGCCGGCAGCCCATGTAAATGTCTCGAATGACCATTCGCGAACACGGTTCTTGCCGCCGTATCCGCGCCAACGCGCGATGGGGAGGAAGAATTCCAGTCCCGCGCGGTCAGCGATCTGGGCTGCGGTCAAATTGTCCGTCCAGCGCGCGGGCCAGCGCTCCGGCACCGTCGTTATGGCCAAGCCGCCATCGGCATTGGCGGAAAAGACACCGAGCTTGAAGCGATTGGGACCTTTGAGCGGGTGCTGCTTTAACACGGAAATGCCTCCCTGCGCCCCTGCGGATAACAGCCGCCGAAAATCAGTATGCGGTGGTTCATGCCATTTGACGAGCTATAATTTCAAGTCTAAACTATTCGAATTGAGGCGCTTGTCTATAGCCATCTCGCGATCGGGTGCGTGGCACTGCAAGAATTCATGTTGCTCTTGCGTGTTTACATGTAGTGAATAAGACTAACGAAATAGAGGGTTAGGTATTTTTTCTGAAAATCGCGTTCGCATGAAAGTTGGCGACGTGCTCGGGGGGGCTGCTTTGGCAACTAATTTATGCAAATGCATCCATTTCGATTTTAGCGGCGGCGCATGCGCGGCTTTTTCATCGCGGGTAACTCATGACTGATCGTGGAGAGGCCGCTTTTATCGAGGAGTTGCACGCCGCGCTCGGTGCCGCCGTGTTTACTGGCGAGGACATTCCGGCACGGTTCCACAATGACTGGAGCGGGCTGCCACCCGTTCGTCCAGTCGCCTTGATCCGGCCGCGCGAAACCGCCGAAGTTGCGATCGCGCTCCAAATCGCGTCTCGCCATGGCATAACGATCGTGCCGCAGGGCGGCCTTACGGGGTTGGCGGGTGGCGCGCAGCCCGTCGCCGGCGGCGCCGTTCTATCCCTCGACCGCATGAGCGGCGTCGAGGAAATCGATCCGGTGATGGCGAGTATGACCGTCAAGGCCGGCACGCCGCTTGAGGTTGCCCAGAAGGCGGCGGAGGAGGCGGGACTCTTCCTGGGTCTTGATCTTGGCGCGCGTGGGTCCTGTCAGATCGGCGGCAATCTGGCGACCAATGCCGGCGGCAATCGCGTGATCCGCTACGGGATGGCGCGTGAGCATGTGCTCGGCCTCGAGGTCGTGCTGCCCGACGGCACGGTGGTGACGTCGCTGAACAAGCTCATCAAGAACAACGCGGGTTATGATCTGAAGCAGCTGTTCATCGGCTCCGAGGGGACGCTCGGCATTATCACCCGCGTCGTCCTACGGCTCCAAGCCAAGCCTCTTACGGTGAACACGATCTTCTGTGGCTGCCAGGATTTTCCCGCGGTTCTCGAATTGCTGAAAGGCGCGCGGGCGCGCCTCGGTCCCGCCTTGTCGGCCTTCGAGGTCATGTGGCCGAGCTTCTATGATTTCATGACCGGCAACCTGAGCGAACTGCGCCGTCCGCTCGGCCGTTCCCATGGAATTTATGTCCTGCTCGAACAAAGCGGCTTCGATCCGGAAGTCGACAGCGGGCGGATGGAAGCCGTCATGGGCGAAATGCTTGAGGCAGGCGTTGTCGAGGACGCCGTGCTCGCCTCCTCGGACCGCGAAACGCGTGACCTCTGGGCCGTCCGGGACAGCGTGTCGGAATACGGCAAGCTGATGGGGCCGCTCACGGCTTTCGACGTCGGTCTGCCGACGAGCTGTATGGCGGAGGTGGTGGCCGCCATCGAGGCGGAGTATCAGGCGCGCTGGCCTGGCGCCATTCTGCTTGTCTATGGTCATATCGGGGACAGCAACCTGCATCTGGTCGCCAATGTACCAGCCGCCGGCGCTCATCAACCTCACGACGAGATTACGGATCTTGTGCTGGGTGCCGTGCGGGCGGCCGGGGGCACGGTTTCGGCCGAGCATGGCATCGGCCTTCTGAAAAAGAAGTATCTCCATTTTACACGGTCCGACGCTGAGCTGGAGCTGATGAAGCGGCTCAAGGCGGCACTGGACCCGGCCGATATTCTGAACACGGGCAAGGTTTTAGCGCTATAGGCCGGGGAAAAATTATGATGCGACGTCGGTTTTATACGGGAGCCAATCTGGAGAGGGCTGTAGCCATCTCCGATCTGCGCGCCCGCATGCACCGGCGGCTGCCGAATTTCCTGACCGAATATATCGAGGGCGGTGCTGAGGAAGAGCTGACCATACGCGAAAACCGGGAAATCTTCTCGCGCATCCTGTTTCGTCCGAACGCTTTGATCAATGCCGCTGGCGTTGACGCATCCACACAGCTTTTCGGCCAAACCCTGCGCTTGCCCGTCGTCGTCGCGCCCACGGGATCGAACGGCCTCTACTGGCATGAAGGAGACCAATGTCTGGCGCGGGCGTCCGCGGCGTTCGGCATTCCCTTCACGCAGAGTACCGTATCCAATGCTCGGCTGGAGGACATCGCCGCGCTTGCCGGCGTTCGGCACTGGATGCAGCTCTATGTCTTTCGTCCTCGCGATTTCATGGAAGAGTTGGTTGCCCGTGCCGAGGCCGCCGGTTCGGAAGCGCTGGTGGTGACCGTCGACGCGGCCGCATTCGGCAATCGTGAGTGGGACCGGCGCAACTACAGCCGCGACATGGAGCCGACATTCACCAACAAGCTCGACGTCCTGCGGCGCCCGCATTGGATGGCGAACGTGTTGACGCGGGGATTGCCGACCTTCGCCAATGTCGCCGACAAGGTCCCGCCCGCAGCGCGAAACTACCGCCGCACCGCGAGCTGGACCCGCGAGCAGATGGACCTCGCTTTCGACTGGTCCGATATCGCGACGCTACGCCGCATCTGGCCGCGCCACCTCATCATCAAGGGGCTCGTCACCGCGGATGACGCCGCGCGCGCGGCCGATGTCGGTGCGGACGGGGTGGTACTCAGCAACCACGGCGGACGACAACTCGATGGCATGGTCTCGGGTCTTTCGACGCTGCCGGAGGCGCGTCGGCGTGTCGGCGACAGGTTTACGATACTGGTGGATGGCGGCTTCCGGCGCGGTACTGATATCGTCAAGGCGCTCGCGCTCGGCGCCGATGCCGTGATGGTCGGCCGGGCGGCGCTCTATGGCCTTGCCGCCGGCGGAGAGGCAGGGGTGACACGAGCGCTTGTGATCCTCGAGCAAGAGGTTCTGCGCACGATGGCTCTTCTCGGCCGCCTTACGGTGGCTGACCTTGGCCCGGATTGTCTGAGCGGACGTGGCGATCCGCTCAATGAACTCACGGCTTCGCCTTTCATGCGTGAAACGCAGGCGACGGTGAACTGGCAGCTTGATCGTGCTGAGAAACTGGAAGAAGGCAGGTTTGTGTGATGTTTGTGTTCAATGAGCGCAGCCTGCGCCAGCATTTGCAGGAAGGCGGCCAGTTCAGTGTATTCTGGTTTTCGCTGGGCGCCCCCGCGCTCATCGAACTTGCGGTAACGGCCGGCCCGGACGCCATCGTCGTCGATGCACAGCATGGCCTCTGGGACCGGCATTCTCTTGAGCATGCCGTCGCGGCTACCGGCGGCAAGGTTCCGCTCCTCGTGCGCACCATGGATGGCACCAAAGGCGCCATCAGCACAGCGCTCGACGCGGGCGCAGTCGGCGTGATCGCCCCCCTGATCGAAACGGCCGAGGAGGCGCGCCACGTCGTTGAGGCGGCGCGATTTCCGCCCCGTGGCGTGCGTTCCGGTGGCGGGGTCCGGCCACTCGCCAGCGATTTCGCGGCTTACTATGCCGCAGCCAATACGCATACCCTTGTCGGTGTGATGATCGAGACCATGGCGGGCGTCGCGAATGCCGAAGCGATCGCTGCCGTGGAAGGGGTCGATCTTGTCCTCATCGGGACGGGAGATCTGGCGATTTCACTGGGCACGTTCCCGGCGGCCGATCCGCGCCACGAGGAAGCCTGCAACACAGTGTTGGCCGCCTGCCGGAAGGCGGGGGTCGCGTGTGGGATCTTCACGCCGCATGCCGAGGCCGCCGCGAGGCGCGCTGCGCAAGGCTACAGCCTGACGGTGGTTGCCAACGACATCGATGTGGTCTCGCGCGGTTTTGCGAATGCCCAATCGACCTTTCGCCGCGGGGAAGCCGAGGCATAGTGAAGGCAGACGCGAGGGAACACCGCGCAGGTGCCCATTCGTCAAAGAGAGCAATAACGAGGAGCGGGAATACAATGACAAAAATGTTGGATAGGAAAACAGAATCTAGAATGCGCCGGATAGGCATCGCCGCCTTTACGAGCTTCGGGTTGATGACGGCTTCCGTTTTCGCGGCGGAGCCGGTGACGATAGGGACGGGCGTTGATGCGTCATTCTCACCTGTGTTCGTCGCCCTGCAGAACAAGCTGTTCGAGAAGGAGGGGCTGAACGTCACCACCCAAAACTATCCGTCGGGTGGCGAGGCGACGGACGCGGTTGGCGCGGGCCAGCTCAACATGACGGTCGTGGGGGCGCCCGCTGCGCTCAATCGCGGATCTCGTGTCGATGTGAGGATCCTCGCCATCGTCGAAACCCACGGCAAATTTGTGAAGCTCGTCGCTCGCAAGGGCATCACGGACCCGAGCCAGATCAAGAAGATCGGCTTCGCGCCGGCGGGGGACAGTGAATATTCCGTGCGGCTGGCGATGAAGAAGTACAATATTCCCAATGTCGAGCTGGTGCGCTCTGCTCCGCCCGAGCTGCCGGCGCTGCTGACGCGCGGTGATATCGATGCCTTCTTTATCTGGGAGCCTTGGCCCTCTCTTGCCGTGAAGCAGGGAGGCAGCGTTCTGGCGGTCAGCGAAGACGTCGGCCATCTCGGCACGATCGTCCTCGTGACCTCGGCAGACTGGCTGAAGCAGCACAGGGCCGCCGCCGAGGGCGTCGCCCGTGCGCTCGCTCAGGCGTGTGACGCTATCCGCGCCAATCCGGAAGAAGCTGGAAAAGCGGCGCAGATGGCGGGCAAGATCCCCGTCGACCAGACCGTGCAATTCGTCAAGGAGGTTGACTGCAAGGTTCGCAGCGTGACCGACAAGGACCTTGAGGACTATGATCGGATCGCGGATTTCCTGCTGGAGCAGAAGATCACCAAGACCAAGACAGATCTCAGCAAAGTCGTCGTGAAGGATTTCTACAAGCCCTGATAGGCGAGGACCCCGGCGTCGTCGCCGGGGTCTTTTTTCAATCCATCGGCCCTAGCGCTTGAGCACGATGCCGGCCGCGTCGCGGTCCCATGTCGCTGCGGTGCGTCCGCGCTCCCGCAGCTTGAACTTCTGGACCTTGCCATTTTCGGTGCGCGGCAAGTCCTCCACGAATTCGATGAAGCGGGGAATGGCAAAATAGGAAAGCTTGCCCTCACAGAAATGGACGATCTCCGCGGGGCTCACCTTGATGCCTTCCTTCAGCACGATGGCGGCCATCACCTCATCTTCCGCCAGTTCCGACGACACGGGGAAGACGGCGGCAACGCCGACCGCCGCGTGGGCGGCGAGCACCTGCTCCACCTCATAAGAGGAGATGTTCTCGCCACGCCGGCGGATCGCATCCTTCATGCGGTCGATGAAACGGAAATAGCCGTCTGCGTTGCGCACGACGCGGTCACCGGTATGCAGCCAAAGGTTGCGCCACGTTTCAACGGTCTTTTCCGGCATGTCGAAATAACCCGACGCCATGGAGAAGGGCTCGCGGGCGCGCAGCAGCAGTTCGCCGGGCACGCCGTCAGGCACGGGATTGTCGTCTTCGTCGGCGACGATGGCCTCGAAGCCGTCAACCACCTGGCCGAGCCAGTTGGGCGTGAGGTTTTCACGCGTCGAGCCGATGACCGCGTTGCTTTCCGTCGTGCCGAAACCGTCGAGCAGCAGGATGCCGGTGCGCTTCAGGAAGGTTTCATGGAGGCCCGCGGGCACGCCGGGTGCCAGCGCCACGCGCGCCTTGTGACGGCTCTCGACGGCGCTCGGCTCGCGCGAGAGCAGCATCGGCACCATGGCGCCGAGCAGATAGGTGACGGTGGCGCCATGGGTCTCCAAAGCCTCGAAGAAGCCGGAGACAGAGAATCGCCGTTCAACGCGTTGCGTTGCGCCGTGGATCAGCGCCTGGAAGAAACAATTCAGCGCGTTAGTGTGGAACAACGGCAATGTCGTCATCAGCACATCGCCCTCGCGGACGCCGAGCTGACGTCCGGTGACGACGCCCCACCAGAAGAACTGCCCGTGCGGACAGACGACTCCCTTCGACGGACCGGTCGTGCCGGAAGTGTAGAGGATGATGAAGGGATCGCCCGGCGTAACCGCGGCCGGCTCCGTCGCCTCGTCGCCAAGCGACGGAAAGAGCCGCCAGTCGCATCCGGCGAGGGCGCCCGTATCGGCTCCGGGATCGCCGATGACCCAGATGGTATCGATCGGCAAGGCGGCGAGATCGACGGTCGCGAGGGCCGGCAGGAACTCGGCTTCCACGATCAGGAGGCGCGCGGCGCAATTGCCGAGAATATGCTGGAGCTGGAAGCCGCGCGATGCCGTGTTGATCGGCACGGAAACGGCGCCGAGCCAGCCGCAGGCGAGCACGATTTCGATGAGCTCCGGACTGTTCCCGCTGATCAGGGCAATCCGGTCGCCTTTCGCAATGCCGGCTTCCTGCAAAATCGTCGCCCGGCGCGCGACAATGTCCGAGAGATCGGAATAGCTCCAGCGCGCGTCCCCGCAGGAGAACAGCAGGCGCTCGCCGAACCGCTCGGCCTGGCGCCGCAGCAGCGTCGGCACAGTGCGCTCGGGTGGCGCAAACATTTCAGCTGGCATGGGGGAGTGAGTGTCTGCCGGCATGGCGCGGATCCGATCCCTGTCAATAAGTCGAATGACTATATGCAAATGCAAATTAATATGCAACATTAAATAAAATCATCATTTATGCCTTTGCGGTGTAAGTGAAAAATCAGTATTTGTCTGGTAATCGTACGCAAGGGAGGCCGATTATGCGCTTCTGTCACTTTATCGTGTTCGAGAATACGGTGCCGGGCCAACGCATGGCGCCGGAGGATGCAGGTGAGATCCGAAAGATCGTGGCAGATACACCCGCTTTGCGTCGCGCCAATATTTATACACCTGAGAGCGCGCAAGACATTTACAATCATGAGGACGCTTCGCCGCAGCTCAGCCTGCAGCTCTATTTCGACGAGCTCGCGCATCTGGAAGCAGCCATCGCGCGGGACGGCCATCTGCAGGCTCTTGTCCGGGATTGGCCGAGCCTGGCCGGCGCAACTGTGACACAACAGGCCATGGCGCTTCGGCGGTTCCCGGTTGATGATCCAGTGGTGCAGGCCGAGGCGGACGGACAACCGTGCAGCTATGTCGTGCATTACTCCGGGCAGGCGGAGAACCTCAACGCCTGGTTTACCCATTATGTCACGCATCATCCGCAGATCATGCGCCGTTTTCCCGGCATTCGGGAGATCGAGGTGCTGTCGCGTATCGACTGGTGCGACGCCTTGCCCTGGCAACGGGTCCATCACATCCAGCGCAACCGCGTGATGTTCGATAGCCCGGGGGCCTTGACGGCGGCGCTGCAATCGCCCGTGCGGCATGAGCTTCGCGCCGACTATTATCAGTTCCCGAAATATGAGGGCGGCAACGCCCATTATCCGATGGCGACCGACATCATCCGGGCCGGATAAGCGAGGCTGAGCCATGTGGGCCATTCTTTATGACCGCTACGGACCGCCTGATGTCATGCGGCTGGCAGAGCAGCCCGATCCCACGCCGGAGGAGGGGGAGGTTCTTGTGCGTCTGCAGACATCCGGTGTTGCGCCCTTTGACGCGAAGCTGCGTGCCGGCCGGCTACAACAGCATTTCACCCTGAACTTTCCCAGCACACCGGGCCGTGATGGTGCCGGGCATGTGATGGCGCTTGGGACTGGCGTGACGGGTTGTGCCATTGGCGATCGCGTCTGTGTGCTCGCGCCGCGTGAAGGCGGCACGGCGGCGACCTTGATCGCCTGTCAGCGAGCGGCGGTCGTGCCGGCTCCGCCCGGGCTCACCCCGGAGGAAGCGGGCGCCCTGATGCAGCCGGGCTTGAGCGCTTGGATCGCTATCGAAACAGCAGCGATAGCCCCCGGCATGCGTGTTCTCGTCCACGGCGGGGCTGGTGCCGTGGGCGGCCTGATGGTGCAACTGCTGCGTCATCGCGGCGCGATCGTGACCGCAACCTGCCGCGCGACCAACCGTGACTATGTCGTGGCGCTGGGAGCACAGCGTGCGATTGCCTATGATACGGAGGATTTTACGCGGATTGATCGGCAGGATGTCGTGTTCGACCTGATTGGCGGTGACGTCCATGCGCGGTCGTATGACGTGCTGCGCAATGAAGGACAAATGGTCTATCTGGTCGCCGCGCCATTCGAACAACGGAGCGAGCGGGGGATTACGGTCAGGCGCGCGATGGTCACGGATCGCCCGGATGCAATCGCGGCCGTTGCCGAGTTGGCCCATGAGGGCGTGTGGCGCCCCGGCGTGGCAGCGACCCTGCCGCTGGCGGAGATCGGGGAAGCGCACAGGCGCATCGAAGCCGGTGAGGTGACCCGCGGGCGAATCGTCCTGACGATCTGATGCCCTTGTTGCTTCTCCCGTCGGCAAGACGCTCAATTCTGCACAAGCTGTCGGCAAAAATATGTGAAATCATATTTCGGGCTTGACGGGCGGCGGCTCTAGTGAATTATTTTAAGTCTATAGTTTCTTGAGGGTAACCCTCGCGTCGTCGAAAGCAGGCGGCTTTCGTTTGGCGTTACATACACTTCCAGACAATGCCTAGCCTCTTTCATCGGGAGAGGCGCGACCTCATGAAGGAACGCGCGATGAGCTTTCAGTCCGACCGTCGTCGTCTTCTCGGCCTTGGCGCTGGCATGGCCGCCCTCGGTGCGCTTGGGGTTCCACGCTCCGTTCTTGCGCAGGCGGCGTCGAGTGGAGAACTCGCGATCGCCTATCCGGCCGATGTGCCGACATGGGATCCGAATGCGCGCACGTTCCCGGCGGGCTTTTCCCTTTACCTGACCGTCTTCGACCAGCCCCTGCGGCAGAGCCCCACACTGGAAGTTTTGCCGGGGCTCGTCACCAAATGGGGCTATGTGGACGACAAGGGGCTCGCGCTCGGGCTTGACCTGCGCGCCGACGCGGTCTTTCACGACGGTACGCCATTTACGGCGGACGACATACGCTACACCTATTTCGAGCGCCCGCGTGCGCCGGTGGCGGAAGGACAGCGCAAGCTCGACACCGCGTTCATCTGGAGAAAAGTGCGGGATATCGAAGTGGTCTCGCCAACCCGGGCGATTATGCATTTCAGTGAGCCGATGCCGACGGCGATTTCCTGGCTGCATTTCCTGGCGAGTTTCGTCGTTCCAAAGCAGGCGCTGGAAACGATGGGCGTCGACGCATTCACCAAGAAGCCGGTGGGTTCGGGACCCTATAAGGTCGTGGAATACCAGCAAGGTGCCCGTATGGTGCTGGAAGCCCATGACCGCTACTGGGGCGGCAAGCCACCCATTGGCCGGGTGACGATTGACATCGTCCGCGACCAGAACGCGCGCACGGCCGCCATTGAATCGCGGCGCGCGACGATGTCGATCGACGTGCCGATCCGCGAGGCTGAGCGGCTGGGCAAGGTGCCGGGTTTGGCCACGACGATCGATCCGATCACCGACATCACCATCCTGCAGGTCTCGAAGAGCGGCGGTTTCGCCGACCAGAAGGTGCGCCTTGCCGCCCACCACGCCATCAACAAGGCTGCTTTGTCGAAAGCTTTCTTCGGCGGTGCAGCGGTTCCGATTTCCGTGCCGGCCGCGAAGGGCACGCCCGGCTATCCCGAGGACTATGAATTCGCTTTTTCCGAGGACAAGGCAAAGGCGCTTCTGAAAGAGGCGGGTTTCGGGCCGGACAAGCCGGTGGCGATCACGCTGTCCACCACCAACGGCGTCAATCCCGGCGACTTCGACGTCGCCCGCGCCATCGTGCAGATGTGGAAGAAGATCGGCATCAATGCCGAACTCGAGACGATCGAACTGTCGACTTACCAGGAGCGACTGCGCGCGGGCGCATTGAAGGAAGCGACCCTTTACAGCTGGGGCAACACGGCCGGTGATCCGGAATTCTATGCCGGCTACCTCCTGGACCCCAAGTCGATTTTCTCCGCATTCAAATCGGACGACCTTGGGCAGATGATCCATCCGCTGCTGGTGGAGGTGGATGAGGCCAAACGCGTCGCGGGCTACAAGGCCGTCAATCGTTTTGCCGCCGAACAGGGTTATACGATCCCGCTTTACCAAAGCGTCAAGACAATTGCCCACACGGATAAGGTCTCGATTAAGAAATACGCGAATGGTTTGACCTTGCCCAGCACCTACACATTGAAGGGATAATTCGCGATCGGCGGACATTGGACGTTTTTTTGATCGAGGTGCTGCATTCATGGGCAGAATAGCCCTCGAACTCATAGTGCGCCGGATTGTACTGGCGATACCGATACTGATCTGCGTATCCGCGCTGATTTTCATCCTGTTGCGTCTGGTGCCTGCCGACCCGGTGGCCATGTCGTTGCCACCGGGATCCTCGCAGGCCGATTATGAGGCGATGAAGCGGGCGCTTGGTCTCGATCGCAGTATTCCGGAGCAATACTGGATCTGGGTCTCGTCGCTGCTGCGGGGAGACTTCGGCACATCGGTCTTTTTCCGCCGACCGGTGATGGAACTCGTATCTACGGCTCTGCCGGCCACGGTCGAGCTGGTGGCCTTCAGCCTCATCGTCGGCACCTTGCTCGGCGTCGGCGGCGGCATGCTCATGTTCGCATGGCGCGGAACGGCCGGGGAGCAGGTGCTCGATCTCGGCACGACAGCCATCATGGCCATCCCGGAATTCCTGTGGGCGATCCTGCTCATTCTTTTTCTCGGTGTGACCGTGCCGTTCCTCCCCTTCATCGGCCGCCTCGATCCGGCGGTGTCGCTGCCGCCGCCGGTCACGGGCTTCCTGCTGTTCGACAGCCTGATCACCGGGCGTATCGATGTGTTGGGCAGTGCGCTCACCCACATGGTTCTACCAGTGATCGCGCTGTCAATCGGCCTTGCGCCGCTCATCATGCGTGTGCTGCGCTCCTCGCTCATCGAGACGATCATGGAGGACTACATCACCCAGGCGCGCCTGCGCGGGCTGACGGAGCGCCAGATCATCCTTCATCATGCCCTAAAGAACGCCGCGTTGCCGACAATCAGCCTCATCGGCGTCCAGGGCGGCTTCATGTTCGGGGGGACCGTGCTGGTCGAGATGATTTTCGCCTATCCCGGCCTTGGCAACCTGATGGTTGATGCCGTGCGCAATCACGACCTGCCCGTCGTCCAAGTCGTTGGTTTGGTCTATTGCGTGCTGGTGCTGGCCATCAATGCCATCGTGGACGTCATCTATCTCGCGGCCAATCCGCGATTGAGGGTGGCATGACGCCTCAAGGTCGCCAGGCGCTGCAGCGCTGTCTGCGCAGTTCACGTATTCTTGTGGGCGGCAGTATTCTCCTCGTCATCATCATCGCTTCGCTGGGTGCGCCCGTCTTCGCGCCCCATGATCCACAGGAGCAGGACCTCATCAACACGCTGCTGCCGCCCTTGTGGCAGGCGGGCGGCGATCCAGCTTATCCGCTGGGCACCGACGGGCTTGGGCGCTGTATCCTGTCGCGCGTGCTCTATGGCGGCCGGGTCGCCCTCTATGTGGCCTCGTTGTCTTCGATGGGCGCCATGCTGCTCGGCACGTTCCTCGCTCTCCTCGCCGGCTATTTTCGGGGCCCGGTCGACTGGCTGATCAGCCGTGTCGTCGAGATCTGGATGGCCTTTCCGCCGGTCATTCTCACGCTGCTGCTGCTGCTCGCGCTCGGCGCGGGTGTCAACAAGGTGGTGCTTGCCATCGTCCTGATCGACTGGACCCGCTTCTGCCGGGTCATCCGCTCGGACGTGATGGTGGTGGCGCGCAGGGACTATGTCGCGGCCGCTCGCCTCGTCGGCTTCTCCCATGTCAGGACGCTCCTGCGCGAGGTTCTGCCGGCCGTTGCCCCACTCGTCCTGACGATGCTGAGCCTGGAGGCGGGCATCGCGGTCGTCGTCGAGGCCATCATGTCCTTCGTCGGCCTGTCCGTCGAACCCGACGTGCCGGCGTGGGGCGTCATGCTCGCGGATGCGCGCTCCACCATGAATCAGGCACCCTTCGGCGTGGTGGTTCCCGTGCTCGCGATCTTCCTGACCATCCTGTCGTTCAACCTGCTGGGCGACGGCCTGCGCCGGGCGCTCGATCCACGCCTCGTCACCAGCCGCGGAAGGGCCTGACCATCATGGCTGATGTGTTACGGGCCAAGGGGCTGACAGTCTCCTCCTCGGGTGGCATCGCCGTTCTCCGGGACATCAGCTTTGGCGTGGCGCGCGGAGAGATCATCGGGCTCGTCGGTGAATCGGGCGCCGGCAAGAGCATGCTCGGCCGGGTGATCGCGGCCAACCTGCCGGGCGGCTTCCGCGTTTCGGAAGGTTCGCTCGACTTCGGCGGTAGCGATCTGACGCGGATCACCGGCGAGCAACGCCGCCAGCTGCTGGGGCGCGAGATCGCCTTCATCCCGCAGGAGCCGCTGACATCGCTCAATCCCGTGCTGACCATAGGCCAGCAATTCGCCGAGCACCTCGCGCGCATCGGCGGCTTGCCCCGCGGCGCCTATCGCGAGCACATCGTGCAGGCCCTCACCGACGTCCGCCTGCGCAATCCGGAGGAGCTGCTGCAGCGCTATCCCTTCCAGCTTTCGGGGGGGATGTGCCAGCGCGTGCTCATCGCCATGGCCTTTGCGGCGAAGCCTGCCCTCGTCATCGCCGACGAGCCGACCACCGCCCTCGACGTCTCGACCCAGGCGACCGTCGTGCAGATCATGCGCCGGCTGCAGCGGGAGCAAGGCACGGCCATGGTCTTCATCACCCATGACCTCAGGCTGGCCGCGCGCGTCTGCAACCGGATCGCCGTGCTCTATGCGGGGGAGGTGATCGAGGAAGGCCCGGCCGGGGAGGTCCTAGACGCCCCGCGCCATCCCTACACCCGCATATTGAAGGCGGCCAATCCGGCCCTCAGCGGCCCGCGCCATCGCCTGCGCACCCTGCCGGACCAGATGCCGACCGTGAGCGCCTTCGCGCGACTGCCCGGTTGCCGCTTCGCCACCCGTTGTCCGGTCGCCGACCCTGCCTGCGCGGACGCCGTGCCATCCTTGCGTGAAATCGCGCCGGCCCATTTCGTGCGCTGCAGTGACGGTTGCCGCGAGAAGGCGGAGGCCGTGATCGAAGCCGAGCCCATTCTTGTGCCGCCCGCCGGGGAAGAAGACGGCGAGCCCGTGCTCGTTCTCGACGGTCTCTTCAAGCATTATCCAGGCAAGGCTGACTGGCTCGGGCGGCGCAGGCCCGGAACGGACGCCGTGAAAAATGTCGGGCTGACGGTCCGGCGCGGCGAATTCATCGGGATCGTGGGCGAATCCGGATCCGGCAAGAGCACGCTCGCGCGGCTCATCATAGGCCTGGAGAAACCAACCGCCGGCCGCATCCTCGTCGAGGGTGAGGATGTCACGCTCGCCGATCGCAAGGCGCGCGAGCTGCGCCTCAACACCATGCAGATGGTTTTCCAGGATCCGCAATCCGCGCTCAATCCACGCCGCTCGATCGATCACATCGTGACCCAGGCCATGGAGCCCACAGGCGCGTCGCATGCCGAACGTCTCGAACGCGCGCGGTCGCTCCTGGCGGAGACCAAGCTTTCAGGCGAGCTGCTGGAGCGCTATCCCGCCCAGCTTTCGGGCGGCCAGAAGCAGCGGGTGAATATCGCGCGGGCGCTCTGTGTCACGCCAAATCTTCTCATCGCGGACGAGATCGTGTCGGGTCTTGACGTATCCGTCCAGGCGCAGATCCTCAACCTGCTGCTCGACCTGCGCGCCGCCCGCGATCTCAGCCTCATCCTGATCTCACACGATCTGGCCGTCGTGCGCTATCTCTGCTCGCGCGTCGTCATCATGCACCATGGCGTGGTGGTGGAGGAGGGTACCGTCGACGATGTCTTCGGCAACCCGCAGCATCCCTATACGCGCCAGTTGATCGCAGCGGTCCCCCCCGACGATCTCGATCAGCCATGGCCAGCGCCGGTCGCCGCCAAGCCCGGCGACGCCGAAGAGCTCCTGCTTCAGTCGAACGCGTAGAAGCCCTCCGCCTCGGCAATGGCCGGCGCCGCCTGGAGTGCCGCGATATCAGGCAGGGGCCGCGCGGTGCGACGGTCGCCCGTCAGATGCCGCTCGAGCGCGGCCGCGACGCCGAGGGTGAAGCGGTCGCCGCCGCGCGGGCCGATGACCTGCAGGCCGAAGGGCATGCCGTTGCCATCGAGGCCGACGGGCAGGGAAACCGCGGGATGTCCCGGCAGTGTCGCGGCATAAGCGCAGGCCAGCCAATGGTAATAGCTGCGCGTCGGGCGGCCGTTGATTTCGCGGGGATAGAGCTCCCGCCACGGCCGGGGGCTGATGGTGACGCTCGGCGCCAGGATGACGTCGTAGTCTTTGTAGAAGGCCTGCCAGCGACGATACATCGCCGTCTGGGCATTCATCGCCTCGGCCACGTCACGCGCGCTGTAGCCGTCTCCCTCGGCGATATTATCCTTGATATTAGGCCCGAGCTGATCGGGGTACTTGGCGGCGAGCGGACCGAACATGGCGAGCGCGGCGACCGCGCGCAGGACCGCGAAGACGTCGTCCGCCCCCGTGCAATCCGGGGTCGTGTCAGCCGCCTCGCGAAAGACCGAGCGAAACATCCCGGTTTTCTCCGCGAGCGTCGCAGCGACCTGATGCTCAGTGGGAGCGAAGCCGAAATCCGGCGTTATCGCCACACGCAATGTCGAAAGATCGATCTCCGGCAGGCTGGCATAATCTGCCGGGTTGCGCAGGGTTTCGCCGGGAACCACCGCCGACAGGGGGTCGCGGCTGTCCTCGCCCATCATCACGGACAACAATAACGCCGCGTCGCCGACGGTCCGCGCCATTGGCCCGTTGGTCGATACCTGGAGCCAGGCCGCGCCCCGCTTCTCGCTGGGGATAAGGCCAGGCGAAGGACGGAACCCCACGACACCGCAGAAGGCGGCCGGGTTGCGCAGCGAGCCGCCGGTGTCCGAGCCCGAGGCCAAGGGCACCATGCCGCAGGCGAGGGCAACCGCCGAACCGCCGGAGGAACCCGCCGCCGAACGTGTGGGATCGAAGGGGTTACCCGTCGCGCCGAAAACGGGATTACGCGTATTGCCACCCGCCGCCCATTCCGGAACATTCGTCTTGCCGACGACAATGCCGCCAGCCTGCCGGATGAGAGCGACGAAGCGCTCGTCGGCGGCCGGCACATTGTCCTTGAAAATCGGACTGCCGAAGGTCGTGCGTAGATCCCCGGTCTCGGATGTGTCCTTGATGCCGATGGGCAGGCCGTGCAGCGGTCCGAGCGGCTCCCCGCGTACGACGGCGGCCTCGGCCTCGCGAGCCGTCTGGCGTGCGCGCTCGAAATCGCGCGTGACCATCGCGTTGACCGCATGATCGATCGCTTCAATGCGCGCGATACAACTTTCGAGGAGCTCGACGGGTGAAAGTTGGCGTGTGCCTATAAGGCGGCGGGCCTCGATCGCGGAGAGATCACAAGGCTGCATGGGCTGTTCCTGCCTTCAAGAATCGCGGCCGTGCTGACCGCGTATAGTGGTGTGGATACTTGATTCCGTATGCGACGATCACACACGCTGCGTTGTTGGTGCAAGGTGGAGGAGACACAGGTATCTTGACCATCGACGGAGCTGTTTGCCGTTTATTCCCGCGCGATCACCGTTCACGTCCGCATTGTTGCAGCGAGCGTAAACGCCTGTCCCACTCCAGGCGATGATTGGACGTGGAGCTTAGACGTTGGGATGGGAAGTTCAAGGGGAACTTCAAGCTTGAAGCATTTACCTCGCAGCAATCTATGTTTATCCTAGGTGCCATCAAATCGGCTTTGATCAAATGACCAAACGCGCCTAGAGGGGCCCATTCTATGAGAAAGACAGGCATTACGACTGTGTTGCGGGCCGCGGCTTTTGCCGTTGTCGCCTCTCTCCCGGCCGCGAGCTGGGCGGCCGACCTGAAAATCGGCTTCAGTGCGCCGGCGACGACCCTCGATCCTCAGTTTCATAACGCCAGCCAGAACATCGCTGTATCGCGCAATATGTTCGACACGCTGGTCCAGATGGATCCCGACAGCCAGATTGTTCCGGCATTGGCTGAATCATGGCGTCTCGTTGACGACACGACCTGGGAATTCAAACTAAGGCCCGCGAAATTCAGCGATGGCTCGGCCGTGACCGCGGAAGACGTCGTCTGGTCGCTGGATCGACCCGCTACCATCCCCAATAGCCCTTCAAGCTTCACAATCTATACGCGCCCGGTTGTCGAGAAGAAGATCATCGATGAGCAAACGGTCCAGTTGAAGACGGCAGCGCCCTATCCGCTGCTTCTGGCGGATCTGACCAATGTCTTCATCGTCAGCAAGAAGGCGACGGAAGGCCTGACGTCCGACAAGTTTGTCACAGGGCAAGGGGTCGTCGGCAGCGGTCCCTATAAGTTCAAGTCTTATACGCCCGATGATCGGGTGATCATGACGGCGAACGAAAACTATTGGGGCGACAAACCCGCTTGGGACACGGTTGAGATACGCTTCCTGCCGAATGACAGCTCCAGGCTGAGCGCGCTCCTGTCAGGAGAGGTGGATGCCATCGAAAACATCCCGACGCCCGACCTTGAAGCCGTAAAAAACAACAAGAACCTCGTGGTCGGGGAGAAGATGTCGCATCGGCTCATCTTCCTTTTCCTCGATAGCGGCCGCGACGAGACCCCTGGCGTATCGGCCGCTGACGGTAGCCCCCTGAAGGCCAATCCTTTCAAGGACGTGCGCGTGCGCAAGGCCGTCAATCTCGCTATCGATCGCGAGGCGATCGCAAGCCGCCTGATGCAGGGACTTGCCTTCCCCACGAATAATATCGTGACCGAAACGATGCAGGGCTTTGTTCCCGGCATCAAGCCGTCGTACGATCCCGAACAGGCGAAGAAGCTTCTCGCCGAGGCCGGCTACGACAAGGGCTTCCGCCTGGTGCTCGCCTCACCGAACAACAGGCTGATCAACGACGCCAAGGTCGCGCAGGCTCTCGCGCAGATGCTGACCCGCGTCGGCATTCGCACGTCCGTCGATGCCGTGCCCTTCGCCGTCATCAACACGCGCGGCAACAAGGGCGAGTTCTCATCGGTCATGATGGGTTGGGGCGCGCAGACGGCTGAGGCGTCGTCGCCCATCCGCGCGATGATCGCCTGCACAAACAAGGAAAAGGGTTGGGGACCAGTCAATTGGGGCAATTACTGCAACCCGAATCTCGATGCCGTGACCGCAAAGGCGCTGAATACGATGGACGACGCGGCTCGCTCGAAGCTGCTTCAGGACGCGACCCAAATCGTGCATGATGACGTGGCCATCGTTCCGCTCTACTTCCAGGCGAATACTTGGGCCGCGAAGCCCGGCATCACCATCACGCCGCGCATGGACGAGCGCACGTCCGCGCTCATGTTCACGCCTGCCAAGTGATTGCCTGCCAAGTGATTGCCCGCCAAATGATCGCTTGCCAAATGATCGCTTGCCGGGTGATCGCTCACGAGGTGATCGCCGCCACTCGATTGACAAGACCGACCTGCCATGACGAGCGGCAGACAGGAGCTGTAGGACGATGCTGATATTCCTGACGCGCCGTCTAATCGGCGGCCTGCTCGTACTCTTCGTCACGGCAACGCTGGTCTTCTTCGCGGTCTTCGCCTTGGGGAATCCCGTCGATGTCATGGTGAGCCCGGACGCCGACCAGACGGAACGCGCGGCGGCAGTCGCGCGTCTTGGGTTGGACCGGCCTATTCTGGAGCAATACGCGAGTTTCCTCTGGAACGCCGTGAGGGGGGATCTCGGCAATTCCTTTGTTTACGGCAAGCCCGCGACCACGGTCATTCTTGAGCGGCTGCCGGTGACCCTTGAACTCGCCATAGTCGCCATGGCGATCGCTCTCGCCATAGGCATTCCGCTCGGTATCATCGCCGGGCTGAAACCTGCCAGCCTCAGCGGCAAGACCATCATGTCCGGGTCGATTCTCGGCTTCTCGCTTCCGAATTTCTGGATCGGCCTGATGCTGATCTCGATCTTCGCCGTGCAGCTGAAGTGGCTGCCGTCGGGCGGGCGAGGGCCGACGGTGGACGTCTTTGGCATTCCCCTGTCGATCCTCTCCCTGGAAGGGCTGAAATATCTCATATTGCCGGCCTTTACGCTCGCCCTTTACAAGACCTCCCTGATCATTCGCATCTGCGAGACAGGCACACGCAACGTCAACCGGCAGGATTACATGCGTACGGCGCGCGCCCGCGGCGTCCCGCCGGTCCGCATCGTGACCGTTCATCTTCTCAAGAATGTCATCATTCCCGTCATCACCGTGATGGGGCTCGAGTTCGGCGCCATGATCGCCTTCGCCGTGGCGGTCGAAACGGTGTTCTCCTATCCCGGCATGGGCAAGCTCCTGATCGATTCCATCAATCGGATCGACCGGCCGGTCATCGTCGCCTATCTCATGGTGACCTGCCTGATCTTCGTCACCGTCAATCTGATCGTGGACGGGCTCTATGCCGTCCTTGATCCGCGCGTGCGCTTCAGCGCATCGAAGGCTTGAGCCATGGTCGCAGTTCATATTCCAACCGGCCCCGGAACGACGGAGGCGGAGCAGCCCCGCCAGAGCGTTACCCGCAAGCGGATCAAGGCCTTTCTGCGAGCACCCGGCGCTGTTTTCGGATTGGCCTTGTTTGGCCTCTTCCTGATCCTGGCACTTTTCGCGCCTCAGATCTCGCCGCAGAACCCCTATGATCTCGACACCCTCGACATCATGGACAACATGCTGGCGCCAGGCTCCGCGCTGGGCAACGGCATCACCGCATGGCTCGGAACCGATGACCAGGGGCGTGACATGCTGTCCGCCATCCTGCACGGCCTGCGCATCTCGATCGGCGTGGGCGTCGTATCTGTTCTGATCGCAAGCGCGATCGGCGCCGTTGTCGGCATCGGCTGCGCATATTTAGGTGGTCGCGTCGACGCCATCGCCATGCGTATCGTGGACCTGCAGCTTTCGTTTCCCTCGATACTCGTGGCGCTGGTTCTGCTGTCAGTCTTCGGGCGCGGCATCGACAAGGTCATCCTGGCCCTCGTTATCGTACAATGGGCCTATTACGCGCGCACGGTCAGGGGATCGGCCCTCGTCGAACGGGAGAAAGACTATATCGCGGCCGCTGTCTCCTTTGGGGCGCCGCGATGGCGTATCATGTTCAGACATCTCCTGCCGAACTGCCTGCCGCCACTCATCGTGATCGCCACGGTGCAGATCGCCCATGCGATTTCGCTGGAGGCAACGCTTTCCTTCCTCGGTGTTGGCGTGCCCGTAACCGAACCTTCGCTCGGCATGCTCATCGCCAATGGCTATGGTTACCTGCTCTCTGGAAAGTATTGGATCTCGACCTTTCCCGGTTTTGCTCTCCTGCTGCTGGTCCTCGCCATCAATCTTGTCGGTGATCGTCTGCGGCACGTAATGGACCCATATAGCGATCAAAATGGCCACTGACCGGGCTCCCGCCGGGCGCCGGGCGCTGGTACTCGGCGCCGGTATCGTCGGCGTTTCGATCGCATTGCATCTCCAGCAGCGCGGCTGGTCCGTCGTTCTCGTCGACCGCAAGGATCCAGGACGCGAGACGAGCTACGGCAATGCGGGCTTCATCGAATGCTCATCCGTGCTGCCGCATCCCTTTCCGCGTGGCTTCTCGACGCTGATGAAGCTGGCGATGAACCGGTCCGACGCTGTGCGTTACGAGCCGCGCTTCCTGGCGCGCATCGCGCCCTGGCTCCTTGCCTACTGGCGGGCCTCCCAGGACAGCGCACTCGCCCGCATTGGGCCGTCGTTCCGCGCCTTGATCGATACCGCGCTTGCCGAACACGAGGCACTGATCGCCGAGGCCGGTGTAACGGGTCTGCTGCGCCACGACGGCTGGCTCGAAATTTGTCGTTCATCGCAACAGCTTGAAGCCGCAGACCGCGAGGCGAACTTCGCACGTCGTCACGGTGTCACCGCGGAGCAACTGGGAGCGGAGGCTCTCTATGCCCTGGAGCCCGCATTGAAGCCCGGCTTCCACGGGGCTATCGCCTGGCCCGACACCTGCCGGATCATCGATCCCGGTGGGCTGGTGGAGGCTTATGCGCGGCTCTTCCGCGCTAGGGGTGGCCAGATCCTGCGCGCGGATGCGCTGACGCTCGCCGATAAAGGCAGCACATGGGACATCCGCTCCGCCGGTGGAGAGACGATCTCCGCCGATCACGCCGTCGTCGCGCTCGGGCCGTGGACCGCCGATCTTGCCGCGCGCTTTGGCTATCGCTTTCCGCTTGCCGTCAAGCGCGGCTATCATCGGCATTTCGCCTATGATGACAGCGCCCGGCTGACACAGGCCGTCTATGTCCGCGACGAGGCCTGCCTGATTGTCCCGATGGCGCGTGGCATTCGCCTGCTCTCGGGCGCCGAGCTCGCCCCGCGCGATGCACCGTCGACCCCAGTCCAGATCCAGCGCATCGAAGCGCGCGCGCGCAGCGCGGTCCCGCTCGGAGATCCCATTGAGCCGGAGCCCTGGCTCGGCGCGCGCCCCTGCCTGCCGGACATGCTGCCGGTGATCGGCGCCGCGCCGCGCCATGCCGGACTGTGGTTCGCCTTTGGGCACAGCCACTATGGCCTGACATTGGGCCCGACAACCGGACGCATGCTGGCGGAGATGATGAGCGGAGAAACGTCCTTTATCTCGCCGCAGGCCTACCGCGCAGAGCGTTTTGCCGTATAGCGCATCTCAACAAAGACGTTGTTCCGCCAAGCGACTGATAAGCGCTACGCAGCGTTCGAGCTCGGCCTCTTCGATGAACTCGTCGGGCTGGTGGGCCTGTGCGATATCGCCCGGGCCGCAGACGAGAGCCGGTGTGCCGAAGCGCTGGAAGATGCCCGCCTCGGTGCCATAGGGAACCTTCAACGGAGCCGTCTGGCCGACGAGATCCATAAGGAGCGTCTCAGCTTCCCTGTCGGCATTGGGGCCGAGCGGCGGGATATGGGCCTGAACCTCGAAGGCGATGCCGCAAGCGGGATCGATCGCCTTCATCGCCGGTTCGAGGGCCTCCCGCGCGAAGCGCTCGATGCGCGCGAGCACGGCGCGGTCATCGACGCCGGGAATGACGCGCATTTCCCAGAAGAAGCGGCAGCTTTCGGCGACGATATTGCCGTGGAGGCCGCCGTTGATGATATTGACCTGGATGGTGCTGTAGGGCGGATCAAGGCCTTCATGGCGCCCACCCTCGGCAAATTCGCGCCGCAGGCCGTTGATGAAGGCGATGAGCTCGCCTGCGACCATCACCGCATTGACATAGCGATCAGGCTGCGAGGAATGGCCAGGCTTGCCGGTGACGGTGGTCCAACCGATGAGCCCGCCCTTGTGGGCATCGATCGCCTTGAGCGACGAGGGCTCACCGATGACGGCCAGTTGCGGCGCGAGGCCCGATTGGCCGAGCCATTCGGCCATGGACCAGACGCCGGTACAGCCGACCTCCTCGTCATAGGAAAAGGCCAGATGCAGCGGCTTGGCCAGTGGCAGCGCCGCGACATCATGCGCCGCCGCGATGCTTGAGGCGAGAAAGCCCTTCATGTCGGTTGCGCCGCGGCCAATGAGCCGGCCGCCTTCCTCCCGCATGACGAAGGGGTCACCTGTCCAGGCCTGCCCGGACGTTGGGACCACATCCGTATGCCCGGACAGGACGAGGCCGCCGGGCCCATCCGGGCCGATGCTGATGAAAAGATTGGCTTTCGCGCCATCCGCATTGGGGAAACGCCGGAACCGAGCGCCGAGCGGCGCCAATATCGCCTCAACCCAGTGCAATAGATCGAGATTGCTGGCGGAACTCACAGTCGGAAAGCCGATGAGGTGACCGAGCGCGCCTTTGGCAGATAGCGTTGACATGGCGGTCCATTTCCCGAAGCAGGGGATTATCTCAGAGCCTCGGCGATGCGTGAGCAGGCCTGCTCGATCTGGCGGGCGTCACGCAGGACGCACATGCGCATGAAGCGTTTGGCGATGCCCCCGAAGAGGTGGCCCGGTGCCAGCCCGACGCGCGCTTCGTGCAGGATCCTGCTGCAGGCCACCATCGCGTCGTCCTCGCCCTTCAGGGCGAAGAACACATAGAGGCCTCCTTGCGGCTTGGCGCCGAACTCAAGCTGGTTGATGCCAGCCAGATGCTCATATGCGATATCGCGGCCAGTGCGGCAGCGCTCGCGCACCTCATCGACCACAGGTTCGCCATGGATCAAGGCGGCGGCCGCCGCCGCCTGGACGAAGCCAGCGGTGCCGCTGTTGAGATACTGGGTCATCGCGCCAATCGTGGGGGAGAGCGAGGCGGGATGGGAGAGCCAACCCACGCGCCAGCCGGTCATCGCCCAGGCCTTGGAAAAGCTGTTCACCGCCATGACCCGGTCTTCGTCATCGGCGATCTGGAGCATCGAGGGGGCAACGGGGCCGTCGAAATAGATGCGGCCATAGACCTCGTCGCTGAGGATCCATATGCCGGTGCGCCGGCTGAATGCGAGAATGGCATCGAGTTCCGCGGCCGTCGCCACCCATCCGCCGGGGTTGGAAGGGGTGGGAAGGAAGATCGCCCGCGTCTTCGCGGTGCAGGAGGCGAACAGCCGGTCGAGATCAAGCCGCCAGTCACTATCGCGGAAATCGAGAGGGAAGGGCACCGGGGTTCCGTCCTGCATATGGATGGCGGCGCGGATATTCGGCCATTGCGGCTCGATATAGATGACTTCGTCGCCCGCATTGACGATCAGCGACAGCGCGAGATAGACGGCCTGCATGCCGCCCGGCGTAACGGTGGAGCGGGCCCGGGAGATCGGGCGCCCATGCAGGGCGGTCTGGTAGGTCGACAAGGCTTCGGAGAGCTCCGGCAACCCGCGCATGTCCGGGACATAGAAGGTCATGCCCTGATCGAGGGCCGCTTTCGCGGCATCGCGGATGAAGGCGGGCGTCACCATGTCGCCCTCGCCATACCAGAGTGGAATGACACCCTCTATGCCCTGTGCCTCCACGGCGAGCCGCGCAATATTTTCCATGGGAATACTGGCCATGCATGGGCGGATGCCAAGTGCGGGCGCGAGATCTGCCGGTAATGCCAAAATAGTCACTCCACAGGATTGTGAGCAGTCCGCTCCAAATTGATCCGATACCAGCGGCACAGCGCGATCCCACCCGCGTGCTGGCTTGAATCAGTGCAATTGCATCTTCCGAAGGATGCTGCCGGATCGCGCGCTTGAGGACGCACCGTTCCGGCCGGCCGACTCATCCAGGAGAGTCGATCGATTACGGTGTCCCACCGTGACCGCTCGTCGTTCAAGCCTCCTCGATTCAAGCCTTGCGCGGTGATTATTTCAAGTTCAAACTATTCTATGCCGATGGATGCGAAATGCAACAGCGGCGTCGTTCCTGGTGGTCTGAAGTGGCGTGTTCCTGCGCTGCCGAAGCGGCCGTCCGCGCTATCGCGCCGTCTGATAAATATGCAAATGCATCCTTTAGAACCGACGTCTGAGCCATTTTCGATCTTGCCACGGCGCAACCTTTCCCTATTCTTGTTCAAAGAAATGGGAACAGGCCGGCCAGACCCTCAGAATATGTATTCTCAGATATCGGGGCTTCGGCAGGCAGGCGGTGATCGGGGCCGATGATGGATTTCGTAGGCGCTGTCGCCATGGTCGTCATGATGGGAGGCCAGTTGCATGGCTGAGCGTTCATTTGCCCGCGAGGTCCAGGACCTCAAGCTGGGCGAAGGCGAGATCTTCCGGGGGGAAGGTATTCTCGCCATAACCAAAGCATTGTTGCAGTCTGGCGTCTCGTATGTCGGGGGCTATCAGGGCTCACCTATTTCCCATCTCATGGATGTGCTTGCCGACGCCAGGGATGTGCTCGACGACCTGGGTGTCCATTTCGAATCCTCAGCCTCGGAAGCCGCCGCTGCCGCAATGCTGTCGGCATCCGTCATGTATCCGGTGCGTGGGGCCGTGACCTGGAAATCGACCGCCGGCACGAATGTCGCATCCGATGCGCTGTCCAACCTGTCGTCCGGCGGCGTGACGGGCGGCGCTCTCGTTATCATCGGTGAAGATTACGGCGAGGGCTCCTCCATCATGCAGGAGCGCTCCCATGCCTTTGCCATGAAGTCGCAGATGTGGCTGCTCGATCCCCGGCCAAATCTGGAGTCCATCGTCAAGGCGGTGGAGGATGGCTTTGCATTATCGGAGGCTTCCAATACGCCGGTGATGCTTGGCGTTCGCATCCGCACCTGTCACGTGCACGGCCAATTCGTCGCCAAGGATAACAAGAAGCCTGAGTTCACCTTGCGGCAGGCTGTCGAGTCACCGAAACGCGACGTCAACCGCATCGTCCTTCCACCGGCCGCCTATATCCATGAAAAGGAAAAGCTGGAGAAGCGCTGGCCTGCCGCCGTCGCCTTCATCAAGGAGCGCAAGCTCAACGAATTCTTCGGGCCCGAGCAAGGTGACGTCGGCATCGTCCTACAGGGCGGCATGTATAACAGCGTCATGCGCGCGCTGCAGTTCATGGGACTGGCGGACGTCTACGGCAATTCCGCGGTTCCTCTTTATGTTCTTAACGTCGCCTATCCGATGATCGACGACGAGATGGTGGAATTCTGCCTCGGCAAGAAGGCCGTCCTCATGGTGGAGGAGGGGCAGCCCGAGTATATCGAGCAGAGCCTGCATACGCTGTTGCGTCGCCGCGACATCAATACCAAGGTGAGCGGCAAGGATCTTCTGCCGCTTGGCGGCGAGATGACGGCGCCTGTCCTGATCAACGGCCTCACCGCCTTCTTCGAGACCCACGCCCGCGTGCTGCTCGGCAATCGGCCGCCCCTGCCGGATGCGACGCCGATCCTCGCCGATCCGAAGGTCAAGGCCCTTGCCGATGTCGTGCCGCAGCGGCCTGCCGGCTTCTGCACCGGCTGTCCCGAGCGGCCCATCTTCGCGGCGATGAAACTGGTCGAGAAGGAACTCGGCCAGCATCACGTCTCGGCCGACATCGGCTGCCATCTCTTCTCCATCCTGCCGCCCTTCAATATCGGCGCGACAACCATGGGCTATGGGCTGGGGCCGGCCTCGGCTTCCGCCTTCAATGTGGAGGCCGACAAACGCCCGATCTCCGTGATGGGCGATGGCGGCTTCTGGCACAACGGCCTCTCCACCAGCGTCGGCAACGCCGTCTACAACAAGCAGGACGGCGTGATCCTGATCGTCGACAATCACTATGCCGCCGCCACCGGTGGGCAGGATATTTTGTCTTCGCGCGCCGATAATCCTGAACGATCGACGAAGCATCCGATCGTTGACGCGGTGAAGGGCATCGGCGTCCAATGGGTGCGCCAGATCGACCGGACCTATGACGTCGCCAAGATGCGCGATACCCTGAAAGAAGCGCTGACGACGTCGGAACGTGGGCCCAAGGTCATTGTCGCCTCGTCGGAATGCATGTTGAACAAGCAACGGCGCGTGAAACCGCAGTTCAACAAGGCGGTCAAGGCGGGCCAGCGCATGGTGCGCGAGCGTTTCGGGGTCGATGAGGATGTCTGCACCGGCGATCATGCCTGCATTCGCCTCTCGGGCTGCCCGTCGCTGTCGGTGAAACATACCGATGATCCCCTGAAGGATGATCCGGTCGCAGCCATCGACAATTCCTGCGTGGGCTGCGGCAATTGCGGCGAGGTCTCCGAGGCGGCCGTGCTCTGCCCGTCCTTCTATCGGGCGGATATCATCCACAATCCAACCGGCCTGGACCGCTTCCTCGCAAAGGTCCGGAGCGCGGTGATCGGCTTCCTGCAGCGCCGGCGCGACAGTCGGCGCGTGGTCTTCCCGGCGTGAACGAGGGCGCGATGACACGCCATGAGACTTTTCCGACAGCGCGCCTGGCAACCGCGCGTCCTATTTCCGTGGCGATCCTCGCCATGGGCGGGCAGGGCGGCGGTGTCCTGTCCGACTGGGTTGTCGCGCTCGCCGAGGCACAGGGTTGGGTGGCTCAATCCACCTCCGTACCCGGCGTCGCGCAGCGCACGGGCGCGACCATTTACTACGTCGAAATGTTGCAGGCCCAGGACGGGCACGATCCGATCCTGTCGCTGATGCCGACGCCCGGCGATGTCGATGTCGTCATGGCCGCGGAATTCATGGAGGCCGGCCGCTCCATGATGCGCGGCCTCGTCACACCCGAGCGCACGACGCTGATTACCTCCAGCCACCGCTCCTTCGCGGTCGGCGAGAAGGAAAAGCCGGGCAACGGCATCGGGGATCCGCTCGTCGTGGTGGAAGCCGCCGGCATCGCGGCCAAGCGCATCATAGCCTTTGATATGCAGACGCTTGCCGAGAAGAACGGCAGCGTCATTTCAGCCGCCATGTTCGGCGCGCTGGCGGCCGCCGAGGTGCTGCCCTTCCCGCGCGCGGCCTTCGAGGACGCCGTCAAGGCGGGAGGCAAGGGTGTCGAGGCCAGCCTGCGCGCCTTCTCGGCCGCCTATGACCGCACCCGCGAGAAGCCGCGTGATACGGTGAGCGCCGAGCCCGAGAAAGCCCTGCCGCCCCTGCCGGATACCGTGGGGCACGCGGCGCTCGACGGGCTCATCGCACGCATCCGCAAGGATTTGCCCGCCGAGGCGCATCCCATCGCCTTCGCCGGCGTCAAGCGCCTCGTCGACTATCAGGACATCGCCTATGCCGGCGCCTATCTCGACCGGCTCGCGGCGCTGACCGCCCTCGATGCCGCCCATGACGGCGCGGGCAAGGGCTTTGCCTTCACCACTACTGCCGCCAAATATCTCGCGGTCGCCTTCGCCTATGACGACGTCATCCGCGTTGCCGATCTCAAGACGCGCGCCAGCCGTTTCGACCGGGTGCGGCGCGAGGTCGGCGCCAAGGGCGACCAGATCGTCTATACGACCGAATACATGCATCCGCGCATGGAAGAGGTGGCTGGGACCTTGCCGGCCGGCATGGGCCATTTCCTCGAAGCCCGGCCGAAACTGTTCCAGGCCCTCGACCGTCTCGTCAACCGCGGCCGCCGGGTGCGGACAGGCACCATCGGCTGGTTCCTCAGCCTTTATGTCGTCGCGAGCCTCAAGCCGATTCGAACCCGCACCCTGCGGCACGAGCGGGAGATGGCCCATGTCGCGCATTGGCTTGACGTGGCGACAACGGCCTTGCCCCGGGATTACGACCTCGCTGTCGAGGCGATCGCCTGCCGGCGGCTGGTCAAGGGCTATTCCGACACCCACGCGCGCGGCCAATCCAAGTTTGACCGGGTTCTCGCGGCCGTTCCCATGCTCACCGCGAAGCCGGACGGCGCGGCCTGGCTGCGTCGCCTCAAACAGGCCGCCCTGATGGACGAAGAGGGAACAGCGCTCGACGGCGCGCTGCGGACGGCGGAAAGCGCCTATCGGTAGGATCAATCCGCCATTTCGTGCGTCCAACAGGATCGGACGGGAAACTCTGGTCATCCCGGAAACGGCGAAGCCGTTGTCCGGGATCCAGAACCAATGCCGTTTCAGCAGGGGGGCGCCTTTCACGAACCGTGTCGGTTCTGGATCCCGGGCGCGAGCTACCGCCCGCCCCCGGATGACCGGCGCGGGATAGTCCCGAATGGCGATTCAGCCTAACGCCACATGCCGCGCATCTGTGCGCCGATGTCGACACGGATATTGCGCGTGTCGGAGCGTGTGGCCGCTTCTTCCCTGACGCGTGGCCAGGTAGTGACCTCGAAACGCGCGAGCAGGCTGGAGGGGATGAAGCGGGTGCGCGACGCATAGACGTGCCGGTCGCCCTGCGGGTTCTGCCCATAGGTGAAGAATCGTTGCGGAACAACGAGATGCAGGCCGTCTTTCGCGCGTGTCATCGCCACATAGAGCAGCCGCCGCTCCTCCTCGACCTCCTCTTTCGTGCCGACGCCGAGATCGATCGGGATGCAGCCGTCGACCGTGTTGAGCACGAAAACCGACGACCATTCCTGGCCCTTGGCGGAATGGATCGTCGACAGGATGAGATAGTCCTCGTCGAGATGCGGCACGCCGGGCTCGTCGCTGGTCGCGTTGGGCGGATCGAGCGTCAGCTCGGTGAGGAAGCGTTCGCGGGAGACATAGCCCGCCGCGATCTGCTCCAGCTGCAGGAGATCGGCGCTGCGGACGGTGGCTTCCTCGTGAAGACGCTCCAGATGCGGCTCATACCAGCGGCGCGCCTGTTCGATATCCGCCGGCCAGGTAGCGTCGCCACGGGCGATGGCGGTGATCATCGCGACAAAGGACGTCCAGTCGTTGCCCGCGCGCGGCGGCGCGGGCAACGTCGGGAGCAGGGTCAATGGTTGATCCGCACTAGCCAGCGCATCGAGCACGCGTTGCGCGGTCCCCGGTCCGACGCCCGGTAACAGCTGCATGGCGCGGAAGCCCGCGACGCGGTCGCGAGGGTTCTGCACGAAACGCAGGATCGCCAGGATGTCCTTGACATGGGCGGCGTCCAGGAACTTGAGCCCGCCGAATTTCACGAAGGGGATATTGCGGCGCGCGAGCTCGATTTCGAGTGGCCGGCTGTGATGGGTCGCGCGGAACAGCACCGCCTGCTGCTTCAGCCTGGCGCCGGCCTCCCGGTTGGCGAGCACGCTCTCCGCGATATAGCGCGCCTGTTCCGTCTCGTCGCGCACCGTGACGAGGCGCGGCTTCTCCGCCGAGCGGCGCTCGGTCCAGAGGTTCTTGGTAAAGCGTTCGCTCGCGAGGTCGATGACGCCGTTGGCGGCGGCCAGAATGGGCTCCGTGGAGCGATAGTTGCGGTCCAGCGTAATGACCTTGGCCGCTGGCGTAAAACGCCTGGGGAATTCAAGGATATTGCGGACGGTCGCCGCCCGGAAGGAATAGATCGCCTGCGCATCGTCCCCGACGACCGTCAATCCCTCGCCCCTGGGCTTCAGAGCCATGAGGATGGAGGCCTGGAGGCGGTTGGTATCCTGATATTCATCGACCATCACATGGTCGAACCGACCGCCGATGTCCTCGGCCAGCACGGGATGGGCGGCCGCGCGCGCCCAATAAAGAAGCAGATCGTCATAGTCGAGCACGTTTTGCGCCTGCTTGGCCGCGACATAGCCGGCGAAGAGCTCCCGCAGCTGCTCGGCCCAGCTGGCGCACCAGGGAAAATGGCGACCCAGCACCTCCTCGAGCGGGGTCTCGGCATTGACGGCGCGTGAGTAGATCGCAAGGCAAGTGCCCTTGGCCGGAAAACGCGTCTCGGTCCGCGAGAAGCCGAGCTCGTGGCGGACGAGGTTCATGAGATCGGCCGAATCCTCGCGGTCGTGGATCGTGAAAGCCGGATCAAGGCCGATTTCGTCGGCATAGTCGCGCAGGATACGCGCGCCGATGCCGTGAAACGTCCCCGCCCATGTCAGGGCATCCGTCAGCGGCTGGGCATGGGCCGGCAGCGCGCGGTTGCAGATGCGCTCGACCCGGCGCGCCATTTCGGCGGCGGCGCGGCGCGAGAAGGTCATCAGCAGGATACGCCTCGGATCGGCCCCACCGACAATAAGATGGGCGACGCGATGGGCCAGCGTGTTCGTCTTGCCCGACCCGGCGCCAGCGATAATGAGAAGTGGTGGTGCGATGGTCGCCTTGGCGTCGACGACGCCGTGCTCGACAGCCTGCCTTTGCTCCGCATTCAAGGTCTCGAGATAGGCTGCAGCTGCGGACACGATCGAACTTTCCTGCGAGGCATTCCACGAATCACCAGTATCCACGTTCCCAAATTCTCGTTTTGTTCGCAATGCAAAGGATCCGATCCGCGCACTTCCAGCGCGGGCGGGGAGCCGCGAAATGCCAGTTGACTCAGGACCGTTCGGAATTATAGTTTAACGATAAATCAAAACCGAGGCGGCCTGGCTTTGGGCGGCCCAGCATTGACCGAGTGTGTGATGGCCGAGACCAGAATTGATGCTTACCCGTCATTGCGCGACATGCGAGAGCTCTTCTTCAGTGCTCTTCTGTCCGACGTGCTGGATGATCTGGGTTATGTGAACCAGGCGATGCCGCACACCATCCGGCCGCTTGATGAGGGAAGCGTGATGGTGGGGCGCGCGCGCACCGCGCTCTATCTCGAAGTCTACGAGCGGCCGCACCCCGGCGAGAACCCTTACGAACTGGAGATCACACTCGTCGACAGCCTCAAGCGCGACGAGATTCCCGTCTTCGCCTGCGGCATGTCGGGACGGATCGCGCCCTGGGGCGGGCTTCTCAGCACGGCCGCCAATTTTCGCGGCTCCGCGGGCGCTCTGATGGATGGCTGCGTTCGCGATACCCGCGAGATCCGGGCCATCGGCTACCCCGTTTTCCATGGTGGCATCGCGCCGATCGACTCCAAGGGGCGGGGAAAGATCGTCGCGCTGGACGTCGGGATCGAATGCGCGGGCGTCAAGGTCGCGAGCGGCGATCTCATTTTCGGGGATGTGGATGGCGTCGTGGTGGTGCCGAGGGCCGTGGAAGCTGACGTTATCCGGCGTGCTTCCGAGCGTCTCAAAGGCGAACGAAACACCCTGGCAGAGCTCGCGGCAGGTGAAACCCTCGCCAATGTCTTCGCCAAATTCGGGATTCTCTGAACGGTTCGTTGTCCGTATCCGGCGCGAGCGGCGCTGCACGAAAGATGCCGAAGGGCACATCGCTTCAAACAGAACAAAGGGGATGAAGATGGCACGTATCAAGGCACGACTTCTGGCCTGCACTGCTGTTGCGGCTGGCCTTCTGAGCTGGGGGACGGCCGCGGCACAGGCTGAGATCTGCGGCCGAAAGGGCGGCGATCTCGTTTTCGGCATGGAGGCCAAGCTCAGCACGCTCGATCAACATGTGAATGCCGCGAACGCAACCCGCAATGTCGCGATGAACATCTTCGAGACATTGATGACGCGCGACGAGAACATGGCTCCCGTTCTCGACCTCGCGGAACAGCTCAATGTGAGTGATGACGGAAAGACTTATACGTTCAAGCTGCGTCCGGGTGTGAAGTTCCACAACGGGAAGCCGCTGACATCAGCTGACGTCGCCGGATCCTTCGCACGCTACAAGCGCATCGGTATAGACCGTTCCGCGCTGGACGCGGTTGATCGCTGGGAAACGCCCGACGATGCGACCTTCCGCATTATTCTGAAAGAGCCGCGCGCGACGTTCCTCGAGAGCATCTCGGCGTCGACCGTGCCGATCGTGATCGTCCCGGCCGATCAATCCAATGCTGAACCAACGCAGCTGAAGCCTAACGGGACGGGGCCATTCGAGCTCGTCGAGTTCGTGGCTGACAGCCATGTCAAGGTCAAGCGTTTCGACGGCTATGTGCCGAACAAGACGCTCAAGGGCATTTCGGGTTTTGCCGGGCAGAAGGAAGCCTGCCTCGACACTGTTACTTTCCGCACGCTCGCCGAACCCGGCGCGCGCACGGCGGCGCTGGAAACTGGCGAGGTTCAGATTGTCGAGGACGTGCCGACCCTGTCCCGCGAAAGACTGTCGAAGAACAAGGATATCAAGCTCGTTCAGCTCGACTATGCCGGCCTGAACCTGACCTATCCCAATCTCTCGCAGGCACCCACCGATAATCTCAAGGTTCGCCAAGCCATTCTTGCTTCGCTGAACATGGAAGATATCATGGACGCGGCGAGCGATGGCGCCTTCAGCCTCAATCCATCCTTCCAGTTTCCCGGGCAGACTTATTACAGCGAGGCTGGCGGCGAGCTTTACAACCAGAACAACCCGGAAAAAGCCAAGGCACTGCTGAAGGAAGCCGGCTACAAGGGCGAGAAGGTCGTGCTCCTCACAACGCGCGATATTCCGCGCGCCTATACGACGGCGCTCGTCATGTCCGAGCAGATGAAGGCGGCAGGCATCAATGCCGAGCTTCTGGTGCTCGACTGGCCGACGGCGCTCGGCATGAGCGTCAACGAGAGCAAGGGCTGGAATTTCTTCTTCACAACCTGGATCACAGTCACCGCCCAGGGCGGCGCGCAGTCGCTCCGCAATCTGGCTGATCCCTCCAACGTGCATAAGCCCGTGGGCAACAAATCCGACGAAGAATTCATGAAGCAGTTCAACATTCTGTCGTCGAGCCCCGACCTCGAGAAGCGCAAGGAGGCCTTTGCCAAGGCACAAGCCCGTGTGTTCGATCAGGTCATGGCCATACCCTTCGGCGCCATTCCGAAGATCCAGGCGACGCGCGCCAATGTCGAAGGATATATTCCCTTCTTCAACACGCGTGTCTCCAATATCTGGCTCAAACAATAAAAGCGTAACGAAGGCGTTGAGATAAGGACCGGCAATCCAGCGGAGTTCCCATGCTAGCTTATGCTCTGAGGCGCATTGCTCAGGCCGTGCCGATCCTGTTCCTCGTCAGCCTCATCTCCTTCGGCATCATGCAGCTCGTGCCAGGCGATCCGGCGGCGATGCTCGCCGGCCCCAATGCGACGCCGGCCGAACTGGCGCAACTGCGACAGAACCTCGGGCTGGACAGGTCCTTCCTCGTCCAGCTCGGCATTTTCTATTCGAACCTCCTTCATGGCGATCTCGGTCATTCCCTGATTCTCGGGCAGCCGGTGCTGGAAACGGTCATCGAGCGCTCACCCATCAGCATATCGCTGGCGATCTATTCGCTCGTGCTGACGATCCTGTTCGGCATCTCTATCGGCATGGTGGCCGCGATGCGTCACAACCGCATCCTCGACCAGATCGCCATGGTGATCGCGCTGCTTGGTGTGTCGGTGCCGAATTTCTGGCTCGGCCTCGTCATGATCGTGCTGTTCTCCGTCCAGCTCGGCTGGTTGCCGACCGGCGGCTACATCCCCTTCACCGAGGATCCGCTCGGCTGGCTGCGCAGCGCGACCATGCCGGCGATCGCCATGGCCCTCATGCAGATCGGCCTGCTCGCCCGCCTCACGCGTTCGACCATGCTGGAAATCCTCGGGCAGGACTACATCCGCACCGCGCGCGCCAAAGGCCTCAGGGAAACCACGATCATCGTGCGCCATGCGATGGCCAACGTCCTGATGCCGATCGTCACGGTCATCGGCATGATCCTGTCCGTCCTGTTATCCGGATCGGTCATCGTGGAGACCATCTTCGCCGTCCCCGGAATCGGCGCGTTGTTGGGCAACGCCATTCTCGCGCGCGATTATCCGATGATCCAAGGCGGCTTGCTGTTTGTCGCCTCGGCCCTGCTCCTTCTGAACATTGCGGTTGATCTCATTTATGCATGGCTTGATCCACGGGTGCGCCTCCAATGACACTGGTGACTGATATGGCAGGCGCGGCCGCTATTGTTGAACGCCAATCGTTCTGGAAAAACCGGACGGTGCGGAGGCTTCTGCGCCACCGCTCCTTCATGATCGGGATGGTGCTGTGCCTCCTGGTGACTGTACTTGCGGTGCTCGCACCCGTGATCTCGCCTTTCGATCCGGCGCGGATGTCGATCCGCAACCGCTTCCAGCTGCCATCCGCGACGTACTGGCTCGGCACGGACAATCTCGGACGGGATATTTTCAGCCGCATCGCCTGGGGCGCGCGGTTCAGCCTCGCGATCGGTCTCGGCGTCGTTGTGCTGAACGCCGTGTTCGGGGTCCTGCTCGGCGCGCTGGCTGGCTATTATCGGCGGCTCGACGGCATCCTGATGCGTCTCGCCGACGCGTTGATGGCTTTTCCCTCGGTCCTCCTTGCCATCGGCATCGCGGCCGCCATGGGGCCGTCGGCGATGACCGCGGTGATTTCACTCGCTGTCGTCTATATTCCCCGCACCGCCCGCATCCTGCGCTCGTCGGTGCTGGTGGTGAAGGAAATGGAATATGTGCAGGCGGCGATCGGCGCCGGCGCCCGCGATGTCCAGATCCTTTTCCGGCATATCCTGCCGAACTGCATGGCGCCGCTGATCGTGCAGCTCAGCTTCGTCTTCGCCTATGCGGTGCTCTCCGAGGCCGTCCTCAGCTTTCTCGGGCTTGGCTCGGCGCCGTCCGTACCGAGCTGGGGCATGATGATCGCCGAGGGGCGCGGCTATATCCGCGAGGCGGCGTGGCTGACGATTTTTCCCGGCATCGCGATCGCCGTCACCGTCCTTGGCCTCAACCTGCTCGGTGATGGACTGCGTGACGTGCTCGACCCGCGCGTGAAGCTCCACGACTGAGCCGGCGGTACGCGCCAGGCGCAGAACACCAAAAAGAGAGGCCGCGTGATTATCGTCACGCGGCCTCTCTTTTCGAAGTCTCGTTAGCGGGGCGATGCCGCCCCGCCCCGCTATCATCCCCGCAAATCGCGGACGAGCTTGATGGCCGCCTGGCGGAACATGCCTTCTGCCTCGGGCCCCACGAAGCAGGCCAGTTCCGTCTCGTAACCACCCTCGCCATAAGAATGAGAGAGGGGGAGATAGCCTTCGGTGCCGTTGGTGTAGCCGCCCGTGAAGGTCGTGGTGAAAGGAGAAGCCTCGCGGATCGCCATGCCGGTCGCCGCGAACAACTCGAGCGGCGCGGAAACCAGGACGGTATCGCCGATGCGGATCGCGCGGATCTCGATTGGTACCGTCGTCATCCCGAAGGCCCGCCGCGCCATGGTGAGCATGATATCGGCGCGCCGCGCGCGGAAATGCACGTCGGCGATAGCAGCGTGGTCGGCTGTCTCGCGATCAAGCCCCAGGAATTCCGCGCGGGTGTCCGTCGCCCGCTGCTCAAGGGTTTCGATCGGCTCGAACGGACGCACGGGCAGGTCGACCGTCACCTGCGCCACAGCCAGCGGGGCCGGTGTGTCAGGCAGGACCTCGCGCCGCTTCATGCCGAGCGGCGCGCCGGATTCGACCACATGGCTGAAGACATCGCGATGGTTCAACGGTGATAGCGCGGTCAAGGCGCTCGCTGCATCGGCCGCTATACGGTTACCCATGCGCTCGGCGACGCGCACATCACCGGTCAGCGCTTCATAAGGAATCTGGTCGCCCGCGCAGCCCTGCAGGAAGAGGCAGGTGCCGCCAAGCAGAGCCTCCACGGACCGTTTCATGGCGCCCGGCCATTCGGCGCTGATGGCCGAATTCTGATGCGCCAGGATGATGGGATGGGTGCCATAGCCCACGACGCTCGCGATGGTGTTGCCATCGAGATCATCGAAGCGCAGCACGGTGACGGTCGTATCGCGCTCGCCGCCGGGGTTGGGGCTGACCACGACGCGGCCCTCAGGCGTGCGGAAGCGCCGGTGCACGGTGACCTCGCTCTGGCCATAGCCGGAGGCGAAGCGGGCCGGCTGCAGTGTATCGCAGGCTGTCCTGGCCGCAGCGAGAATGGCCCCGACGGTTTTCTCGCGCCAGGCCGGCATCAGCTCCATGCCCGGCAAATCAGCGGACGCACCGTTGGTGGTTTCAGCATTCCAGACGGGCGCGCTGTGCGTATGCGTGAAGCCGAGGCTGATATGCGAGACCGGAATACCCGTCGCCTTGCCCAGCTGGCCCCGGATGTCGTCCGACACGGACGTCGGCAGGCCGGTCACGTCGATCTCCACGATCAGCACGCGCGTGCCGTCGTTGTCGAGGCAGAGCGCGGTCGCATTGAGAGGAATGTGAATGCGATCGGCCGTCTCCCGCGTGCGGGCGCCCCACAGGGTGTGGGGTATGCCCACGGGTGGCGTCATGTCCTGACGCGCAACTCCCACTTTCAGCATGTCGTTCTCCCGTAGAGCATTTTCAGCAAAAGCGCGAAGCGTTCTTTCGCCTGAAAATCCGTAGAATAAAAGACCGTTAAATCAAAGACTTGGAGTATTTTCCGGTGAATCCGATTCCACCGGAAATACGCTCTCACACGTAGTCGCGGGCGACGGGCGCGCCGCGACAGCCCGCCAGGAAATTGAAGTCACAGCCCTGGTCGGCCTGCAGGATCTGGTCGATGAAAAGGCGCTCGTAGCCGCTGGCCGGCGGTTCCGGCGCGACCCATTCCGCCCGCCGCGCGGCCAATTCTTCGTCCGTGACGTCGAGATGCAGGCGGTTGTTGAGCGCATCGAGCTCGATCATGTCGCCGTTGCGCACCAGGGCGAGCGGCCCGCCGACAGCGGCCTCCGGCGCGACATGCAGCACGACAGTGCCGTAAGCCGTGCCGCTCATCCGCGCGTCGGAAATGCGCACCATGTCGGTGACGCCGCGTTGCAACACCTTGCGCGGCAGGCCCATGTTGCCGACCTCGGGCATCCCGGGATAGCCGCGCGGTCCGCAGTTCTTCAGGACGAGGATGCAGGTCTCGTCCACGTCGAGATCGGGATCGTCGATACGCGCGTGGTAATCGTCGATGTCCTCGAAGACGACGGCCCGGCCGCGATGGGTGAGGAGCGCTGGTGTCGCCGCGGAGGGCTTCAGGATAGCTCCGTTCGGCGCGAGATTGCCGCGCAGAACCATAATGCCACCGTTGTCGGTCAGTCCGTTGTCCAGCGGACGGATGACCTCACTGCTTTCAATACGGGCGTTGCCGTTGTTCTCAGCGATGGTGCGGCCATTCACGGTCAGCGCGTCGCCGTGCAGCAGGCCGGCGTCGAGAAGCCGCCGCAGCACCGCCGGCATGCCGCCGGCATTGAAGAAATCCTCCATCAGGAAGCGGCCGGACGGCATGAGATCGACGATCGTCGGCACGTCGCGCCCAAGCCTGTCCCAGTCATCAAGGCTGAACTCCACCCCAACACGCCCGGCGAGCGCCTGGAGATGGATGACCGCGTTGGTCGAACCGCCGATGGCGGCATTGGCCCGGATCGCGTTTTCGAAAGCCTTGCGAGTCAGGATCTTCGACATGCGAAGATCATCGTTGACCATCTCCACGATCCGACGGCCGCTCATGAAGGCGAGCACGCGGCGGCGTGCGTCGACTGAGGGAATCGCCGCGTTGCCGGGAAGCGTCATGCCCATGGTCTCGGAGAGGCTCGCCATGGTCGAGGCGGTTCCCATGGTGTTGCAGGTGCCGGGAGAGCGGCTCATGGCGCTTTCAGCGGCCGTGAACTCCTCCTCGGAGATGATGCCGGCGCGCATCTCTTCGCTCAGCCTCCAGACATCCGTGCCGGAGCCGAGCATGCGCCCCATGAAGCTGCCGCTCAGCATCGGGCCGGCGGAAACGAGGATGGCCGGGAGGTCGCAGCTTGCCGCCCCCATCAGGAGCGCCGGGGTGGTCTTGTCGCAGCCGACAAGCAGCACGACACCGTCGACGGGATTGGCGCGGATGCCTTCCTCCACCTCGATCGCCGCGAGATTGCGGAACATCATGGCGGTCGGCCGCATGTTAGATTCGCCCAGTGACATCACCGGGAATTCAACGGGGAAGCCTCCGGCCTCATAGACTCCGCGCTTCACTTGCTCCGCGAGGTCGCGCAGCTGGCCGTTGCAGGGGGTGAGCTCGGACCAGGTATTGCAGATGCCGATGACCGGGCGGCCATCGAAAAGATGGGGCGCGAAGCCCTGGTTCTTCATCCAGCTTCGATGGATGAAGGCACCTTTTTCATGCCCGCCGAACCATTCGGCGGAGCGCAGGCGTTTTGGTAATCCCGACATGGAAGCCTCGTTGCGGAAGGTCTCGTTCTTGAAACGGCAGCTTCCAAGATTTCTAAATATGATTTATCGTTAAATCAAGATGGCTTGAAGGGGCCGTGCCGAATAGGGATGGCGAGGTCGTAGCGAAGCATTGTAGATGAACGTGATGAGCAAGAAGCCCGTTGCTGCGCGCCAGACACAGCCGAGCCTACGCCATGTGGCGGAGCGTGCGAACGTGTCGGTGATGACCGTGTCCAACGTCATCAATGGACGCATGGCACGTGTGGGCAAGGAGGTTGCCGAGCGGGTCCGCGCGGCGATCGAAGAGCTTGGCTACCGCCCGCAACGCAGCGGCCGAAGCCTGCGGCTGCAGCGCGAGTTCGCGCTGGGCCTGACGGTGATGCATCCGGACCGCCGCTTCCTCGACGATCCCTATATCACGCAGGTCGCCGCGGGCATGAGCAACTACCTCGCGACAATAGGCTACGGCCTCATGGTCAATGGCCTGCAGGACAGGGAAGCCCTGGCCACCTTCGTAGGCCGCAGCACGGGCTACGACGGTTTCGCGGTCATGGTGTCCGGAGGGCGTGAGGAACGCATCTCGACCTATCGGACGCTCGCGCAGCTCAACTTGCCTATGCTGATCGTGCAGGATCTGCCGCCGGAGGATATGACGGCGGCTAGCTCGATACGCCAGGATGACAAGGGCGGCGCGGCGGCGTTGACAGAGGAGCTGTTGCGCCGAAACGTCCGCCGTCTTTTATGCGTCATGCCACGCCAGATCTGGCCAGGAACGGAGCAACGAGCCGCCGGCATTGCTGAGGCGGCACGCCCCCGGATCGCCGCCGGACAGCTTACGGTCGACTATCTCACCACGCATGAGGAAGATTTTGAGACCTCGGTCGAGGAAATCGTCGCCCGGCTTCAGCAGGGACCGCCTCCGGACGCGATCATGGGCGGCAACGACCAACTTGGCCTCGCGGCTATCCAGGCCGCCACGCGCTGTGGCTTCGAGGTGCCGCGCGACATCATGGTGACCGGCTTCAACGCCTTCTGGTTTCGCAAATTTTCGACCCCCGTGCTCAGCAGTGTGACGTCTCCGGCTTATGAGATCGGCCTGGAGGCCGCGCAGATGCTGGTCGGGGCTATCAACGGCGAGGAGCCCGGCGGCCAGCACAAGCTCCTGCCGGTCCATCCCGCCGCTGGTGGATCGATCCGCCCGGCGGCCGGCGGTAGCGCCGATTTGGAAGATGATGGGCCTCGGCGATCAAGGGATAGATGAGAGTCGAGAGCTTCATTTCTAGAATGGATGGAATAGGCGTTAGAATGCGCTGTTGATTTCTGCTCTGGAAGGGATCATGGAGCGTCTCGATTGCGACCGCATGTTCGTGGCGGTGCTTGATGCCGGCAGCTTTGCTGCCGCCGCGCGGCGGCTCGGCACCAGCAGCGGGCATGCCTCGAAGCTCATTTCGAAGCTTGAGGCCGACCTTGGCGTCCAGCTCCTCAAGCGCACGACGCGGGCGCTTTCGCCGACGGAGGTCGGCCAAGCCTATTATGAGCGCATCAAGACATTGCTCGATGAGTTCGATGCGCTTGACGCCTCCGTGCGCAACGCCTCGGGTGCCCCGGCAGGGCGGCTGCGGTTGACGGCGCCGCTATCCTTCGGCGCCACGCAGCTCGTACCGCTGCTCCTGGACTTCGCGCGGGCCTTCCCCGAGATCCAGCTCGATGTGAGCTTCTCGGATCGCGTTGTAAATCTCGTCGACGAGGGTTTCGACGCCGCGATCCGGATTGGCAAGCCCGGGGACAGCAGCCTCATCGCGCGACGACTGTGCGATGTCCGGGTCGTGCTGGTGGCCTCGCAGTCCTATGTCGCAGCCCGCGGGAGCCCCCGTCATCCCGATGAGCTCGGCGCGCATGAATGCATCATCGACGCCAATTTCCGCGATCCCTTTAACTGGCCATTCCGCCAGGGGGACGGCACCGCCTTGCTGGTGCCGGTTTCTGGACGACTACGCTTCTCCAACGGCGAGGCGTGCCTTGCGGCTGCGGAGGCCGGCTTCGGCATCGCCTATGTGCCAAGCTTCATCGCTGGTCCCAGTCTGCGCGCGGGCCGTGTTGAGCCCCTCCTGCCCGCCATGGAAATGCAGCCGCATGGCCTGTTCGCGCTCTATCCTCCGGGCCGGCATCTGGCGCTGAAGGTGCGCGCGCTGGTCGATTATCTCGTGACGTGTTTTCGGGGCAAGCCAGCGTGGGACGAGGGGTGGTAGCGCCAACAGAGCCGACGGGATTGCTTCCAAATTGGAAGGAAAGCGCGCCATCCCGGCCCGCTAATCATTCCCGACGGCAGGGCGCATTCTACTGCCACCAACACAAGCGCCTCCCCCAAAGGAAATGGACCATGTCCGATTCTCGTACCGCCCCCTACGCCGCCCTTGTTCTGCGGCTTGTGCTCGGTGTGCTGTTTCTCGCGCATGCGGGTCTTAAGCTCTTCGTCTTCACACCTGCCGGAACCGCCGCCTTTTTCGGTTCCCTTGGCCTGCCGGGTTGGCTCGCCTATGTCACAATCGCCTGGGAGATTGTCGGCGCCCTGGCTCTCATTCTCGGCGTCTGGCCACGCCTTGTCGCGATCCTGATGATTCCCGTCCTGCTCGGGGCCATCTTTACGGTTCACGGTCCTGCCGGCTTCTTCTTCACCAATCCAAACGGCGGTTGGGAATTTCTTGGCCTGTGGGTCGCCGGCCTCGCGGCGCTCGCGCTGATCGGCGACGGCGCGTTCGCCCTGAAGCCGACCACCTCGCGCTCGGCCATCTGATCCGCCCTTAGCGGCGCAAACCCTGTTGCCCCTCGCACGGACATTGCCGAAGCGTGGGGCATCCTACAGCCCAAGCAGGAGCATGCATCATGACAACGCCATCAACGCTCGCCATGGGCCGTGTCGCATTGACCGTCAATGATCTCGACGGTGTCAGCGCGTTCTATCAACGCGCCGTCGGGCTTCATCTTCTGCGGGGCAACAGCGAAATGGCCGAACTGGGAGCCGGCGATGCCGTGCTGCTCGAGCTGCGCCGTGACAAGGCCGCGCGCCGCCGCACGCCGCGCGAGGCCGGACTGTTTCATACCGCCTTCCTGCTTCCCACACGTGCCGACCTCGGACGTTGGGCGCGCAACGCCGGCAGCACCCGGACACCCGTCGTCGGTGCGTCCGATCACGATGTCAGCGAGGCGATCTATCTCTCCGACCCGGAGGGTAACGGGGTCGAAATCTACGCCGACCGCCCTGCTGGCAGCTGGCACTGGACGGACGGCGTCGTGGCGATGTCCACGAAGCCGCTCGACATCGAGGGGCTTGTGGCAAGTGCCGGCGACGAAGCGTGGAGAGGCTTCCCCGAAGGCGCGAAGGTCGGGCATGTCCATCTTCAGGTGGGCGCGCTCCCGCCGGCCGAGGCTTTCTATAGCGAGACGCTGGGGCTCGACATTACATGTCGTTACCAGGGCGGCACCTTCTATGCCGCGGATGGATATCACCACCATATCGCGACCAATATCTGGAACAGCCGGGGGGCGACTGAACGCTCCTATCCCTCGACCGGCCTTGCGGACTTCGAAATTCACGTGGCGCCGTCGCGCCTTGCAGCCGTCAGCAGCCCGCTCGGGTGCACGAATGTGGCGTCGCCCGCGCACCTTGATCTCCGGGATCCCTGGGGCACAGCGATCACGCTGCTCGTACGTTGATCTGCGCAGAAGCACGAGACGCGAAGGCGTTGCCCTGGCTGGCGCCTTCCTGCAGCGCGCATTCGCGACGGAAGACCCTACAGAACGGGTTTAACGCGCGTCTCGGATCTTTCACGTTCTGGATTTTTTCAAGCGGAGCAAGTCCGCAACAGACGGACTTGCTCCATGGTTGGCAGGCGCCACGCCACCTTTCAGCCTGGACGCCACCTATTTCGTCTTGACGATCCAGGCGGCGAAGCGGTCGATAAACGTATTCAGAAATGCTTTCGTGCTCTCGTCTGCCACCTCGTTGGCGCTGTCGAAAAGCTCGGGCTTGTAGCAGAAATAGACCTCAGGCTGGCCCAACAGTGCCATGCCGCAGACCGTGACGAGGCCTTTGAGCTCATTCTGCGCCACGGCTGCTCCAATTACGCCCGGGGAAGCACCGATGATCGCCGCGGGCTTGCCTGCCCAGGAATTCTTGCCCCAGGGGCGCGTGCCCCAGTCGATCGCGTTTTTGATCGCCGGTGAGAATGTCCTGTTGTATTCCGGCGTCACGAAGAGGACAGCGTCGGCGGCCTCGACATCGGATTTCATGCGAAGGACCGCTTCCGGCGGCGACTGCCAGAGATCGTCGTTGTAAAGCGGCAAATCCCCAATTTGCACAAAGTTGAAATTGAGGCGATCACTCGCCAGCTTACCAATGCTCTCGGCAAATTTGCGATTGATGGAGTCCCGACGCAGGGAGCCAACGATGACGGCGACATTTTGCATGGCAAACTCTGTATAAATTGGAAACTCAGTTTATATTAGAGACTAAAGAAACTCCCGCAAGACGGCACGTTGCCGTTACCAAGGCACCTCGATGAAACCTACTGCCGTCCACTCACCTGGCAAATGCCACAAGGCCAACGAGGTCATAGCGCTGATCGGTGACAAATGGACGGTGCATATCGTCATGTTGCTCGCAACCGGGAAGCAGCGTTTCAGCGAGATTGAACGTTCTGTGGACGGCATTTCGCGCAAGATGCTGACGACGACGTTGCGTGGCCTGGAGCGTGACGGCTACGTGACCCGTCGCGTGTTTCCGACGATTCCCCCGCGCGTCGAATACGAGCTCACCCCCTTCGGACATGAGCTATCGAGCCCGCTACGTGCGCTCGGGGATTGGGCGGCGGCCAACCATGAACGGGTGCTGGACGCCCGCCAAGCGTACGATCATCGCGAGGCTGTCTGAGGGTGGAAAAAACCTGGTGCAAAAGACATCGCCCAGGCCGCCGCTCCTCTCAAACGTCCCGTCCCATTCGCTTGTGACCCTTCGCTGGCCTTTTTTGGAGCATCGACATGACGAGCAAGGATCCCTTCGATCTCGAGCGCTTCGTCACGGCGCAGGATGGCATTTTCGACGTCGCGCTGGCTGAGCTCCATGCGGGCTGCAAGATGAGCCACTGGATGTGGTTCGTGTTTCCGCAGCTGGGCAGCCTGGGTCGCTCGATGCGCGCCCAGTTCTATGGTCTCGTGTCGCTCGCCGAAGCCAAGGCCTATCTCGCGCATCCTCTTCTGGCGCAGCGTCTCGTATCGGCGACGCAGGCGGTGCTCGCGCATCCTCATCTCACGGCTCATGCCATTTTCGGCACGCCCGACGATATGAAGTTTCACGCCTCGATGACCGTGTTCGCCCGCGCGGATGCCGAGGCATCCTCCCCGTTCCGGCAGGCGATCGAGGTCTTCTTCGGTGGTGCTGAGCATGCACCGACCGTGGAACTCCTTTCTCTTTGAGTGTGAACACATCCGTCTGCCGCGGCCTCTTATTCAGGGGCCCCTGGAATCGAGCGAAAAATACGCTGGCGAAAGGTTGAGCCCTTCGGAAAGATTGCGACGATAAGATATTTGCGTAGAGTTGCATGACGATTTGCGAAGCGCAGGCTGATGTGACCCAGCGGAAAAACCAGAACGATCTCGCCAAGGCCCTTGGTGTCTCTGTCAGCACGATATCGCGGGCGCTGGCGGATGCGCCGGGAATCAGCGAGGACCTACGCGAGCGTGTTCGCCGTCTGGCGCGCGACATGGGTTATGAGGCGAGGGCGGGCAAGGGCGGCATATCCCGCCATGTCCATGCCTATGTCACCCTTGACCGGACAACCGATGGCCTGACGGGATTTTACGATGGGATCGTCAAATGGATGATCGCCGAAGCACGCGCCTCATCCATGACCATCGAGGTGCGTCTCGCCGCTGATCGCACAGAGGACATCAAACGCATCATCGACGACGTGACCACACAGCGCGCCGAGGCGCTCTTCCTTGTGGGAATAGATCCCCCTGTGGAACTGGCGCAACTTCTGCTGGAGAGACGCATTCCGACCGTCCTGGTGAACGGCGCGGACCCCGAAATGCGCTTCGACTGTGTGACCCCGGCTAACTTTTACGGCGCCCAGATGGCCGCGCAGATGCTGATCCAGCAGGGGCATCGCTCGCTCCTCTACGTATCGGGGCATCTGCGCTGGACCACGCTGCAGCGGTTACGGGGGTTCAAGGCGGCTGTCGCGGATGTGCCGGAGGCGAAGCTCTCCATCGTGACCTTGCCAGCGCCAACCCGGGAGCACGTGGAGCGTGTGGTGGACGCGGTGGGGGAGGGCTCCTCGCGGCCGACGGCCATATTCTGCATCAATGATCTTTACGCGGTCAGCCTGATGCAGGCGTTGCATGCTCGCGGCTACGACGTGCCGGGCGACGTTTCGGTGCTCGGATTCGATGATCTGCCTTTCGCCGAGCATGTCACGCCCAGGCTGTCGACGCTTCGGGTCGGGCTACGGGACATCGGCCGGCAGGCGGTCCAGCTGATGGCGCGGCGTTGCGCCGACCCGGAAGCTATCAGACTGCAGATCGAGGTCGCCGTCGTGCCAGTGAAAGGGCAGACGGTCAGCACGGTCGGCAAGAGGCCGGGAAAGCATGTTCCGGATCCGTAGATACCGCGATCGCAAGGATGGCGAGATCGGATAGAGCGCCGTCGCCGCCGGACGACACCTGTCCAGATCCCGAGCCAAGGAAATCAGTTGGCTCGGCCAGGTCATAGCTCGGCCAAGTCACTAGCTCGGCCAAGTCACTAGCCCGGCCAAGCCGTCGGCGCGCACTGGATACAACAACAGCGCTTCAAAGCTATCCCTTCACCGCGCCGGCCATGAAGCTGCCCATGACGCGACGCTGGGTGGCGAGGAACAGCACGACCACCGGGACGACCGTAATTGTCGCGAGCGCCATCGTTGCCTGGAAGTCGACGCCATACTCGCTGTTCAAGGCGGCGAGCGCGACCGGCAAGGTGTAGGTATCCGGGCTTGTCGACAGCACCATGATGGGAAACCACTGTTTCCAATTCATCAGAAACGCGATGAGAACGGCGGTCAGGATGACCGGGCGCGCGATCGGCAGAATGATGAGGGTCAGGATCTGCCATTCGCTCGCGCCGTCGATACGCGCGGCCTCGATCATCTCGTGGGGTATGGTCCTGAAGAACTGGACGAAGATGAAGAAAACCAGGGGCACGAGGCTCATGACCAGCACGATGCCCAATGTGCTGCCCAGCAGTCCGAGCGTGTAGGACACGAAGTATAGCGGAATGACCAGGAGCATACTCGGGTACATGATGGTCAGCAGAAAGCCATAACGTACACTCGTGAACAGCGGGAGCCTGGGATTGCGATAGAGCGCATAGGCGCCAAGCCCCATCACGCAGACGCCGACAGCCGTCGCAAGCATCGTTATCAGCAATGAATTCCACGCGAAGGAGGATAGCGCTGTCCCGCCAATCGTCGCGAGACTGCGAAAGGCCGTTGTATCAAAGCTTTCTGGCAACAACCGCATGGGAGCCGAAAGGATCGCCTCCTGCGTGCGAAATGAACTGACAACCATCCACAGGAAGGGGTAGATGAAGATCGCGGCAACCACAGTCGCGATGCCGTAGAGGATGATCGCGACAGGACGCGAGGTCGGCGCCGCGGTGAATTCGGCGTCATTCATCTGTCCGCACTCCGATCGAGATAGGCGTAGGCACTTGCCGCAAGTCCAAACACGATGACGAACAATATGGTCGCGATAGCTGTCGCCTCGCCGTATTGAGCGCCAGTAAATTTCGTGTAGGCATAATAGGAGATAAAATTGGTCGAGAAATTCGGCCCACCTTTGGTGATGACGAAGATGACCGTAAATGTCTTCAGAAATTCGATGAGGGCATAGACCGTATTGATGGTTATCGCGGGCCGGAGTTGCGGTATCGTGACGAAGATCAGGCGCTGCCGGCCATTGGCGCCGTCGATCTGCGCGGATTCATCCAACGTTTTGTCGAGCAGTTGAAGGTTCGTCAGAAAGATGAGGGTGTAGAGGCCCACATGCTGCCACGCTTCGACAACGAGCAAGGTCGCGAAGGCGCTGACCGGCTGGGTCACGCCGGGAAAGGGAGGCAAACCAAGGCTCAGCAAGGTGTGGTTCACGATGCCGAAGTTCTGGTTGAACATCCACTTCCAGACGATGAAGCTCGCGACATCGGGGGTAATGACGGGCAGGAATATGGCGAGCTTGAAGAGGGTTCTGCCACGCCGCAAGGCCGGATGCGCGAGCAGCACGGCGAGACCGATGGCCGCCGAGACGTTTATGCCGACGGCGAGTACCGTATAGAGCAGGGTGCGCCAAAGCGATGATTGAAATGTGCTGTCCGCCAGCACGGACTGGAAGTTTTCAAGTCCGACATAGACAGGGGCATCGCTCAGAGCCGTACTCGACTCTGTAAAGGCGATACGGATGCTGTCGGCAATTGGCCAAAGACCAAACAGGATGGTCATGACCGCGAATGGCGCCAGGAAAAGATACAGCGTGGCGTGTTGCCAGGCCGTATTGTTCTTCAAGATACGCCGCTCCGCAGGAACGCGATGAAGCGCGACAGATGACATAGGGTTCCCTTATGCCGGACGCTATGTTGTCAGGAATGCTGGAGCCGGGTTCAACGATCCCCCGGCAATCCAACCGCAATTGAGCGGCGATATATGGCAGAAATTCAAAAAACGCGGTCCGCTTGGTGCCGGCGCGCTAAGTTCAATCGACATTCGGCATTCTCAGCTGTCATGGCCGGGCTCGTCCCGGCCATCCCGATGGATCAGGGCGCCTTCCCGGTCGGGGTCTCGGGAACTCGGCTGCTGCCGAGTTCTCTATCAAGATCCGAAATCGTGTAAACTCGATTTCGGCGACAACCCCGGCGATGACGGTGGTATCGCTTGGGCAATACTTGAACGTCGATTGGCCCTAGCCCTTCTTCTGAAGGTTCTCCTGTTCCTTGCGCAATGCGTCAGCCGTTGTTTTGATCCAGGCGTTCCAGTCTGCTGGCGGGTTGTTCACCGCATTGATGAGATGCTTGTAATAGGCCTCCTGGAGCTTGAGATACCAGGGGAACTTGGCCGCGGCGAAATCATCCATCTGCAGCTTGCTGCTTTCGACGAAGGGCTTGAGGCCAGGCGTCAGGCTGCTCGTATCCAGATCCCCGCGCACGCTTCCGCCCATGTTGTTGAGCGATATCTGCTGCGCTCCCTTTGAGACGATAAACTTGACGAATTCCTTCGCGGCTTCCTTGTTCTTCGCATTCTCGGGAACCGCCATGCCGCGGACCGATCCCACGACCATAGCGCCAGGGCCAGGGCCAGCGCCGATCGTGGGATAGCCGCCGACAATATAGTCTCCGGCTGGCGGCGACTTGTCCCACTTGCCGACATTCCAGTTACCCACACGGAACATCCCGACACGGCCGCCTTCGATGAGCTGGTACATATCGGTAAAGGTATGGTTTACCGTTTCTGGCGACACGAGCTTATAGTCGGTAAAAAGCTTCAAATACTCGATCGTGGCCTTGGCGACTTCCGGCTGATCGATGATTACATCGCCCTTGTCATTGACGAAAGGATGGGGAAGGCTGTTGCCGTAGACGAGCAGGTTGATGCCGCCGTTGATCATCGACGCGGGGTCGCCGGCCTGCATCGCAATTCCGAAAGTATCCTTGCGGCCGTTCCCATCGGGATCGTTTTCCTGGAACTTCTTCGCGACGCGCAGGACGTCATCCCATGTCTGCGGGTAAGGCTCTCCCACCTTCGCCAGCCAGCTCTTGCGGACGCCGAGACCTGTCATCGTTCGCTGGAACGGGATCTGCAGAACGCGATCCTGGTAGGTGGACGCCGCCACGTCGGCTGGCGAGATCGCCTTGCGATCGTCAGCTGACAATTGATCGAGCGCCGGCTTCAGGTCGGATAGCTTCCGCGTCGTCTGTTGTATCTGCACAATCCGCGGATTGTCATTGAAGATGATATCGGGTGCGGTATTCGTATTCAACGCGGCAATGGTGCGGCTGAACCATTGATCGGTCGGCATGGACAGCGATTTGATCGTAACGTTGGGGTGCTCCTTTTTGTAGAGCTCGCTCATCTGCTCGATCATGCGCAGTCCGTCTTCACCCTTGTCATGCCAAATCATGATCTCCTGGGCGCTGGCACTGGCGGAGAGGAGCATGCCCCCGGCCACACCCGCGATTATCAGACGCACAATACCCCTCATGGCGATCTCCCTTGTTGGCGGCAGCCTGCTTGTCGCGGGCCTTCATGTCGTCCTGATCATTGTTACGCAAATTTTCCTGTCAACGAAAAGTTGCGCAAATTTCGATTTCGTGCTGATCTGGGATCGACATTCGCGCATCTGATCCGGTATGAACCATAGGCCGCGCTTCACAAAGGAACGGTTGGGACATGGCGGCTGGATGAGTTGCGAAATTACGCAAATTTGCGCGAAGGGACCAATCTCCCTCGATTGGTAGCTGCCAGTCCAACTTGAAGACCATGGAGCGCCGCAGTTTGGGCGCGCTCACGAGAAGACCAGGGACGGAAACCATGTCGATCGATCTGCGCCGGTTCATCACACATGCCGAGGCCATTGTTGCCAATCATGCTCTTGAACCGGGTGTCTACCGTCGCTGGAACACGCAGGCGGATGATGGTTCGCGGGACCTCGGAGTCAATCCATACGGATGCGCCGACGCGGCCAATATTCTCTACACCATCGGACGCTTCCCGCGAGAGCCGAAGGAGCGCGTCGCGTGGGTCGAGGCGCTGCAAGGGTTGCAGTCACCCGAAAGCGGGCTGTTTGAGGAGCCGACCCACCATCCCATCCACACCACGGCGCATTGTATCGCCGCGCTGGAGCTGTTCGACGCGGGGCCCTTGCATCCGCTCACCGCTTTGCGCTCCTACACCACAGCCGAGGGCATGCGGGACTTCATCGCCTCCCTGGATTGGCGTGGGAATCCGTGGCGGGAGTCCCATCGCGGGGCAGGTCTTTATGCCGCGCTGGTGCTCGCCGATGAGGTCGGCCTCGCCTGGGAAGACGCTTATTTCGCTTGGCTTTGGGACAATACTGATCCGGCCACGGGCCTTCTTGCCGGGCGTGATCTGCCCCGCATAACCCATAGCGGCACGACGACGATGGTGCCGCATATGGCCGGTACCTTTCACTATCTGTTCAACATGCAATACGCGCGACGGCCCCTGCGCTATCCGGAGCGGCTGATCGAGAGTTGTCTGGAGATGGAAGCCGAGCGGCAGTTCCCCCTGGGCGAGCGCATTGGCTTTGCCGAGATCGACTGGTTCTACTGCATGAACCGTGCGCTGCGTGCCTGCGACCATCGCTTCGGCGAAGCCCGGAGCGCGATGGAGAAGCTGGCACGTCGCCTCGGAGATTTCGTGTCGTCGCTGGACCCCGCCACGGACGACGGCCTCAACGACCTGCATGCCCTGTTCGGCAATCTCTGCGCCTTCGCGGAAGTACAACAGGCCTTGCCGGGACTGGTCATAACGGATCGTCCCCTGAAGCTCGTTCTCGACCGTCGTCCTTTCATCTAGCGAAACGACATGCCGAACTCCACCGAATCAAGTCCTCCCTATGCCACGGCTTTTTCCTCGCTTGGTTGCCCTGAGCTGGAGATCGGCGCCGTTGCCGCTCTGGCAAGGCGATACGGGATTGCGATGATCGAGCTGCGCGCGCTCGGCGGCGGGACCGATCTGCCAGCCTATTTTTCCGCCCGCTTCGGGACGCCGGAAAAATTGCGCGTCGCGTCGGCGGATTTCGCTGTCCCCGTCGCCGCGCTTGGCACCTCCCTGCGGTTGATCGGGAACAACAAGAGCGATCTCATCGACTTCCGACGGTATATCCCCTGGGCGCAAGCCCTCGGCGCGCCACACTTGCGGGTATTCGACGGCGGGCGGGCTGGCGATGAACAGGAGTTTGAACAGGCGGGCGAGACACTGGCCTGGTGGCGTGCGGAAAGTGCCGCGCTCGATCCCCCGGTCGACATCATCGTCGAGACGCATGACAGCCTGGCTGAGCCGGCCGCGCTTGAGACGTTCGTTGCGCGCCATCCCTGCTGCAAGCTCCTGTGGGATACCCATCACACCTGGAGGCGGAGCGGGGAGGCACCATCCCGAACCTGGGCGCGCATAGGCGAAGCCGTGGTCCACATGCACGTGAAGGACAGCGTCGCCGCGCCGGATACGCGCCACGGCTATCGTTATGTCCCGCTCGGCGCGGGCGAGTTTCCCTTGTCCGATCTCCAGGACGTCCTACGGCATTCGCAGTTCTCGGGGGTCGTGAGCCTGGAGTGGGAGCGCCTGTGGCACCCCGCACTCGCGCCGCTGGATGCGGTGTTGCCAGACTTTGGTTCGTTACTCGCGGCCTGATCGGGAGGGTGCTCGCATTCCATCCGGGGACGATGACGTAACCGCCTTATCCCATGGGATACCGATATGTCGCTCCATCGGGTCGACCTTGGATCCCATCCCCTTCTCCCTTGCATCAAAAGCGACAGTGTCCATGCATCGCCCAATCGCCGTCCGCCCAACTCTCGCCTTTGCCTTCGATCCGGAGCGATACGCGGGCGCGCTCGACAGCAGGGATCTCGCGCGCCTCGCCACCATTGCCGATGTCCTTGATGACGAGCCGATGCAGACCTATCACGACGCACGCGCCGCGAGGCTGCTCGCCGAGGCTGACATTCTGGTGACAGGCTGGAGGGCTCCTCTTCTGGACACGACTGCCCTCGCGATGGCCCCCCGCCTCAAGCTCGTTGGCCATCTCGCCGCGACGGTGAAGCAATTTCTCTCCGAGGACGTCTGGCATCGCGGCATAAGTGTTACGGCCGCCGTCAACGCTGTCGCGCTGCCTGTCGTCGAATTCACGCTGGCATCCATCGTATTCGCCGCGAAACGCGCCTTTACGCAATCGCAACAATACAGGCAGCATCGTGAGATAAGCTATGGCGGCCGTACGACGCATGATTGCGGGCTGCTGGGCAAAACCGTCGGCATCCTCGGCGCATCACGCGTCGGCATGCGAGTCATCGAGCGGTTGCGGGACTACGACTTGGAAGTCCTTGTCTATGATCCCTACCTCGCGCGAGAACACGCCATCGCCCTCGGCGCGGAGAAGGTGGACAACCTGGATGATATGATCGGACGTTGCGATATTCTGTCCGTTCATGCACCAATCACCGATGAAACCATCAATATACTCGATGCGCGGCGCCTCGCTTTGCTCCAGAATGGTGCTACGCTGATCAATACCGCGCGGGGTGTACTGATTGATCATGCCGCACTGGTGAAAGAGCTCCTGTCCGGGCGCATTTCCGCGAGCCTCGATGTGACCTATCCGGAGCCACTGCCCAAGGATTCGCCGTTGTTCGATCTTCCCAACGTCTTCCTGACGCCCCATATCGCGGGGCCGCAGGGGAGCGAGCGCAGGCGCATGCTGACCGCCATCATCAACGATATCGAACGCTATGTCGCCGGCAAGCCACTTCTCGGCGACATAGCGATGACGTCCCTGGCGCGGATCGGATGAAGGTGTGATGAGGGCGCGGTCGCGGATAGCGACCGCCGCCCTTCAGGCCATGCGGTCGTAGCTCGCGGCGGTAATTTCATGCCGCAGCGGTTCGCCCCGCGTGAACCGTTCCACTTCCGCGACGATGAGATCACCTTGCCGCCAATGCCCGTCCTGCGTGTGCCCTGCCGCGTGGGGCGACAGGTGCACATGCCCTCCGAGATCGCGGAACGGGCTCGTCATGGGCAACGGCTCGACATTGAACACGTCGAGCGCCGCGCGGATACGTCCGGTGCGCAATTCCGCCAGCAGGGCCCCTTCATCGACCAGCGGCGATCGCGCCATGTTGACGAGGAGCGCGCCATCCTTGAGCCGTGCCAGTTCGGCCGCTCCAAACATGCCGGTGGTTTCGGGCAGGAGCGGCGCGTGCAATGAGACCACGTCGCTTTGCGCGATCAGTGTATCAAGCGGCACCCGCTCGGCGCCGAGTTCCCGCGCGGCCTCGTCGCTCATCACCGGATCGGTGACGAGGATCCGCGCGCCAAACGGGCGGATGAGCCGGATGACGGATCGACCGACATAGCCGCCACCGACGATGCCGACGGTCAGCGCGCCAAGGAGCCGGCCGGGATAGCGGTTCCGCATCTCCCAGCCCGCGCCGGACTTCAAACCGCTGTCGAAGGCGTCTCCATGGCGAAGCGCCATCAGGATCTGCGCCAAGGTGAACTCGGCGACGGAATCGCCGATGGCCGCCGCCGCATGCGTGACGCGCAGTCCGTCCGCCACGGCTGCAGCCGGCACGAGGCGACGAATGCTGCCCGCGCAATGCGCGACCAAACCCAGTTGGTCGCAAGCGTCGAGATAGGGCTCAAGCGGCGGCGTTCCCCAACCGGTGATGCAGACCGCCGCCCCCTCCAGCAGTTGCGCCATGAGCGGCTCGGTCAGTGACGTCTCATCGGTCATCCGCACCCGCGCGAAGCCTCCCAGTTTCTCCAACGCGGCCTCGCTGAGCACGAGGCTGCGGGCCTCCGGCGGAAGCAGAATTGTGACGAGGGGATGGTTGCTGGCCGCATTGCTCGCGGATGTGTGGATGGCAAAGCTCATGATAAGGTTCCGCCGGTCATAGGAAGGATCGGAATAGTTACTTCGCCAGGCGTCGTGCGACGAAACCATGGTCGGCACGGCTGATGTCGATGAGCTGCGGGTAGGGCAGGCGATAGTGGCTCTGCTGGGAGAGCACGCCCTCGAAGCCGGTTGCCTTGAGGTGATCGATGATGTCGTGCCAAGGCACCATGCCGTCGGAGAGCGGCATCCAGTCCGCATGCCAACGCCGCTGCCCCTCCGCATCGATCTCACCCGGAAACCAGCCGCCGTTCTTGGCTCCGACGACCGATATCCATGGCGCCAGCGCATCGAAGGTGACTTGCCAGTGTTCCCGCCCTTCCTGAACAGCCTGATTGCCGGGATCGACGAAGGCCGTCATGAACTGCGGATCGCAGCCATCGAGCAGAGCCAGCATCTGGGCGCTCGAGCTGTGGATAGTGCCGCCATGCATCTGCAAGGCCAGCCGAACTCCCGCGCGTTCGGCAAGGCGCGCAAGTGAAGCCAATTGACGCCGCCCGCGGTCGCGGATGGCGGTATAGCCCTGTGCGGGATCATAGCGCCAATAGCCGATCCGCATGAGATCGATGCCGGAGGCCGCGCAATGGTCGAGGATCGCGGTCGTCGCCGGATCCTCCGCCTCGGTGATATCGGTCGTCACCATGGCGACGGACAGGCCCCTATCACGCAGCCCGCGAACCAGATCGCCCAGCGTGCCGATGGTGGCCGGCGCCACGTGCCATCCATCCCGAATGAGCAGGTCAATCGCGCCGAAGCCGAGATCCCGGACAGTGTCAGCCATCGCGGCGGCGGATACATCGCGAAATGGCTTGGTGAAGAATGCGTGTTGCATAGGTTATGGCCTCATCAGGCGGCGGAGGGAGCGGCGGCAATGCCAGGCGCTGCCGGTGACGACGGGCTCACCCGCCCGAAGACATCACGCGCCTGGACCTTGTAGAAGCCGGCTTCCTGCCCGACGGTGTGCAGATAGACCGTCGACAACAGGGCGACGGAATTGACGACGCGGTAAGGCCCGTTCTCGCTCGCGCTCCAGAGAACGTCGAACAGCTCGAGGCTGTCCGCCCCACCGCTCTGCCAGAACAGCACGGTGTTGACCGCGCCATTGAGGCCCGCATAGGAGGTGAGCCTCAGATCTCTCGGCGCGCCGGGGCTTTCGTCCCCGCGACGGGCGAGCACCGCGAGAGCGACGCCCGGAAGAGCGATATCCAGCGTGAGTGTGGCCTGCCGGCTCGCGGCGGACACGTGGATCTGCTCAATCGAAAGTGCCGGCTCCTGAGCCGCGCGCATGGCGGTGAGCGCTTCGACGCTCGGCTTGTCGAGATCATCAAGCGTCTCCCAGACCGAATAGGGGTCCCCGCGCCCGTCCTCGATGCGAAACAGTGCCAGGGCGTAACTGCCCGGCGCCAGGTTGTCGAAGGTGAGGCGAACGGAACGCTCGCCGGAACGTCGGAAGGAATCCACGCTGTTATAGACGAGGATCGCGGGATCGCCCCCGCTTAGCCGGGTGGCGACCGCACCAAGTCCATCGCGATCCGGATCAAGCGGATCACCGCTCACGGCGAGCCGCTCCTCGCCCAGCCAGGCCAGCAGTTCCATCACCGATAGCGCCGGCTTCTTGATGAGTTCGAAGGGCTCGGGTTCCCCGATGCGCTTTTCGAGGGCGCCGATGTCCGTCAGGTGTTCGCTCTGCGCCGCTTTGATGTCCTTGTCGCCGAAATAGGCGAGATGGGTGCGGTTGCCCCAGCGGCCAAGGAAGCCGTTGTCGTTGCTCAGCACGGGATAGTCCACCCCCTCGGCGTCGATAAGGAGACGCTGATGCTGATCGATGATCTTCGCCGCGAGCCCGGCGAAATAGGGCAACCCGTGCCACGTATGGTGAATGTGCCAGCCAATCTGGGGATCGCATTCGTTATTGATGAAAGGAAGATGGGCGAAGCGGGGATGGTGCTGCCTGACATAGTCAACGGCCATCATCTCATGCTGGCAGATGGCCAGCGAGTTCGGCGTAAGGTCCTCGGCGTGTTTGCGCGCGCCCTTTTCATGCACCGAAATAAAATCAAGGCGAACGCCGCGCTCTCCGGTGAAGAAATTCTCGCCCGTGTCGCAATGGGCCAGGAAAGACTTGAAAATCGGTGGAATACGCCGGGCGACGCCGGGCCCGCCGAGCGTGATGTCTGGCTCAACGGCGCGCAAGCCCTCGTGACAGGCGTCATAATAATTGTTGAAGCCAGTCTCGCCGCCGAGCTTCCACCAGATGTCCGGCTCGTTCCATGTTTCGAAATACCAGCTGCGCAGCTCCTCCGCGCCAAAGCGCGAGCGGTAGCGTTGCGCGAGCTCGGCCATGAAGTCGCGCCAGTGGTGGACCTGATCACGTTCGTTGAGATCCGTGAAAAGATAGGACGGGTTTCCCATGAGCTCGAAAAAAGGCTTGAGGCGGTATTCGAGGATGACATCGAGCGCAAGGTCGAGCCTTGACCAGTCATACCGTCCGAAGCGTTCAGCCGTGACGAGGTCGAGCATGTAATGCACGCGCAGATACTCGATGCCACGGCGTGGAACACCACCGACATAGGCAAGCGTCTGCTGCATTTCCGGCTCAAGCAGGAGTTCGGCCGGGGAAAAACCCGTGGATCGCCAGAACCGGCGGAAAGGCTCGGCCTCACTCTTCAGATCAACGCGGATAGCGGTAGTGCCGGACATGTCAAAGTCTCTCAATCATGGGGGGCATCCGGGAGCGTCGCATGTGCAACGTCGCTCTTGGGCGATGCCTGACGACGAGCGTGCCAGAGCCTGTTACTTGAATTTATCCCGCATGGCCTGGATACCCGGGATCGTCTCCGTGAGATGGAGATGCGCGGGATCGAAATATTGGACCAGTCCCCGATGCGCTTTTCCGACCAGGATCGTGAAGATGTAGGATCGATGACCAGGTGATGTGACAGTGGGATGATAGCCGCTGTCGACGAGGACTGTGTCGCGATCGCGCGTCATGAAGCAGGTTTCCTTCTCGCCGTCATAGGTCACCTGCACGCCGAAGCCCGAGGGCGGCAGGAAGCGATAGTGATAGAGCTCCTGATGATCGGTCTCGCCCTCGCCGCGATCGGTATCATGTTTGTGGGGCGGATAACCGGACCAGCAGCCGTCATCCGCGTAGAGCTCACTGACGAGGAGATGGCCGGTACGGCCGCGGCCGTTCTGGCCCAGGATATGCAGGATACGCCGCCGGCTATGGGTTCCCGGCGAACCGACCTCCACCGTCTCCACCTCATCGGGCCGAATGCGAAAGGCGCTGTAGCGTTCCTCGGTCAAGCCGCCGGCGATCGCGACCTCGACAGGCACCGCCAAAGCCTCGATTTTTATCGTGGCGCCGAGCGGCGCGTAGACGGAATCGGCGACGCCTGACCATACGTCCGCGCGGCCGCCGACGGCCGCGAAGCGCTCTCCATGGACCAGGATGTCGGCCGTGCCGGACATCAGGACGATGACGCATTCATGACGCGGCAGCCGCAGCTCGAATATTTCTCCGGGGGAGAGCCGGATGCAGTTGAAGTACACACGATCGAGCACGGCGTCCTCGACGAGGATGGCGCGATCGGCGCCGTCGTGTTGGCGGATAAGCTTAGGCATGTTGAACCTCTGGGCTTGAACCCATATCCACGCCTTGCAACGCAAGGTCCTCGGCGTGATGACAAGCAATGGTGCGGCCTTCGAGCCTGCGCAGGGGCGGGGTCTCCGTCTTGCAGCGATCTGTCGCGAAGCGGCATCGCGGATGGAAGCTGCAACCGGCGGGGCGATTGGCGGGATCAGCGACCTCACCGGCCAGGTGAATGCGGCGCCCACGGCGCTTGAAGCCGGGATCCGGCACGGGAAGGGCGGAAAGAAGCGCCTCGGTATAGGGATGCATCGGACGCGCGAAGAGTTCCGCCGCGTTCGCGATTTCCACGATCTGGCCGACATACATCACCACGACGCGGTCGCAGATATATTCGATGACACTGAGATCATGGCTGACGAACAGGTAGGTGAGGCCGAACTCCTGCTGCAGGTCCTTCAGAAGATTGAGCGTCTGCGCGCGAACGCTGACGTCGAGCGCTGAAACAGCCTCGTCGAGTATGACGAGCCGTGGATTGGTCGCCAAGGCACGGGCAATGCCGACGCGTTGCCGCTCTCCGCCGGAAAAGGCATGCGGATAGCGACGCGCGTATTCCGGCCGCAGCCCCACGCGTTGCAACAGCTCGCGGACCCGCCCCTCGATCTCGGAGCGCGGCAGGAGATGGTTGACCTTGAGCACCTCGCCGACAATGTCGATGACAGGCAGGCGCGGATTGAGGGAGGCCTGCGGATCCTGAAAAACGATCCTGAGGTCGGTGCAATAGGCGAGACGCTCGTTCTCACTCAAAGCCGTCAAATCGATCATCCGACCGTCGCGGTCGCGATAGCGGATCGTGCCGGACGAAACCGCGTGAATGCCGAGAATGCAGCGGGTGACCGTGGACTTTCCGCACCCGGATTCCCCGACCACCCCGAGCGTCTCACCGGCCATGATGTCGAAGGACACGCCGTCGACGGCCCGCACGGGCCGGCTCTTGCCCCGCCCGAAAAGGGTCGTGCGGGGCGCGAACACCTTGGCGACGTCGCGCAATTCCAGCAGGGTCTGCGCGCCCGCCGCACCGGCGAGGGCTTCGCTGGCCAATGCTTCACCTCGAAGTGCTTCAGCCATGGCGAAGGGTCCTCTGCGTGTGAGCGGGCGGGTTCTGCGTCACGTTCTGAGGTGGGCGAATGGCCTCGGGCAGGACGCAACGGACAGACCGACTGCCGCCGAGCGCCACGTCCTGCGGCGCGGTCACGTCACAGACACCGGCGATCGCAAAATCACAGCGGGGATGGAAATCACAGCCCTTTGGCCTGTCGAAGGGGGAGGGCACCATCCCGCGTATCGCCGCCAGCCGCGTATCGCGCCCGGCACCGAGCCGCGGCACGGATTTGAGCAGCGCGCGCGTATAGGGATGGCGGGGATCGTAGAAAATCTCCTCGACGCTGCCGCGTTCGACGACCTTGCCGAGATACATGACGACGACTTCGCTCGCGACCTCCGCGACGACGCCGAGATCATGGGTAATGAAGAGAATCGACAGGCCGGACTCTTCCTGCAACTCCACCAGGAGATCGAGGATATTGGCCTGGGTCGTGACATCCAGCGCCGTGGTCGGCTCGTCGGCGATCACCAGCTTCGGTCGGCAGGAGAGGGCGAGCGCGATGCAAACCCGCTGCCGCATGCCACCCGAGAACTCGAAGGGATAGCTGTCGAGCCGCTCGGCCGGCTTGGGAATACCGACGCGCGCGAGCATCGCGGCGGCCCGCTCGGCGGCTTCCCGGCGGCCGAGCTTGAGATGGCGGCTGATAACGGGCACCATCTGCTGGCCGATCGTATGGACTGGAGAGAGCGCCGCCATCGGCTCCTGCGAGATGAAGGACACATCCTTGCCACGCAGGGCACGGATGGGCTTGCCGCGCGGGTCGAGCTTGCCGATGTCGATCGTCCGCCCGGGCTCGGGATGATAGAGCACGTGACCATCGACGATGCGCGCCGTATGCGGCAGCAGGTTCATCAGCGAGCGCCCGGTGATCGATTTGCCGGAACCGGATTCACCGACGATGCAAACGGTTTTTGCGCGTGGAATGCCGAAAGTGACACCATCGACCGCACGAACAAGCCCGTCGTCCGTCGCGAAATGAACCTTGAGGTTCTCCACCTCGAAGAGGAGGTCTTGGGAGAGGCGGTCTTGCGGTTCGGCCGCCGGTCGCGTGGCGCGTGGCTGGCTCGCGCCCGCCTCAGGAATAGGGGTCAGCCGCATCACGGATCCCATCTCCAAGGAAATTGAGGGCAAGGACGGCGACGACAACCGGGATGCCCGGCAGGAACAGCCAGGGCGCCTGAGTGAGCGCGAGCAGGCTCTGCGCATCCTTCAAGAGGACCCCCCAACTCACCACGGGCGGCTTCAGGCCGATGCCGAGGAAGGACAGCGCGGTCTCCGCAAGGATCATCGCCGGAATTGCAAGCGTCACCGAGGCGACGATATGGCTGGTGAAGGACGGGACCATGTGATGCCAGATCACGCGCTGTCGGCTGCAGCCGTCCAGGCGCGCCGCCATCACGAAATCCTCCGTCTTCAAGGAGAGAAAACGGCCGCGCACCACACGCGCCAGATCCGTCCAGCCGATCAAGGACAGGATCACCGTGATCCAGAAATAAACGAGAAGCGGATCCATCCGATCCGGAATGGCGGCCGCAAGTCCCATCCACAACGGAATGGTGGGGATCGACTTGAGGAAATCGATCGTCCTTTGCACCGCCTGATCCGCCCAGCCGCCGTAATAGCCCGAGATGCCGCCGAGCAGAATGCCGAGGACGAGGCTGATCGTGACACCGACAAGGCCGATCGACATCGATATGCGCGTGCCGTGGATGGTGCGGCTGAGAAGGTCCCTTCCGAGGCGATCCGTGCCCCATAGATACATCGGCGCGCTGGGATCGACAGGACCAATGAGATGGCGCTCGGCCGGGATCAGGCCGAACAGGTGATAGGGCTCGCCCTTCACAAAAAAGCCGACGGGATAAACGCGGCTCTCATCGATGACGAAGCGGCGCTGGAGAGCCACGGGATCGAGCTCGACCTTGTATCCATTCACGTAAAGCAGCGCGAGATCGCCATTTTGATCGCGACCGAACATCTTGAGCACTTGCGGCGGTGAATAGATGTAACGCGGGTTGTAACGATCCGAGGAATAGGGCGCCACGAATTCCGCAAACAGCGCCACCGCATAGATTGCCAGAACGATGAATCCGCTCCAGTAAGCGAGCTTGTGCTTGCGAAAACGCCGATAGATAAGGCCCCATTGGCCGAGCTCGACGAGCTTTCGGCGTGGTGGGGCGAGGCCACCGGTGGCAGTCGCGTCGGTCATTGCGAAGACCTCACTGATAGCGCACGCGCGGGTCGAGCCAGGCGAGCAGCAGATCCGACAACAGGGTGCCGATGACTGTCAGGGCCGACAGGATGAGGATGAAGCTGCCGGCGAGATACATATCCTGTGCGAGCAGCGCGCTGAGAAGGAGCGGCCCGGCGGTCGGCAGGCTGAGCACGACGGACACGATCACCGCACCGGAGAACAGGTGCGGCAGCACCCAGCCGATCGTCGAGACAAAGGGATTGAGCGCGACACGCACGGGATACTTGAACAGGAGCTCCATTTCACCGAGGCCGTTGGCCCGGGCTGTCTGCACATAGGGCTTGTGCAACTCGTCGATCAGATTGGCGCGCATGACGCGTATCAGCGCAGCCGTACCGGAGGTCGAGAGGATCAGCACAGGCAGCCACAGATGCGCGGCGAGATCGACGAGCTTGGCCCAGCTCCACGGCGCGTTGACGTAGGCCGCCGAGAACAGCCCGCCAACGCTCATGCCGGCGTAGCGCGACAGGATGTACATGAGCGCCAGCGACAGCAGGAAGCTCGGTATGGCGAGGCCGATGAAGCCCAGGAACGTCACGACGTAGTCGAGCACGGAATAGCGCCGGACCGCACTGTAGATCCCAATCGGCAGGGCCAGCATCCAGGTCACGATCAGGGTGACTAGAGACAGGAGCAAGGTCATGCCCATGCGGTCCCACAGCAACTCGGAGACCGGCTTGTTCCATTCAAAGGACTGGCCGAAGTCACCATGCAGCAGGATGCCGGTTATCCAGCGCCAATACTGGATGTACCAGGGCTGATCCAGCCCATAGCGGGCCTTGAGACCGGCAAGCGACGCGCTGTCGAGATCGCCGCCCTGTTCCGCCATCTTACCGGCGAGCGATGTCAGAAAGTCACCCGGCGGCAACTGGATGATGAGGAACGACACCACCGAGACCGCAGCCAGTGTCAGCGCCGTATAGACGACACGTTGTGCAATGAAGCGCCACATGATCACTCCTTCGCCGCAACGTCCACGGCGCAGCCTCGCGATCGCATCCCAAATCCGCTGACCTGACGTCAGGGACGCCTATTCGGTGTTGGGTGGGAGGCGCGCTTGTTGGGCGCGCCTCCTCGTGCCTTATTTCATGAAGTATTGCTCAGGGTTTGTCGGCCCTGGCGTCACATAGAAGGCCGTATCGGGCATGATCTCCGGGACGTTGTGAAAATTGGTCTTCACGACGCCGTAGTTGTCGGGATCCATATCCGTGCCGATCACAGGAAATTCCTCGCCAGTGATCGCCAGGATCTGCCGCATCAGCGCGAGTTTGCCTTCGTCACTGACGGTCTTCAGCAGTTCGGTGTAGAGGTCCTGCTGCTTCTTGGCCCAGGCCGGCGGCTCCTCGGCATTCGGATCCTTCGGATTCTGGTAGTAGATGCCCCAGGCCGAGCCAAAGGCTGACTGGTTCTCGTAGGGAAAATACCATTTCGGATCAAGGAGCCCGAGGAAATCATAGCCACCACCGCCGATCCACACGAGGCCTTCCTGATCGTTGGCCAACATGCGCGCCACGGCGAATGACGATTCAATCGGCTTGGGTTGCATATCGACACCCACGGCTTTCCAATATTTACGGATAAGCTCTAGGGCATCGATATGATCTTTTCGCGCGGTCTGAACATCGATGGAGAACGCTATGCGCTTGCCGTCGGGGCCTATGCGATAGCCCTGGTCGTCACGCTTGGTGAAGCCCGATCGATCGATCGCCTCGTTGGCGGCCTTTACATCGAATTTCGTATACTGGGTGGCGAGCTTCTCGTCGTAAAGCGCCGTTCCCGGCCGCGGCACCGCCTGATAAGGGCGCGACTGTCCAGCGTAGAGAATGTCGTTGATTTCATCGCGGTTGATCGCCAGCGACAATCCTATGCGGAAATCCTTGTTCTGGAATACTTGCCGCAGAACCGGATTTTTGACGGTCTGGTTGAGGCAGATGAGCATGCCATTCGACCAGGCCGGCTGAACCTTGAACAGCTTGTAGCCGCCTTGCTCGCGATGCGCGGCCAGCACCATGCCCGTTTCCAGCGAATTGAGCCGCTGTGCCTGCATGTCGAGGCCGCCATTGGTGGCCTTCAGAATGACGGATTGGACATCGCCCATGACGTCGTAGGTGACCCGGTCGATGTAGGGCAGCTGGTTACCCTCGGGATCAACCTTGAAATAATAGGGATTACGCTCCGCGACCACCTGCGTTGTGCCGGTGTAAGGCACCGTCAACTTCCAGGGGTCAAGCACGGGGCGTGATGCATCCCGCCAGCGGTCCGGCGACTGCCAGTTGCCGACTTTGGCCTGGATGAGAGCGACCCAGCTCGGAGAACCGGCCGCCTTCACCAGTTGATCGACATCGGGATTATGAGCCTTGTGGAATTTCTTGAGGTAATGCGCCGGCGATCCCGCCAGGATATCTGAACCGAGATTGCTGGCGAGGTAATATAGCAGCATACCGTTTGGAGTTTTAAAGCTGAACTGGATCGTTGAATCGTCCACCTTCGAAACGACAACCGGGTCATTCCCGGATCTCAGCCAGCGTGGAACCGCCGGCGTGATCTCCTTGTTCATCAGGATGTCGTTGTACCAGAACAGGATATCATCGGCGGTAAACGGTGTTCCGTCCGACCACTTGATGCCCTTGCGAAGCTTGAAGGTATAAACGGTGCCGTCGCCATTGACCGAATAGCTCTCGGCGACATCCGGCACGACTCCCGTCCACTGCGGATCCCAGCGCACAAGGCGTGTATAGCCTATCGTGCGCTCCAGCAGTCCGTCGGAGGCTCCCACGAGCGCCTGCCGCCACGTGCCGCCATAGCTGCCGATGGAATTCACGGGTTTGACGACCAGAGGATTGTCCGGAAGACGCTGCGCGACAGGCGGAAGCTTGCCTCCGGCGACCTCCTTGGCGAGGCCCGGCGCCTCCTTGTAGTCCGCGGCCAGTGCTGCGCGCGTCGTCAGTTCCGAGATACCAAGAACTCCGCAGCCGATGGACAGGTACAATATCGCGCGTCCGAGCGCGCGTTGGCTCGTCAACATGAGCGACCCTCCCATATGCGCCTTCTCGATCGATGTCGGGGCGTTGAATCTACGTTATCGTTATCGTTGCAATTGCGTCAAGGACCGGACATGAATTTCTCACGATATAATCATGAAGCTCATGGATAAGGTGATATTGCTATGCTAACAACGCCGCAGAGACTTTGAGCGCACGCGCTACGATAGATTGGAACGATAACGCTATCGTTAAATGATGATGGATGCCAAAAGCCCGCCGCGGTCGCCCGCGCAATCCTCTGAAGCCGTCGCCGAGCCGCCGGCCGGGCGGCCCGTGACAATCATCGATGTCGCGTCGGCAGCCGGTGTCTCGCCGATGACGGTTTCACGCGTTCTCAACAGCAGGGGGGGCGCGAGCGCCGAGACCCGCGCCCGCGTTCTGGAGATCGCCGGGGCGCTGAACTATCGGCCGAACAGCTTCGCCAAGAACCTGCGTATTGATCGCTCGAAGGTCGTGGGCATCGTCGTTCCGGATATCGCCAACCCGTTCTTCCCGGAAATCATCCGAGGCGCGGAGCTCGCGGCGCGGCCCGCGGGTTACACCCTGCTGACGTCCAATGTCGTCGAGGACCCGGCGCGGGAGGAGGAGGTCATTGGCACGCTTCTCGAGCGCCGCGTCGACGGTATCATCCTCTGCAGCGCGCGCCTCGAGGAGAAGCGTCTCCTCCGCGCGATCGACGGGCACCGCGCCGTTGTCCTCATCAACAGGGTCGTGCCACGACGAATTGCCGGCACCATCGAGATCGACTATGCCTCCGGCGTCGAAACCTTGGTCGAGAAGCTGATCGCCCAGGGGCGTAGCCGGTTCGCCTTCGCGTCCGGCCTCTCGACCTCCTATGGCGGCCAGAAGCGCCGTGGCGGCCTTGATCGCGCGCTCGCCCGGCATAATCTTGCCCTTGTAACGGAAGTTTCGAGTTCCCCGGATCTCGCGGGCGGCACGGAGGTCGGCCGGGCCTTGCTGCCCCATCGCGGCGAGATCGACGCGCTGATCTGCTACAACGATCTCATCGCGATCGGCGCGATGTCCGTGATGAAGGACAAAGGCATCGCCGTGCCGGAAGAGATTGCGGTGACGGGCTGCGACGACATCCCGGTGGCGGCGCTCGTTTCTCCGGCACTCACGACCTTGCGTGTGGCCAAGCAGGATCTGGGTGAGCTCGCCATGCGGATGCTCCTGGACAGGATCGAGGAGCGCAACACCCAGCATGGCATCCTGATCGAGCCGGATCTGATCGCCCGCCAGACGACCGATTTTCCCTTTCCCTAGTCACATCCCGACACGCAAGTACGGCACCCGAGAGCAAGCACAATGAGGTTGCCCCAAAGTCATCCTCTCCCAGGGGCGGACAGGCGGGCGCCGGCTAGATGCACAGAGTTGTGACGAGCAGAACGCGTCGCGCGCAGCTAGAAGGTTGCACCGATATCCTTGGTGGCGCCCTTATGATCCTTGACCGTCGTTCAGCTCTGAAGTTCTTGGGATTATCGTCCGCGGCGGCGGCTTTCGCCGGTGCCCTGAAAGCAGAGGGGCTCCAGGCCGCGCCCAATGCGTCGGCGGGCCTGCCATTTGCGCTCACCACGCCGGTGCATATCGAGGAAGCGGCGTTGCGTGTCCGCAACCTGGATATCATGGCGGCCTATTATCGCGACGTGCTAGGCTTGCGCGAAATCCGGAAGACGGAAGACGGGATCGTTCTGGGCGCGGGCTCCGAGGCGCTGCTGCACCTCATTCATCGCCCAGACGCAAACCAAGAGAGCCAAAGGTCCGCGGGGCTCTTCCATATCGCGTATCTGATGCCCTCACGGGAGGATCTCGCCCGCTGGCTGGTCCACGCGGCTATGCTGCGCGTCTATATCGATGGCTTTGCGGACCACAATGTCAGCGAGGCGATCTATCTCACCGATCCGGAAGGAAACGGTATCGAGGTTTATTCCGACCGCCCGCGCGAGCGTTGGACATGGCAGGGCGATCTGGTGACGATGGGCACCGAACCTCTTGATATCGACGATATCCTGCGGTTGGCGGACACCTCGCACGACACTTATGTCAGCGCGCCGCAATCTCTCAGGATCGGGCATATCCATCTGCGTGTCGGTGAGATCGCCAAGGCAAGGGCCTTCTATCAAGATCGGCTGGGGCTCGCTTCAACCCGGGGAGATCGGCCGAACGCCGCGTTCCTCGCGTCCGGCGGCTACCACCACCACATTGCCGTGAATACCTGGAACAGCGAAGGCGCTTCTCTGCGCGATTCACGGGATACAGGCCTGGATTGGTTCTCGCTGCGGGTCATGGAGACGAGCCTTCACGCCGAGCAGAAGCGACGCTTCGCCGAGAGTGGCGCTGTGCAAGCCGTCGATGGCGGCTTCGAGACGACCGATCCCTGGGGCACGAAAGTGAGGCTGCTCGCGAGCTAGGGGCAATCGACATTCAAGTATGGCCAAGAGGTAGCACCGTCATCACCGGGCTTGTCCCAAGATCGGATTTATCCGATCTCGGCACTGCCCTGGAACTCGGCAACAGCCAGTTCCAGTGATCCCGATAGGAAGGGCGCCTCCATAAATCGGGATGGCCGGGACGAGCCCGGCCATGACAGCTGAGAAGGCTGAATGTCGCTTAAACCTAGAGCCAGTCTGCCTGTTGCCGACCTGCGGTCGCATGTTCGGCTGCGGAGGCGGACACGGTCACCAAAAACAGCATCAGACGTCGAGCGTGCTGACCTCCCAGCTGACACGGCGGACGCCTGCAAGCCGGCGTATGGAACTGACGGCGGTATTGAGTTCCTGGGCATCGACCGTGGTGCTTACCAGCGTCGCGACGATCTGTGTACGATCATCGGTGCTCGGCTCCATCTCGATGTCGGCCACCGGATACTTTGCCTTCTTCAAGACCTCTGTAATGCGTTCCCGGATATCCGGCGCGAGATGCGTCTCCGCGAGCACCCGGACTTCGTAGGTGGCTTCGGAGCCGCCCTCATCGATAGGCAACCGGTTGATCGCATTGACAAGCGGATGCAGCAAAGTATTGCCAGCCAGGATGAACAGCGTGACCAAGCCGGCCTCCGCCAGTCTGTCAGCTCCGGCGCAGGCCCCGACGGCTGCCGACGCCCACAGGGTTGCCGCGGTATTCAATCCGCGGACATTGCCACCGTCCTTCATGATGACGCCCGCGCCAAGGAACCCCACGCCGGACACCACATAGGAGATGACACGCGCGGCCCCGTCCGTTCCTGCGATCAGGAGCGCGAGATCCACGAAGGCCGCGGCGCCGACCGCAACGAGAACATTGGTGCGCAGTCCGGCGCTGCGTTGCCGATATTGACGTTCGACGCCGATCAGCGTGCCGAGGAGGAATGCGCCGAGCAAGCTCACAAAGGTGTCGAGCAAGGCGGTCAGATTGAATGTCTCTACGAACTGCATCGATTCGGCCGGCCTCAATCTGTTATCCGGCTCACAACATACATGAGCTTGGCCGCAATCCATGTGACGGCGCGTTGCACGGGTTCGCCATGCCGATTGCCGCGAGCCGCGCGAAAAAAATTTCGCGGTCATGGAATAAGTCGTCGCACCAGGCGTCTTCCTTGGGCGGTCAGATGGACCGTGGGAGAAGAAGCGATGCTGACACCAATCATTCGCGCAGCCATGCTGGTTGGAACCGTTTCTATGGGAACCCTTGCCATGGGAACTCTTGCCATGGGAACTCTTGCCATGACCGACGGCGCGCTGGCTCAGGCGGCTGCGCCCGCCAAGGTGGCCGAGACGTCCAAGGGCAAGACCCTCGTCGATGCCAAGGGCATGACCCTCTATATCTTCGACAAGGACTCGGCCGGAAAATCCGCCTGCAACGGCACCTGCGCCTCAAACTGGCCACCGCTGATGGTTGCGGCTGGCGCCAGCGCGAGCGGCGACTGGTCGATCGTGACCCGTGACGATGGCTCCAAGCAGTGGGCCTACAAGACGAAGCCCCTCTACACCTGGGTCAAGGATACGAAGCCCGGTGACGTGACGGGTGAGGGCGTTGCCAACAACACCTGGCATGTCGCGGCGCCCTGACGGGCCCTATGCTGAAACGACAGCCGGAGCGCCTCGTCAAAATGCCGCTGGTGCTCCGCGTTCTGTTGCTGTCACATAGGACTGCATACGCCCGGCGGCGCCAGCCGAAGGGCGCGAGCCCCGTGGTGTGTCGCCTTGGATGACGTTGCCGCTCTCCTGGAACCGCAGATACCGGCCCTGCGTCGCTATGCCTACGCGCTCGTGCGCAACCACGACGGTGCGGACGACCTTGTTCAGGATTGCCTGGAACGGGCCGTCGCGCACTGGTATCTGCGCCGTCGCGATGGTGATCTCCGGGCTTGGCTGTTTACAATCCTGCGCAACCTCTACATCAGCGATTTCCGCCAGAGGCGCAGACGCGGCACGGAAGTCGATATCGATGATGTCTCCCTGAGCGTTCACCCTGTCCAGGACGCGGGCCTCGATACCCAGGATGTGCTGACCGCGCTCGACCGCCTGCCCGAGGAGCACAAGGCCGTCCTGCTGCTCGTCGGCGTTGAAGACCTTTCCTATGAGGAGACCGCGAGAGTTCTTGGTATCCCGCGCGGCACAGTGATGTCGCGCCTGGCGCGCGCGCGCCAAAGCCTGCGCGGATTGATGGACAAAGGTGGTGGGACGTGGCTTCGGAGGGTGAAATGAACGGCTTGCAAGCGCCCATCGGCGAGGACGACCTGCAGTCGTTTGTTGACGGCCGTCTCGGCGGCGAGAGGCTGGCGGTTGTCGAGAATTATCTGGAAGCCAATCCCGATATCAGGTCACGTGTGTCGCTGGAAAAGCAGCAGCGGAGCGCCCTCCGAAGCGCCTTGCAGGCGAAATTCTCTGAACCCGTCCCGGCGCGGCTGCGCATCGCGGCCATTCGCACAGCCCGACGGCAACTCTGGCGGCGACGGATTGCGGGGGCGGCCGCCGCTCTTGTCCTCATGGCCGCCGGTGGCGCCGGAGGCTGGTTCGCGCGCGGACAGAGCACGGCGCTAGCGCTTGGCACAACCGTTGTCACGCGCGATGCCGTCGCGGCCTATCGCACCTTCGTGGTCGAGGTCGCGCATCCCGTGGAGGTGGGCGCAGCGCAGGAGGCCCATCTCATCCGCTGGCTCTCCAAGCGCCTTGGGCGCCCCCTGAAAGCCCCAGATCTGACCCAGTTCGGCTTCCATCTGATGGGCGGCCGGCTCCTTTCCACCGACGCCGGCGCCGCCGCACAATTGATGTATGAGACGACCGGGGGACGAAGGCTGACCGTCTATGTGCAGGCAACGCAAGGTGTCGAGACCGCGTTTCGCTTCCGGCAGGACGGGGACGCCGCGACTTTCGCATGGCTCGACCAGGGTTATGGCTTCGCGGTGACGGCGAACTCCAACAGAAGCGAGTTGCTGCCTATCGCTGAAGTCGTCTATCAAAGCCTTGATGGCGAGATGCTGCAACAATAGGGCGTGATGAGAGTGCATGCCCGATCTTCGTGTCGCCGCGATGTGTAAAATTCAGTCACAGGAAGGCTCAAGATGCCGCGCTTGAATGACGACGCGCTCGATCAACTGTTTCTTGAAGCGCGCACGGCAAACAAATGGCAGGATAAGCCGGTCGGGGAGGACATCATCCATGCCCTCTACGACCTGCTCAAGTTCGGGCCGACTTCGGCCAATTGTAGTCCGGCCCGCTTTCTTTTCGTGCACACGCCGGAAGGCAAGAAGCGGTTGAGCCCAGCCATGTCGTCCGGTAATCGCGACAAGACCATGGCGGCCCCTGTGACCGCTATCGTCGCCTACGATCCGCGCTTTGCCGATGAGCTGCCCTTTCTCTTTCCCCATCAGGATGCGCGGCCGTGGTTTGCGGCGCCTGAAGTCGCGCATGAGACCGCATTTCGCAACGGCAGCCTGCAGGGCGCCTATCTCATCATGGCGGCGCGCTCGCTGGGCCTCGACTGCGGGCCGATGAGCGGCTTCGACGCGGCGAAGGTCGAGGCTGAGTTCTTCGCGGACAACGGCTGGAAGGCCAATTTCATCGTCAATCTCGGCTATGCCGACCCATCGGGCACCCTGGAACGTCTGCCGCGACTCGCCTTCGACACGGCCTGCGCGATGGCGTGACCCGCCTAAAAGCGGAGGCTTGCCACCTCCGCCCGTCGACGCCCGCCGTGCCTATCGCGCTCGGCGGGACGCCCGCGATCAGATTGCCGACCCACCTCAATTGCTTGATTGACACTATGTTCTATCAATAGAACTTATACCGTGGCGGTCCTGCAAAAAGAGGTGCGGAATCATGAGACGGCATGTCGTCGCGGCGGCCCATACATCGTCTATTCTGCTTGATCGCGAGGCATGTATCGCCAAGGCCTGCGCCCTGATCGAAGAGGCAGGTCGCAGTGGGGTTGAGCTGCTGTGTTTTCCCGAAACCTTCGTGCCGGGATTTCCGTACTGGATCAATCTCTATCCGCCTGGCCAGCAATACGGTATCCACGTCAGCTATCTCAACCAGTCCGTGGATCTTTCAGCAGGAGACCTCAACCCCGTCTGTGAAGCGGCTGCCCGCGCCAAGGTCACCGTCGTGCTCGGCATCAGCGAGCGGGACGGCGGCACCATGTACAACGCCCAGGTCTTCATCGGCGCGGACGGACGGCTGCTCGGCAAGCACCGGAAGCTGCAGCCGACCTTCGCGGAGCGGATGCTCTGGGGACAGGGCGACGGCTCCACCCTGTCGGTGTTCGATACGCCCGTCGGCCGGGTCGGCGGCTTGATCTGCTACGAGCACATGATGAACCTCGCCCGGCAGGCCCTGATCGTGCAGGGTATCGAGCTGCATTGCGCGAGTTGGCCCACCTTCGCGAGCAGCGCCGGGCGTGGCTCAGCCTTTGACGTGACGGTGGAAACCGTGATGCGCGCCCATGCGATCACGGGACAATGCTTTGTCATCGTCGCGGAAAACCCCGTGACGGCACAATATCTTGAAGCGATGGAGACAGCGCTCGGTCCCCAGGAGGTGCTCGGCGTCGGCGGGGGATGTTCCACGATCTACGCGCCGAATGGTGACATCATCGCGGGCCCGCACAAGGGGAGCGAAGAGACGCTGGTCATTGCTGAGATCGATCTCGACGCGATCGCCCGCGCCAAGGTGCTGGTCGATACCGCGGGCCATTATGCGCGACCCGGCGTGCTCGATCTCGTCATCAATCGCCGCCCTCTCACAGGCTTCTCGGAAACCGGCCAGACGGAGACGTGAGGCGCGGCGCGCCTCACGCGGCATCGTCTGGGGGCAATTGACATTCAGCCTTCTCAGCTGTCATGGCCGGGCTCGTCCCGGCCTCCCGATGGATCGAGGCGCCTTTCCGGTCGGGATCACAGGAACTCGGCTGTTGCCGAGTTCCCTATGAAGAGCCGAAATCGGGTAAACCCGATTTCGGGGACAAGTCCGGCGATGACGGTGGTATCTCTTGGCCAATACTTGAATCTCGATTGAACCTAGTCCGACGGGCCAGTGGCGCGCTTGACGGCGTCGACAACCATGGCGGGGGTTATCGGTTTTGCCGCATCCTCGAGCGACGCCTGGCTCTTGATCATGATGAACCGGCGCAGGCCCGGGGGGGTCGCCAGCGCCGCATCCGCAAGCGCCACGCTCGCCTCGATCGGCCATTCCGCCTCGAAGGCGCGCCGGCTCGGACCGTGCTGCACGCTGAAGCGCGATGGACCAGCCTTGATCCCAGCACGGAGCGCAGCTGTCCGCTCCTGATCGATCTCGCGCTCGGTGATGACGACGCCGTATATGGCTTCGGCCTCCTCGGTGGTCAGCATGCCGTCCAGCACATCGCGCAATACCGCTTCCGGCTTCCGTTCCACCGGTGGCCCGAAACCTCCACCCGATGAAGAAATCATGCGCAGCAGATCCCTCTCACCGAGGCGCAGGACCTTGATTCGGCCGATCCGCACGGGGGAGGTCTCCGGGTTGAGCGTGGCGACGCTGTTGCCGCCGGCGGTGCCCCCGAAAACGCCCCAGGGCTGGAAACGAAACCGGTCGAGCCCGCGCACCGTGATGGTGACTTCCGGGGCTCGGCTCTCGAGCTCGATCGCGACCGCCGCCCCGCCGCGATGACGACCATGGCCGAAGCTTGAGGGTACGAGCTCATGACGGCGCACAATGAGCGGCGTCTCCACCTCGACATGCTCGATGGGCGTGCTCTTGAGAAAGCCGATCATCGTATCGTTCGCGTCGACGCCATCCGCCCGAACGCGTCCGCCCGAACCGCCCGAGAAAGGCTCCACCACGGCGACCCGGTTGCGACCGGTTCCCGGATCGATCCAGGCCGACGAGATGATGCCGGCCTGCCCGGCACCGCTGGCGGCGATGCCATCCGGAAGGGCCTGATTCAGACAACCGATCAACGCATCGTATGTCCGCATCACGGCGACGAAGCGGTTGCCCATGGCCGCCGGATATTCGGCGTTCATTACGGTTCCGGGGGGCGCGTAAGCCTTGATCGGCCGCATGATGCCGCCGTTGATCGGGATGTCCGGCTCCATGGTCTGGATGTAATTGGTGAGGCCAAGGCACAGAAATGGATGCGTGCGGCTGCCAGTCGCGAAATTGAAGGCGGCGTGCACTTGCGGTGAGGAACCGGAATAGTCCACCTCCGCCTCATCGCCCCGGATGGTGAGGCGGCAGTGGATGTGCACGGCAGCCCCGGAGTCGTCCCCTTCGATATAGTCGGTAAACGTGTATGTACCATCCTTCAAGGCGCTGATGACCCGTCGGGCTTTTATCTCTGTATGGGTCATCACATCATCGACGCCGCGATGGAAGGTCTCGACCCCGACTTTGGCGCAGAGCTCATTGATGCGCAGATCGAGAAGGCGCATCGCCGCCATCAGCGCTTCGAGATCGCCCCAGACGGCATCCCCTATGCGCGAATTATCCTTCAGGATATTAACGACATCCTGGTTGATGACCCCGGCCTTGACGAGTTTCGTCGGCCGCAGACGCAAACCTTCCTGAAAACATTCGAATAGATCGGGGGAAATACTTCCCGGAACGGCGCCGCCGATATCGGACGCGTGCACGAAAGACCAGGCGAAGCAGGCAAGCTTGCCATCCACAAAGATAGGGCGCGCCAGATGGATATCCATCATATGCGTAACGAGCCCCCAGGTACTAAAGGGGTCGTTCGAAATGAGCACGTCGCCCGGTGCGAGCTCGTCTTCCGGGAAATGCTGAGTCAGTCCGGCAATCGTCTGGCCGCTGCCAGAAACCACGCCTGTCAGCATGGGATAGGCAAAGAACTCACCCGAGACACGGGCGACCGCGACCTGGAAGTCCTGCGTCTGCTTGACGAAGGTCGTGTGCGCTGTGCGATAGGCAACCGTGGCGGCTTCTTCCGCGATCGCCGTGAAACGGTTCTTCATGATTTCCGTCTGGACCGGATCCATGGTGTCAGTCCTTCACGAGTTCGAGGTCGCCAAGGGCGCCGACACGGGCGCCGTAGCCGGGCGGGACGAGGATGGTGGCGAGATCCTGCTGGATGATCGCGGGTCCTGCCCCCGCCCAGTGGGAAGACAGGTCGCTCCACGCATAGACCGGCACATCCGGGAGCCAGCGCCCCCCTGATCTGACGCTCCGACGCTCGACGGGTTCGGGTTCCGTCCCCGCGCCCGCCAGCGCGATCGCGCCGGGCTTGGCCTGACGCCCGAGCGTGCGCACGCGCAACGTGTCGATGCTCACGGGGGCGCCGGGATTGGCATGGCCGAACAGACGCTCGTGCTCGGCGTGGAACGCCGCCGCGATCGCGTCGAGCCCACCGCCAGCGGCCACGACCGTCGACAGGTCGATCGACAAGGTGAAGGATTGCGCCGTGTAGCGCATGTCCGCGAGATGGATGAATTCCGTCTCCTTGACCTGGCCCTCGTGGCTTTGGCGTTTCAGCCAGTCGCGCCCTTCCTCCGCCAGCGTGGCGAAAACACTGAAAATGTCGGCTTGTGCGAGGGGCTGGCCCTGAACGGTGCGCACGGCATCATGCATGAGATCCGACACGAGCCCGCCAAAGGCGCAGAAAACCGAGGGCAGGCGAGGGACTACCATGCGACCGATATTGATCTCGCTGGCGAGGATGGGCCCATGAACACCGCCGGCACCGCCGAAGATCATCAGCGTGAGATCTGAAGCCCCGACACCCAGGCGAGCGAGGAAGGGGGAGATCTTGGCGAGCATGTTGGACGTCGCGACGTCGATCGCGCTTTCCGCCGCCGCCACCACATCCGTGCCAAGCGCCTCCGCTATCGGCGCGAAAGCCTTCTCCGCCAAGGCACGGTCAAGCGCCACGCGCCCGCCGAGCAGCCCCTTCGGAGAGAGGTAATTGGTGATAAGATAGGCATCGGATAACGTCGGTGCCGTTCCGCCGAGGCCGTAGCAAGCCGGTCCCGGCAGGGAGCCGGCGCTGCGCGGACCGACCTTCAGCACGCCGCCGTCGAGCCACACGATGGAACCGCCACCCGCGCCGATCGCCTCGACGGCCGTCACCGGCATCATGAGCGGAAAATCTCCGACCTCCGCCTGCGCGGTGATCATCGGTCGTCCGCCATCGATCAACGAGACGTCGGCTGAGGTACCGCCCATGTCGAAGGTCAGGATGCGATCAAGCCCGAGGTAGCGGCCAAGCGTCTGTGCTGCGGTTACGCCAGCGGCTGGCCCGGAGAGCAGGGTATGGATCGGCAACTCCCGCGCTTCAGCCGCGGACATGATGCCGCCGTTCGATTTTGTGATGTAAAGCTTCGCATTAGGATAGTTTTCCCCAAGAAAATCGTCGATATCCTTGAGATAACCCTCCATAAGACGCTTCACATAGACATTGAGCAGCGTGAGCATCGCCCGCTCATATTCGGACTGCTGAGGCCACACCTCATGCGAAGCCATGATCTCGACGTCCGGAAACCGGCCCCGGATCAGCGCGACGGCCTGCCGTTCATGCGCAGGATTGCGGTGGGCATGCAGGAAGCACAGGCCGATGGTGGTGAGCCCGCGGGCGATGGCCGTCTCGACGGCCGTGATGAGCTCGGCCTCGTCCAGCGACGCATCTTCGGATCCGTCCGATAGTATTCGCTCTGTAATCGCAAATACATTCTCGCGGGGCACGAGCGGAGTTGTGCGCCGATTGAACAGATCGACCGGCTTATCGAGCCGCAGGCGCGCTATGCCGAGAAGGTCGCGATAACCCTTGGTCGTAATCAGCGCGATCGGTGGCTCGGACCGCTCGATGACCGCGTTCGTGCTGACCGTCGTGCCATGCACCACAAGGATCGGGCTGTCATGGGCCACGCCATAGCGAGCGACGAGATCCCGGACACCCTGTTTCACCGTATCGGCGAAGTTAGGCCGCGAGGTCGGGGCCTTGTGACTGCCGATATCGACGTACCCGTCACCCTCGTCCTTCCAGATGGCAAAGTCGGTAAACGTACCACCAATATCGACGCCAATTCTCAGCATTCGTCCACTCTCGCCATTTGGCTGGTCACGTCGTGCCTCAAAGTTGAGCACGCCAAATCATGCACTTGACGACTAACCAACATTGCGTGCAGCATATTTGTCAATACCGTTGCTGTATATGGAACACTTCGAACCGAGGGGTCGATGAGTTCACTGGACAACGCGTTACGCATTCTTTCTCTTCTCAACGCCCAGCACCCTGTTCTCAGGGTGGGGGAGGTCGCGCGACACGTGGGTCTGCCTAAGACCTCCGTCTCGCGACTGCTCAAGGCGATGGGCGAGAGCGGGCTGTTGGAGCGCGAAAGCGGGAGCTTCGGCTACATAGCCGGGCCGCGTGCGCTCGTTCTCGGGGAGCTTTATCTGACGCAGCATGGCCTGTTGACGGCGATGGAACACGTATCCGACAAGCTGACGAACGAATTCGGCTTTGTCGGCTACATCAGCAAGCTCGAAAAAGATGGGCTATTCATCGTCCGTCGCAAGCATGGCAGCTATCCGTTGCGGCTTATCCGCGATGTCGGGCAGCATGCGCCCGCATTCCAGACCGCCAGCGGTCGTGCATTGCTTGCTCAATTGCCGGAGGCAAAGGCACTTGATCTCGTCGCGACAGACCCGGTCTGGATGGATCGTCCCGACGAAGTGCGCCGAATTCTCGCGGAGATCCGCGAGCGCGGGGTGAGTCTGGCGATCAGCACGGGCACGCCGGGGGTCGCCGCAACGGCGGCGGCCGTCAGCCATGCGAGCCAGGGAGAAATTTTCGCCTTCTCCATTTCCTATCCGATCGCAGCGACCGACGAGGCCATGCGGCTCGATATGGCACGCCGTGTCTGGGAAGAGGCCCAGGCGCTTGGGCGCAGTTATGGAGATCCATTGTGGGTGAGGCGGAGCGCCGGCCCGCCGGATTTTAGCCGGGCAGTGCGCTTGGCGGAGGAGCAATCCGGCGAAGTCCGGACCCTCGCAGGAGCCGAATAAGAGGGGACTAACACGATGACAGATAACAGGTTTTCTCGACGTAGTGTTCTGCGGGGTGCTGGCGCGGTTGCAGGCGCCGGCGCCATCGGCGGGTTTGGGATGACGTCCGCCAAGGCGGCGAAAGATCTTCGCGTGCTCATGGCCGGCGGCACATGGGGCGAGTGGGTCAACAAGACCTTCGCCGATCCCTTCGCGAAAGCGAAGGGCATCGAGTTCGTGTGGAAGCATGGGATCGGCCAGGAGCCGATCGTGATGGCCCAGCGCGTTCGCCCGCAATGGGATCTCAGCCATTCCAGCCAGACCAAAGCCGGCCAGCTCGTGGCCATGGGCCTCTATCGTCCCTGGACGGCGGACCGCATTCCCAATATCGAGAAAGTCCATCCATCGTTCCGCTACGAGCAACTCGTCGGCAAGTGCCACACGCCCTACGGCCTTTGCGTCAACACCAAGAGAATTACCCGTCCAGTCGATTCCTGGCTCGACATGTGGGATCCGGCCTTCAAGGGCAAGGTCGCCTTCCCGGCATGGAACTGGCAGGGCGAGGAAGTCTTCCATGCAATCAATATCGCCCTTGGCGGCTCCGTCGAGAACATCGAGCCCGGCATTGCCAAGTTCAAGACGCTGTTTAAGGACAACCAGTGCAAGATCATCAACAATGTCGAGCACACCAAGCAACTGCTGACGGCGGATGAAGTCTGGATCGCGCCCTACTTCGGCGCGCGTACGGAACAAGCGGCGGCGGCAGGCGCCCCCGTCGAATTCGTGATCCCGAAAGAAGGCGGGTTGTCCTGGATCTGGAACATGGCGCTCGTCGCCAACCGTCCCAAGGACAGCCTCGAACTTGCCGATGCGTTCATGAACACGACGCTTGAAGCCGAGGCGCAGATCGCTTTCGCGCGGCTGACAGGCTATCCGCCGACGAATATGGAAGCGATGCGGAATCTTCCGCCTGACCTCAAGAAGCTCGAGCTCAGCGAAGCGGACGTGGAGCTTCTCGGAAAATTGCAGCGCAACACTGACTACATGGCGATGTTTGCTTTCCGCGACCAATACGTCGAGCGCTGGAACAAGGAAGTTCTTCAAGCGGCCTAGCCGCAATTTGCCAATCAGGCTCCGCGGGGCCTGCGTGAAGCATTCATCAGATCCGCCCTGTCGGGCCGTCCCGCCGGCGGCTCCGCGATCGTGGAACTTTGCCCGGAGACATTGCCACTATGCCTGTCCTCCAGCTCGAGAGTATCGTCAAACGCTACGGCCCCGTCACAGCGCTGGGGCCTGTCGATATCGAGGTCCACAAAGGTGAACTCCTCACGCTGCTTGGCCCCTCCGGCTGTGGCAAGACGACGACGCTCCATATCATCGCCGGGCTGACCCAGCCGACCGAGGGACGACTTCTGCTGGCGGGACGCGACATCACGCGTCTCGCGCCGCCCTACCGCGACATCGGTCTCGTCTTCCAGAATTATGCGCTTTTCCCCCATAGGACGATCGCTGAGAACATCGCCTTCGGGCTGCGCATGCGCAAGGTGCCGAAGCCCGACATCACGCGCCGTGTGCGGACGATGCTCGACGTCGTCGGCCTGCCGAATGTCGAGGATCGCTATCCGCATCAACTGTCCGGAGGTCAGCGTCAGCGCGTTGCCCTGGCCCGCGCCCTGGTGATCGAGCCGCCGATCCTGCTTCTCGATGAGCCGTTGTCGAATCTCGACGCCCTGCTGCGAAAGCGGATGCGCCTCGAACTCCGCGATATCCAGCAGCGCCTCGGTATGACGACGGTGTTCGTGACCCACGACCAGGACGAGGCCTTCGAAATGTCTGACCGCGTCATCCTGATGAATGCGGGCGGCATCGAGCAGGTTGGGTCGCCTGAGGAGCTCTACGATGCGCCCTCGACGCGGTTCGCGGCTGAGTTCATCGGCGAGGCGAGTCTCATGGAAGGTGAGGTGGCTGGCATCGACGGTGACCAAGTCATGGTCGCCGTCGATGAATTGCATGTCGCCGCTAGGGCGGTGCGGCCTGGCCTCAAGAGGGGCGGCAGGGCGGTGCTGATGATCCGCCCTGAGCGGATCGAACTGGCCGATCCGGACACGCCGGGCGCGATTGCGCTGAAAGTTGCGAAGCGGGTGTTCCAGGGCGATCGCATCCTGTTTGATCTGCGCACCGGGCGGGGGCAGTCCCTCCATTGCTCCGCTCCCAATCTCGAGCGCTTTCGGGCAATCGAGACGGGCGTTCCCGTCCATGCGAGCCTGAACGAGTGCCGTGCCATCCCGGTCGAGGCGCCAGGAAATCCGGCCTGAGATGAAATCCGGCCTGAAATGAAATTGGATCTGACAGCAAGCCCAACCTGACATGAAACCGAGCCTGACATGACACGGAGCCTGACATGATCCGCGATCCCGAGGCCAGGACCGGCGCCTTCGCGAGCATCCTGCTGAGCCCCATCACTGTATTGTATCTGCTCTTTTTGCTCGCACCGATAAGCTACTTTCTGGCCGTCAGCTTCTTCAAATATTCCCCGGCCGAACTGTTCATTCCAGGTTTTACGACGGAAAATTACAGCCGTCTTCTCTTCGACAGCTACTACCGCAATGTCATCTACTCAACATTCCGTATCGCCGCCGTCGTCACGCTCATTTCGCTCGTCTTCGCCTATGCGCTCGCCTATTTCCTGGCGCGTATGACAAGCGGCTGGCGCAGCCTGCTGATGTTCCTCATCGTCGCTCCACTGATGACCGGGATTATCGTACGTACCTATGGCTGGATCGTGCTGCTCGGCAGTGACGGCCTGATCAACCGGCTGATGATGCTCGTCGGGCTCGTCGACAGCCCTGCCGCGCTCCTGCACCGCGAGGGAACAGTCATTGTCGCGCTCGTTCATATCATGCTGCCCTACATGGTGTTTCCGATATTCTCCTCGCTGACGAGCCAGGATCCGCATCTCGTTCCGGCGGCTAGCACGCTCGGCGCGCGGCCGCTCCGCGCCTTCCTTGAGGTCACCCTGCCGCTCAGCCGCTCTGGCATCGTCATGGGCTCGGCGCTGGTCTTCACCCTGACCGCGGGCTCAGTCGTCACGCCGCAGCTCCTTGGCGGCCGCGACGTCACGATGATGGGGCAGACGATCTACAATCTCGTTCTGTCGACCTTCAATTGGCCTCTGGGCGCGGCAGTGGCTGCCCTGCTCGTCCTCACCCAGTTCCTGGTCATTTCCCTCTATTTCCGGAAAACACGCGGTGCACACTGATATCGAGACATCGCCTTTGCGACCGGTACCGGTCGCGGCGCAAGCGGTCGGTCAGCGTCCTGTCGAGCCTAAGATCGACCTTCTGCCGATCGGCAGGCGCGCCTACGGTTTGCTGATCACGCTTCTGTATATCTTCTTGCTGCTGCCGATCCTGATCATCGTCTTTGCCTCGTTCAGCCCGGATCAACGCAATACCTACGCGCTCTCCAACGCTTCGCTGCATTGGTACAGGGAGTTCTTCGCGAGCAACAACTTTACCTCAGCTTTCCAGTTCAGCCTGTGGCTCGCGCTTGTCGCGGCGGTTCTGGCGACGATTATCGGCTTCATCACGGCTTATGGCATCGTCCGGTTCACCGGACGCGGCCGGAATCTGGCCCAGTCCCTCGTCATGCTGCCGATGATGGTGCCCCATATCCTGATCAGCCTGTCGCTCCTGTTGCTGCTGACGGTGTTGCCGCTCATGGAACTGTCCGCGCTGATCATCGGGCATGTGCTGATCTGCCTGCCCTTTACGATCGCCGGCATCATCGCAAGTCTGGAAGGTGTCGATCCTGATCTGGAGGCGGCCGCATGGACGCTGGGCGCCCCTCGGTGGCGTGTCTTGATCGAGGTCACGCTGCCGCTCATCGCGCCTGGCGTGCTCTCCGCATTGATCTTCGCCTTCATCATCTCATTCGGCGATGTCTATATCGCGCTATTTCTGTCGGGACCTGGGGTTACCACGCTCCCCGTCGAGATATTCTCATATATTCAATGGGAAAGCTCGCCCGTCATCGCCGCGATTACCACACTGCAGATCGTTCTCATCGTGCTGTTCGGCCTTTTTGTCGAACGGCTGGTCGGGCTGAGGACGGCGATGCGCCTCTAGCCCGCCGTCTCCATCACAGAAGAAGGATGCTACCGGCATGAAAACCATCAAGATCGGCTCGATAACGGCCGACGCGCCAGGGCGATATGAGGGGACGCTCACGACAGGCATGATGCCCGACGGCGCGGCGGTGGATATACCTGTCGTCGTCATACGTGGCGCGAGCGACGGCCCGGTTCTATGGCTGCATGGCTGTGTCCACGGCAATGAATATTGCGGGACATTTTCCATTCACACCTTTCTCAACTCGCTTTCGCCCGATGCGGTCAAGGGCGCGATTGTCGCGCTGCCCATCCTCAATCTCACGGCGTTCCGCACCCTGCGCCGCGTCAGCCCGTTCGAGGGCTTCAACAACGGCGACATGAACCGTTGCTTTCCCGGCAATCCAGGAGGTGGCTTCACCGAGCAGGTCGCGGCCGCCATCTATGCGCCGCTGAAGGAGCACGCGACACATCTCGTCGATTTCCACACGGCTTTCACCGCGACGACGCGCTGGGCGCTCTACGCGGATATCGAGGGCGAGGTCGGCCGCGTCGGCTATGACATGGCGAAAGCCTTTGGCTATGCGCATACCTTGCCAACCCCCTCCGGGACGCTCGTCGGCTCCGCGATGATGACGGCCGGAGCCGATGGCATCCCGAGCTTCATCGTGGAGGCCGGCGGCCTCGGTCCGGCTTTCACGCGAGATCAGCTCGACGACGTGGCGGAGCGGCTGCGCAATCTCGGTCGCGCGATCGGGCTGCTCGAAGGCCCGGTGACGGACTATGGCCCGCTGACGCTGTTCTCGAACTTCCACTGGGCCACGGCTCCGCGCGGCGGACTGTTCCGGCCCAAGGTCAAGTGCGGCGAACCGATCACCAAGGGCGATGTGGTCGGCACCTATACCGACCAATTCGGGGAGCCCAATGGGGACGTCCACGCCCCGGCGAGCGGCATCGTGCTCGCGCATAACCCCGGACCGATCATCCCCCAGGGCGATGTGCTCATTCACATCGGCCTTGATCCCAGACAGGCATGAGGGCAGTCATGACGCAGGAAATCATCATTGGCTCGGCGCGCTCCTCGGCCCCCGGCAAGGTCACCGGCCGTTTACATATTGGCGATGCGCCAGACGGCTCGCCGGTCGAGATCCCCGTGGTCATCATCCAGGGCGCGAAGCCGGGCAAGGTTCTCTGGCTTCACGGCTGCGTGCACGGGAATGAGTATTGCGGCACCTACATCATCCACGAGCTTCTCGGCGCGCTCGATCCCGCGCAGCTTGCGGGAACGGTGGTGGCTTTGCCGATCCTCAACCTGCCCGCGTTCCAGGCGCGCCAGCGGACGAGCCCGTTCGAGCTCTATCACGGCGGCGATATGAACAGGCAGTTCCCGGGCGATCCGAACGGCACGCACACCCAGCAAATGGCAGCGAAGATCTATGAGCCGCTGAAGACATATGCCGATGTTCTCGTGGATTTCCACACGGCAATGACGCCCGATGTACGCTGGGCGTTGTATCCAAAAGTCGGCGGCGAGGTGGAGGCGCTGTCGGAAAAAGTCGCGCGCGCCTTCGGGCTGCGTGACACCTTGCCCGCTCCGCCGACGATCCTGAACGGCTCCGCGATGATGACCGCCGCCAAGGATGGCATCGCGAGCTACATCGTCGAATGCGGCGGCAAGATGCGCGGCTTCACCGACGAATCCGTCACAGATTCGGTCGCCAGGCTCAAGAATGTGATGGTGGCGCTTGGCATGATCGAGGGGACCGTGAGGGATCACGGCCACCTCAACTATTTCTCGAACTTCGCCTGGGTGACCGCGACGCGCGGCGGGTTATTCGAAAAATCGGTGTCCTGCGGCGATCGGATCGAGGTCGGCACGGTCCTTGGCCGCTACTATGACGCGTGGGGCAATGACAAGGGCGAGGCAACGAGCCCGCAACCGGGGATCGTGCTCGCAATCCACCCTGGACCGGTCATGGCGACCGGCGAGACGCTGGTGCATATCGGGCTCGATCCGCGCCCGGTCTGAACGAGGCACCACTGTGTGCTCAGATCGGCACGCAGTGGTGTCGGGTTTGCGCCAGTCGTCACGTTTCGTTCAGGTGGCAAAACTGCTCATTTGCAGAAGTCGGCGCAGCCTGCCTGCCAGAAGGGCGCGCCTGCGGACGGTTGCGGCACGCTCGGGCGCTCCTTGCGGCCGGGCAGGTCGGAAGGTGTCGGGAGCACCCAATCCCACCAGCCATGGGCGCATTGGGACCGCCAGGCCATCTGGTCGGAAATCGTGGTGCCTTCCCGGGCCAATGCCGCATCGAGCGCGTCCACGGTCTGTCTGAGCCGCGCATCGTGGCTGTCGGTCGGCGCGTTGGCATAATCGTAGAACGCTTCCGTGAACGCTTCCATCTCCCGCGCGATATGGGGCCATTCGGCGCGGGCGAGATGCCAGGCGTCCATCCATTCAGTCACCACCGTCTCGACAGCCTCCGCCTTTGGCTTGTCCTTCACCTTGCGTGCGGTCGTCAGCATATGGCGCATCAGTTCAGCACGGGCGTGGGCATGGCGGGCGGCGAGCGCCGCCGCCTGCATCGCAGCGATCGCCGCACCGGCTTCGCGCTGAAGGTCCTCGACAAAATGCGCCATGGTATCGTCCGTCCTCGATGCTATGCGGGATGTCTCAGGGCAAGGTCGCGATGAGCCGCGTTACGCGCTCAAACAGTTCGTGTGCCTCCACCTCCGCGATGACATGCGCGTTGGCGGGGCGCTTCAGGCGCCCGTTCCAATCGATGGTGGTGCGCCCGCGCATGGGCCCGTCCTCGGTGGCGATCGCGACATGGCAATCGCGGCCTGAGAACAGTTCTGGCCAGAGCAGATAGGCAATGACGCAGGGGTCGTGCATGGGGTGGCCGACGGTGCCGAGGCTGCCGGGCCGGGGGCGTGTCAGCATGCCGTGAATGGAACGGCCGGCGGCCGTCCCGAGCGTTGCGAAGCCCGCGATCTGCTCATGGGTCGCGATCGCCTTCAGGGTGACGCCTAGCCCCATCATAACGATCGGCCGCCCGCAGTCGAACACGATCGCGGCCGCATGGGGATCGACATGCATGTTGAATTCGGCCGCCGGCGTGATGTTGCCGAGGCCGATGGCACCACCCATCAGCACGATCCGGCGGATCTTCGGCAGAATGTCGGGCGCCAGCCGAAAGGCCAGGGCGAGATTGGTGAGAGGCCCAAGCGGGCATAGCGTCAGCCCATCCGCCGCAGCGCGCAGCCGGCGGATGATCGCGTCCACCGCGTGACCCGCGTCCGCTTCGCGCGACGGCGGCGGCAACCCGGACCCATCGAGGCCATCCGGTCCGCAGACGAATTCGGCGGTCTCGAGCGCGACGATCAGCGGCCGTTCGGCCCCGCGATAGACCGGGATGTCGGCGCGGCCCGCGAGATCGAGCACCCGTAGGGCATTCACCGTCGTCTGCGCCACCGGCACATTGCCGGCGACCGTCGTGACGCAGTCGAGCGTCAGCTGTTCGCGGGCAGCGACAGCCAGCAGGATGGCGACAGCGTCATCCTGGCCGGGGTCGGTATCGATGATGATGGTTTCGCTCACGGCTCACGTCTCGTTGCGGCGGCGGCAAAGGTCTCAGGCGGCGCGCGCATTGCCGCTCATGATGAGATGGGTGAGGTCGTCCGCTGTCAGGTCCCCAAGCGGCCGGTCGACGAATTTGCGTCCCGCCCCCATGATGACCACGCGGTCGGCGAGCGCGACGACGTCGCGCATATTGTGGCTGATGAGGATCACGGTGTGACCGCCCGCCTTCAAGGTACGGATGAGGTCGAGCACGAGCGCGGTTTCCTTCACCCCAAGCGCCGCCGTCGGTTCGTCCATGATGATGATGTCGGCATTCCAGCGCAGCGCGCGCGAGATGGCGACTGCCTGCCGCTGGCCGCCGGAAAGGCGCTCGACGGGACGCGTCATGTCCTGGATGGCGACGGAGAGACGCGAGAGGTACCGGCGTGATTCCTCGATCATCTTCGCCTTGTCGAGGACGCGCAGAAACGGAAGGACGAACGGCCGCGTCAGCTCCGACCCCATGAACACGTTCTGGGCAATTGACAGGCGGGGCGCGAGCGCGAGGTCCTGATAGATCGTCGCCAGCCCGTGCTCCAAAGCGTCATGGGGCGATGCAAAGCGCACCTCCTTGCCGCGTATGGCCATCGTGCCGGATGTCGGCTCCTCCGCACCCGAGATGACCTTGATAAGGCTCGACTTGCCGGCGCCATTATCGCCGCAGATGGCGACGACTTCACCCGCATGGATATCGAGATCGACATCACGCACGGCCACCACCGGACCATAGTTCTTGCCAATGCCGCGCAGGGACAGGAGAGGAGAGGCGTTCGCCGCAGCATCGGTCATCGTCTTGCTCTCGGATCAGAGGAAATTCGAGGAGATACGTGATGAGAAAACAGTCGTCCGGCCACCCGCGCCCCTTATGACGCGGGTGGCGCGGGACCTTATTTAAGGAACTGCTTCACGTTGTTCTTGTCGACGAGCACCGCATCGACGAACAAGTACGGGCCGCTCGTCACCGTTTCCTTCGGCTTCTTGTCCACGACGATCGCCTGCACGGCGTCGACGGCCTGCTTGCCCATCTCCTCGAAGGGAATGGACACGCTGGCGACCAGCGTCGACTGCGGGTCGTTGATGCGCTCGTAGGTCTCCTTGCCTCCGTCCACGGAAATCAGCGGAATGTCGCCCTTCTTCACGCCCTGCGCCTGCAGGAGATCGTCGATGATATAGGCCTGTCCGTCGAAGGAGGCCCAGATGCCGTTGATCTTGCCCTGGTTCTGGAGAAGGAGAGCCTGCATGCCGGCGCGCACGTCATCCCGCCAGCTCTGGGTGCGCGCCATGGAGAACTTGCCGAGTTCCTTCACGCCCTGGTTCTCGGAGAGAACGACGTCAAGGATTTTGCCACGGATGCGCGACGCGATGTTCAGGTCGAAACGGGCCGTGACGATATTGCCCTGGAAGCCGAGCTGGCCGAGCAGGTAGAGCGCGGCCTCGGCGCCGATCTTGTACTCATTGCTCTGGATATCGAACAGCGCATAGGGGCTGACGCCGGACTGCACCGTGATGACCGGGATGCCGGCATCCTTGGCCGCCTTGAATTGCGCGTCCGCCTCGACGGGCTTGCCCATCGCCACGATGATGGCATCAACCTTCTTCGCGATGAGCGCGTCGAACTGCTCGGCATGTTTTGGAAGCGCGCCCTCGGAGTTGAGCAGCGTGACGTTCCAGCCCTTTTCCTTGGCCGCCGCGGCGGCCGCGTTGGCGACGCGCGCATGGGTTTCCGACGTGAACTGGAAGCCGATGACGCCGAGCTCGAAGGCCTTGGCGCCGTGGCCGAGCGCCAGCAGTGCGGCGGCGGATATGACGAGTTTTTTCAATCCAAACATCTGTGGTCCCCTCACTCTTACCTTGTTGTCACTGTTCCGAGTTCTCAATACCTACGTATTCAGACCTTGCGAATTCAGACCTTGAAGGCGGCCTTCTTCATGGCGCTCGCCGAGAAGGCGACCGAGCCGATGATGATGATGCCGAGCACGATGTCCTGCACGTAGTAGGGCGCGCCCAGGAGGACGAGCCCGTTGCCGAGCACCTTGAGCACGATGGCGGCAAAGACCGTGCCGCCGATGTTGGGCTTGCCGGGCTCGAACATCGTCATGCCGAGAAGGACGGCCGCGATCGCGTAGAGAAGGTAGTCGCCGGCCATGTTCGGCGCCGCCGAAGACAGGTTGGACGCAAGGAGCACCGCCGTGATCCCGGCGAGGAGGCCAGACAGCAGGAGGCCGATCCGCTTCATCCGCGCTGTGGCGATGCCCGCCAGCCGCGCGGCCTCGTCGGCTTCGCCCGTCGCCACCATGTGGGCGCCCGTCCTGGTCCATTTCACGAGGCCGTAAGCGAACAGCGAGACGCCGGCAAGCCAGAGCACGAGATTGGGCAGGCCAAAGGTCGTGCCCCGCGCGAGCCCCGTGAAACCGACCGGCCAGCGGCCGACGAAGGCGACGCCCTGGGTGATCATGAAGGCGAGCCCCTTGGCGACGGCAGCTGTGCCGAGCGTCATGATCAGGGATGGCACACGCAAGCGCGTCACGCCGAAGCCGTTGATGGCGCCGAGCAGCGCGCCGCACGCAAGGGCGGCCGCGACAGCGGCGAGCGGTGGATATTGGGCCTGCACGAGCCAGCCCGCCACAACGGCGGAAAGGCTCGCCATTTCGGCGATCGACAGGTCGAGCTCCGCGACCGTGAAGGCGAGCGTGAAGCCCAGCGCTAGTATCGCGAGAAAGCTCGTGTCCTTGATGACGTTGACGATGTTGACCGGCGTTGCGAAATTCGGCGCGAAGATTACGAAGAAGGCGATCAGGATCACTCCGGCAATCGCCGTGCCATAGCGGCCGACGACTTCACTCAGAATGGCCCGGCGGCTTTGGGGCGACTGCACGGTCGTCACGCTCATTGTCGTCAGTCTCCACGGGCGATCGTCGAAATCGGCGAAAGAATTTCTATGCCGCCTGTAATAGGGATCAGGGCGCCTGTCACGAAGGCGGCGGCTGGCGATAACAGGAAAGCGATGACCTCCGCCACATCTTCCGGCCGCCCAAGACGGCCGAGCGGAGTGCGAGCCGCCGCGCCCGCGACAAGGCCATTGAACTGGGCCGCGAAACCATTGCGCACCATCGGCGTGTCGATGATGCCCGGCGCTACCGCGTTGACGCGAATACCCTGCGGACCAAGCTGCTGCGCCATGCCACGCGTCAATGTGGCGACGCCACCCTTGGCGGAGCCATAGGCCAGATTGGCGCCGCCGTTGGAATGGGCGATCGACGAGATATGGACGATCGCGCCGCCGTCGCCTTGAGCCACGATCTGCCGGGTGACGGCCTTGGAGATGCGAAACACCGCGGACAGATTGATGTCGACAAGCTTGTCCCACTCATCATCGTCCATCTCGACCATCGGCACGGCGCGGGAGGCGCCGGCGCCCGTCACGAGATTGTCGATCCGCCCGAGGCGCTCCACGGCGAAGGAGACGAGTTTGGCGGGCCACTGCCGGTCCTGCACGTCACCGGCCAGAAAGACGGCTTCGCCGCCGGCCTGGTCGATGCTGCGCGCCAGCGCCTCAAGGCCGTCGGCATCGCGATCGGACAGGACGAGCCTGTGTCCCGCGCGGGCGAGCAAATGGGCGAGGGTGCTCCCGATGCCGCCGGCGGCACCCGTGATGAGCGTGACGGGAGCCGTCATGATCAGCTCGCCTTCCTGTTTTCATAGGCGCGCACGAAAGCCTGCGCCCGCGCCGGTTCGACAGCATTGAGCGTCTGCCGGTCCTTCTTGATCGACGTGCCGACGATGAAGATGTCCGCCACCTCGGCGAGGCGCGCGATGTTCTCCTCGGCGACGCCGGTGCCGACGGCGACCGGCGTGTCGGGGACCTGCCGCGCGACGCGCTCGATGAGAGAGACATCGGCTTCCTTGCCTGCGGCCGGGCCGCTGACACAGACCACATCGGCGAGGCCGATGAAGACGGCGCCGGATGCCTGCTGCTCGACAGGCCGGGTGTCGATGTTGATTGAGAAGCCCGGCGTGACGTTGCAGATGATGCGGATATTCCCGGCGTCCAGATTGGCGCGGAGCCTGAGCGCGCGGGCACCATCGGGGGTCATCGTTCCGATGTCGCCGACGAGAGAGCCTGTGAGAAAGGCACGCACGAAACGCCCGCCCGTGGCATGGGCCACGGCGATCGAGGCCGGCGGATCGATCAGCATGTTGACGCCATGCGGCAGCTTTGTCTGCGCCTGGCATTCCGCGATCACGTCCGTCATCGCCGTGATCACCTCGATCGGCATATTCGCCTCGTAGGGCATATCGGATTCGTTCGTGTAAAGGAGGGCGCTGAAGCCGGCGTCCTCCAGGATCTTCGCTTCCTCACGGGCCTGGGCCACGATCTTGCGCATGCCGCCGGCGCGATCGTAGAGCGGCGTGCCGGGCAGGGCGAGCGTGTGGACGCAGCCGATCAGCAGGTGATCCAGGCCATATTCGTCACGAACGAGGGTCTTCATGGGGATGGGTCCTTGGTATCAGTCAGAGGAGATGCATGAACGCCCGGCAGCGTCTCGGACTGGCGAGAAAGGGCTGCGAGCTCACGCGAAATGGGGGCAAGGGCCTGCTCGCTCTGCCTGAACAGGGCGAACAACCGGCCATAGACCGCCGCGCGGGCCGGGTCCGGCTCGTGGCGGCTTGCGACGGACACCAGCGCGTCCTGCGCTTCGGCGAGCGAGGTGAATTGGCCTATTCCGGTCCAGGCCACGATCGCGGCGCCGAGGAGGCCCGGCTCCTTCGACGCGCCGACGACAACCGGCCGGCCGCAGACATCGGCCTTGACCTGCCGCCACGCCGGGTTCGCGGCGGCCCCGCCGCCAAAGCGGATTTCCGTGACCTTCAGGCCGGCGGCCTGCTCCGCTCTTTCGAGCACGATACGATTGAGGAAGGCGATGCCCTCCAGCACGGCCCAGGCGACGTCGGTGGCGCCGTGCTGGCGATTGAGGCCGACCAGCGCGCCGCGCAAGGTCGGGTCCCAATAGGGAACACGCTCACCTTGCAGATAGGGCAGGAAGACGAGCGGCTGCGGATGCCGGCGCCCGGCCAGCAGAGCGTCCATCGCCTTGCCGACTCCGGAATAATCGCCGTCGATCCGCCCGAGCAACGAGAGCAGCCACGCGACCGTATCAGCCCCGTTCTGGCTCGGGCCGCCGAGCTGGTGAAGGCCGCGCCAATCGACGGTCAGGAGGCCCTCCGCCTCGGCCGGCGTCTCGCTGATCAGCCCCAGCACCTCCGTGGTGCCGGAAATGTTGTAGGCATAGCCCACGCGCAGCGCGCCGAGCCCAGCAGCCGCCGCCCAGGTGTCGCTGGAGCAGCAGAACACCGGTACTCCAGCGAGCTGATCAAGCGGTGAGGGCAGGCCGTCGAGAACGCGGCCGACCTCGTCACAGGGCTCGATCGCACGTGGCAGAAGGGTTGTGGACGCGCCGACGGCTGACAACAGGTCGGCGCCTCCAATGGTCTCGGCGGAGGCCATGAGCCGCGCCATGGACACCGGATCACCCGCCTCGACGCCGGTGAGGCGAAAGTTGAGATAATCCTTGGGTTCAAGGACACGCGCGAGGCTGCGGAAAGTCGCCTCCTCCTGCTCGCGCAGCCAGGCGAGGCGGGCGAGCGGATGAAAGGCGTTGATCCTGGCCGTCTCCGGATGGAGGCCCGGGAGAGAGCCCTGCAGGCGCTTGGCCGTCGCATCGGCCCGTGTGTCCTTCCAGGTCATGGCCTGCCGCAACTGGCGGCCGTCCCGTCCCAGGAAAACCTGCGTGCGCGTCACCCCACAGATAGCAATGCCGGCGATGCTCGCGAACAGCCCAGGTTCCTCATCGGCGAGCCGGTGACAGGCCTCGATCAGGGTCCGCCACCAGTCGTTGGCGTCGACCTCCGACCAGCCGAGGCGGTCGATGATCGTCGGCCCGAATATCGCGCATTCGGCGTGGGTCGTGCCCTTGGCGTCGATGAGAGCGGCGCGGAAGCTCGTGCCGCCGAGATCAAAGGCGAGGACGACGCTCATATCGTCCCTCGTAGGGTGTCCTGCATGTCGGTATCGACCTGTCGACGAATGGTGAAGCGGTAGATATCACCTCGGATCAGGTTGTCGCTGACTTCAATGACCGCGCCCTCGCGGTCACGGGCCACGCGATGCGAGCGGAACACCGCACTGCCGACGGGGATGTCGAGATAAATCGCGTCCTGCGCCCCGACCTGGCAAGGCTCCAGGGTTTCCTCGATTGTCGCCACGCGTATGCCGTTGTGGTCCGCAAGAAGTCCATAGAGCGAGGCGTTCTCCAGCATCCCAGCGGTGATGCCCTTGACGAGCGACCGGTCGAGCAGCGAGCGCTGCAGGACGGCGGGTTGCCCGTCCAGCTTGCGCAGGCGGGTGAGTTCCACGACGCCTGCTCTCGCCATCGGGAGGCCGAACAGCGCTGTGTCGGCGGGCGTCGCCATGCGGGTTTCCATGGCAACGACATGGGTGGTGGGAACGCGGCCCGCGAGGCGCGCTTCCGTGTGGAAGTCGACGATACTGCCGAGGTTCTTCGCGATGTGAGGGGGTTTGTAGAAGGTGCCCTTGCCTTGCCGGCGCTCGATAAGCCCCTCATTCTCAAGCTGCTTGAGAGCGGCGCGGATCGTGGTGCGGCTCGCGCCATAGCGCTGACAGAGCTCATTTTCTGATGCTATGGCGCGCGTCAGATCACCGGCTGCCTGGAGGCTTCCTCGCAGATCATGCGCGATTTCCTGATAGCGTATCAACCGCCGGCCCTCTGAATTATTTCAAGCATAAAAGATACAAATTCGATACAAGTCAAGAGGCCATCTGCGCGCTTTCGGACGGCCGCGCGGCAGGCAAAGCCGGGAATCGGTCGCGATGGGCCTTGACGGTCCGGTCCGCTTGAGTCAAAAAATAACCGGAACGCAATTCCGGTTTTTTCATGCGCACTGCTGTCGATCGAATATTTGATCTTTTGGGCGCCCTTACCGAGCGGGCCTCCGGCGTGTCCCTGCAGGAGGCCGCACAAGCGTCGCGATTGTCCAAGCCAACGGCGCATCGGCTCCTGACAGACATGATAGGCCGCGGCATCGTCCGCCAGGACAAGGCAAGTGGCAACTACGCCTTGACGTTGGAGCTCGCGCTCATCGCCTTCAAGCAACTGGGCGAACTCGGTTTCCTCGACATCTGCCAGCCGACCCTCGACGAACTGGCGGCGCTCTCGGGCGAACTGGTGCGGCTCGCCTGGCGTGACCACGATCGTCTCGTCATCCTGAGCGAGGCGCAAGGCGCGAAGCCGGGCTTGCGTTTCGATGCCAATCTCGGCCGCCCGGTGGTGCTGCACACCATGGCCGCGGGCAAGGTTTTCCTGGCCTCTCAGCCACGCGCAGAGGCACTGCGTCTCGTGCGCAAGCAGGGACTGATGGGCAGCCCGGATACCGGCCCCAACGCCATCCAGTCCGAGGATGAACTTGCGCTCGAACTGTCGCGGGTGGAACGCCAGGGCTACGCGCTCGCCTATGATGAAGGCGACCTCGGCGCGGCGGCCATTGCGGTGCCGATCCTCGATCCGAAGACGCATGTCTTTCTCGGCAGCGTCGCCATCGTTGGCCCGACCGTCCGGTGGACCAAGGCCAAGCTCAGCGAACTGGCTCCGTCCTTGAACGAGGCCGCGGCGGCGATCGCCGGCAAGGCGGCCATCGCTCCCTTCTGCCGCCGTATCGCGGAAGCCAACACACGGACATCAAGGGCGGGATGATGACAAGCCGGAACTTCCCGAACCTCGCCATCATGACCGCCGTCGGTCTTGTGCTGGTGTGGGAGGCAGGCGTCCGGGCTCTTGATATTCCCGCCTATCTCTTGCCGTCACCCAGCGCAATCGTCGGAAGCCTGGCGACCCATTGGGCGCATGTGGCTGCCAATGCCATTCCGACAACCGTCAACATGGTAGGGGGCTTCCTGTTGAGCGCGGTCGTCGGCATTCCGCTTGCCATGGCGCTGGCCTATTCCGCACTGTTCGAGCGCGCCGTTTATCCAATCGTCGTTTTTTTGCAGATCGTGCCGAAGATTGCGATCGCGCCCTTGTTCATCATCTGGTTTGGCTTCGGGACGATGCCAAAGCTGCTGCTGGTCTTCCTGCTGACGTTCTTTCCGATTATCGTGAACGCGGTCGTCGGCTTCAAGACGGTCGATCCCGGCATCATGGAATTCGCGCGCGCCACTGGTGCCAAGGGTCTGCGAACATTCATGCGGATCCAGTTTCCGAGCGCGCTGCCCTCCATCTTCACAGGTCTCAAGGTCGCCGCCGCGCTGGCCTCGACGGCGGCGGTGGTCGCGGAATTCGTCTCGTCCGACAACGGGCTCGGTTATCTCATCATTACTTACAATGGCCAGTTGATGACGGCGATGGTCTTCGCCACGATCCTTGTCCTCGGTGTCATAGGGCTCGGATTTTACTATCTCATCGAACTGCTTGAAAAAATTGTTCTTCCTTGGCACGTCGCGAGACTGAGCCACGGCACATAGACCTAGACCATAAGAAGACGTCAACGGCTCCAACGCGAGCTTCACATGGGGAGGAATTGACATGACGATGAAGCGTATCATTGGCATTGCCGCAGGTTTGGCGGTGTCAATTGTGGTTGGGCTTGGCTCCGCTTCGGCCGCAGACAAGGCAAGCCTCAGGCTCAACTGGCAGCTCCTTGGTTTTCACGCGCCATTTTACTACGGCGTGGAAAAGGGATTCTACCGCGACGAGGGTATCGATCTCACAATCAACGAAGGGCGAGGTGGCGCGGCGACCGCGCAAGCGCTGGGCGCCAACAGCGATACTTTCGGCATCGTCGATGCGGGCACTGTCATCGTGAGCGTATCGAAAGGTATTCCGATCAAGACCGTGATGTCGCTGATGAACAGCGGCATCTTTGCCGTCGTCGCGCGCAAGGACGCCAATATTCAGACGGCGAAGGATCTTGAGGGCAAGACGATTTCCATCACCGCGGGCGATGCGCTGACCGCCCTGTTTCCGGCCGTCGTGGCCGCCAACAAGCTCGATGCCAGCAAGATCAAGCTCGTCAATGTGGATGCGGCGGCGAAGGTCGTCGCCGTGCTCGAAAAGCGCGCCGACGCGACGCTTGGCAGCGTCGATGCCCAGTCCTTCGTGATGGAGGCGCAAGGCGTGCCGGCTTCGGTGCTGTCCTTTGACGACCTCGGCGTCAAGCTCGTCGGCCTCACCCTTGTCACAAACGATCAGACGGCCGCGAAGTCGCCCGACCTCGTCAAGCGTTTTGCCCGCGCGACGCAAAAGACCTTCGCTGCGGCGGCAAAGGACCCGGACGGTGTCGTCGCCGCCGCGCTGAAGAGCAAGCCGGTCCTCGATCCCAAGATCCTGCGCCAGCAGATGGATGTCTCGCTCGAAAAAATGGAATCCCCCAATACAAAGGGCAAGCCGATCGGTGTCGGGTCCGAGGCGGACTGGGCCAATACGCTCAAGCTGCTGAAGACCTACCAGGGCGTCGAGACCGACAAGCCCGCGACGGCCTTCTTCACAAACGCCTACGTCGAATAGCACGGCCATGGTGCCCGCACATATTGCGCTCTCGGATGTGGGCAAGACCTTCATCCGCGGCCTTCAGCAGACGGTCGCGCTGCAGAACGTCGACCTCGATATTCGCGAGGGCGAGTTCGTGGCGGTGGTCGGTCCGTCCGGTTGCGGCAAGAGCACGCTCCTGCGGCTCGTGACGGGACTGACACCCGCGACGGAGGGTGTGGTACGTGTTGCGGGGGAGGTCGTCAACGGTCCCCGCTCCGACACCGGCATCGTCTTCCAGCGTGCGACGCTGGTGGACTGGCGCGACATTCTCGGCAACGTACTGCTGCAGATCCAGTTGCGCGGGCTCAACGTGAAGTCTTATCGCGCCCGCGCCGAGAGCCTGCTCGACGCGGTGGGTCTCAGCCAGTTCATGGATCGCTATCCCTTCGAGTTGTCGGGCGGGATGCAGCAACGCGCGGCCATCGCGCGTGGCCTCATCCACCAGCCGACCATTCTCCTGATGGACGAGCCCTTCGGCGCGCTCGATGCTCTCACCCGCGAGCAGATGCGGTTGGATCTCGAGACTTTGTGGACCCGTGACCGCATGACGGTGTTCTTCATCACCCATTCTATCGACGAGGCGGTGCTGCTCGCCGACAGGGTCATTGTCATGAGCCCGCGTCCCGGCACGATCGACAGCGTGTTCAAGGTCGATCTACCGCGACCGCGTGGCCTTGGAGCGCGCGTCGATCCGCGCTTCGCGGATCTCGTCGACAAGATTACACGCATCTTTCTCGAACGGGGCGTGTTTGACGAGCACAGACCATCCCTCGTGGCGTAACGATCACCCCAACTGCTTTTATCGGCACGGATGGCGCTTTTCTTCAATGCCCATTCAAGAAGATTGATGGTAATTCACGCGCGCAATATTTCCGGAGCACGGAACATGCAGCAGGATAAGGTTCTTATTATCGTCGGAGATGCGACGGAGACGCTCGATACGCTTTATCCACACTTGCGCTTGCAGGAAGATGACTTCCTGCCCGTCGTCGCCGGCCCGCAGAAGCGCCTGTTCCAGATGGTTCTGCACGAGGTCCGTCCGGGCTGGACCATCACCCGGGAGTGGGAGGGCTACCAGATCGAAGCGGACGTCGCCTTCCGCGATATCGATCCCGCCGACTACTCCGGGATTTTTTTCAGTGGCGGACGGGCGCCCGAATACATTCGTGATGATGATGATCTCATCCGCATCACCCAGCATTTCTTTGATGCGGGCAAGCCGATCGCCAGCGTCTGCCATGGCGTCGAGATCCCCGCCCGCGCCGACAGGGTGCGTGGGCGGCGCATGTCCTGCGTGCGCAAATGCCGTTTCGACCTGGAGGTCTGTGGCGGCATCTTCGTGGACGAGCCTTATGTCATCGACGGCAACCTGGTCAGCGGGCGCACCTGGCACGACCATGCCTTCGTCATGCGCGCCTTTCTCGCGATGCTGCGCGACGCGCGCGAGCAGCGCCGTGTCACCGCCTGAGGCCGATCAGGCGCGCTCTACGGTCAGCCAGATCAGATCCTTCGAGGCATAGGTCGCGTCCCATACGGCGCGGCCGATAGCCGGAAGCTTCGCCCTGTCCTCGGCGATCACGCCGCCGAGAAGGGGCGCGCGGATCGTTTCCTTGGTCGCGCCATATTGCACCACGAGTTTCTGGCCCGTGCGCTGCGAAAAGCGGAGACGGCCAATGGGCGCGAAGCGGATTTCCTCGGTGACGTGAACAGGCGCGGTCGTCGTCAGCGGCGTCCAGGCGAACATCGATTCGCCCGTCACCATCGGATGTTCCTGCAGCATGGTGAAGGGCAGGGCATCAAGGAGGTCGCGGCAAAGCTCCGGGTTCTGCTCGACCGCAAGCCAGGCGTGCACGCTGACGCCGAGCGGCTGCCAGGTCAGCTTGATGAAGGTCTCGCTCGGAGTGAACCCATCGACGATCGCGGCGGCATCGCGCGCGGCCCGCGCGTCGGCGGCACGGGCCTCCGCATCATCGGGATAGCGATAGTGTTCGCCGAGATTCCACGGGAAATAATGATAGACCCAGCAGTAAAGCCTGTTCGCGTAGCGCAGGTAAGCTGAGAGCAGCGCGTCGGTTTCATCGGGCGTTGCTTCCCTCAGAACCGGGCGCATCGCGTCGCCCAGCCGCTCCAGCGTCGGAAAGCCGCTATAGCCGAGGTAATTCGTATAGGGTGGCAGCATCTCGTCTGCCATGATCGCGATATTGAGATCGCTTCGTTTCTGTCGCGCCAGACGCAGCAGCGGATAGAGCGCATACATGGAACAATCGCGCATCATGCCGGCCGCGATGTCCCAGGTGCCGAAATACTGTCCGTAGGCGCCGGCCTTGTCGTCGAGCCGACCTTCGCGCAGCTTCTTTGTCTCCTGCGGCTCCTGCTTCATGATCGAGGCTGTTTCGGCATCGATCATCGCCACAACGGCCTGCACTTCGCTCGTGCTCATCGCCGCATCGCTCCATTCCCATTCTGGACAGTCCTTGCTTCGTAGCCACCACCATCATAATAGTCAATAATTGAATAATATGATCCGTGACCTTGGTGGCCACGCACGAGCCGTGCTAGGGCAGGCCAGGGACAACAAGCGGCAACGATAAGGCGAGGACGGATATGGCGTTGGAGCGCGGCCTGCAGGACGTTCAACGTGATCTGGTCGCGGTGGGTTTCTCCGACCATGAGGCGAAGGTCTATGTCGCCCTCGTCTCCATTGGCCCGGCGACCGCCTACGAACTCGCGCGCCAGGCTGGGCTACCGGTTCCCAATACCTACAATGTCATCCGTGGCCTCATGAAGCGGGCCGCGACGACCCAGATCTCGGCGCGTCCAGCCCGCTACGTCGCCGTTCCGCCGGATCAGTTCTTCGGCACTCTCGCCAGCGAGACCCAAAAGCGATGCGACGCGCTGGTCAGCCGCCTGTCGACCCTGAGCGCCCCCGCCAACGCGGATTACGTGGAAATGCTCGAGGGCTGGGCGACCATCGAACGCCGGCTGATCGCCCTGATCGCGGGCTCGACACGCCAGCTCGTGCTGCGCAGCCCCTCGACGCTCGCGCCTGAAGTCTGGGACGAATTGCGCAAGGCCGTTGATCGCAATGTCGAATGCCTGTTCGTATATTACGGCGAAAAGCCCGATCTGCCGGATCTGCCTCACGTCAGGCTGTGGCCGCATGAGGGCAACGGCGCGAGCCTCGGCCCCGACTTCTTCACCATCTGCGCGGACTTCGGCAGCGCCCTCATCCATTCTCAGGACAGACAGGAAGGGGCCTTTTCGGAGAACCGTTCCTTCGTCTATCTTGCCGGCGTATTCCTGCGGCACGAGCTTTATCTCGCCGAGATCATGATGCGCTTCGAAGGGGAAGTGGAAGAGGCCTTCGGCCCGGCGCTCTACAAGCTCCGCCAGTCGTTCGGTATGATTCCGCTCGGCGAGGAAATTCGCTCCTTCGTGCGCAGCCGGCTCCCCTACGAGCCCGCCTTCGAGCCGGATCGGGAGGATTTCTCCCCCGCCAAGCGCGTTCCGAAGCCAGAGCCGCGCAAGCGGAAGGCCAAGGCCGGCTAAGACAGTAGACACTCAGAAGCGAGCATCCGTTCCGGTCTCGCGTCATCGTGTAAGCTGCAGCGCACAAGCCGCGCGCTTTTCCCGTTCCGCCGATGTGGGAAGGCCGCTCGTCTTTCGCCCTCTCCCTCGCGGGGAGAGGGCTGGGGTGAGGGGACATGGTTTTCCGGCGGGCTTCCCCCTCACCCGCGCCTGCGGCGCGACCTCTCCCCGCCAGGGAGAGGTTAGCAAGGGATGACCGTCCCTTATCATCCCGGCCGCCTCTGGCCGCCCCCGCCGCTGGGGATGGCGCGCGTGGCTCCATGTTTCCCGCGATGCTCTTGCCCCTCGCTCCGTTAAAACCCTCCGGCGAACCGGGCTTCGCCAGAACGTACGCATAGCTGCCAACGTCCCATCCGACGCAAAGAAGCGATCGCGTGCATTTGCCACGCGCCGGCGTCTATTTTTCTCTTGAAAGAATATTCAGTCTCTGACTACTAATGGGGCCAAGGGAACATTCGCTGGCCCGGGCGTAGCGGGCAGATCGTCCTTTCGGGAGGTGATCATGGTGACAACGATTTCGAAATTGGCCGGCGCCGCGCCGGGATCCTTGCGATCACTGACCGTCGCGGCCTGGCTTGGTGCGTCGCTCGCCGGGGCTCTTGCCTCCAGCGCTTCGGCGGAGACGCTGACCATCGCGCTATCATCGACTGTGAACACCCTGGACCCCACCCAGGCACAGGTCGTCGGCACGGATGTCAGCGTTGCGACGCATCTCTATTCTCCCCTCGTGGCGCGTGGCCCGGATGGCAAGCTTTATGGCGTGCTCGCCGAGAACTGGCAGCCGGAAGGGGATTCCGCCTGGCTGTTCAATCTGAAGCCAGGCGTCACCTTCCCGGGCGGCGAACCGCTGGATGCCGAGGCGGTTAAATGGAACATCGACCGCATCCGCAATCCCGAGACGAAGTCACGCAACCGCTCATGGTTCGACCCGGTCTCGGAGGTCGAGGTGGTGAGCCCGACCCAGGTCCGCATCAAGACCAAGGGTCCATACCCCACCTTGCCTGATCAGCTGTCGATGATCTTCTTCCTCTCGCCCGAATGGATGAAGACCCATAATCCGGCAACCGAGGCCTACGGCACCGGCCCCTACAAGCTGAAGCAGTTCGTCGCCGGCGACCGGCTGGTCCTTGAGCCGAACGACAAGGCGGTTCTTGAGAAGCCGACGTTCGACGAAGTGACCATGCGGGTCATTCCCGAGGCCTCGGCGCGTGTCGCCGGTATCCTCGCGGGTGAGGTCGATCTTGCTTTCGACCTGCCGCTGGAAGACGTCGAGCGCATCAAGAAGAGCGGACGCGCGGACGCTGGCTGGGTACCGAGCAGCCGCTCGATGGTCGTGCGCATGAATACCTTGAAGGCGCCGCTCGCCGGCAACACGAAGCTCCGGCAGGCGCTTAACTACGCGGTCGACAAGGAAGGCATGGTGGAGGCGATGCTCGGCGGGCTTGGCACCGTCAGCCAGTGCCAGATCCTCACACCGGCCTACTTCGGCTTCAACCAGGATCTGAAGCCCTATCCCTATGATCCTGCCAAAGCCAAGCAACTGCTGAAGGAAGCGGGCGTGACGACCCCGTTGAAGATCGAGCTCGAAGTCCCGCTCAACCGCTATTTCATGGCGAGCGAGATCGGACAGATCGTCGCCGGCCAGCTGCAGGAAGTGGGCGTCGAGGCGACCATCAAGGAGATGGATTTCGGCGCCTGGGTCAAGACCTACGCGGGCCGGGACATGGGCCAGATGGCGCTGCTGGGCCAGGCCTGGCCGACGCTTGATGCCGATGGCATGCTGGGCCTCTACGCCGCAGCGAACCCGACCGCCTATTTCGACGACAAGCCCTTCGACGAAGCCCTCAAGGCTGGTCGCGGCACGACCGATCCCGCCAAGCGTCTAGAAGCCTACAAGACCGCGACGGGGCGTATGTGCGAGGAAGCTCCCGTGATCTTCCTCTTCGCGCAGCCCTTTACCTACGGCACGTCGAAGAAAGTGACATGGAAGGCGCGCGGCGACGACTGGGTGCGCGCGACCGACGTGGTGAAGAAGTAAGGCCCGCGCGATGTCCCGCTACGTCATTGAGCGTCTAGGTGAAGCGCTCGTTGCGGTGTGGGGCATCGTGACGATCGTCTTCGTCGTCACCCGCATGCTGGGCGACCCGGCCGTCCTTCTCCTCCCCCTCGGGACGCCGGAAGCCCAGGTGGCGGCGCTCCGGGCCGAACTCGGCCTGGAGCGCCCCATGATCATCCAGTATCTGGATTTTCTCATCCGCGCCGTGCAGGGCGACTTCGGCCTGTCCTACCAGTTCTTCCGCCCGGCGATGGACCTTGTGCTGGAGCGTCTGCCGGCGACCGCGATCCTCGCTGGCACATCCATCGTGCTCGGCGTGATCATCGGCTCGCTGGCGGGCTTCGTCGCCGCCGTCAAACGCGGTTCGTTTCTCGAATTTCTCGCCATGACGGTGGCCCTCTTGGGGCAGGCGACACCGGTGTTCTGGCTCGGCATCATGCTGATCCTGTATTTCGGCGTGAACCTTGGCTGGTTGCCGACCGGCGGTTGGGACAGCCTGGCCTCCCTCGTCCTGCCCGTGCTGACGCTCTCGATCTTCGTCGCCGCCACCGTCTCGCGGCTGTTCCGCTCCAGCATGCTCGACGCCCTGTCGGAGGATTATGTCCGCACGGCACGCGCCAAGGGGCTCCCGCCGGGAACGGTCTATACCCGCCATGCCGGACGCAACGCCCTCATTCCCGTGGTCACGATGGTCGCCATTCTCACCGCCGAACTCCTCGGCGGCTCAGCCGTGACCGAGACGGTGTTCTCCTGGCCCGGTGTCGGCCGGCTGTTGCTGCAAGCCATCGAGAACAAGGATTTCCCTGTCATTCAGGCCGGCGTTTTCCTGATCGCCGTGATCTTCGTCGGCACGAATTTGCTGATCGACCTCATCTATCCGCTTCTCGACCCGCGCATCCGGGTGACGCGATGATCGTCGCGCTTCGCAAAGTTCGCACATTCGCCGGTGGTCACAGCGGCTGGATCGGCCTCGTCCTCCTGGCGGCTGTAATCCTCATCGTGATTCTCGCCCCATTCTTTGGCCTGCCGGATCCCGTCCGCAACAATCTACGCGGCCGCTTCGCGCCGCCGTCGCTCAACTTCCTCGATCTGACGAGCTATCCGCTCGGCGGCGATCATCTCGGGCGCGATCTCTTCAGCCGGATCGTCTATGGCGGCCGGGTGAGCCTCATGATTGGCGCGCTCGCCGTCGGGCTCGGCGGCGTGATCGGTGTTATCGTCGGCTTGTTCGCCGGCTTCTACAAGGGCTGGGTCGACCGCGTGCTGATGCGGCTGGTCGATGTACAGCTGTCGATCCCGCTGATGCTGCTCGCGCTTCTCGTCGTGGCTGCGCTCGGCCCGAGCCTGCAGAACCTCATCATCGTACTCGCCCTGACGAGCTGGGTTCGCTACGCCCGCGTGGTGCGCGGACAGGTGCTGGCGGTGCGCGAGCGCGAATTCGTCCAGTCGGCCTATGCGATCGGCGTCGGCAATCTGCGCATCATCTTCGTCCACATCCTTCCGAACGTGCTGACGCCGGTGCTGGTCATCGCGACGCTCGAGCTGGCGCGCGTCATCATCCTCGAGGCCGGCATGAGCTTCCTCGGCCTCGGCGTGCAGCCGCCATGGCCGAGCTGGGGGCGGATGCTCGCGGAGGGCCGCAACTACATGGGCACCTATCCCGAGGTCTCGGTCTTTCCCGGCCTCGCGCTCTTCATCACCGCGCTTGCCGTCAATCTTTCCGGAGACTGGCTGCGCGACCGGCTCGATCCCAAGTTGCGATGATCCTGGCCCATGGATTTTGACCATGATTGGCCCCATCGCGTCGTTGAACAGGAATTGTGAAATGCTTCGCATCGGCATCGATATTGGTGGCACCTTCACCGATTTCGTCGCCTGGCGTTCCGCCGGCGGCGAAACGGTGTCCTTCAAGGTGCCGTCCACCCCGCCGAACTATGCCGAGGGCTTCAAGGTGGGCCTGACGGAAATGCTCGGGCGCGTTGGCGCCGGCGCGGACGAGGACATCATGATCGTCCACGGTACCACCGTCAGCACCAATACCGTTATCGAACGCTCGGCACCGCCGATCGCGCTGCTAACGACGGCCGGCTTCCGCGACGTGCTCAACCTCCAGCGCCTGCGCCTGAAGCAGCCAACCGACATCTTCAACCAGCGCGTGCCGGCGCTGGTGCCGCGCCATCTTGTTTTCGAGATCGACGAGCGGCTGATGGCCAACGGCTCGGTGCGCAAGCCGGTCGATCTCGATGGCGTGCGCCGGGCGGCCCGCACTGCGCAGGAGCGGGGCGCGACAGGCTTCGCGATCGCCTTCTACCACAGCTATCGCAACCCCGACCATGAACTGGCGGCACGCGAGGCGATCCGCGACGAGCTCGGCGACGTCGATGTATCGCTCTCAAGCGAGATCTGGCCGCAGATCGGCGAATACGAGCGGGCCGTCGTGGCCGTGCTCAACGCCTTCGTGAAGCCGAAGATGAACACCTATATCGCCGATATCGAGGCGTTCCTGGCCAAAACCCTGCCGAAGGCGAGCCTGTTCATCACGCGCTCGAACGGCGGGGCGATGGCGGCGGCCGAGGCCCGTCAGTTCCCCGTGCAGACCCTTCTCTCCGGCCCCGCCTCCGGCGTCACCGCCGCGCTGGCGGTGGCCGAGCGGCTCGGCGGCGGGCAGTTCCTGACCTTTGACATGGGCGGCACCTCGACGGACGTCTCGCTGATCCGCAACGCGACCGCGACCGTCTCCTCGAGCGCGGAAGTCGGTGATTTCCCCCTCAGCATGCCGGTCACGGAAATCGAGGCGATCGGCGCCGGCGGTGGTTCCATCATCTCGCTCGATGGGCGCGTGCTGCGCGTTGGCCCGCGCAGCGCCGGCGCGCGACCGGGGCCGGCCTGCTTCGGCCATGGCGGCACCGAGCCGGCGGTGTCCGACGCCTATCTCCTGTGCGGCTATCTCAATCCCGACAACTTCCTGGGCGGCCGCATGCGGCTCGACCGCGCCGCAGCCGAACGGGCGATGCAGCCTGTCTGCGATGCGGCGGGGCTCGACATGGGGGCCGCCGCCGAGGCCGCGCTCACGGTCGCGACCTCCAACATGGTGGCGCGCGTGCTGCCCTATCTCGCCCGCCACGGCGTGGACCCGGAAGACGTGACGCTCGTCGTCTATGGCGGCGCCGGCTCGCTGCACGGCCCGCTGCTCGCCCGCGAGATGGGCATCGGCCAGGTGCTCATTCCGCCGACGCCCTCGGTGTTCTGCGCCTCGGGCGGTCTCGTCACCCAACTCGTCCATGACACGGTAGCCACCGTCCACGGCCAGACGATCGATGCCGGCGTTCTCAAGGCGCAATTCGCCGATATCGAGACCCGCGCCCGGGCGTGGCTGGCGGGACAGATCGCGCCGGAGCTCCTCGTCAAGGTGGCGATCGAGCGTTTCGTGGAAATGCGCTACCGCGGCCAATCCTTCCAGCTGCAGGTCAATGTTCCCGAGGATGTGCTCGCCGACGGCGATCTCGGACGCCTCGCAGGAGCCTTCCACGCCGAGCATGACCGGCTCTACAGCCATTCCGACCCCGGTGCCGAAGTCGAATATCTGCAGTTGCGCGTGCGCATTTCCGGCGCGCTGCCGGCGCCCGGCGCCGACGAGGCGAAGCTGCGCGGCATGCCCGTCGAGCAGGCGGGCAGCCGGCCGATCCGCATCGCCGACAGCTGGCGCGAGGCGCCGGTGTTCGACCGCGCGCGCCTCGCCGCTGGCTCGCGCATTCCGGGCCCCGCCATGATCGAGCAGGACGACACAACGATCCTCGTGCCGCCCGATTTTACCGCCGTCGTCAACGACTTCGGCGATCTCATCCTGTCCCGCGAGTAACTGCCATGGATCCCGTCCGCACCGCCATCATGAACAATCGCTTCACGGCGATCGTCGAGGAAGCCTCGGCCGTTCTGCACCGCACGGCGCATACCACCTTCGTCAAGCTCGTGCAGGACTATCAATGCGCGTTGGCGACGCCCGATGGCGACATTTTCGCCTATCCGAGCCAGTCCGGCGTCACCGTGTTCATCGGCCTGCCCCTGCAGGAAACGCTGGACCGCATCGGCCGCGAGAATTTCGAACCGGGCGATTGCTACATCACCAACGACCCGTTCTTCACGGACGGGCTGGTCACGCACATGATGGACGTGACCATGATCTATCCGATCTTCCGTGACGGCGAATTGCTGGCCTTCGGCTGGTCCTTCGTCCACGCGTCCGACATCGGCGGCGCCGTGCCGGGCAGCATCTCGCCGGCTTTCACTGAGTCCTTCCAGGAGGGGCTTCGGGTGCGGCCGATCAAGCTGTTCCGCCGGGGTGAGCTCAACCCGGACGCCAAGAACATCTTCCTCGACAATAGCCGCATTCCCGAGGAGATGTGGGGCGACTTCCAGGCGATGCTGTCGGCTCTCAAGAGCATGGACCGGCGCCTCAACCAGCTCTGCGACCGTTATGACGTCGAGACCGTGCGCACTGGCATGAAGGAGGTCATCGACTTCGCCGAGCTGAAGGCCCGGTCCGTCATCGCGCGTATTCCCGACGGCGAATACACCTTCTCGGACTATCTCGAAGGGCTGGAGGAAAACCAGCACGCCCATGTCATCACGACCATGCGCGTGAGGGGGGAGGAAATCGAGCTCGATTTCACCGGCACCGATCCGCAGGTGGCGGCCGCCTATAACTTCATCATCGGCGATCGCACGCATCCCTACGTGACCCAGGCGCTCACCTATTACATGATGAGCCTTGAGCCGAGCGCGCCGAAGAACGCGGGGCTGCTCAGGCCCATCACCATGAAGGCGCCGCGCGGCACGGTCATCAACGCCGAATTCCCGGCGGCCATGGGCTCGCGCGTGGCGGCGGGCACACGCGTGTTCGACACCGTGCTCGGCTGCCTCAACCAGGCCCTTCCGGATGGCCTTATGGCGGCGGGGGCCGGCATGGTCGGCATCATCGTCGTCAATGCCCGTGACCCCTCGACCGGCCGGCCGCGCGTGAGCGTGCTGAACCCGATCATTGGCGGCGGCGGCGGACGCACGGGTCTGGACGGCATCGACGGCGTCGACGGCCGCTCCGGCGCGCTCAAAAGCATCCCGACCGAGGTGATCGAGGTCGAGACGGTGATGCATATGCGCGCCTGCCACCTCGTGCCCGACACCCAGTCGGCCGGCCAGTGGCGCAGCGGCGCGGCGCTGGTGATGGAGATCGAGAACACTGGGCTTGAAGCCAGCATGACCGTGCGCGGCATGAACCGCTTCAACTTCCGACCATGGGGCTTCCGTGGCGGGCATTTCGGCAAGCTTGGCGAAGTCATCTTCAAGCCGGCCGGCAAGCCCGAGGAATCGATCGGCAAGATCCGCGTGCTGCAGATGAAGCGCGGCGACGCGGTGCGGATCATCACGCCGTCGGGCGGCGGTTTCGGCGACCCCTTCGCGCGCGACCCGGAGCTCGTGCGCCGCGATGTTGAGGCCGAGCTCCTCAGCGCCGCCGAGGCGAAGGCCCGCTATGGCGTCATTGCCACGGCCGAGGCTGTCGACGCGGCGGCCACCGAGACAGAGCGCGCGTCACGGCTTCACGGCGAGATGCCGCAGTTCGCCTTCGGTCCGGAGCGCGAGCGCTACAACGAGATCTGGACGCCGGCGATCCGTTCCTTCCTCGCGGGCGAAGTCCTGCGGCGGCCGAAGTCCTATCGCCATCTCATCATCGAACACGTGCGTGAGGTGCTGACAGTCGCCGGAAAGCCCGTTTCAGAAGCCGACGTGCTCGCGGCGATTACCGACGCCGAAGCCATCGTCGCGGGGATTACGCCAAAGGCGGCTTGAGACCGATACAAGCCCGCGGAGCGGGCGCGTGATAGGCGTATGAGCCTAAGCATCATCCAGGGCGCGGCCAGACGCCACGCCCTGGATGAGCGTTCCAAACATATGCGTGACGCTCGACCCGGTCGTCTCAGTCCAACCCTCGGTCTCTCGGAGACCTCTTTGTTTGTTCACCGGTTTTGTCCGAGAACTTTACGCAGTTCCGGGGCGGATGCTGTAAAGGTCTTGCCGAACGACTGGGCAAGGCCGCAAGCTCACGCGGTGAAACGGCGAGGAGTGCCATCATGTCGAACAGGCCAGACGAGCGTCTCGATCGCCGCGACTTCATGATCGCATCGATCGCAGCGGTCGGCACATCAGCTGCTCTCGCAGCCAGCGCCGGTTCCGCGCAAGCCCAAGCCCCGGCGGCGACCCCGGTCAGCCCGACATCGGGCGCGCCATTGGCCACGGTCTATACTGGCGATACGATCCAGGGAAAAAGGGTCGTCAGCACGCTCGACGTCAACGACCTGGAGCCGGGCAAGAAGCACCTTCTGTATTTCCAGGGCGTGGAGATGCCTACGGGACAGCACTGGTACGTATCAGTGACGGTCGCCAAGGGCGCAAGGCCGGGCAAGCGCGTCGTTCTGGTCAGTGGCGTGCACGGCGATGAGATGAGCTCCATCCATACGGTCCAGACCGTCATGAACCAGCTCGATCCGGCGCAGATGTCGGGCACGGTGATGGCGGTGACGGACGTGTCCCGCCCGGCGTTGGAAAGCATGCAGCGCAGATGGCCCAATTTTGGCAGAGGCAATGATCTGATCGACATGAACCGGGAATGGCCTGGAAACGAGAACGGCGCCAGCGCGCCCAGCCGGCACGCCGGGCTTCTGTTCAACCGGCTGCTGAGGCCGAACGCCGACGCGGCGATCGACTTCCATACCGGGACCACCGGCTTCGATGTCACCGCATTCAACATCGGCGGCATGGACGTGCCCGAGATCAGGGCGATGTTGGAACTCTATCCCGTCGGCCAGATCTTCGACAACCACGTGTATCCCGGCGTCCTGCATAATGCCTTCGTCGACGAGGGCATCCCGGCCTTCACACCCGAGATCGGCGCAGCGCGCGTCCTGAACCCCGCGATGATCTCTCTGTTCGTGGAAGGCACGATGAACGTCCTCAAGCATCACGGAATCGTGGCCGGACCAATGGGGCGCACGGCCAAGGACGTGAATGTCTTTATCGGCAACAGCGCGCTGCCTGTTCTCGCAACTGAGGGAGGGCTCGTCGAATATCTGGTCAAGCTCGACGACAAGGTCGCGGCCGGACAGAAGCTGGCCATCCAGCGGAACAGTTTTGGCGAGGTGGTCGCCGAATATACGACCAGCGTGGCCGGAGCGATAACCGGCCTGCGCAGCGACGCGATGGCGGAACCGGGAAATCCCCTGGCATTCATCCTTTTCCAGAAGCCCACGCCGGACGACAGCGAAAATTATCCTGAGTGAAGCCAGGACTTGAGTGAAGCCAGGGCTCGCGGATTTTATACGGAACCACCGCGTCATTCCGGGGCGGGCCTTAAGTCCCGAGCCCGGAAACCATGAATACGACGGTCAACCAGTGTGCCCAGTCCGACGTGTCCTATCGTCAGACCTGGCTGGTTATGGATTCCGGGCTGCTCGCGGATGCGAGGCCCTGGAATGACGGCGGCTTCCATCCAAACTCAGCAAGCCTCAGCACACCGTCCGGAAGCGCTCGACGCAGGTGGCGAGGACCTCCTCGCCCGGGCGCTTCCACCAGTTCTCGGCGGAGAAGATCTCCACTTCCTGGTGACCGTGGAAGCCGGCCGCCTCGATCATGGCCCGGATGCCCTTGAGGTCGATGACGCCGTCGCCCATCATGCCACGGTCGAGCAGGAGATCGCGCGTCGGCACCAGCCAGTCGCAGATATGATGCGCGAGGATACGTCGCATGGCGCCGGCCCGCGCGATCTGTCGGGCGAGATCTGGATCCCACCACACGTGGTAGACATCGATGGCGACGCCGACGCCATCCCCCAAAAGCGCGCAGATGTCGAGCGCCTGGCCGAGGGTGTTCACGCAGGCGCGGTCCGCCGCATACATGGGGTGCAGGGGCTCGATGGCGAGCGGCATGCCGGCGGCGCGGGCATGCGGCAGGATGGCGGCGATACCGTCGGCCACCATCTCGCGGGCCTGGACGATGTCGCGTGAACTCTCCGGCAAGCCGCCCACGACCAGCACGAGACAGTCGGCGCGGAGCGCGCAGGCTTCGTCGATGGCCCGCTTGTTGTCGTCAATGGCGGCAGCGCGCCCCGATGGATCCGCCGCCGGAAACATGCCGCCGCGGCAAAGGCCCGTGACCTTGAGATCGTTGCTCGCGACGATACGGGCCGCCTCGTCGAGGCCGATTTTCGCGACCTGATCACGCCACGGCGCAATCGCCGTGATCCCCTGCGCGAGACAGGCATCGACCGCCTGGCGCATATCCCATTGCTGACGCACGGTCGCGAGATTGATGGACAGACCTTCCACGGGCACGTTTCTCTCCCTCATTGCGGCTCGCGCCGCTTGTCGTTGCATTCATGTGTGGCAAACGCGGCTGCTGGTTCGATGGCGACCTCATCAATGTCAGTCGGCTGGCCCGCTTTGCGACGTGCGGTCGTTAGCGTTCCCTCTCCCTTGAGGGAGAGGGACAGGGTGAGGGCAGCGCCCTCGCGGCGGAGCGCACACTCAACCGGCTCTTCGAGCCGACCTCTCCCTGCCGGGGAGAGGTGAGGGCGCCCGGCAAAAGGCCCTAGAGTCAATCGACATTCAAGTATTGCCAAGCGATACCACCGTCATCACCGGGCTTGTCCCGGTGATCCCGACCGGAAGGGCGCCTCGATCCATCGGGATGGCCGGGACGAGCCCGGCCATGACAACCGAGAATGCTGAATGTCGATTGAACCTATTCCACGCCCGCCACGGCAAGCACCTTGCGCATGCGTGCGGCCGCCAGATCCGGGTCCTTCAGGCAGCGGGCGGCATCGGCCAGCCGGAAGAGCTCGGCCAGATGCACGATGGAGCGGGCGCTTTGCTGTCCGCCGAGCATCGTGAAATGGTCCTGCAGGCCATTGAGATAGGCGAGGAAGACGACGCCTGTCTTGTAGAAGCGGGTCGGCGCCTTGAAGATATGGCGCGACAGCGGAACCGTCGGCGCCAGAATGTCGTGGAAGCCAGCTTCGTCACCCGCGCCGAGCCGCGCAAGGCCAGCCGAGGCCGCCGGTGCGATCGCGTCGAAAATGCCGAGCAACGCGTGGGAATAGCCTTGCTCATCGCCGGCGATCAATTCGGCATAGTTGAAGTCGTCGCCCGTATACATGCGCACGCCTGCGGTGGCGTTTCCGGCCGCCATGAGCCGGCGCATGCGGATCTCCTTGTCCTTCGAAAGGAGGGAGATCTTGATGCCGTCGACCTTGTCCGCATGGCTCGCGATGACGTCGAGGCAGGTCGTCATCGCCGCGTCATGGTCGCCAGAGCCCCAATAGCCTTCCAGCGCCGGATCGAACATCTCGCCGAGCCAATGCAGTATGACTGGTTCCTTGACCTGCGCGAGAATGCGTCCGTAAACGCGGGCGTAGTCGTCCGGACCCTTCGCCGCCTTGGCGAGTGCCCGGCTCGCCATCAGGATGATGCGTCCGCCCATAGCCTCGATCGTCTCGATCTGCTCTTCATAGGCGCGGATCACGTCGTCGATCGTCACGTCCGGGGAGGGGATGAGCTGATCCGTGCCGGCACCGACGGCGATCAGCGCGCCGGGACGGCCGCGCGCCGCCTCGAGCGAATGCCGGATGAGCGTCTGGGCGTTCGACCAGTCGAGGCCCATGCCGCGCTGGGCGGTGTCCATGGCTTCGGCGACGCCGAAGCCGAGGTCCCAGAGATAGTGTCGGAAGGCGATCGTCTTGTCCCAGTCGATCGCGATGTCGAGCCACGGATCATTATTAGCCAATGGATCCGCGACCACATGCACAGCCGCGTAGGCGATGCGGTTGAAGTGGGGAGCCGCGCCCGACGCCAGAGCGGGCAGGGGGGCGTTGCGGACCGTGTAGGTCTCGAGGCCGCCGTCGAGCCGGGGAAGTGTGATTTTGGGGAGGGTAAGGCTTGCCATGACCATCACCGTGCCTGCGCCAGCGTTTCGACCGGCGGCACGTCGAGCCAGCGGCGCTCCGCCCAGCTCTTCAGGCCGAGCTCGGCCAGTTGCACGCCCTTCACGCCCTGCATGAGGTCGAATTTCCACGGCGTGTCGGCCACCACATGGCGGATGAAATCCTCCCACTGGGCCTTGAAGCCGTTGTCGTAGGTCTGGTTGTCCGGCACCTCGTCCCACTGTTCGGCGAACTGCATGGTCTGCGGCTGATCGGGGTTCCACACCGGCCGCGGCGTGTTCACGCGGTGCTGCGTGAAGCAGCGAGTGAGGCCGGCAACGGCCGAACCATGGGTGCCATCGACCTGGAAGGTGACGAGATCGTCGCGCTTTACACGCACGGCCCAGGACGAATTGATCTGGGCGATGATGCCCCCTTCGAGCTCGAAGGTGGCGTAAGCCGCGTCGTCGGCATCGGCAGTATAGGGCTTTCCGTCCTCGCCGATGCGCGTCGGGATGTGGGTCGCGCCGAGGCAGCTTACCGCCTTCACCTCGCCGAAGAGATTATCGAGGACGTAGCGCCAATGGCAGAGCATGTCGAGGATGATGCCGCCGCCATCGCCCTTGCGGTAGTTCCAGCTCGGCCGCTGCGCCGGCTGCCCCCAGTCGCCCTCGAACACCCAGTAGCCGAACTCGCCGCGGACCGAGAGGATGCGGCCGAAGAAGCCGGCTTCGTTGAGCATCTTGATCTTGCGCAGACCCGGTAGATAGAGCTTGTCCTGGACCACGCCGTTCTTGACGCCGCGCGCGCAGGCAAGCTGCGCGACGGCGAGTGCTTCCTCGATCGTCTCGGCGATCGGCTTTTCCGAATAGACATGCTTGCCGGCCTCGATCGCCCGGGTCAGCAGGCCCGCGCGCATGACGGTGGAACCCGCATCGAAGAAGACAGTGTCCTCAGGGTTCGCCAGCGCGCCGTCGAGATCCGTCGAGGTGCGGGAGATGCCGTGCTTTTTGGCGATCTCGGCAATCTTCTCGCCGTTGCGTCCCACAAGGATCGGATCGGGCATCACCCGATCGCCGTTTGGCAAGGCCACGCCGCCCTGATCGCGAATGGCACAGATCGACCGGACAAGATGCTGATTATAGCCCATGCGACCGGTGATGCCGTGCATGATAAGACCGAGACGCTGTACCGCCATGGTGTTTCCCCTTCTCATCGCCTTAGGGAAGGCGACTTTTAAGTAACTGTATGGTTACAAATACAGCATGGGTGGACTGTCCCGTCAAGGGCTCACGAGCCTGGGGTGCGGCTATCGGCGACCTGTGGACGTTGCAGAAACGTGACGAAATGTCGAAATCGTCATAACTCCGCCATCAACAATCCTTTCGGTGGCGACGACTGATTGACAGCGGCACATCTCCTGCGGCTCGCTGATCCTGAACACCTCTCGTCGTTCACCCCTCAACAACACTCCGAAAGGGGCCCTATGCCCGCTCGCTGCTCGTTGTTCCGGTTCGTTGCCTTTGCTTGCCCGCTTCTGACCGTCGTCGGCATCGCCAATCTTCCGAATGCGGCCCTCGCCGATCCGCGCGATATCGCGGTTGAGGTTCGCAATCTGAGCGAGCCCGTCCGGTGCGCCGAGAAGGACAATGTCTATCTCCCGTTCCAGGCGGCGGAGAAGGGGCCGATGCCGCGCAGTTTCCGGATCGAGGTGCTGCACCCTGCCTATATCGGCACACTGGCGGCCGACCGGCAGGCCCCTGACTGGGCGCAGTGCGACATGACTGCGGATCCTGTCTTCCTGGGGCACCCCCGCGAGACGACGCTGATCGATAACGACAGGTTTCGGCTGATTGCCTATTCCTATCCGTCCCTCTGGCGGCCAAGCACCGTCCCCGTGGTGATCGGCGACAAGCGCGAGGAGGGCGTCCATCTTCTTCAGCTCTGGGCGAAGGAGAAGAACGGCCAGTCTGAAGAAGTGGTGGTCGTCTATCCGCAGGATGGCTATTGGCGCGGCCGGCCCTTAAGCCCGAAGCACCTCGGCAACAGTGCCTATGGCACGTCTTTCCTCGTCGGTCCGGTGGAGACCGAAGGCAGGCCGATCGTTGCCCTGAAGACCCTGTCTTTTGACCCCGCAACAGGCGATTTCCGCATGGAGTTCGCGCGCGGCGGATCAGGTGCGCTTGCCATCATCGCGCTGGATCAGGACAGGCTGGTGCTGTCCGTCAATTTTGACGGTGCCGTGCCGGACGACCACCCCTTCGCCGCGCTGCGTTCTATGTATGTCACCGAGACGAATGCCGACGCGGCTCGTGTCGCCTGGGTTCATCAGGACGGCAAGGGCTGGGGCGAGGAACAGGTCATGACCTTCAAGCGGGCCGCGACGCCTGAGTTCTGGCTCGGCCGGACGCTACCCTCGCGCCATAACACCAGCGCGCCCGACGTCGCCTTGAGCCAGTTTCGGGCGGCCACGGTGGAGGCGGCCACGCCGAAGCCAACCCTGACCTCGGGCGAGCCCGCGCGTTCGGACAAGGACGCGCCGAAAGCCGAGGCACCGAAGGCCATGGTACCGAAGGCTTTGGCACCGATCACCCGCTGATCAAGGCATTCTGCATAACAGGGACCGCGGCAAGCGGCATCACGTCATGACGCATGGCTGTAAGACCGGGAGCATGACCGCGGCGTTGGTGGCGGTCGCCCTCACATTCCCGGCACAGGCGCAGATGCCGGGGCCGCAGCAACCGCCCGCCGCCTCCGCACAGGTCAGCGTCCAGAACGTGCCCGAGCGCGCCTCGGCGCGGGTCGAGGATCTTCTTGCGCGGATGACGATCGCCGAAAAAGTCGGCCAGCTCGTGCTTCTGTCGAGCAATCGCGCCGTCACCGGTCCCTACACCACGCCTGACGTCACCGGCTCGCTCGAAAGGGGGGAGCTCGGCGGCATCTTCAACACCTATGACGTGGCGTTCACCCGGCAATTGCAGGAAACGGCGGTCAAGCGTACCCGCCTCGGCATCCCGCTTCTCTTCGGCTTCGATGTTCTGCACGGCCACCGGACGATTTTTCCGATTCCGCTGGGACAGGCCGCCAGCTTCGATCTCGCGGCCATCGAGGGCGCGGAGCGCATCGCCGGGCGGGAAGCCGCCGCCGCTGGAATCAACTGGGTCTATGCGCCGATGCTGGACGTGACGCGTGATCCACGCTGGGGACGCATCGCGGAAGGGGCGGGCGAATCGCCCTGGCTGGGGGGGCAGATCGGTGCCGCCCGTGTCCGCGGATTCCAGGGCGAGCGGCTGGACGCCGACGATTCCGTCGCGGCCTGCGTCAAGCATTTCGGCGCGAATGGGGCCGTCGAATCGGGCCGCGACTACACGGCCGGCTCTCTCTCCGAGCGCGCGCTGCGCGAGACCTATCTGCCGCCCTTCAAGGCGACCGTCGCGGCCGGCGTGCGCTGCTTCATGGCGGCGTTCAACACCTTCGATGGGGTGCCCGGGGTCGCCAACCGCCATCTGCTCACGGATATCCTGCGCAAGGAATGGGGGTTCCCGGGCATTGTCGTCAGTGACTTCGGCGCGGTCGAGGAACTCGTCACGCATGGGGTTGTGGCCGACCGCGAGGAGGCCGCGAGCCGCGCTCTCAAAGCCGGCACAGACATCGAGATGCAGGGCGAGGCCTTCCGCCGCGACCTGCCGCGCCTTGTCGCGGAGGGCACCGTGCCGATGGCGGTCCTCGACGCGGCCGTGCGGCGCGTCCTCATGCTCAAGGAAGAGCTGGGGCTGTTCGACAAACCCTTCGGGCGCATGGACGAAGCGCGGGAACGCGCGACCCTGTTCGCCCCGGCCCATCGTCAGGCGTCACTCGAACTCGCCGAAAAGTCGCTCGTTCTCCTGAAGAACGACCGCCGGATCCTGCCTTTCCCATCGGATGTACGGCGCATCGCGGTCATCGGCCCCCTGGCGGACGACCGCGCGGATACGCTCGGCCCCTGGGCGGCGAACGGTCAGCCGGAGGATGCCATCACGCTGGCGGCGGGACTGCGGCAGGTGCTGCCGAAGGCCGTGGTCGAGGTCGTCTCGGCTGGCGGCGTCAATGGCAGTTCGCCTGAGGAGCGCGCGGCGGCCGTCGCCGTGGCGCGCACCGCCGATGTCGTCGTGCTCGCGCTCGGCGAGAAGTCGACCCAGAGCGGCGAGGCCGCCAGCCGCGCCGACCTCGGGCTCCCCGGCGACCAGATGGCGCTCGCCCGTGACGTACTCGCCGTGGGCAAGCCGACGGCGGTCGTGCTGTTCCACGGCAGGCCGCTTGCACTGACGTCCCTGGTCGAGGAGGCGCCGGCCATCCTCTCGGCGTGGTTCCCGGGTTCCATGGGCGGGCTTGCCATCGCACGCACGCTGATCGGCGAGAACGAACCCCGTGGCCGCCTGCCCGTGACCTTTCCGCGCTCGGTGGGGCAGATCCCGCTTTACCACGACCACCTGCGCACCGGACGGCCGCCGACCAACCCGCCACGCCCCTATACGGCGAGCTATCTCGACGAGAGCACGGATCCGCTCTTCCCCTTCGGCTACGGGTTGAGCTACACCGACTTCGCTTTCTCACCACCCCGCATGGCACCCATCGTCAAAAGCGGTGAGCCCATCGCGGTCGCGGTGGATGTCACCAACACCGGGCGGCGGCCGGGCACGGCGCTGGTGCAGCTCTACATCAATCAGCCCGTTGCCGAAGTTTCAAGACCCGTCAAGGAGTTGCGCGGTTTTCATCATGTCGCGCTGGAACCGGGCGAGACGCGTACGGTCACGCTGTCGCTCAAAGCGGAAGATCTTGCTTACTGGCACGCGGACGGGCGCTGGGCGACCGACGCCGGGCGTTTTCGCGTGATGACCGGCGCCAATTCCGCCGATCTCCAGGACGTGGAATTCACGCTGCAACACTGAGATCGATCAGGACGGGCGAAAATCTTGATCCTATCGCCAGGATGCGGCTGACTTCGGCAGCCGGCCTTCGGGATCGATCACCGTAAGCTTTGGACCTTCCCGGACGTTCCAGCGCCAGAGTGCGACACAACTGCCGCCGGGCGACATGAAGGACGGATAGATCACGCCGTCGAACCCGTCCGCCACCAGGCGCTGATGTAACTGATGTGTCGCGGGGATTTCTCCCCGGTCGAGCATGGCGCGCCACTGGCATTTATGGATCGTCTCGTCGACGTGATTGGCAGCGAGGCCGGTGGCGTCGCAAAGGTCGGCCAACCTCGCACCGCTGAGACTGATCTGCGCGATCGTCGCGGGGTGCTGGACAAAGCCCTGATTGTATTCCGCCCAGGCGGTCGACAGCTCACGCGCGGCATAGAGAGCCGGCACGCCGACCGGATTCCAACGGCCGCCAAATTGCGCCGCGCCTTCTCCAGACAACGGCGCGTGAGCCCAGCGGGGCACGTAGGCACGCCATAGAATGAGCACGGTATCCGTCGCCGGTGCGGACCTGTCAGGCATAGACCCCTGATCAGGCATAGACCCCGGAGCGCACCGCCTCCAGATAGGCGAGGACCTTGTCGGCCTTCCCCTCGCGCACGAGATCATAGGCCGTCTTGCCGGCCCAGCCGGGAATGGGCTGATGCTTGAACCAGAGGGCGGCGCGCTCGTCGCCGCCGGCCATCTCGGAAGCCATTGCGACGATCCGCGCAACGGGGCTCAGGGCCTGGTCAACCTTGCGCGCACCGCTTTTGGCGGTGAGGGTGTTGCGGGCGACGCCCGCGAGCGCCGCCAGTTCCGTCAATGTCACGCCGAGCAAGGCGGCGATACGACGCGCCGACAGGAAGGGCGCGTCACCCTCGCGGAAGCGGGTCACCGCGATTTCCAGGGCAGCGGCGTTCATGACAGCCTCCGAGCGCGAATTGATCATCATGCGCTCAAAATAAGATCAATCGACGCGCAGTGCAAGCTTAGGAAGCGCTTGGTCATTCCGGGGCGGGCTAAAGGCCCGAGCCTGGAGCCCATGAACACGACGGCAAACCAGGAGAAGGTCCCATCTGACGTGTTTTCTTATCCAAGCTCGTAATTCATGGGTTCCAGGCTCCTCGCTGACGCGAGGGCCCGGAATGACCGGCCTGGATTGCGTGTGAAACCAGCGTGATCTAGGCATTGGTCAGGACGATCTTGCCGATATGTTCGCTCGTTTCCATCAAGGCATGCGCCTTGGCCGCCTCGGCCAAGGGAAATGTCTTGAAGACCAGCGGTTTGATGCGCCCCTCGGCAATCAGCGGCCACACCCTGGCTTCCAGCGCCACGGCGATCGCCCCCTTGTCGGCGATGGAGCGGGCACGCAGTGTCGCGCCGATCCAGGTGAGGCGCTTGGTCATCAGCTTGGTGAAGTCAGCCTCGATCTTCGCCCCGCCCATGAAGGCGATCTGCGCGAGCCGCCCGTCAAAGGCCAGCACGTCGATATTGCGCGGGGTGTAGCTGCCACCGACCATGTCGAGAATGACATCCACGCCGCGACGGTCGGTCTCCGCCTTCACCCGCGCCACGAAATCCTCGTCGCGGTAGTTGATCGCCACATCCGCGCCGAGATCCTTGCAGGCAGCGCATTTCTCGGCGCTGCCCGCCGTCGCGAAGACCCGCGCGCCGAAGGCACTCGCCAACTGGATCGCCGTCGTGCCGATGCCGCTCGTGCCGCCATGGACGAGGAAACTCTCGCCCGGCTGCAGCTTTGCGCGGTCAAAGACATTGCTCCACACCGTGAAGAAGGTCTCGGGCAGGGCGGCGGCCTCGATCATGGAGAGGCCACCGGGAACCGGCAGTACCTGGGGTTCCGGCGCAAGGCAATATTCGGCATAACCGCCACCAGCGACCAGTGCGCATACCGCGTCGCCCGGCCGGAAGCGCCGGCAATCCGGACCAACGGCAACGACCGTGCCAGCACATTCGAGGCCCGGGATGTCCGGCGCGCCGGGCGGCGGCGGATAGCCCCCCTTACGTTGCACGACATCCGGACGGTTGACGCCGGCCGCCTCGACCCGAATGAGCACCTCGCCGTCGCCCAGCTGGGGCAGGGGGCGCGCCTCGGGTTTCAACACCTCGGGCGGGCCAAAGCCATCGGTGGCGATCGCTATCATGGTCGCGGGCAATGCAACGGTCTCGTACAAAGCGGGGGCTCCGGATTTTTCTGCGAGCTGATGATAGAGCCCGCGCCGGGACTTGGCCAAATCTTTGATGGCGAAGTCCTTGGCCGCTCCCAACTCTCTCAAGCCTTGGGATGTCCCCTCAGGATCCAGCGGCGTCCACGGGCTTCAGCATCCGCACGGCGGCGGCGGCGAGGGGATCGAGCGCGGTGGCCGCCCCGTTCCCTTCGAGCTCAATGATCGCGTTGCGCATGCGCGGTTCCCAGAACAACTGGAGATGCTCGGCAATGGCGGCCGGCGCCGTCTCGGCGCCCTGCGCCTTGAAGAAGGCGGCAATCTGGTTGGCCATGCGGACGAGCGTATCAGGCGACATCGAATTGGCCATCCTCAGCACGGGCGTCGAGACGCGTGAAATCGATACGGCCCGGGTGCGTCACCACCTCGAAGCCATCCTCCCGCGCGACGGCGACCAAGGTCATGCCCGCCACCTCGGCGCTGCGGATGGCGAGCGCCGTCGGCGCCGAGACCGCGACGATGACCGGCGCGCCGGCGATCGCGGCCTTCTGCACCATCTCCACGGAGAGACGGCTTGTAACCATGATGAAACCGGTGGCGGGGTCGATACCCGAACGGGCGAGCGCCCCGACGAGCTTATCGAGCGCATTGTGCCGGCCGACATCCTCGCGCAGCGTGAGGACGCCCGTCGGCGTGGCGAAGGCGGCGCCATGAACGGCGCGGGTGGCGCGGTTAAGCACCTGGGCCTTGGGCAGACGGCGCAGTGCGTTGGCGATCACATCCGCCTTCACGCGCCGACCGTCGGGCGCGAGCGCGGGGAGGGGGCGCATGGCCTCGGCCAGGCTCTCGATGCCGCACAGGCCGCAACCCACCGGACCGGCCATCGCCCGCCGGCGGCTGACGAAGGCCGTGCCGCGCGGCGATGCGAGCCGCATTTGGATGTCGAGCCCGAGTTCCGTCTCCACGACAGCGATGTGTTCGATCTCGGAGGCCGCGGTGACGATACCCTCCGTCAGGCTGAACCCGATGGCGAAATCCTCGAGGTCGCGCGGGGTCGCCATCATCACGGCCTGGGTGCTGCCACCATAGGTCAAGGCGATCGCCGTCTCCTCGGCCACCTCTCGCTCAGCGTCTCTCGCGATGCCGTCGTGCCATCGCACCACAGCGCGCATCTGCGTCGGTGCAACCACGTCCCGCTACTCCGCTGCATCCAGCCGGTGCGTGATGCGGCGGCTCTGGGCCGCATGCTCGCTATAGCTTTGTTGCCAGTCACTCGGCCCGTTCGAGGGCATGACCTCCACGGCCGTGACCTTGTACTCCGGGCAATTGGTAGCCCAGTCGGAATAGTCTGACGTGACCACATTGGCCTGCGTCAAGGGATGATGGAAGGTCGTATAGACAACGCCCGGCGCCACGCGGTCGGTGATCGTCGCGCGCAGTGCCGTCTCGCCAGCCCGGCTTGCGAGCCGCACGAAATCACCCTCGCGGATGCCGCGGTTCTCGGCGTCATGCGGGTGGATCTCCAGCAGGTCCTCCTCATGCCAGATCACGTTCGCGGTACGACGCGTCTGCGCCCCGACGTTGTACTGGCTGAGGATGCGCCCGGTGGTGAGCAGCAGCGGAAAGCGTGGACCGGTCTTCTCGTCCGTCGCCAGATATTCGGTGATCATGAACAAGCCCTGGCCACGCACGAAGCCGGCCGCGTGCATCACGGGCGTGCCCTCCGGCGCCTTGTCGTTGCAGGGCCATTGCACGGAGCCGAGCGCCTCGAGCTTGGCGTAAGAGACACCAGCGAAACTCGGCGTCGTCGCGGCGATCTCGTCCATGATCTCGCCGGGGTGCGTATAAGTCCACGACAGTCCCATCGCCTGCGCGAGGCGCTGGGTCACCTCCCAGTCCGCATAGCCGTTCTTCGGCGTCATCACCTTGCGCACGCGCTGGATGCGCCGCTCCGCGTTGGTGAAGGTGCCGTCCTTCTCCAGGAAGGTCGAGCCCGGCAGGAAGACATGTGCGTAGTTGGCCGTCTCGTTCAGGAAGAGATCATGGACCACCACGCATTCCATGGCGCTAAGGCCCGCGGTGACATGATGCGTGTTGGGATCGGACTGGACGATATCCTCCCCCTGGACGTAGAGGCCCTTGAACGAGCCGTCGAGCGCGGCATCGAACATGTTCGGGATCCGGAGACCCGGCTCGTTGTCGAGCTTGACGCCCCAAAGCTTCTCGAAGATGTCGCGCGTGGCGTCGTCCGAGATGTGGCGATAGCCGGGCAGCTCGTGGGGGAACGAGCCCATGTCGCAGGAGCCCTGGACGTTGTTCTGGCCCCGCAGCGGGTTCACGCCCACGCCGGGCCGGCCGAGGTTGCCCGTCGCCATGGCGAGATTGGCGATCGCCATCACGGTGGTCGAGCCCTGGCTGTGCTCGGTGACCCCCAGGCCGTAATAGATCGCGCCATTGCCGCCGGTCGCGTAAAGCCGCGCGGCGCCACGGATGGTGTCGGCCGGCACGCCGGAGATCGCCTCCACGGCCTCGGGACTGTTGCGCGCCTCGGCGACGAAGGACGCCCAATGCTCGAAGGCGCTCCAGTCGCAGCGCTCCCGCACAAAGGCTTCATCGAAGAGGCCTTCGGTGACAATCACATGGGCGATCGCCGTCAGCACCGCGACATTGGTGCCGGGCTTCAGCGGCAGATGATAAGCGGCCTCCACATGCGGGGTGCGCACGAGATCGATGCGGCGCGGGTCGATAACGATGAGCTTCGCGCCTTCCCGCAGGCGCCTCTTGAGCCGAGAGCCGAAAACCGGATGGCCATCGGTCGGATTGGCGCCGATCACCATGACGATGTCGCTGTGCTCGACGGAATCGAAATCCTGGGTGCCGGCCGATGTGCCGAAGGCCGTCTTCAGGCCGTAGCCGGTAGGCGAATGGCAAACCCGGGCGCAGGTGTCGACATTGTTATTGCCGAAGCCGGCGCGCACCAGCTTCTGGACGAGATAGGTCTCCTCATTGGTGCAGCGAGAGGAGGTGATCCCGCCGACCGAGGCCCGGCCGTAAGTCGTCTGGATGCGGCGGAATTCGCTTGCCACATGCGTCAATGCCTCATCCCAGCTCACCTCGCGCCAGGGATCGGTGATCTTTTCGCGGATCATCGGGTTGAGGATGCGGTCGCGGTGCGTGGTGTAGCCCCAGGCAAAGCGTCCCTTGACGCAGGAATGGCCGCGATTGGCCTTGCCGTCTTTCCAGGGCACCATGCGCACCACTTCCTCGCCGCGCATCTCGGCCTTGAAGGTGCAGCCGACGCCGCAATAGGCGCAAGTCGTCACCACCGAATGCTCGGGCTGGCCGATCGCTATGACGGACTTCTCGGTCAAGGTCGCCGTCGGGCAGGCCTGCACGCAGGCGCCGCAGGACACGCATTCGGAACCGAGGAAGCTCTCATGCATGCCGGGTGACACCCGGCTGTCAAAGCCGCGCCCCTCGATCGTCAGGGCGAAGGTGCCCTGCACCTCCTCACAAGCCCGCACACAGCGCGAGCAGACGATGCATTTCGAGGGATCGTAGGTGAAATAGGGGTTGGACTCATCCTTGGGCAGGAAGCGGTCGTTGACCGCGCCGGCGCGGCTCGCGATCACATGGTTCTCGCCCTCGTAGCCGTAGCGAACCTCGCGCAGGCCCACCGCCCCGGCCATGTCCTGCAACTCGCAATCGCCATTGGCCGCGCAGGTCAGGCAATCGAGCGGGTGGTCGGAGATATAGAGCTCCATCACCCCCTTGCGGATCTGCGCCAAGCGCTCGGTCTGGGTGCGCACAACCATGCCGGATGCCACCGGCGTGGTGCAGGAGGCCGGCGTTCCGCGCATCCCATCGACCTCAACGAGGCACATGCGGCAGGAGCCAAAGGCATCGACCATGTCGGTCGCGCAGAGCTTCGGGATCTGCGTCCCCATCTCCATCGCCGCGCGCATGATCGAAGTGCCGACCGGAACCTCGACGCTGCGTCCATCGATGGTGAGACTGACCGTGGCCTCCGAACGCGCGGCGGGCGTGCCGTAGTCGGTTTCGGGGACGAGGGTCATGGCCGTTGCTCCACGGATATCTTATGCTCTGCCGTCATGGCCGGGCTTGTCCCGGCCATCTCGATCGGAGAAGCGTTGTGACCTTCAAGTCGGGATGGCCGGGACAAGCCCGGCCATGACATTGCGCCGCTCATTCCGCCGCCTCCATCCTGCCACCAGGCGGAAAAATGCCGAAATCTTGCGGGAAATGGGTCAGCGCGCTCATCACGGGGTAGGGCGTGAAGCCTCCGAGCGCGCAGAGCGAGCCGAATTTCATGGTCTCGCAGAGATCGGCGAGGAGCGTCGCATTCGCCTCGACATCGCGCCCGGCGATGATGAGATCCACCACCTCGACGCCACGGGTCGAGCCGATGCGGCAGGGGGTGCACTTGCCGCAGCTCTCGATGGCACAGAATTCCATCGCGAAGCGCGCCTGCCGCGCCATCTCCACGGTGTCGTCGAAGACGACGATGCCGCCATGGCCGATCAGCCCGTCGCGCGCGGCGAAGGCCTCATAGTCGAAGGGCGTGTCGAACAGGGCAGGGGGGAAATAGGCGCCGAGCGGCCCGCCGACCTGCGCGGCCTTGATGGGCCGGCCCGTGGCCGTGCCGCCCCCGATGTCCTCGACCAATTCGCCGAGGCTCACGCCGAAACCGGTTTCGAACAGCCCGCCGTGCCGGACATTGCCCGCGAGCTGGGCCGCCATGGTCCCGCGCGAGCGGCCGAAGCCCACAGCCGCGTAGGCAGCCGCGCCTTCCGCCAGGATGAACGGTACCGAGGCGAGCGTGAGCAGGTTGTTGATGACGGTCGGCGCGCCGAAGAGCCCCTTGATGGCGGGTAGTGGCGGCTTGGCCCGCACCTGCCCGCGCCGGCCCTCGATCGATTCGAGGAGCGCCGTTTCCTCGCCGCAGACATAGGCGCCGGCACCGATCCTGAGCTCGACGGTGAAGGCGCGCCCGGAGCCGAGAATGTCATCGCCGAGAAGGCCAGCACTCTCGGCGATGGCCAAGGCCTTCGCCATCACGTCGTTGGCATGGGGATATTCCGAGCGGCTGTAGATATAGCCGTGGCTGGCACCCACCGCGAACCCGGCGATGATCATGCCCTCGATGAGCACGAAGGGGTCGCCCTCCATCAGCATGCGGTCGGCGAAGGTGCCGCTGTCGCCCTCATCGGCGTTGGTGACGACGAATTTGCGCGGGCCGTCCGCTGCGAGCACGGTCTTCCACTTGATGCCCGTGGGAAAGCCCGCGCCGCCGCGCCCACGCAGGCCCGATTGCGTCACGTGGTCGACGATTGCTTCCGGCGTCAGCGCCAAGGCAGCCGCAAGTCCTTTCAGACCGCCTGCCGCTCTGTAGTCCTCCAGAGATAGCGGATCGACCACGCCGCAACGCGCGAAGGTGAAGCGTGTCTGGCGCTTGAGAAAGGGAATGTCCTCGGTCAGGCCAAGGTATAGGGGATGCGCGGTGAAAGGCGCGGCCGCCCGATCCCTCCCCTCCAGGGGAGAGTGGATCCGCGCGGAGCTCGGAGACGGGTGGGGTTCTTCGGGAGAGGGCCCAGCCCCACCCCCTCCGTTGCGCGCGGGCCCCTCCCCCTGAGGGAAGGGATCGGCCGGCGCGCTCGCCAGACCCGCTACCAGCCCCGGAACGTCCGCCGGCGCCACTGGCCCGAAAGCGACCCGGCCGGCCGGCGTTTCCACCTCGATGAGCGGCTCCAGCCAGTAGAGGCCGCGCGAGCCGTTGCGGACGAGCGTGATGGCAAGGCCCTGCTTGCCGGCCTCGGCGGCGATCGCTGCGGCCACCTCATCCGCGCCGACCGCCAGCGCACCCGAATCGCCAGGAACGAATATCCGCACCGTCATGCCTCCACCTCGGCGACCAGGGCGCGAGCCTTTGCCGCGTCGAGGCGACCGACGACCCGCCCGTCGACCATGGCGGCCGGAGCGACAGCGCAAAGGCCGAGGCAATAGACCGGCTCAAGGGTCACCCGGCCATCAGCGGTCGTTTCCCCCATAGTAATGCCGAGCCCGGCTTCCACCAGGCTTTCGACATGGTTGCCGCCCATCGATTGACACGCCTCCGCGCGGCACAGCTTCACAACGTGTCGTCCCGCCGGCTGGCTGCGGAAATCATGGTAAAACGTGACCACGCCGTGGATTTCGGCGCGTGAGCGGTTGAGCTTGTCCGCCAGGATGGGCACCGCCGCCTGGGGAATGTATCCGAACGCGGACTGGACCGCGTGGAGGATGGGTAGAGCTGCGCCCTCGACGCCCTCGAAACGGGCGATGATCGTCAACATCTCATCGCGCTGCGCGCCACTCAGATCCTTCGGCTTGACCGCGGAACGGCCTTCCCCGTGGCGCGACTGAGACATGATGAACCGTAACCTCCCCTGGATCCCGCCTAAGTTTGGATCCCGCACTGAATCTTCTACTATCATTCTAAAGTAAGAGGGCAAGCCTGACCAATCCGCGAAGGAGCAAATGCGACCTGAAGCCGCTGGTAGTCCGGCCGATCGCGATATCTCTCGCCGGCTCAACGCGTTACACGCGTCACACTCTGCGCATGCCGCGACATTTCCGGCCCCGCAAGCGGGAACTCGGCCGTTCACCCGTTGTTTTCGCTGACATCCGCTTCTTCATCGTCCAGAATTGGCGGCACCTGGGGAAAGCGGTCCCGGAACATCGATTGTCTGCCGAGGAGCCATCATGCCGACGTCGTTCTTCAACGACCTGTTGCAAACGCTGACCAACCGGGGCCGCACATTCCTTGGCCTTCCGCCGGATCCGGCACTGACGGCCGATCCGAGCGCACTCGCGGAGCAGCTGCTTTCGGAGCGCGGCGAGGCATCGGGTGTGGCGCTGGCCCAAACCTTGCTCGAGAGCTATGCCGCCGCGTCACCGGAGGTGCGGCTTGGTTTTCTGCGCGTCCTGGCCGAGCGTTTCGGCGCCGATCGCGCCAAACTCGACCGGGCGCTGGAAGCCTTCCGAGCCAATCCGGACGACGATACCATTCATGGCCTCCACAACGCGGCGGAGGCCCGGCGGCAGGAACTCATCCGCCGGCTCAACCTGGCGCCCGGCGGCACGGCGGCCCTCGTCAGGATGCGCGAGGACATTCTCGAGCATCTGCGGGACGAGCCGGCGCTCAGATCCGTCGACAGCGATTTCCGGCATCTCTTCTCGTCGTGGTTCAACCGCGGCTTCCTGGTGCTGCGGCCGATCGAGTGGAGTTCGCCGGCGCATATCCTCGAGAAGATCATCCGCTATGAAGCCGTGCACGCGATCAGCGACTGGGATGACCTGCGCGGACGCCTCGAGCCGGCGGACAGGCGCTGCTTTGCCTTCTTCCACCCTCAGCTCGGCGATGAGCCGCTGATCTTCGTCGAAGTCGCGTTGACGCGTGAGATCCCGGGGGCGATCGCGCCGCTTCTTGCCCAGAAGCGTCAGCCGATCCGCGCCGAGGAGGCGACGACGGCGGTGTTCTATTCCATCTCCAACACCCAGAAGGGCCTTGCCGCCATCTCCTTCGGGCATTTCCTGATCAAGCAGGTGGTTCAGGACCTGAAGCGCGATCTTCCCAATCTCAAGACGTTCGTGACCCTCTCACCGGTTCCGGGCTTCGCCGGCTGGCTGAACCGCGAACGCCAGGCAGAGGTTTCCGACGTGCTCGACGAGGGGGACAAGGCGGTGCTCGCCGCCCTCGACGAACCCGGCTGGCATGAGGACAAGGACAAGTTGCCCGCCCTGCGCAAAGTGATGCTGCAGGTCGCCGCCCATTATTTCCTGAAGGCCAAGAGCGCACGGGGCACACCTGTCGACCCGGTCGCGCGCTTTCACCTCGGAAACGGCGCACGGCTGGAAAAACTCGACTTCCTTGGCGATCCCTCGCCCAAGGGGCTGAAACAGTCCCACGGACTGATGGTGAACTACCTTTATGCCCTTGACGATATCGAAGCCAACCACGAAGCCTATGCGCGCGCCGGCGACATCATCGCCGCGCCCGCCATTCGCAAGCTCCTCAAGGCCGACAAGCCGCAACGGGCGCTCGCCATGGTGACGGACTGAGGCTGTCAAAACAATAAAAGCGATCGGAGCTTACGCCTATGACCTCGCACCTGTTCTCCGGACTGATGGCCAAAGCGCCGGCGTCCGACAAGTCGTTCATCGCGGTGAGCGGCGGACGGACGATCACCTATGGTGATCTCGCGAAGGAGAGCGCGCGATTGGCCGCGACGCTCGCCAGCCTTGGGGTTCAGCCCGGCGATCGGGTGGCGGTGCAGGTGGAGAAGAGCGCCGAAGCCATCGTGCTCTATCTCGCGACGGTGCGGGCGGGAGCCATCTTCCTGCCCCTCAACACCGCCTACACCCTGGCCGAACTCGACTATTTTCTTGGTGACGCCGAGCCGCGCCTCGTCGTGTGCGATCCGGCCAAATATGACGGCATCAAGGAACTCGCCGGCCGGCACGGCATCGCGGCGGTCGAGACGCTGGACGGTGAGGGCAGAGGCAGTCTCGTCGAGAAGGCTGCCGCGCTGTCGGAGGCCGCCGCCGCAGCCTTCGTCGATGTGCCGCGCGGCCCCGATGACCTCGCCGCCATCCTGTACACCTCTGGCACGACGGGGCGTTCCAAGGGTGCCATGCTGAGCCACGACAATCTCCTGTCGAACGCGCTGACACTGGTCGACTACTGGCGTTTCACCGACAAGGACGTGCTGCTGCACGCGCTGCCGATCTTCCACACCCACGGCCTGTTCGTCGCCACCAACACCATCCTGGCAGCAGGCGCCTCGATGCTCTTCCTGCCCAAGTTCGATGCGGACAAGGTTATGGCGCTCCTGCCGGAAGCGACCAGCATGATGGGGGTGCCGACGTTCTACACCCGGCTTCTGCAGCATGACGGACTGACACGCGAGGCGACCGCCCACATCCGGCTGTTCGTCTCCGGCTCGGCGCCGCTCCTGGCCGAGACGCACCGCGACTGGCGCGAGCGCACCGGCCACGCCATTCTCGAGCGCTACGGCATGACTGAGACCAACATGAACACGTCGAACCCCTATGAGGGTGACCGTATCGCCGGCACGGTGGGTTACCCCTTGCCGGGGGTCGAGCTGCGCGTGGTGGACGCCGACACGCGCCAGGCCGTCGCCTCCGACGCCATTGGCGTGATCGAGGTGAGGGGACCCAATGTTTTCAAGGGTTACTGGCGAAATCCTGAGAAAACGAAAGAGGAGTTTCGCGCTGACGGCTTCTTCATCACGGGCGATCTCGGCAAGGTCGATACGGCCGGCTATGTCCATATCGTTGGGCGCGCCAAGGACCTGATCATCTCCGGCGGCTTCAACGTCTATCCGAAGGAAATCGAGGAGGCGATCGACGATCTGCCGGGGGTGGTGGAAAGCGCCGTCATCGGCCTGCCGCATCCGGATTTCGGCGAGGGCGTGGTCGCCACCGTCGTCGCTGATCCGAAAAACCCCGCCGATCCCAGCGCGATCGGCGCGGCACTCGCGGATCGCCTGGCTAAGTTCAAGCAGCCGAAACACATCTTCATCGTGGACGAACTGCCACGCAACACCATGGGCAAGGTTCAGAAAAACATACTCCGCCAGCGCTTCGCGGATATCTTCAAGAAGCCCGCCGGATAGTCCCACGGCCGGGAGCCGGCCGCCCACATAACAAGACCGCGGGCGGTGCCAAAGGACGGACATTTGAAGGATCGTGGATGGCGCCCGACGCCATCCACCAGCGGGACAACACGCGACGCGAGTGGCGTGAACGCTAACGGGCGGTCACAACACGCTGCAATTCCTCATCTTTGACCCCGGAACCGTTCTTCGGCTTTCACCTCGCATCCATGGGCAGAGAGGCGAAAAAAATACACTTACGCCGGGATACTGATTTCGCATAAGCTGAATTATGGAACTTAAGAAGGAAATTGAGAGCCTGACTTTAGTCCATACCGTCCTGGAGGATCCGCGACCTTCATCGAAATGGAAATAATCAATTATAACTAGTATGTTATGCGAAGAACCTGCTGTGGCTGATGTTCGCGCTAGAAGCCGAAAGTCGCTTGCGCGGGCGGCGGCGGTGCAAGGTCATGCCCTTCAAGCGCTAGCATCCGGATCTTGGAATCGGCGCCTCCCGGGGCTGAGAAACCACCGACCTTTCCGCCCGCCGCCAAAACCCGATGGCAGGGAATGATCAGCGGCACCGGGTTCTTCGCCATGGCCTGGCCAACGTCGCGCGCCGTTTCAGGCCCCGTGCCTAGAGACTTGGCGATTGCGCCGTAGGTGGTCGTCTCGCCCCAGCGCAGCGCGCGCGTGGCCGCATAGATCGCGGTGAACAGCGGGTCCTGCTCGCCGAGGTCGAGGTTCACATCTGAAAAATCGACGGACTCGCCCCTGAAGTATCGTCGTGCGGCGGCGATTGCCGCGACCACCATAGGCGGAGGCTCGCCGGGCAAGGCGTCGGCTGAACGCCTGAGAAGACCACGTTCCGTCGCGGCGGCCGATTGTGCCGGCAAGTGAAAGCGTGTCACTCCGCTGTCGTTCCACGCGATGCCGCAAAAGCCGGCGGCAGTCTCGAAGATAAAATAGCGATGACGAGCCTGGCCCATCGTCCCGTGCTCCTGCTCCAGTCTCCCCAAGATTGGCCTTCGGCCTCATCTGTTCAAGCAGGCAGGAGCGGCCGGTCAGGACGCCGCGCGCCACGCGATTGTCATCGACCCTGTCAGGCTCTCGTCCGGAGCGAGCCGCTTCAGGCCACCATCTCCCCGAAGATTATGGGCGTTGGCGGTATGGCTCATGGGCTCGAAGGCGAAGAACGGGACCGGATGGACCGGCGGTTCCAGCGGATCCGGCACAAAGATGAAGGAACGCCGCAGTTCTTCCGTCGCCGTGATGAGCGTCGTCACACCTGTGCTGGGCGCGGTGATCTCCGCCCGTCCATCCCAGCCCTCGAAACCGTTGTTGATCCGCCGTCCGGGCACGCCGCGCGGGTTCGTGAAATCAAGATCCACGGGCAGGGGCGCGCGCCGTGCGGGAAGCGAGAACTCCCCCTCCTCCCAGTAGTCCGACGCCGTCGTCTTGATCGTCGTATCCGGATGGGCCGGCAAATACGGGTGCCAGCCGAAGCCGAAAGGCATGGCGCGCGCGCCACGATTGATGATCGTCATCGTCACAGTCAGAGCAGATCCCTCAATGGAGAAGGCCTGCTCCGCGTCGTACTGGAAGGCGCCCCCTGCCCGGCTCGTGCTGCGTAACACGGCGTGTGTCGCCGTTGCCTCGGCGACGCTCCATGCGTTAAGCCAGCCGTCGCCATGCAGGACGAGCGGATCCCAATCCGTGTTCGGGGCGAATGTGTAGTCCTCGCCCTCGAAGGTGAAACCGTTGCCCGCGATCCGGTTGCCGAAGGGCAGCAGCGGATAGCACCCGGACCGGCGCGGCAGGCGTGGTGTGTCTTCGGCAGGCGGACGCAGAAGCGGAACCTCGCCGCGTGCGGTTTTCGCCACAAGCCGCCAGATGACGCCGCCGCTCGTATCGAGCGCCGCGAACAAAGATTCGCTCTCAAGCCGCACTTCACCCATGGATCACCTCTGCCTCACCGACCGCCGGCGAGCGCTGAGCGCGCGCCAGCCGAACATCGCAATGCCCGGATTGCGCGTCGAAGGCAATATGGATGGCACAAGCCCGCGAAGCATCGGCAGCTTCCGTTGACGCCCGGCCTGGAAAATGATCTATATGATTTATAACGTCTCGGAACGAGCGTATGGGGAGGAGCAACCATGACAATCAAGCACTATCTCACGTCCGCGACGGCCGGCCTGGCGCTGAGCCTGAGTGCGCTGACGGCCATGGCGGCCGACACGATCAAGATCGGCGTGATCGCCCCCTTGACCGGCGCCGGCGCTCCGTGGGGAATCGCGGCCGCTGAAGCGCCGAAGATCCTGGCGGCGGACATCAATGCCAAGGGCGGGCTGGCGGTCGGCGGCAAGACGTACAAGGTCGAGGTCGTGGCCTACGACGACCAGTACAAGGCCGCAGAAGCGGTCGCCGCCTATAACCGCCTGGTCAATCAGGACGGCGTCAAATACATGATCATCCTGAGTTCGGCGGCCACGATGGCGCTGAAACAGAACGTCGAGGACGACGAGGTGGTCGCGGTGACAGCCGCCTATACCGCCAAGGCGATCGAGCCCACGACGAAATACATGTTCCGCATGTACAGCACGCCAGCCGACTACGTGCCCTCCTTCATTGCCTGGATGAAGGACAATGTGAAGGAGAAGCGCGTCGTCGTCGTCAATCCCAACGACGAGACGGGCTGGGATCAGACGCAGCTCAGCGAGAAGCTGTTCAAGGAGAACGGCTTCGAGGTTCTCGGCCATGAATTGTTCGAGCGCGCCCAGAAGGACTTCCAGCCGCTCCTGACCAAGATCATCGCCATGAAGCCCGATATCATCGAGCTCGGCGGCACCTCGCCCGCCACCGCAGGCCTCATCATCCGCCAGGCGCGTGAGCTCGGTTATGACAAGCTGTTCAGCAAGACCGGCGGCGCAGGGCCAGCGGAGATCGTCGCGGGCGCGGGTGCCAAGGCGGCCGAAGGCGTCATCAACATGCTCTACGCCGACCCGGCCAACGAGGGGTACCGGCGCATCGCGGCCGCTTACAAGGCCTCTGTCGGCCAGGATCCGAACGAAATCTTGGTATCTTTCTACGATGGCGCGAATGTCCTCCTGAAGGCCATTCAGAAGTCGGGCGACCCGAGCGACACCGGCAAGGTGGCGGCAGCCTTTGCGTCCGTTCTCCCCACGCCATCCGTGCAGGGCGATCAATTGAGCCTCGGCGGCAAGGCAATCTCCGGCGTCGACAACCAGATCATGACAGTCAACTACATCGGCGTCATTCGTGACGGCCAGCCAGTCGTGATCGGCAAGACGAAATAGCGACAACAATTTGAAGCGTGCGGGGAGGCGCTCGGCGCCCTCCCCCCGGGCCGCATCGGGCGAGAAGACCGATGTGTGCCGGTCTCGCCTTCGATTTCTGGGGAACGACGATATGTCATATCGGCGTGCTGACAGCCTGTATGTCCGGGGAGCAGGACCGCGATGATCGAGCAGATGATCGTCAACGGTCTACTGGCTGGCTTTATCTATATCATCATGGCACTGGGATTTACGCTCATCTTCGGGATCATGCGCATCGTGAACTTCGCCCACGGCGAATTTTACATGGCTGGCGCCGTGGTCGTGCTGTTCCTGTTTGGCGCTCTCGGCTGGAACTTCTTCCTCGCGGTCGTCATAGCCGGGTTCCTCGCGGCCGCATTGGGCATCGTCATCGAGCGGGTGCTGTTCCGGCCGCTCGTGGGCAATGAATTGCCAGGCATGATCATGTCACTTGCCGTCGGCATCACCCTGCAGTCGATCGCCCTCATTCTTTTCGGACCGTCCGAGCAATCCGTTCAACGGCCATTCTCGGGCACCTGGCAGTTGGTCAACGCGGTTGTGCCATGGGACCGCACGGTGGTTGCCATCGCCGCGCTCGTCATTCTTGCGGCCTTCTATCTGTTCCTGAAGCACTCCCGGCTTGGCCTGGCCATGCAGGCGGTCGCGCAGGACCGCGAAACCTCGAGCCTGATGGGGGTTGAGTCAGGCCTCATCTATGCCTCCGCCTTCGGCATCGCCTGCGCCCTCGCCGGGCTCGCGGGCGGGCTGATGGCACCGATCTACACCATCGGCCCGTATATGGGAGAATTGCCCATGCTCAAGGCTTTCGTGGTCGTTATCCTCGGAGGTCTCGGCAGCGTTCCCGGTGCCGTCCTCGGTGGGCTGCTCATCGGCTTGTCCGAATCCGTATTGTCGACGCTGTTCAGCTCCACGACGGCGCTGATCGCCTCGTTCACGATCGTTCTTCTCATCGTGGTGATGCGGCCGACCGGCCTGTTGGGACGAGGCGCCCCATGAAGCGTCTCATCCTTCTCGCCGCGATCGTCCTTCTCGCCATGATCCCGTGGGTCGCAAACAACCGCTATGTGTTTCACATAGCCACCATGATCGCGATCATGGCGCCGCTCGCGCTCAGCATGAACCTCATGCTGCGCATCGGCCAGTTGTCCATGGCCCATTCCGCCTTCATGGGCATCGGCGCCTATGCCAGCGCGCTCCTCACCATGCGGCTCGGGCTGCCTCCGCTCGCCTCGCTCCTCTCCGGCGGCGTGCTGGCGGCCCTCGCCGCGCTCGTGCTCGGTCCAGTTTTTCTGCGCATCAAGGGCGTCTATTTCGTGCTTCTGACCTATGCTTTCGGGCAGATCGTCAATCTCGTCTTCCAGGAATGGACGTCGCTGTTCGGCGGGAACAGCGGACTCTACGGCATTCCGAAGTTCTCGCTGGCCGGCTACCGTCTCACCGCTGTCTCGCAATACTACGTCTTCGCGCTGCTCTTCACCGTCCTCGCCTACTGGATGGTGCGGACGATCGAGCGCTCCGACATTGGCGCGATCCTGCAGTCCCTGAACGAAGACGAAATGCTCAGCCGATCGATCGGCGCCGATGCGCTGTCCTGGCGCATTGCGGTCTTCACGTTCAGCGCGGCGATCGCTGGCATAAGCGGCGGCATCTACGCCTTCTATATCGGCTTTCTGTCGCCGCAGGCCTTCGGTTTCCAGCTCTCCGTCGATCTCGTCGTCATGAATGTCATCGGCGGAACGAGCGTCGCCCTTGGCCCCCTGCTTGGCGCGATCGTGGTCGTGCCGCTGCCGGAGCTGCTGCGTGAGGCCAAGCAGTATCAGCTTCTCATCTATGGGCTTTGCCTGATGGTCTTCCTCATCTTTATCAAGCAGGGGCTCGTTTCGCTGATCGACCGCCCACGAAGGAAGCCCGCATGAGCCCTCTGCTCGAGGTTCAGGGCCTCACGCGTCGCTTCGGCGGCCTGACGGCGGTCTCCGATGTCTCCTTCTCGGTGAGCGAAGGTGAGATCTTCGGCGTCATCGGCCCCAACGGAGCGGGCAAGACCACGCTGTTCAACGTCATCGCCGGCCATTACAAGCCGAGCGCCGGAACGGCCACGTTTTCCGGCCGGGGAATATCGGGTCGGAGAAGCGACGTGATAGCCCGCCTCGGCATCGCCAGGACATTTCAGGCCGTGCACCTCTTCGCCGGGGAAACGGTGGCTGAGAACCTGCGGCGCGCACGGGTCCTTTCGACCAGCCACGGTCCCTTCGCCTATCTCCGGTCGTTTGGAACAGGGCGCACGGAGCCACATCCGCAGGACGTCGCCACCTTCGTCGGTCTGGGCAATCTGCTCGATCAGACCGCCGGCGGTCTTGCCTACGGCTTGCAGAAAATGCTCGGTATTGGCATGGCGCTGATGGTCTCGCCGAAACTTCTGTTGATGGACGAGCCGGCCGCAGGCCTGAACCCCTCGGAAAAACGAGCAGCCAGCGCGCTGATCCGTCGGCTGCGCGATGAACGTGGCATCAGCATCCTGCTTGTGGAGCACGACATGCCTCTCGTCATGGGCGTGTGCGACCGCATCCTCGTCGTCAACCAGGGCAAGCCGATCGCGATCGGCTCACCTGACGCCATCAAGGCCGATCCAGCGGTCATCGACGCCTATCTGGGGGATGACTATGAGTTTGCTTGAGGTCGAGCGCCTGTCTGTCGACTACGCCGGCGTCCATGCCTTGCACCAGGTGTCGGCGAACATCCCCGAAAAAAACGTCGTCTCCATCATCGGCGCCAACGGGGCCGGCAAATCGACGCTGCTGAAGGCGATCGCGGGTGTCGTGAAGCCGAATGCCGGCGCTGTCCGTTTCGAAGGCGAGGACATCACCGCGCTCAAGCCCCATGAGCGCCTAGATCGCGGCATCGCGCTCTGCCCCGAGGGGCGCAGGCTGTTTCCGGAACTGACTGTCTATGAGAATATCCGCATGGGGGCCTATCGCGTCCGGGATCGCGCACGGTTTCGCAGCCGGCTCGACTTTCTGCATGCCGTCTTCCCGCGTGTCGCCGAGCGCGGCAATCAGGTCGCGGCCAGCCTCTCGGGCGGTGAGCAGCAGATGGTTGCCATCGCGCGGGCGCTGATGAGCCATCCGCGCCTGCTCATGCTGGATGAGCCGACGCTCGGCCTCGCGCCAAAACTGATCCACGAGGTCGCGCGTCTTGTCCGGACGATCAATAGCGAAGGCATCACCGTCGTCATCGTCGAGCAGAATGCAAAGCTGGCCCTGAAGATCTCCGATCAGGCCTATGTGCTCGAAACCGGTGCGGTGGTACTCGAAGGCAAGAGCAGCGACTTGCTGGCGAGCAACAAGGTTCAACACGCCTATCTGGGAGGGGACAGTGCCGGACAGTCTGCCGACAACGGACATCTCTGACGACGCAACCTACGAGATCTACCAGCTCTGCTATGCGAGGGCGCCCGACCGGCGCGTACACGAGAACTTCCTGCGCCGCGACATGCATGATGGGCCGATGCCGCTCGACTTCAGCCTCTGGATCTTGCGCAACGCGGCGCGCACTGTCCTTGTCGATACCGGCTTTGGCGCCCGCGCCGCAGGGGAGCGAGGGCGGCCGCTCGATATCGACCCTTTGGAGGCGCTGCGGCTTGTCGGCATCGATCCGGATAGCATTGAGGACATCATCCTCACGCATCTTCACTACGATCATGCGGGGAACATCGATCGTTTCGTCAGAGCGCGCTTCCATGTGCAGGATGCGGAGGCCGCCTTCGCCACCGGACGGTGCATGTGCGAGCCGGCGCTTCGCTTCCCCTTCGACGTGGAAGATGTCGTCACCTTCGTCCGGCACGTCTACGCGGAACGTATCCACTTCCACGACGGTGATGCCGCGCCGCTCCCCGGCATTTCGCTCCATTGCCTCCCCGGCCACAGCCAAGGGCTACAGGCGGTCAAGGTCATGACGCCGCGCGGCCCCGTGCTGCTAGCCTCGGACGTCAGCCATCTCTATGCCAATTTTCTTCGGCGCGCGCCCTTCGCCCTGACGGTGGACGCGGCCGCGACACTGCGCTCGTACGGCCGCATGCTCGAAATCGCGGGCGCAGTCGACCGGATCATCCCTGGCCACGACCCGTTGGTGCGCAAGCTTTATCCATCGGTCACGGTTAACGGCGTCACCCTGACGTCGCTGCATGAGGACCCAGCCATCCACGACATTTCGACGCTCAGGAACTTGACGGCTGACTGATCATAGATGGCCGCCCTCCCCCTTCGATCTGGGCCTCCGACAGTCTACAGCGCGGCTTGGAGAATGTCGCGAACCTGCTGCGGTGACTCGACCCGACGCGGGTTCTGGTGGAAGAACCAATCTTCCTCGACGTCAGCGAGGATTGGCTCGAACGCCGCCGCCTCGATACCGATGTCGCTGAGCCGCGACGGCGAACCGAGACGCGCGAAAAAACTGGCGCAGGCGCGCGCAGCCGCATCCGCTGTCTCCATCTGCCCTGCTTCATCGCCACCGAGCATTGCCGCAACCGCCGCCAGGCGTTCGCCTGTCGCCGGTCCGTTGAAACGTATGACATGCGGCAGCAGAACCGCATTGACCGTTCCGTTCGCGGTGTGATGGCGCGCGCCAATGCAATGGCCGAGCGCCGAGGTGAGGCCACAGCTCGTCTGGTCGGTCCCCTGCCCGGTCAGCACGGCCGCAAGCAGCAGTGCGCCGCGAACGTCCGCGCCGTCCGCCGACGTGCCCAGACGTGGAAGATTGTCACGCAGCAGGCGCACGGCCTCCAGAAGCGACGCGTCGGCGAGCGGCTGGCGCATGTGGGATTCGAGCCCTTGAACCGCCATCGCGAAGGCATTCAGCGCGGCATCCCGGACGACAGCGACAGGTGTCGCGAGGGCAAGGCGCGGGTCCACAAAGATGGCCTGGGCGCGGGTGCGCGGATCCAGCATGGTGAGCCGCCGGCCGGTTCCAGGTTCGAGGACTGCGGTGCCCGCCTTGGCGATCGCGGTTGTTGGCGTCGTCGGCACAATGAATTGCGGCAGCTTCGACGCCTGGAGCCGCGGGCTCCGCGGCGGCTGACCGGGCGCGAAGCGCGTGACGAGAGCCTCGATCGGGCGGTCCTCGCCAAGCAGGATTGTTGCGCCGCGCGCCGTGACGATCGCGGATCCCCCACCGAGCGCGAGCACCGCGTCCGCGCGCGTCTCCCGCAGCATATCCCTGCCGGCGATGATGGCCGGCAGGGGACTATGCGACGCGACTTCCATGAAGCTGCCCGCATGGAGGGTGCCGAGATGCCGCGCTATATGCGTAAGCCCTTGGGGATGTTGCGACAGCGAGCGGCCGCAAAAGACGACGACACGCTTTACGCCTGACCGCTCCAGTTCCGGCCGCAGAGATTCGAGGCTATCCTCGCCGTAGTACAGGCGCATGGCTGGCGCAAAATGGCGGAACGACGGGGAAGTCTGCACGGCCTCGGCCTGCATGGCTGCGCTCCTTGGAATGCTCAACGATCATGTCAGAAATTTTATTATTTCATCTAAATGATTTTATTTTTTTGTGAAAGACGTTTTATATATCCAGGCCTGCTCGGGCCATCGGTCGGGGGAATATCGCCGGACCGACAGCGGAGAAAAGCAGGCGGTGAAGCGGCGGCAGACCGAAGGCCGCGCAACAGGGTAGAGGGACGCACGAGACATGGTTCAGGCGACAGCCAGCGCAGGCACAGAGGGCCGCAAGGACAATCAGAGCCTTCCCCTCTCCGGGATAACGGTCATCGACCTGTCCCATGTCTACAACGGCCCCTATGCCACCTTTCTCATGGCCATGGCCGGGGCGGAGGTCATCAAGGTCGAGCCGCATCATGGGGAGCACCTGCGCAGCCGGGGCGACATGGGCGGTGCCGCGCTCCCCTTCGCCATGCTCAATTCCAACAAGAAGCCGGTGACGCTCAACCTGAAATCCGAAAAGGGGCGCTCGCTTCTCAAGGAGATGTCCGCGCGCGCGGACATCCTCGTCGAGAATTTCGCTCCAGGCGTCATGGACCGGCTCGGTGTCGGCGCCGCGGAATTGCAGGCGATCAACCCCAGGCTGATCTACGGGTCGAGTTCGGGCTATGGCAAGACCGGCCCTTACCGTGACTATCCGGCGATGGATCTTGTCATGCAGGCGATGTGCGGCGTGATCAACTCAACCGGCTATCCTGACCAGCCGCCGGTGAAATCCGGAGCGGCGATGTGCGATTTCAGCGCCGGCATCCATCTCTATGCGGCGATCATGACGGCGCTCTATGAGCGCGAGCGCACGGGCAGAGGGCGCGTCGTCGAGGTCTCGATGCAGGACGCGACCTATGCCTCGCTCGCCTCGAACCTCGGCATGCTCCACGCCCGAGGCGACGCGGCTCCCGCGCGCACCGGCAATCGCCATGGCGGGCTCGGCATATCGCCCTACAATGTCTATGCCACCACCGACGGCTATGTCGTTCTCAATGCGCCCGGCGACCACCATTTCCGTGCGATCCTGAAGGTGATGGGTCGGGAGGACCTCAAGGATGACCCGCGTTTCCTGAACCGTTCGTCACGGGTCGTGCATTTCGCGGATGTCGATGAACTCCTCGAGAGCTGGACGCGAACAATGCCGAAGGCCGAGATCGCACGGCTGATGCTGGCGGCGGCGGTGCCTTGCGCACCCGTGCGCGAATTGTCGGAGGTCATCCTCGACGAAAACATGCATGCCCGTGGCAGCCTGCAGTGGATCGACCATCCCGAACTCGGGCGGGTCGTTCTGCCCCATTCACCCTTCGTCTTTGAAGGCGCGCCACGCCGGCCGATCGAGCCGAGCCTACCGCTCGGCGCCAGCAACGATACCGTGTTCGGCGCATGGCTGGAACATTCGGAGGAAGAGCTCGCCGCACTGAAGGAAGAGGGCGTGATCTGACCGGATCACGTCCTCCGGGTCGTGGCGCGGCGACAGGCGGATCAACCGTTCGGCAACAGGACCTGCCGCACCACCTCGCCACGGTCGAGGCGATCAAGGCTGAGATTGAGGCCGTCGAAACCCATGCTGTCGCTTTTCAGACGGTTCACGGGCAGAAGGCCTTGCTGGTAGAGGCCGAGATAGCGCGGAATGTCGCGCTCAGGCACACAACTGCCCATGAAGGAACCGCGGAAAACCTTCTCCTCGGAGACCAGTGCGGCATGGGCATACTGGTACATGTCATTGGAGGCGCCGAGCCCGACGCAAATGATCTCGCCGCCCTTGCGGGTCATGGCATTCGCGGAGGTCATCGCCGCCTTGGCTCCAGAGATCTCGAAGGCGAAGTCGACCCCGCCCTGCGTGAGGTCCTTGACCTTTTCGACGGCCTCGGGTTCCAGCGCTGAGAACACGTGGGTCGCGCCCAGCTCCTGAGCCAAGGGGAACTTGGTCTCGTTGATATCGATGCCGATGATATGCGCGGCGCCGGCAATCCGCGCGGCCATGACGGCATTCAGGCCCACGCCGCCGAGCCCGAAGACGGCAATGCTCTGGCCGGGCTTGACTTTGGCTGAATTGAACACGCAGCCGGCGCCTGTCACCACCGCGCAGCCGAACATGGCCGCTACATCGAAGGGGATGGCTGGATCCATGACGATCAGCGAATTCGGCACGGTCACCGCATATTGCGCGAAGGAGGACACACCGCTGTAGTGATAGACGGGTTCCCCCTTCAGAGTGAGCCGCCGCGCGCCATTCGACAGCAACCCCTGCGTGCGCGGCACCGTCACGCTTTCACACAGCACGGGCCGGCTCTCGGAACAGGGGCGGCAATGGCCGCAGCCCGAGACGGCCGTCATCACGACATGGTCTCCGGGCCGGACGGCCGTGACGCCACGGCCGACCTCACGCACGATGCCGGCGCCCTCGTGTCCGCCAACCACCGGAAGCTTGCGCTTGCGCAGCCCGGCGACCTGCGACAGATCGGAATGGCACAATCCCGCCGCCGCGATCTCGACCAACACCTCGCCCTCACCGGGCCCCTCCAGCGACACCTCTTCGATACGGAACGGCGTGCTGTCCACATAGGGGGGTGGCAGGCCCTGCTCATACATGACAGCGGCGACCATGCGCATGGCGGCGTCCTCCCATAGGGGGCCACGTTTTCTGGGCCCCTCGCGTCCGAACCACTTTGATGAGGGGACGCTATTGAAGCTTGTGTTTCGTGTCAAATCCTTTAGATGATATAGTTATATTCCAAGCCAAAGACCGGGAGGACATCCATGCTCGATGCGCAGGGCCGCGCGACGCAGGCCGTATCCATCAAGGCTTTCATCAATGGCCAGTGGCGTGAGCCTGAAGAGGTCACGGAAGTCCGCGATCCCTACCGTGGCGATATCGTGGCGCTCGCGCCGGTATCGACGGCGCGAGATCTCGACGATGCCCTCGATGCCGCCTATCGCGCCAAGGGGGCCATGGCGGCGATGCCAGGCTACGAGCGCGCGGCTTTCCTGCGCCGTGCCGCCGACAACGTCACCGCCCGTACTGACGAGATCGCGCGGGCCATGTCGCGCGAAACCGGCAAGGCTTTGCGCGATTCGATCTTCGAGACGCAGCGCTCGGCCGACACACTTCGCCTCTGTGCAGAAGAAGCGGTTCGCATTCAGGGCGAGCATATCCCCATGGACGCAAGCGCTATCGGCGCAGGCAAGATCGCCATGGTGATGCGTTTCCCGGCGGGCGTCATCGCGGCCATCACGCCATTCAACGCGCCGGTCAATCTCGCCGCGCACAAACTTGGCCCCGCGATCGCCGCCGGCAACAGCATCGTGCTCAAGTCGTCGCCGAAAGCGCCGCTCTGCGTCCATCTGTTCGTGGAAGCCTTCGTCGCCGCCGGCCTGCCGGCGGGGGCCGTGAACACCGTCTATGGCGATGCGATCGCGCCGCAGCTCGTCTCGGACCCACGGGTCGATTTCGTGAGCTTCACGGGCTCCACCCGCGTCGGCAAGATCATCCGCGGCACGATCGGCATGAAGCGCGTAGCGCTTGAACTCGGCGGCGTCGGCCCGACCTTCGTGCACAGCGACGCCGATCTGGCGGCCGCCGCGAAGGCATGCGCGCGCAACGCGATGCTGCTCGCCGGCCAGAGCTGCATCTCCGTGCAGAATGTTTTCGTTCACAAGCCGGTCTACGAGACTTTCGTCGCGGCCGTGCAGGCTGAAGTCGGGCTCCTCGCGCTCGGCGACCCGATGGACATGGAGACCGAGGTCGGCACCTTGATCGACGAGCAGGCGGCGATCCGCGTCGAGGGGATGATCGGCCGGGCTGTCGAGGACGGCGCAACCTTGCTGCGTGGCGGCTCACGGCGCGGCGCGCAGCTCGACCCCGCCATCCTCACCAATGTCCGTTCCGACATGAGCGTGATGTGCGACGAGATCTTCGGCCCGGCGATGAGCCTGCAGCCTTACGAGGATATCGAGCCGCTGTTCAAATCCATCAGCGACAGCCCCTTCGGGCTGCAATGCGGGATCTTCACCAATTCGCTCGCGCTCGCGCTTTCCGCCATCAAGGGCGTGCGCACGGGTGGGGTCATCGTCAACGGCACGTCCCGCTGGCGCTCGGATCAGATGCCCTACGGCGGCGTCAAGGACAGCGGCGTCGGCCGTGAAGGTCCAAAATACTCGATCAAGGATATGACCGAGGAACGCTTTTTCGTTCTGAACTAGCCGGGTTCAGTCCAAACACGTTCCTAAACTGCTAATTTTCCAATCATCCAAGACAAACAAAAGAGGGAGGATATCATGCGGCTTATGAAATATTGGCTGCGCGGCTTGGTCTGCGCAGCATGTCTTGTTTCCGTGCCAGCTATGGCGCAGCTGCGGGACATCAGTATTCCAATCAGCTCGCTCAGTTTCGGCACGGCCGCCATACGCATCGCGAAAGAGCTCGGGCTTTTCGAGAAGCATGGTCTGAATGCCAAGATTATCGTCATGGACAACGCCAATAGCGCGACAACGGCGCTGATCTCAAAATCAGTCGAAGTCGTCCTCTCCGGTCCCGGAGAGCTCGTGGCAGCGCAGGGCCGTGGCCAGAAGGTCGTTGCGATCGCCAATACGTATAATGGTCTGAGTGCATCGCTCGTTCTGGCCAAGGACGTTGCCGAGAAGACCGGGGTATCGCCCAACGCACCTGCCGCTGAACGCTTGAAAGCGCTGGACGGGCTGATTATCGGCTCGACTAGCGCGACCTCGTCCTACACTGTGTCCTTCAAAGGCGCGGCCGAGGCGGTCGGCGCCAATATCCGCTTCACCTACATGGCCCAGCCCGCCATGGTCGCGGCCCTCGAAAAAGGTGCGATCCAGGGCTTCATTGCGGGCGCGCCATTCTGGGGCGTGCCGGTCGTGCGAGACAAAGCGGTGCTATGGCTCAGCGGCCCGAAAGCCGAGCTTCCGCCGCAGAATTTGCCGGCGAGCTCGGTAAGCCTGCAGACCATGCAGGACTTCGCCGCCGCCAATCCCGAGCTGATGAAATCGCTGGCTGCGGTGATCGCTGATCTCGGCAAGGCCATCGAGGAAAGACCGGCCGAGGTCAAGGCCGCTGTCGCCAAGCTTTACCCGGACGTCGATGCCAAGACCCTCGATCTGCTCTATGCCGGCGAGGCGGCGGCATGGAAGGCACGGCCGCTGACTGCCGCCGACATGGCTCACGAAGTAGCCTTCGTGAAATCGACCGGCACATCCCTGCCCCAGATCGATTCCGTTGATCCGGCATCGATGCTGGTGAAGTGAGGACATCTACTCTTGCGAAGGTGATCTTGCGAAGGGCCTGCCCGGTCGAATGATCCGTGTGGGCCTGAGCAGCGCTCTGGGAATAATGGCCGGTGAAACCTGCGTCTTCCAGCAACCGCGCGTGACTACCCCAGCCGCGCCCGGCTCAGAATACGCTTGGCGAGAATCAAATGCGGCCGGTCCAGCATCCGCCCGTCGAGGGCGACGACGCTGGTCGCTTCATCTTGCTCGAACAGGCCCACGATACGGCGCGCGAGATCGACCTGCTCGGGCCTCGGCGTGAACGCCGCATTGATGATCTCGATCTGGTCTGGATGGATAGCCGCTTTGGCCGTGAAGCCATCGCAGGCGGCAAGGGCCGCTTCCGCCCGCAGTCCCTCGCTGTCGCGAAAATCCGTGAAGACTGCGTCGACGGCCGTGGTGCGCGACGACGTTGCCGCGAGCAGGCAGAAGGTGCGGGCCAATTCATACGTCGGAGTATACCGACCCGTGGCGTCGCGATTGGCGACCGCGCCGATGTCGCTCGCAAGGTCCTCGCCGCCCCAGAGCACTCCGGCCAGCCGGGGGGTCCCCTCTCCATAGGTGTTCAGACCGAACATGGAGGCGCCGGTCTCGGTCACGATCGGCAAAACGTTGAGAGTGCCGCGCGGGATGCCGTCGCGCACCTCCAGAGCCGACAGCATGTGGTCGAGGCAGCGCAGATCCTCCGCAGAACGGCATTTCGGCAGCATGATACCGAAGGGCTTCGCCCGCACCACCGCCGCCAGATCCAGAAGCGCATCGTGCGTATCGAGCGCGTTGACGCGAACGAGAAGCATCTTGGCGCTTCCCGCCGCGATGACCTCGCGACAGAGGCCGCGCGCCAATGCGCGGCGCTCCGCCGTCACCGAGTCTTCAAGGTCGAGGATCAACGCGTCGGCCGCGGAAGCGAGCCCCTTGGCGATCTTGCGTTCGCTATCGCCGGGAACAAACAGCAGGGACCTGATGCCGTCCACGATCAGAAGCTTCCCATGCCGAGGAAGCCGTCATGGGGGAAGTCGGCCATGATCTTCTTGCCCACGAGTTCCTTGAGCGTTTCCGTGGTGCCACCGCCGAGCGTGCCGTAGCGGGCGCCACGGTAGAAGCGCGACACCGGATATTCGTCGGTAAACCCATAACCGCCATGCACCTGGATCGCCTCGCTCGTCACGCGTATGGCCATTTCGTTGCAGTACATCTTGGCGAGCGCGGCCTGGTAGGGATCGGGGAAGGGGTTAGCCGTGGCGCAGGCGCGGTAGAGGATGCTGCGGCCGATCTCGATGTCGCGGTACATCTCGGCGAGCTTCCAGCGCATGCCCTGGAATTCGCCGATCGGACGCTTGAAGGCCGTGCGGTCGCGGCAATACTTCACCGCTTCCTCGAAGGCCCCTTCCGCCAGCCCGAGCGACACGCTCGGATTGAGGCAGCGTTGCGTGTTGAAGGCACTGAGGAGGCGGCGGAAGCCGTCCTCGCGGATGACAAGATTTTCGAGCGGTAGCTCGCAGTTTTCGAACGTGATCTCGGCGAGGTTTTCGCCACCCATCGTGTGATAACGCGCCGTGCACTGGAAACCGGGGGTATCGCGCTCGATCAGGACGCAACCGATACCTTCGCGGCCCGGCTGCTTGTTGATGCGCGTGAAGACGACAAACATCTGTGCTTCGTCAACACGGCTGATGAGGGTCTTGGTGCCGTTGAGCACAAGCTTGTCACCCACGATGTCCGTGTTGGTCCGGTAATTCGCCACGTCAGTGCCCGCGTGGGGCTCGGTCATGCACACCGCGAGCATGTTCTCACCCGTGCAGACACCAGGCAGAATCCGCTGTTTGATCGCCTCGGGCGCATAGGTGGAGATGATGCGCACCTGTACGCCGACCTCTCCCATCAACGCCATCGCGGTGACGTAACAGCCCTTGGCGACTTCCTCCAGAACGAGGGCCGTGTCCAGCACGCTGAGGCCTGATCCGCCATATTCTTCCGGCACGGCCATGCCGAGAACGCCGATCGAGGCGAGATCCTTCATGCTATCCCAGGGGAAAGAACCGTCCATGTACTGCAGCGAACGGGGCTTGATCTTCTCCTGGGTCACGGCGCGCACGGTGTTGACCATCTCGCGCTGGTCGGCGGTGAGCTGAAAGTCCATATCCTGCCCTCAATCTAGTTAAATCATTTAATTTTTAGGGCGCAGTTGCCCCACAAAGGGGCAACCACGCGCGGGATCTTCAGGCTATGCGACGGCCCTGGCGGCCAACGACGCTCGTCGGCTGTGTCAGCAGGTTCTGGTAACGCTTGCGAACAAGATGTTCGAGTTCGGTGACATGCGCTTCCATCTTGGCGGCGGCGACCTTGTTGTCGCGCGCGCGGCATGCATCAAGGATGCCCTGGTGGGCCTCGATCACATGCTGCTGGTTGCCGAAGGAGTAGCGGACGCCATGATGCTCACCGGTCGCCAGAATGCTTATGGTCTGCCAGAAAGTCTCCAGCACCTTGTTGCCGCTCGCGCGTGCGATGATGCTATGGAAGATGCGGTTCTCCTCGATAAAGGCCGTCTGGTCCTTGTCAATCGCCTTCATGCGGCGGATGGAGGCCTCCAGCTCGTCGAAGTCCTCCTCCGTGCCATTGATGGCGGCTTCCGAGGCGAGCGCCGGCTCGATCACCTCACGTGCCTTCAGCACGGCGATGAACGGCACATCGTGCAGCCGCAGATAGACGGAAAGCCCATGAGCGAGAATATCCGTGCTCGGCTTCCGCACCATGATACCGCCACGCGGACCGGGCCGGAGCTCCAGCACCCCTTGCGATTCGAGAATGCGCAGGCTCTCCCGCAGCGTCGGACGACTGACGTCAAACTGTGTGAGAAGTTCAGCCTCCGTGCCGAAGGAGCTGCCGGGCGCGAGGCCCGCCGTGATGATCTTGTCCAAGAGGCGCTGCGCGACGTGCTCCGCCTTGCTTTTCGGCATCGTTGGTGAGGCATCCATGGAATCAAGAACCTATCGTGAAAATTGCGGTGGCCGCTTTTCTGCGAAGGCTGCCAGGCCTTCCGCGTAGTCAGCCGATCCAAAGATGGCACTGAGCGCCTGACGCTCCCGTTCCAGTCCTCCCGCCAACGACATCTCGACCCCTTCGTACACGACCTGCTTCAAGGTGCTCGCAGCAGCCGGAGAGCGCGAACCAAGCACCTCCATATATCGCATAACCGCCGCGTCTAGCCCATCGTCTTCCACGCAGAGATTGACAAGGCCGATGTCGTGCGCTCGCGCGGCCGTGATCGGCTCTCCGGAATACATCATATCGAGCGCGCGCGAGACGCCGATGAGCCGTGGCAGGCGTTGCGTCCCCCCCGCCCCGGGAATGGCGCCAATGCGCGCCTCGGTCAGTCCGATCATCGCGCTTGATGCAGCAATGCGAATGTCGCAGCCGAGAGCCAGCTCGCATCCGCCGCCCAGCGCGAGGCCGTTGATCACGGCGATCGTCGGAACGGGCGCGGCCGCGAGGACGTTGACCGCCGCGTTGATCGCCCGGTTATGGGCATGGCGCGCGGCCTCTTCCATGGTTTGCCGCTCCTTGAGATCCGCACCCGCGCAGAACGCCCGCCCCTTCGCCCGCAGGACAATGGCCGTCGCCTTCTCCGTGATCACTTGCTCGATCGTGGCCCGGAGATCGTTGACCATCGCCACGCCCAGCGCGTTGAGGCGCTCGGGCCGGTTCAACCAGATCGCGGCAGCCCCCGTCGCTAGGCGCTCGACGACGATGCTCTGTTCTCGAACCCGTTCTTGGGCTCGCTCCTGCGGCCTCTCCTGGGCCTTTTCTTGCGACGAGAGATCGGGATCAGGCATGACGCACCTCGGACACTACAGGCTGGAATGCCGGCCGTTGTCGCGTGCCGTCGCGCGCCTCCCGCAGCAGGGCATCGCGGAAAGCGGGATGGGCGATCGCCGCCAGTTGCTCCATTCGTCTCGCGAAAGAACACCCCCTGAGGTCGGCGACCCCATATTCGGTGACGACGAGATCGACCTCCGATCGCGCCGTCGTCACGGGGCGCCCGGCGAGCGAGGCGACGATGCGCGAGGTTCGGCCGTCGGGCGTGGTGGAGGGCAAGGCGATGATCGAACGACCACCCGGCGAGAACTGCGCTCCACGTACGAAATCAATCTGTCCCCCCACGGCCCCGAGATAACGGTTCCCCGCCTGTTCCGCGTTGACCTGCCCGGTCAGATCCACCTCGATCGCCGAATTGACGCTGTGGAGGCGATGAAGACGCGCCATGATTTCGGCGTTGTGCGTGTGCGTCGCCGCTCGCAAGGCGATTGTGGGGTTGCCGTTGGCATGCGCGTTCAGGCGATCGCTGCCGAAGAGGCAACCGGTGACGGAAACCCCTTCATCGAAACCCTTATAGGCGTTGGTCACGACCCCTTTTTCAATGAGATCGACCAGCGCATCGGAGACGACGCCGGAGTGGACACCCAGGTCACGATGATTCTTCAAAGCCTGGGCCACCGCGACGGAAAGACCGCCTATCCCGAATTGCACCGTCGCCCTATCCGGAATAGCGGACGCGACATGCCGGGCGACTTCCCGTTCTTCGGTCGACGGCTCGGTATCATGCAGCAGGATCTGGTCCACATCGGCTTCGACCCAGACATCGATGTCCCTGGCCGCGACAAGCGCGTCATGGGCCGTCGCTGGCATGCGCTCATCGAGCTCAGCAACGACGCAACGGGCTTTCTTCACAAGCGCCTGGGTGTAGTCGGCCACGACACCGACGGTGAAATGCCCCGGGACCGGTGACGGACGAACGCGGATGAGCGCGACATCGACAGGCAGCGTTCCGGCTTCGATGAGTCTGGCGATCGATGAGACATGGACGGGAATGACCTCAAGCACACCGGCCGCGGTCAGGCGGCGATTGCTGCCCGCACCATTGAGTCCGGTCAGCTCGAAGCAGTCGGCGCAGTCAGGCGACAATGTATCGCTCGTCACCATACCGATGAACAGGCGCACGGGCGGCAGACTATGCCTGGTCGCGACGAGGCGCTGGGTCAACCCCCGCGGTTCCCCCGACCCTTGAGGCCAAGCAATCGTGTCGCCTGCTCGCAGGATACTGTTGAAATCAAATGACGAGCTCGGCTTCATAAGACGACATGCAACCTTTTTGGACTGTGGCTGTATGATTTCGCGTGGTTTACGCGGGCAAGAGAGGCGAATACTTTGTTTCCGAGAGGCGGATCATGTTGGATCGCCCGCTGAGACACGGTTGCCAGCGCTCTGCCAGGCCAGCGCGCGGCTTTCCACGAGCTTCAGCAGGCCAAGCAGAACAAGGCTGATACACATCAAGACGATAAGGCCAGCAAACACGGCGGCTGTGTTGAAGAACGACGTAGCCTCCTTGATACGGAAGCCTACGCCGGCCTCCGCCGCGACGAATTCACCGACGATCGCTCCGATCAGCGCATAGGGAAGGCCGATACGGATACCGGTAAAGATCCAAACCGCCGAATACGGGATGGCGATCTTCGTCCAGATATCCCACTTGCCGGCCCCCAGAAGGCGCGCATTCTCCACAAGATCGCGGTCGACCTGGCGTGTTCCCTGGTATGTCGTGAAGAAGACCATGAAGAACACAAGCATCGCGGCGAACATAATCTTGTTTGTCGCGCCAATCCCGAACCAAAGGACGAATAGGGGAGCCAGCGCGATTTTCGGAAGGGTATAAAGCGAAAGAATGAATGGCTCGAACAGGTCGCCCAACCGTCTCATCCAGCCAAGAATAAAGCCGATCAACCCACCGGCGACACTCCCGATGACGAAGCCGACGCCAGCTTCAGTCAAGGTCAGCTGCAGATCGATGGCGAGCTGCCCGGATGCGGCCCATCGCCCAAGCTCGGCAGCCACCGCGCTCGGGCTGCTCGTCCAGAATTCGGTGCCGAAGCCGCGCGCCACGATTTCCCAAGCGGCGACGGCCAGGATGGCCAGACCAAACTGGAGAAAGGCGTCAACAGGAAGCGCCCGGCGGCGCTGGGTGCTGCCCGAGGGTATGGAGCCTCCGCTCATGCCACGCGCTCCCTCAATGCACGTCCAAGGCCGCCCAAAGCTCTTTGACGTAAGCTCCGAAGGCAGGATTGGACTGGATGTCTATGACGTCGCGAGGACGTGGCAACTCGATGTCGACGACGCGTTTCGGGCGCCCTGGCCGCCCCGACATGACCACAACGCGATCCGCCAGAGTAATGGCTTCCTGCAGGTCATGCGTCACGAAGACGAAGGTCGCGCCGGTTTCCTGCCACAGCTTGAGAAGCTCGCCATGCATGCGCGTGCGCAACTGCGCGTCAAGGCTGCCGAACGGCTCGTCCATGAGGTAAATATCCGGCTCGTAGGCAAGCGTGCGAGCAATCATCACACGTTGCAGCATGCCGCCCGACAATTGTCGTGGATAGGCCTTCTCGAAGCCACCAAGCCCGACCTTGTCGATGGCGACGCGCACACGCCGCTCGGCCTCCCCCTTGGGGATTCCGCGGAATTCCAGCGGCAGCCGGACATTCGCCTCCACCGTGCGCCACGGCAGGCAGAAGTTCTTCTGGGTGATGTAGCCGACATCGTGGTTGATCGCGGTCACCGCATCGCCCTTGTAGCGCACGACACCCTCAGCCGGACGCAGTGTGCCTGCCACCATGTTCAACAAGGTCGACTTGCCACAACCACTTGGCCCGACGACCGCCAGGAACTCACCCTGCCGGACAGAGAGCGTTGTCGGCCCCATGGCATGGAGCGCGCCGAAACGGGCCACCACGCCGTCAAAGTCGATAGCCACCGGCTCTTCCGACACAGCGTTCATCGGCGATGACTGAAGCCTGTGAACCGACATTGCTCCTCCCAACCATTGCAAAGAATGGTAGTTCCCTGCCCAATTTGAGTCAAATCATTTATATGAAATAGAGCAAATGGAGCCTGATCTCCGGCTTGGCCACCCTGTTCTGCCCATGCGGGTCGTCCGTGGCTTCCCGCACTCGAACAGGCCACGTATTTCGCATCGAGAATGTCCTAACGCGTTATCGCCTCCAGAATAGCAGCGCCGCGCCGTGCCTCATGGAGTTCATCGATTGTCTGCCGCAGCGTGGTCACCGCCGTCCCCGGCCAATCGAGGCCGCTGATCGTCAGGCAATCCGTGAGCTTCGCGTCAAAGTCGGCGAGGGACATGGGTGACTTGGGATGTCCGCGTGGAACATCCACCCTGGCCTCGATCAGGCCCTTGTCTGTTTCAGCAATCAGCTGCGTCGGAGATATATTGCGAGACCAGTTCCGCTCTATCTCAGCATCGAGCTCAGCATTCACCCGCGACGACATGGCGAGGACATCCTCGTCGCGCAGCCCCTCTTCCGTGAAGGCACGCAGCCCCACGGCCCCATTGTGCAAGGCGCAGGCGACCGTATAGGGCAGGCTGAATTGCGCCTGAACGATGGTCGCTGGACGCTTGCGCACAGCAACGGGCGTGCAGACCGCCTCGAAGGCCTGTTTGTTCACGCGCGCGGTGAGCGCGTGAACCGTGGCGCCACGCGCCTCCAACTCGCGCCGGATGATCAGCGCGGCGTCAATGGCCGTGTGATTGAAGCGACAGCAGGGGTAGGGCTTGTAACTCAGATTGAGAAACTCGTAGCGCTCACCCAGGCCGTCCCTCAGCGCGTCCGGATCATAGCGTTCGCGCAGATAGCTGCGGAACAACCCGTCGATACCCTCGAAGGTGTTCTGCGCGCCGCGAATGCCGGCCTTGGTCAGGGCGACCGAGATGAGCCCGGTCTTGGCGGCGAATCCGGGCTGGACCCGCTTGGTCAGCGCCGCATCACGCGTCACCTGATGGGTCCCCGCGGCTTGGCTGTAGGCAACGCCCAAGGCGTTGATGGTCTGATTCCTGTCTAGCCCGGCCACACGTGCGGCCGCGGCGGTCGCCGCGAAATGCCCGAAGAGCGAGGTGTACATAAACCCGCTCTCGATGATGCCGATCGATGTCGCGACGCCAAGCCGGCAAATGAGTTCAAGTCCCGCGACGATGCCGGCGATGAGATCGGCGCCGGTCGCATTCGGATTGAGCTCGGCTGCGGCCACGGCCGCCGGTATGACGGACACACCGGCATGCAGCACAGCGCCGTCATGGGTATCGTCGTAGTCGCGGGCATGCGCCATCATGCCATTCACCCATGCGGCATGATGAGCCGGCACCCGGACGGACGAGCACCAGATGCTCGCCTCGGGCTTGCCGCCCCAATCCGTCACGAGCGCCTTGAGATCGCCGACACCCACAGCCGACGCGCCGGCCGTTGCGCGGGCAAGAGTGTCGAAGAGATTGGCCTTGGCCGCGGCAACCACGGTCTGCGGCATCTGGTCGAGCGTCAACCCGGAGACGAAGGCCGCGTAGTCCGCGGCGAAATCTCCGTCTGCCCTGATATCGTGGATACTGGCTATGTTGGCCATCACTCGTCCTCATTGCGCCTGCCCTCCGGGCAGGCAAACCGCGGAGCGTCGACGCTCCGCGCCAGCCCCGCGTCGTTACTCAGCCTTGATATTGTGCTTGACGGCCAGTTCCCGCCATTTCGCCAATTCCTTGGTCACATGACCACCAAACTCGGACACGCTCATTTCGGCGGGCATCGCACCATGCTTGGCGAGAAATTCTGTCGCCTCCGGAGAGGCCATGACTTTGTTGATACCTTGATTGATCTTTGTCACCACGGCATCCGGTGTCCCGGACGGTGCGAAGACGCCCCACCAGATATCAGCCTCCGCGCCCGCGAAGCCGGCCTCGGCCACCGTGGGCACGTCCGGCAAGGCTTTCGATCGTGTCTTGCTGGCGATGGCGATCGGCTTGGCCTTGTTGCTCGCCACACTGGACAGCACCTGCGTCACGGTGCCGACATAGACGTCTAGGCGCCCGCCGGCCATGTCGACCAGCGCATCGGTGCCGCCCTTGTAGTGAACGGGCTCCATCTTGATACCGGCCACGTCATTGAGGAGTTCGCCTGCGAATTGGGTGGAACTACCGACGCCCGTGGTGCCGTAGAAGACCTTCTGTGCCTTGGCCGCCTTCACAAGGTCCGCGAGATTGGACGTCGGCACGCGCGAGCCGGTGACGATCACCATCTGGCCCAACGCTCCCATGCCGACCGGCTTCAGGTCCTTCACCGGATCGAACGGCAGATTGGCCTGGGTCGCCGCATTGGTGGTGAATGTTCCCGAAACGAAAAGCAGCGTATAGCCATCGGGCTTCGATTGAGCGACATGCGCCGAGCCGATCGCCGAGCCCGCTCCCGGGCGATTTTCGACCACCACGGGCGTGTTCCAGAGCTTCGCCAGGCCGTCGGCGAGATAGCGGCCAATCGTGTCATTCGAGCCCGCGGGCGTGAAGGGGATGACAATCGTCACCCGCTTGGAAGGAAAATCCTGAGCGGCCGCAAGACCAGGAAGAAGGGCTGCACAAGCAAATAGAACAACTCCGAGGATGCGTTTCATCTTGTCCTCCCGTCAACAGTTATATTTATGGTCTTCGCCGTGTGTACGGCGCCTTTTCGGCCGGTTACGCGGCCTCACATCTCTTCGCGAAGAATTGCGTCACGCTCCCGCCGCATCTTGGGAAGCGTCGCCGCCACCAAAAGCACCGCCGCCAGCAGCAGGAAGCACAAGGATATCGGCTCCCGGACAAAAATGGTGAAATCGCCCTGCGACAGCACCATCGCCCGTCTGAAATTCTCCTCAAGCAGCGGCCCGAGCACGAAGCCCAGAACCAACGGCGCCGGTTCACATTCGAGCTTGCGAAAAGCATAGCCGGCGAGGCCGAAACCCGCGGCTAAAAAGAGGTCGAATGTCGAGAACTGCACGGAATAGACGCCGAGGCAGCAAAACAAAAGGATCGCGGGATAAAGCACGCCGTAGGGTATGCGCAGCAATCGTACCCAAAGCCCAACGAGCGGAAGATTGAGGATGATCAGTATAAGGTTGCCGATCCACATCGAAACAATGAGACCCCAGAACAGGTCCGGATTGCTCGTCATGACCTGCGGGCCTGGCTGAATATTGTGCATGACCATCGCACCAAGCATCAAGGCCATGGTGGGGCTGCCGGGGATGCCGAGCGTGAGCGTCGGGATGAACGCCGTCTGCGCTGCCGCGTTATTCGCAGATTCCGGGCCGGCGACCCCCTCGATCGCTCCCTTCCCGAGCTGGCTGCGGAAGCGCGAGACCTTCTTCTCCAGGCTGTAGGAAAAGAACGAAGACAGGGACAATCCCGCCCCTGGCAGAATGCCAAGGAGCGTGCCAATCGAGGTGCCGCGCAGGATGGCGGGAGTCATCCGCTTAAAATCCTCCGCATTGGGCATGAGGCGCCCCATGTTTTCCGTGAAGGTCTCACGGCTCGCGTCGTTCTCGAGACTTGCGATCACTTCGCCAAAGGCGAAGAGGCCAACTGCGATGACGATGAAATCTATGCCCTCCCAGAGATTGGGCGTCCCGAACGTGAAACGCTGCACGCCGGAATTGAGATCGGTACCGACGGTGCCAAGAATAACCCCGATCAGGATCATGCCGATCGCCTTCAGCACCGACCCGGAAGCGAGCGATACAGCTCCGATGAGGCCGACGACCATCAGGGAGAAGTATTCCGCTCCGCCGAACCGAAAAGCGACGCTCGCGAGCGGCGCGGCAAAGGCCGCCAGCACAAGCGTTCCCACACATCCCGCGAAGAACGAGCCGATGGCCGCCGTTGCGATCGCGACGCCCGCCCGCCCCTGACGGGCCATCTGATAGCCATCGAGCACGGTAACGACCGAGGACGTCTCGCCCGGGAGGTTGACCAGGATAGCGGTGGTCGAGCCACCGTAGGCCGCGCCGTAGTAAATACCCGCGAGCATGATGAGCGCCGCCGTCGGATCCAACCCGAACGTGAAGGGGAGCAGCATGGAGATGGTCGCGAGCGGCCCGAGGCCAGGCAGCACCCCGATCAGCGTTCCGAGCAGACAGCCCGCGAACGCGTAGAGCAGGTTCTGCAGCGAAAGCGCGGTCCCGAAGCCGATCAGCAGATTGCCGAAGAGGTCCATCAAGCGCTCCTAAAGGCTCAGATCCGGCGGCAGCAGGGGCACCTGAAGTCCAAGGATCACGATGAAGATGATCCAGGACAAGGCGAGCAGAGCGGCGCTCGACAGCAAGGCGCTACGCCATGAAAAAGCGCTGTGGGCCAGGCTGGAGACGACGATCAACACCGGCAGCGCGATGACCAGCCCGGCCCGCTCGATCAGCAAGCCGAACAGCACGACCGAAAGCAGGATAAGGACGACGCTCCTGACTGGCCACTGCTCGAGCTGGGAACGTGCTGTCGTGCGCAAGAGCGCGGACGCAAGAACGCAGACGCCGGTCAGCGCCAGCGCCAGACCAAGCCCCAGGGGAAAATATCCCGGGCCCATGCGGGCCGCGCTCCCGATCGCGTAGTGTGTCGCGCCAAAGGCGACAGCCGCACCAAAGCCGATGAAAAAAACCCCGGTCAGGATGTTTTTCTTGTCACTGACATTCATGGCGTCGCCCTGCTCCGACCGCTTCGGCGATCGCGAGCCGGCGCGCCGCTATTTCGCGGAGCCGTCAGTCGTGACGCCGTTGCACATGACAACCGAGATGAAAGGATCAAAGATGGCAGCGCCAGGACAGCGCGGCCCGATGCCCCCTCATGATGCCTCCCGCATTGCGGAGCCTTCGGTCCGCCTTCTTCCTATTCAATGTAATCATTTAACTGAATATGGTCAAATCCCATCGCGCCACGACGTTCCCGGCGCTGGGATGACCGGCCGTTAAAACCTGCTGCACCGTTGAAATGAGCCGGAACTGGCCTCTTGTTCCGGCGGAATTCCAGCCAGGATGGCGGCGTCCATCTCCCTGACCGATCAAGCCGCCTTGAGCACGCTCCAGACTTTGAGGGAGACGGACGGTTCCAAAGAAGTGAATGAATGTTTTCGTCTTTTCCTTCGCGAAGCTAGGCCGGAACAGACGCGCTTGCTCTGGGCCTCGGCGCGCCGTGCCCGTGCCGACGATCGCCATAAGAAAGGCCGAGGCGATTGATCGCCTCGGCCTGAAAGATCATCCCGTGATGCAGGAACCCGAAAACGCCCGATCCGGGTTCGTCACGAACTTCCGTCGCTGTCCTACAGCTTCACCGCGAATTCGGCGGCCGTCTTGGCCTTGACCTCGTCGAGGCTGACGCCGGGCGCGAGTTCGGTGAGTTGCAGCGTTTCCCCACGCGCCGGGAAGCTGAACAGGGCCAGGTCGGTGATGACCACGTCGACCACCTGGCGTCCTGTCAGCGGCAGGCTGCAGTCCTTCACGAGCTTTGACGTGCCGGCCTTGTCCACATGCTCCATCAGCACGATGATGCGCTTGGCGCCGGCGACGAGATCCATCGCGCCGCCCATGCCCTTCACGACCTTGCCCGGCACCATCCAGTTCGCGAGGTCGCCGCGCTCCGACACCTCCATCGCGCCGAGGATCGACAGGTCGATATGCCCGCCGCGCACCATCGCGAAGCTGTCGGCGCTCGAGAAATAGGACGACTCCGGGATCTCCGTCACCGTCTGCTTGCCCGCGTTGATGAGGTCGGGATCGGCCTCGCCCTCATAGGGAAACGGCCCGATGCCCAAGAGCCCGTTCTCGCTCTGCAGCGTCACCGTCAGGCCGGGCGCGATGCAATTCGCGACGAGCGTCGGAATGCCGATGCCCAGGTTCACATAAAAGCCGTCGCGCAGCTCCGCCGCCGCCCGCGCCGCCATCTCCTCGCGTGACCACGCCATCAGTTCGCTCCCGCTTCTGCCGCCGGCCGCGGACGCGTCGTCTCGCGCTCGATCCGCTTCTCGTAGTCATGCCCCTCGACGATCCGGTCGACATAGATCCCGGGCGTATGGATATTGTCAGGGTCGAGGCTGCCGATCGGCACGATCTCCTCGACCTCGGCCACCGTCACCTTCGCCGCCGTCGCCATCATCGGGTTGAAGTTGCGCGCGGTCTTCCGGTAGATCAGATTGCCCTCGGCATCGCCCTTCCAGGCCTTGACGATGGCGAGATCGGCGGTGAGCCCGGTCTCCATCACATAGTCCTCGCCGTTGAACTGGCGGACTTCCTTGCCCTCGGCGACGATCGTGCCGACGCCGGTGCGCGTGAAGAAGGCCGGAATGCCGGCCCCGCCTGCCCGGATACGCTCGGCGAGCGTCCCTTGCGGGTTGAACTCGAGCTCAAGCTCACCCGACAGGTAAAGCTTCTCGAACAGCTTGTTCTCGCCGACATAGGACGAGACCATCTTCTTGATCTGGCCCTTGCCGAGCAGGATGCCGAGCCCGAAATCATCCACCCCGCAGTTATTGGAGATGAAGGTCAGATCCTTCGTCCCCTTGCGCGCGATCGCCGTGATCAGATGCTCGGGGATGCCGCACAGGCCGAAGCCGCCCGCCATGATCACCATCCCGTCGAACAGAACGTCGTCCAATGCCGACGATCCGTCCTTGTAACGCTTATCCCGCATGTACCCTCCCTCACCTCGATCCTTCGATCGCGGTGCTCGCTTGCTTGCTTCCGGCAATCGCGCCCTTCGCAAGGCTATCCGATACCGCTCATGCTGCATGGGCACAATCGCGTCCGATCGCTTTCGCCTATGCAGCAATCTGCCCGAAGATAACGACAAAGTGAAACAAGGCAAATGGCATGTGGAGGCGGGACGTTGGAAGCGGCAGACGAATTCGCCGAGCCCGGATCATTTCCACCCTGTGATCGAGAGACGCATCCAGCAGATCGCCCGGTACGGGCAGCCCCATCATTCCCTTGCCTCTCATGGCAAAAGGCCAAGTCGACGGGCGCCGGCTGCGTTCTATTCCGCGTCAGTTCGCGCCTGCGGTCTCCAGCAGACGCGCCATATTGCCGCCGAGCACGCGCGGCAGGTCAATTGGTGCAAAAGGGCCATGACGCGTCAGCAGCGTGAGGCATTGCGTGTAGGTCATATGCTTGCGCGACACGGGAAAGTCCGAGCCCCACACCACCCGCTCAGGTCCGAACGCGGCGGCAATATCCGAGAGGATCCATTGCAGCGGGGTATAGGGAAAATCCTGATCCGGCGCGGCGACATTGCCGAGCCCGGAATATTTGATGTGGATGTTCGGGCGAGCCGCCGCCGCCAACACGAGGTCCCTCCCATTGGCCGTCACCGCCGTACGTGGGCCGAGAAAAGCGAAATGGTGGAGGAGAATCGGCAGATCGGGATAACGCTCCGCAAGTTCGACGACGGCGGGCATCTGGTGGGGCAGCACCGAGAGGCTGAGAATGAGCCGCCGGGCGGCGGCGATCCCAAAAAAAGCAAGTCCCTCCGTCGCCGTCAGCCAGCTCGCGTCATCCGCTTCATCAAGATAATGAGTGAAGCCCTTGAAATCCCAGCGTGAAAGTGCGTTTTCCAGCCGTTGAGCGGCGCCGGGTCTGTGATAGTCCGCCGACCAGCGGCAATCGATATCGGGAAAGACTTCAAAACGCCCGGGATGGGCCTCAGCGACGCGATAGGCGTAGTCGACATTGCCAGGATTGTCGCCGATGCCAGCGCAGATGATCACAGCGCTGGCGACAGCATGGACATCCATCTCATAGACGAGCTCACCGGCCCGGCCGCGCGCCGCCGCGTGTGGGCTCGCCGGCTCATAGGGCCAGTTCTCCCAGACATGGCAATGGCTGTCGATGATCACGCCGGCACCTTGAGCGTTGCCGCGCGATCGAGTTCAGCGCTGATCGCCAGCTGGATGGCAGCCGCCGAGGTCGTCGGTTCGCTTGGGCGCAGGGGACCTGCAATCGCGCGGAGCGGCTCGATCTGGTAGAGGCCAACCGCGCCATCCGCCGGAAGATAACGCTCGGGCGAGGCCGTCTGTTCGTCGAGGTTCCAGGGCTTATCCGGATCCGGCGAAGGCACGGCCTCGATCAGCGCGCGTGTATAGGGATGCGCTGGGCGATGGATGACATCCTCGGCGCGCCCCACCTCCATGACGTGGCCGCCATGCAGCACGACGATCGAATCCGCGACCTGATAGGCGGTCGTCAGATCGTGGGTCACATAGATGAGTGAGATGCCGAGATTGCGATTCATCTCGTAGAGGATGGCCAGGATCGTCGAGCGCAGGGAGGCATCGACCATCGACACCGGCTCATCCGCCAGGATGATGGCGGGATCGAGCAGCAGCGCCCGCGCGATCATCACACGCTGGCGCTGGCCGCCGGACAACTGGTGCGGATATTTGCCGAGCGTCTCTGACGGCTTCAGGCCGACACTCGTGAGCGTCTTTTCGATCTTCGCATAGGCCTCGTCCCTCGATTTCACGAGGCCGAACAGCTTGAGCGGCGTCAGGAGCGGATGGTCAATCCGATAGAACGGATTGAAGACATCGAAGGGGTCCTGGAAAATCGCCTGCACCTCACGCCGGAAAGCGGTGAGCAGGGCCTGATCCCCCGTGGCGATCGGCTTCCCGTCATAGAGGACAGCCCCACGCGTCGGCTGCTGGAAACCGAGCAAAAGCCGGATGAGCGTGGTCTTGCCGCTGCCGCTCTCGCCCACCACGGCGGTGATAGTGGGGCGCCCGCCACCGACCGCCAGGGATATGTTGGACAGCGCCCGCTTCTGAACGCCGTGACCGGCGAAAAAGACGACATCCGCGTCGCGGACTTCGAGAACTTTCGCCATCACACTTCTCCGACCTGCAGCGCCGGCGCCTTCGCGGAGCGGAAACTCGCGAGGCGATCGAATGATGGAAGCGATTCGATCAGCATCCGGGTGTAGGGATGCTGAGGACGTGTGAAGATCTCCCGCACAGGTCCGGTCTCCACCAATTCGCCACGATACATCACGCCGAGACGGCTGACGAAATGCGCCATCAGCGCCATGTCATGGCCGATAAGCACGATCGCCGCGCCGAGATCCTTCTGCACGCGGCCGAGGGTGGCGAGCACCTGCTTCTGCACCATCACGTCGAGCGCGCTGGTCGGCTCGTCCGCGAGAATGAGGCTGGGCTTGAGCGCGATCGACATGGCGATGCACACGCGCTGCTTCATGCCGCCCGAGAGTTCATGCGGGAAGCGATCCTGCACTTCGGGTGCGAGCCCCACCCGCCTTAGAAGGTCGCCGATAACGCGGCGCCTTTCCTCCGAGGTATGACGCACGCCGTGATCCGAAAAGATGTCGCCGATCTGCCGGCCGATGCGCAGCACCGGATTGAGCGAACTCATCGCCCCCTGGGGCACCAGCGACATCTCGGCAAAGCGAATGTCGCGGTAATGCGCGTCGGGCACCTTGGCGAGGTCCTTGCCATTCAGCAGCAGTTGACCACCGGTGATCATGCCGCCGCGCAGCATGCGCATCAGCGCCAGAATGGTCGTGGACTTGCCCGAACCGGATTCGCCGACGAGCCCGAAGCGCTCGCCGGCCTCCAGCGAGAAACTCACATCGCGCACGGCATGAAAGGGCCCACGCGGCGTGCGGTATTCGACGGTGAGATTGCGGATATCGAGCACAGTCATGAGCCGTTCGCCACGCGCTTGTTCACGAAGGAATCGAGGCCGACGGAGGTCAGCATGAGGCCGATGAAAATCAGCGATATCAGGAGGATGGGCGGCGCCCACCACCACCACATGCCGCGCAGGATGGCGCCATAGAACTGCGCCCAGTAGATCGTCGTGCCGAGCGTCAATTCCTTCTGCGGCCCAAGCCCGAGCGCCTCCAGACCGATCGTCGCGAGCATCGCGTTCGACACCGCGATCACGAAGCTCGCCGCGATGAAGGGCAGAAGATTGGGCAGGATCTCCACGAAGACGAGCCGGGCCGTCGAGGAGCCGTTGAGGCGCGCGATCTGCACATAGCCCCGCTCGCGCAGGGAGAGCGTCTGGGCGCGGATGGTCCGGGTGGTCACCATCCAGGAGAGCGAGGCCACGATGACCGCCATGATGGCGACCGTCATCTCGCGCACATTGGCCGCGACGAGCACCAGGATAGCAATGCCGGGAATGGTCATCATCACGTCGGAGGCGAGCCGGATCACCGTGTCGGCCACACCGCCCGCGAAGCCCGAGATCAGGCCAAGGGCCACCCCGAAGGAGAGGCTGATGAGGCCGGCCACAAGGCCGATCTTGAGCGTCTGCGGCATGGCGAGCATCAGCACCGTCACCATGTCGCGTCCCTGCGAATCCGTGCCCAGCCAATGCGCGGCGGAGGGCGGCTGCCGTGGCAGCGTGGCGCCGACACGCGCCAGCGCATCGTCGACGACGAGGGGGCCGACAAGAGCCGCGCAGCACAACAGGGCAAGGATGATCAATCCGAAGGCGAGCGGCGGATTGCGGCTGAAGCCGGCGAGGCGGTTGGGCAGCACGGCCATCAGTCCCTCCCCGTCGTGATGCGCGGATCGATGAGCGGATAGGCGAGATCGAGAATGAACATGGCAATGGCGATCGACACCGAGAGCAGCAGCACGATGCCCTGGATCACGAAATAATCATTGGCCTGGATAGCCTGATAGAGGCGGAACCCGATGCCCGGATAGGAGAAGATGACCTCCACCAGGATGGCGCCGGAGACGATGTGACCGAGCGTCATCGCCAGTTTCGTGAGTTGCGGCAGCAGCGCGTTGCGCAGGCCGTACCATCGGAAGATCCGGCGTGGTTTGAGGCCCTTGGCTTCCGCCAGGGTGATGTAGTCCTCGCCGAGCACGCTCACCATCATGCCGCGCATACCGAGCGCCCAGGCGCCGATCTCGGCGAGGATGATGGAAGCGGCCGGCAGGGTTCCGTGCCAGGCGATCGCCGTCAGCGTCTGCCAGTTGAACCCAACTGACTGGCCGAAGGGCATGCCGCCGCCGGCGGGAAACCAGCGGAAGACGATGGCGAAGAGGTAGAGGAGCACCATGCCGATGAGGAAGTAGGGAACCGACGAGAACAGGATGAGGCCGGTGCCGAAGACACGTGTCACGCGCGGCGTCCGCGGCCAGCCGAGCAATCCCCCGAGCCAGGTTCCGATGACGAAGCTGACCAGTGTGGCAAAACCGAGCAGCCCCAGCGTCCAGGGAAGCCCCGCGAGAATGGCGTGCGAGACACGCTCGGGATAGGCGGCGAGCGACACGCCAAGATCCAGGCTGAAGACCGCCTTCCAATAGGACAGATATTGCGCGAAGAGCGGCTGATCGAGCCCGAAGCGGGCGCGGTAGGCTTCCACCATCGCGCTGATATCGCCGCCGCCGCCACCTGTCGCGAGCAGCTGGTTGAGCTGAGCCTCCACCGGGTCGCCGGGCATCAGCCGGGGCAGGAGAAAGTTGATCGACACCGCGAGCACGATGACGAGAAGCATCATGCCGAAGCGGCGCGCGACATACTGTGCATACATTGTCAGCTCTCCGGCTCAGAGGACGAGCGCTTCGAGCGCTTTTTCCGTCAGGCCGAGGCCGAAGCCCGGTTCATCGCTCGGCACGAGCCAACCGTTCTCCGGCACGGCCATCCCCGGAAAGACACGTGCGTCCGCGAGCGGCTGCCCGGGCGCCGAGCCGACAAAGAACTCGCCCCAGCGCATATTGGCGCTGGCGAAGGTGAGATGCTGGCCATAGGGCGTGTTCATGCCGGCATGGAGCATGACCTTGATACCGGCGGCTTCCGCGATGTGGTTGATGCGCATGCAGCCCGTGAGGCCCGCCGCCCAGCAGATGTCCGGCTGGAAGACGTCGAGCAGCTGGCGGTTCGCGGCCTCGAGAAACTGCGCGGGAAGATACCAGTGCTCACCTCCCGCCAGCGTCATCCACGGCAGGCGGCTGCGCAGGGCGGCGTGGGCCTCCATCGGCTCGGGCAGGAGCGCGTCCTCGATCCAGCCGAGGTTGTAGGGCTTCAGGCGCTCGGCGAGGCGGACGGCGAAATCGACGTCGAGCGCCAGCCAGCAATCGAGAAGGATCTCGACATCCGCGCCGACAAGCGCCCGGGTGCGCGCCACGAGTTCCTCATTACGGGCGAGCCCGTCGAGGCCGGAGAATGCGCCATAGGGCAGCGCCAGTTTCGTGGCGCGGAAACCAAGCTCCATATGCCAGTCGGTATCATTGCCCGTGGCATAGCAGAACATGCGGTCATGGGCCGGGCCGCCGGCGAGCGCATAGACCGGCGCCTTCAGCATCTTGCCCTTGAGGTCCCACAGGGCGAGGTCGACCGCGCTGATCGCATAGGCGCTGAGCCCACCCGAGCCATAGGGCGAGGACGCGCGCATCATGATATCCCAGGCGCGCTCCGTGGCGAGCGCGTCCTCGCCCGCCAGGAGGCCGGCGAAATGATCGTTGATCAGCGCGATCGCCGGCTGGCCATGGCGCGTGACGCCGAAGCCCGTCGTGCCATCCTCGGCCGTCACCAGACAGCCGACCGATCCGTCGAAACGCCAGCTCGAACGCTTGGCCTTGAAGCGCGGATAGCCTGACAACGGCCCGGCGACTTCCGCGTCGCGCGTCCAGGGCGGCCTCGTCGCGGTCGCGCCGTTCGCCAGTTTGCCTTCCTTGTAGAGCGCGCCGACCATCTCATTGCGGATGGGAAAGGCGCGGACTTCCTTAATTTTCACCACGGCGATCTCACGCGAAAAGGGCCTCGGACAGACGTATCCGGCGAGCGGAGGCTCCAGGCCCCTAGTGCCCCTAGTGCCCCAAGTGCCCCGGGTGCCCAGGTGCCCCGGGAGCCTCCGCTCTTGCCGGTCACTGCTTCGGCTGCAGGCGATGGATGACGAGCGCAAAGCCTTCCCACGGCAGGGGCTGGGCTACATAGGGCTGCGCCGACGACGGAAAGCCGGTCCAGTAAGTGGTGTTGAACGGCTGCGTCTGGATTTCCTCGAAAAGGGCGATCTCCGGCAGGTCACGGGCGATGATCGCGGTTGCTTGCTTGGCGAGGGCGACATAATCCGCGTCCTTCGGCGAGGGCTGCTTCGCCTCGAGCTTGTCGAGGATAGCGTCAAGCTCGGGATTGGCGTAGCGGGTCGGCGCGCGCAGGTTCTTCGCGGCCTCGCCCTCCTTCGGCGCGTATTTCGAGTGGAAATGCTCCAGCGTCTGCCAGGGGTCATAGAGGCTGCCACAATGGGGATAGACGCTGAGCCCGAAATTGCCCGCCGTGAGCGCCTCGGTCTGCGCGGTGCTCTGCTGGACGTTCACCACCGTATCGAAGCCCGCCGAGCGGAGCTGCTCGCCAAGCACCGGCCCCACGGGGTCACCCTGGCCGACCGACACACGTATCTCCAGCGGGGAGCCGTCAGGCAGCTGCCAGCGCCCGGCGGAATTCTTCTTGTAACCGGCTTTCGTCAGGATCTCGGCGACCCGCTCGACGCTGCGCTTGTCGAGTGCGGCGGCCTGGATGATGTCACCCATGCCGTCGACATAGTCGAGCATGCCACGATAAGAGGAGAACGGCAGCACGGCCTTCTTCACCGAGCCCTCATAGGCGAGGTTCACGATCTGGTCCCGATCGATCGCCGCATTGACCGCCTGGCGCAGAGCCACGTCATTGAAGGGCGGCTTCTGGACATTGAAGCGGATGCCGATGACGCACCCGTTCGGGGCGCCCCACACCGGCCCCTGAGCGTTCCAGGCCGTGAGATTGGGGTTCTGGACCTTGATGGCCTCGAACACGCCCGACTGGATATTCCGGCCGATATCGATCTGGTTCGTCGCATAGAGCTGCGGCATGGCCTCCGCCGTCGCCGGCACATAGATGACGCGCTCGACCTTCGGCATCTCCTTGACGAGCCCCACGTCCTTCGCCCACCAGTTGTCGCGGCGATCGAAGAACAAGGAACTCGCATCCGCCTTCACGAGCTTGTAGGGGCCCGTGCCGACAGGCAGACCCTTGGCCAGATCGAAATTGGCGAAAGTCTTCGGATCCTTGCCCTCCCAGATATGCTTGGGCACCACGACAAAGCGCGTCGATTGTCCTGTCGCGAGGAAGTCGGCGGCCCAGCGCGGTCCCGGCTTCTTCAGCTTGATGGTGACGGTCAGCGGATCGACGACTTTCGCGGAATCGACCCACTCGGCGATGGCCGAGGAGAACAACAGATCCGGCGCCGCGCCCTTCAGCATATCGAAGGTGAAGACGACGTCTTCGGCCGTCAGCGGCTTGCCGTCGCTCCACCTCACACCATCGCGCAGCTTCACCGTGAGTTCGGTGAAGTCCTTGTTGTAGGTATAGCTTTCGGCGATCCAGGGGATCAGCTCATTGGTGAAATGGTTCGTATAGAACAGTGATTCATAGACCGTATAGTGCAGGTTATTGCGCTGATGCAGCAGAACACCCGCATAGGGATTGAAGTTATCGATCGACGGGACCTGATTGTAGAAATCCCATCCTTGGCTGATCAAGGTGCGGTTGCGCGGGACCTTGGGCAGATCCTGCGCAACCGCTTCCCCCACCCCCCAAACGATCGCCGCTGATGCGGCACCTGCCATCAGCCAGCGTCCCAACCCATGCTGTCTTTTCATTGTCCTGCCTCCCTCCCATATCCTGTCGCGGACGTGCGCCGCGCGGTTTTCTCTCGGTCAAGATCGTGTCGCTCATCGCGGCCTGCGGGACTGGCACCCGCGCGGTTCGCGATGTAGCGATCACGCGTCGCGGACGGCGTCCGGATGGACGCCCGTGTCGAATTCCATGTGAAAGACGTGCTCGAGCGGCTCCCTGAGAGGCTGGTCGCCAGCCATCTCCAGCACGTCGGCCATATAACCGCGCCAACGGATGATCACCGGATCTTCCGGGACGTTCGGGTCCAGCGCGTGACGGCGGAAGAGATGCCCAAAAACCATACGGTTCGGCTCATTCAGGAAGATATCATAGCTCACCACGCCGGACGCGCGGAGCGCGCGGAGCATCTCCGGCCATATCTCGGCGTGGCGGCGCTTGTATTCTTCCGTTTTCCCCGGGCGAACACGTAGAACAAACCCGGATACATGAAGGCCTAGATCACCCATGGTCAGCCTTGCCTCCCAAGGATGGGCCGAGGCGCGCCGCCGGCGGTGACCGATTGCAGGAGCGCGGCGATGGTCGCCGCCGTTCTCGCGCCGATTGTGCCGGGCGACAGATTGGCCCCCCGCCCCAGCGCGAGATCAACCAGCGCATTCACCGGCCCATCGCAACGATAGATCCAGTCGCCCTCCGTGAGCGGCAGACGCTCCACCTCACCGGAAAAGCGCTTGATCTCGCATTCATCGCGATCGAACGCGGCGGTCAGCATGCCGGCGTCGCCGGTAATGAACAGGCGCAGGAGGCCACGATTGCCCTGGGGCATGGCCGCCGCACCGGAGATGCTGGCCACCGCGCCATTGGTGAAGCGCAAGGCGCCCGCCTCAGCGATATCGACACGGTCCGGGGACACCGCGAAGGCGGTGATCGTGCCCGGCTCCAGGCCCGTCAGGAAATACATCATCGCCAGGGCATGGGAGAGCTGGCCATAGGCGAAGCCGCCGCCATTCGCGGGATCCTGCCACGTCGAGCGGTCGGGGCGGAAGAAGGTCGTGCGCCAGGAATCCAGTCCCCGCTCGCCCGTGAAGACATCCCGCGTGGCCGAAATGAAGCTCACCATGACATGCTCGATGGCACCGACAGCGCCTTCCGCGATGCGCCGGCGGAGATCGTCGACCCTCGGCAGATACTGGTAGCCATTGGCTGTCACGAGATGACGTCCCCGTGCCTCGGCCTTCGCGACAAGATCCCAGGCTTCCGCCGGGTCAAGCGTCAGAGGCTTCTCGCACAACACATGAGCGCCGGCTTCGAGGGCAGCCGCGGCATGCCGGTAGTGCAGCTGATGCGGTGAAGCGACGACGACGATGTCGGGTTTTCGCGCCAGCACATCCTCGAAGCGCTCTGAGGCGAAGACAAAGCCGAAGTGGTCGCGGACGCGTTCCAGCTCGTCCCGCCCGAGACGACAGACGCCATCAAGAACAACTTCGGGCCGCGCGGCCAGCGCCGGAATATGATTCTGGGCGGCATACCAGCCGGCGCCGATGACGGCGGCACGCAATTGAGGCTCCGGCAATCCCCCCTCCTGATCACAACGATGGGCAGCTATGGATAGCGCTGTCCATTTCGACATACGGAAACCACGGCCCGGTGATTTTTTCTATGACAGCAGCGCTTTTCGAGATACAAGAAGTGCAGATGGACATCGTTATCCATGAGCAGAATGAGTAGGCCTTGAGCGAATTCGAGTCAAGTCGGCAATCGGGCATGGAGAACCGCGCAAGTTCGGCGCCCGTTCGCCTGGAAGATGTCGCGGCCGCCGCCGGTGTTTCGACGATCACCGCGTCGCGCTGCATCAGTAATCCCGGACGCGTTTCCGAGCGCACGCGCAAGCATGTCCTGAAGGTCGCGAGCGCCATGGGCTATGTCCCCAATCTCGTAGCCTCCAGCCTGGTGTCAGCCCGGTCAAACGTCATCGGCGTCGTGGTGCCAACCTTGGCCAACCCGATCCACGGGATGGTGCTGCAGGGCGCCGCCGACATTCTGGAGCCCGCCGGCTACAAGCTGCTTCTCGGCAATTCGCATTTCCATCGCGGCAACGAGCTCGAGCTGGTGCGCACGTTCCTTGGCCATCGCGTCGATGGCATCCTCCTGACAGGAAAGGACCATGCCGACGAATGTCTGGAGTTGCTTCGCCGCTCCGGCACGCCGCTGGTCGAGATGTTCGACTACAATCCAGCACCACTCGACATGAGCGTGGGCTCGTCAAATTACGATGCGGGCGCCTCTCTTGGCCAGTATCTCCTGGCGCGCGGTCGCAAGCATCTCGCCTATGTCGGGCATACGGGGCTCGACGACAGCCGCATGATGGCTCGTCTCGAGGGGTTGCAATCCGTCTGTGAGGCCCACGACGCGCCACCCCCGAGGCACTACGAGATCACCAGCGATCCGGGCTCCGGCAATGGCGGCGAAGTCGTCGGCACAATCCTGCGCGATGCGCCGGAGGTCGATGCCGTTGTCTTCGCGGGTCACCAGGTGGCCGTCGGCGCCATCCGCCATGCACTCGACATCGGTATCGATGTACCGGGGCGGCTGGCGATCGCCGGCTTCGGTGAATCCCCGATCGCCCGGTGGATCTCCCCGTCGCTCACCACGGTGCAGTTCCCCGTGCGTGAGACAGGCGTTGAAGCCGGCAAACTGTTGCTCGGCCGCCTTCAAGGCCAGGCGCCGGCGCAACGCGCCGTCAGGCTGAGCTTCGAGATCCTCAGCCGCGAGAGCGCCTGACCTGTTGTCATCACCGGATTGCTTTTCGGGTGGGCGGCTCGATGTCGATCAAGCCTCGGGCACGGGGACGGGACGCGCGATCGGCGCGCGTATGAGCCAGGTGACCGAGACGAAAGCGCCGATCCAGGAGCCGATCGCCGCGAAGACCACATAAACGGCATGTTCGGTGTAGCTGATGACCGCGAAGGCTGACAGCATATACCAGATTGAGCTCCAATTGGCCGCGCGAACGCGATGTCTCGCTCCAACCGCGGCGTTAAAGAAAACATAGGCGGCATCAGTTGCCCCCGTTGCGAGAACGACACCTGCCGCGATAATGGGGTCAATACCAAACATAACTATTATCCTTCTTATTTATTATGTATTGATATCATATGTGTTATTTTATGTGAATATATTCCGATATTTCATCACGCGAGAGTGATCAATACGATTTCTATACCTATTCATCCGATGGTGATTTGGCGGTTTCAGATTTTTCGGACCAACTGCAAGGCGTCTTCCCCACCGGCGTCATCCCGGTCCATACACGTGTGCCGGGGATCCCCATCGGAAGGACGCGATCCACAGGGATCGGGATGGCCAGGACAAAGCCCGGCCATGACGGCCGAGGCTCCGAGTTTCCTCCAGATTGGATAACGCTCCATCCTTGCGCGCCATTCGTTTGTCGTACACAGCTGCTAGCTCCGCTTATTCAAGGGGCTGGACAGCGCGGTGGACATGGGGAACGTGGATAGCGGACGAGTGCGCGATCGGCAGCGATGGGAGCGATCCCTCGAGGTCTTCGCAGCCTTCCTGAAGCTCGGTTGTACGTCCTTCGGAGGCCCCATCGCCCATCTCGGCTATTTCCGCAATGAGTTCGTGGTTCGACGCGGCTGGCTGAGCGAGAAAGACTATGCTGATATCGTCGGCCTCTGCCAGTTTCTGCCAGGCCCGACATCGAGCCAAGTCGGATTTGCACTGGGCCTCCTGCGGGGAGGCAAGCTTGGCGCCTTCCTGGCGTGGATTGGGTTCACCCTGCCGTCGGCGCTGGCGATGATCGCCTTCGCGGCCGGCGCGGACAGGCTCGGCGGCACGGTCGCGACTGGAATTCTCACGGGGCTGAAGATCGTCGCCGTCGCCGTCGTGGCACAAGCCGTATGGGGTATGGCGACGACCTTGTGTCCCGACATGCGCCGCGCGGCCATCGCGCTCGCGGCAGGCGTCATTGCTCTCTTCGCCGCCGGATCATTGGGCCAGATCGTCGCGCTAGTCGCGGGCGCGGTGGCCGGCCTCGCGCTCTGCCGGGACGCTGGTCAATCGTCCGTCGGTGTCATCGCCTTGCCAGTGTCCCGGCGAGCCGGCGGCGCGTCGCTGGTTATTTTCCTGGCTCTCCTTCTCGGCCTGCCACTCGGAGCTTATCTGACGTCCTCCCAAGCGCTCGCCATGTTCGATGCCTTTTACCGGTCGGGGGCGCTGGTCTTCGGCGGCGGGCACGTCGTGCTGCCTCTTCTGGAAGCACGCGTCGTTGAACCCGGCTGGATCAACCCGTCACAATTCATCGCGGGTTATGCCGCGGCCCAAGCCGTGCCAGGACCGTTGTTCACGTTTGCCGCCTATCTCGGCATGTCCCTGGACGTTCCGCCTAATGGCTTACCCGGCGCGCTGCTCGCACTGGTCGCGATTTTCCTGCCTGGCTTCCTGCTGGTCGGTGGGGTGGCGCCTTTCTGGAACAGTTTCCGTACACGTCCCACCGTGCGGGCCGCCTTGCATGGCGTGAATGCCGCCGTCGTTGGCATTCTCGGCGCGGCGCTCGTCAGCCCCATCGGCACGGCCGCGATCACCGGATGGGAAGCACTCGCCCTCACGCTCGTTTACGGGGCGCTGCTAATCCGGTACGCATTGCAGCCTTGGATCATCGTGCTCATCGGGGCCGCGATCGGCGCGGCGATGGCCTTTTACTAAGCTTGGCTTGGCCTAGCCTGCGCCCATCAGACAGCCGAGGTGCCGTTCAGGCTGCCAAGCATGCGGACCTGCTCTGCCCGAATGACCTCAAAACGCAATAGCAGCGTCTCGGCATAGTACGTGGAACAGCCGGCGGCGCGTAACCTTTCGATGAGATGACGCTTGCGCTCGATCGTGACCTCGATGTCACCCAAATGGCAGAGCGCCGTATCGAAAGCCGCCCCTGCCGCGTTTTGTCCACCCATGGCCACAGCATTCTCATTTCTGATACTTTGTCAGCACCCTACACGCAAAGCGACGCCGGCACCATAAACCTCGCCCGGGGACGCCGGCTGACGCGGCGTGACTTATTCCTTCACGCTGCCCGTCACTGGCACGCCGTTGATGCGTTCGAAGAGACGCGCGACTGAGGCATCGTCATCCCTCCCCATGCCGGCAGCGGAGGTCATCAAAAAGAGCTGAAGGGCAGCGCTGGCGATCGGCACCGGAATGCGGTCCTTGCGCGCGATATCGGCCACAATGCCGAGGTCCTTCACGAAAATATCCACCATGCTGCGCGGTGTGTAGTCGTTATCGAGCACATGCGGCATGCGGTTCTCGAACATCCACGAATTGCCAGCCGAATGGGTGATGACTTCGTAGACCCGCCGCAGGTCCAGATTCTGCGCCGCCGCGAACGCCATCGCCTCGCAAGCCGCCGCGATATGCACGCCCGCGAGCAATTGGTTCACGATCTTGAAGGCAGACGCGTCGCCAACCGCCTCGCCGAGCTCATAGACGCGCTCCGCCATGGCATAGAGAACAGCCCGGGCCGTGTTGACCGTCGAACCTGCCCCCGACACGAGGATCGTGAGCTCTCCGGCTGCCGCACGCTGCGCGCCGCCACTGATCGGCGCGTCGAGATAAGCGTGGCCGGCCGCCTCGACATCTCTGGCGAAGGCACGCGCCTCGTCCGGTGACAACGTGGCGCAGGAGAGAAAGACAGCCCCGCGCTCCATGGCACTGAGACACCCGCCGGGACCGGACAGGACTGCCCCTGTCTGGGCGGCATTGACCACGACGCAGACGACCACATCAGCACCCGCGACAGCCTCGGCCGGGCTCGCCGCACCGCGTCCGCCATCCCGGGTGAAGCGCGCAAGCACCTCTGGACTGACGTCGAAACCGGCGACGTCGAACTTCTCGCGCAGCAGGGTCGATGCCATGCCGTAGCCCATCGAGCCAAGCCCGATGACGGCGACCTTCCGCCCCGGTTGACCTTCATTCTGTCCGGACATCACTGCTTGTCTCCTCCCGTTGCCCCCGCATGATAGGATGGTCGGGCGGGCTGTCCAGTTGAAGGCCCCGTGCGCGGTACTCGGCTGCGCGATCCGGCCAATGCAGATCGACGATACATGGATCGATGCGGCACCAGCGGGCATGCCCCGTGTTTCCAACCATCACGATCAGACGAGCAACCACCCAACGGTGGGGATTTTATCGCGACCGCTTGACGAAGCCCGCGAAACTGGTGACATTGGCTCACGGAAAGTCCGCTATTGGTTGCAATTGGTTTGCGGGTTGCCTGCGCTGTGGCGCAATTCGGGAATCGCGAGAGGAGATCGCATTGGCGCGCGTTCGAGATATCCGCTTCATCCCCCTCTCCTGCCCGCTCCCGAAGCCTTATGGCATGGCCAAATCCTTGGCGAGCGCGCGGCAGACGACCCTGGTCGTCGTCGAAACGGACGCGGATGTCAGCGGTATCGGCGAGGCCTGGGGCATGCCGTCCGTCAATCTCGCCTATCTCCCGCTCCTCAAGGACTATCTGGTCGGCACCCATATCGCGGATGTGGAACTTGTCTTCACGCGTATCATCGCGCGCCACTATCACTTCGGTGTGCAGAACCAGTTGATGGGCTCGATCAGTGGTATCGACATGGCCGCCAAGGATGCCCTGGGGCAGGTGGTCGGGCTGCCCGTGTGCCAGCTGATCGGCGGCCGCGGCGGCGAAAGCGTGCCTGTCTACGCGTCTGGCGGCTACATCACCGAGAATCCGGACGCGGATTTTGCGCCGCAGATCGAGGCCATCGCCGCTGCGGGTCACAAGGCGGTGAAGATCAAGATCGGTCTTGGGCCCGATTCCGATGAAGCGCGCGTCAGGACGGCGCGCCACATCCTGGGCGACAAGGTCGACATCATGGTCGACATCAACTCCAACTACATGCTGGATCTGGCCAAGGCGTCGATCGCGCGTCTCGCTCCCTACCGGATCACCTGGGTGGAGGAGCCCCTCACACCGCAGGATATCGATGGGTACGAGATCCTGCAGCGTGCGAGCCCGGTTCCCATCGCTACGGGAGAGGCTCTCTATACGGTCTTCGATTTCAAAAGACTGACCGACAGGCACGCCGTCGACGTGCTGCAGCCAGACCTCTCCCTGTGTGGCGGCTTCTGGCAAGGGCGGCGCATCGCCGACCTCGGCGAGGCCAACCATCTGAGGCTGTCGCCTCACGTGTGGGGCTCCGGCATCGGATTGGCCGCCGGCGTCCACTATGTGGCGTCCCGCTCCCCCTATCCGCACGGGCAAAACGCGCCTTGGCCCACATTGGTCGAATATGATGTCGGCGAGAACCCGCTGCGCGAGAGCATCCTGACGGAGCCCTTGGTCGCGGTCGACGGCCAGATCGCGGTGCCGACCGCTCCGGGTCTTGGGATCAGCCTCGATTGGGACGCCGTCAAGCGGTTCGCGCAGTAACGGCAAAGAATATCAGACCTTTCGCCCCTCCCCCTCCGGCTGGCAGCCGGACGGGACCGCCCCGGCTTACAGAGATGACAGAGACGCGATGACCTCACAGGCGGCAATCTCTCCCATCGCTCCCGGTGCCAGCGTCGTCGTCATCGGCGGCCGCGGCTTCGTCGGCTCACATGTTGTCCGGGCGCTGATCGCCAATGGCTACCAGGCGCATGTCTTTGGTCCGGCAATGGCCGCCGACCTGCTTGCCGACAAGACCGGCCAATTCGGCGAGACCGTCGGCGGCCTGGAGGATCGGGATCTTGTGCGCGCCATGCTCGCCGCGGTGAAGCCGGTCGCGGTCGTTTCCTGCGCGGCCTTCGGCGCGGGCGACCAGGGCCTCATGCGGTCCGGCGAGAGCGACGCCGACATGGCCTTTGCCATTAATATCGATGGTTTCAGGCATCTTATCGCCGCAGCCGTGGAGGCCAACGTCAAGCGCCTCATCTGGACAAGCTCGACGGTCGTCTATGGCCCGGCCAGCGATTATGCCGCCGAACCTGTCGACGAGGACGCGCCCAAGCGTCCACGCACCGTCTACGGCCTCACCAAGCACATCGCCGAGGAGGTCGCTGATTTCGCGGCGCTGCGGCATGATCTGTCGATCACCGGCCTCAGGCTGCCGCTCATTCTCGGTCCCGGCCTCTGGTACAAGGGCGCGGCGGCGGCTCTCGCGGAACTTCTGCAAGCTGGGAGCCGTGGCGGCACGCATCACATCGCCTTCCACGACCGTCCGATCGACCTGATGCATGTCAGCGATGTCGCCACCGCCTGCCTCGCGGTGCTGGCAGCGCATCAGCCGCTCGCGACAGTCTATAACATCAACGGTTTCACCGCCTCGGTGCGGGACATAGCCGCGGCCGTCGAAAAGGCGACGCCGGGCCTTGAGGTCGCGCTCGACGTCACCGAACCGGCGATGCTCTTCCCGCTCATCAGCGATGCCCGCTTCCGCCACGATACGGGTTTCACGCCAGCCTTCGACCTTCCCGGCCTCGCCGCCGACATGGCGAAAGGCGAGGGAGCCGTCGCGGCATCATCATCCAGGGAGGCCCCATGATCGCGCAGAAACTGGAAAGCCTCGGGCTCACACTGCCCGAGCCCGCCAAGCCCGCCTTCAACTATTCAGCCGTCACGCTCCACAACGGCATCGCCTATGTCAGCGGCCAGATGCCGAAGGTCGACGGCGAGGTACGGGTGTTCGGCAAGGTCGGGGCCGAAGTGAGCCTTGAAACCGCGCGTGAAGAGGCGCGCATTTGCATTCTCCAGGGGCTCGCCTGCCTCGCGGAGGCGCTCGGCGATCTCAACCGCGTCGACCGCATCCTGAAGGTCAACGGCTACGTCGCCTCCGCGCCGGGCTTCAATGCCCAGCCGAAGGTTCTCGATGCGGCGTCGGACCTGCTCGTCGCCATCTTCGGCAACGCGGGCCGCCACGCCCGCGCGGCGGTCGGCGTCGCCGAACTGCCCCGCAATGCCGCGGTCGAGATCGAACTCATCGCGAGCTACACGGACTGAGATTTTCCTAACAAGCTGATGTCAAAGCATAATTCAGAGGAGAAAGAAGCAATGATTGTGGGAACGCATCCGTCTCATCTCAGACGGCGCCCGTGGCGAGGGGCGGTGCAAGCTCTCGCGGCGGCGGTCGCGCTGACGATGGCGTCGCTACCGGCACGGGCCGCGACTGCCGATCTCTATGGGCCGAAGGCCGCCGATGCGGTCAAGGGCGGCACCCTGACCTTCGGCTCGCTGGTCGAGCCTCCGGGCCTTGATCCCTACCATCAAGCCGCTGACGGACGCATCCGCTTCACGGTGCTGATGTATCAGGGCCTGTTCTATGAATCAGAGACCGGCGAGGCGATGCCGCTGCTCGCCAGCGCATATGAGGTGTCCCCCGACGGGCTCGTCTACACCATCAAGCTGCGCGAGGGCGTCAAATTCCACACCGGCCAGCCCATGACCGCGAAGGATGTGGCCTATAGCTACAACTACCTTCGCGATCCGAAGAACGGCTCCCCGGGCGCCGGCGACCTGACCCTGATCTCCTCCGTCGACGCGGTCGATGATGGCACCGTCCGCATCACTTTGTCGAAGCCGAACGGCGCCTTGCCGATGACGCTCGGCAACAAATACGGAGGCGTCGTCCCGGCTGGCTACTTCGATGCCGCCGATGCCAAGCAGGCCTTCAACACCAAGAGCGTCGGCACCGGGCCCTACAAGCTCGCCGAGTTCAAGCCCAACAGCCATCTGGCTCTGGTCAAGAACGACGCCTACTGGGAAGAAGGCGCGCCTTATCTCGACCGCATCAACATCCTCTTCATCCCAAACAGCGCGAGCATGATCGTCGCGCTGCGCAACAAGCGCGTTGATCTCGCCCTCCTCACGCGCCCCCAGGACATCCAGCAGGTTGTCAAGGCGCCGGGGCTCGTCATGGAGCGTTGGCCCTCGCTCAATCAGAAGGCGCTTGATCTCGGCTCCGAGCTTTCGCCGCTCGGTGACCCGCGGGTGCGTGAGGCGATCGCCCTGTCGATCGACAAGGACGAGATCATGCGGGCCTCGGTCGGCGGCTACGGCAAGGTCATCGGCACGATGGTGCCCGCCATGCAGGACGCCTGGGGCGCGCCGATCGACCAGCTCGCGAACCAGAAGGTCGATATCGAAAAGGCCAAGAAGCTTCTCGCGGAGGCTGGCCACAGCAACCTCAACCTGACGCTGACCACCATCAACGGCTATGACTGGATGGACCCGGCCGCCGTCACGATGAAGCAGCAGCTCGCCCGCGCCGGCATCAATCTCAACATCCAGCGCGTCGATCTGGGCGTCTGGATCAAGAACTTCCAGTCGAAGCAGATGGGTTTCACCTTCAACGACTGGGCGACCCAGCCTGATCCACATCTCCTGTTCTATCGGCACTTCCACAAGGCTCCGGAAGGCGCGGATTTCCGCAACTGGAACAACGCCGAAGCCAGCGCCCTCCTCGACCAGGGGCTGGGTGAGACGGACCAGGCCAAGCGCAAGGCGATCTACGTGGATTTCCAGAAGATCCTCGCTCAGTCCGTGCCGACCGTCATGCTGTTCAGCGCTGATCACGTCAGCGTGCGCAATGAGAACGTCATGAACTACCAGCAGCACCCGACCGGCTGGTTCTTCGGTCTGGCGCGCGCCTACATCAAGAAGTAACGGCGCGACGCGGTATCGGGGCTCTGGCCTTCGTACCGCGTCCCCGCCGCGGAGATATTTTCAATGGGTGGTTATCTCGCCCGGCGACTGGCGGCGTCGGCCGTCACGGCCTTCGTCGCCTCGATTGCTGTTTTTCTCATCGTCCGGGCGGTCCCGGGCGATGTGGTCGCGCAGATGCTCGGCCAGGTGAGCGATCCTGAGGCCGCTGCATCGTTGAGAGGCTTTCTGGGTCTGGACCAACCCGTCTGGATTCAATATGGGCGGTGGATCAGCGCCGTTCTATCGGGTGATCTCGGCACCAGCTGGACCGGTGGCAGGCCAGTGGGCCCCGCCGTGTTCGAGGCCTTCCTCGTGACGCTCGAAATCGGCCTTCTGACGCTCGCGCTCGCGACGATCGTCGGCGTGCCGCTCGGGATTATTTCCGGCATCTACGAAGGGCGTTGGCCGGATAACCTCATCCAGATCTTCAACCTTCTGGGTCTTGCCGCACCGGTGTTCTGGACGGGCCTCATGCTGCTCGTCGCCGTGTCATCCTTCGCCGGCTGGTCGCCGCCGCTGATCTATGTGTCTCCGACGGAATCACTCTGGGACAACCTGTCCATCCTGATGTTGCCGATCCTGTCGCTCGGGCTCCTCCAGGCGGCCGCCTACAGCCAGTTCGTGCGGCAGAACGTGGTGACGTCGCTCAATCAGGACTATGTGCGCACGGCCCGCGCCAAGGGCGTCACGATCCGCATCCTGTTCTTCAAGCATATCCTCAAGAACATCCTCATACCGCTCATCACCTTCATGGGTCTTGTGCTCGTCCAGATTCTCGGTGGCGTGGTGATCGTGGAGACGCTCTTCTCCATTCCGGGGCTCGGGCGCCTGCTCATCAGCGCCATCGAGACCCGCGACTATCCGATGCTACAGGGCGCGCTGCTGGTGGTCGTCGTGACGGCGATGGCGGTCAACCTGATCATCGATCTGCTCTACAGCGTCATCGATCCACGCGTGCGGTTGTCCTGAGGTCAGCGACATGTCCCATATCTCATCGCCCCTCGCAGCCACGGTAGCTCCCCGCGAAACGAGCGGCCTCGTGAAGTTTCTCCGCCGCCTCAAGCGTGAACCCGGCCTGCTCTGCGGCCTCGCCGTGATGACCCTGCTCCTCGTCATCGTGATCGCGCCGGGGCTCTTCACCGCACAGTCGCCCTATACGATCAACATCGACGACGCCCTGCAGCCGCCGTCGGCCGCGCATCTGTTCGGAACAGATGACACCGGCCGCGATGTCTTTGCCCGCGTCATTTACGGAACGCGAGTGACGCTGCTGATCTGCGCCGGCTCCCTTCTGATCGCGGCGCTGATCGGTGGGCTCGTCGGCGCGCTGTCCGGATTTTTCGGTGGCTGGGTGGACCAGGTTCTCGGACGCGTCGTGGACGTGGTGCTGAGTTTCCCGCCGATCATTCTCGGCGTGATCATCACCGGCGTGCTGGGGCCGGCCACTTCAAACCTGATCCTGGCGCTCAGCATCATCCATATACCGATGTTCTTTCGCATCGCGCGGTCGGGCGCGCTGGGCGAAGCGGGCAAGACTTACGTGGAAGCGGCGCGCTGCGTCGGCCTCAACGAGGTCACGGTGCTCTATCGGCATGTCCTGCGCAATGTCCTGCCGCTCGTGCTGATGCAGTACATGGTGCTGTTTCCGCTCGTCCTGCAGATCCAGGCCGCGCTCGGCTTCCTCGGCCTTGGCGTGCAGCCGCCGACGCCCGACTGGGGCGCGATCCTCCAGCAGGGCAAGGACACGATCCTGCTTGCCCCGTGGATCTCCCTATTCCCCGGCATAGCCGTGCTGATCACCGCCTTCGCGCTGATGCTGACGGGACGGGCACTACAGCGCAGCTCCGATCGCCGCTGATGTCAGGCGCCGGAGACAGAATAGAGCGTGCGCACGAGATAGTCGCGCATGAGCTCCCGCGCCCGCGCCGCGTCCCTGGCGCGCAGGGCCGCGATGATCGCCGCATTGTCGCGGCAGGCGGTCTCGCGGACAAGCGCCAGCGGGCCCGGGTGCCCGCCCGGCCGGCCCCAGCCGGCCGCCCTGCGCGAGGCAATGATCATCTCGAGGACGCGCGCGATGAAGCGATTGAGCGAGGCCCGCGCGATCGCCAGATGCAGGGCGTATTTCGCTTCCTTGTAGGCGATCCAGGTATCGGCCGCCTTCATGTCGGCAAGCGCGGCGTCGAAGGCAGCGAAATCCGCCTCGGTGGCGCGCTCGACGACGAGATCGACCAGCGCCGGCTCGAACAGGAGACGCGCCTCGAACAACTCCGGCAGGGAGAATTCCGGCTCGGCGGGGGCCGCGCTGGCGGGCTTGGCATCGGTGACGAAGGTGCCTCGGCCAACCTCGCGCACGATGAGGCCTTCATCCATCAGTTGCGCCATCGTCTTGCGCACGGTGTTACGGGCGACGCGGTACTCCGTGGAGAGCGCGCGCTCCGTCGGCAATTGCGCCCCGGGGGGAAAGCGCCCCTCGGTGATCGACGACTTGATGCGCGCATAGAGCGCGCGCGACTCCACCTCGGATCGGGCACGGACGCCGACTGTCGGGGGCGACATCTGATCCTGGCTGGAAACGGCGGTATCGAGCAAGCTCTCTTTCCTCTGTCTGATGCGGCAAGAAGGAATTGGGGCAACAAGGAATTGGGCGCCTTTACCATGCCGTCAAATGCCTGCCGCGCGCAAGTGTTGGTCGTCAACTTGGTGTCGAAGGGGTTGTCAATTGGATTGGAATTGGACAATAATTGGTCCTATATTGGTTCATCCAACCTCTTCTCAAATCGATCCCATGCAAGGAGACGCTCATGACGGCGGAAGTCGCTGCGACGGAAGGTGGGGCAGCAAGCCGTTCTGGCGCCGAGATCCTGGTGGATTGCCTGCGCCGACAGGCCGTTGATCGGGTCTTCTGCGTGCCGGGCGAGAGCTATCTTTCGGTCCTCGACGCTCTCCATGATGTCGCCGATGACGTGCAATTGGTCGTCTGTCGCCAGGAAGGCGGCGCGGCCAATATGGCCGATGCCTACGGCAAGCTCACAGGCCGGCCGGGCGTCTGTTTCGTCACGCGCGGACCGGGCGCGACCAATGCCTCGATCGGCGTGCATACGGCCTTTCAGGATTCGACGCCCATGGTGCTGTTCATCGGCCAGGTGGCGCGTGGCTTCAAGGATCGCGAGGGCTTCCAGGAAGTCGATCTGGTCGCCATGTTCAGGCCGCTCGCCAAATGGGCGGCCGAGATCAACGACCCGCGACGCATCCCCGAGTACATTCATCGCGCCTTCCAGACGGCCATGGCCGGCCGCCCGGGACCCGTCGTCCTCGTTCTTCCCGAGGACATGCTGAGCGAGGACGTCGCGGCACCCGTCGAGGCGGGCCTGCGCGCCGACCCCATCGCGGCCGCCCCCCGGCCTGACCAGATGGCGCGTTTCGCGGCGCTGGTCGCGGAGGCGAAACGCCCGCTGATCATTCTCGGCGGCGGCGGCTGGACGATCGAGGCGCGCGACAACCTTCTCGCTTTCGCCGATCGGGCGCAGCTGCCGATTGCGGCCTCCCTGCGCTGCCAGGACTACGTGCCCAACACACACCCGCTGTATGTCGGCCATTTCGGCATCGGCGCCGAGCCGCAACTGGTCAAGCGGCTGGCGGAAGCCGATCTCGTCGTCGCCTTTGGTACGCGATTGGGCGAAATGACCACGGCTGGCTATCGCCTGCTGACCGCGCCACGGACGCGCCAGAAGCTCGTGCATATTCATGCCGACTCAGAGGAGCTCGGCCGTGTCTATCAGGCTGATTTGCCCATCAATGCGGGCCTCGCGCCCTTCGCGGCGGCGCTCACCACGCTTGACGGAAGTGCAGGCGCTACCGACCGGCGGGACTGGGTGCGGAGCCTGAAGGCCGAGCAAGACGCGACCTATAAGCCCATGCCCAATGCGGGCGATCTCGACCTGACGGCGGTGTTCCAGCATCTGCAGGAGGTCCTGCCCAGTGACACCATCGTGTCGAACGGCGCGGGCAACTACACCGGCTGGGTGCATAAATACTGGCGCTTTTCCGCCTTCCGCTCGCAGCTCGCCCCGACCTCAGGCGCCATGGGCTACGGCGTGCCGGCGGCGGTCGCGGCCAAGCTCACCTACCCCGGCCGAACCGTTCTCTCGGTCAATGGCGATGGCTGTTTCCTGATGAACGGCCAGGAGATGGCGACAGCCGTCCAATACGGCGCCGCGATCATCTATCTCGTCGTCAACAACGGCATGTATGGGACCATCCGCATGCATCAGGAGCGCGAATATCCAACCCGCGTTTCCGGTACACACCTGCATAATCCGGATTTCGCTATGCTCGCGCGATCCTATGGTCTCGCGGGCCTCCGGGTGGAGCGAACCGAGGACTTCGCGCAGGCGCTGGACACTGTCCTTGCAAGCCCGACCGGCGGCCTGATCGAACTCATCGTGCCGCAGGAGGCGCTCTCGGTGCGGTCGAGCCTCTCGCGATTGCGTTCGGCGGCGCTCGACAGGCAAGCTGCCCGGAACGCGACGGCACCCAATCCAGGAAGCAACCAGGGGAACTGCTGATGACCGACGCGCCGCGCCTGTGGTCGTCCTTGTCCGCCGACGAGCACGAGTTTCAATACAACCCGCAGAACGCTTTTCCGAATTTCAAGGACTATCAGGCGGGGCGCGCCGCGCCGAACCGCAAGGCGCGCGAGGAGCTGGTCTCGCACCGGGACATCGCCTACGGCGACCATCCCCTGCGCAAGGTCGATGTCTATCCCGCCGCAAGCGCCGCCGGCCCGGCGCCGGTGCATGTGTTCTTTCACGGCGGCTACTGGCGGGCGCAGGATAAGGAGAACTTCGCCTTCATCGCCGGCGCACTGGTGCCGCTCGGCATCACGACGGTCATCGCCAACTACGAACTCTGCCCGGCCTCGACCCTCGATGGGGTCGTCGACTCCGCGCTTGCCGCCGTGGAGTGGACCTGCCGCTCGATCGCGGAGTTCGGCGGCGATCCCAAAGCGATCACCCTCTCCGGCCATTCTGCGGGCGCGCATCTTGGCGCCGAGGTTATCGCGACCGACTGGCGCGCGCGCGGCATCGACCCGACTTTCCTCAAAGGCGCGGTCCTGATCAGCGGCATCTACGATCCGGCGCCCGCAATCCATACGAGCGTGAACGCGGAGCTCAATCTCGATGCGGCGATCGCCGCGCGCCATGATGTCGAGCGACGCGCGCCGGTGATCGACTGCCCGGTGGCCATACTCGCGGGAGGCGTGGAGCCCTGGCACTGGATCGATCAGTCGTTCCGCTATGCCCATCACCTCCACAGGCATGGACGCGACCCGGAAACCCATGTGGTCCCCGGCTACAATCACTTCGATATCATCAATCAGTACCTTGATCCCCAGAGCCCGATCATCCGGGCTTTGGTGGGCCAGACGCTCGCTGGCAAGCGGGGAGCACGATGACCGCAACTTCCGATAGCCTGCCGCGCATCACGCTCTACGAACACGACCTTGATGGCGCCACCCTCGATCTGCCCGACGGCGCCTATCGCTTCGCCTATGTCGAGACGGGCGTTCTCGCCGTCGAGGACACGGGCGGAGCGCGGACATGCACCGCCGACGACGGGCTGTTCCTGGACGGGCAAGCGCGGTTGCGCGGCGAAGGCCGGATCTGGATCTATGAAGTGGATCCGACGGGTACCGCCTTCCGATGGGACAAAAGCATCATCCTCTCCCATCCCCTCACTGTTGCCTTCGATGGTCCCTGGCTCATGCGCGCGGACCGGATCGAATCGCCGTCAGGCGCCGCGACCCCGCGCCACGGCCATCGCGGCCCGGGCATCCGCCGGCTCCTCTACGGGCGGCTCATTGCCGAGGTCGGCGACCATGTCGAGCGGATCGCAGCGGGACAGGCCTGGTTCGAGACCGGCAGCGATCCGGTCATCGGCACCAATATCAACGACGCCAACAGCGCTTTCGTGCGCGTGATGGTGCTGCCGGCGGAGCTCGAAGGCGGCAAGAGCTCGTTCATGCCGACGACGCCCGAGGATGCGCTGAAGCCGCGTGCCGTGACCAGCCGCCTGTTCGGCGAGCGCCTGATTCCAGGCACTTGATCCGATTTGCCTGAGGCCCGCGCTCCCCTTTCGCCTTGTGGGCAGGTGGCCTCCCGGCTCGGCCGCCCTCACGTCGAGTGGCCGGTCATTCCGGGGCGCCGCGTGAGCGGCGAGCCCGGAATCTATCACCCGTAGCGTTGGGAAGTTGACCGATCGTCCAATAGCGCTTTTTGCGGATGGGGCATCGGTTCTGGATTCCGGGCTCAGTCCTTCGGCCTGCCTCGGAATGACGGCGGAGGCCGTGAAAGACGGAGGCCACGCGCGACGGACTTGGCCTCTCCCGTATTTCTGCATCCCAGCGATTGCTCTACAAATCCCCGGGGCAATCGGAGACGGCCATGGACCTGCGGCAGCTTGAGTATTTTCTACGTGTTGCGCAGCGCTGCAACATTTCGCTGGCGGCCGTTGAGCTCAATATCACGCAGCCCACGCTGACCAAGAGCATAAAGCTTCTCGAGGACGAACTCGGCGTCAAGCTGTTCGAGCGCTTGCCGCGGGGTGTCGCCTTGACTGATGTCGGGTTGCGCCTCCTGCGCCATGCCGAGGCCGTGCATGTTCAGGTGAGGGACGCGAGCCAGGAGATTGCCTCGCTGCGCAGCGGCACGTTCGGCACGGTGACGATCGGCGCGGGCCCTGCCTGGCTGCGGCGCAACCTGCCTTTGGCGGTCGCGGAAGTGATGAAGCAGCATCCGGGCATCCAGCTCCGTGTCGAGGGCGGCTTCGACGAGGCGCTCTTCCGGGCGTTGCGTGACGGCGAATTGGACTTCGTGGTGGCGGAGCTTCCCTCTCCCGAGGACAGGCGCGATGTCGAGGTCACCCCGCTCACATCCGACAATCTCGGGGTGGTCTGCCGCGCGGGACACCCGCTGGCCCGGCGGCGGCGTCTGTCCATGCGTGACGTCCTCACCTACCCCTGGGTCATGCCGCCGCGCACGACGCGCGCGCACCGCCGCTTCGACGCATTGTTCGTCGCGCACGACCTTCCACCCCCGACGAGTTGCCTGGAGACCGGCTCGCTCGCCTTCCTCATCAACGTTCTCCTCCATTCCGACGCCCTAACCTTCACCGTGTCGAAGACCCTCGTCACGCGCGAGGGCAAGGACCTAGTCATGCTGGACGCGCCGGATCTCACCGTCAGGCGCGAGGCTGGCATCGTGATCCGGCGCGGCGGCTGGCTGTCGCCTGCCGCGCAGCATGTCGCGGACGCGTTGAAGGCCATCTGCGCCGCCGAGCCGGAGAATTAGAGAATGTTCCAATCTGATGGAATCGCTGAGCCGCAGCCGTCATGGCCGGGCTTTGTCCCGGCCATCCCGATCAGTATGGCTCGCGCCCTCTAGATCGGGATCCCCGGCACAAGGCCGGGATGACGCCGGTGGGACACGTGCCTTGAGCCATTCCTTGTGTCTATGGCTTCGGCATGAAAAGTTGTTTGTGCGCATAGCATAGATGTGCAACGCTCCCCTTTCAAAATACGTGGCCGCGATAATGCCCGGCCCGCCTTGGGGAGGATGTTCATGAGTCACACCAAGACCTTCTTGAACCGTCGTGACATGCTGGCTGGCGCGGGGGCTGGTCTTGCGCTGTCGGCGCTGGCGACGGGCCACGGGGCTAGAGCCGCGTCTGTCCCGCCGTTCACCATCGTCATCAACCAGTCGCCCTGGTTCGAGAGCTTCCGCAAGACGGTCGAACTCTACGAGAAGGAAACCGGCAACAAGGTCGAGCTGGACGTCAATCCCTTCGCCGGCTCCCTGGAGAAGCAGCGCAATTCGGTGCGCGCGTCACGCGGCCAGTACGACCTCCTCATCATGAACTCGGGCTGGTTCGCGGAGATGTATTTCGGCGGTTTCGTCGATGCGATCTCGGACATCGATCCCAGCTTCAAGCTCGACCCGGATGTCTACTCGCTGGGCGAGACAATTTACTTCGATCCGGTCAAGAAGACGATGACGAAGACCGGAAAATTGATGTCGATGCCGATCTCGCCACTGATCCCTCTCCTCTACTATCGTGGCGATCTCTACAAGGAGGCCGGCCTCAAGGCGCCCGAAACCTTCGCCGAACTGGAGACGAACGCGCGCCATTTCCAGAAGCCTCCACGCATGTATGGCATCGTCCAGCGTGGGGCACGCGGCCCGCATACGGTCGCCTACGATTTCTACCCATATCTCTACGGCTTCGGCGGCGGCATCTTCAAGGATCAGGCCGCCGGGGACTATTCCGTTGTCCTGAACGACGAGAAGGGGCGCACGGCGCTCGATTATTATGTCCGCCTCGCCAAGGAAGCGGGGCATCCGAAGACCGCCTCGCTCGACCAAGCCGAAGTGATCCAGAACATGGTGACCGGCAAGGCCGCCCACATCATGATGGTCATCGCGGCATGGTCCCAGATGGACGATCCGGCCAAGTCGGCGGTCGTCGACAAGGTCGAGTTTGCGCCGACGCCCCATGCGCCCGGCCTGCCGACCGCGCCCGGCCTTGGCCATTGGCTCGGCGGCATCGCCCGCAATGTCCCGGATGATCGCAAGCGCGCGGCGGTCGAGTTCCTGCGTTGGTTCCAGACCAAGGATGCGCAGGTCGCGACGGCGAAGCTCGGCGGCATTCCGATCAATGCGGCAGCCTATCGCGATCCCATCTCTCAGGAACGGCAGTTCCGCTGGATGAAGCCGCTTGCGGAATCCCTGCCGCATGCGGTGAACATCTACCAGTTCCCCGAGGCCAGCGAAGTCATCGCCATCCTTGAACTCGGCCTCAACCGGGCGGTCGCCGGCGAGATCACATCGGTCGAGGCTCTCAACTCCATGTCGGACCAGATCCAGACAGTCATGGCCAAGTATAATTACAATACCGGCAAGTTGCCGCCGTTGCGCTGAGGCTTCCGTGTCCATGGCTTCACGCAGCATCGCGATCCCCGCACCTGATGTCGCGGTGCGGCGATCCTCCACCGCCGCGAGGCTCGGCGACGACCGGACCTGGCGGTGGGCGACCTTTGGTCCGGCGCTATTGCTGATGCTGGCGCTGAGCGTGCTGCCGCTGGCCAATCTTTTCATCACAAGCTTCTACAATGTGACATGGGCGGAGGGGGCCGCCACCTGGACACCAGTTGCCCTCGATCACTACCGGGCCCTGCCGGCCGATGCCCTGTTCCGCGCGGGCCTTTTCAACACGCTCATCTTCGCGGTCGGCGCCGTTGGCGGCCAGATGGTGATCGGCTTCGCGCTCGCCCTGCTCTGCAGCCGCGTCGCCCACGGGCGCATCCTCTATCGCACCGTCTTCATCCTGCCGATCCTGATCCCCGGCATCGTCGTCGGCGCCATCTGGAAGTTGATGCTGAACTACGACTTCGGCCTCATCAACCAGGCGATCGGGCTCATCGGCATGGATCCCCGCGACTGGCTCGGCGCGAGCGAGACGGCGCTTGCGTCGGTTATCGTGGTCGATATCTGGCACTGGACCCCGTTCTGCTTCCTGCTCTTCCTCGCGGGCCTCGAATCCCTGCCGCAGGACGTCTACGAGGCCGCCCGCGTCGATGGCGCCTCGGGCTGGCAGGAACTCGTCTACATCACCCTGCCGATGATGTGGCCGGCCATCGTCGTCACCTTCGCCTTCCGACTGGTGCTGGCCTTCAAGGTCTTCGACGAGGTCTATCTGCTCACGAGCGGTGGGCCAGGCACAGCGACGGAAGTTGTGAGCTTCACGCTCTACCAGCGCTTCTTCACGGAGGATCGCGTCGGCTATGGCGCAGCGATGTCGATCGCCGTGATCTTCATCGTGTCGCTGCTGCTCGTGCTGGCGCTGACGACGCGGCGGCGCTCGGAGGCCTCGTCATGAGAACGGGTTCCTCCGCGCCCCGGCATGTCGGCAGCCACGCCTTTCTGATTGCAGCGGCGATAGCCGTCGTCGCGCCGGTCGTATGGGTGATCGCTGCGGGCTTCCGCACACAGATTTCCCTGCTCACGGGCGAGTTCTTCTTCACGCCGGTGCTCACCAGCTTCACCGAGGTCCTGTTTTCGAAGACGTCCGATTTCCTGGTCAACTACCGGAACTCGTTGATTGTCGGCCTCATCAGCACGGCGCTCTGCCTTGTGATCGCGACGCTGGCGGCATGGTCGCTTCACCGCATGCGCTGGCCGCGCTGGGTCGTCCATGTCTTCCTGGCGTGGGCGCTTCTTTTCCACATGATCCCGCCGATCGCGCTGGCAGGCGCCTGGTTCACGATGGCGCGGGCGGTCGGGCTCGACAATACCTTCACGGCCCTGATCCTGGCCCATACCGTGCTCAACCTGCCGATGGCGCTTTGGCTCATGGGCGTGTTCGTGCGCGAGGTGCCGCGGGAACTCGAGGAAGCCGCAGCGATCGATGGTGCGTCCACCCCGCTTCTCTTGCGCAAGATCGTTCTGCCGATCATCGCGCCCGGCCTCGCGGCCACCGGTGTGCTGACCTTCGTCTTCAGCTGGAACGAATTCGCGGTGGCGCTCAACCTCACCATGAAGCAGACAGCGACAGTGCCGGTCGCCATCGCCAAATTCGCGCAGGACTTCGAGATTCTCTACACGCAAATGGCGGCGAGCGCGGCCCTGTCGATCCTGCCGGCACTCGTCCTGCTGCTCATCGGCCAACGTTACATCGTCAAGGGACTGACCCAAGGCGCCGTCAAATAGCGCGATCGAATAGCCCGCGTGAAAGCGGGCCGCCCGCCGTGGCGGGCCGGTTCAATGGAAGTGACCATGAAAGCAGTCTTCGTTCTGTTCGATTCGCTCAATCGCCATATGCTCGGGGCCTATGGCGGCACGCGCGTGCCGACCCCGAATTTCGATCGGCTCGCCGCACGAAGCCTTGCCTACGACACCCATTACGTCGGCAGCCTGCCCTGCATGCCCGCGCGCCGCGACATGCTCACCGGCCGGCTGACCTTTCTCCATCGCAGCTGGGGTCCGCTGGAGCCTTTCGACAACGCCTTTCCCGAGCTTCTGCACAATGCCGGCGTCTACAGCCATCTGATCACTGATCACTTCCATTACTGGGAGGACGGCGGGGCGACCTACCACAACCGCTACGACACGTATGAATTCGTGCGCGGCCAGGAAGGAGATCCCTGGAAGGCGATGGTCCAGCCCCATTGGGAGCGGCTGCGCGAGATGTATCATGCCCGCCAGTTCACCACGGAGCGGCGCGAGTATTTCTCGCAGAACATCATCAACAGGGAGTTCATCCGGGAGGAAAAGGACTTCCCCTCGGTTCAGTGCTTCGCGCATGGCTTCGAGTTCCTGGACCGCAACCGGGATGCCGACAACTGGCTCATGCAGATCGAGACCTTCGATCCGCATGAGCCCTTCACGGCGCCTGCCCGCTTCAAGCAGGCGTTCGACACGGGATGGACCGGCCCGATCCGCGATTGGCCCCGCTATGGCCGCGTCGACGAACTGCCGGAAGAATGCGAGGAACTGCGCGCCAATTATTACGCCATCGTCTCGATGTGCGATTTCCTCATGGGCGAGCTGCTCGATTACTTCGACAAACATGACCTGTGGAAGGACACGGCGCTCATCGTCACGACGGATCATGGCTTTCTGCTTGGCGAGCATGATTTCTGGGCGAAGAACCGCATGAATCTCTATGAGGAGATCGCCCATATCCCGCTCTTCGTGCACGATCCCCGCCATCCGCGCCCTGGCGAGCGCTGCGCCGCGCTGACCCAATCGGTCGATCTCGCGCCGACCTTTCTCGATCTCTTCGGCGTCGCATCCGCGCCTGAGATGGAAGGGCGCTCCCTCATCGCCGCCGCGCGCGGCGAACAGCTCCGCGATGCGGCGTTGTTCGGGTATTTCGGCGGGGCCGTGAATGTCGCCGATGGCCGTTATACCTACCATCGCTTTCCGGCGGATCTGAACAACCAGGAAATCTACCAGTATACGCTGATGCCGACCCATATCTTCTCGCCGTTCTCGACGGAGGAACTGTCACAGGCGAGCCTCTCCAACGGCTTTCCCTTCACGAAGGGCGCGAAGGTGCTGAAGGTGCCGGTCACCGATCGCTCACCGATGTACAATGTCTACGGTCCCGGCGCGCTCATCGAGAATGGAACGCGGCTCTATGATCTCGCCAGCGATCCCGGGCAGGAGAAGCCGCTGACGGAGCCCCGGACAGAGCAACGGTTGACCGACCTGATGAGCCGCTTGATGGCGGACAACGAGGCCCCGCCTGAGGCCTTCGCGCGTCTCGGCCTGACCGTGCCGGCATCGCGGGAAAGTGAAGAGGCTGCGACAGGGCCATGAAGGCTTCCTCCGTCAGAATGCGATCGGGGGACTTGCGCCAGTTCGCGGCCGTCCGCCGGATCACGCTGGACGACGGCCCAGAACGGGGTGTGCGGGCGCTTGCCTTTTCCACGGGCGGCGGGCTCGATTTCTGGGTGCTGTCCGATCGCTCGCTCGACATCGGACCGTTGTGGTGGCGCGGCCTGCCGCTGGCCTGGCAAGCTCCCACCGGCTTCATGAACCCCGCCCTGCACCATGCGGAAGGCGACCAGGGCTTCGGCTTCAACAGAAGCTTCTCGGGCTTTCTCGTCACCTGCGGGCTCGACCATATCCGGCAGCCCACTGAGGGCCATCCCCTTCACGGCCGGCTGCCCTTCACGCCGGCGCGGGTGACGGCCTACGGCGAGGATTGGGAGCGTGACGAGCCCGTCCTTTTCTGCGAGGGCGAAGTCGTCCAGGCGCGCCTCGGCGGCGAGGCATTCCGCCTGAAGAGGCGTATAGAGGCGGGCATCGGCGGCGGCAGCCTCTGCATCACCGATGTGGTGGAGAACATCGGCACAGCCGTAAGCCCGCAGGCGAGCCTCTACCATTTCAATCTCGGCTTCCCCGCGCTCGCTGACGGAACATATGTCGAGCGCAACGGGCAGCGTCTCCTCGGTCCCCTGGTCGTGCCGGATGCCGCCGCGTCCCGCGACAGCGTCGCGATGGCGATCGAGGATGGTGGCGGCGCGGGCTGCCGGGTCTTAGCGCCGTCGCTCGGACCAGCCGGGCTCGGCATCGATTTCGTCTGGGGACGGGAAACCCTGCCCTATCTCCAGCTCTGGCACGATCTGAGGCCACATATCTGCGTGCTCGGCATAGAGCCTTGCACCAGCGCGCGACGGGATGGCGGGCTGAGCGGTCCAGAAAATAAACTCGTGCCCGGTGAAAGGCGTATTTACCAATTACGAGTCACTATGCGCGAACTATCTGACGCTATTGATGTAACCGAGTTATAGAGACCACGACCATGAGGATCTGGGCAAAGGCCTCACAGGAGGCAAGGTTAGGCGGGCGCTTAGCCACGTTGGCGAAGCTGTTGCAGACAATCCGGCATAAGCGGGATGGCTACAAGCCGGAGCGCCATTATATGCGCGGGCCGGGGCCGAAGGCACTGGCTAAAGGCCGCGCGCAGAGCGCTCCTTAAGCCGTACGACGTTCAGGGATGACATGCTTCCCGCGCCGGCCATCAACTCTGTTGGCGTCCGGGCGAGCCGCGGGCTTGAGGCCGGAATCCATAACCAACGCGCTGCGTGAATGGCCGATGGCCTTTGTCCAAGACGGGCGGCTATCCAAGACCGGCAGCTGTCCACGACGGAAAGCGCCTGAAGGGCCGGCGTGGTATCGGGATCCCGGACAACGGCTGCGCCGTTTCCGGGATGACGGATGGATCACCGAGACCGCCGCATCGTCCGTGATCGCGCGAACTGTCGGCGTGACCGTCAGTTCGCCTGTTCGAGAACGCTCGGAGAGGTCGCGGCTCTCAGCTTCGCCGTCGCCGCCTCGTCGATGGCGAGCGGGGCGGGGCGGATAGCCACGGCGTAGATATCACGCGCTGCCTCAATCGACACGAGGCCGGCGCGCACATCGCCAAGCACACGCGCGGGATCACGCAATTTCGGTGCGCCGAACCCGCCCGCGCCGGCCGTGCGCATGCTGAGCACGTCCCCCTTCTTCAGAGCATAGGTTCCCTTGGAGTGGAGATAGCGCTCCTCCGGCGTATCGGGGTTGAGAACGGTGGCGGCGCAGATGCCGGAAAGGCCGCCTTCCAATCCATAAGGCTGGTTCTCGTAGCGGTCGCCGAGGTTGGTGACGAGCCCGACGTCGGCGACAAGGCGCAGGTCCTTGCGCAGCGCCATGCCGCCGCGAAAACGCCCTGCCCCGGCTGAGTCGGGAATGAGCTCCATGCGCTCGATGAAGACCGGCGCATTCATTTCCTGCACCTCGACCGGCGTGTTCGTGCCATTGGTGGGCGAGGTGGTCGCTTCCTGGCCGTCGCGGTGCCGGTGCGCGCCGACGCCGCCGACCGCCGACATCCATGCCAGGAACGGCTTGCCCGTGAAGGGGCTGACAGCACCGCTCACCTTGGGATTGCAGAAGCCGGAGCTTGCCGTGATGACGCGGTCAGGGACGACCTGGGCGAGAGCGCCCATCACCACCTCGTAGATGCGGTTGGCAGTCACCGCGCGCGCGCCGCTGGCGGCGCCCGGCCTCGGATTGACGAAGCTGCCCTGGGGCGCCCGGATCTCGATGCAGCGGATGATGCCGAAGTTCTGCGGTGCCCGCGGCAAAGTCACGGATTTGACCGCGGCGATGCAATAGGAGCGCGTATATTGCATATAGGCGTTCATGCCGGCTTCGCGCTGCGGGCCTGTGCCCTCGAAGTCGCAGATGATGCGGTCCTCGGCGATGGTCAAAGCCATCTGCATATGCACGGGTTCGGTGCCCGGGCCGACGTCGTCGAGCTTGTCCGAGAAGTGGTAGGTGCCCTTAGGCAACTCGTCGATGGCGGCGAGCATCGCCTCCTGGCTTTGCACCAGGATCTGGCGCATGCACGCTGCGAACTGCTCCGGGCCATACTGCTCGGCCAGCGCGCGTATGCGGTTGGCGCCCACCATGTTCGCGGCAAACTGCGCATGAAGGTCGCCGATCACGTCCTTGACGCGCACATTGGCCTCGACGATACGCAGGATCTCGCGGTTCGGCTCCCCGTTCCTGAACAGGAGCGTGGGAAGAAAGCGGATGCCTTCCTGGCAGGTCTCGCGGACGCCGACGACCTCCTCGCTGCCGGGGGCACTCCCGCCAACGTCGATATGGTGGGCGATGTTGACGGCATAGCCCACCAGCCGCTCGCCGAGATAGACCGGCGTCACCATGAAGAAGTCGGGGAGATGACCTGAGCCGATGGTCGGGTCATTGCAGATCACGGCGTCGCCCGGCCCGAGGCTGCCGACCGGATAGTAGTCCAGCATCTGGCGCACGGTGAACGCCATCGAGCCGAGATGGCCCGGGCTGTAGTCGCCCTGCGCCACCATATTGCCCTCCGCGTCGAAGACGCCGGTGGAGAAGTCGGATCCTTCACGCACGGTCATGGAGTAGGCGGTGCGCAGGAGCGTGCTGCCCATCTCAGCGGCCGTTGACAGAAGGCCGCCCCAGACCACCGAGAAGGTCACGGGGTCGATGGTCGTGTCCAAGGGTTCGATCGAGCTCATGACAGGCGCTCTCAGCTGAGTTCGGTGACAAGATTGCCATGCGGATCGACACGCGTTGTGCTGTCGGGCGGCAGGACGATGGTGGATTCGCGCTCCTCGACGATGGCAGGCCCTTTGACCACATCGCCCGCGCTGAGACGGTAGCGGTCATAGACGGTGCAGTTCGTGAAACCGTCCGTCTCGGGAAACCAGACCTGGCGCACGCCCTTGACGGCACGCGTCACGTCACCCTCGAGTGGCTCGAGATCCTCCATGGTGAGGACCGAGCCGATAGCGGTTGCCCGCAGGCGCCAGTGCACACCGACGACATCCCAGCCGGTTTCGAAGGTGCGCGCGCCATAAGAGCGCGCATAGGCTTCGAAAAAGGCCTCGCGCAGCGCGGGAAGGTCCGCCGCCGTGTAGGGATAGGGCGGCAGATCGACCGCGATCTCGTAGCCCTGACCGGCGAAGCGCATGTCACAGCTCGCCGTGAAGCGCTGGCGCTCCGGACTAACGCCGGATCGCTCCATCTGCTCGCGGGCGCGCGCCTCCAAATCCGCGAACAGGGCGTTGAGGGTCGGGATGACGGCCTCGTCGAGGGTCATGACCTGCGTGCGCGCAAGATCGAGCGAGGTCTCCGCCATGAGGAGGCCGACCGCGGATTCGACGCCGGCCGCGCGCGGAAACACGACCTTTGGGCAGCCGAGCATGCGGGCAAGCCGCGCACCATGGACCGGGCCCGCCCCGCCGAAGGGCACGAGCGCGAAGCTGCGCGGGTCCTTGCCGCAGCTGATGGTGACAGCCCGCGCGGCCTGGGCCATCTGCTGGGTGACGATCTCGTGGATGCCCCATGCGGCCTGCATGGTATCAAGACCAAGCGGCTGGGCGATCTCGCGGTCGATGGCCTCTCTGGCGCCAGCTCCGTCAAGGCTCATCTCGCCGCCGAGGAAATAGTCAGGATTGAGGTAACCGAGCGTCAGGTCCGCGTCAGTCACGGTCGGCCGCTTGCCGCCTCGGCCGTAACAGACGGGCCCCGGCACCGAGCCCGCGCTCTCCGGCCCGATCGAGATACCGCCGAGCTCGACCTTGGCGATCGAGCCGCCACCCGAACCGATCTCGATCAAGTCGACGGCAGGGATGCTGACGGGAAGGCCGCTCCCCTTCTTGAGATGGGTCATGTCCACCTCGAACTGGCTCGTCAGAAGCGGCTTGCCGCCTTCGACGAGACAGAGCTTCGCGGTGGTGCCGCCCATGTCGAAGGAAATGAGGTTGTCGGTGCCCGCCGCCGGTGCGAAGCGGGCGGCCGTGAGGACACCGGCCGCCGGCCCGCTCTCGATGATGCGGATCGGAAAGCGCTTGACCACATCGGCGGTGGCAACGCCTCCGTTCGATTGCATGATCAGCATGGGCCCATCGACGCCCATGCGCTTCAGCTCCTCGTCGAGCCGCTCCACATAGGTGGCGACACCCGGCATGACATAGGCGTTCATGACCGTCGTGCTGGTGCGCTCGAACTCGCGATAGAGCGGCGAAACGTCGGAGGAGATCGAGACCATGATCTCCGGCACCTCTTCCCGGAGGATCGCCTCGACCCGCCGCTCGTGATCGGAGTTGGCATAGCTGTGCAGGAAGCAGACGGCGACCGCCACGATGCCATTGGCGCGGAGCTGTTTCGCCACGTCACGCACGGCCGCCTCGTCGAGCTCCGTTTCGACCGAGCCGTCCCAAAGCATGCGCTCCGGCACCTCGAAGACATGGTGACGGGGCACGAGCGGAGCCGGACGGCCCGCCGCGTTGTCGTAGAGCTCCCAGCGCTTCTGACGGCCGATCAGGATCACGTCGCGAAAGCCGCGTGTGGTGATCAGGGCCGTCGGCGGCCCCTTCCGCTGAATCACCGTGTTGGTGGCTATCGTCGTGGCATGCACAACCTCGGAGACGGCCGACATATCACGCGAGCCCGACGCCATCAGGCCACGCAAGCCTTCAAAGACCGCCTCCGCGGGATCCGCCGGCGTGGAAAGCACCTTGCCGATATTGAAGCTGCCCGTCTCCGGATCCAACACGGCGAAGTCCGTGAAAGTACCGCCGATATCGATGCCGATACGCAGACCCATCTCACACCCCTCTCTGGGACGATTTGTTTAGCTACTTAACAACGACTTGGAAGTCAGATCAACCCGTTCGTCGGCGCAGCGACACATATTTTTACTATATTCTACATATAGTTACGAAGAACAGCTGCGATCGCGTGGCAGGTCCGCGTGAACGCCACGGTCGGTATCACCTCGTCTAAGAGAGCCGCGACTAAACGGCGGCCTGGGCCTTCGCCGCCTTGTCCCGTCCAAGGCCGAGATAGGCCTCCTGGATCGCCGGGTCGTTGCGCAGCTTCGCCGCTTCGCCCTCCAGAACGACGACGCCGTTGCGCAGAACATAGGCGCGATCGACCAGCTCCAGCGCGTGATTGGCGCTCTGCTCGACCATGATGATCGTCAGCCCCTGTGCCTTCCAGCGCGCGAGGATCTCGTAGACGCGGTCGACCATGAGCGGCGACAGGCCCATGGACGGCTCGTCGATGCACAGAATCCGCGGCCGTCGCAGCCAGGCGCGCGCCATCGCCACCATCTGCTGCTCGCCTCCGGACAAGGTGCCGGCAAGCTGGCTCAGCCGGCTGCCAAGCCACGGAAATTCAGCGATCACGTGCTCCAGGTCTTGTTCGAGCTTCTTCGAATCCCCTTTGCGGCGCGAGAAAGCGCCCATGAGCAGGTTGTCGCGCACGGTCAATTCCGCGAACATGCGTCGCCCTTCGGGAATGGACGCGACACCCTGGTCGATCACCTCGGCGGTGGTGCGCGCTTCCAACGGCTTGCCGAAGAAATCAACCTCGCCCTTGCGCGGCTGCACGAGCCGCAGCACGGTCTTGATCGTGGTCGACTTGCCAGAGGCGTTGCCGCCGAGAACGGCGACGGCCTCCCCGCGATTGACATGGAGCGACACGTCGAACAGGGCCTGCACCGGTCCGTAGAAGACATCGACGTTCTTGAGCGCCACCGCGGGCGTCGCGGGATCCCCGGGTAAATCCTGCTCCGGGCCATGCTGGAGATGGCCGCCGTTTGTCGCCGCGGACGAGGCCGGCACAGTGCCGCTGATCGCCTTGCCGAGATAGGCTGCGGTCACCTCCGGATGCGCGAAGGCAGCGTCCGGCGTATCGTCGATGATCGCCCGGCCATGCGCCATGACGATCGTGCGCTCCGCCAAGCGGCGCACGATGTCGAGCTTATGCTCGATCATGATGATCGCCATGGCGGGGAAACTCTTGCGCAGGTCAATCAGCAGGTCCGCCAGCTCATGGCTCTCGGTCGGATTCATGCCCGCCGTCGGCTCGTCCAGGAGGAGCACGTCCGGCGCGGCCGCGAGCGCGCGGGCGATATCGAGGCGCCGGCGATTGGCGTAGGAGAGACTGTGCGAGGGCTTGTCCTTGCGTGAGAGCAGCCGATCACCGAACAGCGCCATGACCGCGTCGGCCCGCTGCCGCGCCTCCTCTTCGGCGCGGCGATAAGCCGGAAGCCCGAATAGGGCCGCGATGGGTTCCGCGAAGGCACCGAAACGCTTGGGCTTAGCACCACCGCCGATCAATGCACGCTGAGTGCCGACCATCACGCTATCGGCGATCGTGAGGGCGGGAAACACACGGCTCGTCTGGAAGGTGCGCGCCACGCCGAGCGCGGAAATCGCCTCCGGCGAGCGCCCGTCCAGCCGGGTGCCCTTGAAGGTGATCTGCCCGGCCGTTGGCCGCACGAAGCCCGTGATGGTCTGCACGAGCGTCGACTTGCCGGCGCCGTTAGGGCCGACGATGCCGATGAACTCCCCCGGGCGGACATGGATGGTGACGCCGTCGATGGCCTTGAGGCCGCCAAAGCTTACGCTGACATCCTCGATCGAGAGCCCGTCGGCGGCCTTGGGCGGCGCGGCCAGCGGGCGATGAAGCACAGCGACCGTCATCAGCGAACTCCCGCAATGCCCTGCGGACGGAACCGCAGCGTGAGGTAGAGGATCGCGCCGAACAGGATCATCCTGTAATCGGCGAAGTCGCGAAGGACTTCCGGCAGGACCAGAAGGAGCACGGCTCCGATCAGCGCGCCGGCGAGATTGCCGAGCCCGCCGAGGACGATGATGGCCACCATCAGGAAGGAGCTGTCGAGCCGGAAGCTGTCGGGGCTGATGAAGCGGTGCAGGAAGGCAAAGGCCCCCCCGGCAAGGCCGGCGCAGGCCCCCGCCAACGCGAAGGACGTGACCAGATAACGCCGCACCGGCAAGCCCGCCGCATGGGCCGCCACCCGGTCCTCGCGGATCGCGCGCCAGCTGCGACCGACCGGCGAGGCCAGAAAGCGCCCCGCCGCGAAGATCGCGAGCACCAGCAACGCCAGCGCCTGCCAGTATTGCGCCGCGAGACTGCTCATCGACACGCCGGGCGCCACCAGAAGGCGGGGCCGTGGAATGCCGAAGATCCCGTTCGGTCCGCCGGTCACATCCGTCCAGTTCAGAAGAACGAGCCAGATAAGCACGCCCATGGCCAATGTCGCGAGGCCGACCACGTGGCCTGTCAACGAGGAGCACAACAGGCCGACCAGAGCCGCCAGGATAGCGGTGGAGACCGCCGCGAGCAGAAAGGCGAACTCGGCGGGCACGCCCCACAGCTTGGCCGCGAGTGCCGCCACATAGGCGCCGACGCCGAAGAAGCCGGCGAAACCGAGAAACATGATGCCCGCCGCGCCCGACAGCATCGTCAGGCCAACGCTGAGCAGTGCGAAGATGACGATGACGAGGCCGACCTGAACGATGTAATCTGACAGGCCGACGAGCGGCAGGAGCGCCAGGACCGCAACGCCCGCCGCGAGCCAGCCATAGGGTATGGTCAGCGGGCGACCTGTCATCAGCGGCTGGCCACCCTGCCCGATCATGATGCTGGTCGACGGCATCACGCCCGAGGCGCCGCGCGAACCGCCGAGCGCATCCAGGCGCTTGTCGCCGAGGAGGCCCTGCGGGCGGATGGTGAGAATGAGGAGCAGCAGGCCGAAGGCGACCATGTCGCGGAAGCCCTCCCCGACATAGCCGACGGCCAGTGCCTCCAGCACGCCGAGCAGAAGCCCTCCCACGACGGCGCCGGGAATGCTGGCAAGCCCGCCGAGCAGCGCGGCCGTGAAGCCCTTGAGCCCGAACGGTACGCCCATCTGCGGATAGAGGTTCTGGTAGTACATCGCGACCATGACGCCGGCGATGGCGGCGAGTGCTGCGCCCAGGCCGAAGGCGAGCTGCCGCAGCCGGTCAGTCGGAACGCCCATCTGGCGCGCCGCATCGAGATCCTGGGACATCGCCCTGAGTGCCCGGCCGGACCAGGTGTGGGTGAGGAACAGCCAAAGGCTGACCATGATGATGAGCGACAGGACCAGAATGGCGATATCGACGCCGGTGATATAGGCCGCGCCGACGACCCAGCTGTAGTTGGAGAACGGGCTCGGGAAGCGATGCGCCTCAGGCGTCCAGATGATCTCCGCCGCCTGGTCCAGCATGAAGGTGAGCGCCAGCGTGGACAGAAGCGGCGCGATCCAGGGGGCATTCTCGAGCGGGCGCAGCGCGATGCGCTCGATCGCCATGCCGAGGAGCGTCGTGCCGAGGATCGACGCGATGACGGCGACGCCGAGCGGTAGCCCCAGATTGATGCCCGTGTAGGCCAGGAACGCGCCGAACATCAGCAGCGACCCTTGCGCGAAATTGATGAGATTGGTGACGCCGAAGATCAGCGAGAAGCCGATCGCAACGAGCGCATAGACGTTGCCGATGACAAGGCCGTTCAGGATCTGGCTGAAGAACTCGATCATGTGCCGCGTCGCTCCGGATGGGAGGATCGGAAGACCCGCCGCGACAAACGCGGACAAGGCGCGGATAAGTCCAGGATCGGGATCGCGGGCGGATCGTCAAATGATCAGCCCGCGATGCATATATTACTTGTGGGGCGCGTAGGTATTGCCCTTCACGACGATATAGTTGATCTGGCGCGGGCCAAGATCGCCGGATCCCTCATACTTCAGCGTGCCGCTCACACCCTGCAGGGGAGCCGCCGCGGCGATCTGGTCGCGAATGGCCTGACGCGTGATCGGCGTGCCCTTGGCGGCCAGCGCCTCCATTGCCTTCGTCACGATGAGCATGGCGTCGTAGGTAAAGGCCGAGTAGTAGTTCGGCGCCTTGCCGAACTTCGCCTCATAGGCCTTGCTGAAGGCGGCCGACTCCGGTGCCTCGGCCAGGAATGGCGTCGGCATGACGACCCCTTCCGCCGCGCCGCCCGCGAGCTCGATGAACTTGGGATCGTTGAGCGTATCCGTGCCGGCCACCTTCATGTTCGGATCCGCCTGACGGAGCTGCTGCATGAACAGGGCGGATTCCGCGTAGTGGCTGACAAGGAAGATGCCATCAGGCTTCGCGGAGAGAATCTTGGTGATGAGCGGACGGAAATCTCGCGTCTCCGGAATCATAGCCTCTGACAAGACAACCTCGGCGCCGGCCTCCTTCAGCGCTTTGGAGACCATGGTATTCGTCACCATGCCCCAATCGTCCTTGAAATAGACCAGGGCGATCTTCTTCATGCCCATCACCTTGGTCAGGAGATCGACATGGGGTTGCACCATCGATGCGTGAGTCGGCGTCGTCCGGAACTGGTAAGGACTGATCTTGACATAATCCGGATGGCCGGCCGTCGGAGCCACTTGCGCGATATGCGCTTCCGCCAGAATAGGGCCGGCAGCCATCGACTCCGTGCTCGTCTGGCCACCGATGACCGCCAGCACCGCCGGATCCTGCGCAAATTTCTGGGCAATATTCGCCGCCTCACGCGGCACGCCCCGGCTGTCTTCGACGCGAACCTCCACGAGACGGCCGCCAATGCCGCCCTTTGCATTGATTTCACCCACGAACATGTCGGCGGCTTCGCGAAAACGCAGGCCCAGCGCCGAGCGTTCGCCGGTCATCGGACCGAACATGCCGATCACCAAGGGATCCGCAGCGCGGGCCGGGGCCCCCGCGATCAGAGCGGCGAGCGTTCCCGCCAGCACGATTCCTAATCCACGCATGTGATTTACCCCTCTGGTCTCTCATTGCAGGAGACTTTGGCTCGCCGAGCGAGTGACAAAAGTTTAGCTATTAAACTCGTCGCGCAACAAGCTTAAATTTTATCCAGCGCGAAATACTTTTATAGCCGCACCGCCAGCGGCAATGATTGTGCTTATTTTGGAGGATCTTATTGCGCAAACCCCTGAATCACGCCGCAGTGCGGGGCTGTCAGCCAAGCCTTTCGCAAGAGGGAAAAGCGCCGTCCGATCAGCGCAAATGCCGCTAAAACGTGCAGACGCAATCCGTGCGACTTAACGAGCAGTATCGCGAGCTAAACATTTTACTTGCGGGTGAGCACGGGCTCAGGCTCTTATGTCGGCATGTCACGTATTGCCTCGCCCAGCGCCATCGCAACGCCCTCCGGATCCGCCCGGGAATTCGAGCTCTATGACGAGCTCATGCCCGTTCGCCGGTACAAGATGCTCCTGCAGGCTTTTCTCAAGCGGCGCGGTTCCGGCAGCCGGCAGGCTATTGCCGAAGCGCTTGGCAATACGCGCAGCTTCATTACCCAGATCACGAGCCCGGCCTATGATCTCGCGATCCCCGCGCAGCATGTCCGCACCATCGTCAAAATCGCGGGGCTGCGGCCGAACGAAGAGCGCATGTTCCTCGACGCCTATATCGCCGCCCATCCCGAACGGGCCTCGGAGATCCTGGGGCGCGGGCAATCGGGACCAGGCAGCGCCACGATGACCTTGAGCATTCCGCAGCTCTCAAACCCAGCCGCGCAGCGCCGCCTGGAAGCACTGATCGAACGCTTTGCCCGTGACGTAGCCGCCACCATGATCGCCAACGAAGCGGACATGGCGGCCCACGAGGACCTGGGGGATCAGCCGTGAACAATCCGCTCGATCTCGGCGGCGTCATGCTCAGCGTGCTTGCCTGCGATCCGCGCGACCAGACCCTTGGCATCGCGCTGGCGTCGTCCGCGATCGCCGTCGCGGCCCGCTGCCCCTATCTCGTCGTCGGCAAGGCCGTCGTCGCGAGCCAGGGCTTCAGCAACCTCAAAGTGGGGCCACTCGCGCTGGACCTGATCCAATGCGGTCTCACCGTCCAGGAAACCATGCAGGCGCTACGCCAGCACGACCGCTGGATGGACTACCGCCAGATCGCCATCGTGGCGGCCACTGGCGAAATCGAGGTGCATACGGGGCCGATGAACGTGAACTGGGCCGGCCATGTCGGCGGCAGTGGCTTCGTGTGCCTTGGCAATGGCCTGCCAGACCCGTCCGTGCTGGCCGCCATGCAGCGACGTTTTGTCGACGGGCACGGGCGGCCGATGGCGGAGCGGCTTCTGGCGACCCTGGAAGCCGTGCGCGGCCATCTCGGACCCGAAAGCCCGCTTGTCTCCAGCTCACTTCTCGTGCGCTCCCCGCACGAGGCCGTTCATATCGATCTTCGGGTCGATCTCGCGCGCGATCCGCCGGAAGCCGGCGGCTGCGCGCTGACTGATCTACGTCGTCTGTTTGACCGTTACCTGCCTCTCACTGAAATTTACCAGAAACGTTCCATGTCGCCACATCCGACCTGATTGGCCGGGGGCGCCACGGCAAAGGAGGAATGATATGACCTTCACCATTGTCGCCCGTGACCCAGACACCAGGCAGCTCGGCATTTGCCTTGCCACGAGCCCCCTCGGCGTCGCATCTCGCTGTCCCCATGTCCGCGGCGGTGTCGCCGCCATTTCCTCCCAGTGCCACAGCAACTGGCGGCTCGGCCACATCGGCCTCGATCTCGCCGCCCGTGGGCTGACGCCTGACGAGATCCTGCGCCTGCTCGCGAGCTACGATCCGCATTTCCATGATTACCGCCAGGTCGGTATCGTGACGATCGACGGCGCCGCCGCGGCGCATAGCCCGCCCAAGGGTGCCGCCTGGACTGGCCATCGCGTGGGTCATGGATTCGTCGCGATGGGTAACGGCCTCGCCGGTCGCCAAGTCGTCGATGCGATCCACGACAGCTTCGCGGGAGACCACGGCGTTGATTTCGCCGAGCGGCTTGTCCGCGCCATCGAGGCCGGCTACGCCGCCGGCGGCGAGCCCAAGGGCCAGGCCTCCGCCGGCCTCGTCGTCTCCGCGCCGGACTGTGAGCGCCCCCTCGTCGACCTGCGTATCGACATGGCCAGTCCATTGCCCAAGGACGGCGGCGACGCGGTCAAGGACCTGCGCCGCGCCTTCGATGCCTACAAGCCGCTTATTCCCTACTATGCCGACTATTGGCTCGATCATCCCGAAGTCAGCTACACCGCGTGGCAGGAGAAGGCCGCCTGATCGGCGAACCTCTCCCGATCACTACGCGCCGACGTCGCCGGCAATGCCCCGGCGTGCCTGGTCGAGCTCTTCGGAATAGCGGCGCAAAGCGTAGGCTTCCGTGAGTTCGCCCAGGACCTTCCGCTCGGCGAGATTGTCGATGACCGCCAGGGCGTCGGTCTCGGCCGCGTCGAAAGCGGCCATGGCCTCCTTCACGTTCATGGAGGGCAGGAGCACCTGGTCGCGGAAGACAACGATATCGGCGAGCGTATGCGCATCCGCGCCATCTTCGCTGCCGGCGGCGTGGGCCTGGGCAACCGAGGCGATCCCGACGTAGCGATCCCTGGCGTCGAGGACGATCGCCCGGGTCGCCGAACCGAGCGGGAAGGCCTTACAGAAGGCCTCGATCGGCATGTCGACGCGCGCGGTGCGGGTCGTCGGCCGCATCATGCGCCCGACGGTCAGATTGCGGATCCATCCGACGTCATAGGGACTGCGGATCGTCTCTCCACGCAGATGCAGTCGCCATGTGGAGAACGAATAACCGAAGAACTCGCGCACGATCATGCTCGACGCGATCGCAGCGCAGAGTGCGAGGCCGCCGACACCAATGCTGCCCGTTGTTTCCAGCGTGAGAAATGTCATCGTCATCGGCCCTCCGACGACAGCGACCGCAAGCGCGCTCATGCCCACAAACGCCGAGGTATTGATGTGCATGTCGAAGGCCGGCCAAGCCAACAGCAAAGCGCCGCCGAAAAGCTTGCCGAGCAGGGCCCCGAGGAACAGCGAGGCGAAGAACAGACCACCGCGAAAACCGCACCCCAGACAGATTGCCGAAGCAAGGGCCTTGAGCAAGAACACGCCCGCGAGAATGGCGAGCGGCGTATGGCTGTTGAGTTCGACCAGAAGCGCCCCGTGGCCGGCGGACAGCACCTGTGGCGTCAGCAGCGCCATAGCCCCGAGCACCGCGCCGCCGACCGCCGGACGCAGCAGGACAGGAATACGCGTATAGCCGACCCACCGCTCGACGATCGACACACCGCGCATGATGCCGATGCCGACGAAGCCCGCGATGACGCCGAGCAGGATGTAGAGCGGAAAGTCGATCGTCGTGACCGCCGGCAGCGGATCAAACTGCAGGGGTACGGTCACGCGGCCCATCAAATCGGTGACCAGCATCGCCGTGAAGGCAGCCACCATCACCGGCGCCGCCGTGGCGATCGAATAAGCGCCTATGATCAGCTCGAAGGCATAGAACCCGCCGGCGATGGGCGCGTTGAACGCGGCGGAGATGGCCGCCGCAGTACCGCAGCCAACCAGCACGCGCATGTCCTGTCGCCTGAGACGCAACGCACGGCCGGCGCGGGAGGCAAGCGCGCCGCCAATCTGCGTATAGCCGGCCTCGAGACCGACGGATGCTCCGACACCATTGGAGAGAACCGTCTGGCCCGCGACGACAAGGCTGTCGCGCGTCGACATCACCCCTCCGTGCAGAGCGTTCGCCTCGATCGGATCGACAGCGACCCGGGCCTTTCGCAGACGCATCCAATAGGCGATGGCGCCAAGAAAAAGTCCGCCCACGGCGGGGACGAAGAAGCTGTAGGTCGGCAGATAGGTCGCGGCGCTCAGACCCTGATCAAGCGCGACGCCGAACAGGACATAATGTGCGAGATGGGCAATGCGGCTCATGGCCACGACCGCGACCGCCGCCGCGCAGCCGATCCCCGCCGCGACGACAACGAGCAGAAACTCGCTGCGCCGCACCAGTGAACGGATGCGTTGCCGCCATTCATCCGGCGTTTGGAGAAGGGGAATGGTCATGGAAACCGATTGACCCGAGACGACACGAATGGGGCGGCTTTCACAGGCGCCGATGTGTTCACTTACCGCACAATCACACGGCCCGCCATGAGGAGAGCGACAATCGCCGCGTCCTTCGCATCTCGTCCTCCCGGGCGATTTCTGACGGCAGCCACAAGCGACGACGCTCGGATACGCCAGCCTTGACGGATCCCGTGCAGTGCGTTCAGTGACTATTCTGGATATTTCCGAGGGCCAGCACGATCATGGACAATTCTCAGCCGCTATCGCTCGCCTATGGCCGGGGCCATCTGCCGATCAGCTTGCCGGGCGATGTGGATGTGACGGTGATTCGCAAGGCGGTGCTGCCGAAGCTGCCCGACCAGGAGCGGGCGATCCGTGACGCGTTCGAAAAGCCCATCGGCGCGCGCCCGCTCTCTGAGCTCGCGCAAGGCAAAGGCAGCGCCTGCATCCTGGTCTGCGACATCACGCGCCCTGTGCCGAACAGGCTTTTCCTGCGGCCCATGATCGAAACCATCATCGCGGGCGGCGTGCCGGCGGATCGCATCACGGTCCTTGTCGCGACAGGCCTCCACCGCCCGAACGAGGGTGAAGAACTCGCGGAACTGATCGGCGATCCCTGGGTCCTGTCGCAGATCCGGGTCGAGAACCACTTCGCCCGTGATGATGAGGCGCATATCGACCTCGGTCCCACTCCGACACGCCAAACACCTGTGAAGATCGACCGGCGCTTCGTCGAGGCGGACCTGCGCATTGCCACGGGGCTCGTCGAGCCGCATTTCATGGCGGGCTGGTCGGGCGGCCGCAAGGTGGTGGCGCCGGGCGTCGCCGGCCATGAGACGATCCGCACTTTCCACTCCGCCCGTTTCATGGCCGATCCGCTGGCCGTGCAATGCAACCTCGTCGGCAACCCGCTGCATGAGGAACAGCTCGAGATCGTTCGCAAGATCGGCGAGATCTACGCGCTGAACACGGTGCTCGATGAGGACCGCGACCTCGTGCATGTCACCTTCGGCGAGATCATCGAGAGCCACCTCGCGGCGGTCTCCTTCATCAATGCGGCAACGCGTATCCCCGTCGGCCGGCAGTTCGGCACGGTCGTCACCTCCTCCGCCGGCTACCCCCTCGACAAGACTTACTACCAGACCATCAAGGGCATGGTGACGCCGCTCGACATCCTGGCGCCCGGCGGCACGTTGATCATCGCGTCGGAATGCTCGGAAGGCTTCGGCTCGCATGAGTTCCGCGAGGCGCAGGAGCGGCTCGTCGCACTGGGGCCCGAGCGTTTCCTCGCGACGCTCAAGGCCAAGTCGCTGGCTGATATCGACGAATGGCAGACGCAGATGCAGCTCAAGCCGCTGAATGCCGGCCGCGTCGTTCTCTATACAACCGGCCTCGACGATGCCGACAAGGCCGCGACGGGCGTGGAGATCACCACCACGCTTGACGCGGCCATCGCGGAAAGCATCAGCCGCCACGGCGACCGCAGCGTCGCCATCATTCCCGAAGGGCCTTATGTGGTTCCGGTCGTCGCGGCATGAGCGAGGGCATAGCCCATATCCACCTCGACGCGGTCGGCGGCGTCGCTGGCGACATGTTCTGCGCGGCGCTCATCGACACGTTTCCGCATCTGATGGAGCGGGTGCTGGCGGATCTGGGAGCGGTGCTGCCTGAGGAGGCCGGGCAACCGGTGCTGACGGCTGGCACGAGCTGCGCGATCCGCGTGCGGCGCTTCGCGCTCCAGACCGCGCGACCACCGGAGGCGCACCGTCGCCACGAACACGCCAACGACCATCCGGCCGGCGGCCGTCACGGCGCGGCCGCGCATCCGCATCACCATAATCACCGCCACCCTCATTATGACGATGAGCCGCTCAAAACTGGTCACGCGGCCCGCGAGCCTGCGAAGGACCCGCATGCGGGCCACGGGCCCGGCAGCCGCTTTACGGATATGGTCGCCCGTATCGAGGCAGCCAACCTGCGGCCGGGCGCGGCTCTCCACGCCCTCGCGATCCTGCGCATTCTGGCGGAGGCAGAGGCTTTCATCCACGGGGTGACCGTGGATGACGTCCATTTCCATGAGATCGGCGACTGGGACTCACTGGCGGACGTCGTCGCCGCCGGCTCGATCATCGCCGCCCTGCCAGGGACGCGGTGGACCGTCTCCGCGCTGCCTCGGGGCGCGGGCGTCGTGCGGACCCAGCACGGGCTTCTGCCTGTGCCGGCGCCGGCGACCGCGCATATCCTGATCGGCTTTCCATTCCGTGATGACGGCGTGGCCGGCGAGCGGGTGACTCCCACCGGCGCGGCCATCCTCAAGCATCTGATCGCAGCGCCTGACGAAGCGGCCACAGCCGCCGGCCGGCTCGTCGCCACCGGCACCGGGGCGGGCATGCGCGATCTCAAGGTCATGCCCAATATCCTGCGTGCGCTCGCCTTCAGCGCGCCCACCGCAACCGCAGCAAAAGATCCGACGGCTCAGGCCTCGCTCGTGCAAGACCAGCTCGTGCAAGACCAGCTCGCAGGGGACGAAGTGGTCGTGATGGCTTTCGACATCGACGACATGACCGGTGAGGAGATCGCGGTCGCCGCCGACAGGCTGCGCGCCACGTCCGGCGTGCGCGATGTCATTGTCGCGACCGCCTCGGGCAAGAAGGGGCGGCCCGTCCAGACCTTCCGGCTCCTTGTCGAGCCACCGCGGCGCGAGGCGGTGGCGCAGGTCTGTTTTCTCGAAACCACGACCCTTGGCCTGCGCTGGCATGGGGCGGCACGTCAGATTTTGCAGAGGGCCGCTGTCACGCTGGAATATGAAGGCGTGGCGCTGCCGGCCAAGGAAGCCCTGCGGCCGGATGGCGGCACGACAATCAAGGTCGAAAGCGACGCGCTCGCCGCCACCGATGGTCTTGCCGCCCGCCGTCGCCTGGCCGCGGCGACAACCCGCCGGGAGAAGCCATGACGGACGCTCTCGTCACGGAAGCCGGTGTCATCGGCGCTGAGGAGCGCCTGCGCGCCGTTCTCGCGGATCTCCAGCCGCTGGCCATCGCCGTTTCGGGCGGCGTGGACAGCATGACGCTGGCCTATGTCGCCCATCTCTGGCATCCCCTGACGGCCCGAATGGTTCACGCCGTCTCCCCCGCTGTTCCGGCCGCGGCGACGGCCCGGGTCGAGGCGCATGCCGCACGCCATGGATGGGCACTCGATGTGGTGGGCGCCGGCGAGTTCGATGATCCCGACTACATCAGCAATCCGGTCAACCGCTGCTACTTCTGCAAGACGCATCTCTATGATCGTATCCGGGGGTTGAGCGGGGAAGCGGTCATTGCGTCCGGTGCCAATCTCGACGATCTCGACGATTACCGGCCTGGACTGATCGCAGCCAAGGAGCGATCGGTCATCCATCCCTATATCGAGGCTTCCATGGACAAGGCTGCGGTCCGCGCGCTCGCCGCCGTCCATGGGCTCGACGATCTCGCCGAACTGCCGGCCCAGCCCTGCCTGTCGAGCCGCATCGAGACGGGGCTGACCGTCCGCGCGGAGGACCTCGCCTTCGTGGAGGCGGTGGAAGCGCGCCTTGCGGAGGTGATCGGCATTGGTGAAAGAAAGACGATGCCCCTGCGCTGCCGGGTCACGCATCAGGGCATCGTCATCGAATGCGACGTGGACACGGAAACGGTCATGGCCATCGTCGGCGACATGTGCCGGGACGCGGGCCGCCATTTCGCCGGCATTCGCCCCTACAGGCGCGGATCGGCCTTTCTGAGGGCATGACCGGGGCGGATTTTCATCATGGCGGATTTCATCATGGATTGGGAGCGGGAGACGCGCACCGGCGTGCCGGAAGCCGTGTTCTGCGCCGGCAAGACGGTCGATGACATCGCCGCGATCATCACGGCCGCGCGCGTGCAGGACAGGCCCCTCCTGTTGACGCGCCTCACGCCGGAGATGTGGGCGAGCCTTCCCGAGGCGAGCCGCGCCGGCCTCGACTACGACGCGCGCTCACGGACCGCCTGTCTCGGGCGGCGAGACGCGGGGTCTCGATCATCGCGGTCCGTGGTGATCGTCGCCGCCGGCACATCCGACCTTAGCGTCGCGCTGGAAGCGCAACGCACGCTCTGGTTCCATGGCATCGACGCCCCCCTGGTCGCCGATGTCGGCGTGGCCGGGCTCTGGCGGCTGATGGCGCGGATCGAGGATATCCGGCGCCACGACGTCGTCATCGCGGTCGCCGGCATGGAAGGCGCCCTGTTCAGCGTTCTCGCCGGCCTCGTCAAGGCGCCCGTCATCGCCGTTCCGACCTCGGTCGGCTATGGCGTCGCGGCGGGCGGGCAGGCCGCGCTCAGCACGGCGCTCGCCAGTTGCTCACCCGGCATCGCCACGGTCAATATCGACGGTGGCTTCTCCGCGGCTGTCCTTGCGAAGAAAATGATCTATATCGGAATGACCGATACTTGAGGGCAACCAGTCCGGAGCAGCATCTCCGTCGGCGCTATGCCAGCAACAGCGCCGTGCCATAGAGCCCGATCGCGAAGACGACATGTGCGATGATGCTGAGCGCCTTGGCTTTCATGGGGTTGGGCGCGCGATTGCAGGCGATGCCGTTCCCCATGCAGGGCTGCATGACGAACCAGCCCAGGCCGACCGTCGCCAGCCCGACGATCAACGCCGGGCCGAAGGTCGGCTGGCTCGCCCATGCCGTGCCCCAGATGGCGAGCAAGGCAACGGCAAAGGAGATGCCGACCACGTAGTGCATGATCCAGCCGATGGCGTCTTCGCTTGGCAGCGGCGCTGACTTCGCAACCCCCTCGGGATGAACGAATGTGAGGCGGGACATATGGCCGAACCAGCGACCGGGCAATTTCCACGAAGGGGCCGCCCCCTGGAGGGCAAAGCGCAGTACCTGCTGCCAGATATCGAAAAGTAGCGTTGCGCCGATCCCGATAGGGATCGCCTTGGCTATCAACTCTGAGACCCCGCCCATGGATGCTTCCTCGCTTGTTCTGCGCTGTCTCTGTGATCGATTTTCCGATCATGCGCAATGCGCGAGGATCCTTTGGAGGCTGACTTTTTCACGGCGCCGGGCGGCCGAGCCATTCGATATGGCGCGCAACTGACGCCGCCATGGCCTGGCCGCCGCCGGTGGGAATGACGCGGTCCCAGAACGCGCCGTAGATGGCATCGCAGGGGAAGGGGGCGACCCGCGCCGCCACCGCCTTCACGGCCTCCGCGCCGAGGGGGATGAGGTTGGGATAGGATCGCATGAAGCCGAGATGCTTGCGGTCGGGAACGACCTGCAAAAGATCGCCCGACAGCAAAGCCCCCCGCCCTCCGGCCCCCGTGGCCCAGTGCATCACCGTGCCGCCATCGAAATGCCCGCCTGTCCGCACGAGCGTCACGCCGGGCGCGATCTCCAGCGTGTCGCCCTCCCAGAGCACGATGCTGGAATCCGGCCGCGTCACCCACTGCCGATCGGCCGCGTTGAGATAGACAGGGATGCCGCCGAATGCCCGGCTCCATTCCACCAGCGTTGTATAGTAATGGGGATGCGATATGGCGATCGCCTTGAGGCCGCCGATGCCATTGATGAGGTCAACCATCGCGTCGCTGACGAGGCTGATGCAATCCCACAAGATGTTCCCGCCTTCGGACGGCACGATCAGCGCCCGCTGGTTGATGCCAAAGGCCGGTGCCATGCCGACCGCCATCAACTCCTCCTCATAGCGGAAGACAGGCATATGCGAGCCTTGCAGGCGCTTCAGCGTCGTCCACGCCTGGCCCGTGGGCGCCACGAACTGCCGCTCCTCCACGCAGATGATGCAGCGCTCCGGCGGCGCCTCCCCCGGTGCATATTGCGTTCCGCAGGTGACGCAGATGAACGCGGTCATGGCGCTTGCTCCCGGTCTCGATCTGTTCGGCGGATATACCTATAGCGCCTCCTCGCGCCGCTCCAGAACCCTCTCTGTGGCTGGCCTGCACAGATTCCGATGGCTCATCGCTGGCGCGACATCCACAGCGCAGGTTAAAATAAACATATATTATACTTTTAGATTTATATCGGCGGACGATTGTACATTTTCTATGCCCCCGACTGCCTATATATATTATTTTTATTAAATATGCATAGAATGAAGGGCATATTGAGCACGGCGCCGGAAGAATTATTATTGCCTCAGTTAGGCCGGCATAGAATCAATATCATTCAAGGCAGATCGATCTCTTGAGAGTCATTGTAAAGTGATTTATCACATCCATGGTGATCCGGGAGATCCAACATCCATGAATGAGATCCATGCCGACGTCATTCTCGCGTCTGTTGAGGCAAATGCGGCGAAATTGTCGGCGCTTAACGAGGTGCTCGCGCCGATCGAGGTTTCAAGGGCACAAACCTTCCGCCAGCTCGCCGACCGCCAACGTTTCGTGACGGCGCACGGACTGCTACGCGCGGTTCTTGGCATAAAGTTGCGGTGCCGGCCCGCCGCGGTTCCACTCATCCGAAAGACAAGCGGGCAGTGGGCCTGCGAGGGGCATGACATCCATGTCAGCCTCTCCCATTCTGGTAGCTATGTCGCGGTTGCCACGGCCGATTGTCCGGTCGGGATCGATATCGAGGAGGTCGCAGGCACCGACGCCTTGGCATTGGCGCGCGAATGGTTCAGTCCGACTGAAGCCGCCGCTGTCGAGGACGCTTCTCCCGCCGCGCAGAACATGGTGTTCTTCGGCTACTGGACAGCCAAGGAAGCCGTGCTCAAAGCTGCGGGGGCCGGCCTTTCCGTAGCATTGATGGACTTCAGCGTGGCGCCTCCCGAGGCGAACCCGCGTCCCGTCACGCTGTTAAAGCCCCTGCCCGCGCTCGTCGGCCTTGCTGTCGCGCGTTTACCGGCTCCGGAAGGATATGCGGCGGCGCTAAGCCTTCCGGATGGCGTCTGGACAATTTCACAGCGATATGAAAGCGCGTCTAAAGCACTGGCACACAGCATTGACGCCTTTCGTTGAAGCCAGCTCAGAGCCTGGTCGAGGCCATTCCATGGCCTGCGCCGAACCGGCGCTGACCCAAACTCGTCCCGGACCTGCAAGCGGCCTGGTCCGAGCGTCCGGTCATGCATAGCGCAAGCACGGGTTTCACGTTGCGCGCAGTATGGTTCCGCCGGGTGGCGGCACGATAACGACGAGAGCTTGTTATCTCGCCCGAGAGCCATGCCGCGTTGAGACAGCATGCATTTTTTTGATGTTCCCAAACTGGCGATGCACTTGCCACTGCTCGACGGGACAGTGTAGGCAGAAATGTGAACTCGTACCTACACAGGCTTTTCTCACGCGGTGCCATAGTCAGATGCGGTCGTGCGGTGCTCTCTCGGCGTGCCTTGCCTTCTCGTCGCGGAGCCTCTTCGCCGGAGGAGTTCGTGCTGTTCCGCCATCTTCCCGCACCACCATTCAGCAATGAACCCAGCAGACCATAAGATCGCGCGCGGGCGCGGCATTTCAAGGCGGTCCACAGCTGTTGAGGCTTGTGCCGCCATGATCCTGTGCGCGATGGTGCTACTGTATTTCTACAGAACGCATCTTGCCTCAGACGAATTCTTTTACACGTTCGACCGGTTCGATCCTGTTATCCAAGCATCGATACTTGAACACTGGTTTGGTGTATTTCGCGGCTGGTACGACTGGCGCAACCCTATCGTGTTTGCGCCCTATAAAAATGTTCTCGGATACAACGATAGCTATTTTCTCACCAGCATTCCCTATTCGATTTTACGGACAGCCGGCCTCAGTCCCCTGAGCGCAATGGAACTGGCCCACGTGGGCACGCGTGCCATCGGTTTCTTTGCGATTTGGGTGCTCATGCGCCGCTATTTCGGACTTTCCCTTCTGGCGACAGCCTTTGGCGCGACGCTGGCTACGATCGCGAACGGCGTCTATCTCGGCACCATGCATACCCAGCTGACAACGGTCGCTTATGCGCCGCTGCTGTTCTGCCTGATAGCCCGCATCCACGAACTGTTGATGGAGGAACGTCGCCGAGCGGCGCTCATCACCGGCTGTCTGACGGGTCTGCTGCTTGCATGCTGGCCGATGACGTCCTTCTACACCTTCTGGATGACCGGTCTTTTCATGATCATCACGCTGTGCGCGGCGTTGGCGATCGACCATCGATCGCTCGTCGCGATTGTCCGCGAATTTATGATCGGCCAGCGCTGGCTGGTCCTCATTCCAGGCCTGTTGATTTTCGCAGCCGGACTGTACCCGCTATGGTTGACTTATGGCCCCACCGCCGCGCTCACTGGCATGCATCAGTTTGCGGCCGTCATCCACAACGCGCCTCACCTCGTCGATGTCATCAATGTCGGTCCGGACAATCCCTTCTGGAGCGCCGCGTTCGAAAGCCTGCGGTTCGAAACGGTCGGCGAGGGCCTGGGTGAATTCGAGCTGTGGCGTGGCTTTACCCCTCTCCACCTCGCCTTGCTTGCTCTCGCGCTCATCGGTGCCTTCAAATTCCGGACAGGCCTGCCCGCGCGGCAAGACTTCGCCTACAGGTGCTTGCTGGTTGCATTAGCGGTCGGCCTCGTCCTGCTCATTCAGGTCGGCGGCTTCACGCTCTGGTGGTTCGTCTATTATGTCGTCCCTGGCGCGAAGGCGGTACGTGTCGTCGTGCGCTTCGAACTATTGCTGCTCACATTTGGAGCTGTCGCTCTGGCCATCGCGCTCGACGCTTTGGGGCGTTATCGCGCGCCCTGGAGCAGCCTGGCGGCTGTCTTGGTTGGCTTGGCTGTTCTTGTCGAGCAATATTCCGGCTTTCCGATCGCGCGAGTAAAAGCCGCTGATGTCAAAGCCCTCGGCGAAATTCCGAGGCCTCCAAGCGAATGCAGAACCTTCTATACGACGAATCCATACAGAGATGACGGAGAATCTGCCGTCAATATAAAGTATTACATTCACAGTACAGAAGCGATGCTGATCGCCGAAAAGGTCAATCTCCCAACCCTTCTCGGCATGCACACCTTCATACCAACGGGCTGGGACCTCACCGATCCGCTGTCGCCAGACTACCCGTGGCGTGTTTATGAATATGCGAAGGCGCATGATCTGACGAAAGGGCTCTGTGAGTTCGATCTGCAAAGCCTCACCTGGCATATGGTCACGACGCCGCCGGACCGTCCAGCCACGCCAGCGCCGGAATTGGCGATGGCCGGACTGGTGAGCCCAACGGGTCCGATACCGCTCTCCTTGAGGGCAAGCCTGGCTAACCGCTACGGAGGCAGCGCACTCAGTCTGCCTTGCCGCTCGATTACCGACAAAGAAGCCTCTCTCCTCCTCTGCGCGGGAGAACCCGTAAAACCGGGCGATGTCCACTTGTCGCTTGGAATGCGCAACGGCGAAGCGGTTTCGTTCGCGGGCGGAGAGGCGGGTACCCTTCTTTTGGCGGATGGATGGTCGCGCCCTGAAAGCTGGGGCACCTGGGCCAATGCGCAGCAGGCGACCCTCGTGCTTCGCCTTGATGGTGATGGTTTTCAGAACGGCGTACGCCTGATCTTGACCGCGCACGCCTTCCTGCCGCCGCTGGCTACGAGCAAGCTGATGCACGTTCTGGTGAATGATACCGAAGTCGGCAGCCTGAACCTGACGGGGGACGAGGATTCTCTGGGCCTTTGCATTCCGGCTGCGCAGCTTCCCAAGAACCGTTCGCTAGTACTGACCCTACGGACAGATACCGCCGCCGAGTCGCCAGCATCGCTCAAAATGTCGGGCGACACGCGGCTACTCAATTTTGCCATATCGCGGATGAGCGTGGAGCCCTGCCAGCCCAATCCATGAAAGTGGGACGACCACGGATTGCCTTGGCAACGAGGATCAGCGCAGCCCCCTTGCCAAGAGGCATGGATGATGCGCTATGAACGGTGAAACGGGCGTCGTTCGGCCTTCTTGAGAGCGTCGCGCAATGAAGATCAGGTGAGCATGTCATCCGAACCACGCATCGCGGTTTTGGTCCCCTGCTATAACGAGGCGGCGTCGATCGATGCGGTCGTCAGGGACTTTCGCGCAAGCCTGCCGCAAGCCGACATTTTCGTTTACGACAACAACTCCACGGACGATACCGTCGCCATCGCAACAGCGGCGGGCGCCATCGTGCGAACCGAGCCCCGGCAGGGCAAAGGTTTCGTGGTCCGCCGCATGTTCGCCGATGTCGATGCAGACGTCTATGTGATCGTCGACGGCGACGACACCTATGATGCCGCCTCGGCTCCCAGGCTCGTCGAGCTTGTCCTCAAGGACAATTGTGATCTCGTGAACGGCGCGCGCGTGCCCACGAACGAGGCCGCGTTCCGGGCCGGCCACAAGTTCGGCAACAAGATGCTGTCGGCGCTCGTCAGCATGATCTTCGGCAAGCGCAACAATGACATGCTCTCGGGCTACAAGGCTCTGTCCCGGCGCATGGTGAAATCCTTCCCGATCAAGAGCAGCGGCTTCGAAATCGAGACGGAGCTTCTCATTCACGTGCTCGAGCTTGGCCTGCCCGTCGCGGAAATAAAGACCCCTTATCGTGAGCGCGGTGAGGGATCAGAGAGCAAGCTGCGCACCTATCGCGACGGTTTCCGCATCATCTGGTTGATCAGCCATCTCATCCGCGATGAGAAGCCCCTGCAATTCTTCGCGGCTGTCGCCGCCATTCTCGCACTCGTTGCCATCGCACTTGGCGTGCCGGTCGTCGTCACCTTCGCGGAAACCGGCCTCGTGCCAAGGCTGCCGACCGCCCTGCTGGCGACCGGTCTGGTCATCTCATCACTTCTGGCGTTGACGGCCGGGCTCGTCCTCGACAGCGTCGCCCGCGCGCGCCGCGAGTTCAAGCTGCTCAGCTATCTCGGCCTGCCCGCGCCCGCGGCCAGACGTCGGTGATCGAGGCAATGCTGACCAGGGAGAGCGCAACAAAGGTTGCAGCCTTTCTCGTCGCTGGCGGTATCGGCTTTCTCGTCGATGCCGGCCTGTTGTGGATGGGCCTGAACAGGTGGGAGCTCTCGGCGCTTTCCGCCCGCGCCATCTCCTTCACGGCCGCCATGCTGACGACATGGGTGCTCAACCGCAGCCTCGCCTTCGCCAGGCAGCGGGACCGGGCCCGCGGCCAGGGCGTTGAACTCGCGCTCTATGGCCTCGCCACCCTCTTTTCAGGCGCGATCAACATCGGCCTCTATCTCGTCGTTATCGCGATGCTGGGGCGCGAGGGCGTCTTTCCCTTCATCGCGCTCGCGGCCGGCGTCGGCGCGGGTCTTGTGTCAAATTTCCTGCTCTACAACCATGTCGTCTTCAGGAATGCGGCCAAGCGCTCCTGAGCCCTCCGAGGGCGTTGCATGGGCGGCTTTAGGCGCCCAACCGCCCATGCGCGCTAGGCACTGTTGCGCGCCTCAGCCGGCAGTACCTTCGGTCGCGCCTGACGCCTGCGGGAGAACCGGCCTTGCAAGCGTGCGAGGTAGAGATAGACGACCGGTGTCGTATAGAGCGTCAGCAGCTGGCTGAGCAGCAGGCCGCCGACCATCGCATAGCCGAGGGGCTGCCTGAGCTCCGAACCCGTGCCATTGCCGAGCATCAGCGGCACGCCCGCGAGGAGCGCCGCCATCGTCGTCATGAGGATCGGGCGGAAACGCAGCCGGCAGGCCTCGCGGATGGCCTCTTCCGCGGACAGACCGTTCTGCCTTTCGCCGACGATCGCGAAATCCACCAGCAGGATCCCGTTCTTCTTCACGATGCCGATGAGAAGGATGATCCCGATGATGCCGATGACGGAGAGGTCGAACCCACCGGCCCAAAGGGCGAGCAGGGCGCCGACACCTGCTGAAGGCAAGGTGGAGAGGATGGTGAGGGGGTGGACGAAGCTCTCGTAGAGCATGCCAAGAATGACATAGACAGCAAAGAGCGCGGCCGCGATGAGGGCCGGCTCGCTTGCCAGCGCGCTTTGGAAGGCCTGCGCGTTGCCCTGGAAGCCACCCGTCAGCGTAGATGGCGCGCCGATTGAACGGGCCGCCGTGTTGATGGCATTGACCGCATCGCCAAGAGAGACGCCCGGCTTCAGGTTGAAGGACAGGGTCACGGCGGGAAACTGGGCCTGATGCGAAACAGAGAGCGGCCCGACGCCCTTTGCATCGAGAGTAACGAAAGTCGACAGCGGAATGGCCTGCCCCGAGGCCGGCGATTTCACGTAGATCTGGTCGAGGGTCGCGATGTGGCCCAGCAGATCAGGTTTGGCCTCCAGGATGACGGAATAGGAGTTCAGCTGGGTAAAATACTGCGTCACCTTCTGCTGGCCGAAGGCGTCATTCAATGTCGCATCGATCAGCGCCGGCTGGATGCCGAAGCGCGCGGCCCGGTCGCGATCGATGATCACCCTGAGTTGCGGCGCGTTGCCTTGCTGGTCGCTCGACACATCGGTGAGTTCCGGCAATTGCCTGAGCCGTGCCAGAAGCTTCGGTGCCCAGGTATCGAGCTCGGCGAGATCGACGTCGGTCAGCGTGTACTGGTAGAGCGCGCGCGAGACTCGGCCTCCGACGGTGATATCTTGCGCCGGCTGGAGAAACACCGCCGCGCCGGCGACGTCTCCAAGCTTCGGCCGCAGCCGGTTGATGACCTGCGCGGCGGATGCGTCCCGCTCGTCACGCGGCTTCAATGCAATGAAGAAGCGCCCGTTGTTGGTGGTATTGGCGCCGCCCGCGCCAAGCACGGAGCCGAAGGCGGCGACCGCCGGATCCTGCGCGATCACGGCGCCGAGTTCCTGCTGCAGGCGCTTCATCTCCTCAGGCGAGACATCCTGAGCCGCCTCCGACAATCCCATGATGAGGCCAGTATCCTGAGTGGGGAAGAAACCCTTCGGTATGGCGACGAACAGCCAGCCGGTAAGCCCGAGGGTCAGAAAAAAGATGGTGAGCGTCACCCGCCGATACCGCAAAGCGATATCGAGCGTGCTGATGTAGAACCCCAGGATAGCGTCGAAGCCGCCTTCGATCAGCCGGTAGAGCCGACCGTGCGTATGGCTCGGCGGCTTGAGAAAACGCGAGCAGAGCATCGGTGTCAGGGTCAGTGAGATGAACACCGACACGGCGATCGCAGCTGTCACGGTCAACGCGAATTCGCGGAACAGCCGCCCGACGATACCCCCCATCAGGAGCAGCGGAATGAACACCGCGACCAACGACAAGCTGATGGACAGCACCGTGAAGCCGATTTCCCGCGCTCCGCTCATCGCGGCGGTGAAGGCGTCCTGTCCGTCCTCCATGTGCCGCACGATGTTCTCGACCACGACGATCGCATCGTCGACGACGAAGCCGACAGCGATGGTCAGTGCCATCAGCGACAGATTGTCGATGCTGAAGCCGAGCGCGTACATCACGGCCGCGCTGCCCGCGAAAGACAAGGGCACGACCACGGCCGGGATGGCGGTCGCGCGCAGATTGCGCAGGAACAGCAGGATGACTAGCACGACCAGCGCGATCGTCAGCACAAGGGTGAACTGGACGTCGGCGACAGAAGCGCGGATCGTCACCGAGCGATCGACGACCGTATCGACCTTGATGCCCGCCGGCAGCACGTTGTCGAGGAGGGGCAGCGTTGCCTTGATGGCATCGATCGTCGCGATAACATTGGCGCCGGGTTGCTTGAACACCAGCAGCACGACAGCGCGGCGGTCGTTCTGCCAGGCGGCGACATCGGTGTTCTCTGGGCCGACCACCGCATGGCCAACGTCCCGGACACGAATGGGCGCGCCCTCGCGATAGGCCAGAATGACGTCGTCATAGTCTTCCGGCTTGGTGATCTGGTCGTTGGCGGCGATCGTGAAACTGCGCACCGCGCCGTTCACCACGCCCTTCGGCGCCTCAGCCGTGGCGTTGGCGAGCGTGGCGTGCACATCCTCCAAGGTGAGGCCGGTGCCGGCGAGCTTGGCGGGGTCGACCTGGACGCGGATGGCCGGCTTCTGCTCGCCCCCGATGACAACTTGCGACACGCCCTCCACCTGTGACAGCCGCTGCGCCAACACATTGTCGGCGGCATCGTCGACATCGGTCAGCGGCAGCGTATCGGAATGCGCCGCCAGGATCATGATGGGGCTATCCGCGGGGTTGACCTTGCGGTAGCTCGGCGGGGACGTGAGATCATCCGGCAATTGCCGCTGGGCGGCCGTGATCGCGGCCTGCACGTCCTGCGCGGCCGCATCGATGTTGCGATCGAGCGCGAACTGAATGGTGATCGAGGTGGAGCCGAGCGTGCTCGTCGAGGTCATCTGGGTGATGCCGGCGATCTGACCGAACTGGCGCTCCAGCGGCGCGGCGACCGAGGATGCCATGACGTCGGGGCTCGCGCCCGGCAGGCGGGCCGATATTTGGATCGTCGGAAAATCGATCTGCGGGAGCGGCGCCACGGGCAGGAGCGGATAGGCGACAACCCCCAACATGAGGACAGCCGCCATCAGCAGCGTCGTCATGACCGGGCGTGTGATGAAGGGGGCGGAGATATTCATGGATCTCTCCCAACCCGGAGCGGCTGCCTTGGGCGGGCAGGCCTCAGCGGGTATCTTGACCTTGCGAGACACCTTGGTTTTGCAGCGAACCTCGGCCTTGGGACGCGTCCTGGCTGACTGACCCGATTGTCTCTGTCACAGGGTTTTGTGCGGAAGAGCCCTTGCGAGAGGCAACCGTGTTTCCGCCCGGCGGGCTCACCGCCACATGAACGCGCGGTCGCAGGCGATACTGCCCTGCGGTCACGACCTGATTCCCGTCGCCGAGCCCAGAGGTCACGACCGTCAGATCCCCCTCTGTCGCGCCGGTTTGGATCGGCCGCATCTGGGCTATGCCATCCCCGTCGACCACCCAGGCATAGAGCCCGTCCGGGCCGCGCTGGACGGCCGCGTCCGGCACGGTCAGGGCGTTCTTCAGGGTGGATACGGTCACCGTGACATGGACGAACGCGCCCGGCCACAGGCGCTCGTCGTCGTTGGGAAACTCCGCCTTAAGGCGCAGCGTGGCGGTCGTGGGATCGATTCGGTTATCGATCACGGTGACCCGGCCTGTTCCAAGAACGGCACCCGACTCATCGATCGCCGTGATCGGCACAGGCCCCGAACGCATGGCCGCCTGCATCGCATCGAGGTTCTTCTCCGGCAGCGTGAACAGCACCGCGACCGGCTTCAAGGTCGCAAGGATCCCCATCGGCAGGACATCGGATGGATGGACGACGTTTCCGGCATCCGCCTGTCGGATCCCCATCCGCCCGCTCGTGGGCGCGGTTATCGTCATATAGTCAAGATTGGTCGCCGCGCTGTCGATCGCAGCTTGGTCCGCATCAATCGTCGCTTTCAACTGATCGACCGTGGCCTGTTGCTGGTCGAGCTGCTGCTTGCTGGCGAAATCCTTGCTGGCGAGCGCGAGTGAGCGGGATAGGTCCGCCTGGGCGCTACGCAACTGGGCCGTATCCTTCGCCTTGCTGGCGCGAGCCTGCGCGAGGGCAGCTTCCGCCAGGCGCGGGTCAAGCCGGGCGAGAACATCCCCCGCCTTCACATGCTGCCCCTCCCTGAAAGTCACATCCTGGAGCGTGCCATCGACCCGTGTACGGACATTGACCGTCTGGGACGCCTGGACTGTGCCCAGGCCCGTCAGGGTCAAAGGCACATCGCGCCTTATCACGCGTGTCGCCGTCACGGGGACCGCCGCCTGCAGCGGAGGCGTAGGGACGTCGCTTTGCGAGCGCGCGGGCAACGTGAGAAACGCTACAGCCGTCCCGATCGCCACGGAGCCGAGCGTTGCAAGGACAATGACGGTTCGCGACGAACCAGGACGTCGAAACGAGGACATGAGCCCCTCGCGGATGACAGCCCTGCAGCATCGTTCCCGATTTGTGGCGCGACAGTGGCCTGCAAGATTAACTCGCGTCCATGTCGTCGGGTTCGTTCACGATGACAATCACGAAGCTGCGCTCAGCCACGCTTTTGCAGTTTGTCGTACTGCTTGATCAGCCGGTCGCGCTTCAGGCGCGACAGCCGCTGAAGCCAGAAGACGCCATTGAGCTGGTCGATCTCATGCTGCAGGCAGATCGCGAGGAGGTCCTCTGCCCTCTCGATCCGTTCACTGCCTTCGAGGTCTTGATATCGACACACCACCGCGCGCGGTCGCTCCACCTCGGCGGTGACGCCCGGCATGGAAAGGCTGCCTTCCTCGTGGCGCATGAGCTTATCGGAGATCTCCGTGATCTCCGGATTGACATAGATGCGGGCGGCCCGGTCCCCCGGCATCCTGATCGCCACGACCCGTTGGAGAAGCCCGATATGGGGTGCGGTGAGGCCGAGGCCGGCGGCCGCTTCGAGCGTATCGGCGACATCCTCCGCCAGTTCACGCAGCGCGCCATCGAAGACGACGACCGCTTGCGCGATGTCGCGCAGCCGCGGATCGGGGTAACGCAGGATGGCACGCGCCGTCATGACGTCGCTCCCCTTGGCTGTGGCTTGTGGGCGAGGAAGAAGAACAGACCGGACAGGGCGGTCAAAACGGCGAGCGCGATGAAGACCTGTCCATAGGCTACCGAGGCATCGAGCATGAGCCCGACGGCGACCGGGCTGATGATCGTGACGATCGCCGCGAAGGTCTGCACGATGCCGGCGATCTTGCCGTAGGAACGGCGGCCGAAATATTCGCCGATCAGGGCACTCGATACGGCCGTGCGGGTACCCCAGGCGAAGCCGAAGATCGCGGCGAAGATCGCGATGGCGATCACGCTGGGCGAAGCCGCCAGAATCATAAGCGCAACGGCCGCCGCGACCACATTGGTGCCGAGAAGGACACGCTTGGGCGCGAGATCGCCTAGCATGCCGCCAAAGATGCGGCCGGCGAGGTTGAAGACATTCACCTCGGCGAGAAAGAGGGTCGCGACAGCGCGGCCCGACACCCCTTCGAGATAGGGAAAGAGATGCACCAGCAGCGCCGCCTGATGGAAATTCGAGAACGCCATGGCGGCCGTGACAAACCAGAATGAATGTGTCGCGAGCGCCTGGCGCAATGAAAGGCCCTGCGATCCAGAAGGCTTCGAAGGATGAGGCCCCGTCGCCGGAACAGGCTGCCCGTCAGGACTGAGACCAAGCGCCTCCGGGTGGCTGCGGACAAGAAGCATGACTGGCAGGCCAAAACCGACGATCGCAAAGCCGGTGCCGATGGCGGTGAGGCGCCAGCCGACATGGCTTTCAGCCAAGACGATCAATGGAAGCGCGACGAAGCCCGCCACCGCGAACCCCGCCACGGCGAGCCCCATGGCGGTGGAGCGGCGGGCAGAAAACCAGCTGTTGACGAGCTGGCTGACCGTGAGCAGTCCGATCAGACTATTGGCGAGCCCCATGCTCAGGCAGGCGACGTAGAAGCCGACCAGCGAATCCATGGTGCCGAAAAGGGCAAAGGCAGCGCAATAGAGGACCGTGCCCGCCACCATCAGTCGCTTGGCACCAAAGCGGTCGACGAGAGCACCTCCCAGGGGGCCCAGAAGCGTATCGACCGTCTGGATCGAGCGGCCGAACGACATCTGCGCCGCCGTCCAGCCGAACTCGTGACGCAACGGCTGGGCATAGATGGCGAGCCCCTGCATGGAGATGCTGGTGATCATCTGGGCGCAGAAACCTGCGGCCACGATGATCCAGCCGTAAAAGAAGTGCTTCTGGACGCGGGCGACGAATGTCACGGGCACCGTGCTTTGATCCGATGCGCCGGGAGCTTGATCCGGCGGTGCCTCGCGTCTGTTCACCGCGCAGTCACGCCGTATGCCGGCGAATGGATCGGGATCGAGCTTTCGACCAAGGAAAAACCCACCGCAGTGCCAGTGCCCTTTTTGCCGTGGATAACCGCCGCGACGGCGAACGGCAAGCTCCATTGCCCGCGCCGATGGCGGCATCGCGTTTCCATCTGTGCAAAAAAGTGATGGATGAGGTTGTTGTATCCTTGGAGTTGCCACGAAACGGGGCGTAGAACAACGGCAATGCCACGCATGATGGAGATCATGACGGACAGGGCAGGAGCCGATATAGAATCGTACGCAGCAATAGGCGGGCATTGTTCGCCCACGAGATTTGTTCGAGGAAACACATGTCGTCTTCACCACTGGGCGTTGTCGTTCATGCACCGAAGGATCTGCGCGTCGAGGCGGTCGCGGCGGTCGCGCCGGCCGCCGGCGAAGTGCGCATCGGTATCGAGGCGGGCGGCATCTGCGGATCCGACATGCACTATTTCAGCCATGGCGGCTTCGGCACGATCCGGATCAAGGAGCCGATGGTTCTCGGTCATGAGATTGCCGGAACGGTGGTGGAGCTCGGCGCCGGCGTCAGCCATCTCGCTGTCGGCACGCGCGTCGCCGTCAACCCCAGCCGCCCCTGCGGCGTCTGCAAATATTGCCGCGAAGGCGCCCAGCGGCAGTGCCTCGACATGCATTTTCTCGGCAGCGCCATGCGTTTCCCCCATGCCCAGGGCGGTTTTCGGCAGAGCCTGACGGTGAAGGCAGAGCAAGCCGTGCCGATCGCTGACACCGTAACCATGGGTGAGGCCGCGATGGGGGAGCCCCTGTCGGTCTGCTTGCATGGGGCCCGCCAAGCCGGGCCGCTGATGGGCAAGCGCGTCCTCGTCACCGGCTGCGGGCCGATCGGCATGTTGACGGTGATCGTGGCGCGCTATGCGGGCGCGGCCGAAATCGTCGTGACGGATGTCAGCGATTTCCCGCTGACGATCGCGCGCCAGGTCGGCGCCTCGCGCGCCATCAATATCGCAGCCGAGCCCGACGCTCTGGAGGCCTACGGCGCCGATAAGGGCAGCTTCGACGTGCTGTTCGAAGCCTCCGGACACCAGTCGGCCCTGGTCGGTGCCTTGACCGCGCTGCGTCCCGGCGCCGTCATCGTCCAGCTTGGGCTTGGTGGTGATATGACACTTCCCATCAATGTCATCGTGGCCAAGGAGCTGCAGCTACGTGGGACGTTCCGTTTCGATTCCGAGTTCAATCTGGCGGTTGAGCTGATGAATCGTGGGCTGATCGACGTAAAACCGCTGCTTACCGCCACGATCCCCTTCCGGGAGGCGAATGAGGCCTTCAACCTGGCGCTTGACCGCTCGCGCGCCGTCAAGGTTCAGTTGGCTTTCACATAGACGACGGCTCTCAACCTCGGCCCCTGCCCTATCGGCAGGAACGGTGTATCGCGAGACGGCCCTGCTGTATTCAGGGCACAAACCCCGCCTTCGCGCGAAACAGGAACGAGATATGACGACAAAGGCAACAGTAGGCGTTCTCGGTCTCGGGACCATGGGCGCCAATCTCGCCCTCAACCTGGCGGATCAGGGCGGGCAGACCGTCGCGCTCTTCAACCGCACCACGATCAAGGCGCAGGAACTCGTGGACGCCAACCCGGCGCTCGCCAAGTCCCTGGTTCCGACCGATAGTCTCAAAGGTTTTGTCGCCGCGCTCGCGACCCCTCGGATCGTCATCCTGATGGTGCAGGCGGGCTCTGCCGTCGACGAGCAGATCGCCGCGCTCGAGCCCCTCCTCGACAAAGGCGACATTGTCATCGACGCTGGCAACGCCGATTTCAACGACACGCGCCGCCGCGCCGCCGCGCTGAAGGATAGCCCCATCCGCTTCGTCGGCATGGGCGTCTCGGGCGGCGAACTCGGCGCCCGCCATGGACCGTCGATCATGGCCGGCGGTGATGCCGACGTTTATGCCATCATCGGCCCTATCCTGGAGCGCATCGCCGCCAAATATCAGGGCGTGCCCTGCGTGGCCCATATGGGCACGGATGGCGCCGGCCATTTCGTCAAGACCATCCACAACGGTATCGAATATGCCGATATGGAGATGATCGCCGAGGTCTACGGCATCATGCGCGACGGCCTGGGCCTTCAGGCAGCCGAGGCGGCAAAGGTCTTCACGCGGTGGAACGAGGGCGGCCTCTCCTCCTATCTTATCGAAATCTCCGGCGTCACGCTTGCCGAAATCGATCCCGACACGGACAAGCCGATGGTCGATGTCATCGTCGACGAAGCCGGCCAGAAGGGCACCGGCCGCTGGGCGGTAATCGAAGCGCAGAAGCTCGCCGTCAGCGCCACGACGCTCGAAGCCGCGGTCTCTGCGCGCATCATCTCCGCCCATCGCGCCGAACGCGCCCGAACCGGCGCGATCTACGACCTCGGCCCGGCTGACAAGCTGTCCGGCGTTGACCTCGACGCGCTCGAAAAGGCCTTGGAAACGGCCAAGATCATTGCCTATGCGCAAGGCTTCGTCATCATGCAGGAGGCCTCCAAGACCTTCGGGTGGGATCTGCCACTCGGCAAGATCGCCGAGATCTGGCGCGCCGGCTGCATCATCCGCTCGCGCTTCCTCGACGATATCACGCGCGCCTTCGATGCCAGCGAGGCACCGGAAAACCTGCTGCAGGTTCCTGAATTCGTGCAGCGTGTTAAGGCGGGCCAGGGCGCGTTGCGCCGCGTCGTGGCTGAAGCCGCGCTCGCCGGCATCCCGGTGCCCGCTCTCTCCGCCGCGCTCGCCTATTTCGACGACCTGCGGCGGCCGCGGGGCACTGCCAACTTGATCCAGGCGCAGCGCGATCTGTTTGGCGCCCACACCTTCCGCCGGCTCGACCGGGATGGGGTATTCCATCACGAATGGCCACCGGTCTGACAGCAGACACGGGTCCATGGCGTCGCCCCCTACCGGGGCGATGCAATGCGCGATGATCAAGACCGCTCAGTACTGCGGATCGCCAATGGTGGAACGTCACGGGGCTGCAACGGCATGAGTCTTCAACTGTTTGATCTGTCAGGGCGAATCGCGCTCATCACCGGCGCCGGCCAGGGCATCGGCTATGCCCTGGCGCAGGGACTTGGAGGCGCCGGCGCGCATATCGTCATCAACGGCCGTGACGCCACCCGCCTCGAGGCCGCCGCGGAGCGCCTCCGCGGCGAAGGCCTGACCGTCGCGACCGCGCTCTTCGATGTCACAGACCAGAAAGCGGTGGTCGCCGGCATCGAGGCCGTCGAGCGTGACGTCGGCCCGCTCGACATCCTCGTCAACAATGCCGGGATCCAGCGGCGCACACCACTTGAGGACTACCCCGTCGAGACCTGGCATGAACTTATGCGCGCCAATCTCGACAGCGTCTTCTACGTCAGCCAGGCGGTGGCCCGGCATATGATCCCGCGCAAGCGCGGCAAGATCATCAATATCGCCAGCCTGCAAAGCGAGGCCGCCCGCTATTCCATCGCGCCCTATACCGCGTCCAAGGGGGCCGTGAAGAACCTGACGCGTGGCATGTGCACGGATTGGGCACGTCATGGCCTGCAGATCAACGCGATCGGCCCAGGCTATTTTGACACACCGCTCAACGCCGCCCTCGTCGCCAATCCCGATTTTGACGCCTGGCTGAAGACGCGCACACCGGCCGGCCGCTGGGGCAAGGTCGAGGAATTGCAGGGCGCGGCCATTTTCCTCGCCTCCAACGCATCGAATTTCGTGAATGGCCAGATCCTTTACGTCGATGGAGGCGTCCTTGCGACGCTCTGATCCCCCTATCGCCATCGTGCTGATGGGTGTCGCCGGCAGCGGCAAGACAACCCTCGGCCTTGCCCTCGCCGAGCGCTTCGGGCTTGCGTTCTACGACGCCGACGATTTCCATCCGCCGGCCAATGTCGCCAAGATGTCGGCCGGCATCCCGCTGAACGATGACGACCGCGCGCCCTGGCTCGACCGGCTCGCGGAACTCCTGCATGACTCGATCGCGGAAGGCCGCTCGGTCGCGCTCGCCTGCTCGGCGCTCAAGCGGCGTTATCGGGATCGCCTGCGTGAAGGCTGCCCCGGCATTCTCTTCGTCCACCAGGTCGGTGACCGCGACATGATCGCGGAACGGATGAAGCGCCGGACGGACCACTATATGCCGCCATCGCTGCTCGACAGCCAGTTCGCCGCTCTCGAATTGCCTGACACGGATGAGAGCGTGCTGACCCTCGATGGCACCGAACCGCCTGAAGTATTGGTCGACAAGGTCGTCGCACGTCTGGCGCAAGCATAAGCCTGCCGCGTTCAGTCAAGCGCCTTGAAAATGATGATGGGCCTCGACAGCCCGTGACCATCTATGTCCAGGTTCCGATCCGCCATCCCATGCGCCGGATCGACGATTGGAACGCAGCCTAGGGCAAGACGAAGGCGACGTCATCCCGTCGGAGCCGCGCGGCGCTCAGGCGCGACCGACCGTCGCCATCCGGCGGAGATCCGGTTCTGGTAAAATCCGGGCTGTCATCGCCAAAGCCGTCTGCAGCATCGCGATATCCACTCGCGGATCTGGTTGCCAACCGCAAGGACACGCATTGTCGCCACGATGAGCATCGTAGATTTCCTTGTAGACTGAGCCCAGTGCTTCAGCCGCCATGCTCAGGACAGTCATCGGAGGCAGACGGCTGCCGTGCAGCACGTTGCAGAACGCTGTCATGACCGCCTGGCGCAGCTCGACTTCATAGAAGCTTATGTCCTCCGAAGATGTGTTACGCAGCACGATACCCGGCCCTTTCCTCACGCGACGCGACGGACGACGAGGCATCCGCGGCGTCAAACAACCCAACCGTCAGGAGATCGACCAGCCGTTGCATCCGCCGTGACAGCACGTCATAAGCCCGCGCGCTCGCATTGGCGGGCCCTTTGACGAAGGCATAGGCACATTTAAGCTCGAGACTGGTTGCTCCCGTTCGCAACAACTCCTCAACGATCAGCCGGTCGACCCGCCCAACGACCGCCGCCACATCGCGCTCACGAATAACGCTCATATCGACCCTCGATCCCGACTAGCGGCTCGCCCCAAAAACACTGTCCCGCGTGCTGGATTGCCGCCAAGTCCCTATTTCAAAAATTGCACCGGCGTGAATCTGTATTTCCGTGCTCTCTCGAAATATTCCAATCCACTCCAGTCTAGATTTCAAAAATTTCTAAACTTAAATATTTCCAGAAATTGCTGATCAAGAATAAATCGAAAGCGATACACACGTCTACCCGAGTCGTACCGGAGGCTTCAGTTTGGCGTCACACTGGCTTCACTCACCAATGCTTGCCCCGCTTGACCGGCCACACTCATAAGGGACGATTCGATTTTCCGCAAGTCGCGACACATGCAAAATACATCGAAATATTCACGCATCATAAATTATTATTTCTCTAATCTTTGCGATAAGCGCAATGTGTTGCTCGCCGTTCATGCCTCCCAAGCCGAATCTCTATCACGACAAGAGAGCGGCAATGCCGATTATGATAGCCATGCCGTGGGCAGGCCCCGTCGCAGGCGTCAGGACGTATCGGCCAGCTTGCCAGCCGCTCCGACACATCCTGCTTCCAACTTTGGCCGCTGTGCCCACAATGCGTGGCCTCAGTCGTTCTCATCCGGCGCATGGCCACCGCGTGCCGGCGGGCTGCGCATTTTGAAGACAGTCTCCCAGCGAGCCGGCTGCATGCGCTGTGACGGCAATCCGCGCAGGATGAGGCCGAGATCGTCGATTACCATCTCGCCGATCGTCTCCATTGCGGCGGGAATGCCACCCGCGCGATGGGGCGACAGCAACAGCCTGCTCTGACGCACGGGGTCATCGCCGGCGATCGGCTCGGCCGGAAACACATCCGTTGCAGCACGAAAGCGCCCCGCATTGGCAAGTTCCACAAAGGCTTCAAAATCGACCACGCCCGCGCGGCTGCCAAGCACAACCACGCTGTCGCGCGCGATGCGCGCGAGTGCCTCTCGGCCCAGGAAGCCTTGATTGTCCGACGTGACGCCAGCCAGAATGAAAAGGAACTGTGAGGTGGACAGCACCGTATCGAGATCCGTGGGGCGCATCTGCTCGGCGCGCAAAACACTATCCGGCAGCCAGGGATCATAGACCTGGATGTCGGCCGCGAAGCCGCTCAACAGACGGCGCAGCGCCCGCCCGATGTTGCCATATCCGATCAGCCCCACCCGCGCCTCGCTGATGAGCAAGGCATCCGGATTGCCAGAAAGGCCGTAGCGTTCCGTACCGGCGCGCACCGCACTGTCAGCCGCCGTGACGCCGCGCGCGAGATCAAGCGCCAGCGCCAGCACCATTTCTGCCACCGGCACGGCAAAAGCCGGCGCGATGGAGAGCACCGAGATGCCGCGCGTCAGACAGGCGTGATAGTCGATGTTCTGGTAGAAATTGCCTTCAACGTTCAGGACGGCCCGAAGTTTTCCGGCGCGCTCCACGCGATCCGTTGGCAGCGCTGTCTGCCCGATGATGGCGACGGCCTCGGGAAGCATAGCCTCGATCAGGCTGTCGGCTATGGGCGCATGCTTGTCCTCGATGATCTCGGCCATTGCCGAGAGCCGCTCCCATTGTGCTGGATTGAAGATACGTTCTCGCTGGCGCGGAAAAGGATCAAGAAGCACTAGCGGCTTTGTCACGACGTCCTCCCATTGCTGTGTCGTCTCTTGGCGATCCGCTGCTTTGTCACCCCAATGGGTCAGACGCGCGGAACCGGCGCCCAGGTCCCGCTCGCAGTCGAGACAAGGCAGGCCTCGATGAAAGCGAGCCCTTCGGCGCCGTCCGCCGCCGTCGGCGCCATCCGGGCGAAACTGTCCGGCTCACGACCCGCGCGACGAGCCGCGACGAGCGATGCGAAATCGCGGTAGATATTGGCGAAGGCTTCAAAAAACGCTTCGGGATGTCCTGGCGGCAGGCGTGCGGCCTGGCGGCTGTAGGGATGCAGCGTTGGCAGGCCACGCGTTCGCACTTCCGCGGGCCGCGCATTGCGCATGACGCGCAGCTCGTTGGCGCTGGCCTGTGCCCAGGCAAGTCCCCCCTCCTCCCCATAGGCTTCCAGGGTCAGGGCGTTCTCAGCACCGGTGGCCGCCTTGGTCACGAACATCACGCCGCGCGCGCCGCCCTCCAGCCGCAGGATCACCGACGCCGTGTCGTGGGCCTTGCGGCCCGGAATGACCGCACCGACATCCGCCAGCACGGCCTCGACCCTTCGCCCGGTCACGAACGTCAGCATCTGATGGGCGTGGGTGCCGATATCGCCGAGCACATGGCTCAACCCGCCGCGCGCCGGGTCAAGACGCCAGCGCAGGCGATCCGTCATGGCGCCAGGATTGGCTTCAACATGCGAGCCGAGCGACCCCTGTACGTAGTTGGCCTGCACGAGGCGCAGGGGACCGAGCTCCCCGGCCGCAACCGCGCTTTTCGCTTCCCGCAGCATCGGGTAGCCCGAATAGTTATGCGTGAGGCAGACGATCAGGCCGCGTTCGCGCGCCTTCGTGAGAAGCGCCCGCGCCGAGGCCAGATCATTGGTCAGGGGCTTGTCGCAGATCACATCAAGGCCGGCATCCAGCGCCAGTCCCACGAACTCCGCGTGACTATCGTTAGGCGTCATGATCGCAACAGCGTCGATGCCATCCGGCAGCCCTGCCTCCACCGCAAGCATGGTCGCCACATCGCTGTAGCCCCGCGGCAGGCCGAGCGCTTCCGCCTGCCCGACCGCTCGGTCGGACTGGGAAGACAGGACGCCGGCGACCAATTCAAATCCATCGTCGAACCGGGCAGCGATACGATGCACCGGCCCGATCAGCGAGGAGCCTCCCCCGCCGATGAGGCCAAGACGTAAACGGCGACCAAGCAGTTGAATGACTGGATTCATGACAGGAGGATTCATGACAGGAGGATTCATGACAGGAGGATTCATGGCGACAGCCTCGTCAGTGACGGACAAGAAGCTGGAGGGATCCCGAGACGGTCAGGATTACACCTCCTCATCCGCCACGATGAAGCATCACACGTGACTCACAAAGTCCTGACTTTGGAGCCTCGGGCGCGCAGCCAGCTCGGCGCGACCGGCGCCTGGTTCGTCATCGAGCCCACGCGTGCGCGCGACGATCGGCCTCATAGAGCCGATGGGCTTTTATCCATACAATTTTCTAAATGTATGGACGCGCGTCGTGCTTCACAGCTATAGTATCACTGGATTTTGGCTTTCCGGGATCACCTGTGACGGCGACAACAGCGCGCTTCAGCCCTTGAACCTTGAACTATGTATGCATACATTGCGCATACAGACTAGCGTGAAGAGTCGGCCTCCCCGTATCGAGGAACCTGCGATGTCCAGCAACGTGATGGAGAAGAATGAGCAGTGGCCGCCGCTGCCGCCCGTGAGCACGGGATTGCGCGGACGCTGTCCGCGCTGCGGACAAGGCCATCTGTTCAACGGGTTCCTGACGCTGGCGCGGGAATGCGAGGTGTGCGGGCTCGACTATAAGTTCGCCGATCCCGCCGATGGCCCGGCCTTTTTCGTCATGATGTTCGTCTGCATCCCTGCCGTCATGTTCGGGCTATGGATCGAGACGGCCTACGAGGCGCCGTGGTGGGTGCATCTGTTCACAACCCTGCCGGTATTGCTCCTCTTCTGTATACTCCCGCTGCGGCCACTCAAGGGCTGGCTCGTCGCAAGCCAGTTCTTCTTCAAGGCGGAGGAAGGCCGGCTTGCCCGGCCGGATGAATATCCTCCCGCCGAACCCAAGCCACAAGCGGGCAGTCGCTGATCGTTTCACTCAGGGTCGGCGCCTGCTCCTGGCGCTAGGCTCGAGTGGTCGCGGCCAGGACGCTCTCCGCTTCGTCAGCAATAACCTGCTCCTCATCCGTGGGGATCACGAAGGCCGCCACGCGGCTCATGGCGGCGCTCACGCGTACGGCGTTCGCCGCATTCGCTTCCCCGTCGAGCGCCAGGCCGAGCCATTCAAGACGCGCGGCGACTGCCGCACGCACCCATGGCTGGTTCTCACCAACGCCAGCGGTGAAGACTACTGCGTCAAGACCGCCGAGCGTGGCCGCAAGGCGCGCGATCTCTCCCGCGATCCGGAACGCGAAAACCTCCAGCGCCTCCCGAGCCTCCGGCCTGTCGCTCGCCAGCAATTCCCGGCTATCCGCGCTGATCCCGGACATGCCAAGCAACCCGGATTGCTTGTAGAGGATGTCATTCACCGCAGCGAGGCTCCGCGACCCATCCTCGAGGAGATACAGGATCACGCCCGGATCGAGCGCCCCGCAACGGGTCGCCATCGGGATGCCGTCGAGGGTGGAGAAGCCCATGCTCGTATCGCGACTGACGCCGCCGTCGAGCGCACAGAGGCTCGCACCGCTGCCGAGATGAGCCGCGACGACCTTGCCCTTGGCAGCCGCAGGCGCGACCCGCGCAAGTTCCCGCGCGATGAAAGCGTAGGATAGCCCATGGAATCCGTAGCGCTTGACGCCCGCATCGTGCAGCATCCGCGGCAGGGCGAAGCGGCGCACCACGTCGCTCTGGCTGCCGTGAAAGGCCGTATCGAATGAAGCCGTCTGCGGCAGCGCCGGATGCAGTTGGCGGATGGCGCGGATCAACCGCACACATTGTGGCTGGTGCAGCGGCGCAAGGGGCGTCAAGGCCGCGATCCCGTCCAGTGCCGTATCATCGATTAGCACCGCACGCGAAAAGGTGTCGCCGCCATGCACGACGCGATGGGCGACAGCGGTCACCGCACCCATGTCGAAGTGCTGCGCGAGCCCCCGGAAGGTTTCAGCCAGCACGTCCTCAAGCGGCCCCTCGGGCGCTGCCGCGAGTGTCACATCCGCGACCGCCGGCCCTTCGGTGAGATGAAACGTGAGAGGCCTTCGCCGAAAATCGATGGTCCCCTTGCCGATCCGCAGGCAGCGTCCGTCGATGCGTCTGAACAGCCCGATCTTGACCGTCGACGAACCGGCATTGAACGTGAGCAATAGCGGATCACTCATCGCGGCCCCTCTTTCACGATGGCACGGCCTGCGGAAACGAGCTTCGCCAGCGCGGCGGAAGCGATGCGTACCTTGAGTGAATCTGAACGGCTTGTCAGAATGATCGGCACACGCGCCCCGAGCACGAGGCCCGCAGCGTCCGCGCCTCCGAAATAGATGAGTTGCTTGGCGAGCATATTGCCGGCCTCGAGATCCGGTACCAGGAGGATATCCGCCTGCCCCGCCACCGGCGAGACGATCCCCTTCGTTCGGGCCGCTTCCGGATTGATCGCGTTGTCGAAGGCGAGTGGACCATCCACGCAAGCGCCAACGATCTGACCACGCGCCGCCATGACCGTGAGGGCAGCAGCGTCGAGCGTCGAGGGCATGGCCGCGTTGACGGTTTCAACGGCCGCGAGCACCGCGACCTTCGGTTCGGCGATGCCAAGGGTTCGCAGAAGGTCCACCGCGTTCTGGCAGATGTCACGCTTGTGCTCGAGCGTCGGCTGGATATTGATCGCCGCATCGGTGACGATCAGCGGCTTTCCATAGGCTGGCACGTCCATGGCATAGACATGGCTGATACGCCGCTCCGTCCGTAAGCCGGAGTTTGGGTGGACAACGGCGCCGAGCAGTTCGTCCGTATGCAGGCTGCCCTTCATCAAGGCGGCCACCTTGCCGGCAACCGCGAGTTCTACAGCCCGGGCGGCCGCCGCGTGGCTATGCGCAACCGGCTCTATAGCCAGTTCAGCGAGCGATATGTTGGCCGCCGCCGCGACAGCACGGATCTTGCCCTCAGGCCCGACCAGGATCGGATCGAGCAGGCCCTCATCACGAGCCTCAATGGCGGCATTGAGCGCTTCCGCCGAGCAGGGATGCACGATCGCGGTCCGCAACGGCGGCAGATCGCGTGCCGCCTGCACGAAGGCCTCATAGCGATCATGGCGGCGCAACGTGACGTCCGGCAGCTTTGTTCGCGGCCAGCTGACCGAGACCTGCGGCGCGATCACGGTCGCCGTGCCTGTCAGCACCTCTTCGCCCTTCTGGTTCGTGCAGCGGGTGTCGAGGCGTACGATGTGTTTATCTGCGTGTTTTTCCTGCACCGTGGCCGTGACGGTGATGGCGTCGCCCGGAACCACGGGATGACAGAACTTGAGGTCCTGTCCGAGATAAATCGTTCCCGGACCCGGCAATTTGGTACCGAGCAAGGCCGAGACCAGGGCTCCCGTCCACATGCCGTGTACGACGATATGACCGAACCGATCCGACGCCGCGAAAGCGGTGTCGAGATGGGCCGGATTGACATCACCTGACACGGTGGCGAACAGATCGATGTCATCGCGGCCGACGACGCGCGTCAGCGAGGCGCTCTCACCCACCGTGAGTTCATCGAACGTTCGGTTCTTGAGCATGGTGTCGTCCACGTCAGCATCACCTCTGTTGGACATAGGAGCCGGGCGCGGCGGCGAGGGGCCTGTAACCCTTGTTCTCAGCGCCCATGGATGGTGGAGCGACACGCGTCGATGTGGAATGCCGCGCTAGCCAATCTCCCCAGGCCAGCCACCACGACCCTTCCTGGGGCGAAGCCGCCTCGGCCCATTCGTCGGCGCTCAGGCAGACATCCGTCGCCTTCTTCTCCCCCGCGCGAAAACGGCGGCGCGGACGGCCAGGCTCGCTCACGATACCGGCGTTGTGACCACCACTGGTCAAAACGAATGTCACATCGGTATCTGTGAGATAGTGGATCTTATAGACGGAGCGCCAAGGGGCGACATGGTCCCGCTCTGTCCCCACCGCGAAGATCGGTGCGCGGATATTCTGAAGGGCCGCCGGCCGGCCATCCACCATGAAGCGTCCAGCCGCAAGCTCATTGTCGAGATAGAGCTTCTGCAGATACTCCGCATGCATGCGGTAAGGCATGCGCGTGGAATCCGCGTTCCAGGCCATCAGGTCGATCATAGGGGGGCGCTCGCCCATGAGGTAGTCATGCACCAGACGCGACCAGATGAGATCATTGGAGCGCAGCAGCTGGAATGCCCCCGCCATCTGGTCCGCGGCGAGATAGCCGCGATTCCACATCATGCTGTCCAGGAAATGCATCTGGCTGTGGTCGATGAACAGCGCGAGTTCCCCCGGTTCGCTGAAATCGGTCTGCGCCGCGAGAAGCGTGACGGACGCGAGCCGATCGTCGCCCGCGCGCGCCATAGCCGCCGCCGCGATCGACAGCAGCGTGCCGCCAAGGCAATATCCGGTCGCGTGCATCTTCACGCTCGGAACGATGGCATTCACCGCGTCAAGCGCCGCCATCACACCCTGACGGCGATAATCGTCAAGCCCCAGATGACGATCGCCCGCATCCGGGTTGCGCCAGGACACGCAGAACACCGTATGACCACGCCCCACCAGATAACTGATAAGCGAGTTATGTGGCGAAAGATCAAGAATGTAGTATTTCATGATCCAGGCAGGCACGATCAGCACAGGTTCAGCAAAAACATCCTCTGCCGTCGGCTTGTACTGGATGAGCTCGATGAGATGGTTGCGGAAGACAACTTCGCCCGGCGTCACGGCGACATCCCGCCCAACGACGAAATTCTCTGTGCCGGCGGCGGGCCGGCCGGTGGCGAGGCGGCTGACATCGTCCAGCCAGTTCCTGCAACCCTCCACGAAATTCAGGCCCGCAGTCTGCCAGGATTTGGCGATGACCTCCGGATTGGTGAAAATATTGTTCGAAGGAGACGCCACATCGAGGAGCTGCCGCGCCGTGAATGAGACGACATCCTCATGGTGCGGAGTGACGCCGGGCACGTCGCGCGTGACGTTGTGCCACCACTGTTGATTGAGCAGGAAGGCCTGGACCAGGAAGTTGAAGGGAGGCTTCTGCCAAGCCTCGCCCGCGAAACGGTTGTCGCCGGGCAGAGGCTCGATGCAAGGCGGTGTCTCGGTATCATGGCTCGCAATGGACACATAACCCGCGAAGCGGGTGGCCTTCCGGACAGCCTTCGTCAAAAGCTCGGCTTGCTTGCCCGGCGCATGAGCCAGATGGATAGACCAATCGAACAGGGCCAGCGCCATCGCCGCCGGCGACAGGCCCCCGGTCATCTGCGCCGTCAGCGCCTCGCGCATGCGGTCGAAGGCCTTGAAGGCCTCGTCCCCACCTCCATCGGGTTGATTGAGCGCGCGGGGGACGGCGGTGGAAGCCGGAGGCACGGCTTGCGTCTTTGCCCGCATCGAGGAGGGCTGCGCCGGAAAAGGCATGACCTGGCTGATGTCCTTCACCGGCGCCTCAACGGCGCGCGCGCGGGGCTCGCTTCTCAAGGTACCATCTTTTTCCACGGCATTACCTACCAATCACAGGAAAACAATTCGCAAAAACGAGGTTCTTTTGATGACGAACCGTAGCGCGTCAGCTTCTCACAGGCTTGATCTTGATCAATCCGGCAACGGGAATTGCTTTGGATAGCGAAGCATTCGGGTGGAAGGCAGCGCTGTCAACCCGCCCTCCGGGCCAGCTTCACAAAAGCCAAGGCGCGGGCAGGCGATTTGTGGCTCCGCGGCTATCGATACCTTGCCGGATAAGCTTTTCGGGCCGCAATAGAAGTGTCATGTGAAGGGGCTATACGCCGGACATCGATCATCCGATGCTCTACGAGGCACCCATGAACAAGTTTCTTGTCGCGCTGCTCGCGACCACGGCGCTGGCCGGCGCCGCAGAAGCAGCCACGGTCTATCCGCTGGATCGCGCGACCATCCTCACCTCCTCGCCCTTCGACTTCAAGGTTGAGTTCGATGGTGTGGTGAAGCCCGAGGACATCAAGGTCACGGTCAACGGCCAGGACTATAAGACGGTCTTCGGCAAGGAAGCCCAGTTCGTGGCCGAGGAAAAGGGCGCCAAGGACAAGGTGCTCGGGTCGGCGCTCGTCCTGCGCGGCCTGGCGCTCGCCACGCCCGGCGCCTACAAGGTCGAGGTCTCGGCCGGTCCCCAGACGAAGAGCGTCACCTGGGACGTCTACGGCACCGCCGACAAGCCGAAGGCCAAGAACGTGATCTTCCTGATCGGCGACGGCCTGTCCGTGGCCCATCGCACCGCAGCCCGCATCATGTCCAAGGGCATGAGCGAGGGCAAGGCGAATGGCCGCCTGAACATGGACGACCTCGACCGTATGGCCTTCATCGGCACGTCCTCCACCGAGGCCGTGGCCACCGACAGCGCCAACACGATGTCCGCCTATATGACCGGCCACAAGACGGCCGTGAACGCCCTCGGCGTCTACGCCGATCGCACGCCCGACAGCTTCGACGACCCCAAGGTCGAAACGCTGGCCGAGGCGCTGCGTCGCCAGACCAAGAAGTCCGTCGGCATCGTGACTAACTCCGAGTTGCAGGACGCGACGCCGGCCGCAGTCGTCGCCCATACCCGCAAACGCGCCGACAAGGCCGAGATCACCGAGATGATGTTGGAGGTGAAGCCGGACGTCGTGCTCGGCGGCGGCTCCGCATATTTCCTGCCGAAGTCCACACCCGGCTCCAAGCGCAAGGACGAGAAGGATTTCGTGAAATCCTTCCGTGACGCCGGCTATACGCTCGCGACCGACAAGGCCGAGCTCGTCAACGCCGCTGGCACCAACACAGGCAAGGTGCTTGGTCTCTTCCACACCGGCAATCTCGACTCCACGCTCGACCGCGAGTTCCTGAAGAAGGGCACGGTCGACAAGTTCCCGAACCAGCCCGGTCTTGTCGAGATGACGCAGGCCGCGCTCAACCAGCTGTCGAAGAACCCCGACGGCTTCTTCCTGATGGTTGAGGCCGCCAATATCGACAAGATGTCTCATCCGCTCGACTGGGACCGCGCTGTCATCGACACGATCGAGTTCGACAAGGCCATCGGCCTCGCGCGCGACTTCGCGGCCAAGAACCCCGACACGCTGATCGTCGTCACGGGTGACCACACCCACGGCGTCTCCATCATCGGCACGGTTGACGACAGCAAAGCCGGCCCCGAGATGCGCGAGAAGGTCGGCACCTATGCCTCTGCCGGCTTCCCGAACTATGTCGACAGCAATGGCGACGGCTACCCCGACAGCGTTGACGTGTCGCGCCGGCTGTTCCTGAACGCCAACAACGGCCCGGATCACTACGAGACCTATCGTCCGAAGCTCGACGGCCCCTTCGTTCCGGCTATTCAGAACGAGAAGAAGGAATATGTTGCCAACGAGGCCTACAAGGATGTGCCCGGCGCCGTCTTTGTCGCCGGCAACATTCCGCGCGACGGAGACTCCGGCGTGCATGCGGTTGATGACGTGGTGCTGCAGTCGTCGGGGCCCGGCTCCGAAGGCTTCAAGGGCTACATGGAACAGAGCGACGTCTATCGGCTGCTCGCCGATGTCATGGCTCTTGGCGTGAAGCAGACGCAGTAATCATCAAGATCAGTATCAGCACACCCGGATCCCGGATCCGGGTGTGTTTGCATTTCGCAGTACCCGGCAAACATTGGTGACACCGATGTCCAAGATGAAGACCATCATAGCCCCGAATCGTCGCCAGATCCTGGGGGGCCTTGCAGCAACGGCAGCAGCGGCCGGTTCCACCGGCGCTTGGGCCGCGACCCCTAGCCTCACCTTCGAGGAGCTCTACGGCAAGGTGAGCGTGCTCGGTCTGGAGTTCTCGGCGAAGGTCAACGCGCTGGAGGGCCGGGCTGTGGCGATGCGCGGATTCATGGCCCCGCCCTTGAAGGCCGAAGCGAATTTCTTCGTTCTCACAAAGATCCCGATGGCGCTCTGCCCGTTTTGCTCGTCCGACGCCGATTGGCCGGACGATATCGTCGTCGTCTATCTCGGCAAAAAGCAGACCTTCGTCCAGCCGAGTACCACGATAGAGGTGCATGGAAAGCTTGAAGCCGGATCCTGGACCGATCCAGAGACAGGTTTCGTCAGCCTGCTACGTATCCGCGACGCTCAATATAGTGTCGTCTGATGGCCATCCACGATCTGTGCCTCAATGGCGTTGAGATGTCTTTCCCAGGACTTGCGGCGCCTGTGCTCAGCATCGCGAGCCTCAGGATCGAGGCTGGAACGCGCGTCGCCATTGCCGGTGCCTCCGGCTCCGGAAAGAGCACCTTTGTCAATCTGGTCACCGGCCTCGAGCGCGCCAGCAAAGGGCGCATCTCGTGGAACTCTACGGATCTCGGCGCTCTCTCGCACAGTGAACGCGACCGTTGGCGTGGTGAGACCATAGGGCTCGTCATGCAGGACTTCCACCTGTTTCCCGGCCTATCGGCATTGGACAACGTGCTGCTCCCCGCGCGGCTCGCTTTCGCGTTGACGCCGAAGCACACGCAACGTGCCCGCGATCTCCTTGAGCGCGCCGGGCTCAAGCAGCCGCAGCAACGCATCGAGACGATGTCGCGGGGCGAGATGCAGCGTGTCGCCGTGGCGCGCGCGCTCCTGCGCAAGCCCTCCATCATTGTCGCGGATGAGCCCACCGCCAGCCTCGATGAGGACAATGGGAAGGCTGTCGGCGATCTCATCTTCGAACTCGCGGCAGCCGAGAAAAGCACGCTGATCACCGTATCGCACGACCAGCGCCTGATTGCGCGCTTCGAACGGCGGATCGAATTCGCGAACGGGCGCATCGCTGCCGATACGGCCCGGGGCTAGCGAAGGGACTGCCGTGCTACACTTCATTCTCGCGGATTTGAGACGCCTCTGGGCCGGCTCCATCGTGATCATAGCCCTGGTCGCCCTCGCGACGGCGCTCGGCGTCACGGTCACCCTGCAGGAACGTGCGCTGCGCCTTGGCAGCGCGCGCGCGGCCGACAAGTTTGACGTCATCGTCGGCGCGCCCGGCAGCGAAACGCAGCTTCTTCTGTCCACGGTCTTTCTGCAGCCGGCGGCCTTGCCGTTGCTCCGTGGCAGTGTCCTGGCTGATCTGACAAAGGATCCGCGAGTCGTATGGGCGGCCCCTGTCGGCTTCGGTGACAGCTTTTCCGGATATCCGATCATCGGAACGACGTCGACGCTTGTCCAGAATACATCATCAGGCCTATCTGATGGTCGCCTCTTCACATCGGAGACGGAAGCTGTCATCGGATCCGCTGTCGATCTGCCAACTGAAACGATCATCAAGCCTATGCACGGGACGGCCGACACCGGCGGCCATGCCCATACGGAGCTGGCTTATACAGTTGTCGGCAAGCTCGCTCCCACAGGCACGCCCTGGGATCGCGCGATCTTTGTCCCGATCAGCGCCGTCTGGCACATCCACGGTATGAGAAAAGCGCGGGACCATGCCGGGCATGATCATGACGCACAGGGCCAAGGCGGCGATGACAAGGACGGTCATGACGATCATGCGCACGACAATGATGGACATGATCGCGAAGAAGGTGGGACGCCGGCAACGACAGCCGGCTTGAACGAAAACTTCGACAACCGAACCCCAGGTATTCCAGCCGTTCTTATCAAGCCCAAGTCCATCGCCGACGCCTATCGTCTGCGCCAGGATTATCGCGGCGAGACATCGTTGGCGGTCTTTCCAGGTGAAGTATTGACCCGGCTCTATGCGACGCTGGGCGATGCAAAGATCGTTCTCACCGCTGTCGCCATTGGCGCGCAGGCTCTTGTTGCTGCCTCACTTGTACTCGTGACGATCCTGCATCTCTCCCAACGACGTCGCCAGATTGGCGCGTTACGGGCGCTCGGGGCGCCACGGCTCTCGGTCTCGCTTATCGTCTGGCTCGAACCCTTCCTGCTTATCCTCGTGGGGATAGCGTTCGGCTTCGTACTCGGCTATAGCGCGGCGCTCACAATAGCCAAGGTCGTGACCCAGGGCAGCGGGGTCCGGCTGCCCGTGGAGTTTGCCCGCGGCGACTTCTGGTCAGCGTTCCTCCTTGTCATCTTCGCGGCACTTCTGGCGCTGATCCCGGCGGTCCTCGCTTACAGGCAATCACCGGCGGCGGCGTTGCGCGCCTGATCGGTCGTGAAGTTCTTTATCGGAAGACATGACCTGATTGATAGTCGGCTTCTCCTGCCGGCGCGAATGCACGAACGATTACAACTGACGTCGCCCACCCCCGGCTGCCGTCAAATGGCTGCTGTCACATGGCTGTCGCGTAACTGAGAGCACATAAGTCCTTTAAGCTGCACACTCGAATCTGATTGGTTTCATCATGCTACGCTTTCTGGCTGTGCGTACGGCTCGCGCCGTTCTCACGCTATTCATCTGTGTTTCAGCCGTATTCATTACATTGCGGCTCGCGGGTGATCCGGCCGAAATCATGTTATCTGTTGATACACAACCTGAGGTACGCGCTTATTACAGCGAATTATGGGGCCTCGATCAGCCGATATATGATCAATACATCCGCTATTTCACCAGCGCGCTGCGCGGTGATTTCGGGTTGTCTTTCGCGGACGAACGGCCGGCTTTCGATGCCGTGATCGAAGCCCTGCCGAACACGGCCCTGCTCGGCTCAGCATCTCTCCTTCTCGCACTCATTGTCGGCCTGCCGCTCGGCATCCTGGCTGCCCTCAAGCACAACAGCGCCATCGACAGGCTCGCCATGGCGTCGGCCGTCTTCGGTTATGCCGTGCCCGTCTTCTTCCTGGGCATCCTGCTGATCCTGCTTTTCGCGCTGAAGCTCAGGGTTCTGCCATCCGCGGGCTCCGACAGTCTCACGCACCTCATCCTCCCGGTCGTGACGCTCGGCCTGCCGCTGGCGGGGCGCCTCGCGCGTTTCGCCCGTACATCAACGCTGGAGGTGCTCGGCAAGCCATTCATCCGCGCGGCGCGTGGCCGGGGTGTCATGCCGGTCGGCGTCATCGTCCGCCACGCGCTTCCCAATGCTTCCGTGCCGCTGCTGATGTTCCTTGGTATCGAGATCGGCAACATTCTCGCCGGCAGCGCCGTGGTCGAGACCATTTTCGCCTGGCCCGGCATCGGCCGGCTGCTCGTCGACTCCGTCGCGACCCGCGACCTGCCCGTGGTCCAGGCAGTCATCATCACGATCACGCTGATCATGGTGTCAGCCAACCTGCTCGTCGACATCGTCCACATCATGATCGATCCGCGCCTTGGCGGGTTCCGGAAGGCCTCGGGAGCGCAGGCCTGATGGCGACGCTCGATACATCCGCACCCGCCACTCGCCGCTCCCTGTCGCTCGGCATGTCGCCGATCGTGGTCATCTCAGCGGCCTTCCTCGTCTTCATGGTCTTCGTCGCCATCTTCGCCGAATGGCTTGCGCCGATCCATTACACGACACAGAACCTGGCGGCGCGGCTGCGCCCACCTCTGACGGTGCAGGGCGACTTCACCTATTATCTCGGCACGGACCAACTCGGCCGCGATATTCTGAGCCGGCTCATCTATGCAATCCGCACGTCCATCCTGATCGCCGTGCTCGGCACCCTGCTCGGCGCCGTGGTCGGCACGTTGCTCGGCTTCGTGGCAGCACGGCTCCGGGGGCTGCCGGATCAGGCGATCATGATGCTGGTCGATACGCAGGCGGCGATCCCGGCGCTGCTGCTGGCCCTGACGATGCTGGCCTTCTTCGGCAACAATGTCGTCCTCTTCATCATCCTCGTCAGTCTCGATGGATGGGAGAAATACACGCGGCTCGCCCGGGGCCTGGTCGTCTCGGAGCAAACGAGCGACTACATCAATGCCGTCGAGGCCTTGGGGGCACGTTCAGGCCGCGTCATCTTCAAGCATCTCCTGCCGAACATCGTCGCGGCGCTTGTTGTTCAGGCCACGCTGAACTTTCCCGGCACAATTCTTCTGGAAACCTCGCTGTCCTTTCTTGGTCTTGGCGTGCAGCCGCCGGGCACCTCGCTCGGCCTGATGCTGGGAGAAGGCAGGCGCCATCTGCTCAACGCCTGGTGGATCGCGGTGTTTCCGGGATGCGCGATCTTCCTGACGACCCTTGCCATGAGCCTGTTCGGCGACTGGCTGCGCGATCGTCTCGACCCGACCGTCGACCGAGGATAACCCGACATGGCTTTTGCCTGGATGGAACCCGCGGCGCATCCGCTCGTCATTGCTCATCGCGGGGGCGCCCTGCTTGCGTCGGAGAACACCCCGGCCGCCTTCATCGCGGCTCGGAGCGCCGGCGCGCATGCCGTCGAGACGGACGTCCGTCGAACGGCTGACGGCGCGCTCGTCTGCGTGCACGACGCGGATCTCGCGCGCCTGGCGGGGGACCCGCGCCGCGTGGATGAGCTCAGCCTTCAGGAATTGAGGTGCTGCCTCCCGGCCGTAATGACCCTCGACGAAGCGCTCGCGGTCTCCAAGGGGCTGGGCGTGCTTCTCGACGTCAAGATGACGGACAGCGCGATCCTCGCCCCCATCATGGCGCTCCTGGCCGAGGGCGAGGCTATCGAGCGCACCATGCTCGGATTGCGCGACCTCGCGCTGATCGACGCCGCCCGTATGCGCTCGGACGCCGTCAATATCCTCGTATTCCTCGAGGATCCCGATTCAGCGCCGCAGGCGCGGCGGGCGGGCGCCGACTGGTTCCGCCTGTGGGAAGGCGCCGCGACAGCGCTGCGCGCGGCGACTGCCCGCGCGGAAGGCCTGCGCCTCGCCGTCATGGTCGGCCAGCCGCGGAGCGAGCCACTGCCGGGCGAGTATCCGCCCTTTCCCGTCGGGCATATCGATCACGAGGGGCTTGAGGGGCTCGCGGCACTCAAGCCCGACGCGATCCTTCTCGATGACCCCCGGCTCATCGCCTCCACCCACTCATAGCCCCACGCGGGGGCACCGCCCGCCTCTGCGATCAATGAGTACGCCACCCGTCGGCGCAGTCCATCCCGCACACCACAAAGGAGTTGACCATGGTTTCGTTTACACGCCGCCGCCTGCTGGAGGGAGCCGTCGCGGCTCCCTTCATCGTGAGCGCGACACGCGGCTTCGCCGCCGCCAGTGATCGCCCGAACTTCACGATCGCCGTCGCCGATCTGCCCGCGACGCTCGAGCCCGCGCGCGAACTCTCCAATGTCGGCACGCGCGTGACCTATTCAATCTTCGACACGCTGATCCGGCGCGACTTCCTTGGCTCGCCCGACGGCGGCGGCTCGGACCTGAAGCCGCATCTCGCCACCAAATGGGAGCGTGTGTCGCCGTCAGAACTCATCGTGACGCTTCGCGAAGGCGTGAAGTTCCACAATGGTGACGAACTCACCTCGGAAGACGTCGCCTACACCTTCCGCGACGGCCGCCTGTGGGGCGACAAGGCCCAGATCCCCGGCGGCAAGCCCTATTTCGGGGTTCTCGCGAGCGTGGAGCCGATCGATCGCTACACTGTCCGGTTCCGCACGAAGGCGCCGGACGTGCTGCTCGAGCAGCGCCTCGCCTCCTGGTGCGCCTGGATCGTCAACAAGCGCGCCTACGAGGAAATGGGCTTCGAAGCCTATTCCAAGAAGCCCGTCGCGACCGGACCCTACAAGGTCGTCAGCCACAGCGCGTCGGAAGCCACCGCGCTCGACGCCTTCGATGACTACTTCATGGGACGCCCGACGGCCAAGCGCGTCACCTTCAAGCGCGTCCCGGAACTCGCGGCGCGCGTCGCGGGTCTCGTCGCCGGCGACTACGATCTCATCACCAACATTCCACCCGACCAGATGAGCGTGGTGGGCGACTACAAGGACATCGACGTCCGCTCGGTCGTCCTCGCCAATGTCCACGTCCTCGCCTTCAACGAGAAGGACAAGGTGCTGTCGGACAAGCGCATCCGCCAGGCGCTGGTCGCCTCCATCGATCGCCAGGCGCTCGTCGACAGCCTGTGGCAGGGCACGGCGCTCGTCCCCCAGAGCCACAACTTCCCCGAATACGGACAGATGTTCGTCGAGGGCCGGAAGCTGCCCTTCGACCAAGCCAAGGCCCGGGCGCTCTTGAAGGAAGCCGGATACAACGGCGAGCCGATCGTCTATCGCACGCAGGCAAACTACTACACGAACGCGCTTGAGGCCGGCCAAATCCTGATCGAGCAGTGGAAGGCCGTCGGCATCAACGCCTCGCTGCAGGTTATCGAGAACTCCACCCAGCAACGCGGTCCCGGCGCCCAGATCTTCAACTGGTCGAACTCCACCCGCCTGCCCGATCCGCTGGGCGCCATCTGGGTGGCCTGGGGTGCTGATGGCGAGATCCAGAAGCAGGGCTTCTGGCAATCCGCCGATGCCTTCAACAAGGCTGGCCGCGCACTGGAGGCAGAGACCGACCCCGCCAAGCGCAAGGCGTTCTTCACGCAGATGCTGGACGCCTGGGAGGACGAGGCGCAGGCCACCATCCTCTATCAGCCGAGCGAGGCCTACGCGATCAAGAAGTCGATCGCCTGGCGCCCGACGACCTTCTATTTCATGGATCTGCGCCCGGACAATCTGTCCTTCGGCAAGGCCTGAAGGCTCGAGCTCGATAGCAAACGCGGGGGGCGGCTTCGGCCACCCTTCGCATTCCGGCGATTTCTGCTTCGTGAGCCGCCGCGTCAATCCTTGTTGCGCGCCAAGCGATGCTCGATCTCGCCGACGATGCCGCGGCGGAACAGGAGCACGCTCGCCACGAAGACCGCGCCGATGACGACCGGCACGGGCAAGGAATAGGCGGCAAGGTAGTTCTCGAGCGAGACCACGAGGAAGGCGCCGACGACCGGACCCAGCATGGTCCCGATGCCGCCGAGCAGCGTCATCAGCACCACCTGTCCCGATGCCTGCCAAGTGACATCCGTCAACGACGCCAGCTGGAAAACGATCGCCTTGGTCCCGCCAGCCATGCCGGCGATCGTCGCGGAAAGGACGAAGACGACCAGCTTGTAGCGATCCACGTCATAGCCGAGCGAGATCGCGCGCGGTTCGTGCTCACGGATCGCCTTCAGGACCTGTCCATAGGGCGAATGCACCACACGCCAGACGATGAAGAAGCCGATCAAGAAGATCGCGAGCACGGTGTAATACATCGCAAGTGGCTGGCTGAGATCGATCAATCCGAAGAGATGGCCGCGCGGCACCCGCTGCAGACCATCCTCCCCGCCCGTGAAACGCGCCTGCAGATAGAGGAAGAAGATCATCTGCGACATCGCCAGCGTGATCATCGCGAAGTAGATGCCCTTGCGGCGGATGGCGAGGAAGCCGATGATCACGCCGAAGACCGCGCTCGCGGCCATGCCCGTCAGGATGGCGAGTTCCGGCGTCAGCCCCCAGACCTTGGCGGCATGGGCCGCGATGTAGCCTCCCGTGCCGAAAAACGCGGCATGGCCGAAGGACAGCAGGCCGGTGAACCCGATCAGCAGGTTGAAGGCCACCGCAAAGAGCGCGAAACACAGCAGCTTCATCGCGAAGGTGGGGTAGAGCACGAAGGGTGCAGCCAGCGCGAGCACCAGGAGCACGGCGCCGAGGGCGAGGCGAGCCTTGTTGTCCATCGTCTCAGTCCCCCTTGCCGAACAGCCCGGAGGGCCGAAGCAGCAGCACGATCGCCATGATGACGAAAACGACGATGTTCGACGCCTCGGGATAGAAGACCTTGGTCAGGCCCTCACAGATGCCGAGCACATAGCCCGAGACGATGGCGCCCATGATCGAGCCGAGGCCGCCGATCACCACCACCGCGAAGACGATGATAATCAGGTTGCTGCCCATCAAGGGGCTGACCTGATAAACCGGCGCCGCCAGGACACCGGCGAGCCCCGCCAAAGCGACACCGCCCGCGTAGGTCAGCATCATCAGCAAAGGCACATTGACGCCGAAAGCCTGCACCAGCGCCGGATTTTCCGTGGCCGCTCTGAGATAGGCGCCGATCCGCGTCTTCTCGATGATGAGCCAGGTCCCGATGCACAGGACGAGCGAGGCGAGCACGACGAAGGCCCGGTAGATCGGCAGGAACATGAAGCCGAGGTTCCAGCCGCCCGTCAGCGCCGCCGGCACGGCATATTGCTGGCCTGATGACCCGTAGATATGGGTGAAGCCGCCCTCGATGATCAGGGCAAGCCCGAAGGTGAGAAGCAGACCATAGAGGTGATCCACCTTGTAGAGGCGCGACAGCATCGAGCGCTCGATCACCACTCCGATCAAGCCAATGATCAGCGGCACAAGGATGAGCGCCGGCCAGAAGCCGATGCCCGCAAACCGCAACAGCAGCCAGGCGGCGAAGGCGCCCAGCATATATTGGGCGCCATGCGCGAAATTGACGACATTGATCATGCCGAAAATGACGGCGAGGCCGAGCGACATCAACGCGTAGAACGATCCGTTGATCAGCCCGAGCAGGAGTTGTCCGAAGAGGAGCTGCGTGGAAATCACCGGCTACACTCCAAGATAGGTGTGCAGGACATCCATCCTGGACGGAAGTTCGGCGCTGGTGAGATGGGCGACGACGCGACCTTCGTCCATGACATAGTGGCGGTCGGCCACGCCCTGCGCGAAGCGGAAGTTCTGCTCCACGAGCAGGATGGTATAGCCTTGGCCCTTCAGCGTGCGAATGACCTCACCGATGCGCTGCACGATGACCGGCGCGAGCCCCTCTGTCGGCTCGTCGAGCAGGATGAAGCGCGCGCCGGTGCGGAGGATGCGGGCGATGGCCAGCATCTGCTGCTCGCCACCCGACAGCTTTGTTCCCTGGCTTCCCTTGCGCTCCTCCAGATTGGGGAAAAGGGTGTAGATGGCCTCGATCGACATGCCGCCCGACGCCACCACAGGCGGCAGGACAAGGTTCTCGGCGACCGTAAGGCTCGCGAAAATGCCGCGTTCCTCAGGGACATAACCGAGGCCGCGGCGCGCGATGTGATGCGAGGGCATATGGACGGTCTCGGCGCCTCGGTGACGAATGGAACCCGTGCGCCGCCCGATCATCCCCATGATGGCCCGCAGCGTGCTCGTCTTGCCCGCCCCGTTGCGGCCGAGCAATGTCACCGTCTCGCCCTCGCGCACATCCAGCGTGACGCCATGCAGCACATGGGCCTCGCCATACCAGGCCTCGAGGCCGCCGATAGAGAGCAATGCGTCCGTCATGTCACGCCACCTCCGTGCCGAGGTAAGCCTCACGCACACGGGGGTCCGCGGAGACGGTCGCATAATCGCCCTCAGCCAGGATCTCGCCGCGCTGGAGCACGCTTATGGTATCGCAGAGCCGCGAGACAACCGAGAGATTGTGTTCGACCATCAGGATGGTTCGGCCAACCGCGGCCTGCTGCACAAGCTCGGCGATGCGGTCGATGTCCTCATGCCCCATGCCCGCCATCGGCTCGTCAAGAAGGAGAACCGTTGGGTCAAGGGCGAGCGTCGTCGCGAATTCAAGCGCCCGCTTGCGCCCGTAGGACAACTCGGCCGCCTCGGTGTGGAGATAGTCCTGCAGGTTCACTGCTTCGATCAGCTCGCGGGCACGGCCATCGAGCCGCGTGAGCGCACGCTCCGAAAGCCAGAGCTGCGTGGCAAGTCCTGCCTTGCGCTGCAGGGCCACCCGCACGTTCTGGAGAACCGTGAGATGCGGGAAGGTAGCCGAGATCTGAAACGAGCGCACAAGGCCGCGTCGGGCGATCTGCGCCGGTTTCTCCGCCGTGATGTCCGTGCCGTCGTAGACGATACGGCCGGATGTCGGCTTCAGAAACTTCGTGATGAGGTTGAAGACCGTGGTCTTGCCGGCACCGTTCGGACCGATGAGAGCATGGACCGATCCGCGTCGTACCTTGAGATTCACGTCCCGGACGGCAACGAAACCCTTGAATTCTCGACGCAGACTAAAGGCTTCCAGAACGAAATCCGCGCTCATGGACACTCCGACCAGGGACCAATCCGATAGCCGTGAAAATCGGGCGGCAGACGCCGCCCGACACGACAGAGGGCGAGTGTTAACCGCCGAGCTTGCAGCCCGACTCTTCAACCGTGAAGAAGGCTTTCTCACCGGGGATCGTGCCTAGCAACTTGTAGTAATCCCACGGCCCCTTCGACTCGTTCGGCGCCTTGACCTGGAAAAGATACATGTCGTGGATGAAGCGGCCGTTGGCGAGCACTTTGCCCTTCGCAAAATTGTCGTCCACCGGGGTCTCGCGGATCTTGCGGGCAACCGCGTCCGCATCCTTCGTTCCCGCCGCCTTGACGGCTTTGAGGTAGTTGACGACGGTCGAATAAGTGCCGGCATGGATCATGTTCGGCATATGGCCCGTGCGCTCGAGATAACGCTTCGCGAAGGCGCGACTTTTGTCATCCTTGTCCCAGTAGAAGCCTTCCGTCAGCACCAGACCCTGCGCGGCCTGCAGTCCGAGGCCATGAACCTCTGCCAGCGTGAAAAGCATGCCGGCCAGACGCTGGCCACCGGCGACCAGGCCGAACTCCGCCGCCTGCTTGATGGAATTCGTCGTATCGAGACCGGCATTGGCGAGGCCGACGATCTTGGCGCCGGAGGCCTGCGCCTGCAGCAGGAAGGACGAGAAATCGGAGGTATTGAGAGGGTGGCGCACCGCGCCGAGAACCTTGCCGCCCGACTGCTTGACGATGTCGCTGGTGTCCTTTTCCAGCTGATGACCGAAGGCATAGTCAGCCGTCAGGAAGAACCAGCTGTCGCCGCCCCCTTTCACCACCTCGCCGCCCGTGCCCACCGCCAGGGAACGCGTGTCATAGGCCCAGTGAAAGCCATAGGGCGAGCACATCGCACCGGTGAGCGCGGCGGTCGCGGCCCCGACCACCATGTTGATCTTCTTCTTCTCGCGGGTGATGTCCTGGACCGCGAGCGCGACCGACGACGTCGTCAGCTCCGTGATCATGTCGACACCATCGACATCATACCACTGCCGCGCAATATTCGATGCGATATCCGGCTTGTTCTGGTGGTCGGCGGAGACGATCTCGACCTTGAGGTCGCCGAGCTCGGGCTTCATATCCTCGACAGCCATCCTGGCCGCTTCGACAGATCCCTTGCCGCCGAAGTCCGCATAGACACCGGATTGGTCGTTCAAAACCCCGATCTTGACGCTTGTGGGGGCCTGCGCCCACGCCGCCGGCGACAACGCGGCCACCGCGCATGCCGCCATGAGATTCCACGTAGAGAGCCTCTTGGTGAAGAGCTTCTCGGCCAAACGCCCCATGAAATACCTCCCGTTAAACCGTCTTATGGCAGTTGATCTGTCTCTTTCGACCGGCGCATGCTCGGACCGGCGTGAAATGCGCCCTCCCCCGGAATGATTTTTAATAGAAGTATCGAATACCTTCCGGAGTCGCAGAAAGCTTCAAATTCTATTCTGAATCCGGGCCCATTCGAATTCGTTCACATAGCACGCCAACGAGGCCGGATATTACACCGGCAGCGGCAGTGTTTTCGGTTCATAGTTCACCTGCCTGCAAGCAGCTTGCCCCGCAAACGCGCCAACAGCACCCTTCTCGGCGCCTGGGGCCATATCCAGACGCACCGATGCCAGCGAAAAGTGATCTCCTGCAAGTCTATGTCACCAACATAAGCGAGACCGGCAGCGATCTGCGCGCACGGATCGCTTCAGGCCAGTATCTCATCATAGGCGCTCGCGCCAAGAAGCGGAACGGCAATCGCGCGGGTTTTAGCTTCAACTTTCGATCAAGGCGGGCGCAAAATCGCGAAAGCAATTACGGCAGCCGAGGGAATTCGGATCATGGCGCTCAACTCCCCTCAACCCTCAACAACACCGAACCATCTCGGAGGTTGCAGCGGTAGCGTGAAGTCAAGGATTCGGCGTTGTAGGTCGCGGGATTCATGCGTTTAAGGGTCAGCTCAACGCTGTCGTCAGGTTTGAAGCGTGCCCGGATGTATTCGAGTTTCATGGAGCCGTCCGCCGCCTCAAAGAGATGCGTATCCGAACTTGCGATGTACGCGCCCGTTAAATTGTAAGCGCGAAAGCGGAGCACCCCCACGAATGAGGGACCGCCACCGCCTTTCGCATCCTGGCACTTGGCAAAATCGATAACAACGGCCGGGATTGCTCCCCGCGTGAGCGCCTTGCGAAACTGCTCGTACCTCATCTCCTTGGCACATGCCGGTTTTACGGGTACAATCCCCAGAACCAAAGGAGCATTCACCAGAACAAACAAGCGCAACAGTCGCATTACGGCTCCCCATCGATCAATTGACGGGGGACAGTCTTATGGACAGCACAATGAACGCGCGGAAATCTGATAACTCTGGCTGGCAATCAGCGCCGGATCGCTTCCTTCTTAGTGCCCCCCGCCCAGGATGAAGCGCCGGCCAGCGTGCTCCACCATGTCGACATGCTGGACGAAGCCACCATCGCCGGCCGAAAACCGTGTGATTTGTGGTTCCCCCGTTACCGCGCGCGTCAGGTCGCGACCGCGCATGGTCGAGGCGGGTGCTATACCGATGAGCCCGAGAACCGTCGGCGTGATGTCGATGATCCCCGCCGGCGTGGCCGTCTGCACGCCGCGGCCTTCTCCGGTCTCGGCGCCGACGATCAGCACGGTATTCAGCTCATGGGGGTTGATGCCGCCATGCATGCCGCCGCCGAGCGGCACATCGCCGGGCGTCATCGTACCGAGCCCGGGCAGCCCGAACTGATCCTCCGACATATCGGAACGCAGGATGAACATGAGGTCGGGCTGACGTAGATGTCCGTTGCCTATGAGGTCGAGCGACAGGGTGCCCGCTATCTCACCCTCGACATCGTTGTGCGCGCGCGAGAAGACATGGCCGACAAGCGGTTGTTCCATGAGCCAGCGCGCCATGCGGCCGACCATCGCCTCATCTTTACCGCGCAGCCGGATCTCGCCGCTGATGCCGCCGGTCACGGTCAGCATGGCCTCGCTGATGTCATGCGCCATATTGACCTTGAAGCCGGCCCCGATCGCATCGGCGAAGAGCGGCTGAATGGCGCCCGTCGAAATCTGGCCGTGGTCCGACGCCACGATGACGGCGACGCGGTCGCGGTCCGGCTGGCTCTCGACCCAATCGAGGATCTCACCCAGTGCCCGGTCGGCTTCCGCGAGGCCCGCCCTGGCTTCCGGCGATCCCAACCCCTTGTAATGAAAGGTCGTATCGGGCTCGTTGAACCACACGATGGCAACATCGGGCTGCAGCTTCGGGAGGACATGGTCCACCATAAGCGTCGCCGCGTAGCGCATCTCGCCGAGCCGCGGCAGCTCGCGTTTCGGAAGTGGGCCGACAGACGCCATCGCCTCATGGACCGCTTCGGGTGTCTGCGTGCTCTCCGGTCCGTGCATCGAGAAGGTCCAATGGCCATTGGCCCTGGCGCGTGGGTTGATGAAATGCGCCGCGCCCGCCGACCCGGTATGCACGACGGCGAGACGACGGCCAGCCCTCGCCAGCACATCGCCCAGCGTATCCACATTCACCATGCGTCCGCCGTGATGGCTCTCGGCGCGGCGGATGTGGTCGATGTCGCCGGTCAGAAAAATATCGTCCGGCAGCACTTCGGGATGATAGAAGGCGTTGCCGACGATGCCGTGCACCGTTGGAGGCGCGCCAGTCGCGATGGAGGTCGTCGCCACGCGCGTCACCGACGGAAAGACGCTGCGTGCCTCGCGGAACCATGTGCCTCGGGCTGCGACACGCAGGATGTTCGGCGTGAGCCCGGGGGAAACCAGATCCGGACGCAGGCCGTCGAATACTGTCACGATCACGCGGTCGACCATCGGCTTGCCGTCATGCGCCATAGCAATTGTCCCTCGAAGGATGAGTTTTCACCGCCGCGATCGCGGCTTCTTTATGCAGCAACGGACTGGGATGAAACAGCCGGCACGAGATGGCAGGCGGCCAGCCGTCCATCGGCGACACGCCGAAGCGGCGGCGTTTCACTCCGGCAGACGGCGGTCGCGCGCGGGCAACGTGGATGAAAAGCGCAGCCCGCCGGGCGATCGACAGGATTGGGCGGATCACCCTTCAGGACGATGCGCTGGCGATCGCGCCGTCCCACGGTCGGCACGGCCGAGACGAGCGCCTCGGTATAGGGGTGCGCAGGGGTATGGAAAAGATCGTCAGGCGCTCCCTGCTCGACGATCCGGCCGAGATACATCACCGCCACCTCGTCGGCGATCTGCCGCACGACCTTGAGGTCATGGCTGATGAAGAGATACCCCATGCCGAAATGCTGCTGAAGATCCTGCAGCAGATTGATGACCTGCGCCGCGACGGACACATCGAGTGCCGAGATCGGCTCATCACAGACGACCAGCTGGGGATTGAGCACCAGGGCCCGTGCCAGGACGACACGCTGCCGCTGGCCACCCGACAGTTCATGAGGATAGCGCTCGAACATCGCCGCCCGCAGGCCGACTGCGTCAAACAGCGCGAGCGCCTTCTCCCGCCGCGCCTGCGTGCCTCCTACCAGATCATGGATGACCAGCGGCTCCACCACCTGCTCGCCCACGGTGAGACGCCGGTCGAGCGCCGCCAGCGGGTCCTGGTGAACCATCTGCATCCGCCGCCGCAAGGCGCGCCACTGAGCGTCGCGCGTCGCCGAGACAGTCTCACCCGCGAATGTGATGCGGCCGCGCGTCGCCGGCAGAAGGCCAAGTACGAGCTTTGCCGTCGTCGACTTGCCACAGCCGGACTCGCCGACCACACCGAGCGTCCGCCCCGCATCAAGCGTGAAGTTGACGCCATCAACCGCGTGCAGCCAGCGCTTCTCGCCGCGATCACCGGTGACCTGGTACTGTCGCGCCAGATCGCGCACGTTCAGGAGGGCGCTCACGCGGATAATTCCCTGCGCTCATGGCCGTCCAGCTGTCCGAGATCCTGCAGGACGGGATCGGGCCGCCTTGCCTTACGCTCCCATTCCCGACCCAGGGCATCAAGCCTCAGGCAGGCCGACAGATGGCGCTGGCCGGCTGGCCGCAGCGAGGGCACCTGGCCATTGCATTCCGTCTGCGCGTGGCCGCATCGCGGCGCGAAGGCGCAGCCTGGCGGCATCGCATCCGGCGAGGGCACCGTGCCCCCCACCGGTGTCAGCCGCACACGCGGCCCCTCCAGGGAGGGCAGCGCGGCCATCAGTCCTCGCGTATAGGGGTGACGCGGCGAGCCGAGCAGATCATCGGTCGCCGCCGTCTCGACCACACGCCCCGCATACATCACGGCCACGCGGTCGCAGAGATCGGCGATGACACCAAGGTCGTGGGAAATCAGCACCAGCCCCATGCCGGTGTCGCGCCGGATATCGCGGATGAGGTCGAGAATCTGCGCCTGGATGGTCGCATCGAGCGCCGTGGTCGGCTCGTCGGCAACGAGCACATCCGGCTCCCCGGCCAACGCGATCGCAATCATGACACGCTGGTTCATGCCGCCTGACAACTCATGCGCGTATTGGCGCAGGCGGCGCGGCGCATCGGCGATGCCGACCCGGTCGAGCAGGCGGAGCGCCTCACGTTGGGCCGCCTTGCCGGTCAGCCCGCGATGCAGGCGCAGCGCCTCGCCGATCTGCGCGCCTATGCTGAGCACAGGGTTGAGGCAGCTTGTCGGGTCCTGGAATATCACGCCGATACGGCCGCCCCTGACATCCGCCATGTCGCGCTCGCTGAACGCGCACATGTCCCGGCCATTGAGGAGCACACGACCAGACGTCACCGCGCGCTTGCCGAGAAGGCGAAGCGCCGCGAGCCAGGTCACGCTCTTTCCGCAGCCCGATTCTCCGACAATACCGAGCGCCTCACCGCGCTGGAGCGTCAGGTCTATGCCATGCACCACGTGGGTACGACCTCCATCATGGAGGAAGGAGACCGTGAAGTCCTCAAGTGAAAGCAACGGCGCAGCGGCAGCAGACCCGGCAGGCGGATGCACCAACGGCAAGAACCTCCCGGAGGGAGGGTGTTGGGAAGCAGCGATCATCATTCCCGCATTTGCCCGCGTGATGATGACGGCCACATGACAATAGTTTTGATCCCCGCCTGTGGCCTCAGCGGTATTCGATACGGGGATCAATGACCGCGTAGAGGATATCGACGATCAGACTGATCGCCATATAGATCACCAGAATCACGACGATGCACCCCTGGATCAGCGGGTAGTCACGCGTGCTGATGGCTTGGATCAGGAGCCGGCCGAGACCCGGATAGGTGAACACGGCCTCGGTAACGACGGCGCCGCCAATGAAATTCGCCACCATCAGGCCGACGATCGTGATGAAGGGCAGCAGCGCGTTCTGCATGATGTGATATCCGACGATGTGACGCTCCGAGACGCCCTTGGCGCGCGCCGTGCGGACATAGTCGGCCCGGGCCTCGCTGACGAGCGATGCCTTGAGGAACCGCGCCAGAATGCCGGAGACATACAGGCCCAGCGTGAGGCCCGGCAGGATCAGGCTGCGGAGCGCCTGAACGGGATCCTCCCAGAGAGGGATGTAGCGCGACGCCGACGGCAGCCAGCGCAACTCCACTGAGAACAGAAGGATGAGCAGGATGCCGAGCCAGAAGGTCGGCACCCCGAGCGCGAGCGCATTCCAGCTATTCAACAGGCGGTCGATCCAGGAGCCTTCCTTCACCGCCCCGGCGATGGCCACCGGAATACCGATGACAAGGGCCACGAGAATGGCGACCAATGCCAATTGCAGCGTCGCCGGCAATCGTTCGCCGATCAGCTTGGTCACCGGGTCGTGGCTGTGGATGGACTGGCCGAAATCTCCGCGCAGCGCATTCACCAGCCAGTTGAAATACTGGACGGGAATGGGTCGATCGAGGCCAAGCTTCCGGGTCGCGGCGGCGATTTCCTCCGCTGTCGCGTTCTCGCCCACCATCATGCCGATGGGGCCGCCGGGCACTGCGAAGATCATGGCCCAGATCGCGAAGGACGCGATCAGAAGCACCGGGATGAGTTGCGCCAGCCGACGCAGGATAAAGCCCGTCATGGCTTGGCTCGCTCGAGCTCTGCGGGCGTCCCAGCGCTCGAACGGGGATCGAGGACCATCGACAGCTCTTTCCCTATCGTGTCGAAGGAGAGGATGGTGAGCGTGAGAACGAGGCCCGGGAGAACAGCGTAATAAGGCGCTTCATAGAGATAGGACTTGCCCGTACGCAACATCTCGCCCCAGCTTGGCGTTGGAGGGGGCACACCTACCCCGAGGAAGGCAAGCGCTGCTTCCAGCAGAATGGCGACCGACGACAGAACGATCACTTGCACCATCAGCGGGCTCAAAGCATTCGGCAGGATCGTGCGGAACATGATGTAGCTGGATGAGCAGCCGAAACCACGCACCGCCGAGACGAAATCGAGCTGGCGCAGGGTCAGCACTTGCGCGCGGGCGATGCGCGCGAAGCTCGGAATGCCCGCGACGCCCACGGCGACCAGCGCGGCGGTCTGGCTGCGGCCGAGCACGGCGATCAGCGCCATGGCGAACAGGATGTTCGGCAGGGCCATCAACACGTCAATCAGGCGCATCAGGACCGTGTCGCGCCATCCGCCGAAATAACCGGCGATGAGGCCGATCGGCACCCCGATAAGCGCTGCGATCACAACTGCGCCTGCGGCGGTAATCAATGATGTGCGAGCGCCAAAGACCACCCGCGCCATGATATCGCGACCGAGTTCGTCAGTGCCGAACCAATGACGACTCGATGGCGGCTGCAACGAGTCAACGACGTTCTGGGCGAGAGGATTGATGGGCAGAACATCGGCGAAGACCGCGCCGAAGACGACGACGGCGAGGAAGCCGATGCTGAGAGCCAGGCCGAGAGGTGGCAGCGACCGCCACCTCCGCCCGGCGGACGTGCCGTGCTCGATCGTCATCGACAGCCCCTGCCCGCCAGCGGGCGACAGGCTGCGCGGCGGTTTCCCGCGACACCGCGCATGCGGCTATCGTCGATGTTCTGTGACCGCGATCCGATGCAGATGGCAGCGGTCTTGCTGCGCAGATCTCCCGATAGACAAACCAGACCCATTTCACCCATTACTTGAACCCGATGGTCCGGGCGACAAGCAGGTTGTCCATGTCCGGCGTAATCCCGCCGATCTTGTCGGAGGCCGCGATCAGACCGACTTCATAGGAATTGGTCGGGATGCCGAAGGCCTCTTCCACCAACACCTTGTTGAGGTTGTCATAGGCAGACTTCACGTCGGCGCCCGAGCCAAAGGTGGTGTCGACCTTGCCGATGGCCGCCACATACTCCGGATGCGGGTGCGGATCCTTCAGGATCGGGTTCTTCGTGGTGCGGTAGATGGAGTTCGTCGCGACACGCGAGGGAAACTTCTGCACGTTGCCCACGCCGCCGAAGACCGCGTCGAAATTGCCCTTGAGCAGGGCATCGACGAATTCAGCGCCCTGGCGAATGTCGAGGTCGATCTTGATACCAACCTGCGCGAGCGTGGCCTGTACGACCTGGCTGATCCGGACGGAGGGCTCGTCGCTGCCGTTGACCAGCAGTTTCCAGTCCTGCATCTCGGCCGGCGACAGGCCTGATTCCTTCAGGAGCGCCTTCGCCTTCTCGAGATCATAGGCATAGGTCTTGGCATAGGAGGCGTCGAAAGCCGGGCTCGCCGGCGCCCATGGCAGGGCGACGACCTGACCCATGCCGGCATAGCCCACACGCAGGATGCCATCGCGATCCATCAGATAGTTGAAGGCCTGCCGGAACTTCTTGTTACGGAAGGGCCCGCGCGTCGAGTTGATGCGGAAGACCTGCACGAGCTTGCCCGGGCCATCGAACACTTGATAGCCGGCATTCTTCAAGCGCGCGGCGCTGCGCGAGGAGCCGTTATACACCATGTCGATGGCACCGGATTCGAGCGCTGCCGTCGCCGCGGCATCCTCGCTGAAGATCGTGAACACGATCTCCTTCGACACCGGCTCGCCCTTGCGCCAATAATTCGGGTTGGCCTTGAGCTTCATGCCCTGGCCGACGGACCGGCTTTCGAGCAGGTAGGGACCCGTGCCCGCCGGCACCGTTTCCACCGTCTCGACGCCCTTCGGATCAATCGGGATGAGGAATTGCAGGAGGTCGAGGATCTGGCGGTCCGGTACCGGATCCTTGAAGTTGATCGTGACGGTACGGTCATCGGGCGTCGCCCAGTCTTTCACGACCGCCATGGTCGAATAGACATTCTTGCCGCGCGCGGGATCGGCGCCCTTGGTGAGGGCCGCGACGACGCCATCCGCCTTGAACGGCGCGCCGCTGTGGAATGTCACGCCGTCACGCAGCGTCACCGTGACGGACTTGTTGTCGGGCGCGATCTTCCATTCGGTCGCGAGGCTCGGCACCGGCTTGCCATCGGCCGTGTATTCGATGAGGCTGTCGTAGAGGTTCTTGATGACGTAGAAATTCACCGTCGACAGCTGCTGCGGATCGTAGTTGGCGATCTCGTCAAGAACGCCGATGCGGAGCGTGCCCCCCTTCAAAGTCTGTGCCGAGGCCGTGTCCGGCGCGGCCAAACCCGTGATCGCAAGGCCTGCCGCGGCACAAGCCGCGATGCCGAGCATCCGCAGGCGCTGCCCCAATGTCCTGTAAGTCATGCCGCTCTCCCGCTCTGTCATATCGGGCCTTGTTGCAAGGTCCCGTTCCCGCTCTTCATTGTTGTGGATTACGCCAGTCTTCGAAACGCTCCAGCGGATATACTGGCCGCGGAATATTCCTCCATGGCAATGTGAATACATCAGACTGTCCAGGGCCACGTGTATCCGCACGAATGACCACGGATGATATCGGCGCGAAGTACTGGAAGTTGGATGCTGTCTTCAGGACCGCGATCTTGTATTCGCTCGGATTGATCCCGAACGCCTCGTAAGCGGCGGGAATATTGCCTGCGACGCCACGCAACTCGGAAATCAGGAGCGTGCACGGGCCCACGTCAAAAACGACGACACGCCCCATGTCGATATGCGTCTGGTGATTGAACGCGACGGGAATCTTGCCGTCGGCGACCTTGCGCACGGTCCCCGTCACTTCAAGCGGCGAGAAGAACGCCGTTGCCGCATCCCCCCCGAGCGGCAGCGTCACTGTCGCGCCCTCGCCTGCCTCCGCGAGCCGCGCGACCGTCTGCGGCGAAATCAGCGGAATGAGCGCGCGGCTCTTGATGCCGAGGCGAAGGATCGCCTCGAGGATGAGGTTGCTGTCACCCGCCGAGCCGCCGAAAACCGTGTCCCCCGTATCGCTGATGACCACGACGCCCTCAGCGGCGCGGTCCGCCATCATCACCGCCTCGTCGACGGAAACCGCTTCCTTGATCTGGAAATCGTCGCGCATCGCCCAGGCGAGATCGGCGAGTTCGTCGGCGAGACGCTCCGCGAGCGCCGGGTCGTCATCCGTCACCACCACGGCCGCCCAACCGCCCTCGGCCACGTCCAGCCACGGCTGCATGGGATAGTTGGAGGCCTGCAGAACCCGAGGGTCGGCCTCGAGAGCGCGCGCGCGATCGAACCAGACCTTCATGGGGCCCTTCGCCGTCAGGAACTGTTCCTGATGTGAGAGCAACGGGATCTTCCGCCATGCAATGACAGGCTTGAGCTTGTCCTTCAAAACTTTCAGGAGGACTTCCGTGCCCACCTTGCCGGTATCGAACGTGTCGTGAGGCTGCGTGCGGTGTCCGACGATAATGGTGGCGTTGTCGATTATCTTCTGCGTGATATTGGCGTGATGGTCGAGCCCGAGCATTATCGGAACGTCAGCTCCGAGAATGCTGCGGCAGAGAGCAATCTGCTCGCCCTCGACATCGTCGATGCCTTCGGCGGCGCAGGCCCCGTGCAATTGCAGAACGAGCCCGTCAATCGGAATGGCCGCCGCGAGCCCCTCGCGGATTTTCGCCTGAAAGAAATCGAAGGCCTCGCGGGAAATGCGGCCGCCCGCGCCGCTCCATGCGCGAATGATCGGTATGGTCTCGACGGCGAGGCCGGATTCCGCCACGGCCGCATAGTGTCCCCCGACCTGCCCAAGCTGGTTGAGCTCCGCCGTGATCGCGTCGCCTTCAAGAATTCCGAAGGCGACATAGTCGGACAACTCGGTCAACACTGGGTTGAAGTCATTCGTTTCCTGGCCAATATGAATGAGCGCTAGCCGCACCTGACCACCCCCGCGTTACAGAGTTAATACTATAGACAACAAGCACCTCACAGGCCCATGACTGCGTCAGGTGCTATTTCAATTCAATTAATACTCAACGTCATTGAGACGTTGCTTATTCCCGGACCCTCCACTTCCTGGACTTTCCAGGCCGTGTTGTGCGATCCCCGGCCTCGCGCGCTCCGCTCCCCTATGATCGAAGCGTAGTAACGGGCAGAATTCGCGTCAAGAACCCCTCGTTTCGTCAGAAGAAACGTTGCAGAGCGCGCCAAACATCGATGCGGCCACCGAGCCAGCCTCCCTATGTTTCCAAGCCCGCAGACCCCGACCATCAACCAGCCTATCGCCCCCGGCTCTCGGAAAAAGAGGCGTCGTCAATGGCGGCTTGGAACGGCTCGAATCTCGGAGATCGCTTGCTTTAGCTGCACACGGACGACCGAAGAGGGACGGTCGTATCAGAAAAAAGTGCGGATACCGTCGATGACCCGATAGTCGTCATCGACCAGCGCCAGGAACGCCCATTTGTCAAAGGTCGTGCAGGGATGGCCGATACCGAAGGCCACCATGTCGCCAATGGCGATCGGGCTGTCGAGTGGCGTGCCGAGATGGCAATGCTGGTCGTTCAAGGCTAATACGGTATGCCCTGCCGGCATGGGTTGAGGCACCGCCATGCTGCCATCCGGTCGGTACCAGCGCAGCGGCACGGGCATTCCGGAATCATAACTGATGTCGCGCTTGCCGACGGTCAGCATGGTCCGACCCTCCTCCGGCCGGGACTGCACAAAGGCCCAGACCTCCAGCGCCGGCTCCAGCCCTCCCTCGGGCAGCGCAAGCGAGGTATCGTGGAGTATCCGCCTGAAGGCCGCAGCATAGCTGAGGGAATCGTGGGTGAGATAGCAGCCGGACCGCAGCACCTTCACGACGGGCCGCGCGAATGCGGCCGCATTCAGACGCTCCCCGACCCGATCGAAGAGAGACGATCCGCCGGCGCTGAGCACCATTGCGCGGCCAGCCGCGAACAGGCCCTCGTCGTCCGCCTCCTGCGCGACGGCGATCACTTCGTCAATGAGCCGGTCCGCGCCCGCCGGCGTCGGCTGCAGCCCCTCGAAGCACTCGAAGCCCGCGAGCTGCAATCCGGGCACCTGGCCGACAGCCCGGGCCACGGATAGCGCTTCCTCGCGGGTCCGCGTGCCGGTCCGCCCTCCCTCGAAGCCGATCTCGACGAGGATATGGAGCGGATGAGTGGACGAAGGCGGAAGCCGGGCGGCGCCTTCGGCCAGTAGGCTAACGCCCGTGAGACTGTCAGCCAGACAATAGAGTTCGATGCCGTTCTCGCGGATGGCTGAGAAACAGGCATCGACGGCCTGGCGACCAATCGGCTGGTTGGCGAGGATCACGCGCCTGACGCCGAAACGGCGACAGACGTCAAGTTGCTGCACCGTCGCGACGGTGATCGCCCAGGCGCCATCGGCCACTTGCAGGTCGAACAGCTGCGGGGCCATGGTCGTCTTGCCATGGGGAGAGATTTCCAGGCCATTCAGGGCCGTGAAGGCCTTCATCCAGCGGCTGTTCGCCTCAAGAACAGACTTGCGTATGACCGCCAGCGGCAAGGGCAGGTCACCCGCCAAAACATGCCAACCCTGCTCGCCGACGGCGGCAAGCGTGAGCCCTTCGGTGCCGGGCGGCAATCCTTTGGTCGACCGATCAAGCACGGCTGCGCGCAAAGGCTCCAGCGCAAGGCGCGGCAGAGGAGAGATAGATGTCGATGCCATCGCGTCGGGACCTTGGAGGTGGCGGGGGATCATCACAGTAGCGGATTCGGATCAAGCGGCGCCAGCGGACGCCTAGCCTTCTTGTAGGGGATCTTGCGCGTATCCGATGGGTAGGGCCCGCCGGTGTCGAGATAGAGCACTTTCGCCGCGATCGGCGCAAAGGCGGCGTAGAAGTGGTTGGAGGACTTCACCACCACGAGGGTCTTTGCGGCGAGATCGACGCCGAGATTGGTAAAGACCGGCGGGCTGAAGGTCTGCGCGCGTGTCGAGGACAAGATGACGTCGAGATTGCCGATGGAGATCGCCGCCGCCGGTCCCAGCGACACCCAGCTCTGCTCGAAGGGAATGAGCAAATCGTCGGTGATGCCCCGCACCCGGACATCGGCATCGATCGGATGGCCGGATGTCGGTGCCGCTTTGCCGCAGAAACGCAGGCGGAACTCGGCTCCCACGCCCGCCGCGCGGCAGAAGCCGACGGCAACCGGATCCCACATCGCGCCAATCGCCGCCGGGATGTCCGGATGCTTCAGAAGCGCGTCAACCATGACCGAGGAATCCCCGGCGACACCGCCGCCAGGGTTGTCCCAGCGATCCGCCAGCACCACCGGCCGGCCGGGCTCCGCGAGCCGCACCGCCTCGGCGATCGCCTCCTCGGGCTTGTAGTGTCGCGGCACGCCGCCGCCCGGTCCCCAGCCCAGAATCTCGCGCCCGAGCGTCTCGGCCAGCGCCGCCGCCTTGCCGAGATCTCCGTCAGCGATCACCAGGACCTTGGTGCCGACGTCGTAGACATCGCCGGCCTGGAAGCCGTGAGCCACCGAAATGCTGAGGATGCTGTCGCGCCCTTCCATCGCCAGCATGCGGTCCACGAAGCCTCGCCCCGGCTCCTGGCTCGTCATGAAGCCCGATATGGCGCGGCAATCGAAGACGGCGGTCACGGGGCGCACCTCCCGACGCGCGGCCCTCAGGCAGAGTGTCGCGAGGTCCCGCGCACGTTCCAGAAAGTCGGTATGGGGAAACTCCTTGAAGGCGTTGATGACGTCGGCCGCCTCGACCATCTGATCGGTCAGATGACAATGCATGTCGAGTTCAGCGCCGATGATGCAGGTCGGACCCGCGACGGCCCGGGCGTGGGCCAGGAGATCGCCTTCGCAGTCGTCGTAGCCATGGGCGACCATGGCGCCATGCAGCCCGAACAGCGCGATATCCACCGGCAGCGCCGCCTTGAGCTGTCCGATGATTTCGTCCCGCAAGCTCTCGTAGGCTTCACGCGAAACAAGCCCGGCGGGCTCCGCCCAGGTCGCCGTGCCTTCGATCAGGGTCAATCCCTCGCGCTGCGCGAGCTCGCGCGCCGCGATCATGGGGCCGGAGCACAGGGTGGGCGTGGCCGGATGCGTTCCGGGCGGGCAGTAGAACGCGCCCTCAAAGGCGCTGCGATCGACGAACAGCGGGGCGAAAGTATTGGTTTCCGTGGCCAAAGACGCCGCAAAGACACGCATCCGATAGTCCCCGCTGATCCCCGGACCGCACAGCGTCAGTCCGGCTGTTCCCGTTCATTGGCCCGAGACGGGCGTGGACGCAGTAACGAACAAGAGGAAACGGCTGTCAAATAGACATCGTTTCGCCCCATGGAATAATCGCCACTTGCGCCGCGATGAACGGCGTTCAAAGATGCGCGCAAGGTAATCGTCTTTACATGTCAGACCTTGCGACAGTTTTCTTGGGCCGCTGGGCGTATCTCCTGCCTGGCGTCGCCGCATAGAATTCGCCGCGTCAGCCAGATGTCCCGTCCCCCCTGTGGAATGGCTCCAGAGAGAGCCTGAAGAGAGTGCCAGATGACGAAACGCCGCCGTATCCTGCTGGCCGCCCTGTTCCACGAGACCCACAGCTTCGTCGAGGAAATCACGGGGCTCGACGACTACACGATCCGCGATGTCCTGGACCGTCGCGGCGACGGGTCCACGGTCGACGGTTTCCTTGAGGTTGCGGATGAGCAGAACTGGGAGGTCGTGCCATCGGCCGACTTCACCGCCTTGCCCTCCGGAACGACCGACCACGCCGTCTTTGAGCTGTTCTGGGAGAAACTTCACAGCGCGCTGACCTCCGCGCTGGCGGACGGTGGGCTCGACGGGATCTGGCTCGCGTTGCATGGCGCGATGGTGACCACGGAAAGTGTCGACCCGGAAGGCGAATTGCTGAGCCGCGTCCGCGCGGTTCCCGGCGCGGCGCACCTGCCGCTGTTCGGCGTGTTCGACCTGCATGCGAATTTCACACCGGCCATGGCCGATCACGCCAATGGCCTGGTTGCCTACCGCGAGAACCCCCACGTCGATGCAAGGGATTCGGCCATCCGTTCGGCGCGGCTGCTGGCGCGCGCACTGGACGAAGGTATCCTTCCGCATATGGTCACCCTTACAGCGCCGCTGATGTGGCCGCCGACCGGGACGGGCACAGCGGACCGGCCGATGCGTGATCTCGAAGCGCTGGCCCGCGCGATCGAGGCTGAGACACCCGCGATCTGGGGGATCAACATCGTCGCCGGCTATTCGTTCTCCGACACTCCCGATACGGGCGTGTCGTTCGCCGTGATCACCACCGCCGATGACGCTGTCGCACGATCGGTGTTGCAGCGCTTGTGCGCCCTTGCGATCGACCTGCGCGCGCACGGCCTGCCGGAAGAATGGAACCTCGACGAGGCGGTCGCCCGGATCAAGACGCTGGCCGGCGGCCCCTATATCATGGTCGAGCCCTCGGACAATATCGGCGGGGGCGCGCCGGGCGATGGCACGGCCGTACTGCGGGCGTTTCTCAGCCATGACCTCGACAACGCGGCAGTGGCCATTGCCGATCCCGCCGCCGTTGCCGCGTTGGCGGACGCCCTCCCCGGCGAGACACGTCGCCTCTCCCTCGGCGGCAAGGGAAGCGCCATCGCGGATCCGCCGATCGAGATCGATGTCCGCTTCGTTAGTCGCAGCGACGGGAATTTCACCCTCGAGGATCGCAACAGCCACCTGGCCGCTTCCCAAGGTGTGCATTTCGCCATGGGCCCCTCGGCGGTGGTCATCGTCGGCAAGGGCATCAAGGTGTTGCTCACCAGCCGCAAGACACCGCCGTTCGACCTCGCGCAGTTCCGCTCACAGGGCATCATCCCGGAAGACCTCAAGGCGATCGGCGTCAAGGCGGCTGTCGCCCACCGTCGCGCCTATGACCCCATCGCCGCCGGCAGTTTCACGGTGGAAACGGCAGGTCCCTGCACGAGCCAGATCACGTCCCTGCCCTTCCGCAGGCTACGGCCGGGCGTTTTCCCCATCCATGCTGATTGGAAGCCGGAATGATCGACTATCCCACGGCCCCCGACACCCCGCGATCCCATCTGCCATTCAGCCCCTGCACGCGCGTGGGCAACCTGGTATTCGTCTCCGGTCAGGCCTCTGTCGACGCAACTGGCAAGATCATATCCGACAGCTTCGCGGGGGAAATGCGCCGCTCGATCGAGAACATGCGCAAAATCCTCGAGACGGCCGGGAGCGACTTGGCCCATGTCGTGCAGACTCGGAATTATGTACGAGATGCGAGCGATCTCGCGGAGTTCAACGCGCTCTACACGGAATACTTTCGCGAGCCCTATCCGGCCCGGACCACCATCACCAATTGCCTGACGGAAGCGCTCCGCTACGAGATCGAGTGCATCGCCGTCGTCAAGGAAACCTGACGCGCGTCAGTGCCGACCTGATTGAAGCCGCGCCGTCCTTCCTGGGCTTCGGCCTGCTCCTGACCCAGACCTCGCTCGGCACGCTCATCCCCATCGGCTATGGTGACCTCCTCTCGGCAGAACGGTGGTCGTTCTCTTTCCAAGCCTCACGCGTAATCTTCTCGACAAACCCGCGATGACACAGGTAACGCGGACTGAGGCGGCTCCTGCCGCGCGGAAGGCGATTTCCCGCGATTATTCGGCCATGGGAACTCGCGTCGCCTAACACGCGGCGGAGACAGATTACGCGAATTGGCCTTCGCGACAGGGCGAAGGAGAAGGACAGAGCGCGTGAGACCGGACAAGGACCCCTGGATCATCCAGGGCTAGGCCCTGTGGCTTCGCGCCGGACGATCCAGGAGGAAGTCTATCAGCGCCTCAGCCATGCCTTGATGACAGGCTGGTTCGACCCTGGCCAGATTCTCACCATCTCATCTCTGTCGGAACTCTTCGGGACAAGCCAACATCGCGCGCATGGGATGCATGGGGCCCGGTCATGATTGTTGGGCAGCAGAATTTCATGCATCTGCATGCTCTTCAAATCCGCGAGGCGCAGAGAATGCCTCTGCCCTGTTATTTCATGCTTGAAGTTTCATAGACCATATCTACGATACTCCTGACGAAGCTGACGGACCTAACCAGCCGACACACGACAACCGATTGTCTTTCCGAGGGACATGACATGCAGGCTCAAGCACTTCTCGCCAATTTTGCGTCCGCCCTCGCGGCGGGCGATATCACTGTCGTCGACCTCACGGCGACGCTTGGGCCCGACACGCCCGTTCTCTATCTGCCACCGCAGTTCGGCAAGAACACGCCAAGCTTCAAGATGCATGAGATTTCCAACTATGATGCCAACGGCCCTTGGTGGGCCTGGGGCTGGATGGAGCTCGGCGAACATACGGGCACGCATTTCGACGCGCCTTCACACTGGATCTCGGGCAAGGATCAGCCGAACAATACGACGGATACCATCTCGGCGCAGACTTTCGTTGCTCCCGCAAACGTCATTGATGTCAGCCAGGAGGTGGCCGCCAATCCGGACTACCTTCTGACGGCCGATCATGTCCGCGCCTGGGAGGCCGAGCACGGCGCGATCGAGCCCGGCTCCTGGGTATTGATGCGCTCCGACTGGTATCACCGCAACACGAGCACGGAGGCCTTCCTGAATTCCTATGAGAATGGTCCCCATACGCCGGGGCCAAGCGTCGACTGCGTGCAGTATCTTTTGACCAAAGGCGTCATTGGCTTCGGCAACGAATGTGTTGGCACCGATGCGGGCAGCGCCGCCACCTTCGACCCTCCTTTCCCCGCTCACGCGCTCATTCTGGGTCAGGGCGGCTATGGTCTCGCAAGTCTTGTCAATCTGGACAAGCTTCCCCCGAAGGGCGCGATGGTGGTCGTTGCACCGCTCAAGATCCTGAACGGAACGGGAAGCCCGGTGCGCGCGCTCGCGCTCGTGCCGAAATCCTGACTTGACCAAAGACTAAGGCTCGTGAAAAGCATCACAAACCGGCGCCGAGATGCCGGTTTGTGTGATTTGGCTTGGGCATCGAACTTGGCGGCATCTGACATTCTTTGGCGTTGCAGTCTGGGCTTCAAAGACAGCTGCCAGTTTTACCCGGGAGTGAGCATGGCTTCTGGAACCGCCGGAGCGACCTGCGCTCAGGTTGAGAAAGGGCGGAAACATTGAAAGCCGGACGCTTCCCCAGTGGCCTTCTCCACGGCAAACCCGCACCTGACGGTGGTATTCCGTCGATTGGAGAAATTGGCCTCAATCAGTTCGCACCGTATCTGCTCAACAGGCTTTCGGCGCGATGGAACCTGCAGGTTCAGGAGGCGCTGAAGGACTTCAACCTGACGACGACAAAAATGCGCGTGTTGGCGACGCTATGCGTGTCCTCCGGGCTTACGATCAACGAGCTCGCCACCTATGCCGTGACCGAGCAGTCGACGATGAGCCGGACCCTCGACGCGCTCGAGGAACAGGGCCTGATCCGTCGCCGCGCCCGCCCCGATGACATGCGTGTTCGTGAGATTCATATCACTGAGGAAGGTCGCCAGATCTTCACGCAATTCTGGCCGAGCTTTTACGCGATGTACAACGAGATGTTCCATGGCGTCGATGAGGGCGAGTTCCGCGCCTTTATCGCGACGTTACATAAGCTTCTGCGCAACCTCGATCAGGAAAATCTCTAACCTGTAGTGTTTCCGCCCGGCATGCATTGGCGCGGAAATACGGAAATCGCCTTCTAGTTGCAGCCGTGGGACGGCTCGAACAGGTAGCCCTCGCCACGGACGGTCTTGAACAACTCGGGTCTGGATGGGTCAGCCTCGAGCTTCTTGCGCAGTCGAGCGATACGGATATCCACACTGCGGTCGGCCTCTCCGAGCGGCCGGCCATGGGCGAGTTCACACAGTCGCTCGCGCGTCAGGACCTGATGTGGATGGCGCGCGAAGGCCTCCAGCAGCTCGTACTCCATGCTGCTGATCTCGACATCGTCGCCGGCGGCATCGAGAAGCCGCTTGCCGTCGAGATCAAGACGGAAGCGCCCCAGTGACAGGGACCGCCGCGGACGCTGCGCGTCCAGCGGAAGCGTGGGCATGCGTCGGAGAACGCTGCGGACACGGGCGAGGAGCTCGCGCACCTCGAAAGGCTTGATCAGGTAGTCGTCGGCACCATGGCCGAACGCCAGCAGTTTGCTCCGTTCGTCAGCATTGGCCGTCAGCATGATGATCCCCATCCTCTCGGCCGCGCTCCGCAACCGGCGCACGATGGAGAACCCGCTCTCTCCCGGCATATTGATATCGAGCAGAATAAGGTCGGGGGTCTTCGAGGTCATCAGACGATCGAGCTCGGCGCCATTTCCGGCTCCGCTCACCTTGAAGCCTTGCATACCGAGATAGTCCTCGATCATCCCGCGCAGGCCCGGCTCGTCGTCAACGACAAAAATTTCAGCTTGTGCGTTCATCACGTATCCGCGGGTTATCCAACTGCAACAACTGGCTCATTGCTCCCGGATGTACGTGGGACGTTGAGAAGTGGTTGGAGTACCGCTCTCAAGCCTTCGATATCGATAGGCTTCTCGATCATGATCAACCCTTCACAGCGCAGCGCCGTTCCCGATGTCAATGCGTCACCCGTCATGACGATGACCCGGCCATCGAGATCCGGACGTTCCTCCGCGATGAACGCCAAGAGGCGTTCTCCGCCTACGCCTGGCATACGCAGATCCGTGAGTACGACATCAAACGGCTGTTCAGCGAGCACCGTCTGCGCGTCATAGCCGCTGGTCACCGTCGTAACATCAGCCCCATCACGCTCCAATGCTTCAGCGATGAAGCTCGCAATGCTGGCTTCGTCATCAACGATGAGAACGCGGCCGGACAGGGGCTGCCGTTGAATTGTCCGCACGGGCGTGCCCTGTAGGGGCGGCGCCTCAGAGATTGGCAGGACGACGCGGCAGAGTGCGCCTCCCTCAGGGCCGGAATCGAGAGTGATGATTCCGCCGTGCGCCTCCACGATGCCGCTACACAAGGACAGGCCGATACCCGTTCCCACCCCGAGAGGCTTTGTCGTAAAAAAGGGCTCAAAGGCCCGTTGCTTCACCGTATCGTTAACGCCGTGCCCTGTATCAAGCAGATCGATAACGATCGCCTGGTCGCGAACTGCCGTTTTGATGATGAGCCTTCGCCGCCCCTCGATCCCGGTCATGGCCTGCATGGCGTTCAACACGAGATTCATGAAGACCTGGTGGAGCTGATCGGCATCCGCCAGTATCGCCGGCAGATCCCGGACGCGATCACGGATCACTTCGACACCGTTCACCCGCAGACCATAGGCCGCGAGTTCCATGACATCATCGATAACGGATTCGACATTCACCCATTTTTTCTCAACGGGCTTCGCGCGTGCCATGGCGAGGAAACGTTTGACGATCCGCGCGCATCTCTCCGCCGCCACATGCACCTCCCGCGCACGGCGACGGGTCGGCTCGTCTGATGCGAGCTCCTGGAGCATGCCGGCGTATCCGACAACAATGGAGAGAGGGTTGTTGAGTTCATGGGCAACGCCGGCGAGCAAGGATCCCAGCGCGGCGAGCTTCTCGTTCTGATAGAGCGCATCGCGCTGCCGGCGCAGCTCTTCTTCGGTGACCTTTTGCAGCGTCAGATCAACGCCAAAGATGCCAACGCCATCTATGGCGCCGTCCGTGTTGTGAAGCGGAAAGAGAATGGCGAGCGCGTCACGGTAGTGGTCACGTCCGGGGTAGTGCTCTTCACTGACCTGCACCTCACCCGTTGTCAGCACATGTTTAATGCTCACGTCGAGCGCGATCATGGCCTCCGAATTGATGAAATCGGACACACGCTTGCCAGTGATCATGCCGAGCTCTCGATTCAGCATGCGCTCGGCTTCTGGATTGGCCATGATGAGGCGCCCCTCGGCGTCCATCAGCATGATCACGACGGGCGCGTAGGCGAGCAAGGCCGCAAGCCTCGTCTCACTTTCGCGCAACTGCATCTCAGCCTGCCGCGCTTCAGTGATGTCGCGCAGAAGGATAACCGTTCCGCCGTCCGGCATGGCGCTTTTCCGATAGCTCAACCAGCGGCCATCGAGAAGCATGGGCTCGGGATCATGCGCGTCGAGCCAGCCTGGATCCAGCAATTCAGGCAGGTAGCTGCCAATGGCAATCCGCACCCGCCCCTCCTGCCCGAGGAGTTGGGCGAAGGCCTCGTTGTAGAAGACAATACGGCGGTCGGAACCGACGATGGCGAAACCGTCGATCAGACTTGAGGCGGCTGCGAGAAATCGCGCTTCGCTTTCCTCCAGCTTTTCCTGGTAGTTGCGGCTATTGGCGAAAGCCTCCGATATCCTCTCGAAGCTCGGCTGCCATCCTTTTGGTAAGAGCGGTGGAGCCACTTCGATACCGGCGGCCTTCGCGCCCAAATAGTCTGCCAATCGGAAGCTTGGCAGAATATAAGACTTGTGCAGATAACGGAGAATGATCGCGAGCATAGCGATCAGTCCAAGAAGGATCAGCGCATAGGAAATGAAGCGTGGAAAGAGATAAGCGTTCAGATCGCTATCGGGCAGAACGTAGATCAGACGATAGCCTGAGTATGGCCCAACTCGCGATATGACCCAGTTATCATCGACCGATGAAAAGCCGTCGTCCGGTTTCAGGGCAAGTATCTTCTGGAGCAGCCCATCGGCGAACAGATAAGCGCGCATCTTCTGGAGATCGCCGCCGAACGCAGCACCGTTAAGACCAAGAATCTCGTTGTGATCATTGAGAATAACTGCCAGTCCCAGCGGTTGCTTCATTGGCGTGAGAATAGCGTCGAAGGCGCTCAGGAGAATATCGGTGCCAACAACCCCGCGGAACTGGCCGCGAACATAGACCGGAGCAGCCTGGCTGACCATCGGCCCCGCGTCCCCCGCATCGTCATAAACCTTCGTCCAGTAGGAGGTCCGATCGGGATTATTCTGCGGCAGGCCTAGCTGGAAGACTGGATAGTTTTGCCATTGCGTCAGCAATTGTCGCATGTCGGCGAAAGCGAATCGACTCTCGGCGGCCTTGGCGAGATCAGCAAGACTGGCGCCAGGATAGATCGCCACGAACGCAGCATTCGCCGGCATGAAGTAGCTCCAACGTGCATTCGAGCCAACGATCTTGTCGAGCCTGAGCATGGAAAGAAGCTCCAGTCCCGCATCGACTGGGACGGCCGCGTCGCCGCGCAGGTTGGGCAACTCGGGTATGCCCAACAGATTACCATCCTCCTCCACCGTCGCAGCCGCCCCCCATTCAACCCCCGAGAACGAGCCGCCTCCCAAATGCACGTCCACGGTCTGAAATTTGCGCGCGTTAGCCTCACTCAGGCCCTCGCCATCCATCGCGATGTGCTGCTCAACCGTGAGCCGCATATGCTCGACCTGACGGCTTGCGCCCATCATCATCGTGCGCAGGGTGAAATGTTGCTCCGCCGTCAGGGTATTGAGTTCCGACAACAATGCGCGGCGCTGGGGAGCAAACTGCTCGATAGCCAAGCCGATGATCAAACCCGCCAGGGGAAGTAAGCAGACGAGCAAGAGGCGCGCCGACGGACCAATGCCGGACATGCGAGACAGCACACTTCTCCCAGCCCCTGAAAGCCCCATTACACCCCTTACCCGCAATCAGTCCCACGTCGTGGGCAACCCGAAGCGCCGGCCAGTCAGTGTCGAGGGCCTTCTCCTGGACCAGCCCTGATACTTCACAGCCGATGTTTCATTGTGATGTCGAAACCCAGCTCCACTTCTGATCTGAGCCCCACATGACCCGAAGAGCAAGACCACTTATGCGCGAGGTATAAAAAAATAACACGCCATGCACAGTAACGCTTACCGGGCTTATGCGCGGCAAGGCGAGCTCGAAACCAGTGCGCTCTGCACGCGGAGAGGCAACCCGCGTCATCATGTCACATTAATAACCTTGAACCAGAGCATTCCAGTGCGACTGAAATCTTAGGTTTCCCGGTCCAAGGGAATTTTTGGTATAATGTTACGTCTACCATAGGGTTGGCCAGCTTGGGCAATGTCCCCCGCGGGCTTGGAAAGCGCACGATGGCGGATTTAATTATAGTCGACGATGATCGGGCGCTCTGCGGAATGCTCGAGGATTTCCTGACGCTGGAAGGCCATATGGTGCGTTGCGCCACTGATGCCCGCGTCCTTTCCACAATGCTGGACGAACGGCTGCCCGATCTCGTGGTGCTCGATCTCAGCCTTCCTGACGAGGATGGCCTGAGCATCACCCGCCGTCTTCGCAGGGGCTACGACTTTGGCATCATGATGGTAACCGGGACCGCTGACCTGACCGAGAAGGTGGTCGGCTTGGAAATCGGCGCTGACGACTATGTCACCAAGCCTTTCTCGCTGCTGGAGCTGGGCGCGCGGATCCAGGCGATCCTTCGGCGCAGGCGTGCTGACAAAAGCACCCTGGTGCCATTCGGCGCGTTCTGGCTCGATCTGAAAAGCTGGAAGCTGTTCGAGCCGAGTGGTCGGGAGGTCAATCTATTTCCAACGGAGATCGACCTGATCGCCGCCTTCGCGACCAATCCCGGCAAGATGCTGAGCCGAGACGAGATCCTGCGGCTGGCGCCGGCGCATGGCACGGACCCGCTGGACAGGAGTATCGACACCCGCATCACGCGGCTGAGGCGGAAACTCGAAAGTCACGGGCTAGACGGCGACCTCGTCAGGACCTCGCGGGGGAACGGCTATATCTACCTCGGGCCTTCCTGAGAGGCGCCGCTTTCGCCCCTACGCCGGTCAGGAGACGATTCCACCGCCGGAACCAACGGATGCGGGCCGCTGGGCGGCGACGCGCCGGCGATAGCCGCTGTCGCGGTAGGCGGCGAGCGGATCAATGGCCCCACCCGCTTCCAGACGCGCTCTGGCGAGGATGGGCTCGACATCGAGCCTGAAGGCCGCCTTGAGTGTTTCGGACGCCCGGAGGGCGTCATTTTCCTCCTGGAAGCCGGCGAGCGCCGCGCGGTCGACGAGCAGGGCCTGCGCATAGGCCCGACGGATCTCATTCGCCGAGCGGATCAGGCTCTCGATCGGATCGGTCACATTGTGGGACTGGTCGATCATATGCGCGGGATCAAGCGCATCGACCGCCGCGGCATTGCCGACCAGTTCATTGAAGATGAGGAAGAGGCGGAAGGGATCGATCGAGCCTGCGTCGAGATCATCGTCACCGTAGCGGGAATCGTTGAAGTGGAAACCGCCGAGCTTGCCCGCATGGACGAGCCGCGCCACGATCTGTTCGATATTGACGTTCGGCGCGTGATGTCCGAGGTCGACGAGGCAAAACGCCTTGGGACCGAGCGCCTGGGCGGCCATATAACTCGATCCCCAGTCCGATATGACGGTCGAATAGAAAGCCGGCTCGTACATCTTGTGCTCGGAGAAAAGGCGCCAGTCCTCCGGCAGAGCCGCATAGATCGACCGCATGGAATCGAGATAGCGCTCGAAGGCGCGTGTGAGGTCGCTCTGGCCCGCGAAATTCGCCCCGTCGCCGATCCACACCGTCAAAGCCCTGGAGCCGATCGCCCGGCCGATCTCGATGGTTTCGATATTGTGAGCCACAGCCTGACGCCGCACCGCTGCGTCGGTGTGGGTCAGCGATCCGAACTTGTAGGAGAGCGGCTGGTTGGGGTCGCCCGGATGATCCTGGAAGGTGTTGGAGTTCATGGCGTCGAAGCCGAGGCCGAGGCTTTCCGCCTTGGCGCGAAGTTCACGCGGATCGGCCTTGTCCCAGGGAATATGCAGCGAGACATGGGGTGTGGCGCGGCCGAGCTGGTGGATGACGGCGCAGTCGTCCAGTTTCTCGAAAATACCGCGGGGCTCGCCAACGCCCGGAAAACGGGCGAAGCGCGTCCCACCCGTGCCGACGCCCCAGGACGGGACGGCAACGGTGAATGCTGCGAGCTTCGCTGTCACCGCGTCGATAGCGACGCCCCGGCGCGCAAGACGCTCGCCGAGCGCCGCATAGTCTGTGTCGAGATCACGACGACGCCTGTCGTTCGATGCCTCGATGATGTCGCCGGCGACCGGCAGATTGGCCATTCCATCCTCCCGCAATCTTTTTTCCAGGCCCGGGCGCCGCAGAGGGGGCCGGGCGTATTGGGTCTATCTATCCCGAGGCAGTAGCCGTCCTCACCTAACGTGTGAAGGACTGCGCGTTACCCGCGTCAACATTGACGATATTTCCGGTCGATTTCGAAGACGCGTCCGAGGAGAAGAAATAGACCGCCTCCGCGACATCCTCGGGCAGGACCGGGCGTCCAAGGAGCGAGCGCTTGCGGTAATATTCCTCCAGATCGTCGACGGCGAGATTGGACGCGGCCGCGCGCTGCTCGCGCCATTCGCCAGTCCAGATCTTCGAGCCGCGCAGCACGGCATCGGGATTGACGACATTGACCCGAATGCCAGCGCCGGCGCCCTCAAGCGCCAGACAACGCGCGAGATGGATCTCCGCAGCCTTGGCCGTGCAATAGGCGGCCGCGTTTTGCGAGGCCGCCAGGCCATTCTTCGAGGCGATGAAAACCACCGAGCCGCCGAGCTTCTGGGCGCGGAACAGGCGGAAGGCCTCCCGCGAAACCAGGAAATAGCCGGTCGCGAGGATATCGATGTTGCGGTTCCACATCGACAGCTCCGTGTCCTCGATGGGCGCCGAGGAGGCGATGCCGGCGTTGGACACCAGAATATCAAGGCCGCCAAAGGCGCTGCAGATATCCTGAAAACCGCGCAGGACCGCCTGCTCATCCGTCACGTCGATGACCTTCGACCGCACCTGGTCGGCGCCGAAGCGCCTGGCGAAATCACTTTCCGCGCTTTCCAGCGCCGCCGCGTCGATATCGGCGAGGACGACGCAGGCCCCCTCCGCCAGAAGCCGCGCGGCAATCGCGCGGCCGATGCCACCGGCACCGCCTGTCACCGCCGCGATGCGTCCCGCCAGCGACTTCGGCTTCGGCATGCGCTGCAGCTTGGCCTCCTCGAGAAGCCAGTATTCGATGTCGAAGGCCTCCTGCTCGGGCAGCCCCTGATAGGTATCGACGGCCGCTGCACCGCGCATCACGTTGATGGCATTGACATAAAACTCCGCCGCGATACGCGCTGTCGCCTTGTCGCGCGCGAAAGAGATGAGGCCGACACCGGGCACGAGGTAGATCACGGGGTTGGGATCGCGCATCGCCGGTGAATTGTCATGGCGGCAGCGCTCATAATAAGCGGCGTAGTCCTTGCGATAGGCGCCGATCGAACCCTCGAGGCCGGCTATCACCTCATCGATATTGCCGCGCGCGGGATCAAACGGCAGCACGAGCGGCCTGATCTTGGTGCGCAGGAAATGGTCCGGGCAGGACGTGCCCTGCGCGGCCAAGGCTTCAAGCGCCTGGGCGCCCGTGAATTCCAGCACGACCGCTTGATCGTCGAAATGGCCGACCTTCTTTTCGTCTTGGCCAATGAAGGCCCGGATCGCGGGCATCAAGCGGGCCGCGAAGGCATGGCGTTCGGCCGCCGCCAGCGCCTTGTGGCGCTCGCCGCCAAAGATCTTCGCGCCGGCCATCTCACCATCGAACCAGGCAATCGCCTTGTTGACGATCCTGAGCGTCGTCTCATAGCAGGCCTGCGCGCTATCGCCCCAGGTGAAGAGGCCGTGGCTTTCGAGGACGACACCCTTCGCATGCGGATGGTCCGCGGCGAATTGCGCGAGATCGAGCCCGAGCTGAAAACCGGGGCGACGCCAGGGCAGCCATCCGATCTCGTCGCCGTAGATGGCTTTGGTGAGCGCCCGGCTGTTGCGCGTCGCGGCAATCGCGATGACGGCATCCGGATGGATGTGATCGACATGACGATACGGCAGATAGGCGTGCAGCGGCGTGTCGATGGAGGAGGCGCGCGGGTTAAGATTGAAGGTGCAGTGGGGCAGGAAGCCCACCATCTCGTCCTCGTGGGCGACGCCGCGATAGAGGCCCCTCAATGCCTCGAGCTTGTCCATGTAAAGCGTGGCGAAGCCGTCCAGCGCCATGGTTCCGATGTCGCCGCCGGAGCCCTTGACCCATAGGACATTCACATCCTTGCCGGTGAGCGGATCGGGCTGGACCACCTTCGCGGAGGTATTGCCGCCGCCATAATTCGTGATGCGCTTGTCACTGCCCAGAAGATTGGAGCGGTAGAGAAGCAGGCCCGGCTCATCCAGGCCACGTGCATAGGCCTCGTCCCAGCGGTTATCGAGAAGATGCGGCAACGGACGGTCGCTCTGCTTGCGGTCTAGCACGTCGGACATGGAGTTTCCTCGCTCATCGTGAGGTGCGGCGTTTTTCCGGGTGTGTCCCGTCACCGTCATGATCACCCAGCAATGACGCGGGCGCAATCACATGTCAACAATATCGCTCATAATATGTCATTATCCGATCAAGAGTGGTCGATTGTGACCCTCAATGATTGACTTGAATGGGCCGATGCCTGAAGGATTGGGGAGGGAGAGATTTCATGCACGAACGCGAGCGTCACCGCATCATTCTCAGCGCCATTCAGGGGCGTCCGGTCGCGTCCGTGCAGGAAATCATGGAGTTGACCGGCGCGTCCGAGGCAACGATCCGCCGCGATATCAGCGCGCTCGCCCTGCAGAAGAAGCTGCGCAAGGTCCGTGGCGGCGCCGAGGCCCTGAACCCTTCGCCCTATGGCTCCATCTCAGGACGCCCGTTCCACGTCGCGGAGGTCATGAACACCGCGCAGAAGCGCGCCATCGCGCGTGCGGCCGTGGATCTCTGCGAGGAAGGTGACGCGGTCATCATCAATGGTGGCACCACGACCTTCCAGATGGTTCACCATCTCACCAGCCTGCGTCTGCATGTGCTCACCAATTCGTTCTCGATCGCCGAGCACCTCCTCAAGCATTCGAAATGCACCGTGCTCGTGCCGGCAGGCGCCATCTATCGCGAGCAGAACCTCATTCTCAGCCCATTCGAGAACGACGGCATCGCCCATTTTCGCGGCCGGCGCATGTTCATGGGCGCGCAAGGCGTGTCCTCGATGGGTATTGCCGAAGCCGATCCCCTGATCATACAATCCGAACAGCGACTTATGCGCCAGGCGGAAGAGATCGTCCTCATGGTGGACTCCTCGAAATTCCTTGGCCGCTCAGCCATGATCGTCGCGCCGCTCGAACGCGTCAGCACCATCATCACGGACGATCGTCTCAGCGACGCGGCCGCCAAGATGATTGGAAATGCCGGGATACGACTGATCGTGGCGCAGGAAGATCGCGACGCAGACCGCGACAACGACGTCGGGCTTTCCAGCGCCTGAATGCCATGATAGCCACCCGCGCTCATCTAACACATTGAAATAGAATATTTTTCCGTCTCGCGCGGCAGCCACGCATCACAATAACCTGGCCGGCAGACAGAACGCGCAAAAACGGGAGGAGACGTGAGCGATCCGCGCTACGTTGCCGTCATCGATATCGGCAAGACAAACGCCAAGCTCGTCCTACACGACATGGCCACGACGACCGACGTGGTCGTCCACCGCACCACCAACGCCTCGCTGCCCGGCCCGCCCTACCCCCATGTAGATGTGGAGCGCTTGTGGGGGTTCATCTGCGACGCGCTCAGCCGTGTCGCCGCCGAACACCGCATCGACGCCATCTCGATGACCACGCATGGCGCCTGCGCCGCCTTGCTGTCCGCGATAGGCCCTGGCGCGAACCCCGAGGATCCCGGACTAAGCCTGCCCATCCTCGACTATGAGGCGACCCCACCGGCCGCGCTGAGCATCGCCTATGATCGCCTGCGGCCGGATTTCGAGGAAACCGCCTCGCCGGCGCTCCCCAACGGGCTCAACCTGGGACGTCAGTTATTCTGGCTGGAGCAGGCCTTCCCGGAGGATTTCGCCCGCACCCGCTGCATCGTCACCTATCCGCAGTACTGGGCCTTTCGGCTCACGGGCGAGACCGCCTGCGACGCCTCAAGCCTCGGCTGCCATACGGACCTCTGGCAGCCTCACGCGGGCACCTTTTCGAGCCTCGTGGAGATGCGCGGCTGGCAGCACCTGTTCGCGCCGGTCCGCTCCTCTTTCGCCGTGCTGGGCACGCTCCGGCCAGAGATCGCCGCGCGCGTGGGATTGGGAGATTCGCCGGTGCCCGTCCATGCCGGCATCCACGATTCCAACGCGTCGCTCCTGCCCTATCTACTGCAGCGCCCCGCGCCATTTTCCGTCATTTCGACGGGCACCTGGGTGATTTCCTTCGCGGTTGGAGGCAAGCCGGTGGCGCTCGATCCCGCCCGCGACACGCTTTCCAATGTCGATGCGCTTGGTCGCGCCACGCCCTCCGGGCGCTTCATGGGCGGCCGTGAATTCGAGGTCCTCACGGAAGGGACATCGCGGCCGCCCACCGAAGCCGAACTGGCGCGGGTTCTCGCGGCGGGTCTCATGGTGCTGCCCAGCTTCGCCCCTGGAACTGGCCCCTTTCCAACCGGCGCCGGCGTCTGGACACGGGATCCCGCGGCTCTTTCCGCAGGAGAACGCACGGCCGTCGCGAGCCTCTATGCCGCGCTTCTCTCGCTGACTGATCTCCTATTGATAGGCGCCGAAGGCCCCATCATCGTCGAGGGCCCTTTCGCGACGAATACCGTCTATCGGGATTGCCTCGCGGCGGTCAGCGGACGTCCCGTCATCCTCTTGGAAAGTGCGACCGGCACGAGCGCGGGCGCGGCTCTCCTTGCCCTTGGCGAGACCCGACTGCGAGACCACGCAATCAAGCCTCCATCGCACCAGACTGCTGATCAGGCGGGGGCGCCCCCTCTCCGCGCCGAGCTCTACCGGGCCTATGCCCGGCAATGGCACGAGGCCGTCGCCGGGCACGTCGCCTCCAGGCCTTAGGGATATTATGTTTGGATAGAATCATCTTGTCATTCCGGGGCCTCGCCTCAGCGAGGAGCCCGGAACCCATGAACATGGCGGTTCGGGATAGAGTCGGAAAGCGCTAGCCCAGGATCCGGAGCGTCGGCACGGTCACGAGGCCGGACGGCAAGGGCTTGAGATCATCGAGATCCTGCAGCCGTGCCCTCTGCCCATAGTGCGCGACGAGGCGCTCCATGTCCGGAAGGCGCCCCCCTTCGGCGAGGAGATTGATGGCCGTATTATAGACATCAATCGTGATCTCGTTCTCGCCCTCCTGCCATGCTGACGTCAGGTCGATTGCATAGGGCGGCGCGAAGACCGAACCGACCTCGCGGCCGTTGACGCGCACGACGGCAACTTCACGCAGCGGCGGCGTCAGCGATGCGGCGTAGGAATTGCCGCGAATGGTGCCGTGTTCGTTGAGTTCCTGGCGATAAGGTCCGGCCTCGCCAAAATCGAGCACGACTCTCGCTGCGGAATCGAGCGGCCGATCGAGACTGAGGCGCGTGACATAGCGCCCCCGCCCGGAGAAATGGGCGAGCTCAGGCGTTTTCGACCAATCATGGGGCAGTGTCACGGGGTGAGCGGCCCCGTCATCGGCCGCGAAGCTCCAGCCGTCCTGCAAGGGCTTGCTGTCCCGCACCGCCAGGGCGCGTGGAGCCGGGGGGACATGGGCGCCGGCGGAGGCGCGCAGAATGACGAAGACCGAGCCATAGGCGGGCAAATCAAGCGCCACGTCCGGCCCCGCGACGGATAAGCGCCGGTCGTGCAAGGCATCCCACAGCTCGATATGCGCCCCCTCGGAAGCAAAGCGCGCCGAGACCTGGGCGGGCTTCGCGCCTGTATTGGCTACGAAATAGACGTCGCCATCACTAAGGCGCCGCCGCACGAAGCCGACATCCGGCGACGGCTCGGCGAGCCGCATGTCGGGCGTGACATGGCCCGGGAGCCACGCAGCAAGTTCCTCTTCCGCGATGAGAGTGAGGCCAGGCCACGCGCCTTCGGGGCGCCGGCCCACGGCCACCACCTGGCCGCCCCGCGCCGCGAAAGCCTGGAGCCATCGGCTTGTGTCCTCAGGCAAAAACCTCACGTTGGGCAGCACGATGCAGGCGAACGGCCGCGCCTCAGCCTCCGCCAGCGTACCATCGTCAAACAGGTCGAAATCGAAGCCCGCGTTGCGAATGGCGCGCGGGATGACCTTGCCGATGCGGATCTCAGTCTGTTTCCAAAGGTTGAGATACTCCTTGGTGCCGACCTCAAAATCACCGAGAGCGTCATGGGTCGGCGCATAGAGCCCCACGGAGGCCACCGGCTCGCCCTGCCGCAGCAGGAAGCTGGCGCGGTGGAGATAGCGTGCCAGATCCGGCATCACCGGCCACCAGGGGTTGGTGTTGGACAGCGCCCCAGCGGCATAGAGCATCCATCCGGGCTTGCCCGCCTCCGGCGGCGAATAGGGCCAGCCGTGGCCGATCAACTGATTGATTCCCAAAAGAAAATGCTGGTCGGCCTCACCCTTCATATCAACTGGCGTGGCACGGAACGACGGCGAGTGGATCCAGGTCCATGTCTCCGAGGAGATTACGGGCTTGCCGAACAGGTGCCCGGCTGACGACGCCCATTTGGTCTGCGGAATGCCGGCCCAGCCGAAGCCTTCGCCCTCGATCAGGCCTGCATGGCGGTGGCTCGTAATGGAGGCCGGCGGCATGCCATAGTTCTGGATACGGAAATGCACGCCGTGCCGGTCAGCCCAGGCCCGCATCGGCACAAGGAAGTTCTCCTCATAGAGCTCCGCCAGCGTCCGGCCGAAATCCCGGCGGATTTCAGGCGAGGTCTCGCCGATTTGGTGCTCGATGAAGGGCAGATAGGGTGTCAGGTCGTAGCTGCGGCGGCGCCTGAACTCTTCGAGAAGGTCATCTGTCCAGTTCCCGCCATAGACTTCCAGGCTGTCACAGAAGATGGAATGGACACTCCCTGGCTCCACCGCCGCCATGAGCTTGTCACCGACGTCGGCCAAGTGGCGCTCGATCGAGTCGCGCTTCATATGGTCGAGCACATAGCCCTCGGCCCCGATGGTCGCGCGCTTCACCACCTGCCCGGTTGGCGCGGAAAAACAGAAGACCACCACGCGCGGCCCCTCGGAGGCCGGCAGCCGCAACTCTCCTTCGCCGCTGATGTCGACGACCTCATAACTGCGGGGCATCTCCTGTTTCGACCCCTTGCCCACGAGGACCGCGACGAGCTTTTCGTGCGTGTAGGGAACAGGCCGGACCATACGATCGCGGCCGGGTGCCACTTCCCGGACCTCGGTGCGTAGTCGCTGCGCCGCGAGATCCTCCGTGATGGTGGGCCCGCCGTAGGACCAACCGCTGCCAATGGTCACGTCCATGCGCAGCCCCAGCTCCAGCGCGCGGCGCGAAACGAAGTTCACGCGCTTCAAGAAGCTGTCAGACAGAAAACGATGCGTCCTGAAGCCCTGGGGTTCGTCGTCGACATGCATCGGATACAGGAAGGCGAGCTCAAAGCCGCCGATACCCGCATCCTTCATGGCCAGCATTTCACGATCGAGTTGCTCCTCCTCGATGACGGGCCCAAACCACCACCAGCGCATCATGATGCGGCTGTCCTCCGGCGGCGTGGCGAAACCGGCCTCCAGATTGGCGATCGTATTCACGTCGGTGCCTTGCATGATGCTACCCAGCGTTTCCTTCCCGTCCGGCTTTTCGCCGGCCATTGCCATTGCGTCAAAGCGATCGGCGAGACGATATGGCGCCTATCGCGCCGATGAATTTCGCTCGAAATCGCTCATTTTCGTTCAATCGCGCAGCCGTCAACGCTGCGCCAGCGCCTTACCAGGGAAGCTTTCTGCGGATGATGCCAATCTGTCAATCGCTTTTGATCGAACTTGCTCGCTCTTGACGGACCTTAGCAAGTTATGATCCTCTCTTGATCGCGGGCACCGCTGATCCTCCGTCATGCGCCTTAATGGCGGCAAACCGCGGGACGATCAGCCGAACCCCGGAATGCAATAAGATAGGCTCCCTCAAGGGGAGCCAGGGAGGTTCCGATGCCTAGGAAGAACGACGAAGGGCATATCCATTCTCGCCGTACCATCTTGAAGCTGGCGGCTGCCCTGAGCCTCAGCCCTCTCGCGGTCCAAAAGGCGTTCGCGCTGGACGGACAGCTGCGCGTCTATGCCAACAGCTCGCTGCGTGCCGGCGTGCAAGCCGTCGCAAAGGCCTTCGTTGCCAAAAATTCCGGCGTCAACGTGCGGACCGAGTTCGCCAATACCGACCAGATCCAGACCACGACGCGCGTGCAGCTTGGCGCGGGAACGGCACCGGACGTTATCACCGTGTGGCCCGGCAGCGGTAACCCCCTCTCCGTCGGCCAGATCGCGCCTGCCGGCTATCTTATGGACCTCACGAGCCAGAACTTCGGCGCGGCCGTGCCGGAGCTGCTTCAGGAGAGCTTCTTCGTCAACGGTAAGTCCTATTTCCTGCCAACGACGGTCAGCCTCATCGGGACCTATGCCAACCTCAAGGTCGTCAAGGAGCTCGGCCTAGAGCAGCCCACGACATGGAGCGAATTTCTCGCCTTCTGCCAGAAGGTGAAGGACGCGGGCAAGATTCCGCTCGCGCTGGGCAATGGCTCGCCCTGGGTTACCCAGCTCGTCACCTATGCTCTCGTCGCCACCACGGGCTTCGCCCGTAATCCCACGCTCGCCGAAGACATGCGCGCTGGCAAGCTCACCTTCGCCAATTCGGATGGCTGGCGGGAGGCGCTTGAAAAATACATGGAGTTGAACAAGCGCGGTTTCTTCAACCCCAATCCGAACGGCACCTCCTATGACGAGGCGTTGCAAATGGTCGGCAGCGGCGAGGCCGCCATGTCGATCCTGACGTCCCCCAGCACCAAGGGCATCCTGAATTTCGCGGGACACCGCGACTTCATCATCTGGCCGACACCTGCGACTGATAATCCGCAGGAGACCCGGGTGCCGTCGAGCCTCGGCAACAGTCTCGGCATCAATGCCAAGACGCGGAACCCCGAGGCGGCCCTCGCCTTTCTCAAGTTCATGGGCTCACCTGAGATGCTGAGCCTGATGGGGAGCGAGCTCGACCTGCCCGTTCTCGGCAAGGACGTGACGTACGATCCGATCTTCACAGACGTCATGCAGATGGTGAACAGCGGCAAGATCGCGATGTTCATGGACAATAAGTGGCCGAACGCGCGTGTGCAGCAAACCCATTTCAGCGGCATCCAGGAGCTCTTTGCGGGCTCGGCCACCATCGCCGACGTCCTGAAGCGCATGGACCAGGCTTACCAGTCAGGCTGAGGGTCATGATCCCTCCTCCGCAATGAGGCGTCGTGACGCCTGACCTGTCTCATGAAAGGCGGCTATTCCCATGAGCAGCATCGCCGACACCGCTGATTTCCCAACGAAGACGCCAAGCATGCGAAAAACGTGGAATTTCGGTGGTCTGTTCAATGCCGGATTGAGCTGGTGGTTCGTTATCCCCGCTCTGATGCTCTATTGCCTGATCATCGTCTATCCGATGCTGTCCGGCACAGGATATGCGTTCACCAACTGGAATGGTCTCACACCCGACTATAGTTATGTCGGTTTCGCCAATTTCCAGCGCATGTTCGGCGACCCACAGGCGATGTCCGCTATCAGCACCACGCTGATCATGGCCTTCGCCTTGGTCGCGGGCAAAATCATCGTCGGGCTTCTTCTCGCACTCGCGCTCGACAGCGAAATAAAGAGCAGGAACTTCCTGCGCATGATCTTCTTCATGCCGGTCGTTCTCACGCCCGTGATCATGTCCTTTTCGTGGAAATATATTTTCTCCACGACAGGGGCACTTAATCAGATCATCAAACTGATCGGGCCGCCAAGCTGGGCCCAGCAATGGCTCGGTGAACCGACGCTCGCCCTGTTTTCTGTCATCTTCGTCACCGGTTGGGGCTCGGTGGGCCTCGCCATGGTCATCTTCCTCGCTGGCCTGCAGGGCGTGCCGAAGGAGTTGATCGAGGCCGCGAAGATCGACGGCGCCTCAAGTTCGGCGCGGCTGCGCTACATCATCCTGCCGCTGCTCGCGCCGGCCATGACAGTCAATGTGGTCATCGGCCTTGTCCAGGGCCTCAAATTCTTCGACCAGATCTATGTATTGACTGGCGGTGGTCCGGGCTATGCAACGGAAACCCTATCCACCATCATCTACAAGACAAGCTTCCAGTTTGGCGAATACGGCTATGGGTCAGCGACTGCTCTTGTTTTCGCCCTTCTCGTCGCCGCCATCGTCTTCGCTGCCACGCATATTCTGAGACGCAGGGAGATCCCCAGTGGATGACCGCCGCTATACATTCGGGACCTTCGCGCTCGAAGTGGCGATGATCGCCCTCGCGGCAGTCTTCGCCTTTCCGATCTACATTCTTGTGGTCCTCGCATTCAAATCGCAGGCGGAGTGGCGCGAGGCGCCGCTGTCTCCGCCAAGCGATCCCTATCTCGGGAACTTCCAGACCGCCTGGCACGACGCCTATCTCGCCGACGCGCTCATATCGAGCGTCACGGTCGTCGCCGGCAGCCTCGTCGTCCTTGTCGCGGTCGGATCGCTTGCCGCCTATTTCGTGGCGCGATGCAAGCCGCGGCTCGGCTATGGGCTTTATCTCTTCTTCCTGACCGGCTTGATCCTGCCTTTCCAGCTTGCGCTCATTCCGCTCTATCAGCTGATGCGCGACATGGGTCTGCTGGGTTCACCGCTGTCGCTCATCCTGTTCTATTCCGGGCTGCAGCTGCCCTTCACCATCTTCCTCTATGCCGGGTTCATCAGGACCATTCCAAGGACCTATGAGGAGGCCGCCCGGATCGATGGCGCGAGCGATCTCGTCGCCTTCATCCACATCATCCTGCCGATGTTGCGGCCGATCACCGGCACGGTGCTGATCCTCAACGGCGTCTTCATCTGGAACGACTTCATGACGCCGCTCCTCTATCTCAGCGGTTCGAGCTGGGCGACGGTGCCGGTCGCGATCTATGCCTTCGTCGACCAATACGTGACGCAATGGGGCATCGTCTTCGCCGCGCTTCTCATCGGCATCGCTCCGGTTATGCTGGCCTTCCTCTTCCTGCAGAGGAACATGATCAAGGGCTTCGCCAGCGGCATCAAAGGTTAGGATCGATCGACATTCAGGGATGGCCCAAGAGATACCATTGTCATCACCGGGCTTGTCCCGGTGATCCCGACCGGAAAGGCGCTTCCATTCATCGAGATGGCCGGGACAAGCCCGGCCATGACAGCTGACAGCGCTGAATGTCGATTGGTCCTAGAACACCCGGACCGCGCGGATCCGCGCCAATATTTCGCAAGAGTTCACAAGAGTTCGATTGCAACGTCGGAATTCCGGAACGGCATGCGCTCCGCACGATCGCGGCACGATGACGCGCGCCGTCACGGACGATCAGGGAAGGAAACGGATATGTCGGAAACCGCTCGCGCAACACGCAGCGAACTGGAAGCTGGCTTTATCACGCCGCCCAACGCCGCCAGGCCGCGCGTGTGGTGGCACTGGATGAACGGCAACATCGCGAAAGAGGGCATTAAGCTCGATCTTGAATGGATGAACCGTGTCGGTATCGGCGGCTTCCAGATGTTCGATGCCGGCTGGAACACACCGCAGGTAGTGCCCGAGCGCCTGACCTACATGACCGCGCCATGGAAGGACGCGCTGAAATATGCGGTCGATCTCGGCCGTGAATTCGGCTTCGAGATGGCGATCGCCGGCTCGCCGGGCTGGAGTGAGACAGGCGGCCCCTGGGTCAGCCCAGACCAGGCCATGAAAAAGCTGGTCTGGAGCGAGACCATCGTCAGGGGTGGCGACGCAGCGCCCGCTCTGCCCCCTCCCCATGACGTGGCCGGCACCTTCCAGAACTTTCCCAATGCCGGCCATGTCGGCTCCCTCGGCACCCAGGGACCAAAGCCGCTCGACCCGTTCTATCGCGACGTCCGCGTCGTTGCCTTTCCTCTCCCCGCCTGTGAGCACGACGCATTGCCTACTCCAGCGGTGACATCGAGCGCCGGTGCCGTCGATCCCGCTATTCTCTCCGACAACGACTATGTCAGCGCTGTCGATCTGCCGATCGTGCCCGGCGAGCCTCATGCCACTATCCAGTTCGACTTCGGCTCAGCCCAGACCATCCGCTCCCTCAGCGTCGCGGTGGCGCCGGACAACTGGGCCAAGCCCAAGGTGCGGCGGCAGGCGCCGCCTCTCGGCACTCTCGAGGCAAGCGACGACGGCGTCACGTTCCATCCCGTCGCCGAGGTTCCCGGCTACGAGCTCGGGCGCAGTTCCGCACCGCAGCACACACTCTCGATTGCGCCGACGACGGCGCGCTTCTTCCGGGTGAACTTCACCAATCCGCCGGAGGCGCTCGATTTCCGAGCCTCGCCTTTCCGTTTCAATGAGCGGCCCAATGCCCACCGCGTCAGCCAGCTGGTGTTGCGCGGCGGGGCACGCATCAACCGCTTCGAGGAGAAAGCGGGCTTCGGCACCCTGAACGACTTCTATGCCTTTCCCAGCCATCCCGCCTCGCCGGACGCGATCGTCAACGCAGCCGATGTCATTGACCTGACGGATCGTTTCACGCCTGAGACGGCCGCGCTCGACTGGACCGCGCCGGACGGTCAATGGGTCGTGCTGCGCGTCGGCTATTCGCTGGTCGGCACCAAGAACCATCCGGCCTCACCGGAGGCGACGGGCCTTGAAGTGGACAAGCTCAACCGGACCCATGTGAAGGCCTATCTCGACACGTATCTCGCGCAATATGCCGATGCCTCCGGCGCGCCTTTGGGCAAGCACGGCATTGCCGCCATGATCACCGACAGCTGGGAGGCTGGCACCCAGAACTGGACGGAGGACATGCCGGCCCTCTTCGCGGCGGAGTGCGGCTATCCGCTGCTGCCGTTCATGCCGGCCCTGTTCGGCTATGTGGTCGACGGCGTGGCGGAATCGGAGGGGTTCCTCTGGGACTTCCGCCGGGCCATCGGCGACCTCGTGGTCAAGAACCATTACGGCGAGATCGCCGACACCCTCCATGCCCACGGCATGCTGCATTATTGCGAATCCATGGAGCGGGAACGCCCGACCATCGGCGACGGCATGGCCTTCAAGGAGCGCTCCGACGTGCCGATGGGCGCCTTTTGGGTGCGGCGCGAGCACGGCGAGGACATCCCGAACTACGGCGTCGACCTGCAGGAGACGGCCTCGGTCGCGCATCTCTACGGCCAGAACCTCGTCGCGGCCGAGGCGATGACCACCAACGGCGATCTCAGCGGCTGGAGCGACAGCCCCCGCTCGCTGAAGCCTGTCGCCGACGAGATGATGGCGCTCGGCGTCAACCGCTTCGTCATCCATACCTCCGTGCACCAGCCGCTGGCGGATGCGGCGCCCGGCCTCACGCTCGGCCCCTACGGCCAGCACTTTAACCGCAATGACACCTGGGCGGAGCCTGCGGGGCAGGCCTGGGTCAGCTATCTCGCGCGTTGCTCACACCTCCTTCAGGCGGGCTGCTTCGCCGCCGACATTGCCTATTTCTATGGGCAGGAGGCGCCCATCACCGGCCTTTACGCCCACGACAAGTTCACGGATATGCCCGAGGGCTACGCCTTTGACTTCGTGAACGACAACGCCCTGCTCGATCTCTTCTCCGTCGAGGACGGCAGGCTCACGACGCCGAGCGGCATGCGCTATCGCGTGCTTTATCTCGGTGGCAACAGCTTGGCGCTGACCCTGCCGGTGCTCAAGAAGCTGAAGACGCTTATCACCGCCGGCGCCACCGTCATCGGCGAGCGTCCGCGCTTCACGCCAAGCCAGGCCGACGATCGCGAGGCCTTCGCCGCGCTGGTCAGCGAGCTATGGGGCGATCACGAGACACGCGGCCTGCGCGGTATCGGCCGGGGACGCCTCTATCAGGGCCGCAGATTGCCGCAAGCCCTGGCCGCGCTCGGCCTTCACCCGGACTTCGACTACACGCGCGCCGATCCGGCGCACAAGCTCCTGTTCGTGCACCGGCAAACGCCCGATCTCGACATCTATTTCGTCAATAGCCGCGTCGCGACCGATGCGACCTTCGACCTCAGTCTCAGGGTCAGTCGTGGCTCAGCCGAAATCTGGCATCCCGAAACCGGACGCATCACACCGGTCCACGCCCACACTGAAGGCGACCGCACGGTCGTTCCGCTCACCTTGCGGCCAAGGGAGACCGTCTTCGTGGTGCTGAGCAATGGCCGCGCCCGTACGGCCCCGGCCTCCGCGCCGACGCTGCGGACGCTGTTCGAGCTCGCGGGCGAATGGAACCTGCGCTTCCAGCCGAAGCGCGGCGCGCCCGCCGAGGCGACGTTCGCGCATCTCGAAGCCTGGAATGAAAGCACGGATGCCGGCATCCGCCACTTCTCCGGCACCGCTACCTATGCAAAACGCTTCGCCTTGCCGCAAGGCGCCCGGCAGCACGGCGAGCGGCTGATCCTCGATCTCGGCAGCGTTCGCGAGATCGCCGCCGTCCGTCTCAATGGCAAGCCGGTCGGCCTGCGCTGGGCCGAACCCTACGAGGTCGATATCACCGACCATGTCCGCGACGGCGACAATGATCTCGAGGTCGATGTCACCAATCTCTGGGTCAACCGGATGATCGGCGACGAAATCGCTAAGGAGACGGGCGAAACCATCAGCTTCACGGTCTTCCCCGTGTATCGGAAGGATTCGCCGCTCCTGCCCTCGGGCCTCCTCGGCCCGGTGCGCATAAAAGTCCTGTCTTCCCGCTGACAGCAACGACGGCAGCGCCCGCGGAGGATCTCCGCGGGCTGCCGGCCAGGCGTCATCCGGCGCTGCGTTCCGTGATGATCAGGTTGCCATGGGAATCCATGCGGCAGACTTGCCCGGGCAAGAGGAAGGTGGTCGCGTCCATCTGCTCGACGATGGCAGGCCCGGCGATGACGCCGCCTATCGGCAGTCGGCTGCGGTCGTAGACGTCGCAGGCCAGCCATTCGCCGGAATGGTAGACTTTCTGGCTGCCGGAACGCGCGTCGTCCACGCTTGCGCCGGCCTCGATCGGCGCGGCCTGCGGCTTTGCCAGCCGGCCGGTCGCGTTGACACGCACCCCCGTGAGTTCGACTGGGGCATCCTTCTGGTCGAAGGTGTAGAGACGCCTGTGCAGCGCGTGGAAGGCGTCGATCGCCCTGGCGAGCGCATCCTGCGAGACGGCTTCCCCCTGCCATGGCACGTCGAGCTCATAGCCCTGGTTCTCATAACGAAAACTCACGAAACGGCTGATCTCCTGCCCTTCGGGTGCGATCCCCTCCGCGTCGAGCCAGTCGCGTGCGCGCTGCCCCAGTTCCCGGAACAACTGGTCGAGACGCGAGAGATCGCCATAGGGAGGCCGCAGCAGCAGCGTGCGGCTGAAGTCGCTCTTGAGATCGGCGATCAGCAGGCCCTTGCTCGACAGCACGCCGCAACCAAGCCCGACGATGGTGGATTTCATGCCTAGCAGGCGCGCGATGAAGCCGCCATGCAGCGGGCCGGCTCCGCCAAATGGCACCAGCGCGAAATCCTTGGGATCATGACCGCGCTCCACCGACACAACACGGATCGCGCCAATCATGTTGTTGTTCGCCACGTCGATGATGCCGCGTGCCGTGTCATGGAGGCTCGTGCCGAGCGCACGCGCGACCCTTTCGACCGCGCGCGAAGCGGCATCGATGTCGAGCGACATCGCGCCGTGCAGAAGCCGCTCCGGCAGATGCCCGAGGACAAGATGGGCATCCGTCACGGTCGGTTCGGTGCCGCCGCGTCCATAACAGGCGGGGCCGGGTTGCGCGCCAGCGCTGGCGGGGCCAACGGCGAGCCCGCCATCCGACACCCGCGCGATGGAACCGCCGCCCGCGCCGATGGTGTGAATGGCGATCATCGGCAGATGTACCGGCCACTGGCCGACGGTGCCCTCTGACGTAATGGCGGGCCGCTCGCCCTCGATGAGACAGATATCCGCCGATGTGCCGCCGATATCGAGCGTGATGAGCTTGCTCTCGCCGGCGAGATTACCGATATGCTGGGCGCCGATGACGCCGGCCGCCGGGCCGGACAGCGCCGTCTGGATCGGCTCGTGCCGAATGGTATCGACGCCGGTGACGCCGCCGTTCGACTTCACGAGCAGAAGGCGCGCCGTGTCTATGCCTTCGTCGCGGAGCCTCGCCTCCAGACGCCCGACGTAGTCGGATATCAGCGGCATCACATAGGCGTTGAGCGCGGTCGTCATGCTGCGTTCGAACTCCCGGAAAGTCGGCAGCACTTCGCTTGAGAGCGAGATCTGCGCGTCCGGAATTTCCGCGACGAGGATATCCCGCGTGCGCTCTTCATGCGCGCCGCTGGCATAGGCGTGCAGGTAGCACACCGCGATGGAGCGGATGCCTTTCGCGTGGATCTTCCTCGCCGCAGCCCGGATCTCATCCTCGGCGAGCGGCTCGATCTCCGCGCCGTTGAAATCGATGCGGCCAGCGACTTCGAAGATCCGCTGCGGCGGGATGGGCCGAGTCGGCTTCACCCACGAGAACATGTTGGCGGAACGCGGAATGTCGTGCCGCCCAATCTCCAGCACATGTTTGAAGCCACGCGTCGTGATGAGCGCGCAATCGGCGCCGCGCATCTCAAGGATGGCATTCGTCGCAACCGTCGTGCCGTGGAAGACGTGGCTCACCTCGCTAGCTGGCGCGCCGGCCAGGGCGAGCACCTTCTTCACGCCATCGATGAAGCCGCGCGATGGATCATCGGGCGTCGAGGGCACCTTGGCCTTCCACTCCCTGCCATCGGCGCGATCCACCAGGGAAACATCGGTGAAAGTGCCGCCGGTATCGATGCCGAGCGAAAGTGTCCGGCGGGTTCGTTCTTGATGGAGGGACATCGGATGACCTATGGGGATGACCTATGACAAATCATGTTCGTCCTGAGAAGCGGACCGAACCGCTTCCCTGGGCCTGCTGGCGCAATACGATGGCGTTCCGGCCCGTGGGATCGTCCACCCACGGAGGGGGTTAAAGCGGTTTCCGATCAATGTGAAACGCCTGATCCACCGACGTCATCCCCGGCCTCGTGCCGGGGATCCCGGTCGGAAATGCGCGGCCCCTTACTGATCGGGATGGCCAAGGAACTCGGCTGTTGCCGAGTTCCGCAGTGGACAAGCTGAAGTCGGGCAAGCCCGACTTCAGGGATGAACCCGGCCATAACGGCGAAGTTCGAGCGCTTCAATGAACTCGGAAATCGCCCTAATCGCCGTGCTTCTCAAACCAATCGAGCACAAGCTTGATGTATTCATTATGACACTCGCCGGTATAACCATGCGCCGCCCCCTCGAATATCTTGAGAACGGAGTTTGGAATAGCCGCATGCACCGCGCGTGCATAACGCGGACCTGAAAATAGATCCTCGATACCGCCTGACGTGATAAGCGTCGGGCATTTGATCTGGCAGGCCGTATCGCGCACATCGAAGGCGAGCATCGCATCGACGATACGGTCGTAGGCTTGCGGCGCGGGGAAGGTATTCTCCCCGGCGCGGCCGCGGAAGGCCTTCTCCGGGATGTCAGGCCGCGTATTGTAAGTGTTGGGCGTGTAAGACCAGAGCGTGACTTCCTCCGCCCATAGTTCCGGATCGAGCGCGCGCATACGCTTCCAGACCCGTGCGAGCGAGGCGCTGAAATTGTCGGATTTAAGCACCGCGGAGCCCAGTTCCAGCGCGGAGATGCGATCGGGATGACGGATGGCAAGCGCCATGGCGACGCGGGCGCCCATGCCCCCGCCACCGATCATGCGCGTGCGCTCGATCTTCAAATGGTCGAGCAGTCCCGCCAGATCGTCGGCCATCTGCTCCAGAGTCAGCGGCCCGTCCGGCGCATCGGTGCGTCCCATGCAACGGTGGTCATGGCGAATGCACATGTATTTCTGCGAGAGGATCGGATGACTGCTTCCGAAATTGCGCCCGGCTAGCGACCATCCGCTGCTCATCAGCAACGGCGGGCCCTCGCCGGCAATCTCATAGTACATCTCGATGTCGGATACTTTGGCCTTCGGCATCAGGCGGTTTCCTTGAGTTTAAAGGAGGCTTCATACCAGCCGTCCTCGTCGTAATAGCCATTGCGGTGGACGAGCTTCGTGGGCCAGCGTCGTTCCCGACGCAGTGCCTCCGTGGCCGCGAGATCGACGGCTTCAGCGTCGAGGTCGACAATGACCCCATAATCGTCACGGGCGCTCTCGATGCTGACAAACTCACCCAGCACATCGCGCAGAACGAGATCGACCGGCCTGTCGAAGGGATGGCCGACCCCGCCGCCACCGGGCGTCTCGATACGCAGGATATCTCCGCGCTCCATGGGCACCCCCTCCGCGAGATAGGGAAGCTCGCGCTCGCGCGGCGTGCCGGGGTTCATGGTGAAGCGCCCAGCGCGGCCGGACATGCCGCCGTTGATCCCGAAGGGCGGATGAATGCAATTTGTCAGGCGGAGCATAAGCGTCGCACTGTCGCCGAGGAGTTCCACCTCGCGCACGATGCCGCAGCCACCGCGCCACCGCCCCGGACCGCCGGAGTCAAGGTGTATCCCATAGCGGCGAATGCGCACGGGATAGTTCATCTCGGCGAACTCGACGGGAAAGTTCCGCTGCGCGATGTAATAAACGGCATCGATACCATCGGCGTAGGGCCGCGCGCCCTGCCCGACGCCGAAACCCATCGTCTTGAGATAGCTCTTGCCCGAGCCCTCGCGGATGCCGGAAATCTTGCCGAGCGAATAGGCCGAGCTCGACGCATGCCCCCTCGCGGGATCGGCGACGCCGACGAGGCCGTAGCAGGTGGTGTGCACCCGGCGCGACGTCGTCGCGCGCTGGCCAAGCGGGGCGGGATATTTGGGCTGCAGAATACTGCCCGGCCGCAGCTTCAGTTCATCAATATTGCGCAACAGGCCTTCGTTAGGCAGAAGATCCGGGCTTTCCGCTGTCATGAACAGACCGAAGACCATGCTCGGAATGACGCTGCTCATCAGGAAATTGACCGGCCCACGCGTCTGGTCGTCGCTGGCGGTCGCGTCGAGGACCAGACGCTCGCCGTCGGACTCCATCGTCATGCGCACGGCGAGCGGACCCGAACCCATGCCGTCGTCGTCGACCACGTCGGCAAAGCGATAGCGCCCGGGCGGAAAAGCCGCGTGCATGCGCTGATGAACCGTCCTCTTGGTGCTGGCGATCAAGCTGTCGAACGCCCCATAAGCCCGCTCCACACCGAACCGCTCGAGAACCTCGCGCAGGCGCCGCTCGCCGAGCTGTACCGCCGCGATCATCGAGCGGACGTCGCCCCGCACGATCTCCGGGAAGCGTGAGTTGCTGACGAACATGCGGAAGATGTCGTCATTGATGATACCATCCTGACAGAGCCGGACGATGGGGACGATCACCCCTTCCTGGAAGATGTTCTCCGTGTCCGGCGTCGTCGAGCTGGAGTGAGACCCGCCGATATCGATGAAATGCGCCCAGGCGAAGACGAAGCCTTCGACCACATCATCGATGAAAACCGGCGTGACGAAGACCATGTCCGGCGAATGCGACACGGCGCCATTGGTGCCGTAGCAATCGTTGTAGAGAAAAATATCGCCCGGCCGCATCGCGGAGATCGGATACTGCTTCAACACCGGCGGAACGATGCGGCCGCCGGACGGCATCTTGGTGCCGATGAGAAGATTGAGGTCTCGATCAACAAGGCCTGTGAAGTAGTCCTGCTTCTCACGGATGACAGGCGACATCGCGGTGCGTTCCAGCAGCGAGCCCATCTCAAGTTGCGCGGAGCGCAGCGCGCCGCGTACGATCTCCACGGTGATCGGGTCCAATGCCGGCTTCCCAGCCGACGATAGGGCGGTGCCCGGATGATGCATGATGTCCTCTCAATCCCGGCTCAAATCCGGCCCGGCCCATTCCCGCAGCGTCTCGCCGAGGATGTTGATGCTGAGCACGGTGAACATGATGGCGAGCCCCGGGAAGGTCGCGCCCCACCAGGCCTGGTCCAGCACGCTGCGACCGGCCGAGAGCATCGATCCCCAGGATATTTGATCAGGCGGCAGACCGAGCCCCAGAAAGCTCAGCGCAGCCTCATAGATGATCATCTGCGGCACCGCGAAAGCCGCGACGACGATCAAAGGTGTCAAAGCATTCGGCAAGATGTGCCGTAACAGAATGCGAAGTCGCCCGGCGCCAATACAACGCGCCGCGAGCACGAACTCGCTTTCGGCGTGCCGCATCGCTTCCGCCCGGGCAACGCGCGCATAGATCGGCCATTTGGCAATGATCAGCACGATCACGACGTTCCAGAGGCCCGGGCCGAGGATGTACATGATCATGATCGCAAGCAGGATGAAGGGAAACGCCAGTTGAACATCAACGAGGCGCATGATCACTTCATCGGTCCAGCCGCGCGCATAGCCGGCTATCAAACCAATCAGCGTCCCAAGAACTCCCGCGCCGAGCACCGACGAGATGGCCACGATGAGCGAGACCCGCGTGCCATAGATCACGCCGCTGAGAATATCGCGGCCCAGCACGTCAGTCCCGAATACGTGCGGCGGAAGTCCGTCCTCACCGGTCAGCGATGGCGGCATGAGGTTGGCCATGATGTCAGCGCTCATCGGGTCGAACGGGGCGATGAGGGGCGCCGTCAGGGCGCAGAAAGCAATGAGGGCAAGGAACACGGCGCTGAGGATCGCAGCCGGCCTGATGCGGCGGAACAGGCGCCGCCGGCTGCGGACAGGCGCCGCCTCGATCTTCACGGGCAGGCTATCGGCCAATTCAGGCATAGCGCACCTTCGGATTGACCGCCGCATAGGCGAGGTCCGCCGCGAGGCTCGTCAGCACCACGACCATCGCGACAACGAAGGCGCCGGCCTGCATGACAGGAAAATCTCGACGCTCGATCGCCTGGATCATCAACCTCCCCATACCGGGCCAGGCGAAAATCGTTTCCGTGACGACAGCGCCGCCCATCAACAGGGCAAAATCGACCGCGAGCACCGTGATCAATGAGATCGCGATATTACCCAGGCAATGACGCAGGAGGATCTGTCCCGTCGGGACGCCTTTGCTGCGAGCCGTGCGGATATAGTCCTGGCCGAGCACGTCAAGCAGTTCGGAGCGGATCAGCCGCGTCAGCCGCGCCAGCGGGAAAAGACCGAGCGCGATCATGGGCAGGACGAGATAGCGGGGCTCGCCGAAGCCGGCTGGCGGCAACAACTTCCAATGCGTCGAGACGACGAGAATCAGCATCAGGGCGAGCCAGAAATTGGGCATGGACTGGCCGAAAAGAGTGAGCCCCATGATGCCGCGATCCAGAAGGCTCCCCTTGTAGATGGCGCTCAGTGCCCCGAAGATGCCCCCGAGTACGAGCGCGAAACCAAGCGCGCTCGCGGTCAACAGCAGGGTGGCCGGCAACGCCTCCAGGACAAGCCCCAAAGCTGGCTGCGATTGCCAGATCGACAGCCCGAAGTCTCCCTCCAGCGCCGAACTCAGGAACCGCCAGTATTGCGCGATGATGGGATCGTCGAGATGCCATACCGCCCGCAACTGTGCGACGTCTGCATCGGTCATGCCGGGCTGGATCATCAGCGCTACGGGGTCACCGACCAGGCGGGACAGGATGAAGATCACCGTCACCACCCCGACGATCACCACGAGCGCGCTGGCCACGCGCCGCAGAATAAACCAGGTCATTTCGAAGCCGGTTCCATGTCTTGAACGATGATCTGGTCGTCGGAACGCGCCTTCCAGGCAATCTTGTTGTTCACCGCCCAGATCGACAGAGGCTCATACAGGAACAGCCACGGAATATCCGCCCGAACCTGCGCGGATATCTTTTGCAGCTCCGCGTCACGCTTCTCGGGATCGAATTCGCGGCGCGAGGATTCATACCAGCCGTCGACTTCCGGGCTGACGTAATGTGACCAGTTCCAGTTGCCCTTCGAATGTGTCAGCGAACGAATTGTCGTCTCCGATCCCGGTCCACCCTGGTAGAAATAGATGAAGATGTCGCCGACATCCTTCTGGTTTCCCTTGAAATCGTAGAGTTTCGCCGAATATTGCGAAGCCTCGTCGATCTGGATCTTGACCGTAAATCCGACCTTCTGAAGATCGGAGGCAATGACTTGCGTGAGTTCGGACGAGAGCGGCACCGGTCCCTGCGGAGCATGCAGGATGATCGACTTGTCCTGCAGGTTGGCCTCGTCCAAAAGCTTCTTGGCACGCTCCGGATCATAGGGCATCGCCTCGATCTTGCTGTCGAAGCAGCCCATCGACGAGGCGCAGAGCTGCCCCATCGGCTTGCCGAAGCCGCGCAGAAGACGATTGACGATCGCCTGCCTGTTCACGGCGAGATTGACCGCCTCCCGCACGCGCTTGTCGCGGAAGATCGGGCGATCATAGACAAGGCCACCCCAGATGGGACGATTGCCCGATTCTGTCGCCTCAATGCGCGCGACGGTTGAGCCCTTGAAACGCGGCGTCTCCAGTGGGGCGATATTCGCCGCGATCGAAGCCTCGCCATTGAGGGCCGCAGCCGCACGCGCGGACGCATCTGGCACCACCCAGAAGGTCAGCTTGTCCGCCTTGGGGGCGCCACCCCAGTAATCGGCGTTCCCTTCCAGAACAACACGGTCTCCGCGGCGCCAGCTCACGAATTTGTAGGCGCCCGTCCCGACGGGTTTCAAGGCGAAGGCTTGCGGGCCGACTTCCTCATAATACTTGGGCGGTATCGCGGACACACGGTCAGCGATCGTCTCCAGAAGATAGGAGACTGGACCGTCTGTGATGAAATCGACCGTGAAATCGTCGACGACCCCCGCTTCCTTGATCAGGGTCAGGGAGCCTCTCGCCTGCGACTCCGGTCGCTTGGCCTGCTCCAGCCAGAAGCGGACAGCGTCGGCGGTGAACGGCTCGCCGTTGTGGAACTTGACGCCCTTGCGCAGGTGGAAGCGCCAGGTTTCCTCGTCGATCCGCTCCCATTTTTCCGCAAGGGCCGGAGCAAGCTTGCCCGACTTGTCGAGCGTGATCAGCGGGTCATAAAGGTTGCGGAAGACCCAACGGTGCCAGCCGGTCACATTCTGCGAGCCATCCAGCGTCGTCAGATCGAGATGCGTGGCGATCGTCACATCGCCAAGCGGAGCGGCCCAGACGGGCGCGGCGGTGAAAATTGCGACGGCCGCGGCAACCGGCGCGGCATGTACAAGAGCTTTGGCGACAAGACGGGTCTGCGTGAGAAACGCTCTCATAAGCTCCATCCCCTCGGTTGGATTTTTTTGTTCAGCACCCAGACACTAGTTATGTCATATAGACAAGTCAACAAGTATACATCTCGTAGGCTTACGCTTTTCGCCGTGCTATAGAGAAAGAGCGACATCGGTGTTGGCTGGAGGCCAGGCGCCGGTTCGCCGCGTTAGAAGCAATGGAAGTAGGGGCCACCCTTTTGAGAGACCTGTGGATTGATTCATCGGACGCAGCGACGTCCCCGCTTCCCATCTACTGGCGGGTCTACCAGGTGCTGCGCGAGGAGATTTGCGAGGGCCTCTATCCACACAAGGAGCTGATGCCGAGCGAGAGTGCGCTGGCAGAGCGCTTCGCGACATCCAGGATCACGGTCCGCAAGGCGTTGGAGCTCCTCAAGAGCGAGGGCTATATCAAGACGCGCCAGGGCGTCGGCACGTTCACCAAGGCAAAGCTACCGCCCGGGAGCCAGCCTCGCAGCTTCACAATGAATCTATCCGAGATGTGGCGGGAGACCACGACCACACTGCTCGAATTCGAGTTCGTCAATGCTCCGCCGAACGTCGCCAGCCTGCTCGAGGTTGAGCCAGGCGCCACCGTGCACAAGGCAATTCGCTTCCGGACTTACAAGCGCCGGCCCGTCGGGCTTTTGACCACGTATATCCATGAGCGGGTAGCGCGGGACTTCACGCGCGAGAGCTTTCTCAGCGCACCGCTGATCACCCTGTTTTCGCAGGCGGGTTATCCCTCGGCCACAGCGCGTCAGCGTATCAACGCGCGATCGGCCGATCCATTTTCCGCCAAGCATCTCGGCGTCGAGATGGGCGCGCCTTTGCTCTGCATGATGCGCGTGTCGCGCGATGCGTCGGGCCAGCCCATCTCCTATCTCCAGGCACTTTTCCGGCCGGATCGCTACGAAATCGAGCTCGATCTCGAAATAGACGGACCCGCACAAAAGGCGGTGTGGCGCCTTGCCAGCGGCGCGGAGAGCGACAGCATGCCCAAGAGGAGCGTGCCCTTTGAAATCGAAATGGATCCCTCGGGCAAGCGCGGGGGATCCGCCGATTGACGGAAACCGAGCGGCGCAATGGGCTCAAGCCTTGACCGCGCCCGCCGTGATCGCGCTGACGAGATGCCGGTTGAGGAAACCGTAGAGGACCATTACCGGCAGCGCCGCGATGACCGAAGCGGCCATCAGCTCGTTCCATTGCACGCGGTATTCGCCGACAAGATTGGCGATGCCCACCGACACCACGAACATATTGGCGTCCGTCGTCAGCACCAGCGCCCAGACGTAGGAATTCCAGGCGATGATGAAGGTGAACAGCGCGACGGCAACGAGGCCGGGACGCGCCAGCGGCAGGATGACCTTGAAGAAGGTCTGCAGACGTGAGGCGCCATCGATGATCGCCGCCTCGTCGATGTCGCGCGGGATTGTCCGGAAGAACCCTATCAGCATCCATACCGAGAACGGCAAGGCAAACGATGAATAGGCCAGGATCAGCGCAAGATAGGTATCGACAAGGCCAAGTGACGCCATGATCTGGAAATAGGGGATGATCAAGAGCGTCTCCGGCAGCATCTTCGTGAACAGCAGGAAGAGCACGAATGCGGCGGCCCCGCGCACGAAGAAGCGCGTGAAGCCATAGGCAGCCAGCGCCGAGAGCACGACGGACAATGCCGTCGCGCCGACCGACACAACCAGGCTGTTGAGAAGATAGCGGCCAATGGGCCTTGTCTCGAAGACCACGCGATACGCCTCGAACGACCAGTTCGACGAGAAGAAGGTCGGCGGCGACTGGAAGACTTCGGGTCCAGGCTTCAGCGAGGTATTGACCATCCAATAGAACGGAAAGAGCGTCACCGCCAGCGCTGCCAGAATGAGCACCCAGCGCAGGAGATCGGCAGGTGTCAGCACAACACGATTCATCGTGAACCCTCCTGCGCATGGGTGCGTGTGAGCCCGACATAGAGCACGGAGAAGGCCAGCACGAGGATGAGCAAAAGCACGCCGATCGCCGCCGCCTCGCCGAAGTGATTGGCACGGAAGGCGGTGTTGTAGAGCAACGCCGGCAGGACCTCTGTGGCGCCGACAGGGCCACCGCCCGTCATCACCGCGATGATATCGAACATGCGGATGGTATTGATGATGTCGAGCGTCGATGCGACCACGATGAAATACTTCAGGTTCGGCAAGGTTATATAGCGGAACTGTTGCAGGGGAGATGCACCGTCGATGCTGGCCGCCTCATATTGTTCCACCGGGATGGTCTGCAAACCGGCCAGAAGGAGGAGCATCACGAAAGGCACGCCGCGCCAGACATCGACCGCCACGATGGAGCCGAAAGCAAGGCTTGGCTCGCCGAGCCAGGCCTTGTAGCTGTCGATCAGCCCCACGGCGGAGAACAGATAATTCACGACACCGAATTGCGGCTCCAGCAGCCAGAGCCAGATCGTCGAGCCGATCGCCGGTGCGACCATCCAGGGCGTGAGGAAGGCAACGCGCAGCACCGCGCGCGCATGGGCGACGCGATTGAGCAGCATCGCGAGCCCCAGCCCGATCGCCATGTGCATCGCCACGCAGAGGGCGGTGAAGGACAGCGAAACCCACAGCGAATTCCAGAACGCCTCGCTTTCGAGCACGCGCACGTAGTTGTCGAAGCCGACAAACATCGTGTTCAGCCCGCGCGTGCGCTCCAGGCTGGTCCAGAACGCCTTGATGAGCGGGAGGACGATCACCGCGCACAGGAAGATGAAAGCAGGCGCGATGAAGAGGTACCCGTGCCAACGCTCGCTTTCGAGGCCGGGCCGGGCCGTGTGGCCCCGGCGGCGCTGGGGGAGCGCCGGCCGGGAGAGGCTGTCTGATACCGCCGTCATTGGTCTTTCAGCTTACGGTTGATCTTGGCATCAAGGTCCTTGAAAACCGTCTCGAGCGTGTCCGGCGCGAGCAGGGCCTTCTGGACGGCGTCAACGATGTCGCCGGCCGCGATATCCGCCCAAATGGGCAGCGGCAGCGGATAGGGCTTCGCATTCTCGCCGATCTTGAGGAAGGTCAGGAGCATCGGATCGCTCTTGATCTCCGGTTCATTGGCGAGATCGCTGCGAATGGGCATCCAGTTCGCGACCTTGGCGCGCTTGATCGACCATTTCGCATCGGCCTCGAACTTGATGAACTTCCAAGCGGCTTCCGGGCTCGCGCAATCCGCCGCGATGCTCGTGGATGTCACCGTCTTGAGTGTCGGCGCATTCGGGATCTGATGCGGCGCGGGCGCGACGATCAGCTTGCCCTTGAGCGCGGGGTTATCTTCCTCGGCTTTGGCAATCGCCCAGTTGGCGTTGCGCATCGTGGCGATCTTGTTCTGCGCGAACATGACCGTCTGTTCGAGATAGTTCGTCGTGGTCGGCGCCGGCGCGGCGAAACCGTCGCGCGCAAGCCCGAGATAAGCCTTGATCGCCTCCAGGCTCTTCGGGTTCTTGGCGAAGGTCGCCTCGGTCATGTCGGCGTTGAAGACTTCGCCGCCGTTAGAATAGATCCAGCTCAGCAGCACCCGCGTCGTCGTGTCAGTCTTGCCGCCGAGGATGGCGGTCGCCCATTGACCATCCTTGGTCAGGGCCTTCGCCCAGGTCCTATAATCGGCCCAACTCACCGGGGGCTTCGCGGGATCGAGACCGGCGGCCTTGACGAGATCCTCATTGTAGATTTCGGCATAGATGCCACCCCAGATCGGCACGCCGTAGAGCTTGCCTTGCCAGCGCGCGGCCTTCATCACCTCGTCGCTCCAGGCCTTGCGCCAGGCCTCCGGCTCGGCGTCCCAGAACTTGTCGAGCGGCATCAGATAGCCGTTGTAGGCGGCGGTGGTCAGATCGACCGAGACGAGGCATGGCGCGCGACGCGCCTGCGAGGCCGTCACGAACTTCGTCCAGTGATCCTTGCGCGCGACGAGAACGGGGTCGATCTTGATGCCGGGATTGGCTGCCTCGAAGGCGGCGACCATCTCCTTCCAGACCGGCTCGAACTGCTTCTCCGTCAGATTGGCGGTCTGCCATTGCAGCACGATCGGCTTGTCCGCCGTCTGCGCGATGGCACCGGTGGCGCCGAGCCATGCAAGCCCGCCCGCGATGCCGGACAGAAGTTTACGGCGCGTCGATTTCAACATCAGATGTCCTCCCTCAATTCTCGATTATTAGCGAAACAACGAACCCGGGCGCTCGCCGAGCGGCTGGGGCCTGAAGGCGTGGTCCTTGAGCGCCTCGATATCCGGCTCGAGGCCGAGCCCCGGCCCCTCGGGCAGGATGAAATGACCATCCTCGAACTGGATGGCCGGGCGGCTGACCGCGTCGCGAATGGCGCGTTGCGGCTCCATCTGCTCAAGGATGTAAAAGTTCGGAATGCTGGCCGCGAGATGCATGGAGGCAACGGTGCAGATCGGCCCGCCCGGATTATGCGGGGCGACCGGCACATAGTAGGTATCCGCCATCGCCGCTATGCGCCGCAACTCCGTGAACCCGCCGCCGTGCATGATGTCCGGCTGAACGATCTTACAACCGCCCTCCTCCAGCAACTCCCGGAATTCATAGCGTGACAGCAGACGCTCGCCCGTCGCGATCGGCGTCCTGATATCGCGCTGGAGGCGCGCCATGACCTTGGCGTTCTCGAAGGGGATGGGCTCCTCGAACCAGCCGGGCCTGTAGGGCGACAAGGCCTCGTCCAGCATCACCGCCGTGCGTGGTGACAGGAACTCGCTGCATTCGTGGAAGATGTCGACATCCGGTCCCGCGCCCTCGCGCGCCGCCGCCATCATCTCGCGGGCGAGGCGCAGCTCCCTCGCTTCGTTGGCGCGCAAGCCGTCGTAGCTGATGAGGCAGCATTTGAAACCGGTGAAGCCACGGCGCACCGCCTCGCGCGCGCCCTCGAAGGCGGCTTCCGGCGTGCGTACGCCCGACAGCCAGTGGCTCGCATAGACACGCAGGCGCTTGCGGTGAGCGCCGCCGAGAAGTCGGTGCACCGGCACGCCGAGCCGCTTGCCTTCAAGGTCCCACAGGGCGATGTCGATGCCGCTCAAAGCGCTCGTCAACGTGGCCCCGCCGCGCCAACGCCAGGCATTGTACAAGCGATGCCAATGCTGCTCCGGCCCCGCCGGATCCTGGCCGATGAGATGCGGCGCCATCTCCCGTATGGCCGTTTCCACAGATTCGATCGGCCCATGCAGCGAAGCCTCGCCCCAGCCCGTCAGCCCCTCATCGGTCGTGATGCGGACGAACAGCCAATTGCACCAGTCGACCCAGAATTTGAACGTTTCAACTCCCGTTACTTTCATTTGGCGATGGTCTTCCCGGTTCGTGCGGCTTGTGATTGGAACGTTCCAAAGATAAATTGAAATCGAGATGGTCTTCAAGCGAAATTCGTCATCCAGCATCAAACGTGTGGACACCGGCAGAGTGACAATGCACGCCACAATCGTGTTTGCTCGTCGCGCTTGCGGCGGACAATCGATGAACGGCGGGACGCCGCCTGCCTGGTGCGCCTGATCAACCGAGGGCCTTTCTTGAACGTGATGCGTAAACCGACCATGCATGATGTCGCCCGCCACGCGGGCGTGTCGACGGGCACCGTGTCCAATGTCCTGAACGATCCGCAGGTCGTCAGCGCCGACAAGCGTGAACGGGTGCTCGAAGCCATCGCGCAGCTCGGCTACCTCCGTAACAGCCTGGCGCAGAGCCTGAAGAGTCAGAGCTCGCGCGTCATCGGGCTGTGTGTGCCGCATGCCGCGAGTGCCTATTTCACGAGCCTGATCGACGCCCTGGAGGACATCGCCTTCACCTGCGGTTACGAGATGGTTCAGATCTTGAGCCGGCACGACCCGGACATGGAATACCGCCGCGTCGAGACGCTGCTCTCCCATCGCATAGCGGGCCTTATCATCGTTCCCAGCCAGTCGCCGCGGCGGACGTTCGATCTGATCGAGCGCTCGCGTGTCCCGGCCGTCATGGTTGACCGCCTCTGGCCCGATGACCGCTTTGACTATGTCACGATGAACAACAGCGAGGCGATGATGGCGACGGTTGCCGGCCTCATCGCCCGGGGGCATCGCCACATCCTCTACACCGCGCGCTATCCGGACCTTGTCACCACCCAGCAGCGCATCGCCGCCTTCGAGGCGGCCGGGCGAGCCGCGGTCGAGGCGACGCGGACGACCGTCCTCGTCAGTGGTGAGGACGAGGTCGCCTTCGGGCCTCGGCTCGTCGCCGCCCTGCGGGGGCCTGATGCGCCTACCGCCGTCATCGCCAGCAACAGCATCATCACCCTCTGGGTCCTGCGTGCGTTCAGGGAGGCGGGAATCATATGCCCGGACGATGTCTCGCTGGTCGCCTTCGACGAGCCGGTCTGGGCCGATGTCATGACGCCGCCGCTTGCGATTATCCGCCATCCCAGCATCGCTATAGCGGAGACCACCTGGAACCTTCTGATGGAGCGGCTGGAAGACAGCCGTCAGCCGCATGCCCCTCCCAAGCCACGGCGGCACGTGCAGCTTCCGGCGACGCTCGAACTCCGAAGCTCCGTTGGCGCGCCGCGCGTCCAGACCCGGTCGTGAGGATGCCGCGAGGGAGAACGAACGCGCCAAGCCTCAACGCTTCGAGCCTCGACGCTTTGAGCCTCGACGCTTGGCGCTTTGGGATCTAAATTCCCCGCCCGGCGAGACCGGACCCCGTACCCACATGGTGGACCATGCCCGCAGCCCAATCACCGTCGCTCGTTCACATCGCAAGCCATGGCTATAGCGCCAGCGTCAATCCCGCCGGCGCGGAACTGATGAGCCTTGATCATGACGGCCGGCCACTCCTCTGGCCTGGAGACACCAACAGCTGGGCCGAACGCGCGCCTGTCCTGTTTCCGACGATCGGCCTCGTCACCGGCGGCGAGATCCGGGTAGGCGGACGCGCCTATCCGATGCCCCCGCACGGGTTCGCCAAGCGCTCGCTCTTTACGGTGACACAAAGAGGGCCGGACCGCTGCAGCCTGACCCTCGAAGCGACATCATCGACCCGCGAGCACTATCCCTTCGCCTTCGGCCTGAGGCTGGACTACAGCCTGGACGCTGCCGGGCTGCGCATGGCCGCGACGATTTCCAACCCCGGCAGCCAGACGCTGCCCGCGAGCTTTGGCTTCCATCCCGGTTTCCGCTGGCCGCTGGAGCCCGGGGTGCCGAAATCGTCCTACACCATCGCCTTCGCTGACGATCGCCGCATCACGACCAAGCGGCCCGCGCAGGGCTTCTTCACCGATGAGAGCACGGTCGTCGACCTGCCGAACGGCCATCTCGCCCTCAATGATGACCTCTTCGTGGGCGGCGGCCTCTTTCTCGTCGCGCCAAGGAGCTCTGAGGTTCGCTTCGGATCGCCTGACGGCAAGCTTGCGCTCACGGTCGCCTACGAGAATTGCCCCGACGTCATGGTATGGATGAAGCCGGGCGCGGAATTCCTCTGCATCGAGCCTTGGCATGGCAGGCCGGACCCGGCTGGCTTCAAGGACGACTTCAGCCGGAAACCCGGCCTCGCGAACATTCCCCCTGGCGAATCCATCGTCGTCGCTATGACCGTCCGCGCGGATGGCTAGAGCCGGATGGGCGTAATCGCGCGGGCAAAACCGCCGCGGAGAGGACGGGGACGAGCGGGCCGGGGTGCGGGAGCACGTCTGTGTCCTGCGGGTGCAAGGTCGCGCTCCCCTCTCCTCTTTCAGCTTTGCCCCGCCGTGGTACGGACGCGGCAAACCCGATAGCACAACACTATACACAGCGTGCATCATGGCAAGCCTGCCCAAGTCGTCGGCCAACTCGTCGACCAAATCGCCATCCAAGACAACCAATGGTCGTCATTGGCAATTGGCAGAAAGCATGATCGCATCTTATCTATCGTCGTGGCGAACACGTGTTGCGGAGACCGAGTGATGAAGAACCGGGACCTGAAGGCCTGGATGTGGTCCGATGCCGTTGAAATGCTGGCACGGGCCGAGCGCATGCATCGGGATCTGTTTCGCCCCGCCGCCGGCTCCGGCCGCGCGGCAACTCCCCAGTGGGAACCCCCCGTCGATGTCTTCGAGACGGACCAAGAGCTGCGGGTGCTGGCGGCGCTGCCCGGCGTCGACCCCGACCATATCCAGGTTTCCATCGCGAACGGAGTTCTCATCATAGCGGGAGGGCGTATCCTGCCCCCGGAGCTGAGAACAGCGACCATTCATCGCCTCGAACTGCCGCAGGGCCGGTTCGAACGACAACTCCAGCTACCAACGGGCCGTTATGAGGTCGGCAGACCGTCCGTGATCAACGGCTGCCTCCTCGTCGTGCTGCGTAAGCTTGTCTGATCAGGGCCCGCCATGATGTTCAAGAACCTGCCCCTTTTTGCCGCCGATGCCGGCGGAGCCCAGAGCGCCGATACCGCCACAGCCCCGCGACCGAGCGAACTTCCGCAGGACGCGCTGCTGATCGTGCCCGTGCGCAACTTTGTTCTGTTCCCCGGCGTCGTCATGCCCATCGTCGTGGGCCGGCCGACGTCTGTCGCAGCGGCCCAGCAAGCGGTGCGTGAAGGCCGCCAGATCGGCGTGCTGATGCAGCGCGATCCCGAAGCCGAACCGTCACCGCTCGGCCTTCATCGCATGGGTGTGATCGCCAACATTCTGCGCTTCGTGACAGCCCCCGATGGCTCGCATCACCTGATCTGCCAGGGTGATGGCCGCTTCTACGTGGAAGAGTTCATCAAGGAAACGCCGTATCTCGCGGCCCGCGTTCGTCGCATCGAGGAGCCGGAAGGCAACAGCTCCGACATCGAGGCGCGCTTCCTGCATCTGCAGGGGCAGGCAACGGAAGCCCTTCAGCTCCTGCCGCAGGCGCCCCAGGAACTGCTTGCTGCCGTGCAGGGCGCCACATCGGCGTCCGCGCTCACGGATCTGATCGCGGCCTATATCGATATCTCTCCGAGCGACAAGCAGGATATCCTTGAGACCGTGGACCTCCACGCCCGCATGGACAAGGTCGCGAAAGTCCTCGCCAAGCGGATCGAGGTGCTGCGGCTCTCCCAGGAGATCGGTCGGCAAACCAAGGCCTCCCTCGACGAGCGCCAGCGGGAAGTGCTGCTGCGCGAGCAGATGGCGGCCATCCAGCGCGAACTCGGCGAAGGCGATGGCAAGGCGCAGGAGGTCGCCGAACTCACGGAGGCTATCACAAAAGCCAAGATGCCGCCGGACGTCGACCAGGCCGCGCGCAAGGAATTGCGCAGGCTGGAGCGCATGCCCGATGCCTCCGCCGAATACGGCATGATACGGACTTATCTCGATTGGCTGATCGAACTGCCCTGGGCCCTGCCCGAGGAAAAGCCGATCGACATTGCCCAGGCGCGGCGGATCCTCGACGAGGATCACTTCGGCCTCGACAAAATCAAGACGCGCATTGTCGAATACCTCGCGGTGCGCAAGCTCGCGCCGCAAGGCAAGGCACCCATCCTCTGCTTCGCGGGCCCGCCCGGCGTCGGCAAGACCTCTCTCGGCCAGTCCATCGCCCGGGCGATGGGACGCCAGTTCGGACGCGTCAGCCTTGGCGGCGTCCATGACGAGGCGGAGATCCGCGGCCATCGCCGCACCTATGTCGGCGCCCTGCCCGGCAACATCATCCAGGCTATCCGCAAGGCGGGCTCGCGCGATTGCGTGCTGATGCTCGACGAAATCGACAAGATGGGCTCGGGCGTGCATGGCGACCCCTTCGCGGCCATGCTGGAGGTGCTGGATCCCGAGCAGAACGGCACGTTCCGTGACAACTATCTCGGCGTGCCTTTCGATCTGTCGCGCGTCGTGTTCATTGCGACCGCCAATATGCTCGACACGATCCCCGGGCCGCTCCGCGACCGCATGGAGATCATCACCCTGTCCGGCTACACCGACAGCGAGAAGCTGGAGATCGCCAAACGCTATCTCGTGCGTCGGCAATTGGAAGCCAACGGCCTCAAAGCCGATCAGGTGGATATCGCGGACGATGCACTGATGGCGATCATCCGCAGCTATACGCGCGAGGCTGGCGTGCGAAACCTCGAGCGTGAGGTCGGGAGAGCACTCCGGCATATCGCCGTCGGCATCGCCGAAGGCAGCGCCAGCCACACCCATATCGGCGTGGCTCAACTCGATGATCTCCTCGGACCACCGCGCTTCGAGGATGAAGTCGCGATGCGCGTCAGCGTGCCCGGCGTCGCGACCGGCCTCGCCTGGACCCCCGTCGGCGGTGACATCCTGTTCATCGAGGCGACGCGCACGCCCGGCGGCGGACGGCTCATCCTCACCGGCCAGCTGGGAGAAGTGATGCGCGAGAGCGCCCAGGCAGCCCTCAGCCTGGTGAAGAGCAAGGCCAGGGACTTTGGTGTCGATCCAGCGCTGTTCGAGCGCAATGACATCCATATCCATGTCCCGGCAGGCGCCACACCCAAGGATGGGCCGAGCGCCGGCGTCGCGATGTTCACGGCGCTGGTCTCGGTGCTGACCGGGCGAACGGTGCGCAGCGACACGGCCATGACCGGTGAGATCAGTCTGCGCGGCCTCGTTCTGCCCGTCGGTGGCATCAAGGAAAAGGTGGTGGCCGCGGCTCGCGCCGGTCTCACACGGGTACTCCTGCCCGCCCGCAATCGCCGCGATTTCGAGGACATTCCGGAGGATGCCCGCAAACGCCTCGAGTTCGTCTGGCTGGAGCGTGTGGATGACGCGATAGCCCAGGCCCTCGAACCCGCGACGGAGAGCAAGGAAGCCGCTCCCGCGCAATAAAGGTGCCATTTCGACGAGCCATATATACCGATCGCCCGCGTTCAGACGGGCGATCGGCGCCTTTCTGAACGAATGCCAGAGGCAATCATTGCACGTGCTGTGGCGCACAGCGTGACACTAAATCGGCCTATTTTACCAAATTAGACGTAAAATCTGCCAACCGGCGGCTGGCGTCGGCCAGACTTGGCGAGTACGGTCCGGCTCCGATTTTCCAGAGCTAGAATCAGCGCCGTGGGGCTGTGGGTTTATGTCCTGCCCTGCTCAGGCGAGGTCCTGGCCTTCCAGCTCCAAAGTCTCCACGATGCAGCCCATCATTTCCATTTCCCAATTGTCCAAGGTCTATGGCTCGGGGTTTCAAGCCCTGAAGGGCATCGATCTCGTGATCAACAAGGGCGAGATCTTTGCCCTGCTCGGCCCTAATGGCGCTGGCAAGACCACCCTGATCAGTATCATCTGCGGCATCGTCAGCCCGAGTGAGGGCACGATCCTGGCGGATGGCCACGATATCACGGTGGAGTTTCGGGCCGCCCGCTCCAAGATAGGCCTCGTTCCTCAGGAACTGACCACCGACGCCTTCGAGACGGTGTGGGCAACCGTGAGCTTCAGCCGCGGGCTCTTCGGCAAATCAGCCAATCCGCCCTATATCGAGAAGATCCTGCGCGACCTCTCCCTGTGGGACAAGCGCAACAGCCCCATCCGGACGCTGTCCGGTGGCATGAAGCGCCGTGTGATGATCGCCAAGGCGCTGTCGCACGAGCCGCAGATCCTTTTCCTCGACGAACCGACCGCCGGTGTCGATGTCGAACTTCGCCGCGACATGTGGGATGTGGTGCGGACGCTCCGCGACAACGGCGTCACTATCATCCTCACCACGCACTATATCGAGGAAGCGGAGGAGATGGCCGATCGCATCGGCGTCATCGACAAGGGGCGCATCATTCTCGTGGAAGACAAGCATGAGTTGATGCGCAAACTTGGACAGAAAAGATTGACCATCCTGCTTCAGAAAAAGCTGGATCATATTCCGCCAGGACTGGAGGCCTACGGACTTGAGCTCGCGGCGGATGGTCACGAGCTTGTCTATACCTATGACACTCAAGGCGAACGGACCGGCATTACCGATCTCCTGAGCGCGCTCAGCCGCGCGGATGTCGCCTTCAAGGATTTGCAGACGACTCAAAGCTCTCTCGAAGAGATTTTCGTCAGTCTCGTAAGGAACGGCGCATGAACTACTATGCCATTGGCTCAATCTATAAGTTTGAAATGGCTCGCGCCTGGCGGACGTTGCTGCAGAGCATCATCGCTCCAGTCATTTCGACATCGCTCTATTTCATCGTCTTCGGCGCGGCCATCGGCAGCCACATGCGGGAAATCGATGGTGTGAGCTACGGCGCTTTCATCGTGCCAGGCCTCATCATGCTGTCGCTGCTGACACAGAGCGTCTCAAACGCTTCCTTCGCCATCTATTTCCCGAAATTCACCGGCACCATCTACGAGCTTCTGTCCGCGCCGGTCTCGCCGCTGGAAATCGTCGTCAGCTATGTCGGCGCGGCCGCGACCAAATCCGTCATCCTCGGATTGATCATTCTCGCGACGGCTTATCTCTTCGTGCCGCTCAGGGTGGAACATCCGGTCTGGATGGTGCTATTCCTCATCCTGACCGCGATCACCTTCAGCCTGCTCGGCTTCATCATCGGCATCTGGGCCGACGGTTTCGAGAAGCTGCAGCTCGTGCCGCTTCTTGTCGTCACTCCGCTCACCTTTCTCGGCGGCAGCTTCTATTCCATCAACATGCTGCCGCCCTTCTGGCAAACGGTGGCGCTGTTCAACCCGGTCGTCTATCTCGTCAGCGGCTTCCGCTGGAGCTTCTTCGGCGTGTCGGATGTCGGCGTGGGGATCAGCCTCGGCATGATCGTCGTCTTTCTCCTGCTGTGCCTCGGCGTCGTCACCTGGATCTTCAAGACCGGGTACCGCTTGAAGAGCTGACCGGGCCATCACGCCGGAGAAAACAACTCCGTCCGCAACGGACCTGCTCAGCGTCCCATGCCGGAACGGCCGCGACGACGATCGTTCTGCGCGTTGGCATAATAGGCACGCTTGGCCTTGAGCATGAGCATGTCCGCGCGGCTGACGACAGCCTCCAGCCTCTCCTCCGCCTGGCTGGTGGCGACGCCGATCGAGAGCGTGAGCGGCAGGCCGGAATAGAACTGGTTGTTGAGATCGACCAGCTTCTCAAGCTCCAGCATCACGGCCTCACCTTCCTCCTGCTCGACTCCCGGCATGAGCACGGCGAACTCGTCGCCGCCGATGCGAGCGACATGGTGCGGCTTTTCAACGAGCTTGCCGAGCACCTCACCCGCGCGGCGCAACAGCCCATCGCCCGCCGCGTGGCCGAGCTGGTCGTTCACCCGCTTCAAGCCATTGAGATCGGCCATGAGGATCGTCACCGGCCGCGGGCCGCGCCGTTCGAGCCTGTTCAACTCCTCCACAAAGAAGGACCGGTTGTAGAGCTTGGTCAGCACGTCGTGCTTGCCAAGATATTCGAGATAGGCCTCCGCCTTCTTGCGGGCGCTGATATCGGTAAGGGCTATCTGAACGAGCGACCAATCCTTCTCGTGCCCCGGCAAGACGGAGAATTGCATCAGCAGGGTCAGCTCACGGCCATCCAGATCGTAGTTCACGACTTCGCGCTGCTGGAAAAGCTGGTCGTTCCAAAGGTCGATCAGTTGTTCCTTGAAATGATGCTCCATCCCGTCGCGGAAGACATCGGCCAATCGCAGCAACAGCGTCGCCTTGTCCGGTGCACGGAACAGCTCAAGCGTATGCTGGTTGACGTCCAGGACGCGAATTTCGCTCATGCACCGCGAAATGAACTCCGGATGGACATCGATGAAGACACGAAAATCGATGATGCCGCGGTCCCGGACCTCATCAATCAGATGCTTGATGCTGGAAAAATCCTCAACCCACAACGAGACCGGCGAATGCTCGAACAAGCCCCGGGCATATTCCTCGGCAACGAGAATGCGACGCCGCGCCTGTTCGCGTTCAGAAACATCCTCAATGGAAACAAGGACACGCTCCCAGCTGTTCTCGTAACCCGGCAGGATGACCCCGTTGAGCTGGATATCGAGCCGCTTGCCGGACAGCGTGTAGTTCACCGTGTTGCTCGAAAAGCGTGTTTTCCCCTCCCACATCGTGACCAGTTCGTCGACATGAGTCGTCAACATGTCGTCGCGGAAGACCAGGCCGAGGTTCTCGACGAGATGCCCCACATCACGCGCCTCGAAAAGAGACAGTGTCTTATGATTGACCTTGACGATGCGAAACGAGCCGGAACACTGCTTCACCCGGTCGGGATCGGCCAGAAGATAGGAGCGGAGATCCGTGACACCCGCCTCCCGCCATGTATCAAAAATGCGCCGGAGCCCACTATAGTCCTCGAGCCACAGCGAGACGGGCGCAAGCTCGAACATCTGGCTGTCGTCATTTCCCGCGCCTGGAGCGCCGGAACACAGGGCCTCAGGTTGGTGCATCGGATACCATACCCTGGTAACGGCAGCCTCCTACAAGGCTACCCACGCAAATACTGATAAGATTGGTCTCTTTTGCCAGCAAGCTCCATCCCTCGGCAAGCCTTCGTTAACCATAATTTTTCTCGTCCACGGCGGCCGCCAGATCGTATGGATCGGCGAAACTGGACGCGAACGCACTGATTTTGGCAAAAATCCCTCAAGGTTCGGAGGAGATTATGCGATGGCGATGGGTGGAGCGTTAAACCCGATCGCGCCGTCGGGGCTGTTTGTGCCACTAGAAATCTGTGCAGAGTCGCGGCGCGATCGCAGAAGCAGGAAGGCTAGCGCGTGGAAGAGGTTGATGTCGCCGTTATTGGCGCCGGTGTGGTCGGGCTTGCCATCTCGCGCCGGCTGGCGCTCGCGGGGAGGGAGGTTCTTGTTCTGGAGGCTGCGGGATCCATCGGCACGGAAACCTCCGCCCGCAACAGCGAGGTCATCCACGCCGGCATCTATTACCCCCATGGCAGCCTGATGGCGCGGCTCTGCGTGGAGGGACGACGGGCCCTCTACGCCTATTGCGGCGAGCGGAGCGTTCCGCACAAGGCCTGCGGCAAGCTGATCGTCGCGACAGACGAGGCTGAACGCGAGCGGCTGGCCGGCATCGCCGCCCATGCCGAGGGCAACGGCGTGGAGGGCCTGCGTTTCCTTCCGGCCACAGACGCCCGCGCGCTCGAACCAGCGCTTCACTGCACGGCGGCGCTTCTCTCGCCGACTACTGGCATCATCGACAGCCACGCCTATATGCTGTCGCTGCAAGGGGACGCGGAAAACGCCGGCGCGAACTTCGCCTTTCATTGCCGCGTGAGGGCCGGACGCGTGATCGACGGCGGCGTTGACCTGACGATCGACGACGGGAGCGACACGTCGCTACGCGCCCGCACCGTAATCAACGCAGCCGGGCTCCATGCCCCCGCCGTCGCACGTGCCATCGCCGGCGTGCCCGGGGACAGGGTGCCACAAGCCTACTTCGCCAAGGGTAACTACTTCGGCCTCAGCACCCGCGCGCCGTTCTCGCATCTGATCTATCCCGTTCCGGTTGCGGGCGGGCTCGGCACGCATCTCACGTTGGATCTCGCGGGCCGTGCCCGTTTTGGACCGGACGTGGAATGGATCGACCAGGTGGACTACGCCGTGGATCCCGCACGCGCGGCCTCGTTCTACGGCGCAATCCGACGCTATTGGCCTGAGCTCCCCGATGGCGTGCTCCAGCCCGATTATTCCGGTATCCGACCGAAGATCGCGCCAGCAAGCGCTGGCACCCAGGATTTTCGCATCGAGGGTCCCGAGACCCACGGGGTTGCCGGCCTCGTGAATCTATTCGGCATCGAGTCGCCGGGCCTGACCTCCTCACTCGCGATCGCGGACCATGTCGCGGGTCTTGTCGGACACTACGCCTGACGGCCCCTATGACGTCTTGTCGCGGGGGTCGAGGATGTCGCGCAGGCCATCGCCGAGCAGACTGAACCCCAGCACAGCCGTCGCGATGGCGAGCCCGGGGACGAGTGCCAGCCAGGGCGCGACCTCCAGATAGGTCTGCGCCTCCGCCAGCATGCGTCCCCAGGTGGGCGCCGGAGGCGCGAGGCCGAGACCGAGGAAGCTGAGGCCCGCCTCCGTGAGGATGGCGAACCCGAGCTGAATCATGACCTGCACCACGATCTGCCCGGCGATGTTGGGCAGGACGTGCGCGGCCATGATCCCGGCCTCGTCGCGGCCGATGCTCCGGGCCACCAGCACATAGTCAAGCGCCCCGACCTGCATGGCCACGCCGCGCGTGAGCCGCGCGAAGACCGGCACCATGAACACCGCGATGGCGACGATGGCGCTGGTGGCGCCGGCGCCCATAAGCACTCCGAGCACCATCGCGGAGAGCACCGGCGGAAAGGCGAAAATGACATCGCAGGCGCGCATCAGCACGGAACCGGCCAGGCCGCGTTGCCGGGCTGCCACCAGGCCCGTCAGGACACCCGCGCTTGCCCCGAACGCGACGGCCACCATGGCGATCGACAGCGAGTTCCACGCGCCTGCCATAAGGAGGGAAGCGACGTCCCGCCCGAAGTGATCCGTGCCCAGCAAACCCGATGTGAGCGGCGGCTTGAGCTTCGACAGAATGTTCATGCGCGCGGGCGGTGCGGGCGTCCAGGCCAGGGAGAGGATGGCCACCGCGGCAAAAAGCGTTGTGATCAGCGCGCCGAGAGCGAACTTCACGTGTCGCAGCCGCGCCCGTTGTCTGCCCATCAGCGCGCGTCCCGAAGGCGGGGATCGAGCAGGAGATAGCAGAGGTCGACGAGGAAATTTACGATGATGACGAACGCGGCGAACAGGAGGATGACCGACTGCAGGACGACGAGGTCGCGCTGCGCCACCGCCTGAAAGGCCAGGCGCCCGAGGCCGGGCAGGCTGAAGACGTTCTCCACCAGCACGGCGCCGGCGATGAGAAAGGTGAATTGCAGACCGAGAATCGTGACGATGGGCACGAGCGCGTTGGGCACCATGTGCCGCCAGAGGATCACGCGCTGCGACAATCCCTTGGCGCGGGCCGCGCGGACGAAGTCGTCCCCGCTGAGTTCCACGATCGCGGTGCGGGCAACCCGTGTGAGGATGCCCGCCTGCGGCAAGGCGAGCGCGAAGGCGGGGAGCAGCAGCGCCTTGAGAGCGGCGGCGACGCCCACACTCCATCCTGGAAAGCCGCCGGCCGGAAACCAGCCGAGCCACGTGGAGAAAACCAGGATCAGGATGAGCCCGATCCAGAAATTCGGCAATGTCATCGCCGTCTGCGCGAAGGCCATGGCGCCGTAGTCGAGCGGCTCGTCGCGTCGCGCCCCGGCCAGGATGCCCAGCGGCAAGGCCAGCACCATGGCGATAACGATGGAGAGAACAGCAAGCGGCAAGGTCACGGCCAGACGCTCGGCGACCAGGCCCGCGACCGGCACACCATAGGTGATCGATGTGCCGAAGCTACCGGTCAGTACGCCGCCAATCCAGGCGAGGTAGCGGACAGTTGCCGGCTGGTCGAGACCAAGCTCCAGGCGCAGCGCCGCCAGGGTATCCGGTCGGGCGGATGTGCCGAGCATGATGGCCGCGGGATCTCCCGGCAGCACATCCGTCACCACGAAAACCAACAGTGAGACGAGCGCCAGCGTCAGCACCAGCCCCGCCGCGCGTCGGGCGATGAGAGCGATCATCGCGCCACCATCAATCCTCCCAAACCACCTCGGTGAGGTCGTTCGACGGGATCGGCTCGTTGGCCCAAAGGCCCTTCAGTTTCCTGTCCCAGATGCCAAGCTTGGGCATGACGAAGAGGAACAGGGCCGGCACGTCCTCGGCGAGCATCGTCTGCGCCTCGCCATAAAGCTTGAGGCGGCCTTCCTGATCCGTCGTCTGCTCGGCGCGGCGGATGGTGTCGTTGAAGGCCGCGTTACGATACCCGAAATAGTAGTCCGGCCGCGCGTAGATACTGATATCCATGGGTTCGGCATGCGCCACGATGGTCATGTCGAAGTCGTGCCCGGTCATCACCTCGCTGACCCATTTTGCCGGAAATTCGGTCGGCACGATGGTCATCGTTACACCGATTTCCGCCAACATCGCCTGAAGCACCTCAGCCGAGCGTGTCGCGTAGCTCATCTGCGGCACTTTGATGGTGAAGCTGAAGCCGTTGGGATAGCCGGCCTCGCTCAAGAGGCGGCGGGCCTTGGCCTTGTCCGCGGGATAGACGCCAGTGAGGTCGATGAAGCCAGGATCGTTAGGCGTATAGTGGCTGCCGATCGCCTGTCCCAGCCCCGACCAAGCCCCCTCGATCAGCAAAGGACGATCGATGGCGAGCATCAGGGCCTGGCGCACCCTCTTGTCGTCGAACGGCTTGCGCTGATTGTTCATGCCGGCCACCACCTTGAGCTCGGTGTTGCCGACGAGGGTGGTGAAGCGCGCATCCTTCTGAAAATTGCCGTAGAGTTCGGGGGCGCCAAACTCGGGAAAAGCGTCGACATCCCCTGCCCGCAACGCGGCGGCCTGGGCTTGGGGATCACCGATGAACCGAAAAGTGGCTCGCTGGATCCGCACCGGCTGGGCGGTGTTCCAGTAGTTGGGGTTGCGTTCCAGTACGATCCTGTCACCCTTGGCCCAACGTGCAAACTTGAAGGGCCCGGTACCGACTGGCTCGGTTCGGTTGACCTGTGCCGACTTCGGCTCGACCATCACGGATGCTGGCCAGCCCAACCAATAGAGCAGGTTGCCCGCCGGCTCCTTGAGCGTGACGACGAGTGTCGCGGGATCTTGCGCCGTGACGGTGTCGATCACACTGAAAAACTGCTTCTGCGGGTTCGTGGAGTTAGCCCCGCGCGCGCGGTCCAGCGCGAATTTCGCGGTCGAGGCATCGAAAGCCTCGCCGTTATGGAACTTGACACCCTCACGCAGCGCAAAGGTGTAGGTCCGGCCATCGTCCGACACAGTCCAACGTTCGGCGAGTTGAGGTTGGACCTTGCCGTCGCGGTCGATTCGCACGAGGCCCTGGTAGATATTCTGCCAGGTCACCTGGCCGATCGCCACCGGCGCCGCTGCCGTGGGGTCAAGGCCCTGAGGCTCGATCGCCATGCCCACCACCACGTCGCTACGCGCCGCAAAGGCCGCGGGGCCGAGGACGAAACACCAGGCGAGCGCCAAGGCCGCCAGCGACACCAGACGACCGCAGACGAACACCCGGCCCATGCCGATTGCGCGCGCGCGAAAAAGGCCACCTACACGAAGGCCAGTACTGCCAACGCATCCGGAGATCCACACCAGCCCGCGAGCTGTCGCGTGCCCCCCTCCCCTCGCAAACCCCATGCCTATCTCCACTGTCCGTGCCTAAAAACAGCACCCAGGCTTCGTGATGACATATGCGGCCACGGTTGCTGCAATCGCGAACAGCCGCCGCACGATAGTGCATGGCACAGGCAACGCGCGACAACAATGATCTTGGGCGCCCCGAACCTTCGGCTAAAGCAGGGCCATCGCTCGCGACCGGCGCATGCCAACGGAAGAGGCAAGTGCATCGATGATGCGCATCGGAAGGCTAACCTATCGGCTAATAGCCTTTTGCGAGGGGCTGCTGGCGAAAGAAGCCATTGAGAATTATAGTGTGAATAGCGCTAAACGATTCGCATTTGGCGTCCGCGAAAAATGCGGATGTTGACGCTAAAGCCCGCACTGGGTGCTACACGCTGACGCGCCCAGGCAACAATTCGCTCGTCATCGCTTGTAGTGTGGCATCGAAAACACCAGTTCTATAAGCGGAAGTTTCCGATACGATGTGTGCGCATGCAGCATTGTGATCGAATACAGGCTGGCACATTTGCGCGATGTAGGCGATCCTGCTGTTAAGTGAGCGTCCGTAACAGCGTTTATTAAGTCGAGCACGTAAACTCTCTGCAACGGCACGCTTTAGGGTTATAATGCTTCGTTAGGGCAAAGGTACACAATGCTCCCGAGCGACGACCTCTTCACAAGCTACACGAGGGCCTTCGAGGCCCGGCGGCAGACTGAGATGTCCTTGGCGGACTATCTTAAGGGATGTCGCAGCGATCCCATGCTTTACGCAAGCGCACCGGAGCGTTTGCTTGCGGCGATCGGAGAGCCCGAAATCGTGGATACCTCGAAGGATCCGCGATTAGGCCGCATCTTCATGAACCGCACGATCCGGGCCTATAAGAGCTTCGCGGAGTTCTACGGCATGGAGGAGACGATCGAGCGGATCGTATCCTTCTTCCGGCACGCCGCGCAGGGGCTCGAGGAGCGCAAGCAAATTCTCTATCTGCTCGGTCCGGTCGGTGGCGGCAAGTCGTCCCTGGCGGAGCGGCTGAAGGCACTCATGGAAGTGCACCCGATCTACGTCCTCAAGGCAGGCGACGAGATCAGTCCTGTTTTCGAGAGCCCGCTTGGCTTGTTTGGCGCCGAAATGGGTCCAGTGCTCGAGGACGAATATGGGATTCCACGCCGCCGCCTGACGGGCCTGGTCAGCCCGTGGTGCCGCAAGCGCCTGGATGAGTTCGGGGGTGATATCTCACGCTTCCGCGTGGTGCGCATCATGCCCTCGCGCCTGAGGCAGGAAGGTATCGCCAAGACCGAACCGGGTGACGAGAATAACCAGGACATATCCTCGCTCGTCGGCAAGGTCGACATCCGCAAGCTGGAGACCCTGTCGCAGAACGATCCGGATGCCTACAGCTATTCCGGAGGCCTGAACCGCGCCAATCAGGGGCTTCTCGAATTCGTCGAGATGTTCAAGGCACCCATCAAGATGCTTCATCCCCTGCTGACGGCGACCCAGGAGGGTAACTACGTCGGCACGGAGAATATTGGCGCGATCCCCTTCAACGGGGTCATCATGGCGCATTCCAACGAGTCAGAATGGCAGAATTTCAAGAACAACAAAAATAATGAGGCCTTTATCGACCGTATTTACGTGATCAAGGTTCCTTATTGCCTTCGCGTCAACGAGGAACGGCAGATCTACGAGAAGCTTGTCCGCAGCTCCGAGCTGACGGCCGCGGCCTGCGCGCCTGGAACGCTGGAGCTTCTCGCGCGGTTTTCGGTCCTGTCACGCCTCAGGGAACATGAGAATTCCAACCTGTTCTCCAAGATGCGTGTCTATGACGGCGAGAGCCTGCGCGAGGTCGATCCCCGTGCCCGCAGTCTGCAGGAATACAAGGATGCGGCCGGTGTGGACGAAGGCATGGACGGCGTTTCGACGCGCTTCGCGTTCAAGGCGCTCGCCGCCGCATTTAACCACGATACAACGGAGATTTCTGCTGATCCCGTCCATCTGATGTATGTCCTCGAACAGATGGTGCGTCAGGAGCAGCTTCCCGGCGAGATCGAGAAGCGATATCTCGAATTCCTGAAGGCCGAGCTGGCGCCACGTTACGCCGAATTCATTGGTCATGAGATTCAAAAGGCTTATCTTGAATCCTACCATGACTACGGTCAAAATCTGTTCGATCGCTATGTAGCCTATGCGGATGCCTGGATCGAAGATCAGGACTTCAAGGATCCCGACACCGGGCAACTGCTCAATCGCGAGCTTGTCAATCAGGAACTGACCAAGATTGAGAAGCCGGCAGGAATTGCCAATCCGAAGGACTTCCGGAACGAGGTCGTTAAGTTTGCCTTACGCATGCGGGCAAGCCATGGTGGGCACAACCCGTCCTGGACGAGCTACGAGAAAATCCGCGAGGTTATCGAGCGGCGCATGTTCAGCCAGGTCGAGGATCTCTTGCCGGTGATCAGTTTCGGCACCAAGAAGGACAGCGAGGCGGAGAAGAAGCACGGCGAATTCGTCGAACGCATGAAGTCACGGGGCTACACCGAACGACAGGTCCGGCGGTTGGTGGAGTGGTATATGAGAGTTAAGCAGGCGGGCTGACCAGTTCGGATGACTCATCTGTGTATATCATTGATCGACGCCTCAATCCCGGTGGCAAGAGCTTTGCCAATCGCCAGCGTTTTTTGCGACGCGCGAAAGCGCTGGTTCAGCGTGCCGTGCGCGATAATTTCAAGAGCCGCAGCATCAAGGACCTGGATCAGGGCGGTGAGATAGGAATCATGCGGCAGGGTGTGCATGAGCCCACCCTGCGGCGTGCTTCAAGCGGTGGCCAAAGAGACCATGTGCTCCCGGGCAACAAGGAATATCTCGAGGGCGACACCATCCCGCGTCCCAATGGCGGGGGCGGTGGGTCGGGCTCCCAGCCTGGCCAGGGAGGGGATGGGGAGGATGAGTTCCGTTTCGTCCTGACGAAAGAGGAATATCTCGATCTCTTCCTTGATGATCTCGAATTGCCTGATCTCGCCAAGCGGCGCCTCATGGACACCGAGGCCAAAGAGATCCAGCGCGCCGGTTACTCGACGACAGGCTCTCCCGCCAGCCTTGCCATAGCACGCACCATGCGATTGTCGCTGGCGCGCCGTCTGGCGTTGCGCCGTCCAAGCGCCGCGGAAATCCTCAAGCTTGACAGTGAGATCGAGCGGCTTGAGCGCGAAGGTGCGTCTGAAACCGAGCTCGTCGTTCTGCGGGAGGAGCGTGAGCGTCTGATGCGGCGCAATCGCCGGATCTCCTATATCGACCCGATCGATCTGCGCTACCGTCGGTATGAGGCCAATCCGAAACCAGTCGCGCAAGCTGTCATGTTTTGTCTGATGGACGTCTCGGGCTCCATGAGCGAACATATGAAAGATCTGGCAAAGCGGTTCTTCGCGCTGCTGCATCTCTTCCTCACGCGCTGCTACAACCATGTCGATATCGTCTTCATCCGCCATACCGACCGGGCGGAAGAGGTCGACGAGCAGACCTTCTTCTATTCCACCGAGACCGGCGGCACGATCGTTTCAACGGCGCTGGAAGAGATGCTGATCATCATGCGTCAGCGCTACAATCCGGCAGACTGGAACATCTACGTCGCCCAGGCCTCGGATGGTGACAATATGGGCAGCGACAGCGCCAAGGCCGCGGGCCTGCTGCACGACCAGATCCTGCCGGCCTGTCAGTATTTCGCCTATCTCGAGGTCGGACGCGAGGAGGACCCGATGCCAACGGGCACGGCTCCCCGACCAAGCGATCTCTGGCGGACTTATGAGACGATCGCGATGCCGGAGGGGCATTTCGTGATGCGCAAGGTCTGGCATCGACGGGAGATCTACCCCGTATTCCGTGAGCTGTTCAGGCGGAGGGGTACCAATGTCCGCGGCGGTGCAGCATGAAGTCTGACCGGCCGAGCCACACGCATCCCCTGCTGTTTTCCGGCGCGGATTGGGATTTCGACACGATTCGCCGCATCTATGAAACGGTGGAGCAGGCGGCGCGCGACGAGCTCGGGCTCGATACCTATCCCAACCAGATCGAAGTCATCACGACGGAGCAGATGCTGGATGCCTATTCCTCCACGGGCATGCCGCAGCTCTACAAGCACTGGTCCTTCGGGAAGCAGTTCGCCCATCACGAACTCGTCTATCGCAAGGGCATGCGGGGGCTCGCCTATGAGCTCGTCATCAACTCCAATCCCTGCATCAGCTATGTGATGGAGGAAAATACGGCGATGATGCAGACCCTCGTCATCGCCCATGCCGCATTTGGCCATAACCACTTTTTCAAGAATAACTATCTGTTCCGGCAATGGACGGACGCCGAAGGCATTCGCGACTATCTCGAATTTGCCAAGGGTTATGTCGCGGCTTGCGAGGAGCGCTATGGCCAGGCGGCGGTCGAACAACTCATCGATGCGGCCCATTCGCTGATGAACCAAGGGGTCCATCGCTATCCCCGGCGACAGCGCCTGGACCTGAAGGCCGAGGAGCAGCGGGAAGCGGAGCGCCACGCCTATCAGGAGCGCCTCTACAACGATCTGTGGCGCACCGTGCCGACAGGGACGCAACAAGCCTCGCGCCAGAGCGAGGACAGGCGCCGCGCGCTGCTGGAACTGCCGGAAGAGAATATTCTTTATTTCCTGGAGAAGACAGCGCCCAAACTCGCGCCGTGGCAGCGTGAGATCCTGCGCATCGTCAGGCATGTTGCCCAGTATTTCTATCCGCAGTCGCAGACGAAGGTGATGAACGAGGGCTGCGCAACCTATTGTCACTACCGCATCATGACGCGCCTTCATAAACAAGGCTCGATCAACGACGGGGCCTTCCTCGAGTTCCTGCAGTCGCACACCAATGTGGTGGCGCAGCCGACATTCGACACGCCCTACTACAACGGCATCAACCCCTATGCGCTGGGATTTGCCATGATGGAGGACATCGCGCGGATCTGTAACGATCCAAGCGACGAGGACAGGGAATGGTTTCCGGATATCGCGGGAAAGGGCGATGCCGACAATGTCCTCAAGCATATCTGGGCGAATTACCGCGACGAGAGCTTCATCGCGCAGTTCCTGAGCCCGCGTCTGATCCGCGAATGGCGCATTTTCCATGTGGCCGACGACGCCAGCAAGAATGCCCTCGAGATTGCGGCCATCCATGACGAACGCGGATACCGCCGTATCCGCCGGGCGCTGGCGCGCCAGTATGACATCGCGTGGCAGCAGGCCGATATCCAGGTCGTTGACGTGGATCTGGCGGGCGACCGTCATCTCATCCTGCAGCATGAGGTGATCAACGGCATCCTCCTGACCGAGGGCGACACCACCCAGGTGCTGCAGAATCTTGCCAGCTTGTGGGGTTACAATGTTATTCTGCGCGAGGTCGATCCAGCGACCGGAAAGGTGCTAAAGGAACATGTCGCGAGGGCAACGCCTGCCATCGCGGCGTAGAGGCGTTCGGGATCTCGCGACGATGACTGCTGCCCCTGCCAATATTGTCATCTGCGCCGGGCAGCCAGTCGATACGGGCGGGCTTCGTGGCGCGTTCCCCGAGGACCTCGTTCCCGCCGTTCGTGCTGCCTTGCGCAGCTGGTTATCGGCCTTTCCCCACTTCACCGGCTACTGCTCGGCCACAGCCGGCGCGGACATCGTGTTCGGCGAGGAGGTTCTGGCCCTTGGTGGCCAGCTCAACATCGTCCTTCCCTGCGAGATCGGCGATTTCATCGCTCAGTATGTCGCGCCGGCCGGCGAGGCCTGGGTGGCACGCTTCGACGCCCTGCGCGCGCGCGCTTCCCGCATCGAGATCAGCTGCGAGGAACGGCTCCTTGGGGATGAAACCCTGGTGCGCTTCAACAACCAGATCCTGCAGGGACTGGCGCGGCTTGAGGCGGACCGGGTGAAGGCTGAGACCCACCTCGTCATTGTCTGCAATCTCCGCACTCCGGCCGAGCCGGGCAGTCCGACCGATTTCATGGTCAACTGGCCGGATGACGAGCGCCTTACCGTCATCGATCTGGACGCACTTGCCAGCGCATCCGGCGTGGCCACAGATCACGAGGCGGGAAAAGCCACCGATATTGACGTGGACATGATCTTCGGCACCAGTCCACGTGCTATCCGCGCCATCATGTTCGCCGATATCGCCACTTTTACGAAGACGTTCCAGGATGACCAGCTGCCGCTGCTCTGGGACTTCCTGGCCGAGGCGCAACAGACGATCGAGAGCAGCGCCAAGGCGCCGATCCTCATCAATGCCTGGGGAGACGGCATACACGCGGCCGCCGAAACCGCCCATGACCTGGCCGACTACGCGGCCGCGCTCGCCGCGAGTGTGCTTGAGGTCGACCCCGCAGCCTACGGACTGTCGGCGCGGCCGCGCTTCCGTATCGCATTGCACGCCGGTCCCGTCTTCGTCGGCCTTCATCCCTTGACCGGCCATGGCATGATCTATGGCCACCACGTCAACCGTGCCGCGCGGATTGAGCCGGTGGCGCTCCCCGGTCAGATATATGCCTCGCGATATTTCGTGGCGCTGCTGCGGGCCGAGATGGACGCGCGCAACTACACGGCGCGGGAGGCGGGCGCGACCTACGCGCCGCGCTATCGGGCCGACTACATCGGCCAGATCGACCTGCCCAAGCATTTCGGCAAAGAAGCAGTCTACCGCCTCGTTGATCTCAACGCAGCCGCTGTTGCGTCTGATGAGCCCCAGTCCACCATGAAGCGCCCTCCCGCCCCTCGCCTCGACCTCACGGTCAAGAATGATCTCAGCGAAATCAGCCGACTGGCGGAGGAGATCGATATCTTCTGCAACGTGGCCGGTCTTGGCGAGGATACCGCCTATGCGGTCAATCTCGCGCTCGACGAGCTGCTGACCAATACGATCAGCTACGGTTTCAAGGATCAGGCCGCCCACACCATAGACGTCACCCTCTCATTCGAGACAAACGTTCTCGTTATTACGATCGTGGACGACGGCGTGGCGTTCGACCCTTCCGTTCCGCCGAACCCCGACATCGACGCGGCGCTTGAGGACCGCGATATCGGCGGACTCGGCATGCATTTTGTCCATACGGTGATGGACGATGTCGACTATCGCCGACACGATGGGCATAACGAACTCACGTTGAAAAAGAATGTCGCCGCTCCCGCACGCGATACGGCAAGGTAGGAGAGTTTCGTTGGATATCGAACGGCTTGAAATCGACGGCGTCAGCGTGGCGGCTCCGGTGGGACGCGTCGACAGCAATACCGCCCGGGAGCTTGAGACGGTGCTGGTGCCACTCTTCGACGAAGCGAAGGCCATCGCCGTGGATTTCGAACGCCTCACCTATATATCGAGTGCCGGGCTGCGCGTGGTCCTCATCGCCGCCAAGTTATCCAAGGCCAAGAACGTCCCTCTCGCCCTCTCCGGCTTGTCGCAGCCGGTGCGCGAGGTGTTCCAGATTTCCGGCTTCGCGAAGCTTTTCGCAATTCACGACAACCGTGCGCAGGCCGTGGCGGCATTGGCGAAAAGCTAGTCTGGCGTGTTCTCGACCGCCGGCTCGATGCTCCCCACAATGTCTCTCCTCGGGAGAGACAACCAGGAGGAGAGCTGCTGGAGGAGAGATCAATTGTGATCCAGGTGTATTCGCCGATCGTTTATCAAAGCCGGCTTGACTCAGGAAACTTGCGACGGCGCGTAATGGTAATACGCCCCCTACCGCGGCACTACTCCCTATAAATCTTGCGCGTACCGGCGCCGATCGCGGTAAGAAGCGCGTTCGGGGCATAGTTGCAGGCTTTCGCCAGGGGCTCGAGCGGCAGCCCGGCGTCGAGGAAAACGACCTCGGAACATCCAGCGAGTTCGCGCGTGCTGATATCGGTGACGTCGACCATCGTCAGGTTCATGGCGATCCCGCCAACCGTTTCAACGAGGACATCCCCGACACGCGCCTGCAGTCTCTGCCCGAAACGCTGCGGTAAACCATTGGCATAGCCGATCGCGACCGTCGCAATACGTGATGTGCGCGTGAGCTCGGTGCCGGCATAGCCAACCCGGCTGCCTGCGGCATAGTCCGCCACACGCAGGATATGCCCGGACAGGCGGTAGCAGGGGAGCAGCCCCTCCTGCCATAGACGTGAGGTTTGCACACCGTAGAGCGCGCTGCCGACACGCGCGATATCGAAATGCCATGACGGCGGCCAGTAGACGCCCGAAGACGAAGCCAGACTGACAGGAGCTTGCGGGAGTTCCGCCAGCCACCGCAGCAGCCGGTTGTACTGGTCGTCGTTGCTGGCGTCGTCCGGGCGGTCGAAAGCGGCAAGATGCGAGACCCACGCCCTGACATCGAGATGGCGCCACAAATCGCCAAGCACCGTCCCGTCGAGAAAGTCCTCGCCGGTGAGCCCAAGACGCCCCAGCCCAGTGTCGATCTGAACCGCGACCGGCATGGGCACGCCGGAAGCGGCCGCGAAAGCCGCAACCGCGCGCATCTCGGCAACGCTCACGAGGACTGGAACGACATCGGCCTTGAGGAAAGCGACGGGCTCGCGTCCAGCCAAGCCGAGAAGCGTGTATACGGTTGCGGACGGCGCCATCGCGCGTACGCGAAGCGCCTCCTCGAGATCATCAACCCAGAAGGTGTCGCAGCCGGCGGCCGATAGGCTGGCGACCACAGGCTCCAGCCCAAGGCCGTAAGCATTGGACTTGACGACGGCCGTGACCGCACCGCCGGTGAAACGGCGCTGCATCTGCGCGAAATTGGCGCGTATGGCCGCGAGATCGACATGGAGGCATGCCTCAGCGAGCCCGGTGGCTTTCGGGGGAGAACGGAAGGCGCTATCGGTCAGCGTCTCATGCGCAAGGGCGACCACCTGACTGCTGCGCGGCGTCATGCCTGCCTCGCAAAAAGGATGTCGTAACCGCCGTCGTCGCGTCTGCGCCAGGCTGTTCCCGCGTATCCCTCTGCGAGCAGCCTGTGGGCTTTTCCGGTATCTGTGGCCGCGCTCCAGAGGTCGTGCTCAGCGCCAGACGCCTGAGGCTTCTTGTCAACGGCACGGAAGACCAGATAACGCCAATGGCCGCCGTACTTGCGCTTGAGCGCGCGAATGTGGAAGCCCGCGTCGAGGAGATTGGTCCAGCTGCGCGCGTTGCCGGGAGCCGCCGTGGCGTAGACATGCGCGACGCCCGCGCCCCGCGCGGCCTCCAGCCGCTGGTCTATGAGCGCACCGTGGAGGCGCCTTCCCCAGTCAGAAGGACGTACCGAGGCGCCCGCGAATTTGGCGAGCTTGACCGATGGCGCTAGACCGATCACGGGCCGAGCATCCTCCGATGGCGGCAAGTCGAGCTGCAACACACCGTAGGCAGCCAGTCCCTTATCATCGAAGGCACCGACAATTCGACCGCCGCCTGCCAGAATGCCCGCGAAAAAAGCGCGCGTTTCAGGCTTGACCAATGCAGCGTCGCCCATGGCGTCAATCGCCTGAAGATGCAGCGCATAGATCGCATCGAGATCATCTGTGGCTAACAGCCGCCAGGACAGGAGACGGGACGCAGGGACCGCTTCCGGCGGGCCATCCGCGCCACGGTCATCCATGAAATCACTGACGATCGCCCCCATCGTTTCCATCACCCCGTCAGGACTTCCGCATAGTTCAGCATCTCGATCGGCGGATAGAGATCGAGCTCCTTCGCCACCGGCATATTGATGATCAACGAAAATCGCTTGAGACTCTCGATTGGTATTTGCGCCGGTGACAAGCCCTGGCGCAGGATCTTGACGGCTTTCGAGGCCGCAAGCTGCCCGACGGAATAGTAGCGGGTCACGAGCCCCACCAGCGCTCCACCCTCGCGGATGGCGAGCTCGGCCGCACCGAATGTCGGAAGCTTCTCCTTGAGGGCAGCCGGCACCACACGTTTGTACTGGGTTCCGAGAAAGGTATCCGGCAGGAGGTAGAGCCAGTTCGCACCGGCCGCTTTGATCTCCGCGATCAATTCCTCGATGCCGTCAGCGATCGGCCGGCCAGCGGAATCGACGCGGAACTGGCGTGGGATGAGCTCGAATTTCATCGACTGCTGGAGAGCCTTCACCTCCTCGACGATCGCGACCGAGTTCTGCTCCGTCTCCGTATAGAGCACACCGAGCTTCACGATCGGACGGTAGGAGCTCATGGCCCTCAGCTGGATCGCCGTTGGCACCACATGCACAGCGCCGGTCACATTGCGGCCGGGCTCGGCAAGGCTCGGCACGATGCCGGCATTCACGGGAGCCGCGACGAGGGTAAACACGATCGGCGTGTTGGTGATGAAGGCCGCCTTGTCAGCCGCGTCATAGCGCCCGGCCACGCCGAGCGTCACCGGCGTGCCCCAGGTGTAGACGAGATCCGGCTTCAGCTGCCGGATTTCCTCGACGAAATCGCTGAGCTTGGCCCGGCCACGGTCCGCGTCCCGCTCGATGAAGGTTGCTTCGACGCGATTGGCCGCGAGATAATCGTCAAAACCGTCCTCGACCTCGGTGCGGCCACGATAGGTAATGCGATAGATCTTGAACGGCCCGTTACGCGCCTGGGCAAAGGCGCCGCCTGCCGCGAGCGCGGCGGTACCGCCGGCGGCGAACTGCAGAAACGAACGACGACGCATCACACCCCCTCCACCCCGCCTCTTATTCAGCCTGCACGACCGTCGTATGACGCGACGATCGCCAGTAGGCAAATACGGCGACAAACACAGCCGAAGCGAAGGCCATGCCAAGTCCGATGGTCACCACGGCTGAGGTAAATCCATACCGCCCCAAGAGAAAGCCCGCAAATGCGGGTCCAAGCGCATTGCCCGTGCGCTCGACGAGACGGAATATACCATAAAGTGAGCTCTCACTGATATCGCCCGAGAGCCCACGACCAAACTCGCCGACCAGCGCCGATTGCGGTGCGATGCTGATGGCCTGCCCGATTCCAAACAGCCCGAGCATCAACGCGAGAACAAGCGGCTCCTCCGCGCTGATAAGCACACTGAGGCCGGAGAGCCCGGCCACGATGCCTCCAAGCGCCACGAAGGGAGCACGCTGATTGAGCCGGCTCGCAAGCGCGGCGAAAGCCGGCACCAGGAGGACCATGGCGATCGGATAGACCATCAGGAGCCGTCCGGTTGCCGCCTGCCCTGCCCCCAGCGCCTGCATGTGCAACGGCACGAGGAAGAAGCAGTAGGCCACCAGGATGATCTTGGCGGGCAGCGCGCATAGAAAAAACAGGCAGGCCAGCGGTGGCGAGGCGAGGATAGGGCCAAAGTCGCGCCAGCGGATGGTCGGCCCTTTGGGCGCGGAGCGGCGCTCATCGCCGCGGCCGCCCGGCATGGCGATGAGCGCGAGAATGAGGCTCGCTCCAGCCACCAGGCCGGCGATCACGAAGGTCGCGCGTATCCCAAGACGATCAGCCAACATGCCGCCGATCGGCGGACCGCAGAGGCCCGCGACGAGGATCGCGCCGATGAACATCGCCATGCCGCTGGCGCGCTGGCGCAGATCCGTATGGTCGATGACGAAGCCCTGGGCGCTGACGAACACGGCGGCGAAGCCAAGCCCAGATACCACGCGCGCGAGGGTCAGCATGACAAGGTCGGTTGCCATCGCGGACCCGATGTAGCCGACAAGGCCGAGGGCCGCGCCTATGATAAGGCTTGTGCGCCGGCCGAGCCGGTCCGTCACACCGCCAAGGATGGGCTGGGACAATGCGACGACGGCGAGGAAAGCTACCATCGGCAGACTGGCGACCATATCCGGCGAAAGCCCGGGGATCGGCGCGGCGAGATCCTTGATATAGATCGGCAGGAAAGGTCGTGTGAGCTCTTCGGCCAGCATGAAGATGAAGAGCGGCGCGCGAACTGCGATGACCGAAACCGGTGCCTCGCTTGAGCCTTCGCCGAGCTTGAACTCCTTGCGCAGCCCTTCGACGATGGCTTGACGCAGAGCCTCGCCCTGCGCGGCGAGGCGAGCGACGAGGACCGCGTAGCGACCGTGCAGATCGGCGAGACGCCGGTCTATCCGCGCGGCGAGGCGGCCGAATTCACTGCCGCCGTCGACTGCCGCATGCAGACGCAGATCATCACGGGCGATCGTGTCGAGCCGCGTCTCCACGCCTTCGATGGCGCCATAGAGCCCGGCGCCGAAGGCGATATGCATTAGTTCGAGCGCGACCAGCGCTGTGACGATCATGATGATGGCAAGATCGATCCAGAGTTCCGACACCACCTTGCGCGCGAAGGCCGGATCAAGCCCAACCGTCAGCACCGCCGGGCTCGCGGAACCGCTGCGGACCGCGACAGACAGCGCCGATTGCGCGCGATTAAGGCCTAGAGCCGGTGGGGGCACCTCGGCGGGTATGTCTCCCGCCGCGTGCAAGACCTTCCCGCCTGGAATGCGGAGCAGGACATAGGCGATGTCCGGATTGCTCGTGACGGTCCGCTCCAGATAGGGGCGGACGCCCTCCAGGCTGTCGAGCGGAATGCCGAGCTCAAGCGCGCGGCCCATCAGGCTCGCGACCGAATCGGCAACTGTCGCGGCCTTTGCCTCAAGTTCCGGCAGCAACACCTTTTCCGCACGGCCCGCCGTACGCCAGCTGAAGGCAGCCAAGCCAAGGACAAGCACGAGAACCAGTACGGCCGATAGCTGTATCCGGACGCTCTTCACCGGAGATGCTCCATAGCGGTGTTATCCTGATGGAGTTGCTCCAGAGCAGCGTCGGCACGGGCAAAGGGATTACCTTCGTTGCGGATTTCCACGACGGCGCGGGCTCGCGCGAGAAGATGCCGCAGCACGAGAAAACAGCCGAAGCTGCCAGCCAGAACGGCCGCGAGGCCGATCGGCAACGCATCCTGCACCGCCGCGGCGCGAATCGTCGCCAGCCCGCGTGCCACGGCGGCACCATCAAATCGGATGGCCACATTGCCGACAGGCGCACCAAAATCGTTGACCAGGGGCTGGTCGAACCGGAAGGCCTTGAGATCATCGGTCCGCCCGTCCGGATGCCCGGCACGGGTGGGGTTGCTGCTGAACAGCACCACCCCGTCGACATCGCTGACATCAATGGACATCGTGAGGGGATCGGCCGTGGCCTGGCGGGAGAGCAGTGCCGGCAGGGTCATCTGTTCGGGCAGGCGCAGGCCCAAGGCGAGCGCACTGTTGATATCGTTCGCGATATCCTGCGCCACCATCGCCATGCGCGAGCGGATAAGGTCGCGGTAGGCGGTGCTGACGCCGGAGATTGTCATGAAAGCCGCCAGCGCCATCGCGAGGCCGATGATGATCGCAAACAGCGGCAAGGTCCGAAGTGACAGCCTGATCATCTCGTGCCCCCCGGCACCCCTCATCCACGCCAAACCGGCAACGGCGCACCAGCGTCGAACCGCCCTTCTGAAAGACATAGCATAACCGCAAGAAATCAACGGCAAATATAGCGCGCGCGGTGACAGTGGCTCACAGTTCCGATACCTTCTGCTTCATCTGCATCTCGCCTGATCCCCCGATTGTGTCGCCTTGCGCATGTCTCCCGCTGTCCGAACGATTCTGGCCCTCCTCGGCCTCACCGGCGCCGGAATTCTTCTGGCGAGCGCCCTGATATTCGGCGGCCTGGACAGGTTGCGGCTCCGGGTCGTCGAAGCCAACATCGACTTCGTCCTGACGCAGTTGCGCGATTCCATCGAAGCCAATGTCAGCCTGGGTCTTCCGCTGCAGGATCTGCGTGTCGTGCAGGATCTCCTGGAGCGGTCGCGAATCGGAAATCCGAGCCTCCTCGCCGTGGAGGTTTTTTCGCCCGCCGGGATTTCCCTGTTCAACACGGATCGCGGGAGTATTGGCGAAGAGATAACGTCAACCTGGCGAGAGGGTGTACGCCACGCAGGTAACGCTGATCGCTGGCGCGTGGAAGAGTTTGGCAATCTGATCGTTGGTCAGGCCATCCGCAATGATTTCGGCGAACCAGTGGGCTATGTCGCGGTCACGGTTGCCGGCCCGATGGAACAGTCTCCGGTTGCCTCCATCATCGTCGCCAGCGGCTGGCGTCTTGCCATTGTCCTGCCGCTGTGCCTTCTCGGTGTGGGCATCGTCGTCTGGTCAATGCTGCGATGGCGTTCGCGAGAGATCATGGACGTGACCGCCCGGCTGGTCATGCAGGCGCCAACGCCCGCAGCAACGCCCCCTGTGGACAAGGATCTCGTGAGCCTCGCCGATCAGGTCGGCGCTGCCGTCGATACCGCGGTGAATGAACTCGATCAGACCACGGCGACCGTGTTGAAACTCGACGACGACAGCATGAAGGATAGCTTGCGCGATGCCGCGGCCTGAGGCGCGATCCCTGCGCGACCGATTGGCGGCGATCATCATCGCGCTCGCGGTCGCGGCCGCCATCGCGGCAGGTGGCTGGCGCGTGCTCGATGCGGCTTGGACGGAAAGCGCGCCGGCGCTCGACGAGGCAACGCGGCTTGGGGCTGCCGCCGTCGGGCGGGCGCTGAGCGGCCAGATCGAACACGCGCTATCCCTTGGCATCCCGCTCGACAAGCTGGTGCGTGTGGAAGACTACCTGAAGACCGTGGTCGCTTCGGCCCCTCAGGTCGACGCCGTCGCGCTTCTCGACGATGCAGGCCGACCTGTCTTCGCGACGCGTGAGGGCGTGACGGGCCTCACCTTCCCCGTCAACGGCGGCGGACAACGCGCGACGCTCGTTCTATCCATGGAATCGCCCTTTCTGAGCGCCGCTACGGTTCGGCTGGAGCTCCTTCTTGGCGCCGCCGCCCTCCTTGGCGGCATAATCGCTTTCCTCATCGCCAGCCTCTTTCTCGAGATGCATCTCGCGCCGGCGCGAGGCCGACTCGCCTTGGCGCTCGCCCGGGCAGCGCGGGGTGATTTCGCGATCACGATCCCGACCACCGGTCGCGGGCGGACGAGCGCTGCTTTCCGGGCCCTCGCCCAACGGATCGAGCCTGTGCATGCGGCAGCGCGACGCTTGGCGGACAGTGTGGCGACCGTGCGAGCCATCGACTTCGATGGCAGCCTCAGTAAAAGGCTCGAGCCGCTGCTCGCACCAGTCGCCGACACCCGCGGTCTCGCCGATATCGACCCCGGCGACACGCCGCGCTCGACCGCGCACAGCCTGGCCGCCGTCTGCAGCCGGGCACTCCTTCTCATGTCACTCTACGCTGCAGCCTGGCCGGTGGTCGCCAATTTCGCGATCGATCGCGGCTCGGACGTGATACCCGCGCCGTTATGGCCCATCCCGCCCCTCTTCGCTGAAACTCTTGCCGCGCTCTTCGCCGCGATGATCTCCCATCACGTGCCGGCGCCGGTAGCCCGTATGGTCGCGGCCCTGGGCACGGTGCTGACCGGTCTCGCCTTCGCCGCCGTCTTCTGGTGCCGATCCTATGAACTCTTTGTCGTGTTGAGGATCTGTGCCGGCTTTGGTCTCGGTCTCGCTGTCACCCCGCTGCTACGCGACCCGCGCCTCGGCGCACATCCACGCGCTCTGGTCGCGCTCATCGGCATTGCATGCCTGGTGATAGGCCCGCTGTTCGGTGGACTGGTGGCGGAAGCAATCGGCCGAAGGGGCGCTTTTCTTCTGCTCGGCATCGCTTTGCTGGCCAATGCGCCAATCACGACGGCGATGCCCGCGATCGTGGCGCCGGATGCGGCGCGACGGTTGAAAGCCTCCGGCCTGGCGACGCGTATTCTCATACCCCTCGTGCTCGCGCCACCCAGCGCGCTGGCGCTCGTGATCATCCCGGCGGGACCGGGATTCGACAATTATGCTGAAGGCGGGGGGCTGATCGCAGCCGCTGGCCTTGCCGTGACCCTGGCGCCGTCGATGCGGACCGCGTTTGGCGGCCTGCTGGTCGCCATCGCGGGATCGCTGTGGCTGCTACCCACGTTCGGCATGGAAATTCCCGAAGCCTGGCTGTGGCCCGCGAGCAGCCTGCTGGTCGGGCTTGGTTCTGGCAGCCTCATGAAAGCGCATGCTTCTGCCGTGCTCAGACATGTCGCGCTCGTCGTCGCCGGGCTCTTGCTCGGCGTCATGGCCGCTGCTCTCGCGGTCATCATGGGCTTCGCCGCGATGAGCCTTATGCTGCCCGTCGGTCTGCTTGTCGTGGCCGTCACCATGGCCGCCGGGTTGTTCGTGCGCGAAACGGGCTCCGCGCGATGAGGGGGCGCCGATGTTTCTGAGAACCCGCGTCGCGCTTCTCGTCTCAATTGTTCTCGTCATTGCGATCGGCGCGGTGGTCGTGCTCGGCCTGCAGCGCGAAAACCTCGCGGCCCGGCCCTATACAACGATTGCTATCACCGGGCAGGACGCATTGTGGCGCGAGATCCTCGCGTCGCAGACGGCCGAGCTCAACGGGACGGTGAGCACGATAGCCGGCGACGAGCGTCTCCGGGCCGCGTTGCTTGGCGGCGACCTGCCGCGCGTGCGCTCGCTCCTTTTCAATTTCGCAAGCCTCGATCCGACCTCCGAGGACCAGACCGAGCTGCAGATCATAGATCGTCAAGGCCGGGTGGTGGCGACGAGCTCCCTCGTGCCGGAGCCGCCTCGGCTGCTTGACATCAGCACGGTCGAGGCGGTTCTTGATGGACAAAGGCCGGCAGGTATTCGCCAGGTGGGATCGGATCAGTTCCGCGTGCTCGCCACATCGGTTCTGACCGTGCCGTCGGGTGATCGCTGGGTCATCATCGCAGCCGCCCCCACCACGCGCCCGTTGACGCGCTTTTCGACAGCCATGGGCGGCGAGGCCTTCATGCTGTCGACGCGAGGGCGGCTGATCGACGGCACCGATAACGATCTCTGGCGCCGCCTCGCCCTTGAACTGCCACAGCGCACGGCGACCGTCACCCAGGCGGAACTCAACGACCGTCTGTTCGCAGTCACCGCCGTGCCGCTCACGGACCTCTCGGCCGGCTTTGCCGGGTTGCTCGTGGTTGTCCAGGATGCAACGGCGAGCCTCAGCGCCGTGCGCATGCTGACACGCCTTGGCCTGGTCATGGCGGCTTGCGTGCTCCTGCTCACCCTTGGCGGATTCTACCTCTACCTGCGCCGCAGCTTCGCCCCTCTCGAACAGGCTGTCGATGTGCTTGACGCGCTTGGCCGCGGTGACACCTCGGTCAGGTTGAGCGGTGGCGGAAATGACGAGATCGGGCGTATCGCCCGGGCGGTGGCGGAGCTGCGCCGCAGCCTTGTCACGCTCGACCAGACCCGTCGGCAGCGTGAGCTTCAGCGCCGCAGGCAGGAGCGTTTCGTCCGCCGGCAGATGGAAGAGCTGGCGGGCACGCTGGAGCCCGGCGCACGCGAGGAGGTTCTTGGTGATCTCGGCCGGATTGTCGCCGCGACATCGACCACGGGCAACAATGCCGGCCAGTCCACAGACCCCATCGCGCAGCTCATCCGCCATGACGACCAGCTCGGGCCCCTGGCAGCGGTGCTGCAGCAGATGTCGGGGCGCGTCGTCGAACAGCATCGGCGACTCTCCGAGCTCGTTGCTCGTCTCCGCGAAGCCCTGGTGCGCGAGACCCAGCTCGCGACTTTGCAGCAGGAACTCGCGATCGCGCATGACCTGCAACAATCGGTCATCCCCGACGACTTCCCCGACCGACCGCACTTTTCAATTTCCGGCTTCATGGAATCGGCCCGCGAAGTCGGTGGCGACTTCTACGACTTCTTCGAGCGCGCCGACGGCAAGCTCGTCTTCGTTATCGCCGACGTGTCGGGCAAAGGCATACCCGCCGCCTTCTTCATGGCGATCTCACGGACCTTGCTGAAGGCCATCGCGCTGTTTGAAAACGATCCGGGCGTCTGTGTCCGGCAGCTCAACGAACTCCTCGCTGCCGACAATGACCAGATGATGTTTGTCACTTTGTTCTTCGGCGTCCTCGACCCTGAGACTGGCCATCTGGACTATGTGAATGCCGGACACGGGCCGCCGGTGCGCATCCGCGCAAACGGTGAGATCTCCATGTTGCCCATTACAGACGACATGGCTGTCGCCATCATGGAGTCCGTTCCGTTCACCACGCGCTCGATAGACCTCTCACCGGGCGACACGCTCGTTCTCTACACGGATGGCGTGACCGAGGCCTTCAACGCGGCCGGTGAGCAGTATGGCGAACAGCGCCTTTTGGATATCCTCGACGAGGTGCCCGCTGACGCCGAGGCCAGCGCACTCTCGTCGGCGGTTGCCCTGGATGTGGCGACCTTCGAGGCCGGCTGCGACCGCTCTGACGACATCACTCTGGTCGTGCTACGATACAAGGGCGAACCAGCCCTGGCGGCGCTGCCTCAGCGAACAGCCCACGCCCTGTAGCGTCCCCGGCCCGTCACCTCCTTCAACGTCGGGCTTAAAGCGCCGATCAGATCGAGCGCGCCTCTCGCCGTCACCTTGAGTTCCTTGGCGACGAGTTGCGGCGTGACGAGGGGCTTCGCGAGGACCAGATCGACAAGGCCGGGCAAGCGCGAATGAGAGCGCCGATTGGTCAGAAACCGCTCCAGCTGCGTGCGCGCGAGCATCAGCCGGTCGTGCTCCTGCAGGCCCGCTTCGGCGGCGGCCTTGATCGCGTTGAGCATGGCCACCTTCGGCGGCGCCATCGCATAACCGTGTAACGTGGAGCCGCCCTTGGCCCGACGCGCTTCGCGAAGGCCAAGACTGACACAGGCGAGATGGTGCTGCGTCTTGCCTCCCGCCCGCAAGACGGCCGCGACCAGAAGAGGCCCGAGCCAGGACATGGTCTGCAGCGGCGCCAGATCGACCCAGGCCTCCCAGGCATCAAGCGCCGCAAGAACCGGTGGTCGCTCCAGATCGATCCGCTCCCGCCAGCGCGCGAGCAACTCCTCGTCGTTCCGCTCGGAATCATAGAGCCCTAAGTCCGCCAGACCCGAAAGCCGCCCCGGCGCGGGCGAACGCGCATCGGCGATGGCCCTGTTGGAACGGGCTAAAAGCGCATCGATATCGGCGAATGCTTGCTCGGCTTCGGCCTCAGCTTCGGCGCCAACAAGTTCCTCCACCCGTTGCGAGGACTGGGCGGCGTCATCATCAAGCCACGACGCGTTGCGGCCGCTCAGGGCGTTGAGGCCCGTCGCGCTCAAGGCCCAGCCCGGCGCATGGCTGGCGATGCCGCGATGGGCCCGCAACACCGCGGAAGCGCGGGTCAGCTCATGGGTCGGCGTGCGAATGTCCATGGCCGCGTCGTTCAGCACGAGATCCTCGAGATGAACGAGATCGCCGGCGATCCAACGGGCCGCGCAGGCTTCATGGAAGTGGCTGCGGCTGACCCAGGCTTCACGGACAGGACTTGCCCGCAAGCGCTCGTCGAGACGCGCCACCGCATCCTCCGCCAGGAGAAGCGGACCAACAAGGCTCTCCGACAGAGCCGCCACACTACGCTTGCGAATCATACTCATTTCACAACATCTTGCACGATCAGCGCCATGACGTCAGCATGGCAACGGCGACCAACGCGCTAGTATTGGAAATGCTCCTCGATCGAATCAGTCTTCGCACATGGGGGAAGACTTTAGATCGACAGGAGTGAGGCCGGATTGTGTCTATCTTCCCCGCTCACAGCGACACAAGAATCCTCATTACACGCATCTTCTGACGCGCTGCGGGCCCGTACTTTGTCGTACTGATCAAGCGAGAAGGCCCCGGCCGGAAAACGCGGTGCGCCGCTATGTGGAAGAGGCATCGGCCTTTAACCGATGCCTCTGTGCATGGAACCGATTGATTGCGCAGGTCAGCGTTGCATGACCCGCCGCAAGCCCGCCATACGGTCGATGACGACCATGGCCACGCCGGAGATGATGATGAGCGAACTGGCGAGCGCCGCGCCGACGGCGTCATACTGAAACTTGATATAGGAAAACAACTCCACCGGAAGCGGCGTCCAGCCGGGCGGAGCCAGGAAGACCGAAATCGGAAAGTCGTTCCAGGACAGCACGAAGCACAGCACGAAGCTCGAGATAAGGCCGGTCTTGATGACGGGCAGCGTGATCGACATCATCGTGCGCAGCGGCCCGGCACCGACATTGCGCGCTGCCTCTTCGAGCGACGTGTCAAAGTTCTGCATGCTCGCCGTGAGGATGCGAACCGCGAAAGGCAGCACGTGAATGGAATGTCCAATGATAAGTGCCGGAATGCCCGCGCCAAAACCGAGCCGCGCGAAGAAGACGTAAAGCGCCAGGCTGAAAATCGTCGTCGGGATCAACAGGGGCGACATGATGAGAAGATTGATGAATGCTTTGCCCTTGAAATCGTAGCGTACCATCGCAAGCACGGCCAGAAAGGCCAATGTATTTGCTATGATGGAGGCGACGAGGCCGAGTGAAAGACTGACGCCCATGGCGCGCACGAAGGTATCCGAAGTCCAGGCGGCCTTGAACCACTCCAGCGTGAAGCCCGACGGTGGCAGAATGAACTCTCGTGGATTCACCGAGACGAGCAAAGTAATCAGGATGGGGAAGAACAGGAAGGCCATCGCGATATAAGTGAAGACGCGAAGGGCGAGTGTTCCCATGTCTGGCATACGCATCGACGAGGTCCTCATCGTTTGACCTCCAATCGGTTGAGAATGAGCTTGCCGAATACAAAGGCCATGCCCGTGAGAATGGTGGCATTGGCCGCGATCATGATCACCGAGAGGCTGGACGCAAAGGGCAGATCGTTATTGAGCAGCGCCTCGCGATAAATCACCAGACCGATCATCTGCGTATCGTTGGCGCCGACCATCAACGGCACCGCGAAAGCGGAGAAATTCAAGGTGAAGACAATGACGAGGCCGGCATAGAGGCCAGGCAGCGTCAACGGAAACGTGATGCTCCAGAATGCTTTCCACCGGTTGGCCCCGACGTTGCGGGCCGCCTCGACGAATGACGGATTAAGGCGCTCGATGGAATCGAGCAGCGACAGCACGATATAGGGCATCCCGATATAGACGAGCAGGATGATGACGCCCTTCAAATCCCACATGTACCGCACGGGTTCGTCATAGACCCGCAGGGCGATCATCAGGGAATTCAGGAGGCCGCCGCCACGAAAGATCACGATCCAGCCATAGACGAGCGTGACGAGGCCTATCAACAGCGGCGAAAGCACCATCGTCACGAGCACGCTGCGCTGAAGCCCCCGCGTCTGGGCGATATAAAGAGCGACCGGATAGCCTAGCAACACAGAAATCAAAGTCGTGATCACGGCGATACGGATCGAGAACCATAAGGTATTGATGAGATACCAGCTGGACCCGAGAAAGCGCGTATAGTTTTCAAAGGTGAACGCCGACACCATGTAGGCGCCGTCGACCGTCTGGTTGAAGCTGGTGCGGACGACCCAGAGCAACGGCAACACCACGAAGATGGTGAGCGCGATGACCGCGGGAGCAAGAAGAGTGACGGCGCCGCGGGATTTCATGACGCCCGCCGAGCCTGTGCGTCAATCAGACGAAAATGATGCGGCTCAATGCTCAGCCAAACGTTTTCTCCAATCTCGGCAGCGCGATTGACGTTGTGGGTTTCGATATACAAGCTCTCGCCGGTTTCGAGCTGAGCCGTATAGCGAATCGTCGGTCCGAAATACTCCACGAAATCGATCCGTGCCTTTAATACGTTGGCGCCCTCCTGCGGCCCTGCCAGGATGCGAACCCGCTCCGGGCGCAGCAGAACGCGCACCTCAGCACCTTTCGCCAACTGGATGTCACGCCCGACGTGGAGCACCAGAGAGGGACCGACGCGGACCGCCGCAATCCCGTCAGCGATCTCCGCGACCCTCCCGTCGAAGAAATTCGTGGTGCCGACGAAGTCGGCGACAAATTCTGATTGCGGGTCCTCATAGACCTCAAATGGGCGCGCTATGCGAGCGATTTCGCCGCCGCTCATGATGACGACGCGGTCGGACATGGACAGCGCCTCTTCCTGGTCATGGGTCACATAGAGTGTCGTCATATTCAGGCGCTTCTGGAGCTGCTTGAGCTCACGTCGCATGGCGACACGCAATGCCCTGTCGAGGTTGCTGAGCGGCTCATCCATGAGAAGCAACTGCGGTTCCAGCGCCAGCGCGCGCGCCAGCGCCACTCTCTGCTGCTGGCCGCCCGAGAGTTGGCGCGGCAGACGGTCCTCGTAGCCGGACAGGCCGGTGACCGCCAGCGATTCCTCGATCTTGCGCTTGATGAAGGCTTTGTCATGCTTGCGCAGTTTCAAGCCGAAAGCGACATTTTCCGCGACCGTCATATGAGGCCAAAGCGCGTAATTCTGAAAGACGAAGCCGACCTGGCGCTTCTCCGGCGGCAGATGCGTGACCTCGCGACCGTTGACGCGAATTGCGCCATCGGATGCCATGATGAAACCCGCGATCATGCGCAAGGTCGTTGTCTTGCCGCAGCCGCTCGGCCCCAGCAGCGAGACAAACTCGCCGTGATGAACGTCGAACGACACGTTGTTCACGGCCGCGACCTGACCATAGCGCTTGTAGACGCTCTCAACCTGGATGGCTTTGTCGGCGACACTCTTCATTTTGAAACGCTCTCCAGGATACATCTGGCATAGATCATGCGCTACGGCCACAGACGGCGGCAAAGCCGCCGTGCTGCACGGATATCTCAAGCATAGGGATAAAGCGGCATAGCCGGGAAGCCCCCATTCCCCCCGGCTTTCCGCGTCAGAATCTCACTTGCTCGTCATCTTGTTGAGTTCGTTCTGCCACTTCGCCTTGTTGGCCGTGATCTTCTCCTGATCCGGGAGGAAGAGACGCTTGAACTGCTCGTTCTGAACCAGCAGATCCTTGTAGACGAAATCGGCTGGGATCGTGACGTTCTGCACCGTCGGCGCATAGAGATTACGCGTCGCGAAGGCGAGCTGCACCTCAGGGCTCAGGATATAGTTGACGAACGCCTGCGCCTTCTCCGGGTTCTTTGCCGCTTTGGTGATATTCACGCTGGTGATCAGCGGAAACGTTCCCTCTTCCGGCCGGGCGAACTTGACGTTCTTGGCACCCTTTTCAAGAAGCTCCTTCATGCGCCCTGTCGCCAGCATGCCGAGCCACGCGTCTTCGGTCTGGAAAAGCGAGACCATCTGGCTTTCCACATCGAGCGAACCGATCAGATTTCCGCTCTTCACAAGTGCGGCCATCTTGTCGAGCCCAGGCTGGATATTGTCGATGCTGCCGCCGTTCTTCTGGGCCTGCAGCACTGTCAGGCTGAGCGTCGGAATGTGCTCAAAGCCATAGATGACAACATGGTTCTTGTAGTCTGGCTTCCAGAGCTCGTCCCAGGATGTCGGCGCCGCCTTCACCTTGTCCGTGTTGTAGGCGAGCACGTAGTCGCCGACATTTGCGAAAACGGTATAGGGCGAATATATTGCGTTGCTGTATAGATTGGCCATGTTCGGGATCTTGCTCTTATCGAGCTCCATCCACAGGCCTTCCTTCTCACCGGCAATCGAGTTCAACAGCGTGTTTGTCGCGACATCGACCTGACCAAGGCGCGACTTGACGAGATGGTCGGGGCTTGCGCCCACCACCCATTCGATCTTGCACTTCTCGGCTTCCTCGAAGGCCTTGGCAACAGATTCATAGGTCTTCTGATAGCTGCCGCCCCAGGTCGTGACGCGCAGGGTGCAATCCTGAGCGAAGGCCGGCGATGCGAATACACCAAGAGCTCCCGCAAGGAGCAACGCTGACATTGATTTCTTCATGTCCAAATCCCCTTTGGATTGCGATGGGCCGTTTCGGTCCCTGTTACCTATGCCTCTCTTCTGGCGGAGAGGTTGAATAACCAACGGGTAATCTGCCGAGGGACACCGTTCACGTGTCGTGACGGTGCGATCAGTGTTTCGCCTTTCGGCGATTCCTGAGATCGGTCAGGGAATAGCGTGAGTGGATCGCCTCCTGGTCGACACACATTTCGATCAGGGCCGGCTTGCCAGCGTCCAGGCAACGCTCGAACGCCGGCGCGAAATCATCAGTCACTGTCACGCGTTCCGCGTGCGCACCATAGGCTTTCGCGAGCGCGTAGAAATCCGGATTGACGAGCTGCGTACCGTTGACCCGCCCTTCGAGGCGGTTTTCCTCGTGAATACGGATAGTGCCGTACATGTTATTATTGAACAGAACGACGATGACGTTGGCGCCATACTGCACGGCGGTCGCCAGTTCTTCCGAGCTCATCTGGTAACAGCCGTCGCCGACGAAATCGACGACAACGCGCCCGGGATATAGGAGCTTGGCCGAGATCGCCGCGGGCAGACTGTAGCCCATGGAGCCGCTGATGGGGCCTAGCTGGGTATGGAGCCGGTAATGGGCGAAATAGCGCTGGCTCCAGGTTGCATAGGCGCCCACGCCATTGGTGACGATGGCGTCTTCTGGCAGTCGCTGGCGCAGCCACTTCATGATCTGCGGCAAATCGATGGCGCCGGGGCATGGTCCCGGCCGCGTTTCGATTTCAAAGGTCTCGCGGAGCGCGGCCGTCCATCCGGCCCAGACTTCGTGGGCTACAGGGGCATGCGCGGCGAGCGCAGCCGTGAAGCCGTCGTTGTCGGCGAGCAGCGCAAGATCGACCTGGAACACGCGGTTCAGCTCCGCGAAGCTGCTCGTCACATGCACGACCTTCTGCTTCGGAACCGGAATATTGAAGAGCGTAAATCCCTCCATATAACCGGCGCCAATCGTGTTCACGTCACTCAGCGAGTCGTTGCACATGATCACGAAGTCGGCGCTCCTGATATGCGCCAGCAATGCCGGATTGGAGCCGATGCCGATTTCGCCGACGTAGCACGGCAGACGGTGGTCGATGATATCGCGGCGGCGGAATGTCGTGACGACCGGCACATTGTTCGCGGTCGCGAAGGCCTGAACATTATCGCGCGCGGCCTCGGTCCAGCCCGAACCGCCGACAATGAGCAAGGGCCGCTCTGCCTCGGCCAGCATGCCGAAAATGCTCTCAAGCCGTTCCGGTGATGGGTTCCCGGCGGATGCGGGCACGCTCGGCTTGCCGGGCGGCACCGACGCCTCATCCTCCAGGACGTCCTCGGGAATGACCAAGACCACCGGCCCCATCCGGCCCGTCATCGCGGTCTGGTAGGCGCGCTGGATGAACTCGGGGATACGCGCGGCATCGTCGATCTGGGCAACCCATTTGGTCATGGGCGCAAACATCGTGCGGAAATCGTAGGCCATGAACGCCTCGCGCTCCATCAGCCCGCGCTTGACCTGCCCCACGATGAGGATCATCGGGGAGGAATCCTGGTAAGCCGTGTGGACGGCATTCACCGCATTGGTCGCGCCGGGACTGCGCGTGACGAAGGCGATCCCGGGCCGGCCAGTCAGCTTGCCATAGGCTTCCGCCATCTGCGCCGCGCCGTTTTCATGACGACAACTGATGGCCCGGATGTCGGGGTGACGGACGCCGAGCGCATCGAGCGCGCAGAGGAAGCTCTCGCCCGGGACGTGGTAGACGAGATCCGCCCCGTTCAACTTGAGCTCATCGGCGAGGATTTCACTGCCTTTGCGCTTCTCGACCATCACTACGCGTCCCTGCACCTGACTTCTCGGGAAAGAGGTGAGCGCTAAGGGCGCTCACCGGGTTATTTCATCAGCCGATGACAAAGGGGTTCTCGATTTCCTCGGCGGTTGATAGCCAAACCGCCTTGGTTTGCAGATATTCCTTGATGCCTTCGATGCCATTCTCTCGGCCGATGCCGCTCTTCTTATAGCCACCGAAGGGGGTGGTGTAGGAGATGTCGCGATAGGTGTTCACCCACACGCTTCCCGCTTCAAGCATCTCGGACATGCGCAGAGCCTGGCGCATGTTCGCCGTCCAGACGCCAGCGGCGAGGCCGAACTCGCTGTCATTGGCAATGTCGACGGCCTCTTCCATCTCATCGAAAATGATTGTGGAGAGAACGGGGCCGAAAACCTCCTCACGCGCGATGCGCATCTGGTTGTTGACGCCCGTAAAGATCGTCGGCTCGATGAAGAAGCCTTCGGCGCATTCGGCAACGTCCGGGCGCTTGCCGCCCAGTACCAGTTCAGCGCCTTCCTGCCGGGCGATATCGATATAGCCGAGCACCTTGTCATACTGCATGCGATTGGCGATCGGCCCGATCTGCGTGGCGATATCGCGCGGATTGCCGATGCGGGCGGACTTCGAGAACGCGGCGAGCTTGTCCACGAACTGATCGTGGATGGCGCGCTGGATGAGGAGCCTGGAGCCCGCGATGCAGGTCTGGCCGACGGCGCCGAAAATGCCGCCGACCACGCCGCGCACAGCGTTGTCGATGTCGGCGTCGTTGAAAACGATGTTGGGCGACTTGCCGCCGAGCTCGAGGCTTGCGCGCTTCACATCCTTCGCCGCCAGCGAATAGAGATAGGCCCCCGTCGCCGTCGATCCTGTGAAGCCCAGATGCCGTGTCAGCGGATGCGTGACGAGCGGCTCGCCGGCTTCCTTGCCATAACCTGTCACCACATTGATGACACCCGGCGGGAAGCCCGCCATCTCCACGAGCTCCATCAGCTTGAGCGCCGTGGCAGAGGTGTATTCGGCGGGCTTCATGACAATGGTGTTGCCCGCCGCCAAAGCTGGTGCGGCCTTGAGCGAAAGCAGAAGCAGCGGCGCGTTCCAGGGGACGATGCCGACACAGACGCCGAGCGGCTCGGGGCGAGAAAAGCTCAGCGCCGGCTTGTCGCAGGGATGGACCACGCCTTCGATTTTATCGGCGAGGCCCGCGTAATAGTAAAACCACTTCGGAATGTAGCGTATCTGATGCTGCATCTCGGCGAGCAGACGGCCGTTGTCGCGCACCTCGATTTCCGCGAGTGCATCCGCGTGCTCCTCGATGAGTTGGCCGAGACGATAGATCAGTTTCCCGCGCTCGGATGGATGCATCCGCCCCCAGGGGCCTTTCTTGAAAGCCTGGTGGGCGGCCTGGATGGCCCTGTCGGCATCGGCCGCGCCACCACGGGCGACCATCGCCCACGGGCGCGCCGTGAAGGGATCCACTGTCTCAAAATACTCTCCCGACGCCGGCTCCACCCATTCGCCGCCAATATACATCTTCAACTTCGGCAGCTCACCGGTCTGCGATGTCATCCTGAAGTCTCCCATTACCCTCTACAGCAGGCGACACAGCCGCCGTTGTTCGCTCGCCAAAACACCGCAGGCGCGCCAAAATTCGCTTTTTGAGATCATTTTGATATCTATTTCGAGAATAGTGATATCATTAGAAACACCCTGTCAACCCGATTTTCACGCAAGTATGGCCCGGATCAGGGTGGACATTTTGTGATTCAGCGGTTTATCGTGCAAATAATGATATACATTTCAAGCGCGCTGGAGGGCGCATGAGCGAGCAGCCTCCCCTTACGCAGCCTCTCTACGGCCAGATCAAAACCGCGATCGCCAGGCGCATCCGTGCGGCCGAGTGGCCCGCGGATTTTCAGGTTCCGCGTGAGGAGGATCTTGCCGAAGAGTTCGGAGCGTCGCGGCTGACCGTCCGCCGGGCCTTGCGTGAGTTGCAGATGGAGGGCTTGCTGGTTCGCGTGCAGGGCCGTGGGACGTTCGTCATCGGACCGCATATGCAATGCGCGATCTTCGAACTCCCCGACGTCTCGGAAGAGATCGAGGATGGCGGCGGGATCCATCAAAGCGAAGTGATATCATTATGCGCTCTCCCACCTGACAGCGCGCTCGCCAATCTCCTCGCCCTGCCGCACGACGGCGTCGTGTTCCATTCCCGCATCCTGCACAAGGAGGACGGAACGCCGATCCAGTTGGAGGATCGCTTCGTCAACGCGGAGGAAGCCCCTGGATATCTCGACCAGGATTTCACGCGTATCACGCCGCACGCCTATCTTCTGCGCGAGACCGAGGTCACCTACGTGGACAACACGATCCGCGCCATCCGTCCGGACGAGGAAAGCCGCATCGCGTTGCATATCGAGGGAAGCCAGCCCTGCCTGCTTCTCGATCGTCGCACCTGGCGCGGCGACATCCCCGTCACACGCAGCCGCTTTCTCTATCCCGGAGATCGCTACCGCCTGCGCAGCGCCCACGAGGCAACCTCAAGCAGCGCGCGGCCCCAAGCCACATCGTCCACAACATCAAATCTATCGCCCCGGAGAATTCGATGAGGGATTACATAGCGCGTCTGCGCGAGCGCGGCGAATTACTTGTCGTCGACAAGGAAATCGACCCGTTTCACGAGCTCGCGGCCGTGACGCATGCGGCGCAGAAGCGCTGGGGCAAGCCTATCCTGTTCAACAAGGTCAAGGGAACACGCTTTCCCGTCGTCACGAACATCTACGGCTCGCGCGAGCGGCTCGCCGAGGTCATCGGCATCGATGCCAAGGACTTTTGCCGCCAGTGGAGCAATCTGGCAAATCTCGGCAAAGGCACCAACGGCGCCGAGCCATTCGTTGCCGTTGAAGACAACGACCTCATCGAATGCAAGCTCTCCGATCTTCCCCTGATCACCTATTCGGACAGGGACGCGGCGCCCTATTTCACCTCGGCGATGTTCATCGCCAAGGATCCCGAGACCGGCGTCGGCAATCTCTCCTACCACCGCTCGATGTATGTCAGCGACAACGAGCTGCGCTGCCGCCTCGCTCCGCGCCATCACCTCACCATCTATCACGAGAAGGCGGAGAAGATGGGCAAGCCGCTGGAAGCGGCGATGCTCATCGGCGCGCCGGCGACGTCCTTCCTGACGGCCGCCGCCCCCCTGCCCTATGACGTCGACGAGCTCGAGGTCGCAGCGCGCCTCAAGGGCGCGCCGATCCCCATGCGCAAGTGCAAGCACATCGATCTCGAGGTCCCCGCGGATACCGAGATCGTCATCGAAGGCCGCTTCCTGCCGAACGAGCGCCGCGCCGAGGGCCCTTTCGGCGAGTTCATGGGCTATTACGTGCCCGAAGGCCCCAACGCCGTCTTCGAAGTGCTCGGCGTCACCGTACGCCGCGATGCCGTTTTCCACAGCATCCTGTGCGGATCCGCGGAGGAGGTGCTGACGCTCGAACTGTCAGTCTCGGCGAATATCTACCAGCGCCTGAGTGCCGCGTTGCCCGGGATCCTCGATGTCACCTGCCAGCCCTTCGTGACGCATGCCATTATCAAGATCGATCCGCAGTTCGAGGGACATGCCCGTCAGGTCATGTTGGCGACCATCGGCGCCGAGCCGATCTGGGCCAAGGTGATCACTGTCGTCGATGAGGACGTGAACATCTACGACATGGACGACGTCATGTGGGCGATCCTCACCCGCTGTCGCCCGGACAAGGACATGATCATCATCCCGGAGACACCGTCCTTCTATCGGGATGAAGCCAAAGACCATTGGGGCCGCCTCCTGATCGACGCCACCAAGCCCTTCCACCGGCGTGAGGAATTCGAGCGCAAGAAGATAAGACTTGCCGACGCGGTCGATCTGGCGGACTGGTTCCCGAACGCCTGATGGGACATGAGATGACAGGGGCAAAACCACAACGCATCATCGTCGGGATCAGCGGCGCGTCCGGGGCCATCTATGGCGTCCGCGCCCTTGACCTGTTGAGGGCGGCCGGGGTGGAAACGCATCTTGTCGTCACGCGCTCGGCTCATCTCACACTGTCGCAGGAGCTCGGTTTGACGCAAGCCGCGCTCGCCGAGAAGGCGACAGTCGTGCACAACGTGGCCGATGTCGGCGCGTCGATTTCCAGCGGTTCTTTCCGCACCCTCGGGATGCTGATAGCGCCCTGTTCGGTGCGCACAATGTCCGAGATCGCGACAGGTGTCACGTCGAGCCTCATGAGCCGTGCCGCGGACGTTGTCTTGAAGGAGCGGCGCAAACTCGTGCTGATGGTACGCGAGACGCCGCTCCATCTCGGGCATCTGCGCACCATGACGGCGCTCAGCGAGATGGGCGCGATTATCGTGCCGCCGGTGCCGGCCTTCTACGCCCTGCCCGCATCCTTGATGGACATGGTTGACCATTCTGTCGGGCGTGCCCTTGATCTCTTCGACATCGAGACGGGATCGGTCCGGCGCTGGGCGGGCATGGCGGCCGCCCGCAGGGGCGATTCCGGCTCGCCTTGAAAGCTTGTGTGGAGAACCCGCGTCATGACCTCGCCATCCACCCGCATTCCGCGTCCACGGCCCGTGCACGGCACGACGGTCGGCATCATGGTGCTGGATACACGCTTCCACCGCCTGCCCGGTGACATAGCGAACGCCGAGACTTGGCCGTTTCCCGTCCAGTTTCGTGTCGTCCGGGGTGTGCGTCCGCAAGACGTCATCGAGGGGAACCCGGCCGACGCGTTGGCCCGTTTTTACGAGGCGATCGATGACCTCGTCGCCACGGGCGTGGACGGCATCACGACGAGTTGCGGTTTCCTGGCTGCCGTGCATCCGGAGCTGCGCCGGCACAGCCCGGTGCCGATCGCCACATCGAGCCTGATGCAGATCCCGCTCGCCTTGAGCCTCCTGCCCGAGGGGCAGACCATCGGCGTCATCGTGTCGGACAAGGCCGCGCTCAAGGATGCGCATTTTCTCAATATCGGCGCGCCGCTCGGCCTCCCGATGGGCGAGTTGCCCTTCGATGGCCCGATCCGGTCTCACATGCGCAACAACGCGCCGCGCGCCGACCACACCGCCCAGGAGCGCGAGGTGCTGGAGGTCGTGGACCGGATGCTGACGGAAACGCCGACGATCGGCGCGATCGTTTCCGAATGCGCCAACCTGCCCCCGTTTTCCGCCGCCATTCGGCGCATCTTCGGCCTGCCGGTTTATGACATCGTCTCGCTGGTCGAATGGATGTATGCCGGCCTCAGGCCGCGCCACTTCGACGATGCCGCGCGAGCCCGCTGATGCCAGCGACGTCAACCCACGACCTCGTCGTCGTCGGGGGCGGGCTGATCGGCTCCGCCATTGCCTGGGGCGCCAGCCGATCCGGGGCGGATGTCATCCTTCTAGATGAGGGCGACGTCGCCTTCCGTGCGGCGCGGGGCAATTTCGGCCTGGTCTGGTTGCAGGGCAAGGGGGTAGGCAAGCCGCCCTATATGCGCTGGTCACTCCAGGCGGGCCATCTCTGGCGTGAATTCGCGAGCCTGCTCGTTGAGGAAACGGGGATCGATATCGGCTGGAGCCAGCCGGGCGGCCTGCAATTCTGCTTCTCCGAGGCCGATCTCGAGAAATGCCGCCGCGTGGAAGCCCAGACGAGGGCGGACGGTGGCGATATCACCATCACGGTGCTGGACCGTGCCGCCGTCAAAGCGCTCGTTCCTGCCATAGGCCCGGATGTCGTCGGCGGCTCCTATTCGACGCTCGACTCGCATGTGAGCCCACTCTATCTGCTGCGCGCCCTGCAACAGGGCTTGCTTTCCCGCGGTGGCCACTACTGGTCGGCGGCCGCAGCCACCGCGATCCGCCACGACCAGGGCGCTTTCAGGGTCGATACACCCCGTGGACAGGTCACGGGCAAGCGCATCGTCATCGCGGCGGGGCTTGGCGCGACCGTGCTCGCGCCCCAGGTCGGCCTGTCCATGCCGGTGCGCCCCGAGCGGGGGCAGATCGTCGTGACCGAACGGGTGAAGCCATTCTTTTCCTATGTCGGCTCCGGCGTGCGGCAAACCGTGGAAGGCTCCTTCCTCATCGGCAGCAGCCACGAGGAGGCCGGCTTCAGCGAGGGGACGGACGTCAGCACGGCAGCGTCGCTCTGCGCGTCCGCCATCCGCGCTTTTCCCCAGCTCGCGGAGGTTGGCGTGGTGCGCACTTGGGGGTCGCTCAGGGTGATGACGCCCGACGGCATGCCGATCTATGAAGAATCAGAGCGCTGCCCGGGGGCATACAGCGCCACCTGCCACAGCGGCGTCACCCTTTGCAGCGCCCATGCCCTCATCCTCGGCCCGGCGCTCGCCGCCGGCACGGTGCCCGAGGCCGTTTCCACCTTCAGGAGTGATCGGTTCCATGTTCAAGCGCATTGACGGCGCGCGAACCCCGGCCGAGGGCGTCGTGACGTTCGATGGACGCGCTATCCCCTTCCGGCCGGGTGACAGCATCGCCGCGGCGCTGCTGGCGGCCGGCGTAGGCTCATTCCGCGACAGCCCGATCGACGGCTCGCAGCGCGCGCCCTACTGCATGATGGGCGTATGTTTTGAGTGCCTTATCGAAGTTGACGGCCGGCAAAACCAGCAGGCCTGCATTCTGCCCGCCCGGGCAGGCATGCAGATCCGCCGGCAGGCCGGTGCGCGGCTCATCCCGGAGCAGAAGGGATGAGCCAATCCTATGACGTCATCGTCATCGGCGCAGGCCCCGCCGGCATGGCGTCGGCCGCCACCCTCGCCGAGGGCGGAGCGCGCACGCTCCTGGTGGACGAGCAACCTGAACTCGGCGGCCAGATCTACCGGGCCATCGAACGCAATCGCGCCGATCCGGCGCTCGCCCGGATCCTCGGTCCCGACTATCTCAAAGGCGCGACGCTGGTGGACCGGCTCCGGGGGAGCGCAGCGGAGCTTTCGCTCGGGACCCTGGCCTGGCGTATCGACGATGATCTGACGGTCTGGACGCGGACAGGCGGCACGGTTGCCGCGACGAGAGCTGGCGCGATCATTGTCGCCACCGGCGCAATGGAACGGCCGGTGCCGACCGCCGGCTGGACCCTACCGGGGGTGATGACCATCGGCGCCCTGCAAATCCTGCTCAAGTCAGCACAGCTCATCCCCTCCGGGCGGCTCGTGCTGGCCGGCAGCGGCCCGCTTTTCTATCTCTTCGCGCGCCAGTGCGTGGCGGCGGGCGTCAAAGATCTCACCTTGCTCGACACGGCGCCGACGCGGCAGATGTGGAATGCACTGCCGCTCCTGCCGAGCGCGTTCGGCGGCGAGGGATGGCGCTATCTCACCAAGGGCGTGAAGCTATTGGCAGCCCTGCGCCTCGCGCGCGTGCCGATCCATCGCAATGTACGGGATATCGCCATCGAAGGGAACGACCGCGCGGAGGCGATCCGCTTCACCGCAGGCGGGCGCGCTCATCGCCTGCCATGCGATACGGTTGGGCTGCATGAAGGCGTTATTCCGCACCAGCAGATGACACGCGGGCTTGGCGTCGACCATGACTTCGATGGCGGACAGCGCTATTTTCGGCCGCGGCATGATGGCTCCGGTCGCACCTCGAAGCCCGGCATCTTCGTGGCTGGCGATGCCGGCGGCATCATCGGCGCGGAAGCGAGCGCCCAGGACGGCAAGATCGCGGCGCTCGCCGTCTTGCACGATCTCGGACGCTTGACGGCGGAGGAGCACGGCCGCCGCGGCGCGAAAGCAGAAGGGGTGCGGCGCGCGCATCTCACCGCCCGCCCCTTCCTCGACCGGCTTTATCAGCCCCCCGCCGCCATCCTCGATCCGCCCGATGTGGTCACCGTCTGCCGGTGCGAGGTGATCAGCGCGGCCGCGGTCCGAGACATCGCCAGCAAGGGCGTGCGCGGGCCGAACCAGGCGAAAGCTTTCCTGCGCTGCGGCATGGGCCCTTGCCAGGGCAGGCTGTGCGGCCCGACGGTCACGGAGGTCATCGCCCAGACGGCCGGCCTCGACGCGGCTGAGGCCGGCTACTATCGCATCCGCAGCCCCCTGAAGCCGATCACTGTGGGTGAATTCGCCACAGCGGCTGGCGCGACGGAGTTGACGCGGTAAGATCCAAGGCTCTGATTCCCCTGTTTTCCGCATCGCCGACTGCGATAGCAGGGCAACTTCTAGAGACCTTGCTTCAAACCGGAGCCTTGCCATGACCCCAGTTTCTCCATGATCTCAGTTTCTCCATGACCTCGCCCCTCAAGACACCGCTCTGGGATTTCGCGCTCAACCTCTACGGTCGCCCGGGCGTTTCGCCGGCCTGCCTGACCCTGCAGGACGAGGCGGGCATCGACGTGATCCATCTGATCGTCGTTGCCTATGCCGACCACGTCAACAAGCCGCTCGACGCGGACGACATCGCGGCGCTGCGCGAAGCCATGAAGGATTGGCGGGCGGGGGCGGTGCTCCCCTTGCGGGCGGCCCGCCGCTTCCTGAAGGCCCCGCTACCCGTTCTCGATGCTGACAAAGAGGCTCTGCGTGAAGCGGTTAAGGCGGCGGAACTCAAGGCCGAGCAGCTGCAGCTCGCGATGGCCTATGGCTGGCTCACGGCGCGCGCGGAGAAGCCGGGCCTGCCGCTCGCGGAGGCCTTGAGCGATCTGGTGGCGTCGCCCCAGAGCCCGGCCATCAAGACCCCGGCGATCCAGCAAGCCCTCGCGACAATCATCACCGCGGTGAAGACCATCAATCAAGCCTGAACAGCTGGGGCCGCAGAGACACCGCAGTCATGATCAGGCCATGCGCTCCGGCCTTGATTCGCCAGCGGAATCGTAATCCCGGCTGCCTTGCCTTGAGGAACGCACCTTCGACGAATATAGAAATTTTATATTTGCGTAATCGAAGTCAATAACAAATCATCTTCGTAAGAACAATCGTCATTTTTCGATCTATACTGATGTTAGCCTCCGTTATTAACGCATCCGAGCATCGCTTCTTCATGTCCTCACGGTCCGCGCTGAAGAAGCCCGTTCGGAAAGGCCGCGTTGCCCTGGCCTCGCTGATAGCCAAGTTGAGCTGAGATATCGGACGCGGTCACCTCGACCAACGCGAGCAGGTCGGTTTCGCGTTCGGGTGAGAAGCGATACATCGGCACTGTGATGGTAACCGCGGCCCGCGCCCGGCCATCCATATCGCGTACGAGCGCGGCCACCGCGCCTACATCGCTCGCGAATTCGCCCCGGTTGATGGCGCGCCCTTCGGTGCGGATGCGTGGCAGCTCTGACGCCAAAATCGCGGGATCAGTGCAGGTGTGCTCGGTATAACGCGTAAGCGGCTCAGCCAGGATGCGCTCGATCTCCACGTCAGAGGCAAAGGCAAGCAGCAATTTGCCAGAGGCCGTGCAATGGGCGGGGTTGCTTTGGCCAGGCGCCGCATAGTGGGTAATCGCGTTCGTCCCAAGCGCCTGGAAAACACTGACAGCCTGCCCACCGTCCCAGATGCTGAGGTTGACCGTCTCTCCGGAACGCTCGGCGAGCGTGGCGATCCGCGCGCGGGCCGCCTGCGGCAAGCCTGTACCGGACAGGAGTGGCGCGGCCAAGGCGACGAGCCCAAAGCCAAGCCGCACTCCGTCCGTCTGTGGGCTGCGTTCGAGAATATGTTCGGCCACAAGTGTCGCAATCAGCCGTGAGACCGAGCTCTTGTGCAAGCCGATCCGCCTCGCAACCTCCGAAATGGTGATCTCTGGCTGCGCCTGGGCAATGCACCGCAACAGCTCCACGGCGTGGCGCACCGCATGAACGGTTGGCTCGCGCTTGCTCACTTTTTGGGCGGAAGGTTGCTTATCTTTTACGCTCATGTTCGCTAGCCAAACCTTGACTGAATTCGACGTGCCGTGGGAGTATAAATCTGCGCAACGTCGTTGCGCAATAGCCAACGCGTTAATAAAATCCGCAAAACGCGGCAGATCGATCGGTACGGTGGTATGCAAGCGATGGAAACGTTTCGCCAGTTGCTCGACTGGCTCGATGCGAGGGGCGATATTGCCAGGGTTTCACGCGAGGTCGATCCCAGGCATGAGCTGACGGCCGTGATGCGGCACATGCAGAAGGGCAATAACAAGGCGCTTCTGTTCAAGAACGTTAGAGGTAGCGACATACCCGTCGCCACCAATGTGTTCGGCTTTCGCAGCACCGTGGCGGCTTCGCTCGGCCTTGAGGAAGGAAACCTGCTGCGCACCCTGGTCGCGCAGGAAAACCGCCGGCTGCCGGTCGATCGGGTCACGGACGCGCCCGTCCAGGAGATCGTCAAGATCGGCGGCGAGATCGACGTCGCGCGCGACCTTCCTCAGATCGTCTATGCCGAGCACGACGCCGGCGCCTATATCACGGCGGGCGTGCTGATCGCGCCGCATCCGGAGACTGGCGTATATAATGCCTCGTGGAATCGCTGCCAGCTCGTCGGCGACGACAAGCTGCGCGTGCGCATGATGCCACCGCAGCATCTCGGCCGCTACCATGCCGAGGCTGAGGCGAAGGGTCAGAACCTTCCCTGCGCCATCGTCATCGGCGCCCCTCCCGGCCTCATGTTCTCGGCGGCGTCCAAGGTGCCCTACGAGGTGGACGAGCTCGAGGTCGCCGGGGCATGGCAGGGCAAGCCTTTGCGTGTCACCCGCTGCAAGACCATTCCGGTCGATGTTCCGGCCGATGCGGAAATCGTCATCGAGGGTGAGGTCATCTGCGGCACGCGCGAGGACGAAGGCCCCTTCGGCGAATTCACCGACGGCTATGTGCCTGTCATGAAGAACCACGTGTTCAAGGTGAAGGCGATCACCCGTCGGCGCGATGCGGTCTATCACGCGATCCTCGCCGGCGGCACGGAAGATCTCAATCTGGTCGGCGTGCCGATCCAGACGGAAATCTACAAGAAGGTCTCGGCCTTCGTGCCGAAGATCAAGGACATCGCGACCCCTGGCTATGTCTTCGGTTGCGTCATCGCAATCGAAAAGCAGAACGAGGACCAGCCGAAGAACGCGCTGCTCGCGGCGATCGGCGGCTATTCCTGGACGAAGGTCGTCGTCGTCGTCGATGAGGACGTCGATCCCTTCAACGCCGCCGACGTCCTTTGGGCCATCCAGACGCGGTGCACGCCGGAAACCGGGGTCTATGTCGTGCCGCGCATACCGAGCTACACCCGTGAGGATGTGCGCGATGTCCATCGCGGCAAGGTCGGCATTGACGCCACCGTGCCGATCCCCCTTAAGGGACTGTTCGAGCGCAGGCGCTTCCCGGGGGAGGACACCGTTCGTCTGGAGGATTACATCGATGTCGGGCATTAGTATTGAACGGATCGGCGAGGCCCTCGACCACCTCGTCACGGCACCGATGTCGAACTGGACGATCCTCAAGGGCATCCCGCTGCTCAAACTCTACGCCTCTGCCCGTGAGAAAGCCGGCGGCCAGCCGCTGACGCTCGCGGCCAGCCGGCTGCTCGCCGACAACGTCGGCGAAGGCGACACGGTGCTCATCCTCTCCGGCTTCATCATGCGCGGCTATGGCCGGCCGGAGACCGACGGGCCGATCGGCGCCGCCGTCATCGCCAAGGCACTCGCCGTTGGCCTCGGGGCCATCCCTGTCGGCGTGTCCGAAGATTCGGTCGTGCCGTGCATGGAGGCCTGCTTTTCCACGACAGGGCTCATTCCGGCCTCTCTCGACGATATCCATTCCGGGCGCAATCGCTGCGCGCTGGTGGGCTTTCCGGTCGACGCGGCCGAAGCACAAGCGGCGGCCGTCGCCCTGCTCGATCGCCTGAAGCCGAAGGCCCTCGTCGCCGTGGAGCGGCCGGGCGCGGGCAGCGATGGCGAGTATCACGGCGGCGGCGGCTTCGAGATTTCAGCCTTCACGGCCAAGACCGACGTCCTGTTCGCGGAAGCGCGCAAGCGCGGCATTCCGACCATCGGCGTCGGCGATCTCGGCAACGAGCTCGGCATGGGCGTCGTCGCGGACGATGTCCGGCGCGAGGTGCCGCTCGGCGAGACCATCGCGGCTGTCCAGCCGGCGGATGTCGCCGTCATCGCCAATATCTCCAACTGGGGCGCCTACGGCATCGCCGCATGCCTCGCCGCGCTCACCGGCAATGACGCCGCCTTCCATGATGGCGCGGAGGAAGTCCGGCTGATCGAGGCCTGTGTACGCGCCGGCGCCATCGATCCGGTCGGCGGCCAGCTCCGCCTCTATGTGGACGGCACCGATGCCCGCACGAACGCCGCGCTGGTGGATCTCCTGCGCTCCCTCGTCGTGCTGAGCCAACGCGAAAGCGGCAATATCGCCGGCTACCAGACCTCCTGGCAGAAGCTGAAATGAAAACTGCGTTCGCGAGGCCTGACAGCGCGCGCCGGGTGGGGCTCATCATCCCCTCGGTCAATGCCGTCATCGAGCCCGACTGTGCCGCTGTCGCCCCAGTCGGCGTGACGTTCCACGCCACCCGCGTGATGCTGCGAGAGACGACGCCCGAGGGTTTGCGTGCGATGAATGAAGGTGTCGCCGCGGCGGCAGAACTCATCGCCTCCGTCTCTCCCGACGTTGTGGCCTTCGCCTGCACGAGCGGCAGCTTCATCGACGGTGAGGCGGGCCTCGCGCGGCAGCTCGAAACCATCGGCCAGGCGACCGGCTGCCCGGTTGTCTCGACGTCGCGCGCCATCATAGAGGCCTGCTCCGCCCTCGGGTTGCGCCGCCTTGCGCTCGCCACGCCCTATCTCGACGTGATCAACGAGGCGGAGAGCCGCTTCCTCGTGGGCCATGGCCTTGACGTCACCGCCGTGCGCGGCCTCGGACTGTCCGGCAAGGCGATCCGCGAGGTGCCTCCCGCGGAGGTCGCTGCCCTCGTGCGCGCCACCGACACGCCTGACAGCGAGGCGATCTTCGTGAGCTGCACGGATTTCCGCGCGCTGGAAGTGGCCGGCGCCCTGGAAGCGGAACTTGGCAAGCCTGTTCTGACCAGCAACCAGGTCACGCTCTGGGGCATCTTCCGGGCGCTTGGCATCGCTCCAAAATTCCAGTGCTACGGGAGGCTGCTGGCGTGACACTCAATCCGCGCAATGCCGAATTTGCCTCGGTCAGGCTCTATGAGGCAGAGACCTCGGTCGCGACCATCGCCGCCCGGCATGGCCTCGATCCCGCCGGGATTCTCGACTTCTCGCTGAACATCAACCCGTTCGGCCCGCCAAAGGGGGCGATCGCCGCCGCCCAGGCCGCGCTCGGCGCATGCCATCTCTATCCGGACCTCAGGTTCAGCCGGCTCAGGCAGGCGGTGGCGCTGCGGCATGACGTGCCGGAGGACATGCTCTTCTTCGGCGCCGGCCTCGACGATGTCATCAAGCTGCTGATTCATGCCTGGACGAGCGAAGGCTGCACCGTGCTGGTGCATCTGCCGACCTTCCCGCGCTACGAACTCGAGGCCAACCTCCGTGGCTGCCGCGTGGTCGCCGTTGAAAGCCCGTCGCCGGAGAAAACGGACCTCGCGGCCTTCGATGCGGCGCTTGCGCGGGAGGCCGTCGCCCTCGCCTTCATCTGCTCGCCGAACAACCCGACCGGCGAACGCTTCGCGATCGAGACCATCGCCGACCTCGCGACGCGCCACGCGGACACGATTTTCGCGGTCGACGAGGCCTTGATCAATCCCGCCGAAGACGGCGCGATGGCCTTGCCGACGCGGCTCGCCAACGTCGTGGTGCTGCGCACCTTCTCAAAGTACTTCGGCCTGGCGGGGCTGCGCATCGGCTATGCGGTGGCCGATCCCCACCTTGTCGCCGTCGCCGAAGTCGGGCGCCCGCCTTTCAACCTCGCCGTCCCCTCGGTCGAGGCGGCGGTCGCGGCGCTTGCGGACGTCGACTTCCTTGCCCACTGCAAGACCACCTTCGCGGCGGAGAAGGACTTCTTCATCGCGGCCATGGAGGCGATCCCCGGCGTCTCCATCCGGGGTAGCAACGCGAACATGGTCCTTATGGACTTTACGAATCAGGCTCCGGCTGCTGTGGCCGAATCTCTTGCCGCCCAAGGCCTCGTCGTCGCCGATGCGACCTCGTTCCGCGGGCTGGAGCATTATCGCGCACTCAGGGTGTCGCTGCGTGGGCGGGCGGACAACGAAAGACTCGTTGCCGCCATCCGGACCGTCGCTTAGGAGGTCTTGGAGGCATCATGGACCGTTTCCGCATTCCCCCTTCGCTCGATGGCCCCATCGTCGGCATTCTCATCCTCGTCCTGTGGGAAGCCGGCGTGCGGATTGGCGGCGTGCCGGCCTATCTCCTGCCGCCGCCGTCGGCCATCGCGGTGCGTCTCTTCACCGACTGGGACTCGATCCTCTACCATTTCGTCGCCACGACGATCGAAGTCGTCATCGGCTTCCTGCTGGCGATCGTCGTCAGCATCCCGTTGGCAGCACTTCTCGCGCAGATCCGTATCGCGGAGCGGATGCTTTACCCCGTGCTCGTCGCCTCGCAGACCATCCCGAAGGTCGCCATCGCCCCGTTGCTCGTGGTGTGGTTCGGCTTCGGCCTGATGCCGAAGGTTCTCATCGCTTTTCTGATCTGCTTCTTCCCGATCGTCGTCGATTCCCTCGTCGGCTTCCGCTCCGCGCCGAAGGAGGTCAGCTGGCTTGCCCGCTCCATGGGCGCCTCGCGCTGGCAGACCTTCGTGAATTTCCAGGTTCCGGCGGCGCTGCCGCATATCTTCGCAGGCGTCAAGGTCGCGAGCACGCTCGCCATCGTCGGCGCTATCGTCGGCGAGTTCGTGGCCGCTGACCGCGGCCTCGGCTACCAGCTCATCGTCGCCAACGGATCGCTCGACATCACCCTGTCCTTCACCGTGCTCGTGGTGCTGAGCCTCATGGGCGTCGCCTTGTTCGCGCTGGTCGATCGTGTCGAGCGCTGGGCACTGCCCTGGCACGTGTCGCAGCGACTGAAGCACGGAGGCGGCCAATGACCGCGCCAGCACTCGCGCTGACCGACGTCGGCAAGATCTATCGCACCGCAAGCGGACCGGTGCAGGCGCTGGACGGCATCGATTTCCGCATTGCCGAGGGCGAGTTTCTCTCCATTCTCGGACCAAGCGGCTGCGGCAAGAGTACGTTGCTGTCGCTCGCCTCAGGGCTCGAGTTTCCGACTTCCGGGACTGTCGAACAGGCAGGCCGGCGCATCGATCGGCCCGTCACGGACATCGGCATCGTCTTCCAAACCGATGTCCTGCTCGACTGGCGGCGGGTGCTCGACAACGTGATGATCCAGCCGCAGATTCGCGGGCTCGATCTGAAGGTCCACGAGCAAAAGGCGCGTGACCTCCTGGCGCTCGTCGGCCTCGCCGGCTTCGAGGACAAATTCCCTTACGAGCTTTCCGGCGGCATGCGCCAGCGGGTGTCCATCTGCCGGGCCCTCATCCATAACCCGCCGCTCCTTCTTATGGACGAGCCCTTTGGCGCGCTCGATGCCCTGACGCGCGAGCAGATGGTGATGGAACTCCATCAGCTCTGGCTCAAAGAGCGCAAGAGCGTGATGTTCGTCACGCACGACATCCAGGAGGCGATCCTGCTCGCCCAGCGGGTCCTGGTGATGACGCCGCGTCCCGGCCGGATCGCGGAGATCGTGGAGGTCGACCTGCCTTTCCCGCGCAGGCCCGAAACCATGGAGTCACGGCGTTTCGTAGAGATCGTGGCGCATGTGCGCCATCTCTTCGAGCGTCACGGCGTTCTTAAGAAATACTGACAGAGGGGTAAGAGATCATGCTTTCAAGACGTTCATTACTTGCCGGAACGGCTGCTGCCGGCGCCTTCGGCCTCACCGGCGGCCTCGCCCGCGCGCAAGGGCTTACCAAGGCGACCGTGCGGCTTGCCTTCAACTACAACGGCCATCGTTCACCCTATCTCCTGGGCGTGGACAAGGGCTTCTACCGGGAGGAAGGGCTCGACGTCGAGGTGCTCGAGGGCAAGGGCGTCACCTCCTCCATGCAGCTCGTCGCGAGCGGCCAGGACACCTTCACCATCGTCGATCCGCCCTCCCTGATGCTGGGGGCAGCGCAAGGCATGCCCGTGCGCACGGTCGCCCAGATCTACCAGATCAGCCCCAATGCGCTGATCAGCTGGAAGGACCAGAACATCACCAAGCCGTCCGACCTCGTCGGCAAGGTGGTGGCGACGCTGCAGGGCGACACGACCACGACGATGCTCTACGCGCTCCTCGCCAAGAACAACGTGCAGCGCAACGCCGTGCAGATCGTCGCGTCCGACGGCGGCACCCGCACCCAGACGTTCCTGGCGAAGCGCGCGCAGGCGATCACCGGCTTCACCAACGATTCCTACATCGGGCTTGCCGCGACGACGAACAACGAGGTCCAGTGCTTCGCCTATTCCGAGTTCGGTATCGATACCATGGGCGATGGCATTGCCGCGCACAAGGATACGATCGCGTCCTCACCGAAGGTGGTCGCGGGCTTCGTCAAGGCCAGCATCCGGGCCTACCGCTACGCCATCGAAAATCCCGAGGAGGCCGTCGCCTCGCTGATCAAGCGCTCGCCCAGCCTCAAGGCCGAGGTCGAGGTGGCGAAGCTGAAGGCAACCGCGCCTTTGCTGGAGACCGCGGAAACCAAGGCTCATGGCATCGGCTATTCCAGCAAGCAGCGCTGGGAAGAAGCGCAGACCCTGATGAAGGACTTCGGCGGCCTTACGAAGACCGAGGCTGATGTCTCTGTCTTCTACACCAACGAATTCCTGCCGAAGGCGTGAGGACACCATGACGCGCGCAACGCACGGCAGTGGGGCGCCGCGCCGGCTGATCGTCGGCATCAGCGGAGCCTCCGGCATCGTCTACGGTGTGCGTGCGCTCGAAATCCTGCGCCGGCTCGGCATCGAAACGCATCTCGTGATGACGCGTTCGGCGCAGATCACGCTCGCCCATGAAATGTCGCTGAAGGTGGCTGACGTTCATGCCCTGGCGAGCGTCGTGTACAAGGCGGAGGATATCGGCGCCCCGATATCCTCCGGCTCCTTCCGCACCATGGGCATGCTGGTCGCGCCCTGCTCGATCCGCAGTCTGTCGGAAATCGCCAGCGGCGTGACCTCGGGGTTGCTCAGCCGCGCAGCGGACGTCGTTCTCAAGGAGCGCCGGCGCCTCGTCCTCATGGTCCGCGAAACGCCGCTGCATCTCGGTCATCTGCGCAGCATGACGCAGGTGACGGAGATGGGCGCCATCGTCATGCCACCTGTGCCCGCCTTCTACGCGCGGCCTGAGAGCCTCGACGAGATGGTCGCCCATAGCGTGGGGCGGGCTCTCGATCTCTTCGACATCGACGCCGGCACGGTCCGCCGCTGGGGCGAGCCGGCGTCCGACTAAAGCCCCACCTGCCCGGGCTGTTGCAAGCGCCGGGAAGAAATCACTCATCCATTGCTAAGCAGAGCCTGTCCGCGGCAGACGGACTTGCTCGAGGAAATCAAGCACGCCCCGCCAGGAGCCCTCGTCAGCCTTGGCGTTGCCTGATGGCGTACCTCCGCTTGTGAAGGGCACTTTCGATACGGGATGTTCTCGGCTGAGCTGAGTTGTCGGTACGAATGGCAGGTTGATCGAATGCCCCGCATCGTCGAAATCAAGGTGAATGACCGGCTGCCGATGCATATGGGTTCGCAAGGTCGCGACCACCATCCGGGAATAGAGACTGGACGGCCATGCGCGATCATCGCGGCCCGAGATGAGCAATACCGGCCCGCTGATCCTTTCGACCGGAATGCGCGCGAGCGCGGCCAGCGCGCGGTCCTTAAGCCCTTCGAAAAAAACCGAGTGATGGCGGTCCGGTGGTGCGTCTCCCGCCCATGGGTGCCAGTGCACCGCCGCGTTGTCCTGCCAAAGATGGGGTAGCGGCACGCCGCCGCGTGTCCAGGTCACCCCCTTCCAACCGCCGCGGGCGGGATCGCCGGCGCCCTGGGCGCCATGCACCATCGCACCCGGCACATAGGCAATGACGGCCGAGACGAGATCTGGAAAAGTGGCTCCGAGGAGCAATGCCAGCTCGCCACCACGCGATTGGCCGCTGACGGCGACAAATCCGTCGCGCGGCACAAGGTTCCGCCGCGCCCATCTTAAGCCGGCTTCGAAATACTCAAGCGGTGTCTCGGTGATATAAGGCGACAACCCCGGAGCCTTGAAATAGCCAAGCGCAAAGGCCTGGTAGCCATGGGAAGCATAAAGTGCCCCCCGTGGCTCGTTGATGCCGCCGCCGGAACCATTGAGAACGACGACAACCGGGTGTGGCCCGGGGCCGGCCGGTGTGAACAACGTACCGACAAGCCCCTCGTCCCGAATCTCCCGCCGCGCTACGCCCGCGCCCGCGAAGCGCTGCACGAGTTTCGCGCTGAGGCGCTGGTCGTCGCTGGTCACGGCCGTGAGTTCCGTGACCAGCGGCTCCATGACATCGTCAACGAACATGTCCTGGCTTGTGGTCGCGGGATACTGCGCCCACAAAAGCCCCATCGCCGAGACTTCCGCGTAGTCCCCGCCTGCCGGCGCATCGCGGCTGAGATCGACAGTGCCGGCCGCGTCGGCCATGAAGGTCGCCTGACTATCCCAGACGATCCCTTGCGCGCGCCGCGTGCGCGCCGAAATGGCGACGAGTTCATCCGGCTTGAGCCCGGTGACGAGGATCTGACGTGGAAGATCGATCAGCCCATCCGCAGGGCTGACCGTGAGAACTGGAGCGGACATGCGCGTTTCCTGGACGATGACAAATGAGGAAGGCCGTAGCGGAAACTAGAACGCCACCGCCTGCCCATCCTTGCGCGGATCGGAGCCGGCAACATAAGCCGACGGCCCATTGCGCAGGATGGCCTGCGCACCGCCGAATCCGAAGACTGCGTCCGGCGTTTCCACCACGACCTCATGGCCGAGCCGGCGCAACCCCTCGACGAGCGTGGGGTCAAAATTGGCCTCGACCGAAACCTTGCGCCCCTGCATGACGCGCCAGCGCGGCGCGTCGGCAGCCGCCTGCGGGTTCTGGCCGTAACGCAGGATGCGCAACGCCATCTGGAGATGCCCCTGCGCTTGCATGGGCCCGCCCATGACGCCGAAAGCCATCAGGGGATTGCCGGCATGGTCTGTCGCGAAGCCCGGTATGATCGTGTGGAACGGGCGCTTGCGCGGCGCCACCACATTCGGATGGTTCGGTTCCAGGCTGAAGCCCTTGCCCCTGTTCTGCATGCTGATACCGGTTCCCGGCACGACGACGCCCGAACCGAAGCCGGCAAAATTGGACTGGATGAACGAAACCATGCGGCCAGCGGAATCGGCTGCCGCGAGATAGACCGTGCCGCCCGGTCGCGGGGTTCCATGGCCGGGATCGCCCGCCTCGTTCCGATCGATCAGGGCAGCACGCGCCGCGATGTAGGCCGGGTCAAGCAAATCCTCCGGGCGCACCCGCATGGCATCGATATCCGCGACATGGACGGCTATATCGACCAGCGCCGATTTGGTCGCTTCGATCGAAAGGTGCAGCGTTTCGATGTCGTCGACAGGCTTGTCACCAACCCCGAGCGCGTCGAGTATTCCAAGGCCGATAAGGGTCGCGATCCCCTGGCCGTTCGGCGGGATCTCATGCACCGCCGCATCGGCGAAGCGCTGCGAGACAGTCCCGACCCAGTCGACCTTGTGCTCGGCGAGATCCGCCAGACTCATGACGCCGCCGTGGGCGGTACTATGCGCCACCATGCGCTTCGCGAGATCGCCCCGGTAGAAATCCTCACCCTTGCTCGCCACGATGGCCTCGAGCGTCCGCGCGTGATCGGGCAAGCGCACGATCTCACCGGCCTTGGGAACCGCCCCGCCGGGGATAAAGGCATCCGCGAAGCCCGGCCCCTTGCCGAGCCGCCTGGCTCCGAGTTCCCATTGCACGGCGATGATCGGGCTGAGGGGATAGCCGTCACGTGCATAACCGATTGCGGGAGCCGCGATCTCCGTGAGCGGGAGGCTGCCGAACCGCTCCCAGAGCGCGATCCAGGCCGAGACCGCGCCCGGCACGGTCACGCTGTCCCAGCCGAGTTCAGGCATGTGCTTGTGTTGCGCGAAACGCTCCTTCGTCCACGCGGCAGGTGCACGACCGGACGCATTGAGACCATGTAGTTCCTTGCCATCCCACAGGATCGCGAAGGCATCGCTCCCGATGCCGCAACCGGTCGGCTCGACGACTGTCAGCACCATGGCGGCGGCGATGGCGGCATCGACCGCGTTACCGCCGCGCGCCAGCATGAGGAGGCCGGCCTGCGCAGCGAGCGGTTGCGAGGTCGCGACGATGTTCCGCCCGAGGACCGGCGAGCGTTGTGAGGAATATGGCAAGTCGTAGTCCATCAGGCTTCCCTGTTACCGTGGGAGGAGGAGGGGGTGCCACGCATCAGCGACATATGGCTGTGGTTGGCCACCCAGGCATCGCCCACCTTGTCACGAACAAACGACACTGTCGCGCGTCCCTGCCGTGGAAACGGCGTCCCGTCCTCCCGAAAACCGGTTGAATCGAAGAAAGCGAGCCCAACCGCGAAGAGCCGGTCTGGTGAGATGAAGCCGTGGATTTCATCGAGACGGATATGGAAATCCTTGATCGTCGACCAGACGTTGCGCCACTGGTTGCGCTCCGCATCGTCCTTGCCGACGAGAAAATCCGCAAATGTACCGAAGGCGACAAAATCATCGCTCACCCAGTCCCGCGCGCCGGTGAAGTCCAGAGCGTTGACCTGAATGTTCAGGCGCGCGAACCAATCACGGATCGCGGCGATATCATCGGCATGTGGGGCAGGGGTAGTCGTCATTCTTTGCACCGTTTCTGCAAGGCGTCAGCTAGTTCAAAGCCTAGGGGCCAGGGCCCGAAGCCGCTGTCGACGTTGATGTGCCCGGCGTCGTCGAGATCGACGACGCTGCTTCCTAGATCCCGGGCGAGCTCGGTCGAACGCGCGAAGCTCATGTGCGGATCCGTGCGGCTCAAGACCATCGTGGAAGGATATGGCAGAGGCGCGCGCGGCATGGGCGCAAAACTGGCTATCGGCGGATTGGCCGGCGCATGCAGGTCGGCATCGCCTGGCGCGACTAGCAGGGCGGCGCGCACCGGGGAAAGCGGCCGCGTCGCGGCATGGTGAGCAACGAGGATCACGCCAAGACTGTGCGCGATGAGCATGGCCTCGTTTGCGCCGGCGAGCGCTGCGTCGAGACGCGCCAGCCACGCCTCCCGGTCAGGATTGGCCCAGTCGTCCTGCTCCACGATCACAGCTGCCGGGTCGTGCTTCAGCCAGAGCCGCTGCCAATGCCCGGCGCCAGAGCCATGCCAGCCCGGCAGGATGAATCTCTGCATTCTATTTATGCCTTCCCCGTGATGCGCGCGAGATGCTCCCCGAGCCTCTGTGCAAAGGCGTCGTCCAGTTCACCCGCGCCGGCTAGCCCGCCGCCACGCGGCCAATGGCCCCCAGCGTCCATCCACTCCGTCTTGAGGGACGCGAGCAACTCGCGCCAATGCCCGGTGTCTCCGCCGGCTTCGGGATCGATTGCCATGAGGAACACCCCACGCCCCCGGCTGTCGCCGCGCCCCTGCCCCGCAATGCCAGCCAGCAGTTCCACGACAAGACCGAGCAGGGAGCCAGCCCTCCCATCTCGCGGAAGAAGGGCGGCGACATCCGCCGCGATGCTCGTGGGCCGCCCCAGGTGATCAAGTGCCTTGCCGGCCGGCAACTTCCGGCCCGTTGCTCGGGCGTCGCGAACGTCAGCCATCGTCAGGCTCGCCGTGGCCAGATCGACCACAATGCGATCCTCACCCTGCCCGATTGCGAAAGCGAACGGATTGGTGCCGATAACAGCACTTCTGCCGTCGTATGGCGCGACAAATGGTGGCCCTTCGGCTCCGGCGATTCCGACAAGTCCCGCATCGGCAAGGCGTCGTACGAACGGGGCCAGGCGGCCGAAGCCTTTCACACCGCGCAGAAAGAAGGCAGCGACGCCATATTGCCGTGCGGCGAGCTCGATATCGAGGGTCGCATGGGCGACCGCCAAAGGGGCGAAGGAGGCCGAGCAGTCGCGCCACCGCAATGGGCCCTGGTCCGCGCATGCCTCCACTTCCTGTGCCCGGCCAGCCCACTCATCCAGCATGGCGATGCCGAACCGCGGCAGGCCAAGCGCATCGGCCTCGACGAGAGCGGCCGCCGCCAGATCGGCGCCCGCACTGCCTCCCAGGGCGCGCGACAACCGTGCGATGGCCTCAGCGATGGTGATCATTCTGCCGCCCTCTCGACCCGCGCTCCCTGCGCGAGCTCAACCTCGGAGAGATAGCCGAGCGTTATCAACCTCTCGATCAGGAACTGCCGGCTGCTCGCGATATGGCCCGCTTCGATCTGCGCCGCGCGGTTGCCGTCGCCGGCTTCGATGGCATCCACGAGATCGGTATGCTCACCGGAATGTTCCCCCGCCTTGACCGTGAAATCGATGGCGAAACGCAGGAGACGTTCGAGCTCGTCGAACAGGGCCTCCGTCAAGGCGACGACGCGCCTGTTGCGACTGCAGCGCGCGATCGCAACATGAAAACGCCGCGCGACCTGCTGCATCGCACCGATATCGAGCGGCGCCGCATATTCGGCCACGATATGCCGGAGTTCATCGATGTCGGCGGATGTCGCATAGCGGGCCGCCTGGCGCGCGGCATGCGGGCCGATCGCGGCGCGCAGATCCAGGATTTCGTGCACGGCCTGAAAGGTGATGGGAGCGACACGATAGCCGCTGCGCGGCAAGATGATGACCAACCCGTCCCCGGCGAGCTTCTGCATGGCATCGCGAACCGGCGTCTTGGACACGGCATAGCGTCTGGCAATGGCGGCCGCGTCCAGCGTCACGCCGGGCGCGATTTCGCAGCGCATGATGTCTTGCCGCAGCGAGAGATAGATGCGCTCTGATACCGGCACGTTGCTCGGCGCCTGGACGTCATCGGCAGTCATACCGTCATCCTTCCCGTGTTCCCGCCCTATGCCACTAATGTTTCGCCCAGGGCACGAAGCGCCGCTCGAGGAATTCGAGCGCCAGGATAGTGAGATACCCCATCGCGGAGATCACCACGATGCCGACGAACATGCGCGACACGGCGAAGGTCTGCCAGGATGCCCAGATGAAGAAGCCGACGCCGCTGCGCGCACCAAGAAACTCTGCCGCGGCGATGATAATGTAGGAGGATCCAGCGGCGAGCTTCAGCCCGGTGAAGATGCTCGGAAGCGCGGCCGGAAAGGCGATGCGGCGGAAGACCTGGAAGCGCGTGGCACCAGCGTTTTTTGCGACATCCATGTAGATCTGCGGGGTCTGCATGACGCCGCCCATGGTATTGTAAAGCATGAGAAAGAAGACGCCGATGGCGATGACGACGAATTTCGAGGCGTCCCCAACGCCGAAGATCAGAAGGATCAACGGCAGGATGGCAATCTTCGGCACGGGGTAGAGCGCGGAGAAGATCGGCCCGAGCACCCTGCGCACAGGACGGGAACGTCCGAGAATGAGCCCCATTACGACTCCCGGAACAGCGCCCATAACATAGCCCACAGCAACTCGCCGGAGGGTTGCGCCCATGTGATCGAACAGCTCAAAGCTGAGGATCATCCGCCAGGCGGTCTGCGCTATGGCGCTCGGCGCCGGGAAGAAACGGCGGTCAATCAGGTTGAACTGCGCGGACAGCTCCCACAAAAGCAGCAAAAGGAGCGGGCTGAAATAGGAGAAGACGCGGAATATCCGCTCGCGACGCGCTGGCGCCTTCAAACGGTTGAGTTCATCGTCCGACAGTCTTGCGGGAATGGCACTCATCTTCAGGTCCTCGCGGGCGCGGCCAGGAGACGCCACACCTCATAGGTCAGATCCCAAAAGCGCTTGTCGCGCCGCATCTCGACGACATCGCGCGGCCGCTCGAACGGTACGGCGAGGTCGGCCACGATGGTGCCCGGTCGCGGAGACATGACGAGCACGCGATCCGCAAGGGTCAGGGCCTCGTCGACGCTGTGCGTGATGAAGACGACAGTCTTGCCCGTCTTTTCCCAGATGCGGAGCAGTTCCTGCTGCAACACCAGACGCGTTTGCTCATCGAGCGCGCCGAAGGGCTCGTCCATGAGCAGGATCTCGCGATCATCGACCAGCGCACGCGCCACGGAGACACGCTGCTTCATGCCGCCCGACAACTGGTGCGGCCGGGCATTGGCGAAATCCGTGAGGCCGGTGAGCTCAAGCAACTCCCGCACCCGGACATTCTGCTTTTCCCGCGTCACACCTTTGAGACTAAGCGGGAAGGCAATGTTCTCAGACACGGTCAGCCACGGCAGCACCGAGGCCTCCTGAAATACCATGGCTGGTGGCGAGCCGCTGTGCAGCCTGACCGTGCCGCTCAGTTGCTGCTCGAGATCCGCGAGAATACGCAGTACCGTCGTCTTGCCACAGCCGCTCGGTCCCACGATGCAGACGAACTCCCCACGCGTCACGGTGAAGTTGACGTCGGAGGCCGCGACCGTCACGCGATCGCCTTCACCATCGTAGAAAGCCTTGGTGAGATGGCTCACCTCGATCGCGGCGTCGGTCCCGCGCGAGCGCCGTGAGCGATCGATTTCGAATACGGCCGCCATCACGGCTTGCTCGCGGCCAGCTCGTTGGCGCGCTTCAGAAGATCGGCGCGATAGACGGAGTCAATATTCGCCTGCCCCTGATATTCGAGGGCGCCTCGCTTGCGGAAGAACTCCTCCTGCTCGCGCACGGAGGCCATATCGATGGCGCCATCCTCCGATCGCACCGTGTAGGAAATACCCTGAAGCGTGTCACGTTCGGTGCCGGTGTATCTCGCCACGATGTCGAGGATCTTGTCGTCCTTCCAGCCGCCCTTGTCGAGAAGCCGGGCCGCCTTGAGATAGGCCGCCATGAAACGCACGACGGCGTCTTCATTCTTCTCCACAAACTCCTTGTTGAAGGCAATGAAGCCGAGTTCGGTGCCAAAGGTGTGATCTTCGACAAGGCGGCGGCCGAGACCTTGCTTCTCGAGCTGCAGGGCAAAGGGCTCTATGCTCCAGCCGGCTTCCAGCCCGCCATTGGCGAAGGCAGCCGCCGTTGCGGGCGGCGGCAGATAGACAGCCTCAACGTCGTCGACTGTAAGGCCGCCCTTTTCCAGCGCCTTGGCCACGGAAAACATGCCGAAGCCGCCCGGGCCGGGAATGCCGACACGCTTGCCTTTCAGGTCCGCGACCTTGCGAATGCCCGCGTCCCAAGCCTTCTGCGACACCATGAACGGTGAAGGCGACGGGACTGTGCCCGGCATCTTCGCCGAGGTCGCGATGATCGCAACCGTCGCGCCACGGTCGATCGCGTTGAAAAGACCAGCGCCCCAGGTTGCCGCCCCCGCCTCTACGTTGCCGGAGGCAAGAAGCTGGATCGTCTCCGCGGTGCCTCCCTTGGGCGATAGCGTCACATCAACGCCGAAGTCTTTGAAATAACCGAGCTCTTTGGCGACGAAGAAGGGCGCGTAGTCCGCGAAGGGTGAGTAGAGAAACTCGACCTTAGGTGTCTTCTGTGCCTCAGCGCCGGGGATTGCGCCCAGAAGAACGCCCGCTGCCAACGCTGATACGACAAAACCGCGACGATTCACTGAACGCATGTCCCACGCTCCCGAGCACGCTACCGCGCCTGCCGGCCGGATTCCGGCCATGATTTCCCGACCTCTGCCCACCCCGTCTCCGAGGCCTCGCAATCTCGCGCATTTGACTTAGGTCAACTTGGGAATCAGATTGCAACTAATGCATCAGATTTGCAAACTGATATCTTCAAGAATCCGCATAATTTTGTGTTTTTTAATAAACAACGAAATTCTGCGTGGAATATGAGGCCGGGTTTTGCTAGTGTCCTGCTCGATAGCCGGCAAATTTCGCGCCGTTACAGCTAGGCTTGTCTCGTGGGAGAGACGTGGTAGCGGATGCCCGATGGATAGTCGGATCAGCGCTCGAAAGAAGCACGGGCCTGCTGCAAATCGATCAGGCTGTAGGGTCGGACGCTTTGAGCTCCCGCACCTGTTATCGTATGATGAGCGAAATTAAACCGATCGGCCACGTTGTTCCTATGAAAGCTTCCACAATTCGGCCCGCGCGCAAGGAGCGCTTGGGGGAAATCATATACGGGCAGATTCTCGAGCAGATTCTGGCCGACAACTATGGCGAAGGCGACAAATTGCCGTCCGAGGCCGAGCTGTCATTGGCTTTCGAGGTATCGCGCCCTGTCATCCGGGAAGCCTTGATGCGCCTGCAGGCCGACGGACTCGTGCAGGCACGCCGGGGGATTGGCACATTTGTATCCCATCGCCCGTCCAGCCGCCTGCCGGAGCTGGTGAGCGCCAACGAACTTTCGGGCTATCTCAGAACGTTCGAGCCGCGCATCGTGCTGGAGGCGGAAGCCGCGCGGCTCGCGGCCGGCCGGCGGACAAACACCCAGCTCAAGCTCATGCGCGACACGATCGAGGCGCTGCGCGCCGCAATTCTGGCCGGCAATCTCGGAACGGAGGAGGATATCGCCTTCCACGAAACCATCGCGGAAGCGACCGGCAACGACTACTTCCCATCGCTCCTCAATGATCTGCGTCGCCCGGTCGTCAGCACCATGGCCATCGGCCTCGAACTTGCCCGCGAGCGTTCACCCGCCCGGCGTCTCCGCGTCGTCGAGGAACATGGGAAGGTTTACGACGCCGTTGTCGCGCAGGACGGTGAATGCGCGGCCGCCTATATGCGCCACCATCTCTATCAGGCGCGCGCCGCAGTGACGGATGTGCACCACCTCGAACGCGAGACGTTCAATACCCCCGACAGCCTGCTGGATGATGTTGAAGGCTCAGTGCATCACCCAGGAGAGAAACTCACGCGCACGGGGCGTCCGTGAATTCGTAAAGAATTCCTCTGGCGGCGCGGTATCCACGATCGCGCCGGCATCCATGAAGATGATACGGTCCGCGATCTTCCGCGCGAAGCCCATCTCGTGGGTCACGCAGATCATGGTAGTGCCTTCGTTCGCGATTTCGGTCATGGTGTCGAGCACCTCGCCCACCATCTCCGGATCGAGAGCGGACGTCGGCTCGTCGAACAGCATGACGTCGGGACTCATCGCGAGCGCGCGTGCGATCGCCACCCGCTGCTGCTGGCCACCCGAGAGCTGCGACGGATATTTGTTGATCTGATCCTCGACATGCACGCGACGCAGGTATTTCTCGGCGACGGCGCGCGCTTCGTCACGCTTCAGCCCCCTCACCCGCATCGGCGCGACCATGCAATTCTCGACGGCCGTCATATGCGGGAAGAGATTGAAGTTCTGGAACACCATGCCGGTGCGGCGACGCACGAGATCAATCGACTTGCGTTTGTCCGTGAGTGCGATGCCGCACACCGACAGCTCACCGCCCTGATGCGGCTCCAGGCCGTTGAGGCAGCGGATCAGGGTAGATTTCCCTGATCCGGATGGTCCGCACAGCACGACCCGCTCACCGCTCTTCACCTGCAGGTCGATATTCCGCAGGACGTGAAAATTGGAGAAGTATTTGTTGAGGCCGACGGCCTCGATCATCGTCTGGGTCATGAAGTGCTCTGGTATTACGACGTCACTTGATCTTCGGATCCAACGCACCGGACGCGTAACGACGCGCCATGTCGCCCATCGGGATGACCTTGATCTTGGACCCATGTCCCGCGGTGTTGAATTCCTCAAGCCGCTGGCGGCACAGCTTGGCGATGGCATCCATGCCTGGCTTCATCATGTTGCGGATGTCGAACTCGCCCGGGTCCTCCTGCATCACGCGGCGGATCTGGCCGATGAGCGCCATGCGGTTGTCGGTATCGATGTTGACCTTGCGCACGCCGTGGCGGATGCCGCGCTGGATCTCCTCGATCGGCACGCCCCAGGTCTGCGGGATATTCGCGCCGTACTTGTTCATGATGTCCTGCAGTTCCTGCGGAACCGACGAGGAACCGTGCATGACGAGATGCGTATCGGGCAGGCGGCGGTGAATGTCCTCCAGGCGGTCCATGGCGAGCACTTCGCCGTCGGGCTTGCGCGAGAACTTGTAGGCGCCGTGCGAGGTGCCCATGGCGATGGCGAGCGCATCGACCTTCGTTGCCCTGACGAATTCCACCGCCTGGTCCGGATCTGTCAGCAGCCGCTCATCGCGGCCATGTTCCAGCTTGCCGAGCACGCCGATCTCGCCCTCCACCGAGGCGCCCATGAAATGGGCGAACCGCGAGACAGACTCGGTGACACGCACGTTGTAGTCGAAATCGGACGGGGTCTTGCCGTCTTCCTGCAGCGAGCCGTCCATCATGACGGACGTGAACTTGCGCTGCAGAGCCGTCGCGCAGGTCGCTTCGCTGTTACCGTGATCCTGGTGAATGCAGAGCGGCACATGCGGATACATCTTGATGAGCGCCTCGAAGAGATGCTCGATCATGATATCGCCCGCATAGGCGCGGGCCTTGGTGCCGACCTGCAGGATGACGGGCGCGTCAACGGCATCGGCCGCCGACATCACCGCCAGCATCTGCTCCATATTGGTCACGCTGAAAGCAGGAACGCCATACTGGTGCTCGGCGGCGTGATCAAGCAATTGACGGAGCGTGATGCGGGACATGTGAGCAAACCTTTCGGGAGAAGCGGCGGAGCCATCTCCGCCGCACAGGTCAATCAGAAGCGCGGCAGGTTCTCGTTGACGACGCCGAGCCATTCCTTCTGGGCGGCCTGGATCTCACCTGAGTTCCAGAGCAGCATGATTTCGGTATTCAGCCACTGCAGCAGATCGAATTCGCCACGGCGCACGCCAACACCCATCGGCGACTGGCGGACGGCGAACTTGCGCTCGAACTCCTGCGTCTGCTTGTTGATGGCGTTGGCGGCCGCGACACCCGAGACGATGGCATCGACCTGGCCGGAGAAGAGCGCCTGGTTCGTCGCCGCGTCGTCGTCGAAGCGCTGGATATTGGTGCCCTTGACGGCCTTTTCGGTGATGATGGTGTCGTTCGTGGTCGAACGCGTCACGCCGACCCGCTTGCCGACAAGGTCCTCGAGCTTGGTGATAGCGGACTTCGCCGGGGCGATGACCATCTGCTCGTCGACATAAATGGCATTGGAATACATCACCGCCTTCGCGCGCTCGGCCGTGATGCCGAAAGACGAGACGAGGATGTCCACCTTGCCGCTCGTGAGGTTGGGAATGCGCGCCTGCGACACCTGATCAACAACCTCGAGCTCGACGCCGAGATCGCGCGCGAGGAGCTTGGCGATCGCCACGTCGAAGCCCGCCGGCTTCATGTTCGCATCGGTCATGCCATAAGGCGGCGTCGACAGCGAAATGCCGACGATCAACTTGCCCCGCTTGATGATATCGTCAAAGGCCTTGCCGGTGGCATCAGCCGCCTGCGCCGCGCCAGCCGCGAGCCCCGTCACCATCATCGCGGCAGCACAGACGACAGCCGCCTTCTTGAGATAACCACCAATTGCAGACATGCCCATTGCATTCCTCCTGGAACTACTTTGTTTGGGTACCGAGACGCCGCTCGAGATAACGACTGAGAAGAGTGAGCGGAAAGCAAACGACAAAATAGAACGTCGCAGCGGTCAGATAGACATCGAGCGGCTTGAAGGTGGCGTTGCTGACGATCTGCGACGTGCGTGTGAGTTCGACGATGCCGACAACGGACGCCAGCGAGGTGTTCTTGATCAGCTGGACGAAGAACCCGACGGTCGGCGGCGTGGCGATGCGGATCGCCTGCGGAACGATGATGAAGCGCATCGAATCCGCGTAGCTCAGGCCGAGCGCATGCGAACCTTCACGCTGTCCATTCGGCACGGATTCGATCGCGCCACGCCAGATCTCGCCGAGGAAGGCGGCCGCGTAGAAGGAAAAGGCGACCGCGATGGCGACAATCGGCGCGACATCGATGCCGAGCCAGCGCGCGCCGAAATAAGCGATGAACAAGGTCACGAGAAGCGGCGTGCCCTGGACCACGAAAATGTAGAAACGCGCCGTGTTCCGCAGCACCGGGTTGTGAGCCACCCGCACAAGGGCGAGCACGGAACCTGCTATCGAGCCGCCGACGAGCGCGATCGCGGCGAGCCAGATGGTCGTCCCAAGACCACCCAACATGAAGAACACATGGTTCCAGGTGTAGGGCTGGAACATCGTCAGCGACCAACGAACTTGTAGCCGAAGGCCCAGCGCTCGATGCCGAGCATCAGGCCGCGCAGGAGAGCGACGAGCGTCACATAGATGACCGCGATGACGAGATAGATCTCCATATTGCGCAGCGTCATGCCCTGGATGTCGTTACCAATGCTGGTCAGCTCCGGCACCGAGATGGCCGAGACAACGCTCGATGACAGAAGAAGCAGAATGAACTGCGCGGACAACGAAGGAAAAACAGCCGCCAGCGCCGGCTTGAGCACGACGTGGCGAAATGTGCGGTAGCCCGAAAGCCCCAAGGCCCTTGCCGCCTCGATCTGCCCCTTGTTGATGCCCTCGATGCCGGCGCGCACGATCTCGCTGATATAGGCGCCACCATAAATGGACATCGCCGTGATCGCGGCGGTGATAGGATCGAACCGCAGACCGAGAGCCGGCAAACCGAAGTAGATCAGGAAGACCTGCACGATGAACGGCGTGTTGCGGATCGCCTCGATATAGGCCAGGACCACGATGCGAAGCACGCGGTTGCCGCTCAGGGTCAAGCACGCGGACAGAACGCCAATGACGAGACCAATAGCCATGGAGATCAGCGAGATCTGCGCAGTCAGCAGCAAGCCCTTGGCGAGCAGGTCGCCTCTGGACAGAACACCGCTGAAATCGAGATAGTCCAATCCTCGTCCTCCCGGATGCAAGCCTGCGATGCCTGCTCCTTAGATCTTGTCTCGCACTCTAGGGGCGCGCCAAACTTGTCGTCAATAAATATTACATGTCGAGAGATTGTCACCGCCGTAGGCCGCGACAAAATCGCGGCCGCTCGGGCTCATCTCCACCACGCTGGCCCAGCACTTATGCGCGTTCCAGGGCGCCGCCAGGCGATCGGTCAACGCGTTGAGCCGCTCCATGATGTCGGACTGCGCCAACCCCTCTTCCATGGCCTTCATATCGGGGAAATGACTGAAAGCGTCGGCCCAGATAGCCCGGCCGGCGAGATAGCCGTTGGCGCCGGAGCGATAGGCATAGGTCAACAGCCTCTGGAAGTCGTCCGGGTTGGCGCCACCGCTCAACAGGACCCATGGCCGCAGGATGCCCCGGGCGACGCGGTCAAAGGCGGCCTGCACGGCAGCCCCCTCTGGCCCGTCAGGGTCAGGGACATTATGCACCGCAACCGGCGGCTCCAGCTTGTAGAGATCAACGCCGGCCGGATTCATCACGTCGCTATCCGCCAGCGCCTCGAGAACGAGGGCAACGCGCCGCTCGGCGAAGACGTCAGCGCTTTCGCCGGGGAAGGGGTAGACGAGGAACTCCAGGACCAAGGCGATGTCATTGGCCTCGCAGGCTTTCCTGACGCTGTCGAGATAGGCGATCTGGTGGCTGCGGACATCCGCGCTGACGTCTGACCGGAACCACAGATTGATCTTGACCGCGTCACCACCGATGCGGCGGATGACGCCGGCATCCCAGCCCGGAACGTTGCGGGACTTACGGCCCGTTTCGGTGACTTCCCAGACCGCCCATTCGCTGCCGACGACGAGGCCGGTCCGCGCGGGAATGTCATTGATCGCGGCGGCATAGCCAAACGGCGGATCGAGCAGAACGGCGGAAGCATGTCTAGCGAGCTGGCGGGCAAGCATGGCCTTGACCGCGGCGATATCGGTATAGGGCGCCTGATCGAGACCGCGCTTTTCCTTGATCGGATTGACGATGGGTCCCGTCTGGTCCATCGCCAGCATCTTGAAGCGGCCGTTGTCATCAGCGAGGCGCCGAAGGCCCCAGAGCTTGCCGGGCGAAATCTTCATGACACACCTTTCATGAGTAAGGCATCGACCGCCGCACGATCCGGGATGCTCTCCCAGCCGCTGCCGCGTGCGCATTTCAGCGCCGCTGTGGCGCTGGCCAGACGCGCGGCACCCTCGACATCCAGTCCCTCGGCGAGGCCAAGTGCATAGGCGCCGTGGAAGATATCCCCGGCCCCGTTCGTATCCACCGCCGTCACATCAAAGGTCGGAACGTGACGCGGCGTATCGCCGTCCAGCCACCAGAAACCCTTCTCACCGATCGTGACCGAGATGATGCCACGGCAAAGTGGTGCGGCGCGGCGAAGTCCGAGGGCGATATCTGTCGTATCCGTGAGGCGCTCGAGACATGCGGCCGAGAAGACGATGTGATCCGGGAGCGGGAGCAGACGCTTGACCGCGTCCATGTCGCCGACATCGGCATCAAGCACGGTGGTGATGCCGCGCTTGCGCGCCTCCTGAAAGACCGCCGCGGCACCTTGCCACCAACTGTAGTCCGCCATCACGGCATCGACGCCCTCCAGGCCGTCGAGCGGAAGCCAATCGGCATCATCGCCGAGGTCCCGACCGATGAAGCCGAAGGCCATGCGCTCTCCGTTGGGCGATACGAGCACTGTACCGATGGGGCTCACGCCGCCTTCCACCCGGCGAACGTGATCCGTATGCACGCCCGCGACGCGCAGACGCGCCAGAATATCGTCGCCAGCAGCATCCTGACCAAGACGCCCCCAGTATTGGGTATCGGCGCCAAGCCGGGCTGTCGCGTAAGCCGCAGTCGCGGCGATACCCCCGCCCGTGCGCAGCACGTTATTGGCGCGAAATTTACAGGGTTCGGTCGGGAGGCGCGGCAAATAGACGATCGTATCGAGGAAGGCGTTTCCAAGAGTGACGATACGTTTTGCTGCCATCGCGCTTCTTCCCATAGCATTCTCTGTCCCGCTCGCCGTTCGTCGGGCACTCGTGATTGCGCGAGCGTTTTAGCGGCGCCCGCAACATGTAGTCAACATTTATTACAAGATATCCCACGGTGCTCCGATGACCCGCTGGCACCACATGGGAGACTCACTCCGTCCGCGAAACGACGGCCCGACACCGCCCTTCCAGCATGCGCCGCCAATCGTTACCGCAGTTTGCTCGGGATACTCGCGTGACAGCGGTTCTTCGATGATTGCCACGTTTTGGTACCACGGCTGTGCCAATCAGCCGGCATCGCGCGGCCACTTCGAACACACGGGTCGCTGCGGAAGACAGGCCCCATCAATGCGTGCTCATCACGTCGGCCAGCTCGCCAATCAGCCACTGTAGCCCCTCGTCACGATCGCCTCGTTGGTGCCAAATAACCTCGGCCGCAGCCTCGAGGGGCTTGTAGGGCAGCTCCAGGATTTCATGGGTGCCGGCGTCCACAAGCCTGCGCGCCATGCGCTCGGGAAGTGTTGCGATCATGTCCGTCGCCGAAAGAATTCCCGGAACAGCGGCGTAGTGCGGCAGAGAGACTGCCACATGCGCGACCGCATCTTCGTCCGTGGTCTCAATGAGCAGTCGGTCGATCCAGACACGGCGCCAGACCCCGCGCTCGTCGATGAACCCCTCTGCCGCCCGCTCGCCACTCCCGCTGAGCTCCACGACGACGAAGGGATAGGAGAACAGCAGGTCACGATCGATAGATTGCCCGACAAGGGGATGTCCCCGACGCGCCACGACCGCTTCCCGATCGACCAGCAGGCTGGTCCGCCGCATGTGGTCCGGCATCTCGCTGAACCAACCGATGACAAGGTCGAGGCGGCCTTCATCGAGATGCCGGATCACGTCCATCCGGCTATAGGGGAAGATACGCAGCTCCAGTTGCGGTGCTGTCCTGGCAAGCCGCTCGATGAGAGGGGTCAGAATGATGGCAGTCCCGAAGTCCGTCGCGGACACCCGGAACGTGCGCGCCGTATTGGAGGGCTCGAACGGCTTGGTCTTGATGGCCTCCTCGAAGCGCTCCAACCCATCGAGGATTACCGGCGCGATCGCGAGCGCGCGGGGTGTCGGTTCCATCCCGTTCTCGCCATACATGAACAGTTCGTCACCGACGGCCTGTCGCAAACGGCCAAGTGCATGGCTGACCGCAGACGCTGTGACGCCCAGTTCCTTGGCGGCGGTGCTGACGCTTCTTGTCTGCAAGACCGCCTCGAACACCCTGAACAGATTCAGGTCAACTCTACGGATGGACATACCCCCTCCTGAATTCAACTCATACGACGCTGCAGTAACTTCAGCGTTTACGTGATGCCGCGATCTCGGCATTGTCCATCGTCGACTGGATAACCCGGACGCTCCGGGGATTTCACGCAGAAGAAAATCTTGGCATGCAACTTCTCGCAAAAGAATAGCGAAGCATCGCTGGCATGGCCTGAACTTACGTCACATGCCGAGCCGGTTCACGCAAGCGCCATTGGCGAAGGCCGCGGCTGGGCATGCCACGCGCGCCATGAGCCGAGACATTTACCCACGAGATCGAAAGAAGGCACGTCGCTTTTCCGCGCCCATGAACAGAACGCAAAAGCCTGAAGCAGCGGGCGTGGAGTCCGATGCCCCCGTGAGACCAACGGAATTCACCACAGCTGGTCTTCCTCTCCCAACGCAGTTCAGCGCTTTCAGAGGAGCCTATCGTGGGGTGTTCGATATGCATTTGGAGCGTGTCAGTGCCGGAGGCTTCCCGGTGCGGCAAGACGTGTGGAATCTCGGCAGAGTAATTCTCGTCAGCGCGCATTTACCTGGCCCCCAACATGTATTCGGCTTGTGTCATAGCAGAAGCACGACGCTCGACCACTGGTATGCGCTCGTCAAATGCGGTGACGCCAGCCCGGAAGCCCCCGCAGAGCCAATTCACTTGAGCTTCCACTGTCTCGCCGACCCCTTTCAAACCGAAATTGGGGCAAGCCGCCTATTGGTTGCGTTCATACCGCGGGACATCTTCCCTTTTGGCTTCGATTTCGAGGCAATTCGTGATCGTCCGCTTGACAGTGGCGCGGGTCTCCTGCTGATGGATTTTCTGGTCATCCTCAATCGCCGACTACCTCGATTACGCCTCTCCGAGCTTGCGGGCCTGCCAAGCGCGGTGCGCGGACTGCTCGCACTGCATGGCACGTCTCCGCCCGCGCACCAAGGTGCTGCGCGTAATGCGATCGACGTGAGATTGCTTGAACGCGCTAAGCGACTGATCGACCGGAAGATCGAGGCACCTGACCTTTCGCCCGGCTCCCTGGCTGAGGAGCTTTTCGTCTCCCGATCGCGTCTCTACCGCGCCTTTGAGGCGTTTGGCGGTGTGTCGGTCTATATCAGGCGCCAACGGTTGCTTCGCACGCGCGAGGCTCTCGCTGACGCGTCCGACACGCGCTCTATCCTTCGCATCGCGGAACAATGGGGCTTCGCCGATGCCTCCGTCTTCAGCCGGGCCTTCCGGAGCGAGTTCGGCGTGTCCCCCAGCGCGGTCCGCAGGGCGGGGTGGATGGGCGGCGACCATCAGCGTGAGAGGAACGCCATCGTCGAGCGATCTCAAGAGGCAAGCCTCGAGCAACTGTTGCGCCAACTCCGCTCGTGACCACAAGGCCCGAGCAGCCCAAAACCGTGATGTCCGACGCATTCGCGGCAGGTATAGCTCCAGCAGAGGCCAACCGCAGCTCTGAACTCGGATTGATGACGGAGCCTCCGGCAACGCGCGGCAACCCGCCGTGCCCCACCACTAGTCCGGAAAATGCTCGACATGGGTTTCCGCCGTACGGCCGACATAGAGCGCCCGGCGCCCAATGAACGAGACGATATAGCCGACACAGCCCGCGGCAACGGCCTTATTGCAGAAGCCCTTATAGGTATAGCCAGGGACGAGACGCTGGGCTTCGCTTATGGCTTTCCGCACGAGGCCGGTGTCAAATGCCTCCGCGATCGGGAGGCCGATCCGATGGGTCGGCAACTCGACCGATGCGCCATCGGGAAGGTAGTAAGTCGCAGTTGCCCGCCGAAAATCGACAGCATAGCTCTCGAATCCAGCGTCCATCAACTTTCCGACAATTTGCGGAAAGGTCATCGTGTTCGTCTCCGCGCCCTCCAGGCAGGCCTGGGCGATCATCTTCTGTTCGTCATTCATGGCGTCTTCCCGATAGAGGCAGAATTGATACTATTCGACAGGCGTCGCGCCGAGCCGGTGGTGTTCGACCATGCGCATCAGGAGGCGCTCCAGAAGCGCCCGCTCGGCACCGGTCAGACATTCGAAGAATTCCGCGTCGTTGCCATCAGCAAGGGCTGCCAGCTTCGGAACGAGAGCGGCACCCCGCACCGTCAGGACGAGCGTTTGCGCGCGGCCGTCGTTTGCGTTCGCCGCGCGCGTGACAAGCGACTTGGCAATGAGCCTGTCGGCGAGCTTCGTGATGGCCCCCTTCGTCATGCCCATAGCCTCCGCGAGGCGGCTTGGCGGCGTGGGCTCCCGGCCGTAGAGAGCGCGCATGAAGCTCCATTCAGCGACAGTGACATCCTCGCCGGCGAGCTTGACCGCGAAAGCGTGAGAAACGTGATTGGAGACCATGCGCAGCCAATAGCCGAGATGGGATGTGAGATCCGAAACAGATGGGCTTGCCGGCATGCCGCCTCCAATGGTTGACTAGGAAATTACATGAAGATTGTTTCCTAGTCAACAATCCGTGCGACGGCAGGCGGGCGCAGCCGGACCATCAGGCTGTGGATACAGGCGAAATGGACCGCCTCGTCCTGAACCGGCCGGCAGCATCACGAGCGGCGAGACGTGCCCCGTGTTCCGCCCGCACCTCGGACAGATGGCTGGCCTGCTCAAGCGGGCAGCTGAAGCTCTCGACGAGGACAATGGAGCTGCACGATCTTGCCTGGAACCAACGTGTTCTCGCCACGTTTAAGCTTTGCGCAAAGTATCCCTGTGGAGCATTGGGTGACAAAACAGACGGTTACAGCCAACCGTGATCTCCGCGAGAACCGCCCGTTATGGGCAGATACATCGCGCATTTCGGTGATAACGCGCCAAACTCCGCGCGAGCGCTTCTACGACGTGGTCATTGTCGGCGCCGGCATCAGCGGCGCGCTCATGGCCAATGCTCTTGCCGACGGGAGGCGTTCCATCCTGGTGGTCGACCGGCGTGGGCCCGTCAAGGGGTCCAGTATGGCCAGCACGGCGATGATCCAGCATGAAATCGACGTGCCGCTGTTCAAGCTCGCGCAAACCATTGGCGGGCCACGGGCCGCGCGCGTATGGCAACGGTCGGCCCAGGCCGTCGAAGGATTGAAGGCGCTGGTGCAAGGCCTCCGCATCCCCTGTCAGTTCGAGGCGAGACAGACGCTTTACCTCGCCGGCGAGGCCTATGGCGCCCGCGCGCTCAAAGAGGAAAGCAAGGCGCGGGCTCAGGCTGGCCTTGAAGCGCGCTTTCTCGACGCAGATGAGCTCGAGCAGCAATTCGGTATCGATCGCCCCGCCGCCATCGTCAGCAAGATGTCGGCATCGGCCAACCCCGCGCAGATGACCGCCGGCCTCCTGCGAGACGCGCGCAGGCACGGCTGTGAGATCGTCGCCGGCCTGGAGATCACGGATCTCCACGCGGGCGAACCTGTCGTGCTCGCCACATCGAGCGGCCAGCTTCTCCTGGCGAGCCATGTGGTCTTCTGCACCGGATACGAATTCCTGAAGCCGCTGGCCAACAGACAGCATCGCATCATCTCGACCTGGGCCATCGCCAGCAAACCCGGGCTGAAATTACCTCCGTGGCTCTCGGAAGCACTGGTTTGGGAGGGGGCGGATCCGTATGTCTATTTTCGCACGACCCCGGATGGGCGATTGATCGCCGGCGGCGAGGATGAGGACAGTTCCGAGGCCTATCTGTCGGAAGCCAAGCTGAAAACCAAGGGCCGCACAATCGCCGAGAAGGTCGGCGACCTGCTGCATTGTGCGATCGGCTCGCCCGACTATGTCTGGTCAGCGGGCTTCGGAAGCACACCGACCGGCCTGCCGATGATGGGCGAAGTGCCCGGCTTGAAGAACGTCTATGCCGTCATGGGCTATGGCGGCAACGGCTTTACTTTCAGCAAGATCGGCGCCGAAATCATCGCGGCCATGATCGGGAAGAAACGGGATCCTGACGCCGAGCTGTTCAGTTTCCGTTGAGCCAGAATGCTTGCTGACACCACTGCCGGCTGGCCTGCCGATCGCTGGATTTAAGCCCGATCGGACAGTTCGCGCTTGACTGAACGACACCCCGACGCTTGCGCCGACCTCACAAAGCCGCCGGGCCATACCGGCGTGAAAACTTGACGGCCATAAGGATATCGGCTATCGAACAGCAATGGATAGCGTTATCCAAGAGGGAAAGACGCGCGATCTGCGAGCGATTTGGAGCAGTGATTTTCGCGCAATCGGAGCGCGAGGAAAAGCTGGTGCAATTTTTGCGATGGATGGACAGCGCTGTCCATACCTATAGGGTCGAGAAACCGGGTCACGCCAAGACGCGGATCTCGGGGACGGATATGACCAAGATCCCCGCTCATGGGATCCTCGGTCCCGGCGCGACGCCATGTGGGGGCTTCGGCTCGAGTTAGACTATCTCAATACACAAAAATACAGAATACGAAGTGGAGGGAAACGCGAATGAAGTTGACGGCAGGTGTTATTGTTGTGGCTTTTCTTGGATCGACAACAGCGCCACTCGCACAGGACAAGTTTCCTGCAAAGCCTATCACGGTCGTCATTCCCGCCGGCCCCGGCTCATCGACCGACACCAATGCACGACTTGTTCTCAACAAGATCGAAAAGCAGGGGTCGTTGGGCCAGCCTGCGGTCGTGGTCAACCAGACCAGCGCCCCGATTGCGGCCACGCGCGTCAAGGATGCGCGCCCGGATGGTCACGAACTGCTCGTCTATCATCTTGGTCTGATGGGGACCCAGGCCGTGGGCAAGATCGGCTTTGGCGCGGAAGCCTTCAAGCCCATCGCGCAGACCGGCAGCACCGCCTTCCTCATCGTCGCCGCGGAAAAGGGCCCCTATCCCGATCTGAAGTCGCTCGTGGAAGCTGCGAAGGCTGCGCCCTCGAAGATCACCGAGGCGAACAGCATCGGCGGCGCCAGTCACATCGCGACACTGGCGCTTGCGCAATCGGCCGGGTACACGCCCCGTGTCGTCCATGTGGGCGACGGTCCCTCGCGCCTGCAGTCCGTCCTCGGCGGTCACTCCGCCTATACGGTCGTCTCGCCTCCAGAATACAAGGGTTTCGCGGGCACGGGCATCAAGGCGCTGGCCGTGCTGGGATCTCAGCGCAGCCCGGATTGGCCCGACGTCCCATCGACCGCCGAACTGGGATACCCCGTCGACGTCTCTGTCGATGTCTGGTGGCTTGCGCCGTCTGATACGCCCCCCGCCGTCGTGGAGACGCTCGCGAGTGCGGTCGAAAAGGCGATGGGCGACGCCGAGCTCCAGGAGGCCTTCAAGAAACAGGGCATCAATCCCGTGTTTCTCCGCGGCGCGCCACTCGCCGACAAGCTGTCGAATATTACAGCGCTTGTGAAGCCGATGGGCGCGGCGCTCGGCGGACAATAGGCATCATCTGAGACAGGATGCTCCCATGCGTGGCGGGGAGAGAGGTATTGACCATGTCATCCCCGGCCAGGGAACGGCGAGCTGACCTTGCCTTCATGATCATCGTCTTTGTCGTCAGCGCGGCTGTGCTGGTGGAAGCCAGCCGCCTGCCGGCATCCCGGTTCGATCCCCTGGGGCCCGGCGCCTTTCCGCTCGGCATATGCGTCCTGCTCCTTGTCCTCACGGCCGTCGGCATCGTGAAGGCGCTTATGGGCCACTCGCTTGGGCGGGCGGAGACGTCCCTGCTGACCGGCGTCGGGCAGGAGACGGACTACAGGCAGCACCCGTGGCTCGCCGTCGCGCTCTATCTCTCGACTGTCATCTATGTGTGTGTTCTCCAGTTTGCGCCTCTCCATTTCACCTGGCCGACCGCGGCCTACGTCATCGCCGCCTCTCTGCTGTTGAGCCGCAGCCTGGCCAGGCGCACCCTGCTCGCGGCGCTTGTCGTTGGCGCCAGCGCCAGCGCGATCCTCACCTATATCTTCGCGCATATCCTCGTTGTCGCGCTGCCTTAAGGCACCAGGGGCGTCCTGAATGCTTGTCGATGCATTTGTTCATCTCCTTTCGCCATCCATGTTGCTGATGATGTGCGGCGGAGTTCTTCTCGGGATCGCCATCGGTGTCCTGCCCGGCATCAACACCGGCGCACTCATGGTGCTGGTGCTCCCCTTCACCTTTTCGATGAACAGTGTTGATGCAGTTGTGCTGCTGATCTCCCTGTTCGTGGGCGGTGTCAGCGGCGGTCTCGTAACCGCGACATTGATGCGAATTCCGGGCGAGCCCAACGCCATCATGACCTGCATGGACGGCTATCCCCTCGCCAAGGCGGGATTTGCCGGGCGCGCGCTTGGCCTCGGCAACGCCTCATCGATCGTGGGCGGGGCCCTATCCTGGGTGGCGCTGGTGGTGCTGACGCCTCCGCTCGCGCGCGTCGCCGTCGTCTTCGGCCCCTGGGAGATTTTCGCGGTTGTCTGCATGGCGCTGGTGCTGATCGCCTCGCTCAGCCGCGGCTCGTTGCTGAAGGGCCTGATTTCGGCCCTCCTCGGCATGTTGGTGGCGATGCCGGGCCTCGATCCGTCATCGGGCGCGAACAGGTTGACGTTCGGCTGGATCGAGCTGACGGGCGGCCTCGATCTTCTCCCCGTCATTCTCGGCATTTTCGCCATCAGCCAGTTGATGTCCGATACCGTGAACATCGAGGAGGAGAACGCGGGCCGGCTGAAGGTCACGATGAAGGGCGTGCTGATTTCGGTGCGGGACTACATCACCCACGGCTGGAACATGATACGCTCCGCGTTGATAGGCATAGGCATCGGCATTTTGCCGGGCGTCGGCGCGACGATCGCCTCGGTGGTCTCCTACACCACCGCCAAGAATGTATCACGCCATCCGGAACAATTCGGTCAGGGCAGCGAGGAAGCGATCGTTGCCGCTGAATCCGCCAACAACGCCACCACGGGCGGCACGCTCATTCCGCTCCTGGCGCTCGGCATACCCGGTGGCCTCGCCGATGCGGTGTTGCTCGGCGCGCTGATGATCCACAATCTTGCGCCGGGGCCCATGCTCTATGTTCACAATCCGGAAATCGTGAACGCCATCATGGCCGCCCATCTCGTGGCCCATGTGCTGATGTTCATATTCATGACAGCGGGCGTCATTCTCTTCGCGCAACTGATGAAGATATCGCGCGTCTGGATATTTCCGATCGTCCTGGTGATCTGCATCATCGGCGCCTATACCGTCAACGGGCGCATGTTTGATGTCTGGGTGATGCTTGCCTTCGGGGTTGTCGGCTATGCGCTCGAATACTGCAAGGTTCCGATCGCCCCCCTCGTCGTCGGGCTCGTCCTTGGTCCCCTCGCGGAGCAGCATCTGCGGACCGGCCTGATGGCGTCCGGCGGGGAGATCGGCGTCCTTCTCGATCGTCCGATCGCGATGACCTTCCTGGCTGTCACGCTGCTCGCCCTGCTCTGGCCCCTGGCGCGCAAACAATTCAGAAGGCCCCTTCCCGCCTAGCCATTGAGAGGCGGCATCCCTTTGAAATCGCGGCGGGAAAGCGCGCCGCCGGAGCCTGTGTGCAAAATCACAGAACCGTTACAAATGTGCAAGATGGCTGACATGCAGCGTCGCTAGCGTCCGTCGCGTCGCCCCGTGACAGGAGTTCGCATGCGCCGTCTTCTCGCCCCTATGGCAGCCCTCGCCCTCTTCGCCGTCGGCCAGGCCCAGGCCGCCGATCCCGTGACCATCAATTTCTGGCACTATCAGACGTCCAACCGTGAAGATCTGACGAGAACAATCAACGACTTCATGGTAAAGAACCCGGACATCAAAGTCCGTGAGCAGTTCAAGGACAACAACAATCTGGCCACCGAAGTCCAGGCGGCAGCCCTTGCCGGCCGCGCGCCGGATGTCGCCCAGCTGCTGAGCCGCCTGACGATCGGCCTCGTGATGAACACGAAGCCCGTCGCCCTCGACAGCGGCCCGGACAAGGGCGCCTTCCTCAAGAATGTAGCCCCGAATTTCCTCACCATCGGCACCTACCAGGGCCATCCTTACGCCGTGCCGCACTCCTTCGGCACGCCGATCGTGTACTACAACAAGGACCTGTTCCGCGCCGCCGGGCTCGACCCGCAGAAGCCGCCGCGGACCTGGCAGGAGATGCGCGAGCTCGCGCGGCAGATCAAGACGAACACGGGCAAGCACGGCCTGTTCGTCTCCACCGGTGGTCGCGACGTCGGCCCGCAGCAGATGATCGTCAATACCGGCGCCGACATGCTGTCCGCCGACTTCAGCCGCGCCACCTTCGCGACGCCTGATGCCATTGCCTCCATGCAGCTCTGGCAGGACATGGCCGTCACCGACAAGTCGCTCGCCGTCTTCACCGAGCGTGAGAACACGTCGCTCTTCATGGCCGGGCAGATCGGCATGATGGTGACATCGGTCGCCAGCTTCCAGGGCGCCAAGCGCAGCACCGAGGGCGTCTTCGAGCTCGGCATCGGCCATTATCCGACGTGGAACGACAAGCCGCGGCGCGTCCCGAATTCCGGCGCGGCGCTGATGGTGTTCTCCCAGGACGAGAAGCGCCGTGAAGCGACATTCCGCTTCCTCGCCTATCTGATGCAGCCGGAGGTCAGCAACCGCTGGGCCGTTGAATCCGGCTATCTGCCGATCGCCCCTGGCGCCCAGCAGGCCGAGGTCATCAAGCAGGCCGTCGCCAAGGAGCCGCGCTGGGGCGTTGCCGTCGCGCAGATGGATGACCTTGTCGCCACGGCCCGTTGGCCCGGCAGTCGCGTTGTCGAGATTCAGATCGTTCTCGAGAACATGGTCCAGGCGCTATGGCAGGGCAAGGCTCCGGCATCGGAACTGGTGCCGGCAGCGGAAGCGGAGATCTCCCGGCTGATCGCCCAAGGTAGCTAAAAGGCAGCTAAGACACTGATGTCTGCTGCACCCTGAACAACTGAAGCCGTCATTCCGGGGCCTCGCGTCAGCGAGGAGCCCGGAAAGACGATGTGCCCCTCTGCGAAATCGACATGCGCCGGCTCCATCCCGCCCTCCCCAGGAATGTCTCATGACTGACGCGATTGACAGTGCACCTGTCGCTCTTCAAGGATCGGCACGACGCCGTCGACGGCTCGACATCCGGCCTGCCGCCTTTCTCGCGCCCTTCATCGTTCTGCTCGGGGTGTTCACCTATTGGCCCCTGGTCGACACGGTCTATCTGAGCTTCATGAAGCTCAACACCAATGCACCCGCGAGCTTTGTCGGAGTGAACAACTTCCGGGGTGTTCTCGACAACAGCCAGTTTCACGACGCCGCGATCAATTCATTGATCTACGTATTCGTGTCGATTCCGTTGAAGGTTCTTCTGCCCATTCCTCTGGCGGTCTTCATCTGGACTATCGGTGAACGTGCGGCGAACATCTACAAATCGCTTCTGTTCCTGCCGACCCTGCTGAGCTTCGTCGTCGTTTCCATCGTCTGGATATGGCTGCTCAATCCGGTGATGGGCTTGTTCCAGTCGCTCATCCGTCCGTTCGGCCTGCAGATGCCCGCCCTGTTGTCCGATGTCGGCACCGCGATCTACGTCATCATCGGCGTCGGCGCCTGGAAGCTCATCGGCTTCAACGTGCTGCTCTACCTGGCGGGTCTGTCGAGCATCGGCCGGGACTATATCGAGGCCATGCGGCTCGACGGCGCGGGCGACTGGACCCTGCTGCGGCGGCTCATCATTCCCCTCCTCTCGCCGACCATCTTTTTCGTGTTGATCTCGACCGTGGTCTTCACCATCCAGCAGGTCTTCACACCCATCGATGTCATGACGGAGGGCGGCCCGCTGAATGCGACCACCAACCTGTTCTATGTCGTCTACCAATACATGTTCCAGAGCTTCAATGTCGGCTACTCCGCCGCCGGAACAGTCATTCTATTCGTATTCCTCGGCGCGTTGACCGTATTCAAGGTCCTTGTGATCGAGAAGCGTGTGCACTATTCCTGAGGTCATCCCCATGATGAAATTGTCGCGGCCCTGGGCCGCCACCGGGCAGATCATCCTTTTCATCACGGGGCTGTCCATCGCTATTCCGCTGCTGCTTGTGCTTGGGACATCATTCAAGCCCGCGAACGAGATCTACGCGGGCTATCCCTGGCCGCTCAATCCGACCTTTGAAAACTACCGCGAGGTGTTCGACAAGCTCCCCTTCGGCGCTTATCTCCTCAACAGCGCCGCGACCACCGCCCTGCGCGTCACCGGCCAGCTCATCATCGCGCTGCTCGCCGCCTATGCCTTCGCGCGCTACCGATTCCGCGGCCGGGCCTTCGTCTTCGCGCTGGTGCTGGGCGCGATGATGATCCCGCACCAGCTGACCTTCCTGCCCGTCTACCTGCTCGTCAACAAGCTAGGCTGGTTCGACAGCTGGGCGGCGCTGATCGTGCCGAACCTCGCCATGCCGCTCGCCGTCTTCCTGCTCCGCCAGCATCTCCTCTCATTTCCCCGCGAGCTCTACGACGCCGCTTCCATGGATGGGGCCGGCGAATTGCGCACCCTGTGGTCCATCGTCCTGCCCAACATCAAGCCGGTGATGGCGGCACTGACCATCGTGCTATTCGTCGACTGCTGGAACGAATACTTCTGGCCGTTGGTCGTGACGGAGACCGAGAACGCCATGACCGCGCAGATCGGCGTGCGCCGCTTCCTCGACGCGGAACGCGGCGACGACCTCGGGCCCCTCATGGCGGCCGTCACGCTGATCAGCCTGCCGGCGGTCGCCGTTTTCGTCCTCTTCCAGCGCCAGATCATCAACACCTTCGTCTCTGTCGGCATCAAAGGATAAGCCATGGCCTCCATCAGATTTGCGGGCGTCCGCAAGGTCTTCGACGACTTCGTCGCGGTCGAGAGGCTTGATCTCACCGTTGCCGACGGCGAGTTCGTGGTCTTCGTCGGCCCTTCCGGCTGCGGGAAGACAACCTCCCTGCGTATGCTCGCCGGCCTCGAGGACGTAACCGACGGCCATATCTGGGTCGGCCCGCGCGATGTCACCGCAGACCCGCCGAAGGCGCGTGACATGGCCATGGTTTTCCAGAACTACGCGCTCTATCCGCATATGACCGTCGCGGAAAACATCGGCTTCTCCCTTGGGCTGCGGGGTGTGCCCAAGGCGGAGCTCGCCCAGCGTGTCAGGGCTTCGGCGGAGATGATGGATATCGTGCATCTGCTTGAGCGCCGCCCCCGGGAACTTTCGGGCGGGCAGCGCCAGCGCGTCGCGGTATGCCGGGCCATCATTCGCAATCCGAGCGTTTTCCTGTTCGACGAGCCCCTCTCGAATCTGGACCCGCAATTACGTACTTCGGCGCGCGGCGAGATCCGCGCCCTCCAGCGCCGGTTGGGCGTCACCTCCGTCTATGTCACGCATGACCAGATCGAGGCGATGACCATGGCGGACCGCATCGTGGTGATGCGGGATGGCCGCGTCCAGCAGATCGGCACGCCGGAGGAGTTGTTTGAACGGCCGCAGACGATATTCGTCGCCTCCTTCATCGGCGCGCCACCCATGAATATCGTCAGCGGAACGGTCGAGAACGGCCGGGCCTTTGCCCTCGGCCGCCTGGTCGATGCGGGCTCGCCGGCCAAGGGCCTCAAGGTCGGGGTTCGGCCGGAGGACATCAGCTTTCGCGAACTCAACGGAAACGACGGGGCGGCCTTTCGGGTCGACCAGGTCGAGATGATCGGCTCGGAATCCTTGGTGCACGGCGAAGTCGGCATTGAGCGCCTTGTCGCACGCGTCGCGCGACACCTCGCGCCACGCGCCGGCGAAAGCGTCGGATTCGACTGGCCGATCGGCCAGACCCACATGTTCGACCCGACGACGGGGAACAGGATCGCCTCCAGCATGGAACTTGCCGCATGAACGTATTAGCCCCTCCTTCCGTCCGCCGGCTGGACCTTGATCCGTCAATCACGCGGTTTCTGTTCCTGCGCCACGGTCGCACCGCCTACAACCTGCAGCGCATCGTTCAGGGCCACACCGATATTCCGCTGGATGCCGTGGGCCGTGAGCAGGCCGTCGCCGCCGCCGAACTGCTCGCCGGCCGTGGCGGAATCGCCCGTATCGTGTCGAGTGATCTGTCGCGGGCGAGCGCGACGGCGCAGGCCGTGGCGAGCCGCCTTGCCCTGCCGCTCCTGCTCGATCCGGATCTGCGAGAACGCGGCTTTGGCCCGTTTGAGGGCGGGCCGGCGATCCCGGGGCTCTGGTCGAGGGACGCGGAGGACATGGAAACCCTCGAGGCGTTCTCGGGACGTATCGCGCGCGCCCTCTCGCGTCATCTCGACACGTCCTCATCCCTCCTGGTCGCCCATGGCGGTGTCCTGCGCGTGCTCGGCCTCATGCTCGGCGTGACGATTTCCGACGACCTCGTGCGAAACGCCGCGCCGCTGGCCTTCAGCCGGACCGACGCGGATTGGCAGGTGACGGATTGGCAGGTGACGGACTTGTCCGTCGCGATCAATCTCTGACAATGGATTTGGCAAGCATGGCACAGGATTTTCGTATCGTTCAGGTCTCGGATCTGCACCTGAGCGGCACACGCGCGCGCTATCAGGACAACTGGGAGATCACGCTGGAGTGGATCGAAGCCGAGAAACCTGATCTCGTCGTGGTCAGTGGCGATGTCGCTTTGTCGGACCCCGATGTGGTCGACGATCTCGTTTTCGCGCGGCGCCAGCTCGACCGCATCAACGTGCCCTGGCGGGTCATCCCGGGCAACCACGATATCGGCGACAACGTCGTGTCGGGCGGAATGGCCAAGTCGGTCGACGTCGAGCGACGGCAGCGCTGGCTTGACCTCTTCGGACCCGACTACTGGCATGAGGCCTGCGGTCAGTGGACGGCGATCGGCGTCAATGCCCAGATCCTGAACTCCGATGGTTTGTCCGCCGAGGAGGAGCAAAGCGAATGGCTGGCGCGGACATTGGCCGGGATCCCGCGCGAGCGGCCGATCGCGCTCTTCGTCCACAAGCCGCTGTTCATGGATCATCCCTCGGAGGCGAGCGTCACCTCGGATTGCCTAGATCCCGAGGCGCGCCAACGCCTGCTGCGCCCCTTTGCCGACAAATCGTTGAAGCTCGTCGCTTGCGGTCACAAGCACCAGTACCGCTCCTTTGGCATCAACGGCGTCGTCCACATCTGGGCGCCCGCCACGAGCGCCGTCAATCACCCTCCGGAGGTGAAAATGTGGGGCCTGCGCGAGGTGGGCTTTGTGGACATTCGCCTGAGCGAGCACGGCATTCGGCAACGGCTCGTCGGACGCGACATGCTGTTCCGCCACGAGTCCTACATCTACGCCAATGAATATGGCTCGGCGGCGGCAGGACCGGAGCAGCCGGTCTCCCGATGACACCTCCGGATAAGGACAATCATGAGCCCGCCCGCGGGGAAGCGCTGCCTCTTGGCGGCGGCGAGGAAAGCCGGCTGCAGCTCGCCACCCGCGTCGCCTGGATGTATTTCATCGAGGGATTGAAGCAGGAGGATATCGCTGTCGCCCTGGGCATCAGCCGCATGCGCGTCAATCGCCTGCTCGCGGCGGCGCGGGACGAGGGCCTGGTGCGCATCGACATCACCTCTCCCTTTCGCAGCAGCGCCGACTGCGAGGGGCGCCTGCGGGCCGCCTTCGGCCTGCGCGAGGTGGTGTTGGCGCCGACCGCGTCGAAGCCGGACCAGATCGACGTGGTCGTCGGCCACGCGCTCGGCAGCTACCTCAACGGACGGCTCGCCAACGGCATGACCGTGGGCGTGCATCATGGGCGCTCGCCACACGCCATGTTCCAGGGGCTCAAGCCCGCCGTGATGCCGGATACCGCCATCGTCGCCCTGAAGGGCAGCCTGTCGGCGGAAGGCCGGATGGCGCCCTATGAGACGGTCGCGCGGCTTGCCCTGACGCTGCAGGCCAGTTGCTACCAGCTCGCGGCGCCGAGTTACGCCCGCACGACTCAGGAACATGAGCTGTTCACGCGCCTGCCGATGGTCGAGGCCGTCATGCGCCGCGCCGCGGCCTGCGACCTCGCGATCCTCACCGCGAGCCGTATCACCGACGACGGCGGTCTGGTCGGCTATGGCTACATCAGTCCTGCCGAAGCGAAGGCCCTGCGCGAACGCGGCGCGGTCGGCGCCGTGCTCGGCACCTTCATCGATGCCGACGGGCAGGTCATCGACCACGAGCTCAACCATCGGCAGATCGGGCTCGGCTTCGACGACCTCGCCGCCGTGCCTGAGGTCATCCTGACCGGCGCCGGCCCCGGCAAGGTGCTCGCGCTCCGGGCCGCGCTGACGCGGCGGCTCGCGACCGTTTTCGTGACCGACGAACAGACGGCGGAGCAGATTCTGGCCGCGTGAGCCGAGACACGGTTTCATGCGCGGTTTCATGGCGGAAGGACATCGTTCCGTCCGTCATCGCCGCGCGACTGGACCCCGCTCCGCTCCCGAAGGACAATGCCCAAATGGTCGCCTGACCGCCATGACGTGAGAGCAATCCATGGGCGTAGCATTTCTCCATTCGCGCGGGACCGAGATGCCGATCAAGATCCCGGCCATAGGGCTCGATCTCTTCGTCCGCATGCCCCCGGACGCGAGTGATGGCGCGGTCTGCATCATCGAGACCATCAACGCGCCGAACGCTGGTCCGCCCAGACATCGCCATCGGGAAGCCGAGATATTCCGTGTCATTGAAGGTCGCTATCTCTACGAGGTAGACGGACGCCGCTTCTTCGCCGAGGAAGGAGACATCGTCAGTATTCCGGGGGGCGGGGTACATGGCTTCGTCAATGTCACGAGCCAGCCGGCACGGCAGCTCGTGATGATCATGCCGGCGTTCGACGCGCGCCGTTTCTTCACTGAGCTCGGGCAGATCATGGAGCATGGGCTCCCCGACGCGGCGCTCCTCAACGCCTTTGGCCAGCGCTGGAACGTGGAATTCCTGGGGCCCCCGGTTCGGGCGACCGACGGGACGCGTGAACCATGATGCCGTTGGAACGGGCGATGCATTCGATGGAACCACAAAGCCCACGAGCGATTGAGCTGTCGGAGGTAAACGCGATGGCCCGACGCTCCTTCTGGAAAGGGTATCTCAAGCTTTCACTCGTCACCTGCGCAGTGTCGATGACCCCCGCTCTGTCCGAGAGCGAGAAAGTCCGGTTCCATACGCTCAATCGCAAGACGGGCAATCGCGTTGTCAGCCGATACTTCGATTCAGGCAGCGGCAAGCCGGTCGCCGAGGACGAGGCGGTCAAGGGTTACCCGCGGGGCGATGACGAGTACGTCATGCTTGACGATGACGAACTCGAGGCTGTCGCACTGGAAAGCACCCGCACCATCGATATCGAGACCTTCGTTCCGATCGATAGCATCGACTGGATCTGGTACGACAGGCCCCATTATCTCACGCCGGACGACAAGGTCGGCGAGGAGGCCTATTCGGTCATTCGCGATGCGATGGCGGCGACGAACACCGGCGGGATCGCCCGGGTGGTGATGTATCGGCGTGAGCGAGCCGTTCTGCTGAAGCCGCACGACAACGGCATCGTGGTCTGGACCTTGCGCTACGGCGACGAGGTGCGCGAGGGCGCCAGCCACTGGCCTGACCCGTCGAAGAGCAAGCCGGATCAGAAATTGCTGCGCCTGGTCAGCCAGTTGATCGACGAGCGGACGCGTCCCTGGGATCCATCCATGGCGGAAGACCCGGTCCAGGAGAAGTTGCTGGACATCATTGCCGCCAAGAAAAAGGGACGTAAACGCCCGGCGGCGCGCAAGAGCGAGCCGGCACCGCCAACCAATGTCATCAACATCATGGACGCCCTGAAGAAGAGCATCGCCTCCGAGAAACAGACGAAGGGCCGTTAGGTCTGGCTTGCCTTTATCCGGTCTTCTTGCCCGCCGCCTTCTTGCGGCCGCGCCGCGCGGTCTCCAATGGCGCAGCCGCGCGATGGAAGCCATCCCAAGGGTCGCTGGTGAGCGCGGCCAATCGCGTCGGCATGGTCTCGACCGTGAAATAAGCAGGCCCGATGGCGGGCCCTAACTCCTCCCACGCAATGGGTGCCGAAACCGCGGCACCTGGCCGGGCTCGCGTGGAATAGGGCGCGACCGCGGTCATGCCGCGCTGGTTGCGCAGATAGTCTATGAGGATCTTGCCGCGTCGCTTTGACTTGGTGATCGTCGCGACATACCGGTCGGGATCTTCGGCGGCCATGGCATCGGCGAGTGCCTTGGTGAAGGCCTTCACGGCTGGCCAGTCGGCTTTCGGCTTGAGCGGCGCAACCACATGCAATCCCTTGCCGCCCGACGTCTTGACGAAGGCGGCAAGCCCGGCATCCGTCAGGCGCTGACGCACCTCCTGCGCGGCATCGATCACGGCTTGCCAGGGCACACCTTCGCCGGGATCGAGATCCATAACGATCCGGTCGGGGTGCTCCCAATCGGTCACGGTCGATCCCCAGGGATGAATTTCCAACACCGCCGACTGCACAAGTCCGATCAGCCCGTCGAGATCGTTGATGCTGATCAGCGGCTGTTCATCCACGTCCTTGGGATCCTTGATGAGCACGATGTTCGGGTTCAAGCCCTTCCAGGCATGCTTCTGGAAGAACTTCTCGCCCGTGATGCCGCTCGGGCAGCGCAGAAGCGCGAGCGGCCTTCCCACGAGATGAGGCGCGATATGACGCCAGACCTCGGCATAATAGTTCGCCAGGCCTTCCTTGGTGACGCCCTCATCAGGCCAGTAGAGGCGATCGGGATGGGTGAGCTTGACCCTTCGGCCCGGTGAGGACGGCGCCTTGGCAGCTTGTTTCGGTACTTCGCGTATGATCTCTCGGGCATCCTTGTCCTCCCGCAGCCCACGGAAAGAAGCGTGGCGCAGGTGCCCATCCGCGGTCCAGGCGCGGAACTCGATTTCCGCCACCAGCGTAGGCTGCACATAGCGGACCTGACGTCTTTCCTCCGCTGTCAGGGCTTCCGTGAAGGGACTCGACGGAATGCGGATGCTCTCCAGCTTGCGAAACAGATCCTCCGCGATGGCTCCCGTGAAGCCGGTTCCCACGCGGCCGACATGCTGGAGCTCATCGCCGTCATAGACGCCGAGCACGAGCGAGCCGATGGCGCGCGAGGACACCGTGGACGGTACATAGCCGGCAATGACGAATTCCTGCCTCGCCGAGCACTTGGATTTAACCCAGCTTTTGCTGCGGCCATCTCGATACGGGGCGTCGCGTAGTTTCGAGACAATGCCCTCAAGGCTCAGCCGGCAGGCATGGCGCAGCACCAGCGCGCCACTTTCCATGAAATGACCGCTGTAACGGATCAGTCCGTCATTGTTCGTGCCGATGATCTGTTCGAGCAAGCCTTTGCGCGCGGTCAGGGTCAGACCGCGCAGGTCATAGCCATCGAGATAGAGCAGATCGAAGCCATAGAAGAGAAAATGATCAGTGCGCCCCTCACTGAGCGCTGCCTGCAAGGCCGAGAAGTCGGAGGCGCCGGCACCGGTTTCCACAATGAGTTCGCCGTCGATGATGGCGCTATCGAGCGGAAGCGCCTTGAGCGCGGCTGGAACCGCCGCGCCGAACTTTTCCGTCCAGTCGAGACCGCTGCGCGTCAGCAGCTTGACACTGCCAGCCTCGATACGCGCCTGGAGCCGGTAGCCGTCGAACTTGATCTCATGGAGCCAGCGCTCGCCAGCCGGCGCTTTGGCGACAAGCGTGGCGAGCATCGGCGGAACAAAATCAGGCATCCGCGCCTTCTTGGCCCCCTTGACCGTCGAGGGGTCCGGGGCCTTGCCATGAACCGGCCCGGCTGAGGCCTCCGGCTTGACGGAAGGCGCGGTTTGGGCAGGCATCTTCGCCGATTTTCTGATACGTCCGGTCTTTGAGGACCAGCCCGGAGCCTCACCAGCCACATCCGCGACTTCTCGGCCCGTTTTCACCGATTCCGGGCGTTCCTCCAGGATGTCGGTGGCGTCCTCGGGGCGAGCGAATCCATCCTCGCCCTTGATGAGCAGCCAGTTCTCGCGCTTTTCCCCGGGCTTGCCGTGCATGCGCACCAGATGCCAGCGGCCACGGAGCTTCTCACCATGAAGCTCGAATTCGAGATGACCCTTGGAGTAGCCCTTATGGGCATCCCCTATGGGCGACCAGGTGCCGCGATCCCACACGAGCACGGTCCCCCCGCCATATTCCCCCTTGGGAATGGTGCCCTCGAAGTCGCCATACTCAAGCGGATGATCCTCGACATGGACGGCTAGTCGCTTCTCCCCGGGCACAAGGCTCGGCCCCCGCGTCACGGCCCAGCTCTTCAGAACTCCATCCATCTCGAGCCGGAAGTCATAATGGAGCCGGCGCGCGTCGTGCTTCTGAATGACGAAACTGTCACCCGATGCACGGGATCGTCGACCGCGCGGCTCGGCAGTTGTGCGGAAATTGCGCTTGCTGCGGTAGGTTTCAAGTTGGTTGACCATGTCAGACCGCTCCTGTCAGCCAGCACGGCGTCGCGCCGACGCGGTCTTGGCCTTGGCCGTGGTCACTGTCTTCCTGTTCGAGCCGGCTGAAGATTTCCGCCCTGGGCCGTCCTTCGCATCTTTCGCCGGCTTCGCCTTTCGGCCACGCGCGGATTTACGTGTTCCCTGATCGAGACCCGCACTTTCACGCAAAGCTTCCATGAGATCGACGACCTTGCCGGCGGGACGGCGCTTCGGTGCGACTATCTTCCGGCCTTCCAGCTTCGCCTTCACGAGCTCGGCAAGCGCGGCCTCGTAACGGTCCTCGAAGGCAGCCGGATCATAGACGCCGGCTTTCGTCTTGATGATATGCTCGGCAAGTTGAAGCATCTCACCCTTGATGCGCAACGACGGCACATCGCTGAAGGCATTGTCGGCTGACCGGACCTCGTAGTTGAAATTCAAGGTCGTGGCGATGAGGCCGTCGCCCTCGGCGCGGACGATAACACTGCGGACACGCCGGAAGAGAACGGTCTGCGCCAGGGCGGCGACCTTCTTCCGGCTCATGCCCTCTCGGATCAGCACATAAGCCTCTTCCGCCTCCCGGTCAGCGGGCGCGAGGAAATACGGCCGATCGAAATAGATGTCGTCCACATCGCTGCAGTGAATGAAGGCCGAGACTGCAAGGGTCTTGTCGCTTTCAGGAACGGCGGCCGCCACTTCTTCGGGTTCGAGAACGACATAGTCTCCTTCGCCTGTCTCATAACCCTTGACCTGATCCTCCCGATCAACGACTGCGCCGGTTTCGCTATCCGCGAACTGACGTTGCAATCGGTGGCCAGTGCGCCGGTTGAGCATGTGGAAAGCGATGCGATCTGAACTCGAGGCAGCCGTGTACAGCGCAACGCGACAACTGACTTCCCCAACCCGGAGGACACCCTTCCAGTTAGCACGCGTGCTTTCTGATGCTGTCATCAGCATAATCCCCGGGTCTCATTCCCTTCATCTCGCCCTGCGTCTCGGGCCCGCGCCAACAAACTGGGGGCAAGCGTCATTTGGGCTTAACGGCTACCTCTGCTGGAGGTTCCAACAGCCTGCCTAAACAGCAAAACCCAAATCAGAGAATAAACGCACGAAGATCGCTGCAAATCGTTGTCAACGGAAAGAGATCGCCACGCAGGGAGCGCATCGCGACGCATCGCGATAAAATTCCATCGCTCTGCGGAACAACGGTTCGAAAAATTTGTTGTTACTTATAATATCTATAGCAGGCATTAGGGGAGAAGTTCTCGGGTGAAATTATATATTTTTTCGAGAGCGCGATATCCATTGATGTGTTGGAGTTATGCCTAGTTCCTGCATTGCCGACGCGCAAAGACAATATCGACTGCGGCAGGAAATTCCGTATGACTTTCAACCACCTGGCCGGTCGTGGTGGCTTGAAGCTTGATCGGGAGATTTAGGAGGCCTTTCTATGGAACGGAACGCGGAACTGCGCGCGAAAACCCAATCCGAAGATTTGAAGGGCGGAGATCCAATCCCACCCATGCGCGCTGACGACCATTCGACGGCTGATCCCGCTGTGCAGACACCAGTCGAGGCGCGACAGGGCTTTCTCGACCGGCCTGTCTTGGTTGTTCTGATCACGGGACTGGTGCTTGCCGCGCTGGCGTGGGTTGCGGTCGAGGTCTTCGCCGCATAGGCCCCGTGGCTCCGCCGAAGCTTTTCTCCCGCGTCGTCGACCAAGACCTCACAGAAGTCGATGCACAGCCATGGCCGCCTAACCGAGGGACTGCCTCAACTCCGCAAAGCGCCGTTCGAGATAATCAATAGCCTCGCGCGCGGCGTCCGCTTCATCCTCGACGGGCAAAGGCGTGAGCGGCTGAAAGTTCTTGATCCCCTTTATCACCTCCCGCGCGATCTCGTCGAACTGCTCGGGAAAATTCGGGGTGCCGGCTGATCGTTGCAGCAAGATGACGACAACAGCGTGGAGCGCATTGGCGAGCAAGGCATTGAAATGTGCATTAGCCCGCCAATAGCGTATGTCGTCTTCGTCCATTCAGGCAGCGCCTCTATCCTGACCAGTTACCGTTACTTAACGTGCGGATTCAGGATTATCCAGTGAATGCTGTACATGGCGGGCAAGCCGACATCGCTCATGGTGGCAGGCGCGGGCTGTCGTGGGGGACGCCAACCCGCTGGCTATAGCTGGATGGGGATACCGCGCGCGATCGCGGCGGCCACTATCTCGCGCCGAATTTCGTCCACGGTTCTCCCCAAGAGCGGCAGCTCACGGAAGATCCTTGCAGCTTCGGCCGTGGCATCGATAGGCTCGCGACTTGTTATGGCGCGGACAAAGAGCTGCTGCATGGCGAGGCTCAGTGGCGCAACGCTCCCGGAGGAAGGAACCCCTCCAGGGTTATCCTTATTCATCGCCGTCTCCCTCTATATCGGGCGGCGGCGCGGACGGCCCGAGTGGTTCCTCGTTGGCGCAGTATGCGACTCGCACCGACAAGCGCAGTCTTATGTGAAAACTCACTCGGCACCGGGTTTTGTACGGAACCGCACCAAAGCTTGTGGAGGCCGCTCCGAGCGAGGATTAAAAGCCGCTTCGAGGGCCGGCTGGTAAACGACCCGACAACTTTTCGATCGCGAGCAAGAAGGAGTTCTGAATGGCGATGATGCAATCGGAGACACGCAATCGTCTTCTCTCAATGCTTCATCATGATGATTTTCTCACGCTTGCTCCGCATCTCCTCCCGATCGGCCTGCCAAAGGGCTATATCATCGCCCGCGCTCAGGAGGACATGACGCATGCCTATTTTTTGGAGGCGGGCATCGGGTCCATCGTCTCCCATTCCCCCGAAGGGCAACGGGCGGAAACAGGGCTCGTCGGCCGGGAGGGGGTTCTGCCCGTGGCCTTCGCCCTGGACGTATCGATAAGCTCCCATGAAGTTATCATGCAGGTCGAGGGGCACGGGTTGCAAATCGAAAGCGGCGTGTTGCGCGATGTCTTGGCTAGTCGGCCAAGGGTTCGCCAGATCATGAGCCGTTTCGCCCACGCCATGTGGATCCAGACCGCGCAGACTGCCCTTTCCAACGCTGTTCACACCGTTGAGGAACGATTGGCACGCTGGCTTCTCATGTGTCTCGATCGAATGGATGATGGAGAGATACCGCTCACTCACGAGTATATGGCGATCATGCTGGCTGTAAGGCGCGCGAGTGTCACGACCGCGCTTCACGTCCTGGAAGGCAAGCGCTTCGTTTATGCGGAGCGGGGGCGCGTGATCGTTCGAGATCGGAAAGCCCTCGAAGAATTCGCGGCCGACGCCTACGGCGCCTCCGAGCTTGAATACAGCCGCCTGATCGATTCGCTCGCCGGTTGGGGGCAACCTCTAGGCGTCCCGGCATAAACGCAAGGCGGACCGGAATCCCAACTCACCTGCGGCGCTCCGGCTGGGATAGATCCCGCAGGCCATCGCCCAGCAGATTGGTCGCCAGCACGAGCAGGAAGATCGCGATGCCTGGAATCCAGACGAGATAGGGCTTGGCGAACAGATAAGTCCGCCCCTCGGCAATCATCAGCCCCCAGGACGGCGTTGGCGCGCGAATGCCGAGACCGAGGAAGGACAGGCTCGCCTCGCTGAGGATGGCCATCGCCATTTCAAGCGTGGCGATGACCAGGATGTGATGAAAGACGTTAGGCCGGATCTGCCGCCAGATGATCGCCGGCGCAGAGGCGCCCGCCACCTGCGCGGCCGCCACGAAATCGGCGCTGCGCACCTGTTGCGTCGCTGTCCGCACCACGACCGCATAGCGATCCCAGAACAAAAAGCCGAGGACCAGGACGATGGTGAGCAATGAGCCTCCAACGAGAGAGATGACCGCGAGCGCCACCAGCAGCCCCGGCATGCTGAGGCGGCTGTTAATGATGTAGGTGATCACATCGTCGACCCGGCCGCCGAAATAGCCGCCTATGAAGCCGAGCGTCGAGCCGATGACCCCGGAGATCAGCATGGTCGAAAAGCCGACGATCAACGAGACCCGGCTGCCATAGATCAGCCGGCTGAGATAATCGCGGCCGAGATGGTCCGTGCCGAGCAAATGATCCGGCCGGCCGCCCTGCATCCAGGCAGGCGGCAGCAGGCGGCCGGACAGATTCTGGGCGACCGGGTCATAGGGCGCAATGAGGGGCGCGAAAACCGCGACAGCCACCGCCAGAAGCAGAATGGCCGCACCGAACACAAAACCGCCATGACGCAGCGCCCGGCGCAGCCGGAGGCGCCGGTCAGGCAGAGGGGCCACATAGGTTTCGGTCATCAGCCGGTCCGCCGCTGCTGCAGCCGCGGGTCGAGCCACGCGTTCAGAATGTCCGCCAGAAGCGTGAGGACGATATAGCTCACGGAGACGAACATCAGCGTCGCCTGGACGACAGGAAAGTCCCCCCGCTGGATCGAGCGGTAGGTGAGAAGGCCGATGCCATCGATCGCGAACACGGATTCGACGATCACCGATCCACCGAGGAGGGTGCCGAGTTGTACCGCCGACAGCGAGATGAGCGGCAAGATGGCATTGAGCAGCGCATGCCGGACCATGATGCGTGTGCCGGACACGCCCTTGGAGCGCGCCGTGCGGATATAATCCTGATCGAGCACCTCCAGCATGCCCGAGCGCGTCATGCGCATCAGCGCTGGAATGGCGCCTATCGCCAGAACGACGATCGGCATCACATAGTGGAGCGGTGTCGTGGATCCCGAGATCGGCAGCCACCGCAGCGTGACGCCGAACAGGCTGACCATCATGAGCGCCAGAAAGAAGCTCGGCACGGCCTGTCCGGCAAGCGCCAGGGCGCTGACCAGGCGATCGAGCCAGGAATTGGGGTGAAGCGCCGCCAGCATGCCGAGCGGCAGGCTCACCACGATCGCCAGGATCAATGCCCCGACCGCGAGAATGGCGGTCGTGCCGATACGCGCCAGGAACAACGTCGACACGGCCTCGCGGCTGAAGAAGGATTCCCCCAGGTCACCGCGGAACGCGCCGGCCAGCCATTGCGCGTATTGCGCAAGCAGCGGTTTATCGAGACCCATCTGACGGCGGACGGCCTCGATCTGTTCGGCGGTAGCGTTTTCACCCGCGAGCGTGGCAGCCAGATCACCGGAGAGATGCAGCAGCGCGAACCCCACCAGCGACACCGTCAGCATCACGAGCAGTGAAACGATCACCTTGCTACGTATGAAGCCCCACATTGCCTAGTCCGCTAAAGCATCGGCCCGAAAAGTGAAACGCGGTTTTCGGACAAGGCCGATGCGCAAACAAATGGCTATGGCACCGGACCGGATACCGTATCCGGTCTGGTGCCGTAGCCGCCTTACTTCGCCCAGGCGGCGAGCGAAATATCGGGAAAGTCGATGGCTGGCGCCGGGAATTTCACCTGATCGGAGGTCACATAGGTCGCAACCGCGCCGTAGAGCGGCAGCACATAGGCCTCTTCATTGATGCGCGTCAGCGTCTTGCGATAGAGCGCCTCCCGTTCAGCCTTGTCCATGGTGCGCGAGGCGGCCGCGTTCCATGCGGTAATGTCCTTGTCCTTGACGTAGTCCGTCGAGGACCCGTTGAAGAAGATGCCGAGCGAGTTGGAAATATCGAGCGACGACACGCCGCTTCCCCAGCCGACGATGCTCATCTGCGACTCGCCCTTGATGAAGCGTTCGCGCCAGGCCGGAAGCGGCAGGGTCTCGAGATTGACCTTGACGCCGATCGCCGACAGATACCCCTGCAGGGCCTCCCCGATCGGGCGCAGGCTCGCCTCCGCCATCAGCGTCACGGCGAAGCCGTCGGGATAGCCGGCCGCTTTCATCAGGGCCTTGGCCTTCTCGCGATCGAAATCATAGACCGGCTTCACATCGGTGATGCAGAAACGTTGGGACGGATTGCAGTCTGTCGCCAGCACCGCGGCATCCGGGCTGACGAGGCCGTGCACCATCTCCGGCTTGTTGACCGCATAGGAGATGGCACGCCGCACATCGGCATTGGCGAGCGGATTATTGTCCTTGCCCGCGACATTCATGCTGAGAAAGAACATCCGGGTGGACTGGCCTGTCTCGATGACAACGCCCGGCGCGCCCTGCAGGGCGATCGTATCGGCAGGACTCAGCGAGAGCGCCATGTCGATGCCGCCCGACATGATTTCGGCGATCTGGGTCTGGGTCTCCGGAATGACGCGGACCTCGATCGTCCCGATGGTCGGCTTCGCGCGTGGGCCTTCGAAATAATCGGCGTTCTTGACCAGCGTGTAGGATGAGCCCTTCTGCATGCTCTTCAGCGCATAGGGACCAGTACCGACAGGCTTGGTCGCATGGACCATGTGGCCGTTGGCTTCAGTATATTCGTTGGGCCAGATGCCGATGCGTGAGGCCAAAACGTTCTCGAAGGTCGGCTCTGGCTGCTTCAGCGTCAGCTTCACCGTGAAATCGTCGATCTTCTCAACGGCGGCGATATTGCCGAAATCCTGCTGCTGTTGGCGGAACTTGTTGTCCATGTTCATGAGCTGGCGGAAGGTGTAGACCACATCGTCAGCGTTGAACGCCTCGCCGTTCTGGAACTTCACGCCTTCACGCAGCTTGAACTCAACCGTTTTGTCGTCCGTCCACTTCCAGGAGGACGCCAGCAACGGCTTGAATTCCCCGGTGGCGCGATCCGCATAGATCAGCGTGTCGAAAAGGATGGTACCGAACAGGTCGGAATCAGCGCTGCTGGTGTGGATGGAATCGACGAAATCCGTTTCGCGGGCGACGGCGACCCGGAGTGTATCGTCAGCTTGACCAGCCCACGCGGTTGCGGCAGTCAGGACGAGCGGAACGAGGAACAGGAAGCGTGTGGACCGAATGAGTCGATTCTTCATGCCTTTGTTCCCTTCATAGGCCACATTACTTGCGCTCCTCTGCTTATACTTAGAATGTGGAGGGGGGCAAGAAGGGAGCAGTCCGGCGTGGAACGCTATTTTTCAAAAGATTATTCCGAGGCTCGGCAGCGTTTCCTTGCGGGAGCAGAGGCAAGGCCCATCGCCATCGCGACTTATGAGAACCCAGCGCGAGGGCCCGCCGGCGAGGCCTTGTTCACCGACGTGGCGCGCATCGGCCCCGCATCGGCGCGCCGTGTGCTGGTTCTGGAATCCGGGCTGCACGGGGTGGAAGGCTATGCCGGCTCCGCCATCCAGCTCGCGGCGCTGGAGAGCGTCGAACTGCCGGCAGACGGTGATGTGGCGCTCCTGCTCGTTCACGCCATCAATCCGTGGGGCTTCGCCTCGAACTGTCGTTTCAACGAAGACAACATCGATCTCAACCGGCATTTCATTGATTGGGACGTGCCGGGCAATCTCGACAATCCGGGCTATCGCGATATCGCGGATTTCCTGATCCCCGCTGATTTCTCCGCGGAGGCGCTTGCCGCTTCGGACGCGAAACTCGAAAGCTACCGGCAGGATAAAGGCGAGCAGGCGCTGCGTTCGGCCATCAAGCTCGGCCAATATTCCCATCCGGAAGGGCTCTACTTTGGCGGGATGAAGCCCTCCTGGTCGGCGCGCACGGTCCAACGCATCGCGGAGGAGCATCTGCGGGCGGCCGAATTCTGCGGCTTGATCGATGTCCATACCGGCCTCGGCCCTTTTGGCTTCGGAGAATGCCTCAGCGGCATGGCGCCGGACAGCGAGGAAGGCCAGCGCTGCAGCGCCTGGTATGGCCATGTCGCTCATACCAAGAGCCCGAAAACCGACTATGCCGGAAGCGCCGCCTCTATCCTGGACGGTTACAAGCGCGCCGCACCCTGGCCGGTCTGGACACCGATCGGGCTGGAATTCGGGACACGATCGGAACAGGTGGTGCGCGACGCCGTACGCTTCGACGGCTGGCTGCACCTCAACGGCGGCGCTTCGAACCCCCGCGCCAGCGCGGTCAAGGCCATGATGCTCCATGCCTATCGTCCTGACGAGGCCGAATGGCGCGCCGCGGTGGTCACCCGTGGCCAGGAGGTCGTCGGCCTCGGGCTCGCAGGAATTTCAGGTGAGGGTCTACGGCCGAGGCCAGCCTAAACCGAATAGCATCTCAAGACCAATGCCGCACGATGTCCGCGGCCGCGCGCTCGCCGCTCGCGGCTGCGCCCGTGACAAGCGATTGCGCGAGGTAGTCGCCGCAGAAATAGACCCGGCGCCGGACCGCTGACTGGCGGTCGCGGAAGCGGGCGACGGTACTGGTATAGCCGGGATAGAAGACCGGCAGCTTGCGCGCGATCCACTGGTTGTGGATGTCGACGCAGTCACGGTCCAAAGCCGGATAAAGGGAGAGCACACGTTCCTTCACCAGCTCATCGAGCCTGTCGGTCATGTCCCGGCGCGATGCATCCTCCACCGCTTCAGGCGATAGCTGGGCATAGAGCTGCGGGGCCTGCCCCGTTGCATCGTTGCCAGGAACCTGCTGCCATGTGGCGAGCGGGCCAGATGCGTCACGGGTGAAGAAATTCATGGCTGGTGCCACCTGGCAGCCGAGCTGGTAGTGGACGATGCCAAGCGCGTTGTAGCGCACGCCATCAAGGAAACGCCGGTCTTCGTCCTCCAGATCGGGGAAGAGCGCGGCGGCAAGCGAGCCCTCGGTCGCGCAGACGACGAGATCGGCTTCATGCACGATCGGCTCGCCCTGCCGCTCCGCATGGATGCGGCAGGGGCCGACATCAGGCGTCTCGATCGCCATGACGCGGGTGTCGCAGTTCACGGTCAGACCGGCGGCAAGCGCAGCCGGAAGCTTGCCCATGCCGCCGGCGAGCACGTGGACGGTGTCCCGCCCGACCATATGCGGCGTGACCGAAGCGAAAAAAGCGGCCGAGACGTCCTCGGTGTTCCAGCTGCGTGTCCCACGGAAGACAGGCTCGATCATGCGCGCGAGCACGGCCGGACCAAGGGCCTGGCGGATATAAGCCGCAAGGGTCACGTTATCCTGCGCCAGCGCCGATGCCGCATCATCAGGGTCGGTATGGGCTCGTGCGGCAAGCGCGTGCAAGCCGAAGGTCAGGAAACGCAACCGCTCGGTCAACGACAAGCCGGGCGTAAGGAGGCTTCTTATCCCCGGCATCAGCTCGACCGGCCAGCGCCCATCCCCACCCACGCATTCGGCTGAAAGACGCCGCACCGGGATCAGTGCCGGTGTCAGGCCGATTTCATCGAGCAACCTGTTGAAAGGCCGGCTGAAGGCATAGAGAAGCCGGGCGCCCGCATTGAATTGGATGCCCCGGACCTGCCGGTCGCCGACACGCCCTCCCGGTATATTCCCGGCCTCCAGCACGCGCACGTCGTGACCCGCCTGCCCGAGCCTGCGCGCCGCGACGAGCCCGGCAATGCCTGCGCCGATGATGACGATGCGTTGCCCGCTCACGGCCGCAGCGCCTCCGGCCCGGTGATGAGTTCGATCAGCGCCGGACCGTCCGCCGCCAAGGCCGATGCGAGGGCCGGCGCGAAAGCCTCGGTGGTCTCGACCCGGAAGCCATTCGCGCCGAAGGCCCGCGCATAGGCCGAGAGATCGACAGGTGACAGATCGGTGCCGACCGTGCGGCCGAAATGCCTGCTCTGGCTGGCCGCAATCGCGCCATAGCTGCTGTTGTTGACGACGATGACAACCACGGGGAGCTTGTGCAGCACGGCGGTGGCGAGTTCCTCGCCATGCATCAGAAAGCAGCCGTCACCCGCCATCGCCACAACCCGCCGCCCCGGGCACGAGGCCTGCACACCGATCGCCGCTGACAATCCGTAGCCCATGGCCCCGCTTTTGGGGCCGAGCTGCGTGCCATAGACGGAATGGGGGAAATACCGTTGCGGCCAATGGGCGTAGGCGCCGGCTCCGACCGTGAGCATGGCATCCGCCGGCAGCGCCGCGCGCAGAACCCGACAGATCTCGCGCATGTCAATCGGCCCCTTGCCCGGCCGGCCGACGGTAAATGCCTCCCGCGCCGCACGCAGCGCGCTCCGCCAGTGTGACCAGTCGGGCAGGCGATGCGCGGACAGCGATTGACCAAGCGGCTCGAACAGGGTCTCGGCCTCGGCGCAAACGGGCAGCGCGGCGCGATAGACGCGATTGAGTTCGCTGGCATCCGGGTGAATATGCACCAACGTCTGGATCGGCTGCGGCGCCGCAAGCAGGCGGAAGCCCTCGAAAACCCCCGGGCCGAACGTATTGATTTCCCCGAGCCGCATGCCGGCCACGATGACGAGATCGGCCCGCGCGACCGCATCGAGCACAGCGGGGTCGGCCCCTATGCCCAACTCGCCGACGAAGCAGGAATGATCAGCGGGCATGAGATCGCGGCGGCGATAGGACGTCACCACCGGCAGGCCCGTGGTCTGCGCGAGGTCTCGCAGCGCGGCCACGCCGGCCCGCGACCATCCGGTGCCGCCGACGACAAGGACGGGGTTGCTCGCCCCGGCCAGCATCGCCGCGATGGCATCGACCTCGGCGAGAGGCACCCGCGGCCGCGTGATGACGGGCGGGGACAAGACCGGCGCGTCAACGGTCTGGGCCCAGACATCCTCGTTGACAGCCACAACGACGGGGCCACGCTGTCCCGTCATGGCCGTCGCCCAGGCACGCGAGAGCATTTCCGGCAGGCGGGCCGCATCGGAGCAGGTTCCGATCCACTTCGCGACAGGCGCGAAGGCCAGCGAGAAGTCATTGTCGAGGAACGGCTCCCTCCCCGCCTGGCGCAGCGGCGGCTGGCCGATGACAAGGATCATCGGGGCGGCGTCGGTAAAGGCGGTATGAAGCGCGAGCGCTGAATTGAGCGCGCCGGGCGCGCGCCCGGCGAGACAGATGCCCGGCTTTCCGAGCGCATGTCCGGCTGCCTGCGCCATATAAGTCATCCCGGCTTCGTGGCGGCACGAGATCAACGGCGCCCCGATATCGGCAAGCGCATCGAGCGCTTCAAGGATCCCTTCACCGGGCACATGGAACACGGGGCCGCAATCCCAATGCCTCAGTGTCCGCGCGAAGAGCTGCGCCCCTGTCATCCCGGCTTGTTCCACTCCGGCGTGTCCTGGCATCGCTTCTGCGTCCCTCGTGCTGCCGGTCCATTTGTCGCAAACCTTGGCCAGGCCGCAACCACACCCTGTGCGGAACCGGCCGCGAATGGACGGATTTCCAAAAAGCTATGCCCGGAAGAAAAAAGTCGTGCTCTGGCCAGATCGCATTAGGCCGCCGATACTCCACACTGAAAAAATCCGCATGCAATACTCGTCTAGCGGACAAGAGAGTGGAACGTGAGATGAGCGACGACGCCAATTCCGCAATCATGATGGACCGCCGCCAAGTGCTGCTGTTCGGTTCGGCAGCTCTTATCTCCGGCGCCATGATGCCGAGCACGGCATCGGCCGCGGCGGGAACACTGGTCATGACCATCAATCCCGAGCCTAACGCGATGGTGAGCGCCTTCAACACGGCCTCGCCCGTCGCCGTGATCTCCGGCAAAATGACGGAAGGGCTCGTCCACTATGATTTCGGGCTCAATCCGCAGCCGGAACTCGCGACGTCTTGGGAGATCGCGCCGGATGGCCTGTCCATGACCTTCAAGCTGCGGGACGGAGTCAAATGGCATGATGGCAAGCCATTCAGCTCCGCTGACGTGGCCTATTCGATCATGGAAATCCTCAAGCAGCACCATCCGCGCGGCCGTGGCGTTTTTGCCAAGGTAACGGCTGTTGAAACGCCTGATCCCCTGACCGCGATCATCAGGCTCAGCGAACCGACGCCTGCCATGATCTACGCGCTGGCGGGCTGGGAATCGCCGATGCTGCCGAAACATGTCTACGAGGGCAGCGAGGTTCTCAAGAACCCGGCCAATAATGCGCCGATTGGAACGGGGCCCTTCAAATTCGTGGAATGGCAGCGCGGCAGCCATATCATCCTGGAAAAGAACCCCGACTACTGGGACAAGGGCAAGCCACTCCTCGATAAATTGATCGTGCGGATCTACCCGGAGCCGAGCGCGCGCGTCGCGGCGTTCGAGGCCGGCGAGTTGAATCTCGGTGGTGACGGGCCGATTCCGCTCAATGAGGTCAAGAAGTTCCAGGACAATCCGGCGTTCAAGGTGGAAACGCGCGGCACGGAGATGAACAACAGCCTCGACGTGCTGGAAACGAACTTGCGCAACGAACATCTCGCCAAGCCCGAGGTGCGCAAGGCGCTCATGCACGCCATCAATCGGGATCTCATGGTCAAGACGGTGTGGTATGGGCTGGCCCAGCCCCTGACCGGCCCCATTCCGCAGACGCTGCCGCATTTCTACAGCGCCGATGTGCCATCCTATCCCTACGACGTGGCCAAGGCAGAGGCTTTGCTCGACGCGGCGGGATACAAGAAGGATGCGAAAGGCACCCGGTTCAAGCTCCGGCTCATCTATCCGACCACGGGCGACACCTATGATAGGGCCGGGCAGTTCCTGCGTCAGCAATTCCGCAGGATCGGCGTGGAGCTCGACCTGCAGACCGCTGACGTGCCGACTTTCATCCGGCGGGTCTATGGCGAGTATGATTTCGACCTCTCGATGGTCCCAGCATCGGCAACGGCCGACCCCTCCATCGGATTGCAGCGCTTCTACCATTCGGCGGCGGCCAAGCAGGGAACGCCCTTCGTGAACGCATCCGGCTACAAGAATCCGGAAATGGACGATGTCCTGTCCAAGGCGGCCGTCGAGCCAAACGCGAGCAAGCGTGTGGACCTGTTCAAGCGGTTCCAGCAAATCGCCATGGAGGACCTGCCTATTCTTCCCCTGGTAAGGCCGATTTACGTCACCATCGCCAGCGCGAAAGTACAACACTTCGTAACCGGCCCGGAAGGCGTGCGGAGCCATTATTCGACACTGAGCCTGGGGTGAGGCGGAGCGGGACTGTTGTCCGATCGCCTTGCATTTCTCTGTGCCGGGTGTGCCTGCGGCGGAGCCGTGTTCTGGACATAAACTTGAGATTGCGGAACGAGCGCGCCGCCATGGGCGCGGTCGGGCGCGCATCCGCAAACCAGCCCATCTCGACACCGTCCGTCTGATCAAACGAGAACCTGATGTCAGCACCGCGACGCAATCTGCCGCTTCGTTTCATCGGCAGGAGACTTCTACAGGCCCTGCTGACGATCCTCGGCATTGCGATCATCAATTTCTTCCTTCTGCAACTGGCGCCCGGCGACGCGGCGGACGCGCTGGCCGGCGAGGCGGGGACCGCCGATGCGGAATACCTGGCCAATCTCAGACGGGAATTCGGTCTGGACCGGCCCTTATGGGAACAGCTCGCGGCCTTCCTGATGCGGATCGCCACATTCAACCTCGGCTATTCCTTCCGTTACGGCGAGAATGTGTCCACGCTGATCCTGGGGAGGCTTCCGGCCTCGCTGCTCTTGATGGTGGCGAGCATCCTCATCGCGCTCATGGTCGGCGTTATCTTCGGCGTGACCGCCGCGCGGTACTTCAATCGCTTGCCGGACCGGCTGATCTCGCTGCTGGCTCTTCTTTTCTACGCCACGCCGCCTTTCTGGATCGGCCTCATGATGATCGTCGTCTTCTCGGTGTGGCTCGGCTGGGCACCGACCGGCGGCATGCGCGACATCACCGCGCAGGATCGCGGATTTGCAGGCGTGCTCGACGTGCTCCGGCACCTTGCCCTGCCCGCTTTGACCCAGGCGTTCTTCTATCTCGCCATCTACACCCGGCTGGTGCGCGCAGGCATGCTGGAAGTTATGAGCCTCGACTACATCCGTGTTGCGCGCGCCAAGGGTGTCTCGGAACAGCGCATCGTCTATCGCCATGCGCTGCGCAACGCGGTGCTGCCGCTGATCACCGTGGTGGGAACGAATATCGGCGGCTTCCTCGGCGGCGCCGTGCTGACGGAGACGGTGTTCTCCTGGCCGGGCATCGGCCGGCTGATGTTCGACGCCATGATGCAGCGCGATCTCAATCTGCTGCTGTCGATTCTCGTTCTCAGCTCGGTTTTCGTCGTTCTCGCCAATCTGGTGGTGGACCTCATCTATCCCTTTATCAATCCGACGGTGGAGCTGCGGTAATGCGCTACGTCCGGCTTGCCCTGCGGAACTGGACCATGGCGCTCGGCATCCTGCTGCTGGCTGCCGTCGTGATGATGGCGCTGACGGCGCATCTCATCTTTCCGGGCGATCCCTACGAGATGGTCGGCGTTCCCCTCACCTGGCCGGGGCAGGAGCCCGAGACGCTGCTCGGCACCGACAGCCTCGGCCGCGATATGGCCGCCGGCCTGTTCTACGGCGCGCGCGTGTCGCTGCTGGTTGGCTTTTGCTCAGCCTTCGTAGCGGCGACGGTCGGTGTCCTTGTCGGCGCCTTCGCCGGCTACTATGGCGGGTGGACTGACGATGTGCTGATGCGCATCACCGAGCTATTCCAGACCACCCCGCAGTTCATGCTGGCGCTCGCTGTCGTCGCCGTTCTCGGGCCATCGGTTACGGTCATCATCTTCTCACTGGCCGTGGTATCCTGGCCGACAGTCGCCCGCCTCGTGCGTGGAGAATTCATCGTCATGCGCGATCGTGCCTTCGTGCACAGCTGCGTCGTGACCGGCATGAGCGACCTGCGCATCATCTTCGCGCAGATCCTGCCCAATGTCGTGCCAGTCATCATCGTCATGTCCACGATCCTGGTCGCGACCGCGATCCTGATGGAATCGGCGATCTCCTTCCTGGGCTTCGGAGATCCGAATGTGCTGACCTGGGGCACCATGATCGGCATGGGGCGAGGCCAGCTGCGTGACGCCTGGTACATCATCGCCATTCCCGGAGTGGCGCTGCTGCTCACCGCGCTTGCGCTCAATCTGGTTGGCGAGGGCCTGAATGACGCGCTCAACCCGCGCCTGAGACAAATGAAGGGACGATAGAGCGCCCGCCCCCAACGGCGCCCTTACGGCATATCCGTCGGCACCAGCCGCTGACGGGCCTGTTTTGGCGTCAAGCCGAAATGCGCGCGGAAGGCCGAGGTGAAGCTCGCCTGATGGCGGAAGCCGACAGCCTGGGCGACAGTGGCGATCGGCGTGTCGCTTTCCGCCAGCAACTGCATGGCGCGATGCATGCGGTGGCGGTTGCGATAGGCGAAGATCGTCGTGCCATATAGCAGCCGAAATCCGCTTTTCAGCTTGGTGGCGTTCGTGCCGAGCTTTCGGGCCAACCTCGGAATGGTCTGCGATTCAGAGAAGTCGCTCGCCAGAACGTCGCGGGCGCGATCGAACATGGCGAGTTCACGGGCGGTGAAGACGATCGACTGCTCCTCGGCCTTGCCACCGCGGTCGACGGCATCGACGGAGAGCACAAGAAGCTCGATGATACGGGCGGCCGCCAGCGGAAGCCCCCTCGGGCCGGTAAACTTGATCTCGAACAGATCGCGCAGGAGACGCAGGAACTCCGGATCGATCTTCTGCTCCGACATGGCCATCGTGCCCTCGCGGGGCGAAAGCAACTGCTGCGCCATGCTGTGCGAGACATCCATGCCGAAGCTCCCCGCGAGGAGATCCGGCCGGACGTAGAAGCTCGCCATCTTGTAGGTTCCGGGCTGGCAGACGACGTCGTAAGCCATGCCCGCCGCCTGCTGGCAGACGATCAGCGAGACGTTGGTGGGGGCGGTGGCGTCCCTCTCTTGAGGAAGAGAGAGTTCAACCGGCCCCTCAAGCAGAAAATGGAACTCCAGCAAGCCTTCAGCGGCCACGCGCTCATGGCGAATCGTGAAGTATTCGCAGTCCGTCAGAACCGCGAATATGCCCTCGGAAGGAGACAGGAAACGCCACGCCCCCCTTCCCTCCTTCGCGGGCAGATCAAAGCACGCGTGGAACAGGCCGAGACGTTCGTCGACTTGGAGCTTGACATCGGATTTTGCCAGGTTGCGAAACGTGGCGGAAACCGTTCCCTCCGGCCCTCCGAAATAGGCGCGGAACAGCCCTTTTTTATGCGCCGCGTCTTCACAATCGTCCATTCTTGTCTCCAGCCCGCTCGCACGGTCTGGACAAATTATCATCGATTGTGAAGATTCGGCACGCAGGCGTCTCCGTTCGGCGATCAACATCGCCTAAAGGTCGGATCGGACGTGCCAGAGTTCGGGAAAAAGCTCGACCTCAAGCATCCGGCGCAGATAGGAAACGCCGCCGGTGCCGCCGGTGCCGCGCTTGAAGCCGATGATGCGCTCCACTGTGGTGACGTGGTTGAAGCGCCAGCGCCGGAAATAGTCCTCGAAGTCGACGAGCTTCTCCGCCAGCTCGTACAACGGCCAATAGTGCTGGGGATCGGCATAGATCTGCCGCCACGCCTCACGCACCTTGGGGTTGATAACGCGGGTCTGGCGGATGTCGGCGCGGGGTTCGTCACCGACATCGAAGCCATTGCGCTGGAGAAGCGCGATCGCCTCGTCGTAGATCGAGGGCTCGGACAGGATGCTATCCAGCTGGCCGAGGGTTTCCGGCCGGTGCTCATGCGGCCGCAGCATGGCCAGGTTACGGTTGCCCGCCAGATATTCGATGGCCCGGTACTGCCAGGACTGGAAGCCTGAGGATTGGCCGAGCGATGGCCGCATGATGTTGTATTCGGACGGCGTCATGGTCCTGAGCACATCCCAGGCCGAATTGAGCTGGTCGAAGATGCGGGCGACCCGCGTCAGCATCTTGAACGCGGGCTGCAGCTGGTCGACTCGCAGCGCCCGCGAGGCCGAGCGCATCTCATGGATGGCGAGCTTCATCCATAGTTCCGAAGTCTGGTGCTGGATGATGAACAGAAGCTCGTCATGCGCGCCCGAGAGCGGCTTCTGTGCATTCAGCACCTCATCGAGATGCAGATAGTCGCCATAGGACATCTTGCGGTCGAAGGACATTTCCGCGCCTTCGACGGATGGATCGTAAGGCTCGGTCATGTCACGGCTGCCTTGTGATGATAATCAGGCGTGTCCCAGAGCCGCTTATCCAGAACCTCGGCCAGCACGGCCACAGCCTTGTCGATATCGGCCTCGCCGAGATAGAGCGGCGTGAAGCCGAAACGTATGGAATCAGGAGCGCGGAAATCCCCGATGACCCCCTTGGCGATCAAAGCCTGCATGACCGCATAGGCGTGGGGGTGGCGGAAGGACACTTGGCTTCCGCGCGCCGCCGGGTCGCGCGGACTGCCGAGTTCAAGGCCCGGGCAGGCGGCTTCCACTCCGGCGATAAAGCGCTCGCTCAACAGGATCGACTGGGCGCGCACATCACTCAGCGCGACGTTTTCCCAGATGTCGAGGGCAACGTCGAGCACGGTCAGTGCGATGACCGGCGGGGTGCCGACACGCATCCGCTCGATTCCGGGTGCCGGGCGATAGTCGAGGTCGAAGGCGAAAGGCGCGTCATGGCCCATCCAGCCGGACAGGCTGGGGCGGGCGCGGTCGGCATGGCGCGGCGCGACATAGATGAAGGCCGGCGCGCCGGGTCCGCCGTTCAGATATTTATAGGTGCAGCCGACGGCGAAATCCGCGTCCGCGTCCGTCACATTCACAGCGAGGGCACCGGCGGAATGCGCCAGATCCCAGACCGTCACGGCGCCGGCGGCATGGGCCTTGGCGGTGAGGCGCTTCATGTCATGGAGGCGCCCCGTGCGATAGTCGACCTCGGTGAGGAGCGTGACGGCGACACGCTCGTCGATGGCGCCCTCCACCTCCTCGGGCTTGACGACCTTCAGCTCGTAACCACGCCCCAGCGAGGCGAGGAGCCCTTGGGCGATATAGAGATCCGATGGGAAATTGCCGCTGTCTGACAGCACGATGCGCCGTTCGGGCACGAATTCGAGCGCCGCCGACAATGCCTGATAGACTTTGATGGACAAGGTATCGCCCATCACCACCGTACCGGGCGCGGCGCCAATCAGCCGTGCCACCCGGTCGCCGACCTTGCGCGGCTGCACATACCATCCGGCGGTATTCCAGCCGCGGATCAGTTGATCGCCCCATTCCCGTGTCAACATCCGCGCGAGGCGCTCGCCGGCGGCAACCGGCAGCGGCCCGAGCGAATTGCCGTCCAGATAGACGACGCCGTCAGGGATATGGAAGGCTGCGCGGGTCTTGGTGAAATCGGTCATGCGCCTCGGTCCTGATCAAGCGGCCACTGAACGGATGACGATCGCCTTCTTGCGGAGAAATCGGCGAAAGCCACCGTAACCATAGCGCGTGCCTCCGAGGCCCGAGCAGCCGAACGCGGTTTTCTCGGCGCGGGCACCGACACCGCCCATCGTGTCGAAATCATTGATCCACAACCCGCCCGCATTGATGCGGCTGCCGATCGCGATCGCCTTGGCCTCCTCGCCTATGACGGCCGCGGAGAGCCCGAATTCCGTGTCATTGGCCAATCTGACAGCGTCCTCGTCCGTATCGAAGGCCATGATCGGAACAATGGGACCAAAGGTCTCGTCGCGCATGACCGCCATGTCCTGCGTGACGTCGACCAGAACGGTCGGCTCGCACCAGAGCCCGCCGTCATGCGAGATGATTCTGCCGCCGGCCAGCACCTTGGCGCCCTTGGCGAGCGCATCGGCGAGCTGGTCGCGCAGTATGTCCGCCTGACGGGCGAAGATCACCGGCCCGATTTCCCCCTGCTTGATGTCGGCGGTGTTCATGATGAGCGCCTTCATGCGCGCGACGACCCGCTCGCATACGGCCTCGTAGACGCCACGCTGCACATAGACGCGCTCGATGGCGCAGCAGAGCTGGCCCGCGTTCTCCACTGACCCGCGCACGATGATCTCCGCCGCGAAATCGGGCTCGGCACCGTCCAGCACGACAGCCGGATCGCTGCCGCCGAGTTCGAGGAACACGGTCTTGAACTGGGCGGCGGCGCGCTCCTGCACCTTACGGCCGGTACGCACCGAGCCCGTGAAGACCAGCGTGTCGGTGAGATCCACGATCATCGCGCCCGTCTCGCCATCACCCTCGAAGACATCGAGCACGTCCCGCAGATGCTCGACTTCCGCAATGGCCGCGCGGAAGGGCTTGATGAAGCGTGGCGTGACCTCCGACGGCTTGATGGCGACGGCCGAGCCGGCGAGCAGTGCCGTGATGGCGTCGATCATGCAGAGGATAAGGGGGTAGTTCCACGGCGAGATTATGCCCACCAGTTCGTAGGGAACGTGCTGTTGCTGGAAGCGCAGCGTCGGATCGGAGGAAGAGCCGGTCGCCTCCGCGAGCGCCTCGGCCGCCGTGGCGCAGCGCATACGCGTAATGCCCTTGAGGCCCTCGATTTCATTGACCGACCACTCGTAACGACCGGTGTCGGCGCAGAGCGCCTTAAGGATCGCGTCATAGTGGCGATCCACCGCATCGCACAGGGCCAGCATCGCCTTCGCCCGGCCATCGATGCCCAACGCCAGCCATGCAGGCTGGCCAGCGCGCAGTTCCGCGCAGCGCGCCTCCAGCGCCTCACGGCTCAGGGGCGTTATCGCATAGTCATTGGCGCCGGTACGCGGATTGCGGATATCGAGCGTGCGGGTCATCGTGCATCCTCTTGTCTCGACCAGAAGATGGCCGAGCGTCCCGCTCCTGCAAAGGGGCGCGTGTCGCGTCCTGCCGAATTCCAAAAAGTTAGGGCTGGCGAAGAAAAAGCGAAAGCTGTTATCGGCTGCCGCAAGCGGATTAACTGGCGGAACCGAGAAGGAGACGACCATGCGGCGATTCATCGAAGATCTGGCCCAACGCGGCGAACTTGGCGTCGTGCGCCGTCCGGTCAATCCGCGCCACCAGCTCGCGGCCGTCACCAAGGCCGTCCAGAAGGCGGGCGAGCAGGCGGTGCTGTTCGAAAAGGTCGAGGGCACGGCCCTTCCGGTCGTATCCAACCTCTACGGCAGCCACGACCGGCTTTGCCGGCTGATCGGCGCCGGCGACGGCAAGACCTTCTGCCAACGATGGATCGAGCTCACGGACGCCTGTATCGCGGCGCAAGACGATGACGTGCTGGAACAGGCGCCCGCCTCGGTCCAGTCCGAATTCGTCGCGGGCCAGCTCTCGGACCTGCCGGCTGTCACCTATCACGCCCGAGATGCGGGCCCCTATTTCACATCGGCCATCTTCCTGGCACGCGAGCCCGACAGCGGCGTGCCGAACCTGTCCTTCCACCGCGCCATGCAGGTCTCGGATGAGGAATTGCGGGTCCGCCTCGGCTCGACGCACGACCTCGCCCGCTACCAGGCCAAGGCGGAACAGCGCGGGCAGCCGCTGGAGGCCGCGCTGCTCCTGTCCTGCCCGCCGGACATCTTCCTTGCCGCCTGCGCCTCCCTGCCCTACGAGGCGTCAGAACTGGCGATGGCCGCCAAGATCAGCGGCGGCAAGCTCGCGATGCGGCGCTGTGAGACGATCGACCTCGACGTCCCCGCCTCGGTGGATATCGTGGTCGAGGGCCGCTTTCTGCCCAACGTCAAGCGGCCGGAAGGACCATTCGGCGAATTCATGGGCAATTACGTCGGCGTCGGCGACAACCATGTCTTCGAGGTCAGCCATGTGAGCTACAGGCCCGGCGCCGTCTTCCACGGCCTGGTATGCGGCTCACCGGAGGACCTGCGGCCGCTGGAGGCCGTCACCGCGGCCCGCATCTATCGCCACGTGGCCTCTCAGATGCCTGGCGTCATCGATGTCTGCTGCCGCCCCAACGTGATGATTTCCATCATCAAAATCCGAAAAACCTACGAGGGCCAGGGCAAGCATGCCATCCTCGCGGCGCTCGGTTCCCATCTCGACTACAACAAGGTCGTCATCGTGGTGGACGAGGACGTGGACATCTACGATCTCGACGACGTGATGTGGGCCTATATGACGCGCGGCCGCGCCGATACCCGCGCGATGATCCTGAACGACATTCCCGGTTTCTATCGTGACCCCCACAAGGATCATTGGGGTCGGCTCTGCATCGACGCGACCATGCCCTTCGGCCGCGAGGCGGAATTCGCGCGCAAGACCATCCCCGGCGAGGACGCGGTCGATCTCAGCCAATGGCTGGAGTGATGCGACCCGTTTCAGGCGCGGCTTCGCCACATGGCGCATCCGTTGTGCCGGTCGCTTAAAAGCTTCGCCCGATTGCGCAAGCGCCCGGCATTCCGCGCCCGCCGGCCTTCGTTAAGGTCTCCTCCAGAGCATCGGCCCGAAAAGTGGAACGCCTTTTTTGGGCAAAGCCGATGCACGAACAAAGAGCTGCGGCACCGGGCCGGAAACGGCCCGATGCCGCAGCAACATGAGGAGCTTCACCTATGAAGAACCGGATCTTCTCCGGAGCACCGTCCGAGGACTTCGCCGGCTATGCCAAGGCGGTGATCGACGGCCCGACGATTTATGTCTCGGGCACGATGGGGCAGGATGCCACGGGAGCCTTGCCCGAAGGCGTGACGGAACAGGCACGCAATGCGCTCGCCTCCATCGACGCGGCACTGGTCAAGGCAGGCGCCAGCCTGAAGAACGCGGTCGCCTGCCGCGTCTACATCACAGATCCCGGTTATCTCAAGGAGGTGGCGCTCGTCCTGGGCGAGGTCTTCCGGGATATCCGCCCGACCAACACGCTCCTTGTCTGCCAGCTTCCCGCACCCGGTGCCAAAATAGAGATCGAGGTGACGGCCTCGACGCGCGTGTAGCGGTCTGTGGACATGCAGCATTCCCCCAGATGTCGTTACCGGAGAGAAACCGCGGATGACATCTGAGGGGCTTCCCGGTCACTTTCCCGGTATGAGGCCCTGAGGCCTGAACCGCAGCACAACAATCAGAATCACCCCCATCACCAGGAGCCGCATATGTGCGGCGCTTTCCATCAGATGCTGTTTGAGAGCCGATCCGTCGGCCATGCCGGCTGTGGCGAAGGCCATCAGGCTATTGCCCCAAGGCTCGACCTGAACCCAAAGATACCAGATCAGAAAGCCCCCCAGCACCGCGCCAAGATTGCTGCCGGAACCACCGACCACGACCATCACCCAGATCAGGAAGGTGAAGCGCAGGGGCTGGAACGCGCCCGGGGTGAGCTGCCCTTCCATGGTGGCGAGCATCGCGCCCGCAATGCCCAGCACGGCGCAACCAAGAACAAAGATCTGCAGGTGCCTGCGCGTCACGTCCTTGCCCATCGCGGCGGCGGCCACCTCGTTGTCGCGGATGGCGCGCATCATGCGCCCCCAGGGGGAATGCAGCGCTGCCTCCGACAACAAGACGAGCACCAGCAGCACCGCGAGGAACATGCCGGCATAGATGAGCTTGATGGCCACGGCCGAGGCGGCGACGGAATCGGCACCGATCCATGAGGCCAGCGAGAGGAAGCTCTGGCTAGCCTGAAGGTCCACCTCGAAAGGAACGGGACGGGGAATATCGACAACGTTTTTGACGCCGCGATCCAGCCAGTCTTCGTTCTTCATCACCGCGATGACGATTTCGGCAATACCGAGCGTCGCGATGGCGAGATAATCCGAGCGCAACCCGAGCGCGGTCTTGCCGATGAGCCAGCCGGCACCCGCCGCGAGCAGGCCGCCGACCGGCCATGACAGGAGCACGGGTAGCCCGAGACCGCCGATATTGCCCTGCAGCGCGGGATTGATCGCCTCGACGGCGGCGACGGCGGGATCGAGGATCCAGCGATAGACAACGAGGCCGGAGATCAGCAGCACGGCGAGGGCGAGGATCCGCGCCCGGCCTCGCGGCAGCCGCCGGTGAAGCAGCGCCGCGGCGGCGATGACTGCCGCGCCGAACAGCAAGGCCGCCAGGATACGGAAACCTCCGGCCTGCCAGGCGCCGGGCACGGGATCGAGCGCGACGAGAACTGTCGCCAGACCGCCGAGGGCGACAAAGCCCATCGTGCCGACGTTGTAGAGGCCGGCATAGCCCCACTGGATATTGACCCCGAGCGCCATGATCGCGGAGATCAGGCCCATGTTGACGATCGTCAGCGCCGCATTCCAGCTCTGCGTCAGGCCGGTGAGCGCGATCAACGCGCCGACGACGAGGAAAAGCAGGAGGTTGCGCGTGGTCTGGCTCATGCTGCCCTGCCGCGAAAGATGCCGGTTGGCCTGAACAGAAGGACGAGAACAAGAACAATGAAGCTGACAGCGACCTTGTAGTCGGTGCTCAGGAGCTGCAGCAGCCCCTCCGGTTGCCAGCCGGATGGAAGCAGGTAGGTTGCGACCTTCTTGAAACTGTAGGTGAACAAGATTTCGGAGAAGGCAACGACGAAGCCACCGGCAACGGCCCCCAGCGGATTGCCGAGCCCGCCGACAACGGCAGCGGCGAAAACAGGCAGCAGAAGCTGGAAATAGATGATCGGCCGGAATGACTTGTCGAGGCCATAAAGGACGCCCGCAAGCGTGGCGAGCGCCGCCGATAGTATCCAGACGATCCTGACGACGCGCTCGGGATCGATGCCCGAAAGCAGAGCGAGGTTCTCATTATCGGAAAAAGCCCGCATGGACTTCCCCGTGCGGGTGCGTTTCAGGAACCAATGCAGCCAGCCGACGGCGAGGACCGTGGTCGCAAGAGTGATGACTTGCGTCGTACGCAGCGCCATCGTCTCCGCCAGCCCCGTCCACTGGCGGAACTGCGCGGCGGTGAAGACGAAGCGCGCCCCGTCCGCGAACTGGCGATCGTCGACCCCGATGAAGATGCGGACCAGCCCACCCATGACGAACATGACGCCCAGCGAGGTCATCACGAGCGTGATCGAGTGGACCCTCTTCATGCGATAGGGTCGATAAACCAGCCGATCAGTCGCCAGAACCACGAGGATGGTGGCGAGGACGCCGACTGGCAGGGCGAGCAGCGCGACCGGCAGCGGCGCGATGCCCACCCCGGCGGCCTGCAGCGCCCATGTCGCCAGGATGGTCGCCATCGTGCCGAAGGCCATGGTGTCGCCGTGCGCGAAATTCGAGAAGCGCAGGATGCCATACACCAGGGTCACCCCCAGCGCGCCGAGCGCCAGTTGGCAGCCATAGGTCATGGCCGGCAGCAGGACGAAATTCGTGAAGGCGACGAGCGCGTTGAGCACATCCATGCCGTCAGCCCCCCAAAAAGGTGCTGCGCACCTCCGGGTCGGCGAGCAATTCCTTGCCTGTTCCGGTGAAGCGGTTCGCGCCCAGCACCAGCACGTAGCCTCGGTCGGCGATCTCGAGGGCCTGCCGGGCGTTCTGCTCCACCATCAGGACCGTGACACCGATGCGTGCGATATCGATGATGCGGTCGAACAATTCATCCATGACAATGGGGCTGACGCCAGCCGTTGGCTCGTCGAGGAGGAGCACGGACGGTTCGGTCATCAGGGCACGGCCGACGGCGACCTGCTGGCGTTGGCCTCCCGAAAGCTCCCCGGCGGCCTGGAAGCGCTTGTCCTTGAGCACGGGAAATAGCGCATAGACCTGTTCCATCGTCCCGCTGAAATCGTCGTGCCGCAGGAAGGCGCCCATCTCGAGGTTTTCCTCCACCGTCATGGACGGAAAAACGTTCTCGGTCTGCGGCACGAAAGCCATACCCTGGGCGACGCGCTCCTGTGGTCGAAGCCGCGTTATGTCCTCGCCGCCCAGCCGCACGCTCCCCTCGCGCAGTTGCAGCATGCCGAAGATGGCCTTCATGGCCGTCGACTTGCCTGCGCCGTTGGGGCCTACGATGACGGCTATTTCGCCCTTCTCGACAGCGATGGTGCAGCCGTTGAGGATGTCGGCGCCGCCGTAGCCGCCCGTCATGCCAGCGCCAACCAAAAAGGGGGACGTGCTTGCGATGACGCCTGCCGTCACGACGCGGCCCCGCCGATCATCGCCTCGGCGATATCCGCGGCCACGACCTTGTTCTTCAAGCCGGTACCGAGATAGGCCTCTATCACCCGCTCGTTGCGCACGATTTCAGCCGGCCGGCCCTCCGCCAGAATTCTGCCCTGAGCCATGACGATGACACTGTCGCAAAGCCGCGCGATGAAATCCATGTCGTGCTCGATGACACAGAAGGTGTAGCCACGCTCCCTGTTCAGCCGCACGATCGCCTCGCCGATCGTCCTGAGCAGGGTGCGGTTCACACCCGCGCCGACCTCGTCTAGAAAGACGATACGTGCGTCGACCATCATCGTGCGGCCGATTTCGAGCAGTTTCTTCTGGCCGCCGGACAGGTTCCCGGCCAGTACGTCACGCATCGAGCCGAGTTCGAGGAACGCGAGCACATCGAGCGCCCTGGCGCGCAGCTCGGCCTCCTCACGGGCGATCCTGCGCCGATGGACCCAGGTGTTCCAAAGCGTCTCGCCGCTCTGGCCACCCGGCACCATCATCAAGTTTTCCAGCACGCTCATGGTAGGGAATTCATGCGCGACCTGAAATGTGCGCAGCACACCCCGGGCAAAAAGTGCGTGCGGCGGCAGCCCGGTGATGTCCTCGCCGGCCATCGTGATGCGGCCTGCCGTGGGCTTATGAACTCCGGCTATGACATTGAAAAGGGTCGACTTGCCGGCACCATTCGGCCCTATCAGGCCCGTGATGGCGCCGTCTGGAATCGTCAGCGAAACACCGTCTACAGCACGGAACCCGCCGAATTGCTTGTGAATGTCATGGCAAACGATCATCCGCCCCCCGCCGGCTCCGAAACCGCTGGACGTCCCGCCCTCCGGCAGATCGGCTGAGCGACCCACCGCTCTTCCGGCAATCAGTGGTACTTCACTGTCTTCATCTCGCCGTTCTCCACCACGATCTCGCGGTAGGAGCCAGCGCTTTCCCCCTTGCCGATGAACTCGACCGCCGATGCGCCGACATAATCGATGTCGCCGCCCTCCTTGAGAATCTTCAAGGCCTTCGCGAGCTCCCCGGGATAGATCTTTTCGCCCGGAGCATTCACCACACTCATGATCTTGGTCTTGTAGTCCGCCGGCTTCGCGGATCCGGCGGCCTGCATGGCGAGCAGCATGATCGCGGTGGCATCGTAGGTTTCCGGCACGAAGGTGGCCGTGCCATTGATGCCGGCGGCCTTGGTCATCTCCAGTAGCTTCGCCGCGCCCGGACTGTCGGAGCCGGGACGATCACCAAAGGCGCCATCGAGCTGCTTACCAAACTTCTTGATCAGGCTTTCGCCCCACATGCCGTTTGGAAATACGAATTTGGAGAAAGCGCCAGTGTCGAGAACCGTCTGTACGACGCCAGCGCCCCCCTGGTCGGCATAGCCCGCCACGATGATTGCGTCGCCGCCGGCGGAAGCGAGCGCGCCGATCTCCGCCGAATAGTCGCTTTTGCCGTCTTCGTGCGGGGCACTGAGCGTGATCTTGCCGCCGAGTTTCTCAAAGGCGGACTGGATGGAGGAAGCGATGCCCTTCCCATAGTCGTTGTTGGTGTAGCTGATCGCCGCGGATTTGATGCCACGATCCCACATGATCTTCGAGAGAATCTCGCCCTCACGGGCATCGGACGGCGCGGTACGGAAGAACAGGCCCTTGCCGTCGATTGTAGAAAGGCCGGGCGAGGTCGCCGACGGCGAGATCAGGACCATGCCGTTGGGAATGGCGACATTGGTCAGGACCGCGCTGGCGGCGCCCGAGCAGGTTGGCCCGATGATACCTGACACCTTGTCGGACGTGATGAGCCGCTCGGCGGCGGCGGTAGCGGCGCCCGCGTCGATGCAGGTCTCGTCGCCTCGGACCGGGATGACCTTGGCTCCATCCAGGAAAATGCCGGAATCGCTGACTTCCTTCATGGCGAGTTCAGCGGCTTGCGCCATCGGCGGCGTCAGGGTCTCAATAGGCCCGGTAAAGCCCATTTCAATGCCGATCTTGATGTCCTCAGCCTTGGCCATGCCCGTTAGAGCCAGGCACGACATGGACGCGAGCAGAAGCGCCTTGATTGCGTGTCCCATAAGTCCCCTCTCTACCGTCATCTGGGACGCGGCGGTTTTCCCATCTTGCGCCCGATTCCGAGAATTTACGTCGTCTATGTGACCTTATCGCGAGCAGTTTCACAATGCGGCTGTCGCAAGTGGCCTCATTTTTCAGATTTCAGCTTTTTCGCGTGCTTCTGGCTGACTGCCACAACCAAGCAGCGCCCGCGTCAGCGGATGTCCCGCAATCGTGAGCCCATCGACAATGTTGAAATGGTGACGGTCAGGCTCGACGATCGCGGTCGTCGCGGCCCCAAGCCCGCTCCAGATATTCGCCAGCAGCGCATTCTGGCGCAAGAACTCCTGGCGCTCGGCCCCACCAGCCCAGCAGACGATCCTGACATCAGCCATCGGTCGCAGTAGCGCCGGGCTCTCAGCTAGAGCCTCAGACTCGTCGATCCGCAACACCGCGTTCATGCTGGTCTTCATCAGGGGGCGTAAATCGTGAAGGCCGGAGATCGAGACGACATTGCGGATGCGTTCTCGCGCAACATCGGGAAGGGGGGTGGTCGCGGCAACCATGCGGCTCACCAAATGTCCGCCGGCGGAATGTCCGCTCAGCGCAATTGGCCCCTCGATCAAGGTCGCGGCTTTCCCAATGGCAAGCGCGACCTCGTGGACGATATCGGAAATTCTGATGTCGGGGCATAGGGTATAAGTCGGCATCGCGACCGCATAACCGCTATCCACCGACCCGGCCGCGAGATGCGACCACGCGCGCTGATCCGACTCCATCCAGTAGCCGCCGTGGACGAAAACCATAAGCCCCTTCGGCTTGGCCTCAGGGAGGAACAGATCAAGCCGCTGGCGGGGCGCGCGGCCATAGGCGACATCCAATCGGGCTCGACCGGCGGCGGAAAGACCATCACGATACCGCTGCGCCGCCTCGATCCAGAGCGCGGGCCACCGGTGACCGCCAGCAATGTTGTCACTGTTCGAATAGGCGCTGTCCCAGTCCTCGACATAATATTCGAGCATGGGTCCCTCCCCCCTCGACGGTGCCGTAGCAATGGCCAGCCGCGGCAGCTCACGTCAAGGGGCGGAAGCAAAAAACTTCGGGCATGAACTAATTCCGCAACCGCAGGCCTTTCCGTCGCCTGCCGAAGGCCCGTGCCCTTCATGTTTGAAGGCGGAGCCCCCAGGTCAATGCAGAGGCCGTTGGGGCGAAGCGTTGCTTAATGTGTACGTGCCCATTCATCGCTCGAAGGGTTCTCGCGTAGATAATCCTCGACCCGGCTGCGGGCCTGATCAGGCACGTGTTCGAGCCCATAGTAGCGAACCGAGACCCATGACATGAACGCGATGATGTCCTCGGAGGTCTTGCCGAGCGCATCGACAATCATCTTCGACAGCATATCGAGGTCCTGGGGAGCCAGCATGATGCCGGTCTCCTTTTGGAACGCCTGGCGCATGATGTCGTTGTCGTAGGCCCACATCACGAAGTCTCGCCATGCCATAGCGTTGGTAGCTTCAGTGGCGGTACTCATACTTCGTCTCTATTGCGTGGCGAAAAGCCATGTGAATGACAGATCTTATGTATCTGTAAATCACAATAAATCCCAATTTCACAGCTGTTCGCGGCCTTCGAGCCGCTAAGCTCGCTCAACCGCGCATTGCCCGTGCCTTTCGGACGGGGCGCTTGGTGGCGACGCGAAGAGCGAGACCCGAGGCGGAAAATGGTCGCAACCTCCATCGCCGCGCCAACGCTTGACGAGGCCGAGGGCGCCGGAAGGCCGCCCGCGCGTCCAGCTGACGATATCAATCTGCACGCGGCCGACGGCTATCCCGCCGTCGTCGACGACGAAAGTTCTCCTGGCCTGCCGTTACGGCGGCCCGGCCACGGAAGAAGGGGAATGAAGGGATGCTGAGCGGTCAGTCTTCTTCGTATGTGATCGCTGAGATAGCCGCTATCGGAATAAGGGTGCGGAATTTCTTCGCAGGGTCACCAACGACGATGTAATCGGATGCGAGCTCGGTGATCGCGCCATAGGCCTTTGTTTCACGGTCGTTCAGGATGTAGTTCACCGCCTTCTTTGATCCATGGACCGTTTTGAGGAAGGAGAGCAGATTTGCTCGCGTGGCTGTGGGGCTCATTGGTTCTCCTACTCTTTCACACGACCCAGCATAGCTGCCGCCTCACAATGACGCCATCATGTCATGTCGGTTCCCGGCTCGATGAGACGCTGGCGCATCGTCGCCCGGGCCTCGCCTCAAGGTTTTCCCAGGCGGTCGATCGCAGCAACCAGTGGCCCTTCCGAAACCCTGATAAAGCCGAGATAGGGATGGTCCATGTCGATAATCAGGGCCAATGCGCCGGTTATCGACAGCGAACAAATGAACAGGGTGAAGACGACTGTTGCGTTGCGGGGAGTCAATAGCCCAAACGAGCCAAAAAGCAGCGCCAGCCAAACCACGAGGAATGCAACGAAGAGGCTCGGAAACTCCTCGGACTCGGTTTCCGGTCTGAGCCAATGCGCCTCGGCGATCTCCCCGCTGAGTTGAAGCGCCCGCGTCTGCAGCCAGCGCTGGGCGTTGCTCCCTGGCGTCAGGCTTCGCAAACCATCCTGGATTTCCTCGACATCCAGGCCGTCCGCGACGGGAATCGGACTGTTATAGCCGCCGGTGATCTGGCGCAACCGTTCCTGCACTAATGTCCGAAGTTCACCACGCATCTCCTTCGTTTCCGGACCGTAGTGGGCCATGACCCGGTCCAATAGAACAACCCGCGCCGACCAGGTTCTCAGCTCAATATTTGCGTCATCGAGCGAGCGCTTTGACGATGCGATCAAAAGGCCTAGAGCAAGGGCCGAAAGGGTACCGATGATGGCCGTCGCCAGCTTGATCGCATCCCGCGAGTCGCCGGATAAATGTCCGTCCGGCAGGCGGGAGTGCAAAAGCATGCCAAGGCAAGCGGCGCCGAACACGAAACAGAACGCAAGACTGCCGATTGCAAGTGGGCTCATTGGTACCCGCCGTCTCTTCATTCATCCGTGACGTGCATGTGACGCCAGCAATATTACAAGAAGAATGCGTCAGGGCACGATATGACATGACGTCATGCCTTGCGACGTGATGGAAGGTGGCTTTCATGTATCGCAGTCGCTTCCGCGACGGCTTCCACGCCCTGGCGAGGCCTGCAGAGCCTTTTTCCGGCTGCGTGAGAGACGCTATTCCGCGGCTGACCGCGTGGAGCGCGCGACGGGCGCTGGCCCGGTGGATTGGCGGACGGTCAGAGACGCCGGAACCTTTTCGCGTTCGCGCAGGATGGGAAGCCCGAGCAACCGGGTGAGAAGCATGTTCGTCGCCGTCCGCGCGACCTGATCGATCCGCGCCGTGAGCGTCGTCAGTGGCGGATAACAGAAATCGGCGCCGAAAATATCGTCGCATCCCACCACGCTGATGTCCCCCGGCACCGAAACACCGAGCTCGGCGAAGCGCTTCAAGCCAGCGATCGCCAGCATGTCGTTGAAGAACAGGCAAGCGGTAACCTTGTGATGCAGGGCGGCGTCGGCGGCGGCCGCGCCCGATTGCGTCTCCCCGAAATGGCCGAGGTTGAGACATTCCACCTGCAGCCTGTCCGCGGCCGCCTGGAGAGCCTCCCAACGTTTCCGGCTCGACCAGGACGAGAGCGGACCACCGAGGAAAGCAACGCGCGAATGACCGAGCGACGCGATGTAATTCAGGGCTTGCGTGACCGCGGTCGACGTGTCCACGACGACACTTTGCACGCCCTCAATCTCCCGGTTCACGACAACCATCGGCAGCTTCTGCGCAATCGTGACAAGACGCTCATCGGACAACCGCGATCCGGCGAGGACGACCCCGTCCACCGCCGCGGGCAATTCCTGGAGATACTGCTCCTCGAGGTCGGCGGAGGCCTCGGTGTCCACCAGCATATGGCGATAGTTGCGAACCTTGGCCTCCGCCTGGGTGCCACGGATAAGGTCGAAAAAATAGGGATTGGTCGCGCCGGGGATGAGGAGCGCCAGCGTGTGGGTGCGGCCGGACGACAGCGAGCGAGCCTGGAGGTTGGGGCGATAGCCGAGTTCCACGGCGACGTTCAGGACGTGCTTGCGCATCGTCTCGCTGACACGGCCGGATTGAGTCAGGGCGCGGGACACCGTTGATGTCGCCACCCCGGCCTCGCGGGCCACATCCAGGATTGTGACCGCCTCCTTCAGATTCTCCACACGTCTCTTCATTCCATGTCCTCGTGGGCCGCCTGGCCTCATAGCCGGCGACAACAGAACCAGCCACAGCGAAATAAGCCTTTCGCAACAACGTGGCAAACGTCTGCCAAATTTTGCGAGCCATATTTCTTCCCAAGATTAGCAAATTTCCCTGCAAAATAAAGGAAATGAGTCTGTTGACAAGCGATAGCAAGCGATTGCACAGTTAGAGAGCCAACGCGAGTTTCGGGTTCAACCGAACGTCTTTGCTCATGACAAAGTTGGAGGAAACCGATGAGGGGTGTTTTCGGAACACGTCGGCAGTTTCTGACCGCTGCCGCGACCACGGCGCTATTGGCAGCCGCCAACCGCGCGCATTCCGCGCAATCAAACGTCATCACCATCTGGGTGGGAAGCTGGTGGGAACCTCAGGTCCCCGTGGCGCAGCAGCTATGGGCCAAGGACTTTCCAAACGTCCGCCTGAATATCCAGGCCCTGCCGATCAACGGCTATCTCGACAAGTTCACGGCCGCAGCGCTCGGCGGCTCCCCACCCGATGTCGTCGATCTCGACACGACCTGGGTTTCCACCGTCGCGGCTCAGGGCCTGCTCGAGACCCTGGACAAGCTGGTCGACAAGGTCCCCGTTGCCGATCTTGCTCCCGCTGTCTGGAAGGCCAGCCAGTTCAAGGGCACGCAATATGCTATCCCGATGCGGAGCGGACCGGGCGTATACTACTATAACAAGACTGTCTTCGATAAGGCCGGGGTGCCCTATCCGAAGGACGGCTGGACCTACGCCGACCTGCTCGACCTCGCTCGGAAAACCACGATCCCGGGGCAGCAATATGGGATCGGGGTCCCGGCCGATATCAGCGATCCCTCAAACGTCTTGACCTTATTCGCACCCATCCTATGGGCCAAGGGCGGCGACTTCATCACCCCGGATGGTTCGGCGCCAGCCATCAATACGCCGCAGTCTGTCGCAGCCATTACTTTCTGGTCCGATCTCTATCTCAAGTACAAGGTCACTCCGGAAGGCACGCCCAACTTCACGACGACGCGCGACATCCAGCCTCTGTTCGAGGCCAACAAGGTCGGGCTCCTGACCTCCTCGTCCAATGCTTTCGACACCTTCTCGAAGAACCCCAACCTGAAATGGGACATGGTGCTTTCGCCTGATGGCGTCAATCGCGGCGGGGGCTGGACCATGGGCGTGCCGGTGGGCGCGAGCAACCCGGATGGAGCCAAGGAGTTCCTCGTATGGCTGTCCCAGCCGGACATTCTCGCCAAGGTGCTGAACCGTTTCCCGGCGAACAAGAAGGCGCTGGAGCTCCCACCGTGGAATAATCCGGCAATAGCCATCTTCAAGGAGGCCGAACAGGGCGCGCGCTCCGTTCCCTCAGTGGCCGGCTGGTTCCAGATGCAGGAAGCAACGATCGTCGAGCTGCAGAAAATCCTGGTCGGCCAGAAGTCACCGCAGCAGGCGGCGGACTCGGCGGCCGCCACAATCGCGCGAATTATTTCCGAAAACAAATAATTCACGTCCATAACGCGACGCACTTGCATCACGGCGTCTGCGACCGTCTTCGCGCGCACCGCGCAGCGGTGCGCTGTGTTCAGCGGACAGCATTAACGGCGAGAACACCGATGATAAGGTATGGCTTCAGCACCATTGGCTGCCCGAACTATGACGTTCCCCAGGTCGTTGCGCTCGCGCGCTCCCACGGTTTCAAGGGCGTCGAGATCCGGTTCCTGCGCGGAACCGTGGATCTGACATCGCTTGCAGAATTCTCACCCGCCGGCCTCGCGGACACGCGCAAGCGTTTCCAGGACGCGGGTATCGAGGTCGTGGGGATCAATACGGGTGTTCGCATGGTCTCGCTCGACCCCGCGGTCCGCCAGCAGCAGCGAACCACTGCCAAGGCCAATCTGGATATCGCGCTGGGGCTCGGCGCGCGCTATCTCAGGGTCTTCGGTGGCCCCATCCCGGCCGAACAGGACCGTGAGCGCAGTCTGGATGCCATCGCGGAGGGCCTTGGGGAGATCGCCGACCTCACCTATGCGGCGGGCGTTCACTCCCTGATCGAAACGCATGACGCCTTTTGCCGCGCGGACAGCATCCGCGATCTTTACAAGCGCGGTGCCAGCCGCAATCTCGGCGTTCTCTGGGACACGCTCCATTCCTATCGCCATGGCGAAACGGGCGAGGAGACCTGGGCCAAGCTCAACGACCAGATCAAGCTCGTCCACGTCAAGGACGCCAACACGGCAACGCCGGAGAAATTCGACTTCGCGCTCACCGGTGAAGGCACGGTGCCCGTCGGCTCGTTCCTCGACCTGCTCGAACGTGAGAATTTCGACGGCTTCGTCAATTTCGAATGGGAGAAGGGCTGGCATCCGGAAATCGCCGATCCCGAGATCGCCATTCCCCATTTCGCCCATTTCATCGCCAGCCGGGGAGGATGAGCCGTGGCCGCTTCGCATGCAGGAGCCGCGCCGATGGTGAGCACGCGCCGGACAGCGTCGCGGCGCAGCGAAAGCATCAGCCTCAAGGCACAGCGCCGACGACGCGCCTATCTGCTCGTGGCGCCGGCTATTATCCTGATCGCGCTCATGATGATCTATCCGATCATCCAGACGATTTACTTCAGCTTCTCAAAAGTTCAACTCCCGGCACTGCGGACCACTTTCGTCGGATTCGATAACTTTATGCGAATTCTCAACAATCCGGAAACCGGACCGCTGGTACAACGCACCCTCGTCTGGATCGCGGGCAGTGTCGCGCTGAAGATGGCTTTAGGGTTGATCGCCGCACTCGTGTTCAACGCGAAGGTGCGCGGGACGGTATGGATGCGTGTGCTCGTCATACTGCCCTGGGCCATCCCTTCCGTCGTCGGCGCCAATCTGTGGCGCTGGATCGTGCAGACCGATGCCGGTGTCCTCAACCAGACACTGCGGTCCTGGGGCCTGGAGAGCTGGGCGCTCAACTGGCTGGGCGACCCGAGTACAGCCATGTTCACGGTTATCGTCGCCTACTCCTGGGGCGGTTTTGCCTTCGTCATGCTGCTTATTCTGGCGCGACTACAGGGATTACCAGAGGATATCAACGAAGCCGCGCGCGTCGACGGCGCCAACTGGTGGCAAATCTTCCGCTATATCACCCTGCCCTCCCTGAGCGGCGTGCTGGCCGTCGCGCTGATCCTCGAAATCGTCAGCGGCATGAACTCCTTTGATACCCTGATGATCATGACCGGCGGCGGCCCCGCCAACGCCACGCGTATCTGGGGCATCGACATCTACAAGACCGGCTTCACCGAATTCAATCTCGGCGGCGCCGCCGCGCAGAGCGTACTCATGTTCGCCGCCGTCATCGTCGTCTTCTCCATCTACGGAGGCGTCAACAGCCGCATCGCGCGTCGCCAGGGAGAGCCGGCATGACCGCCATCCCTTCAATCGGACGCCCGAAAACGGCCCATGACTACGCCATGCGTCAGATGATCGGCACCGTCGGGAAATATGCACTGGTCTACGGCCTGGGACTGATCTTCGTCCTGTTCAGCACCTTGCCGCTGATCTGGGGCATCAGCACCGCCCTGAAGGTACCATCCGAGGTCTATGCCTTTCCGCCAAGCTGGATACCGACAACGCTGACCTTCGAAAACTTCCTTCTCGTGGTTCAGAACAAGAACCTGCTGCGCGCTTTCCTCAACACGCTGATCATCGCGTCGGGAACGACTTTCGTCGCGCTGATTGTCGGCGTTCTCGGCGGCTACGGATTTGCGCGTTATCACTTTCCCGGCCGTAACATGTTGTTGTGGTCGGTGCTGTTCACAAAGCTCTTTCCGCGCGTCGTGGTGATCGTTCCGTTCTTCGTCACGCTACGCAATCTCCAGATGATGAACACCTACCAGGGCCTTATCCTTGTCTACCTGATGGTGACGTTTCCGGTCGCAATCTGGCTGCTCAAGGGCTTTTTCGACAAGATCCCGGTCGAGATCGAAGAGGCCGCCGTCATCGACGGATGCAACCTCCCGCAACTGCTCTGGTATGTGATCCTGCCCATGTCGCGGCCTGCCATGATAGCCGTCGCCATGTATTCATTCATCCTCGCCTGGAATGAATTTCTTTTTGCCCTTGTATTCACCAACGGTCTTGAGCGGCGCCCACTGTCGATCGCACTCGCTTTCTTCATCGACGAAAATGGAATCCGCTGGGGCGAGCTGATGGCTGCTTCGGTCGTCATGAGCCTGCCCGCCATCATTGTCTTCAGCTTCGCACAAAAGCTTCTCGTGCGTGGCCTCAGCGACGGAGCCGTAAAGGGATGAACGATCGCAACGGACAAGTGGCCCTGGTTACCGGCGCGAGCTTCGGCGTCGGACGCGCCACGATCGCGGCACTCACGGCTCGTGGCATGGAGGTCATCGCTGCCGCGCGCGACATCGGCCGGCTGGAGGCGGCGATCGGCGAGCTAGCCCCGGAGCATCGCGATCATGTCACGCCAATCGCCGCGGATGTGCGCGAAGAGAGTGACGTGATGCGCCTGAGCCACCAGGCCATCGACCGCTTCGGGCGTATCGACGTCCTGGTGAACAGCGCCGGGGTCAGCATGTCCGCGCGCACCCGGCTCGTCGACAGCACATCGGACGAGTGGCACAAGATCATCGAGACCAATCTCACCGGCACCTACCTCATGTGCCGCGCGTGCCTGCCGCATCTGGAAAAATCCCCGGATGGCTACATCCTCAATGTCCAGTCGACGGGGGCCTATCGGGCAAGCCCCGGCGTCAGCCTCTATGCGGCCTCGAAGTTCGGCGTGCGCGCGCTCAGCGAGGCGCTGATCGAGGAATATCGCCATTCGAACATCCGCATCACGTCCGTCAGTCCAGGGCCCATCGATACCAATATCTGGTCGCATAAGGTCGAGCCGCCCTCGGCGGAACGGCGGGCCCTGATGCTGCGGCCGAGCGACATCGCGGACATCTTCGTCTGGCTGCTCGATCGGCCCCGGCACATGCATATTCCCGATATCACCGTCACGCCGTGGACGGGCATCTAGCGAGACAATCCATGAAAACCGTATCCGTCGGCTTCATCGGAGCCGGATTCTCGGCCCATCTCCATGTGGAAGGTTTGAAGAAAGTCTACGGTGTTACCGTGCGCCTGGCCGGCGTCACGGCGACGCGCCCGGAGCGCGCGGTGGCTTTTGCCAAGGCCCACGGCGTCGCGGAAACCTTCGCCACCTGGCAGGATCTCCTCGCATCCCCAGCAATCGACGTGGTGTGCATCTGTGTGCCGAATGGCCTCCACGCCGAGATTGCCATCGCCGCCGCGCGGGCCGGGAAGCACGTCATCTGCGAGAAGCCGATGACCGGCGCCTTTGGCCCGTCCAATGGCCTGACCGGCGTGGCGCGTGCCCATGACGAACGCGAGCGGGCGCTGGCCTCGATCGATGCCATCCGCGGGGCGGTGCATAAGGCAGGCGTGCTCTTCCTCTATGCGGAGAACTGGGTCTACGCGCCCGCCATGCTCAAGACGAAGCGCCTCCTCGAAACCGCGAAAGGCGCCATCATCGATATTCGCGCCGAGGAAAGCCACAGCGGCTCCCATGCCCTGCGGTCACGCCGACGGGAGACGGCCGGCGGCGGCGCGCTGATGATGCTCGGCTCTCATCCCATCGGCGCCGCCCTTCACCTCAAGGACTACGAGGCGCAGGTTGCGGGCGTGGCGCCCATCCGGGCGACGACCGTGACCTGCGAAACACGAGCGTTCTACGATACCGAGGCCGTCCGGCGCGCGGGCCACTCCTGGATCGTCTCAGACTGGCAGGATGTCGAAACCTGGGCCAACCTCATCATAGGCTTCAGCGACGGATCGCAGGCGGTTATATCAGCCTCCTTCGCCATGCTTGGCGGTGTTCGCAATACTTTTGAGGTCTACACCACTAACGCGGTCTATCGCGGCAACATGACGCCGAATGACGGGCTGCTCGTCTATACGCCCGATCCCCAGGGCTTCGGCAACGAATACCTGCACGAGAAGATCGAAACCCGGACCGGCTGGATCACGGCCGCGCCAGACGAAGACTGGGTGCGCGGCTATCCGCAGGAGATGCAGGATTTCATGGAAGCGATCGCGTCCGCCAGGCAACCCGTGTCTGGCCTCACCCTCGCGGCCGCTGTCGTGGATGTCATCTATGCCGCCTACCAATCAGCGGAAGAAGGGCGGCGCGTCAGCCTCTGACCCGGCGCAGAATAATGACTGGAGAGATACGGTGATTTACGAACTGAACCATTACGGCATCGTGGTGCGCGACCTGCAGAAATCCCTCGATTTCTACCAGGGACTGTTGGGCGCGCGGATCGTCTACAAGGGATTCATTCCGCCCTCCAAGACGGATGTTATCTATTTGCTCATCGCGGGCGGTCTCATCGAACTGCTCCACCCGGCCGAGCCGGGCCCGGATACGAAGTTCGGCATTACCCATATCGCTTTCATGAGCAACGATCTGGACGCCGACTACGAGCGGCTCACCAAATTGGGTTACGTCGGGCAAGTCGCCCCCAAGGTGGCGGGGAGCGGCGTCGGCCGGCTCGCCTTCCTCGGCGATCCCAACGGGGCCCGCATCGAGCTGATCCAGCGCGACGTGCCGATGCGCGACGACCCGCCCAGCCATGCTGTCATCCGCGCGTTCGACCACTACTCGCTGCTCGCCAACGACCTCGATGGCGCGCTCAAGCTCTATCGCGACGCCATGGGCATGAAGGTGCTCAAGGAGATGACGGTCCCTCACCCGACAAATCCCCTGTCGATCGTCTATCTCAACTGGGACTACGACGTCCTCGAACTGCTTCATCGTCCGTCGCCCGATCCGAAGGCCGAACTCTACGGCCATTTCGCGCTACGCGTGGATAGCGTCGATGAGGCCCTGAAATACTTCGCCGATCACGGCGTTCCCGCCGAGCCCGGCACACCGAAGGCGGCCGGCACCGGCATCGGCCGCATCGGCATCATCCGCGATCCCGACGGGGTGAAGATCGAGCTCGTCGACCGTGCCGACCTGCGTGACCTGCCATGAGGTTCTCGCTGTTCACCGGCTCCTGCCCGGAGTGGGCACCCGACGAGGTCGCTCAGCACTGCGCCGCGCAGGGCTGGGACGGGGTGGAATTCCGGATCGCCGATCAGGCCCCAAGCGCGACGCCCGGCTTCTGGGCCGGGAATCGCGCGACCTTTCCCTTGACGGGCCTGGAGAATGACGCTGCGCGTCTGGTGGATATGTCGCGCCGGTCAGGGCTCGCTCTCTCCGGGCTCGCCCCCTATGTCCCCTTGGCGGATCACGCCAATGCCGAGCGTGTGTTGCGCGTGGCGGCGCAAACCGGCGCGCAGCGTGTGCGCTTTACGTCGCCAAAGCCGGCGGACGATATCGGGTTCGACGCGCTCTTCACCAAGGCACGTGCGGATCTCGAGGTCCTTCAGGAAATCGCCAGACCCTTGGGCGCGCAAGTGGTGATCCAGATCCATCACGGCAACATCGTCTCGACGGCCTCATGCGCCCGTCGTCTCGTTGAGGGGCTCGATCCGCAGGTCGTGGCCGTCATGCACGATCTCGGCAACACGACCATCGAAGGACGGGAGGGGCTTCTCAGCCTCAAAATGGGCCTGGACATCCTTGGCCCGTATCTCGCCCACGTGCATATCAAGAATGCTGTCTGGCAGGCGGCTGGAACCGACGAGGACGGCGTGGTCCAGTGGAAATGGGCCTGGGCCACCCTGCGCAAGGGTATGGGCGATGTGAAAGCCTACTTCCGAGCTCTGAAGGCCGTTGGCTACGACGGTTGGGTGACGCTCGAGGAGTTCACGACCGAATTGCCCCTGGAGGAACGACTCGCCGACGACCTCGCCTTCCTCAAGTCCTCTGCGGCCGCCGCAGGCTATCCCTAGACATCTCTCCGCTGTCCACACGCTCGGTTCAGCCAGGCAGCGAGCGCGCGCCGCGCTTCCGAGGCGAGGTCATGCGCTCGGCGATCATGAGCGCATGGCGCTAGAGAGAGCCAGCGCGCATATTTCCGAACAAGTTCTGGACGTCGTGGCGGATCAAAACCCCGGTTACTGTTCGGTCCTGACAGCAGCCAGGGCGGAATTGGCTGCGTCCGCCAGCAGGCCCGTGTCGCCATTCACCGTAACCATGCGGAAGCCCATGCGCAGGGCCTCCCTCGCAAAGGCCGGCGAGGCGCAGTGAAGGGCAGCGATGATGCCGTTGCGCGCCGCGGCGGCGACAACCGCCGCATAGGCCGCCATGAGTTCAGGAGTCGGATTGTCGATCCGAGGTTCAAGCCCCATCGAAAAAGCAAGATCAGTCGGGCCGACATAGAGACCGGTGATGCCCGGCACCGCGGCAATCGCTTCCACATTGGCGAGAGCCGTCGCTGTCTCAATCATCGGCAGCAGGATGACGCGCTCGTTGGCAACCTTGGCATAGGTGCCCGGCTCGTAATAGAGCACGGCGCGCGTCGCGCCGCGGCTGCGCCGGCCGACTGGCGGATAGAGGCTGTCAGCCACGAAGCGGGCGACGTCATCGGCCGTATCGACCATCGGACAGATGAGGCCGGCGGCGCCGGCATCGAGAAGCTTGCCTGTCAGTGGCGATCCCAGTTCAGGGATGCGCGCCAGCGGAACAGCGCCGGCGGCGCCCACGGCCTGGAAACTGGCCAGCGCATCCGGGAACTCGAGCATGCCGTGCTGCAGGTCAACCGTCAGGCTGTCGAAACCGGCTCGCGCCATGATCTCCGTGCTGAAGGCGCATGGCAGGCTGATGAACGCATTGATGACGGAGCCGCCCGCGTTCCAGATCGCACGCAAGTCTTTCATATCCCGTGTCCCGCTTTCATGTCACATAGACCGGCTTGATTGGCCGCCGCCGGCCATATCCAAAATTTGATCATCGGGCCGAAAGCCGTTACCGGCTTTCAGCAATATCCAATGCGCGAATGAAAAGACAAAATCGCGATCTCTTCTAATCGGCATTTATCCCTCATCGGGAAATCTGCATTATTTCCTCGCCGCCGCGATGCCGTCCAGCGTATCGCGCGCCGCTTGCGCCGCGGTTTTGCGCCCTAGCGCCGCGGCCTGCATATTCTCAAGGTAGAGATCTTGTGCCTTGCCGATGCCGTCAAACGGGGAGATCACGAACTTCGCCCCGAGAACCGCCTGCTTCTCGGCATCGGCATAAGGGACGGCTTCCTTCACGCGTGGATCATCATAAGCATTTGTACGGACAGGCCCATTCCCGTTGAGCGTCATCCGCACCACCGTCTCCGGCTCCACGAGCTGACGCAGCAGGGCGCAGGCGCGCTCCTTGTTCTTGCTCCCTAGAGGAATGGCGGCGGACCACACCGTCGTCCGGGCCACGAAGGGTGGCTTCTGTCCCTCGACCGCTGGAAAGGCGGCCACCTTGATCTGGCCGGCGTAGTCCGTCTTGGACTTGTCGTTATAGGTCAGGTAACGGTTGAAGGGCTGTACGGACATCGCGATGCGTCCCTGCCAGATACCTTGTGTAATCTGGTCAATGCCCATGGCCGTAAAATTCGACGGCAACGCGCCGGCGGTATAGAGATCCGCCAAAGCCTGAAACGCGCGTGTCAATGCCTCCGCGTCGGCCGTCACCTGGCCCTTGGCATCGGTCAGGGTCGCGCCATACGCCATCAGCACATTGAAGGTGCCGCCGGCATTGGTGCCATCGATGGACAGGCCATAACGGCCGGCGCCACGCTCGCTCAAGGCCTTGGCGGTCTTCACGAGGTCCTCGAAGCTGGCTGGCGCCTGCTGAATTCCCTTCTCGGCGAGCAATGCCGCATTGTAATGCAAGGCTGTAGTCGCATGGCGAATGGGCAGAGCTTTAAGTTTGCCGTCCTGGGTAACCTGATCGAGGAAGGTTTGCGGGATGTCGCTGAGATCAAGACCTTTCAGGCACGTATCCAGGGGCTCAAATTTGCTCAAGGCCGCCTGCGTCGCATAGGAATCGAGGATGAGGCCGACATCGATCGCCGTCGATGACAGGTTGGCCTCGCGCATCAGCCTATCATGCAGCGGTCCGATGTCCGCCGTGACCCAGTTGATCTTCACCCCGTTCTTCGCGCGCCAGTCGGCAAGCGCATCGCCGCCCGTGCCGGTGGTGCCCATGACGGAGGCCTGAATGCTCGGATGGGCGAGCACCGTCAGTTCCTGCGCGCACACACCAGCTGCGCCCGATGCCAGGACCGCGCCCGCAGCGATCAGCGCTTTCACACCCTTGAAAGTGGACATCATTGCTCCTCCCCATTTGGCCGGCCTGCGCCAGCGTCTCAATCCACAAAACAGCAACTTATGATATAAATCAAGAATTGACAGCAGACAGGCTTTCGATAAATTCCCGAGCAAATGCCTTGATTTTTCCGCGATGATCGCGCCAGAGAGCATCATCTTATATCATAGGTAACGAGAATGAATGATGTGGGGAGCGTAGACCGTTATGGTCGTAGCGCCCGTTTCGCGGGCGCGCTCATGCTGGCGCCTATGCAGTTGCAGCTTATCGTCGTGCTCGCGATTCCCTCGCTCTATGTGCTGTGGCTGAGCTTCACCCAGTCGAGCTATGGAGCGGATTACAGCTTCGTCGGATGGGCGAACTACGCCGCCATCCTGGCCGACCCGATCTTCTGGCGATCCCTGATCAACACGCTGATCGTGGTCAATATCGTCGTTTATGTCGAAGTCGGCCTCAGCGTGGGCGTGGCCCTGCTGTTCCAAGGCGTTCGCAGTGGCCGCGCCGTCCTCATGGCGGCGATCCTCGCCCCCTATGCCATCAGCGAAGTCGTCGCGGTGCTGGCTTGGCGCTTTCTACTTGAGCCCGATATCGGAATGCTCACGGCGTTGCTCTCGCATTTCGGCTATGTGCTGAACTGGGCCACCAATCCGAACGAAGCGCTCATTCTTGTGGCGCTGATCGGGGTCTGGTTGCATCTGCCATTCAGCTTTCTCCTGATCTATGCCGCGCTCATCGCCATTCCCGGCGAGTTGCATGAAGCGGCCCACATCGATGGCGCGCGTCCGTGGCAGGGGTTTCGCTACGTCACGCTTCCGCTCTTGATGCCCGCCATCATGATCGCCATCATCTTCCGCTATATCTTCGGCTTCCGCATCTTCACCGAAGTATGGCTGCTGACACAGGGAGGCCCGGCCCGCTCCACTGAGGTGATGGCCGTCTACCTCTACAAAAACGCCTTCCGCTACAACGAGTTCGGCATGGCTGCCGCCACGGGATGGCTCATGGTGCTGGGAGCGCTTCTGATGGCTTCCTTCTATGTCTATCACATCTACCGCTCGGGATTCCGCAATGAAGCCTAAACTGCACACGGGCATGCTGCGCAGGTTGGGTGTGACGTTGCTATGCATCTGGTCGCTGGGCCCGATCGTCATGATCATCCTGAGTTCGTTCCGGCCGGAGCGAGACATCTTCTCCCCGGCGCGCCGCTTCGTCCTTGAATTCACGACCAGCAATTACACGCAGCTCTTCGTTTCATTTCCGCAATTCGTCGGAAACATGGGCAATAGCCTCATCGTCGCGATCGGCGCGACAGCGCTTGCGGTGATCACCAGTACGCTGGCTGGCTTTGTTTATTCGCGACAGCGCGGAAAGATCCTGGCTGCGAGCGCCTTTTTCGCCATCCTGATCAGGTTGGTGCCTCCGGTGGTCGTCTCGCTCCCGCTGTTTCCCATCGCCGACGCCCTGCACCTGAGCGATACTCACATCCTCCTGATCATACTCTATTCGACATTCTGGGTTTCCATGCTGTCGGTGATGATGAAAACCTTCATCGACCAGATCCCGACAACGCTCGACGAAGCGGCGCGGGTCGACGGTGCCGGCACCTTCCAGATCTTCCTCAAGATTGTCTTGCCGCTTTCGATAACGGGCATGATCGCAGGCGGTATCTTCGTCTTCGTCTTTGCCTGGAACGAGTATCTATTCGCCTTCATCTTCACCAGCACTTATGCGGTGACGGGTCCGGTGGTCGTTTCCAACATCATGGACTCGGTGGCCGGCACGCAGTGGGGGGTGCTTTTCGCCGCGGCGACGCTGCAGCTCGCACCCGTGCTGGCGCTCGTCATCATCTTCCAGAAATACCTGATCGCCGGCCTCATGGCCGGCTCCGTCAAGGGCTAGTGCCATTTCTTCAGGGGAGCCTTCCAATGCAGCCTCACATCGACAGATATACGGACCATCGACTGGATCGCTTTGATCCCTTGCCACGAATACTCGTCCATGACGATTTCAACCATGGCCTCAATGGCTGGATCGGTTTGATCGGCAATTACGAGGATTCGCTCGACAAGATGTTGCCGGTCTTCAAGCCCATGACCCAGCCCATGCTATCGACAGCTGTTGGGTGGGACAGCGGCTCACATGGTGGCCTTTCAGGCGCCTTTTCGATGAAAGTCGCGACACGCCCGATCAAGGGCACCATGAATCTCGCGCTCAAGCGCTTGAGCTTCCGTCACCTCGGCGAGATCCAGCTCGAGGCTTATCTCGCGGTGAAGCCGGAGGCTTCTGACGCAACCCTGTCGATCGAGGACGTGCGCTCCTTTGGCATGTTCATGGACCTGCAATCGAACCGCTATCGCGGGCTGCCGCATGTGCGCTTCCTGAATTGCCTCGACGGCACCTTGCGCCAGACATGGCAGTTCAAGCAGAAGGTCCCGCCCGACACGATCGTGTCATCCTCTTCGCGCACGCGCTCGCTGCAGCATCTCTATCCCGAAGGCTGGGAGGACGTGCCCGACGGGTATCAGGAAATCTGCTACAATGAGCTTCCGACGAAGATGAACTGGCAGTATTTCAAAGCTGGAATCGATCTGGCCGAGATGCGTTTTACGTCTCTACAGTTCAACGATCGGAAATTTGATCCCGCCGGACTTGGTGTCATGCGGCTCGATCCCTGGGCCAATCTCGAGTGCATGCTCAATATTGGCTTCTTCGTTGAGACCGACACGGACAAGCGTGCCTTTCTTTATGTCGATTCCGTGCTGCTTTCGGGAGATTTCTGATGCTGAATGCCACTGTCGCGACGCTGACCCGAGGCGAGCCCTTCAGCAGCGGAGACGTGACCGAACCCTATGAGGCCGGCTGGGCCAGCGAGGCGGTGTTCTTCGCCCGCGGCCTTGACGCTGGCGAGACCGGAGGCTCCGCCTTCGTCCAGATCTCGCCGGACGGTATCCGCTGGTGCGACGAGGGAACGGAACTGGCGCTTGGCGCCGGTAACCGGCTGACTTTCGCCCGGATACGCGAATTCGGCCACTTCCTGCGGCTGCGCATCGAGCTGCCGGAGGGGCTCTCACGCTCCTTCCTCGTCACCATCGCCCTCAAAAGCTAGGGAGGCAACGATGGAAAGAGCCCGGTTTCATTATATCAACGGCCAATGGTGCGAGCCGACCGGCGCCGAATGGATCGACGTGCGCAATCCGGCCAGCGAAAGCGTGGTCGCGCGCGTGCCGGCAGGCACGGCCGCCGACGTGGACCGGGCGGTCGCTGCCGCCCGGGGCGCCTTCGCCGGTTTCTCCACGACGAGCGTGGCTGATCGGCTGGCAATGCTCCGGCGCATCATCGAAGTCTATCGCACCCGCCAGGACGAGATTGCCGCCGTGCTGTCGGAGGAGATGGGCACGCCGATCACGCTCGCCAGATCGCTTCAGGCGCCGCGTGGCGGCGATCATTTCGCCGCCACTGCCGATGCGCTCGAGGCTTTCGCGTTCGAGGAGCGTATCGCCAACGGGCTGGTCATCCACGAGGCCATCGGGGTGGCGGCCCTCATCACACCATGGAACTGGCCGCTCAATCAGATTGCCGCCAAGCTCGCGCCCGCCCTCGCCGCGGGATGCACCGTCGTCTTCAAGCCGAGCGAGATAGCCCCACTCAACGCGGTCATTCTCGCCGAGGTTCTGCATGAGGCCGGCGTTCCCGCCGGCGTGTTCAACCTCGTGCACGGCGATGGCCCGGGCGTGGGCCGTACGATGGCGCAGCATCCCGACATCGACATGATCTCCTTTACGGGATCGACGCGCGCGGGCGTTTCAGTCGCCATTGACGCTGCTCCCTCCGTCAAGCGCGTCGCGCAGGAACTGGGCGGCAAATCCGCCAACATCCTCATGGCCGACGCCGATTTCGAGGCCGTGGTGCCCCGTGGTTTTACCAGCATGTGCACCAACGCCGGGCAGTCCTGCAATGCGCCGTCGCGTATGCTCGTTCCAGTCGACCGTTATGAAGACGTCGTCGCCCTGATTCGCCGGACGGCTGCGGAAATCCCGATTGGACAGCCTGCCGATCCGGCAACGGTCCTCGGCCCGGTCGCCAATGCGAATCAATTCACGCGGGTGCAAGGTTTCATCGAACAGGCCATGGCGGAAGGCGCCGAACTCATCTGCGGCGGGCCGGGACGGCCACCGGGATTCAATGCGGGCTACTTCGTCCGGCCGACAGCTTTTGGACGGGTCACGGCGGCGATGACCATCGCAAAGGAGGAAGTATTCGGCCCGGTCCTCAGCGTCCAGACCTACAAGACAATCGACGAGGCGATCGCGATCGCCAATGATTCCCCTTACGGCCTGGCGGCCTATGTGCAGGGTCGCGACCAGGAGGCGGTTAGGGCTGTGGCGCGCCGCCTCAGGGTCGGTATGGTATCGGCCAATTACCCGAGACAGAACCTGCAGGCTCCCTTCGGTGGCTACAAGCAGTCCGGCAACGGCCGCGAATACGGGAAGTTCGGTCTGGCGGAATTCCTTGAAACCAAGGTCATCCTCATGGACTGAACCTCTGGACTGAACCTATGGGCTGAGTGCACACAATGAACGCTTGAGCGGCGTATCATGGGATCAGCAATCAAAAGAGCCCCGAATTCGGGGCTCGGCATGCTGATGGTTCAGTCGTTCTTGGCGAGTTCCTCCCCGCCGCGCTCCAGCATCTCGATGATCCGCTCTGGCTCCAATGCCGGCTTCCCATTGGGTCGCATCGCCAGGGTTTTCGCCTCGCTCGCATCGAAGTGGTCGGACATCGCCTGGCGTGCGGCCGCCGGATCTCCCGACCCAATGGCTTCAACGATAGCGGCGTGACGCGCGATCGTGGCTGAGCGGTCAGGCGTCACACCCTTCGCGTGCAGCATCCGTATGGTCTCCCGAATGGTGCCCTTGAGGGCATGCATCAGGAACATCAGCAGCCGGTTGTCACTCGCGTCGACCAGCGCCATGTGGAAGGCTATATCGGCCTCGACGAACGCCTCGGGGTTAGCCCGCGCCTTCTCCATCGTCTTCAGAGCCTGTCGCAGCTGCACCAGCTCGGACATCTTGATGTGCTGGGCAGCCCGCTCGGCAATGTACGTCTCCAGACCGCGGCGCAACTGGACGGCTTCCACGAGCCCGTTGTCGGTCTCCATAAGCGCAAAGGAGAAGAAATACTCGAGTGGCCGAGGCGAGAGGCGCTTCACCAGGCAGGCCCGTCCCTGGCGGATCTCGACCACGCCCAAAGCCGCGAGTTGCTGGAGTGCAGCCCGAATCACCACCTTGCTGACGTCGAACTGCGCCGCGAGCTCCCCCTCGGAAGGCAGCGAATGGCCGGGCGGATAGTCTCCCCGCAGCAACGCGCGACAAAGCGAGTTATAAACATATTCCGTCAGGCTCGATCGCGGACGATCATCACTCCCCAGGCTTGGCGACATAGCTCCCCAACCTAAACCTATAGCATATGTTATATGTTAAGGGATCTCGACCGGGTTTGCAATATTGCGCTCCACGCGCGGTGTCCACGCGTGGACGCTCTTCGCGACGCGGCAATCTGCCCACGCGAATGGGCTTAGGCCAACGCCGGGACGGCGTACAGGCCAGCGCCTTCGCGGCCATCTGAACATGCCGCGACGGCCAGCCGAATCCTGTGACGCTTTGTAAAAGCCGGGGTTAGGCAGGCATGCAGCGAAAGACGAGGGATTTTTACAGATTCATCGAACAGGATGCCGCCCTAAGGCGACCGGCCGCACGCGCGTCCCGCGAGGATAAGGGTCTCAGGAGGTGGCCTTGATAAAACGCTGACAGTCACCCGTCAGGGGCAAACATAACCCGAAGCATTAGGAGCGCAGCGTACACCATTCGGCAGCACAAGCTCACCGTTCAATTCACGGCGAACATACGCACCATTGGGAAGTGCGAAGCCTCCACTGACGTCCGGGGTCACCATGGTGCCGTCCGGCAGGGCGAGCATATTACCGTTACGCGTTATCTGCTTGGCAGATGGCACGCCCGTAACGGAAGCCTGCCTATTCGGCGTGCATGCCGAAAGTACCAACGCGCAAACAATCGCGGCCGTCAAACGCATGCCCATAGCAATGGGTGTCTCCATGAACGTCGTTTCCGAATAGCAAAATAACCTCCTCACTACAACCGTGAGGGGAAAGTTCTTTGCTCGCTCAAGGCGACGGTTGAAATGGAAGTATTGTTAAGAACGCCTGTCCAGCCCAGTCGAAGTTGATTTTGAGCGCTTCGGCATCAGATAACGACGAGATCGTCATTGGCGGCAATGCACGACACAACGGAGAGACTGGACCGGCCCAATGTGATTCCGAAAAAAATCGGGCTGGTCTCAAGTTGTCGGCTTCCCCTGGCAGAACATGGGTGCCCTGGTCAGGCAAGCGCCTGGGAAACTACGGCCTCGGCAGCGGCGGCTATCGCCAGGATCCGTCGATCAAGGCCCGTGGCACCGGCAATCGTCAGGCCGACGGGCGCATCGGTGCCACCATCGCGGACAGGCACCGAAATCGCGCAGCCGTCGATCATATTGATCAGCGTCGCGTTGCGCAGACTGAGAAGATTGGCGCGCGCGAAGGCTTCGTCATCGGCCAGATCGGCTATGCGCGGCGGGACCATCGCGACGCTCGGCATCAGCACGGCGTCGACCGTCGCGAGACGCCGTGCCGCGCGTTCGATCAGTGACCGGCGCGATGCGATCAGCTGGATGTAGTCTGCTGCTGTCTGGCCCGCGCCACGACGGATACGAACCGCAACACGTGGATCATAGCCGGCCTCGCTCTTTTCCAGGAGCGACGCATGCCAGGCATAGCTATCGGCGGCGGTGAAGCCTCCCTTGGCGTTGATCGTCGCAACATCGTCGAATTCCGGGAATGGTGCTTCCTCGATCCGCGCTCCGGCCGCCGACAACCGACGCAAGGCGGACGCGAAAGCCGTCGCCACCTCGACATCAAGATCCTCGAGCGCGACCGTTGTCGGCACAAGAAAGCGCAACCCTTTCAGTGACACGGGATCCAGTGCCGCGAATGGCTCGCCGGCCATCACCGAATCGAGCGCGGCACAGCAAGCCACCGTGCGTGCGATGGAGCCAATGGAATCAAGGGCTGCTGTCAAAGGCAGCGCGCCCTCGAGCGGCACGCGGCGCGCCGTCGGCTTGAATCCGGCGAGGCCGTTGAAAGCAGCCGGAATGCGGCAGGAACCACCGGTATCCGTGCCGATCGCGCCATGGGCCATGCCGTCCGCGACAGAAACGGCAGCGCCGGAGGACGATCCGCCGGGAATACGCTCCTCCGCGCGCCGCCACACCGATCGCGGCGTGCCATAATGCGGGTTGAGACCGAGGCCGGAATAGGCGAACTCAGTCATGTTCGTGCGACCGATCACGACGAAGCCGGCCCGACGTAACCGCGCGATGGCCGGCGCGTCACGGGTCGCGGGTGGCGCATCCGCGAGCACGCGCGACCCGGCCGTCGTGACCTCGCCCGTCATGTCGAAGAGATCCTTCACCGAGATCGGAATGCCGGCGAAGGGCGATGGCGCCGCGCCGGCGCCGCGCAGCAGATCCATCGCCCGCGCCACGGCGCGCGCTTTATCCGGTGCGACGGCGATGAACGCCCGCGCGCCCTCCCCGGCCGGATCGGCGATCCGCGCCAGACAATCCTCGACAAGTGTCTCGCTGGTCGTACGGCCCGCGGCGAGATCGGTACTCAACTGCATGAGGGAAGGTGCGGTATTCATCGCTCAGTCCTGTCTCAGACCGGATCGAAGTAGTGGATTTCCAGCAGCATGCAGCCGCTTTCCGACTTGAAGGGGCCATGGAAGGCTCCCGGCGGACGCACGGCATAGGTGTGTGGCGGAAATTGCTCGCCGCCTTTGCCTTCGGCATCATTGCCGACGGTGAGGTCGCCCGTCATGAGATAGACCTCTTCCCAATAGTCGTGCACGAAAGGGGCCGTTGTGAACACACCGGGATCGAAGCGCAGGAGACGTGTGCGCGTGCCCCGCTTGCCCGCCTCGTCCAGAGCCCCTGAGAGGATCTTCTGCTGGATGCCGGAGGGATAGCCGGGTGGCACCTCCCATCCCGTCGACAGATCCACCGTCCTGAATTCATCGTGCAACTTGTTCACGGCCATGGCCAACAATCTCCAGAAGGATGGGTGATGCGCGCGCGTCCTGGCTCAGATGAGCCGCGACACGCTCGAATGAAAGGAAGCCACATGCGCGCGCACAGCCGTCTCCGCGCGGTCGGGATCGCGCGCGCGTAACGCTGCGACGATGTCGGCATGTTCGCGCTGCACGGCCTCCCGTTGGGTCTGGGCGGTCAGCGAGAGGAACCAGAAGCGCAGGCATCGCTCGTGCAGCTTGCCGAGGAGGTCCTGCAGCACCTCATTACGGCTTGCGGCCGCGAGCGTGGCGTGAAAATCCCGATCCAGCAGCAGGAGTTGCTCGGTGTCGCGCTCGGCCGTCGCGCGCTCTCCCTCCTCCAGGATCTTCGTGAGATGGTCTATCTCGCCGTTGTTGGCGTGCTCGGCCGCAAGCCTCGCGCACAGAGCCTCATTGGCCGTGCGCACTGGCACGAGCTGCATCATCTCCCCGAGGCTGACATGGCGCACGACCATGCCCTTGCGAGGCATGATGTCGACGAGCCCCTCCACGCTCAGGCGATCGAAAGCCTGATGGACCGGCGTGCGCCCGAGGCCGGTAGCTTGCGCCACCTGGGCCTCATTGATCAGCTCGCCGGGCCGGTAGGCGCAGGTCAGGATGCGCCATTTGATCAGCTCATAGGCTTTGTCACGCAGCGACTGCGGGCGTTTGCGGGCGTGCGCCGTAGAGGTCACGGCGTTTTGCACGTCTGTTGAGCTCATCCCAATTCCTCGGCCCGCCGCAGACTCGCGATCATCGAAATACGCGTCAGAAACTGGCGCGTCTTCTCGGGATCGGCGGCCGTGGCGCGTAATTCATCGCGGAAACGCTGGCGATCCTGTTCGTCGCGCGCTTCGAGATCACGCTTGTTCTTGATCGTCGCTGTTTGCACATACTCCAGCGTAACCAACCGCCGCTGCAGATCATAGCGATTAAGCTCACTCTCGGGTGCACCATTGTTGATGACCTCGACGAGCCGGCCCGTGAGATTGATGGCGTCGTGAATGCCGCCATTCATGCCCATGCCGCCGAGCGGATTGTTCACATGCGCGGCGTCCCCGACGAGGAAGGCGCGCCCCTTCCGGAAGCTCTTCGCCACGCGTTGATGAACACGGTAAAGCGTGATGTGCTGGATGTCGTAAATGGCATCAACCGGAAGCACGCTCGTCATCGCAATCCGCGCGTAGGCTTCGCTGCTGGCAACTTCGTCGGCCACGTCCGCCTCCACAGGCACCATGACGCGCCATGCGCCGGGGATGCGGAGCAGAAAATGCCAGCGTTCGGGATCGGCGACATAGGTGACCGACGCCAGATTCGGAATGAGAGCATCGAAGTCAAAAGCGGTGGTGACGACCAGAAAGCGCTCGGGCCACGTAAAGCCCTCGAAGTCGATGTCGAGGCCGCGCCGCACGACTGAACGAGCGCCATCGGCGCCGATGAGCCAACGCCCCCGTCTCACCTCCGGGCTGCCGCCGCCTATGTCGACGCTCACGCCATCGGCGTCCTGGGACAATGCGGCGACCGGCTTGCCGAACTCGACGGAGAACAACGGGTTCTCCTTCAGCGCCTCGAAGATGATGCGCGTCAGCTTGAACTGCTCCGCCTGCAAGCGGTAGGGATGCCGGGTGAGATCGGCGATGGCGCCGAAATCGAAGGCGCCCAGAATGCCATCCGCCTTCGTCCGATACTGTACCGTTGGCGCAACCAGCCCCTGCGCGATGAGGGCCTCCGCAAAGCCGAGGTCGTCGAGCATGTCGAGTGTCGGCGGGTGAAAGGTCGACGCGCGCGATTGTCGGCTAAGATCGTTGGACGCCTCGAAGACGGTCACTGGAATGTTTTGGCGCACGAGGTTGGCCGCCGCGGTCAGGCCAACCGGCCCCGCCCCCACGATCAGAACCCGATCATCACCCTGCATCGACATCACTTTCCTCGACTACGCGGTCTGTGTTCACGGCTTCAACGCGTGCGCGGCAGGCTCCGGCGGGCCGTGACAACTCCGCACGCAGAACAGACCCCGACCGCCGAGCGGCACCACGCGCGCGTCCCCCAGCCCTTGCACTAAAGCAGACAAATTCCACGCTGAAAAGCGTAGAAATTATTGTGATGTTTCACAAGCATTTTAGTCTTGCCGCCTGCGAAAACATGAGGGATAAAAACTGAAAGCATTTCCGGCGGAGCAAACGATGGGCGTGAACGTACCCCTCGACATCGAGATTCATTCCCAGCGGGGCCGCGCAGCCCTGCGAGTACCTGTGTCGTCATTGATCATCGCCGGCTGGACGGGCCGAGACAAAGCCGCCATGCTTCACCACATCCGCGAGTTGGAGGCGCTTGGCGTCACGCCGCCCGCCTCAACGCCGATCTTCTATCGCATGGCGGCCTCGCGCCTGACGTCAGCCTCACATATCGAGGCTTCCGGGCCTGACTCCAGTGGTGAAGTCGAGTTCATCCTCCTTCGCCACGCCGGCCAACTCTATGTCGGAGTAGGGTCAGACCACACCGATCGCCGCGTTGAAGTCTATTCGATCACGGTCTCCAAGCAGATGTGCGACAAGCCTGTCGGCCGGACCTTCTGGCCCTATGAAGAGGTCGCGTCGCACTGGGACCAGCTGCTGCTGCGCTCCATCATCCGTGAAGACGGAAAAGATGTGATCTACCAGGAAGGTGGCATCGCCAAGATGCTTCATCCGGAGGCGCTTCTTGCCCAGCTCGCGGACAGTGACGGCGCGCTCGCCGATGGCGATGTCCTCTTCGGCGGTACATTGGCGGCGATTGGTGGCATCCGGCCCTCCCCGCGCATGGAAGTTGCGCTGATCGACCCCGTGCTGGATCGCGCCATCGTCCATCGATATGACATCAAGGAACTGCCGATGCGGGGGTGACCTCGCGAACCCGATTTGTGAGTGGCGCTGATGACTGCTGATCTGCTCAAGGTTCAATCTCCGGACGGCATCTCGCTCGCGGTCGAGCGGGTCGGTCAGGGCAAGCCCGTTCTTGCGGTCCATGGTACCACATCGACGCGCGGCCGATGGGCTCCCGTCTTGCCAGCGCTGAGCACCCATTTCGCCCTATACCTGATGGACAGGCGTGGCCGTGGCGCGAGCGGCGATGCGCCGGGCGTTCATAGCATGGCGCTCGAATTCGCGGATGTGGCCGCGGTTGCGGACGCCATCAGCCAGCAGACTGGCAGCGGCATCACTGTCGTCGCCCATTCCTATGGGGCGATATGCGCCCTGGAGGCCGCGCTGCTCACGCCAGCGATAAGCCGGCTCGTTGTCTACGAACCGCCGATTCCGACGGAAGCAGCTCCTGAATCGCACGACGAGGGCCCCGTCGAACGCCTTTCGGCCTTGGTAGCCTCGGGCGACAATTCCGGCGCTCTCCTCTATTTTTATCGGTCAGTGATTGGCATGCCCGAGACGCTGATCGGCCGCATGACAACGCGAGACGACTGGCCCGCGCGCACGGCCGTGGCACCGACCCTGCCGCGTGAAATCATGGCCACGCGCCGCTACCGCTTCGATGCACAACGCTTCGCCCAGCTTACCATTCCTACACTTGTGATGGTCGGTGCCGAGAGCCCGCCGCGTTACCAAAGTTCGACAGCCCTGCTGGCGCAGACGTTGCCCAACAACCAGACAGTGTCGCTCGCAGGCCAGCAGCACAACGCCATCGACGCGGCACCTGATCTGTTCATCCGCGAAACTCTCCGTTTCCTAGCCCCCTGAGGGGCCTGTCGCCCTGCGACAACGAAAGGACAAGCCCATGGCCAAGACAAACCAGATGAAGCTCGGCCTCCTGCTCAACAGCATCGGCTTCCACATCGCGGCCTGGCGCCACCCTGACGCGCGCCCCGACCTCGCTTCGACATTCGCGCCTTACGCTGATATCACGAAGACCGCCGAGCGGGGGCTGTTCGACCTCGTCTTCCTCGCCGACAGCGCCGCCGTTCACCACGCCCATGACTTCGACATCATGACGAAGATGGCCCCCTTCTATCAGATGGAGCCAACGACGCTGCTGTCCTCCCTGGCGGCTGTCACCGACAAGATCGGCCTCGTGGCGAGCATCACAACCACCTATAACGAGCCCTTCCATATCGCCCGCAAGATGGCGACGCTCGACCATCTCAGCGCCGGTCGCGCCGGCTGGAACCTCATAACATCCGCGAACCAGGCCGAAGCCTTCAACTTCAGCCGCGATGCCCATGTCGACCACGCCCAGCGCTACGAGCGCGCGGAAGAGGTCGCCAAGATCGTGCGCGGACTTTGGGACAGCTGGGAGGACGACGCCTTCCTCTACAACAAGGAAACCGGGCAGTTCTTCCGGAGGGAGAAGCTGCATCTGCTCGATCACAAGGGGCCACTGTTCTCGGTTCGCGGCCCGCTCAATGTGAACCGCCCGCCACAGGGCCAGCCCGTCATCGCCCAGGCCGGCTCTTCCGAGCCTGGCAAGGAACTTGCCGCGGAGACCGCCGACATCGTCTTCACGCAGCAGCTGACGCTTGAGAACGGCAAGGAGTTCTACGCCGACCTCAAGGGACGGATGGGCAAGTTCGGCCGCGAGCGCGATGAAATCAAGATCATGCCCGGTGTGGTGCCCTTCGTTGGCCGCACGCAGGAGGAGGCGGACGAAAACTTCCAGAAGATGCAGTCCCTGATTCTCCCGGAAGTCGGTCTCGCCTTGCTGCGCGAACTCCTCGGCGGCGTGGACCTGTCCCAATATCCTCTCGACGGGCCGATGCCCGACCTCACCGAGACCAACGCCGGCAAGGGCCGCTTGAAGAACCTCACCGAGCTTGCCAAGCGGGAGAACATGTCGATCCGCCAGCTCTACCAACACGCGGCGGGATCGCGCGGCCACTGGGTCCTGCGCGGAACACCGGCGCATATCGCCGATGTCCTCGAGCACTGGATCAAGGAAGAGGCGGCCGACGGCTTCGTCGTCATTCCACCCTATCTACCCGGAACCATCGACAGCTTCGTCGACCTCGTGGTCCCGGAATTGCAGCGCCGTGGCATCTACCGTAATGCCTACGAGGGCAATACGCTGCGGGATCATCTCGGCCTCGCACGCCCACGCAATAAGTTTGCGAAGGCTTGATGCGCTACCATGGTTTTGATTTCAGCGTTCTCGCGACGCTCGATATCAAACTGAGATGAACCTCGAAATCAAACACCAGTCGAAAGATCGCGTCGGATCAGCTCAATGACGGACAATCACAAGAACAGGGGAATAACAATGTTGACTATGACCCGCCGTAATCTTCTGCAAGGCACCGCCGCGATGGGCGCACTCGCCTTCGCGGGCGCGCGCACGGCTTTCGCGCAGGCGCCAGAGGATACGAAGGCGCTGTACGAGGCCGCCAAGAAGGAGGGGACGCTCACCTACTACGCGACCGCCCAGGCGCCGATCACAAAACGCGTCACGGATCGGTTCTCGGAGCTGTACCCCGGCATCAAGATCAATGTGCTGCGCCTTGCGACCGGCCAGATGGCGCAGCGCTTCGCGAGCGAGATGCAGGCGGGCAACATCGTCGCCGACGTGATCCAGATGGCCGACCCCCTTGCCTTCGAGGATGCCGCGAAAGCGGGCTGGCTAGCAAAGCCCGCTGATCTCCCGGCGTGGTCGGCCTTCCCCAAGGACTATCTCACGGAGCATTGGGCGCTCATCGGGATCTCCCCCCATACCATTGTGTCGAACACCGACCTTGTGGATGCCAAGGACTATCCCAAGGACTGGAAGGCGATGCTCGACCCGCGCTGGAAGGGTCAGATGATCCTGAGCGACCCGCGCAACAACATGGAGGTCGCCGACTGGGCCTATACCATGTTCGATGCCTACGGCCCCGAGTTCCTCACGGGCCTCAAGAACCAGCAGCCGCGCTTCGTCGAATCCATCCTGCCCGGCATCCAGATGCTGGCCGCCGGAGAGGCGATGATCCTGGCGCCGGCGCTGCATCAGGCCACCATGCTGATGATGGAGAAGAAAGCGCCGGTCATCGACTTCTCCCCGGCCATGACCAGCGGCCAGGAAACGATGATGGGTGTCGTGGCCAAGGCCCCGCATCCCAACGCGGCCCGCCTGCTCGCCAACTTCCTGCTCACCCGCGATGGCCAGGAGCGCTATTGCCGCGATATCGCGGCATCGCCCCTGCCGGACATTCCAGGCGCCCTCACCCTCTCGCCGCAATATCAGCGCGGCCGTTATCGCCAGGCTGCAGCCAAGCGCGCCGAACTCGCCGCTTTGCTGGGGCTCACCTAGTCAGTCATTGGAAACGCTGCCGGTCACGCAGGTCGCAAACCTGCCCGACCGGCTTCGTGTCAGGGGCGCTTCGTGATCAGGGGAGAACGTTCAGTTCTCCCGCTGACTGATCGCGAGCGCCGGATAGCAAGGGGCGCGGAGCGCCGACAGCGCGCGCGTAGCGAATGCGATGAACCAAACGAGCCGGCCACGCATCCGCGTGAGCAATCTGGTGAAGCACTACGGCACTGGCCGCGGGGCGGTGCTGGCGCTGGACAATGTTTCGATCGAAGTGAATGCCGGCGAGAAGCTCGTGCTTCTTGGACCGAGCGGTTGTGGCAAGACGACCCTGCTGCGCTGCGTCGCCGGTCTGGAGACGCCCGACTCCGGGGAGATCGAGATCGACGGCAAGATCGTCTTCTCGTCGGCCCACCGCATCTCTGTGGCGCCGGAACACCGCCCGATCAGCATGGTCTTTCAGTCCTATGCGCTGTGGCCGCATATGACGGTGTTCGACAATGTCGCCTATCCGCTGGTGAACACGGGCGTCGCCAAGGCAGAGATCAGGACGCGCGTCGCGGCCGTGCTCGATATCGTAGGCTGCGGCCACCTCGCCGCCCGCTTTCCCGGCCAGCTCTCGGGCGGACAACAGCAGCGCATCGCGCTGGCGCGCGCTGTCGCAGGCAACGAGGGCACCATTCTGTTCGACGAGCCGCTGTCGAACATCGACGCGAAGGTTCGCGAGCAGCTTCGCCTGGAACTCGTCGCCCTGCAGAAGCGCCTCGGCTTCAGCGCGCTTTATGTCACCCATGACCAGACCGAGGCCCTGGCGCTCGCCCATCGCATCGTCGTCATGGAAGTCGGCCGCATCGCGCAGGTCGGTTTGCCGCGGGACATCTATGAAGCGCCCCATTCGCGTTATGTCGCGGCCTTTACCGGTGCCACCAACGCATTGGAGGGCAAGGTCAAGACTGTGACGGGAAACATGGTCGTCGTCGAGACGGCGCTCGGCCCGATCAGCGCCACTACAGCCAACGCCTTTACGGTGGGTCAGGCGGTCGACCTTCTGATGAGGCCAGAGCGTCTTGTCTTCAACCCGCCAGCAAGCGCGAGCAACCGGTTCGCGATGACGGTCGACAGCACCATGTATCTCGGCCTCTATCTTGAATATGCGCTGGCGGCCGGAGACCAGCACTTCGTGCTGCGTAGCACGCAATCCAGCGAAATTGCCGACGGCGAGACCGTGGCGGTCGGCATTTCGCCGATGCATGTGGGCATCTTCCCGCGTGCACAGGTGGCTTAGGACAGAATGATGATCGTCACAGGCCCCAGGTTCGCTGCCCCCGAGCGCCGGAGCGCATGATGCACGGACGCGCAACCCCTCCCGCTCGCGCCACGGACGCCGCCCCCGCAGGCCACAGCCTGGCCGGCCGCCTGATTTCGCTCCGCACGCTCGCCTTGCTCCTGGCCGCGTTGCTATGCGCCTTGATCATCTATCCCATCGGCACGATGATCCTGCGCGCTTTCTTTTCGCCAACCTCGGCCGGCGACGAAGGGATCCTCAAGGCGCTCGCGGACACGGGCTTCGTGCCGGTGCTCGTCAATACCCTCGTCGTCGTTGGGCTCAGCGGCACGCTCGCGCTCGTCGTGGGCGCGACCTTCGCCTGGCTGAATGAGCGAACGGACGCCTCCACGGGCTGGATCGGCGGCCTGCTGCCGCTGGTGCCGTTGCTTGTTCCACAGATCGCCGGCGTCGCCGGCTGGGTGATGCTACTGGCGCCGCAGGCCGGCATCGTCAACGGCCTGCTTCGCGACGGGCTCGCCTTCGTCGGCATGCCGATGCGGACCGGGCCGGTCAACATCTATTCCTTCGGCGGCTTCGTAGCGATCATGGCGCTCTACATGGTGCCCTACGTCTATCTGACGGTATCGGCGGCGCTGCAAAATCTCGATCCGCATCTCGAGGAAGCCTCGCGCCTCTGCCGTGCCGGCGCCTTCACCACCTTGCGACGGGTGACGCTGCCCGCCATTCGCCCGGCGTTGATGGCGTCCGTACTTCTTCTTATCATGATGGGGTTTGCGATCTTCTCCGTGCCGGTGGTGATCGGCTCGGGCGCGCATATCGAGTTGCTGTCCGTCAAGATCTACCGGCTCATCTACACCTACCCGCCACGTACCGACCTCGCGATATTGCTCGGACTGTTCCTCACCTTCGTGGTGCAGTCAGCCCTGTTGCTGCAGGCGTGGATCGCCAGCTTGAACCGCGCCGCCACGATCGGCGGCAAGGGCCTGCGGGCGGCAACGACCAAGCTTGGCCCGTGGCGGTTCGTGGCGCGCGCCGTCATGATCATCTATCTGCTGGCGGCGGCCGTGCTGCCGGTCGTCGGCCTCGCGATCGTGTCTCTGCAGCCCTTTTGGTCGGCGCGCATCAACTTCTCGGTGCTCGATCTGCAGAACTACGTGACCGTGCTCGTCGAGAACGATATCACCCGTCGCGCGCTGTTCAACAGCGTGGTGCTCGGCATCGTTGGCGGCACCATAGGCATGCTCATCGCGGCGGTTCTGGTCGTCACCGCCAAGTCCGAGCGACGCTGGTTCGGCCGTGCCGTTGACATCATCACCGCCACGCCTGCCGGCATCCCGCATGTCGTCATCGGTGTCGGCTTCGTGCTCTGCTTCTCCAGCGGCTGGCTCAACCTGAGCGGCGGCTTCCTGATCCTCATCCTCGCCTATCTCGTCATGAACATGCCGCAGGCCATGCGCTCGGCGGCGGCCGCCGTCGATCAGGTCGGTCGCGAGCTCCTGGAGGCCTCACAGGTCTTCCGCGCCTCCCAGGGCCGCACCTTCCGCCGCATCCTGTTGCCCTTGATGCTGCCGAGCCTCGGTGCCGGCTGGGTCATTCTGTTCGTGCAGATGTCGGGCGAACTGACCGCCTCCGCCCTTCTCGCCGGCACGACCAATCCCGTGGTCGGGCAAGTCATTCTCGACTTCTGGCAGAACGGATCCTTCCCGCAGATCGCAGCGCTCGCGATGACTATGACGCTGATCAACGCGATCGTCGTCGTCACAGCCTTGCGCCTTGCTCGCGGAAGAGCCCGCTAGATCAACAAAGGACCAACGCCAATGGCCATCGATCTCGACCGTATCCCCTCGACCTATTTGCAGGATTATCATCCGGAAGTCGGCGACAGCTTCAAGGCGATGCGCCAGGCCATCGCGACGGGCCCTCTCGACTATGAGACCTGCGAGTACATCGTGATCGCGAGCTTCGCGCAGGCAGGTTTCGAGGAGCCGCTGAAAATCCATGTGACACGGATGCTCAACCGCGGCACCCCGATCGCGAACGTCAAGCACGCGGTGGAGGTCACGCTTGGGGCAACAACCCCGCTCTTCGCCGTGGTGCGCGCGCTGCGCTGGATCGACGAGGCCGTCGCCGAGAACGCCAAGGCGTAAGGGCAACGCCCGCCCATCAGATTGGCCTCTCCCGCACAGGTCTTGAGCCATATCTGACTAGGTCTTCGCCCTATTCCCCGGTGGCGCGACTGCACGTTTCGACGGCTATCACGCCGGGCGGATTGGACGGACGCGCGACTTGATCCAACGCCAGACCGGCGAGACGCAATAGCTCATTGCCGGAATAGCAATCGCCCCGATGACGAGACCGGCCAGACCCGCGCCTGCCGCCTGCACCAGCCATGAGACAAGGGTGCCGATGGACGGAAGCATAAGCGAAGCCTCATCCCCGGCGTCGTGCAACAGATGGCTCAGCCACCCGTAGCCATAACCCTCGAAGCCGTGGAGAATGATGCCGCCGCCGACCCAGACCATGGCCGCCGTGCCGACGATGCCCAGCGCCCTCAGGAAATGTGGCATGCCCTGAACAAGAGCCCGGCCGATCACGCGCGACACGATGCCAATGGGCGACTGGGACGACACCCGCGCGAGCATGAGGCCGATATCATCGGCCTTCACGATCAGCGCAACCGCCCCGTACACCGCCACCGTGATGGCCACGCCAACAACGGCCAGCACCAGTGCCTGGGTCATGAAACCCGCATCGGGAACAGAGCCCAGGGTGATGGTCATGATTTCGGCGGACAGGATGAAATCGGTCCGGATCGCGCCCGAGACCTTTTGATCCTCGAAGGACTGAGCGTCGATCCCGATCGGCTCCACGTCAGCCTCATGTGCGTGCGCAGCATGGGGCGAGATGAGCCCGTAGATCTTCTCAGCGCCTTCGTAGCAAAGATAAAGCCCTCCAAGCATAAGGAGGGGCATGATGACCTGAGGCGCCAGGAGGCTCAACGCCAGGGCGGCCGGCAATAGGAACAGAAGCTTGTTCTTCAAGGAGCCGAGTGCGATCCGACCGATGATAGGCAGTTCGCGCGCGGCGGAAAAACCTGTGACATAGCGCGGCGTGACCGCCGCGTCATCGATGACGACACCGGCAGCCTTGGCACCGGCCTTCGCCGCCTGGCTGGCCACATCGTCGAGCGATGCCGCCGCAACCTTGGCCAGCGCGGCAATATCGTCGAGAAGAGCCAGCAAGCCGACACTCATGAAGAACCTCCAAACTTCAGGTCGACGGAAAGGCCGTCAATCGGGAAAGTCGGCCGACGACCGTCGCCAGAACAAATCCAACTTAGCTGCAATTATCTGGTTCCAGCCAAGTTGGGTGAATTTGCTCGTTCGTTTTCAGCGGAGCAAGTCCACAGCGCCGCACCGGCGTTGGGCCCGAGCGCCGGATGGACTAGGCTTGTGCTTCACGGCAATGCACTGCAGAGGCAGGACGATGACGGTCCACCACCCGACGATCGATGCGCAGCGCGGTGCGATTCCGGGCTGCGTGGAAGCGCCAGACGGCTTGATGGTGTTCGATGGCGTGTGCAACTTCTGCTCGGCGCAGGTGCAGTTACTGCTTCGCTTCGACACCAGCGGCGCCATCCGCTTCACAGCGATCCAATCGCCCTACGGGCAATATTTGAGCGCGCGCTTCGGTAGTGATCCGCTCGATCCGTCCACGTTTCTGTTTTTCGATAAGGGACGCGCCCTGGAAAAGAGCGACGCGGCGATCGCAATCATCAGGCGCCTCCCCCGCCCCTGGCGATGGCTTCGAGCACTGCGCGTCATACCGCGTCCTCTACGCGATGCCATCTATCGCTGGATCGCTCGCAATCGCTATCGCCTGTTGGGGCGGCGTGAAACCTGTCTTGTCCCGCCGGCGCATGTGCGGGCGCGCTTCATCGACCAAATTCCGCCCGAGACCTCATAAGCCGCCAGAGCACCCAGCTTCGAATCACCCTCCCGTGAACGGAGCGCTGGCCGGAGCCGCCTCATGCCGCCGCTCCCGGCATCCGATCGTCGCCGGACCGAGCTTCAGCCAGCGGCTTGCGTCACCGCGTGCCCGATCGACTGGAAGGCGGAAGCCAAGGTCGCTACGCCACGATCAAGGCCGGCGCATCTGGCCTCTTGCCTCACACGGATGGCACATTTGCCCATTCCATCGGCCTATTTTCAGACCTAGTAAGAGAGTGGCCCATGTTCTCGGCAATCAGCGCCTTGCGTTCGCAATAATGAGGTCACGGGGGAGACGGGATGATCGACGCGGGAACATTTGACTATGTGGTTGTCGGGGCCGGCACAGCCGGCTGCCTCATGGCCAACAGGCTGTCGGCCGATCCCGGACGCAGCGTTTGTCTTCTGGAGGCGGGCGGGCGCGACAACTGGATCTGGTTTCACGTGCCCGTCGGATATCTCTACGCCATCGGCAATCCCCGCGCCGACTGGATGTTCACGACAGAGGCCGAGACTGGGCTGAACGACCGTGTCCTCAACTATCCCCGCGGCAAGGTGATTGGCGGCTGTTCGGCCATCAATGCCATGATCTACATGCGCGGCCAGCGGCAGGACTACGACCGGTGGCGCGACCTCGGCCTCAAGGGCTGGGGCTGGGAGGATGTCCGTCCACTCTTCCGCCGCCATCTCGATCACTTCCTCGGCGCGGGCGAGCACCATGGGGTGGATGGAGAGTGGCGCGTCGAGGCGCCACGGGTGCGCTGGGATCTGCTTGATGCCTTTATGGAGGCCGCGGTCGAGGCTGGCATTCCGCGCACCAACGACTTCAATACCGGCAGCAACGAAGGTGTCGCGTATTTTCACGTCAACCAGAAGCAGGGTCGTCGCTGGTCCGCCGCGCGGGGCTTCCTGAAACCCGTGTTGAAGCGTCCCGGGCTTAAGCTCGAGACGCAGGCGCATGTTGCGCAACTCGTCGTGGAGGATGGGCGGGTAACGGGTGTCGACTTCATCCAGGGTGGCGAGCGCAAGCGTGTGCACGCCCGCGCCGAAGTCATTCTGTGCGCCGGCGCGGTAGGTTCGCCCCAGATCCTGCAGCTATCCGGGATTGGTGACGCCGAACGCCTCAGTGCTCTCGGTATTTCCGTGACACGCAACGTGCCGGGCGTTGGGGAAAATCTGCAGGATCATCTCCAGCTCCGGCCGATCTATCGCGTCAAAGGCATCCGCACGCTAAACGAGGACTATGGCTCTCTGCTTCGCAAGGGAACGATGGCCCTCGAATACGCCCTGTTCCGGCGCGGCGCACTGACGATGGCGCCGTCTCAGCTCGGCGCCTTCACGCGATCTTCGCCCGACCAGGCAACGCCCAACATTCAGTTTCACGTCCAGCCCCTGTCACTCGACAAGTTCGGCGAGATGCCCCATGCTTTCCCGGCATTCACCGCGAGTGTCTGCAACTTGCGCCCGACGAGCCGGGGCAGTGTGCGGCTCGCCTCCCCGGACCCTTGGGTCCAGCCGGCGATCCGCCTGAATTCCCTGACGACCAAGGAGGACGAACGCGTCGCCATCGACTCGCTCAAGGTCGTCCGTCACATCGTGTCGATGCCTGCCTTGCAGCGATACCATCCCGAGGAGTATCGGCCCGGCCCCGCAGCCGCGACGGACGACGCCCTGCTTGACGCCGCCCGGCAGATCGGCACCACCATTTTCCACCCGGTGGGCACCGCCAAGATGGGGGCGGATGACGATCCGATGGCGGTCGTGGACGACAGGCTGCGTGTTCGCGGTTTGTCTGGGCTGCGCGTGGCGGACGCCTCGGTCATGCCGTTCATCACGAGCGGCAACACGAATTCACCCACCTTGATGATCGCCGAGAAGGCGGCGACCATGATCCGCGAAGATGATCGATGACGGCGCGCGTGCCAGATCGATGCTTCACCAAGGTCTCGATTGACGGAGCCCACGGCTGCGGGACGCCGCCTAGGACGCGAGAAACGTCATCAATTCGCGGAGTGTATCTTCCGGCGCTTCTTCCTGCGGAGAGTGGCCGCAATCGATGGCGCGGCCCCGGACGTCATCCGCCTTCTCGCGCCACGTGTCCAGAACATCATAGAGCTGCCCGACCGTACCCTGGGCGCCCCAGAGCGCGAGAAGCGGCGCCCGAATACGCCGATCCCCGTCAGCCCGATCGTGATCGAGATCGATCGTGGCGGCGGCCCGGTAGTCCTCGCAAATGGCATGGCGGGTCGCGGGATCCTGGTAGCAACGCAGATACTCGGCGATGAGCGCCTCGCTCGTCGCGCCCGGAACCTTGATCTGCCCCTCAATGTGCCGCCGCAGAAAGAATGCGGGGTCAGCCTCGATCATGCGCTCTGGCAGCGGAGCGGGCTGGATCAGGAAAAACCACCAGAAATAGCGTGTCGCGAACTCCTGGTTCGTGCGCTCGTACATGGTCAAAGTCGGCGCGATGTCGAAGACTGCGATCCGTTGGACGGCCTCCGGCCAGTCGAGCGCCATCCGGTGGGCCACGCGCCCGCCACGATCGTGGCCGACGAGATCGAATCGCGGGAAGCCTAAGGCACGCATCACCTCGATCTGATCAGCGGCCATCTCGCGCTTGCTGTAGTTGACGTGGCGCGGCCCGCCTTCCGGCTTGCTGCTATCGCCATAGCCGCGCAGGTCCGGCAACACCACCGTGAAGTGCTCCGCAAGGTGAGGCGCGATCTTGTGCCAGGTCAGGTGCGTCTGAGGATGACCATGCAGCATCAGCAAGGGCGGCCCGCTACCGCCTGTCGCCAAGTGGATGCGCGCGCCCGTCGTCTCGATCTCTTGCGTCGCGAAACCAGGCAGGAATTCGCTCGTCATTATGGCTCTCCTCCCCCCGCTCAAGCGAGCCACGGGCGTCTCGGCCAGAGCGCTCCATATTCAGTCCGCTCAGATAAACGAAGAGGCCCCTATCGCAGGTTTGTCGAGGTCATCGAGATAGGCAACAATGTCTTCCCAATTGCCGGACGACGCGGATGCGGCGACATAGCCGTCCGGTCGGATCAGTTCGATGCCGTCGATGGGTGCGGCCGGCCGGATCCGCGCCTCGATCAGCTGCGGATAGCGCGCGGCGATCTCCCCTGCCCTGCCAGGCGCGGCCCGCAGGCTGAAGAGCGGTCGATCACCAGCGCCATAAGGCAGTTCGCCGGCAACAGGCCGCGCCCGAACCCCGACAGCGAGGCCATCGCCCGAAGCAGGCCCATTGAGCGGGCTTTGCGGATACCCGACAGAGACTTCAGCCATGGACTCCACCATGGCCCGGCGGACTGACGAGAGACCCATGACGGCATGGGCAACCAGGTTACGAAGGCTCTGGGCGGCATGGCTGTGCAGAATGGACATCTTCGTCATCCGGCCCGATGACTGGATCACGGAGGCGCCGACAGCCTTTCGCTCGACGCTGTAGCTGTCGAGCAAAGCTGGCGCTGTCGAAAGGCCATGACAGACCATCCCCAGTTTCCAGGCCAGATTGAATGCATCCTGCATACCCGTGTTCATGCCCTGGCCGCCGGCGGGGCTGTGGACGTGCGCCGCGTCACCCGCCAGGAAAATTCGGCCGGACCGATAATCCGCGACCTGCCGCTCGTTGATGCGAAAAGCTGTCGTCCAGATCGTGTCCGTCAGCACAAATCCACCCGGCCCCCGGCGATCGACCAGCGCCTGGAACTCCTCGCGCGCCAGCGGAACGGGGGCCTCATCGGTGGACGGCCCGAGGCTGGCGATGACGCGGTAGCGGTTGGAACTTATCGGCAGGAAGACGATGACCCCGTCCTCGTGCCAGCACGTCGCGAGTTCCGACGGCGGAAATGGCGCCCCTGACACGTGGAAATCTCCCAGCGTCCAGTCTTCATCCATCGTGTCGCCGCCGAACGTGAGGCCAAGCCGATGCCTGACGGTGCTGTGGGCTCCATCGCAGGCGACGAGCCATTGAAAGCGCTCGGTTTCCTCCTGTCCGTCGGCCGCGCGTATCACGGCGGACACGCCGTCAGCATCCTGGGTAAAATCGAGGAGTTCCATACCGAGCTCCGACTTCACGCCGTACGCTTCAAGATGACGCTCCAGAACGGCTTCCGTGTCGCATTGGGGCACCATCAATGCAAACGGATAAGGTGACTGCACCTCGTCGAAGCCGATACGTCCGATCCGTTGGCTGCCGGCGAGTATATTGGCGGCGGTGACCTTGTTGCCGATCGCCAGCAGATCGTCCGTGACACCTGCCCTGTCCAGAAGCTCCAAGGTTCGGCTCCAGAGCACGACCGCCCTGGACTTGTCACTGCGAGCTGTCATTCTATCGATCAGGCGGACGGGAACATTGTATCGCGCGAGCTCGGTGGCCATGGTCAGCCCCACGGGCCCCGCACCGACGACAAGAACACGGCCAGCCATAATACAACCCCTTTGAAAACGCCCCAGGCCGACATAGGCCGATGGCCCGAAGAGACTGTCAATCGTGATCTGTAGCGTGTGTCATCAGAGACGTCGTTGCGGGGCGCGACACAACAGGGTTTGACTGCCCGAGGCCTTTACAGCGCTCGCCTTTAATGTCCTATGCTTATAGCAAATCATTGAATTCACGCCTCACACCCACAGCAACCCTAACAAGATGAGGGTTTCATGGCCGAGCACGTCAACACGCTTCTGCTGCTCGTCGATCTCCAGAACGCGTTCTGTGACGCCAATGGCTCCGTAGCCCAGCAAGGCTGGGACATCACGACCCTGGCCGAGGCCGCACACCACTGCAATCGTCTGGCTAGCGACGCTCGCGCGCGGGGCATCCCCGTCGCCTGGACCAGGATGATGTTCCGACCGGACTATTCGGATGCCGGCATCGTCGGCCGTATGCGGCCGAATCTGTGCCGTGCAGGGGGGCTGCGAGCCGGCACCGCCGATGTCGAATTGACGCCGCTCGTCAATGTCATCGCCGATGACATTGTCATCGACAAGGCACGACACTCATCGCTCTATGGCACGCCGCTCGAGGTCATTCTCAGGGCAAGGACGATCGAGCGGGTCATCGTCGGCGGCGTGACGACATCGATGTGTGTGGAGACCACGGTTCGCGACCTGGCACAACGCGACTACGAAGTCATCGTTCCCCGCGAGGCTTGCGCAGACTTCGACGCGGGACGGCACGCGGCCTCCCTGGCGGTGATGGCCTTCGGCTTCGCGCGGGTCGTGCCGATCGCAGAGACATTCATGACGCCACCCCTTCCAAGCGGTTGACACTCATCAAACGGGCGCGCCTGTAATTCAGGCTTGCTAAATGTTCTAAATATATACCAATATAATAAAAGAGAATGAATAGAGGGACGATCCGGTGCAAGGCGTCATTGATGTCGTTGTGAATCCGTTGACACCACAGATCGTAGCGGCGCGCCCTGCGTGGACCAAGACGTTCCACACCAAGAAGATCGGCCGCGCGGAAGAGGATGTTGCGTCGGTCACGCACGACGAGATGCTTGCCCAGATGGATGCCGCCGGCATCGAGAAAGCGTTCCTCATCGCTTGCAAGCTGGGCCAGGAGGGCACCCCCGGCGCCTGGCATATGCCTTATGAATGGATCGCCGAAGCCGTCGCGGCCCATCCCACCCGCTTCCATGGCCTTGCCGGCGTCGATCCGACCGAGGGGATGGAAGGCCTCCGACGCCTCGAATGGGCGGTCCGGGATCTTGGGTTCATCGGCGCCCACACCTATCCGCATTGGTTCGAGCTGGAGCCCAACCATCGCAAGTATTATCCATTCTATGCGAAATGCTGCGAACTCAACATTCCGATCCAGATGCAGGTGGGGCAATCACTGGTCTACTACGACAAGCGCCCGCTAAGAAGCGTCGCGAGGCCCATTCTCCTCGACGACATCGCCTGCGATTTTCCCGAGTTGAAGCTCATCGGGATTCACATCGGAATTCCATGGACGGATGAGATGATCGCGATGGCGTGGAAACATCCCAACGTCTACATCGCCTCGGATGCGCACAGCCCGAAATACTGGCCAGCCAGCTTCATCCACTACATCAACACCTATGGCCGCCATAAGGTGATGTTCGGAACGGACTTTCCCGTTCTCGCGTTCAAGCGCACACTCGACGAAATCGAGGCGCTTGGACTGCGGCCTGACGCGCAGAAGCTCTTTTTGCGCGACAATGCGTTGCGGGTCTATGGTCTCACTCCGTAACCACAGAGACGTGCCAGCCAAGAAACCAGAGGTTGCCTCCATGAAAAGCATTACGAACGCTCTGCTGGCTTCCGTCGCGCTCACCGCGATGCTCGGCACCGCGGCCTTGGCCGCCGACGGCACGGTGACGCTCGGTGTCGTCACAGCGCAGACAGGTCCGCTCGCGCCGGCCGGAAAATTTCAGCAGAACGGCTTCAACCTTGCCGTTGAACAGATCAACAAGGCGGGTGGTTTCACAGTCGGCGGCAAGACCTACGACCTCGCGTTGAAAACCTACGACACACGCTGCAATGTCGCCGAAGGCGCCTCCGCGATGGAGCGGCTGGCGACCGTCGACAAGGTGCCTGTCGTGCTCGGTGAGCTCTGCAGCCCGGTCGCAGCCGCCGAGGCTCCCGTTGCCGAAGATTTCAAGGTGCCCTTGATCGTCACAGTCCCCACGGCCGGCAATCTCACGGAGCAGGGAAATCCCTATTTCTTCAGGATCAATGCCCGGGATATCCAGCTTAACGAGGGACTGGCTAAATACATCACAGATGCCAAGCTGACGCCGCTCGCCTTTCTCGCCTGGAACAACGACACCGGTCGTGGCGGTATCGAGGCCATGAAGGGCCTCCTGCCTGACAGCACGAAGATCGGCTATGTCGGCTATTTCAACGTGGGGGAGGTCGACTTCTCCAGCCATGTGACGAATATCCGCAATTCCGGCGCGAAAGCTGTCGTTCTTCTGATGGATGAGGAGCCGGGCTCCCTCGCGATCCGCCAGATTCGCGATGCCGGCGTGGATGTGCAGCTGATCGGGACCTTGGCCATGGGATCAGACCGCTTCTTGCAGCGGCTCAACGCCAAATATCTCGATGGTATGGCACAGTACAATTCCTTCCCGCCGAACAGCCCCGTTGATCGTATCAAGACGTTCAGCACAGCGTACAAAGCTAAATTCGGTGAGGAGACGCACGGATTTGCCGCGCAATCCTACGACGCCGTCTTCCTGGCGGTTGAAGCGATGAAAGCCGCCGGCACGACAACGGATGGCGCAAAAATCCGCGATGCGCTTTCCGCGCTCACCTTCAACGGTGTCATCGGCGAAGTGAAATTTGACGGCAAGGGGCAGGCGAACCCACCGGTCTATGTGACGCAGTGGTGCGCTGATGGCACCAGAAAGATTGTGCTACCGGCCACTCTGGCTGCCGACTGCGGGAGCGGCTGATTAAACGACTACGTGGCGCATCATGCCCAGGTCACATCATGTTATTGCTGAGGGCCTCCGGTTCCCGGAAGGGCCGGTTGCCTGCGGCGACGGAAGTCTTCTCGTGGTGGAGATCGCGAGCGGCGCCCTCACGCGGGTCGGCCCTGATGGCGTCGTTCGCAGGCTCGCGACGATTGCCGGTGGTCCGAATGGCCTCGCGGTCGGGCCGGACGGCGCCTACTACGTCTGCAATAATGGAGGCTTCCAGTGGCACGAAGACAATGGCGTGCTCAGGCCGACAGGGACGCCGCCAGACTATGTAGGTGGCCGCATAGAGAGGATCGACCCCGTCAACTTCTCGGTGCGCGCTCTCTATACGGAATGTAACGGTCACCGACTTGAAGGCCCCAACGATCTCGTCTTTGATCGAGAAGGTGGATTTTACTTCACTGACTATGGAAAAGTACGGCATCGTTGGCGCAGCCATGGTGGCGTATATTACGCGCTACCGGATGGGTCCGCGATCATCGAAATCGCATATCCCATGCTTAGCCCGAATGGCATTGGCCTATCGCCAGATGGGGGCACGCTTTATGTCGCCGAGACGGAGACCGGGCGGCTTTGGGCATTCGACATCATCGGCCCAGGGCAGGTCCGCAAGGCCGGCTTTCCATCACCACATGGCGGGCGCTTGCTGTGTGGCCTTCCTGATTTCCAGAAATTCGACAGCCTCGCAATCGAGCAGGCGGGCAACATCTGCGTTGCGACGCTTTTCGCTGGTGTGATTTCGGTTATCAGCCCTCTCGGTCAGCTCATACGGCAGGTGAATGTGCCCGATCTGTTCGTGACAAACATCTGCTTTGGCGGCAACGACCGACGAACGGCCTATCTGACACTGTCGAGCACTGGCAGGATTATGTCCATGGAGTGGCCGGAAGCCGGCCTTCCTCTCGCCTATGACTGCTAGACGGTGGAAACATGCCGCGTGATCGATACATGAATTTCGGCTGCATCCTCGAGAACTACGGCAGCCATCCGGCAGCGTGGCTGGTGTCGGAGGCGCCGGTCGATAGCGCCACCGATCCGAACCATTATATCGGCCTGGCAAAACTCGCCGAAGGCGCGAAGCTCGACTTCGTGTTCGTCGCCGATACGCCATGTCTTCCGGAAGGCGACATCGAATCACTGAGCCGTTCTCCACGCTATATCAATGGCCTGGAGCCGCTGACCCTTCTCTCGGTGCTCTCTGCCCACACCAGCCATATCGGCCTGGTCGGCACCCTTTCCTCCTCCTACAACGAGCCGTTCAACGTCGCACGCGCCGTTGCATCGCTGGATCATCTCAGTGGCGGTCGCGCGGCGTGGAACGTCGTTACCACCGGCAGCCTGAACGCGCCGGCAAACTTCGGCCGCGATGCGAACCTCGACCATGCGGTGCGCTATGAAAGGGCGCGCGAATTTGTCGGGGTCGTGCGCGGTCTTTGGGATACGTGGGGCGATAGCGCCATTGTCCGTAACGTGACGGATAGCCGGTACTTCGACCCACAGAAATTGCGTCCCCTGAACCATAAGGGAAAGCATTTCTCCGTCGCAGGCCCGCTCAATATCGCGCGCCCGCCCCAGGGCCATCCGGTCGTGGTTCAAGCTGGCGGCTCTGATCCAGGACGGGAGTTGGCCGCGGAGACCGCCGATATGGTCTTCATGGTTGAGAGTTCGCTTGAAGGAGCGCGTAGCTACTACAGTGACCTGAAGGGGCGGATGAGCAAATTCGGCCGGTGCCCCGATGAACTCAAACTGATGCAGGGTATTACGATCGTCGTCGGCAAGACTATCGCCGAAGCCGACGCCAAGACGGCCGCCTTGTCGTCCCGTATTCACGAAGATGTCGGCAAGACCGTGATCGGCACGGCGATCGGCGTGGATCTCAGTGACATGGACTTCGATGCCAGGATCCCCGCCGATCTTATCCCGGCTGAGTCCAATCGCGGCCAAACCTACCATCGCGTCATTTCACGCATGGCGATCGAGGAAAAGCTTACCATCCGGCAGATGAGCGCGCGCTTTGCCGAATCGCGGATCGGCAATACACTCAAGGGAACGCCCGAGACGATCGTTGATACGCTGGAGGAGTGGCACCAGGCCGGCGCTGTCGATGGCTTCATGCTGCGGGCTATGGCATTTCCCGACAGCTTACGCGACTTCTGCGACCTCGTCGTGCCAGAACTTCAGCGGCGTGGGCTGATGCGACAGGAATACAGCGGCAAGACTTTACGCTGCCATCTTGGTCTTGCACGGCCGGCCAATTGAACCGGCCAACCAATCGCAGCGTTGTCGGAACGATCAAATCCTCCCGATAACGTTTCGAGAGGATACGCTAACGTCACCACCACCGGATATCATGATCAGGCGATACTTTTCTCGACTCGACGTGTTGGTTGAACGACGTCGTAACTCTTGCCAAGCGCAAGCAGCTCAGGAGTGCCGATAAGGCTGTTCAACTCATTGAAGTCAAACATACGATTACTGAATGGCGCATTGGTGCCATGCGCGGCGAGAGATCGATAGTATTCCTGCGCCGTTCGCGCAAGGGCTCTCACAATACCACCGCCAAAAATGACGATCTTGAAGCCGACCTCGCCGAGTTCTGCAGCCGAGCTAAGCGGGGTATCGCCACCTTCGACCATGTTGGCTATGAGCGGACGCAGGCTTCCAAATTGACGCCCGATCGTCGCCATTTGCTCACGGGAGCGCGGCGCCTCGACGAACAGGATATCCGCGCCCATCTCGACGTAGAGATGGGCTCTCTCCAGAGCAGCATCAAAACCTTCGACCGCAATCGCGTCCGTGCGAGCGATGATCAAGGTTTCCTCGCTGGCGCGCGCATCCACAGCGGCCTTGACCTTGCCCGCCATCTCGCCGGCTGAGATCAGTGACTTGTCGCGCAAATGGCCGCAGCGCTTCGGAAACGACTGATCCTCGATCTGGATGGCAGCCGCGCCGGCACGCTCGAACAACCTCACTGTGCGTCGGACGTTGAGCGCATTTCCATACCCCGTGTCGGCATCAACAATGAGCGGAACGTCGACGCGATCACGTATCTGCGTGATCGCGTCAGCAACTTCAGACATCGATACAAGGCCAATATCAGAGCTGCCGAGGCGCGTATATGCGATCGCCGCCCCGGAAACGTAGAGTGCCTCGAAGCCGGCGGCCGCCGCAAGCGAAGCTGTCAGAGCATCGAAAATCCCGGGCGCAACCAGAGGAGCGTCTGCCGAAAGGCGGTTCCGCAAGTCCATAATTCTACGAATCTCCTACCTGATACCCGGAAAACGCCCGCATTACCCGTTCGCGACGGTGGGGCCAAGGGCTCGCCCGCCCCAAAACAACTTGCCATCGCCGGAATAGCAGCGCGGCACATATGCGCCAGCAGACACTTCGCCTTAACTGGCCTCAAGATTGATGTTGCTCCGTCTCAGACAAAAGATTTGCTCAGACGAAGGATTCGAGCCGTGCGACAAATAATATACACAACTTGTCATATCATTAGTACAAATGCCTCACCTGTCAAGCCGACATACCCTTGTTGGTGTGCACCGGGCAACAGCCAGCGGAGCCCGCGTCGCCTTTTCGACGCGCGCCTACTCCGGCGGACCATCCCAGGCGAGAGCGGACAATCCCGTGGCAAATTGCGTTCGAGGTATTGCAGCGACTATAATTCACTCCTCGCCTCTGTTCCCGTCTTGCCACCCCCAAAGCGTATTGTTATACATTTATAATCATAAGAAAGGCGGCGGCACATCGCAGTCGACGAGAATTGCCGGCTTGCGTTCTGGACGGTCACGCCCCGCGTAACAACGACACATTCAGAGTGGGTGGACTTCAATGGCTTCAATACCGCTTCGGCATGGCATGTTTCTCCCGCCAATCCATCCGAACAAGGAGAACCCGACCCTCGCCATCCAACGCGACATGGAGCTTGTGGAACATCTCGATCGCCTTGGTTATGAAGAGGCGTGGATCGGTGAGCACCATTCATCCGGCGCCGAGATTATCGCTAGCCCAGAACTCTTCATCGCGGCCGTCGCGGAACGGACAAGGCGCATTCGGCTCGGCACAGGCGTCATATCCCTACCCTATCACTCGCCGCTGACGGTGGCCAATCGCATCATCCAGCTCGATCACCAGACCCGCGGCCGTGTCATGATGGGCGTCGGCCCCGGGCTCCTGACGGCGGACGCGATGATGATGGGCATCGAGCCGGAACAGTTGCGCGACCGCATGTCCCAGGCGCTGGACGTTATTCTGCGGCTGCTCGATGGACAAACCGTCACCGAGAAGACCGAGTGGTATAATCTGGTCGATGCACGCGTCCATCTGCTGCCCTACACGAAGCCGCATCTGGAAGTCTGTGTCGCCAGCACGCTCACGCCATCCGGCGGGCGCAACGCGGGCAAATACGGCCTCGGCATGCTCTGCGTGGCGGCCACCAGCCCGACCGGCTTCGATGTGCTCGGCACGAACTGGCGCATTGCCAATGAGGTCGCCGCCGAGCATGGCCATGTCATGGATCGCTCGCGCCTTCGCCTCGCCGGGCTCACGCATATCGCAGAGACGCGTGAACAGGCGATCGAGAACGTCAAGTTCGGCCTGCGCCATTGGCTCGACTACCGCGAAGCCGTTAATCCGACGATCAAGCGCAAGACGCGCGGCGAGACTTTCGAGGGGCTGGTCGAGGCGGTCGTCAAGGATCACGGTGGCGTCATCGGCACGCCCGACGACCTGATCGCGAAAATCGAGCAGCTCTACGAAAAACAGGGCGAATTCGGTGCTTTCTTGCAAGTCGCGCATAATTGGGCCGACTTCGAGGCCACCAAGAAGTCATGGGAGCTGGTCGCGCGCTATGTCATTCCGCATTTCAGCGGCGCGAACCGTAATCGTGACGAGTCGCTGAAGTGGTCGATGGAGCACGGTATGGAGTATGGCTCGCGCTCGGCAGTCGCCCAGCGTAAAATGTTCGAGAAGCACGAGGCCGAACAGCAAGCCAAGCAATCCCGCAAGGACTGAGCGCAGACCATCTCCCAGGCTGAGTTGAAGGGCACTCAATGCGCGACTTAGACAGGCGAGTGGCAGTCATAACGGGTGCCGCGTCTGGCATTGGTCTTGGCATGGTGCGGGTCTTCACTGCCGCGGGCTTTCAGGTCGCGATGTGCGATATTCGGAATGCGGAACTCGATGCTGTCTTCGGCCGTGTCGACATCCTCGCGAACAACGCCGGCGTGCTGCTGCGCGGCCGCACTGTAGAAGATGTACCGCTTGCAGACTGGAAGTGGATTGTCGGCGTCAACCTGTATGGTCCAATCAACGGGATTGAGTTTTTCCTGCCGCGGATAAGGCGTCACGGGCAAGGTGGTCATATCGTCAATACAGCGTCGATCAGCGGCTTTCTCGTCGCCCCCGGTCGCCTCACCGCACCTTACCAGGCGACAAAATTCACGCTCGTTGCCTTATCGGAAGCGCTCCTGTCAGATCTTGCCGAAACTGGCATAGGCGTGTCCGTACTCGCGCCGGCAGGCGTGAAGACAAGCATATATCAGTCGGGCGAAGCGCGGCCGGCGCGTTTCGAGGGTCACTCGCCCGCGTTTCCCACTCCGGATACGATCAGCGAAGGGGTGGAGCCCGATGACATCGCACGTCGCGTGCTCGCGGCCATCCATAGCAGCGCGTTTTGTATCTTCACCCATGAAGATATGCGCCCATGGATGGAGGCACGTCACCGGCGAATGATGCAGGCCTATGACAAGTCTGTCCCTCCGGCAGCGCACGCCTTGTCCTCCTCGGGAGGAGTGGGATGACCCACGAGGCAGCGGCTCCGGACAAGGGCTTCCCTGTCGCCCTCGTCACCGGCGGCGGACGCGGCATCGGTCGCGCGACAAGCCTCGCGCTCGCCAAAGCGGGATTTGATCTCGTTGTGCTGGATCGCCTTGATGATGATGCGTCGCGCGCATGCGTGGAGGAGATCCGCAGCTGCGGTCGGCAGGCACATCTTCTCATCGGCGATATTGCGAAGGTTGAGCATCACGCTGATCTGGCTGAGGCGGTTTTTTCCGTGTTCGGCACCGTAGACTGTCTTGTCAACAATGCCGGCGTGACAGCAGATCCCCGCGGTATCGATCTCTTCGATATTCCCGTCGAGAGTTTCGATCGGGTGCTCGATGTGAACCTGCGTGGCACTTTCTTTCTGACCCAGCAGATCGCCAAGCGGATGGCGGCGGCCTCACCATCGGCGGCCTCACCATCGGCGGATCACCATCGCAGTATCATCACAATTACATCCGCAGCTGTCGGCCGGGCCAGGATAGACTCTCCTGAATACGCGATCTCCAAGACAGCGTTGTCGCTGGTCGCCCAGTGCTTTGCACTCAAACTGGCAGAATATGGCATAGCGACCTACGAGATACGCCCCGGCGTCATCCGGACGGACCTTAACCGCGATCTCTGGGATCAGCTCGACACCATCGCTCAATCCGCAGGCTTTCCGATGCCACGGGCAGGCTTGCCGACAGAGGTCGCGCAGGCCGTCGCGGCCCTCGCATCCGGCGCCATGCCTTATGCGACGGGCGATCGCATCTACATCGACGGCGGCGGCCACATTCCGCGCTCCACCATTCCACCGCCCGCTCGCAACGAGACGCAGCCATCGCATCGCGAAAGCGCGATGTGATTACCCGAGCCGATACAATGACGACCAAAATATAACCAAGGGGACGTAAGAATGACGAGGTATAGATCAACACTCGCCGCCGCGTTCGCCATGGCGGCCTGTTTCGGTGGAATGCCCGCCTATGCCGAAGACGTGGTGACGATCGGCATCATCAGTGCCACGACCGGCCCCATGGCGGCACCCGGCTCGTACCAGATCAACGGCTTCAAGCTCGCCGAGGAGGACATCAACAAGGCAGGCGGCGTGAAGATCGGGGACAAGACCTATAAGGTCGCGCTCAAGATTTACGACTCCCGCTGCAATGTCGCCGAGGGCGCGGCGATCATGGAGCGCCTCGCGAGTGTCGACAAAGTGCCTGTCGCCCTCGGCGAGCTGTGCACGCCCGTCGCCGCCGCGGAGGCCCCTATCGCCCAGGATTACAAGGTGCCGCTGATCCTGACGGTGCCGACCGCCGACAACCTGACGACCCAGGGCAATCCCTATCTGTTCCGCGTCAATGCGCCGAATGCGGCGCAAAATCGCATGATCGTCGACTTCATTGTCGAGAAGAACTTGAGCCCCGTTGCCGAGCTCACGTTCAACAATGATACGGGCAGGGGCGCTGTGGCCGGCCGACGCGCGATCCTGCCGGAGACAATCAAGTCCGGCTATATCGGCTTCTACAATGTCGGCGAAGTTGATTTCTCAAGTCATATCACAAACATTCGCAACTCCGGCGCCAAGGCCATCGTGCTCGGCATGGATGAGGAAGCAGGAGCGCTCGCCATCAAGCAGATCCGCGATGCGGGCCTCGATGTACAACTCATCGGGACGCTCGCGATGGATTCGGACCGCTTTCTACACCGCTTGAGCGCTGATCATGTCGCTGGAATGGTCCAGGGCTCCGCCTTCGCGCTAACCGCTCCCGGCGAGAAGGCCAGGATCTTCACGGAGGCCTACAAAGCTCGCTTCGGCGCCGAGACCCATGCCTTCGCCGCCCAATCCTACGATGGGCTCATGGTCGCCATTGAGGCCATGAAAAAGGCAGGCACCGTCACCGACGGAGAAGCGATCCGGAATGCGTTGGTCAGCGTCGACTACAAGGGCGTGACCGGCGATCTGAAATTCGACAAGAACAACCAGGCCGCTCCGCTGTTCTATGTCACCCAGTGGTGCAAGGACGGCACGCGCAAGATAGCCTTGCCGCAAGCTCTCGCCGCGGCTTGCAGCAGCTGACCGCATAAAATTTCCAGGATTGGAGTGAAAAGGCATGTTGGCCTTTGCCGAACAGGGCATGAACGGACTGATGATGGGGGCCATTTATGCCCTGTTCGCGCTCGGAATGGTGCTGATCTACGGTGTCATGCACGTTCTCAATTTTTCCCACGGCGTTCTTTTCATGGCAGGCGCCTATGTCTGCCAGGTCATATTTGCGCAACTGACCGGGAATTACTTCGTCGCGATACTCGGGTCCATGCTCGTATTGGCTCTGGTCGGCTGCCTGCTCGAAAAAGGCATTTTCCAGCACCTGCGCGGCAGCCTGAGCATGCAGATCGTCGCCTCGATGGGGCTGATCATGATCGTGCAGAACAGCATTATCTACTTCTTCGGACCGCTCGCGCTACATATGCGCGTCGAAACTGTCGAAAGTAAGATAAGACTGGGGCCGTTGAGCTTTACGGCCCAGCATTTCGTGATCATCGGCGTGGCACTGGTTGCCGTTGTCAGCCTTGATCTCTTCCTGCGCCACACGCGGCTCGGCACGGCCCTGCGCGCGACCAGCCAAAACCTGGAAGCCGCGCGGGTGGTTGGGGTAAATCCCGACAGCATCTTCCTGATGACGTTCGCGCTCGCCACCGCGCTCGCCGCGTTGGCCGGCGCGCTACTTGGCCCGCTCTTCCTCATCTCGCCGGCAATGGGGGACCTGCCTCTCTTGAAAGGCCTCACGGCCATTGTGCTAGGCGGCATGGGCAGCGTCCCGGGCGCGATCGTCGGTGGATTTCTGATCGGGGTCCTCGAGGCGCAGGCCACGCTCGTGCTGCCGACGGACTACCGTGACGCGGTGGTCTTTGCCGCCCTCATCGGCATTCTCCTCTTCCGCCCCTATGGTCTGTTCGGCAAGCGGGAGCGTGGTGAGCCATGAAGTCCATGAAGCTTCTCGCGCTGGTTGCCGCGATCATCCTCGCGGCTCTCATCCCAGTGCTACTGCCGGACCAGCCCTATATCGTGAACACGCTCACCCTGACACTGTGCGCGATCATCCCGGCTATCGGCCTTAACCTGCTCTATGGCCAGGCAGGCTTACTGTCACTTGGGCATATGGCCTTCACAGGCGTCGGTGGCTATACGGCCGCGCTTCTGATGAAGAACGCGGGATGGGCGCTGCCGGAAGCGATGCTCGCCGCAGCGATCGTCGCGGGCTTCGCAGGTTTGCTCGTCGGCATCCCCTGCCTCAGGCTGCGCAGCCACTTCTTCGTCATCGTGACGCTGGGCGTCGGGATGATCCTCTATACGTTCTTCAACAACCTCGACGGGATTACCGGCGGCGCGCAAGGTCTACCTGGTGTTCCCCGACCGCGGCCCCTGTCTATCGGCGACTTCACCATCGAATTCCGGACGCCTCGAGGTTTCTACTGGCTCGCACTGCTGACCATGCTGGGCACCTTGTTCGTGCAGTGGCTCATCGCGCGATCCCCCTTCGGCTTCTCGCTTGATGCCATCCGCCAGGACGAGACCATGGCCGCCTCGCGGGGCGTCGACGTCTTCGCGCACAAACTCGCGGTCTTTGTCATCTCATCGGCTATCGCGGGCGTGGGTGGCGCCCTGAGTGTAACCTTCCTGCGCGTCGCGGCGCCCACGATGTTCGATCTGCACGCCAGCATGAATGTCGTCGCCATCGTGCTTGTCGGCGGGCCCGGCTATCTCGCAGGACCCATTCTCGGCGCCTTCATCTTCATTGCTTTGCCCGAGTTTTTGCGTGTTGCCGCGGAATTCCGTCTTATCGTCTTCGGCTTCGTTCTTGTCTTCATCGCGCTCTTCGCCAATCGCGGCCTGCTCGGCCTCGCCGACAGCGTCTGGTCGAAAATGAAGCGCGATCGCATGGCGGACGAGGCGCCGGGCGCGACCCGAACCGTGAAGAGCGAGGGATAGACCGATGGCCCCAATTCTCGAGGTTTCAGCCATCGCCAAGCGCTTCGGCGGCGTTGTCGCGTTGGACGGCGCGGGCTTCAGTGTCGACAAGCCCGGCATCGTCGCCTTGATCGGTCCGAATGGCGCCGGCAAGACGACGTTGTTCGACGTGATCTGCGGCCGCCAGAGCGCCGACAGCGGGGAAGTCCGCTTTATGGGCGAGCGCGTCGATGGCCTGCCGCCCTTCCGCCTCTCGCGCCTGGGATTTGCACGCAGCTTCCAGGAATGCAGAGTTCTGCCAGAGGCGACCTGCCTGGAGAACATGCTGTTCTCGGCGCAGGACAAGACTTTGCGCAGCGAGATCGCAGGCATTTTTCGCGGGAGCGGGCATAGCCGCGCCACCGTCGACAAGGCTCGCGAACTTCTGCGGATGGTTGGGTTGGAGCGTTTCACCAACCGGCCCGCGAGTGACCTGTCCTTCGGCCAGAAACGCCTCGTGGAGATCGCCTCGACTTTGATGGGCTCACCCAAGGTGCTGCTTCTCGACGAGCCCGCCTCGGGCGTCAACCCGACGCTGCTGAATATTCTGCATGATTTTCTGCTCGATCAGGCGCCGAAGATGGGTCTCCTGCTTGTGGTCATCGAGCACAATATGGAGTTCATCATGTCAGTCGCCGAGCGTATCGTCGTCCTGCACCAGGGCAAAGTCCTGGAAGACGGGCCGCCGGCGGCCATTCAGGCAAGCCCGCAGGTTATCGAAGCCTATTTGAGCTGAGGCGCGAGATGAGCGGACAAACATCCCAACCAATACTTGCCATTCGCGATCTCAAGGCCGGGTATGGCGGCGGCCGCATGATCGTCAACGGCGTTGATATCAATGTCGCCCCAGGCGAGATCGTCTGCGTCATCGGTCAGAACGGCGCCGGCAAGTCGACTTTGCTCAAGGGCATCGTCAACCTGATCCAGGTGCGGCAGGGTAATGTGCAACTCGACGGCAGAGATGTCACCGAGCTGCCGGCCCAGAAGCTGCTGCTCGAAGGCCTGGCCTATATCCCGCAGGGCCGCAGCATATTTCCGCGGCTGACCGTCGCGGAGAACATCAAGATGGGCGGTTACCTCATCAAGGATCGCAACGTCCTGAAACGCCGGCATGAGGAGATGGAGACGATGTTTCCGGCGCTGGCGGAACTGCGCGGTTTGCAGGCCTCGAGTCTCTCAGGCGGCCAGCAACGGCAGCTGGAACTCGCGCGGACCCTGATGATGGATCCGAAGGTTCTGATGCTCGACGAACCCTCCATCGGGCTCGCGCCGCGCATCGTCGATCAGGTTTTCACGGTTTTGCGCGACCTCGCCAAGCTTGGAAAATCTGTTCTGATGGTGGAGCAGAATGTTCGCAAGGCGTTGGCCGCAGCCGACCGCGGCTACGTCCTTGAACTGGGCAAGGTTCGTCTTGAAGACCGCGCGCAGGCGCTTCTCGAAGACGAGCGCGTCGCGCAGCTTTATATGGGAATGCGTCCGAACGCTGCCTAGCGAATGGGATAATCACGACCAGGGCGGCGGGCGGATGCCGACAATGAGCCTCCCCTATTTCGCTCAGGCGAAGTGTCCCGAGCGAAATGCCAGCATTCCTTACAGCATGAACCGATGTACTGATCGCATCGCGGTTTCCCCAAGACGCGTTTTATGACGCGCTGGGTTCATGAGGCAGGAGGCCCCGCAATTCCCTGCGTAAGACCTTGCCCATGCTATTGCGAGGCAGCTTCTCGACAAAGATAAACTCTTTCGGCACCTTGTAACGGGAAAGCTTACTCCGGCAAACATCGGCCAGTTCATCCGCACTGACCGTTGCGCCTTGACGCAGTCCGACGAAGGCGGCGACAGCCTCCCCCCAGTAGGCGTGGGGGATACTCGTCACAGCGCATTCAGCCACGGCGGGATGCGCAAGTAGAACTTCCTCGATTTCGCGGGGGTAGATGTTCTCGCCGCCCGAAATGATCATGTCATTCTTGCGATCGACCAGGTAGAGATAGCCTTCTTCATCGATGCGGGCTAGGTCCCCGCTGATAAACCAGCCATCGCGGAACGATTGGTCTGTTTGTTCGGGGAGGTTAAGATAGCCTGAAAACATATAGGGCGAGGCAATCGCGAGCTCGCCGACCTCGTCAATACCCGCCTGCCGCCCGTCCTCGGTGATCACCTTAAGGCGCGTCAAGGGAAGCGGTAGGCCGACACAGGCGATCTTTCTCAGCTGATCCTGGGGTCGCAGACATGATGTTACGCCCGCCTCGGTCGAACCATAGCGCTCGTAGAGCTTGCCCTCGCCGAAATAGGCGATCGCTTCCTCTTTCAGCGCCTGCGACAGTGGCGCCGTGCCGGATGCGACGGTCCGCAGCGAGCGCGTGTCGAACTGGCTGGCCTTGCTGCCGAGATTGCGCAGGGCGGCGAGGTGCGTCGGAACCATATAGGCCGACGTAGCCTGTAGACGCGTAATTGCTGCAAGCAGGGTCTCGATGTTGAACTTACCGAGAATTTCGACAGTGCCGCCGAAGAATACTGGCGCCAGAGCCATGAGAAGGCCTGCACCGTGGAACATCGGGGTCGTGGCCACGGCACGATCGTCCGGCGTGTAACTGCCATGCTCCGTCGCCAGGCAAAAGGCGGAGAGCACACGGCTTCGATGAGAAAGCAACACGCCCTTGGGGCGTCCGGTCGCTCCGGATGTGTAGGGAATACTGAAAATATCAGTCTCACTGACCTCGACAGGACACAGCCTTGTCGAGGATCGGGCGAGCAGTTCCTCATAGGGCCCACCGAGTGAAATGATGCGCTCAACGCTCGGCGGGACGGAGGCTCGCGCCTTTTCCTCAAGCGCGGGATCAACAAAAAGCACCCGCGCTGCGGAATCCTCGCAGATGAAGCGAATTTCCGGCTCGGAGGCAACCGGGCCGATGGCTGCCGTGGCAACGCCCGCAGAGGACAGGCCGGCGATGATCTCCATGTATTCGAGGCAATTCGGCGAAAGGATCGCGGCGCGATCACCGTGGCGCAGCCCCAGCCCGGCATGCGCGAGATTGGCAACCCGGTCAATCCGCTCGATCAGCGCCGCGAAGGTGAGACGCCGCTCCCCCGCGATGATCGCCGTCTTCGACGGTGTTCTTCCGGCAGCTGCCCGAATGCCGTCGGCAACGATCATTCCCTTGGCGGACCCGCTACGAACATCGGAGAACGGAGTGTGCGAATGCATCATGTTCCACTCTTCACCCAGACCATGATCGTACCGAGCATCTGCTTGATAGACCGTAGATTGCTCGCTGACGCATGATCATGCCGCAGGGTGCAAAACTTCGTTTGTATTATCTTTAAGACATACATATCCTCACCGCATCGGTAAAGCGCCAAGTGGGACTTGTCTAACAAACGGGGGGACCACGCCCTACCGCTTCCCGTTCTTGGCCTCGGCCGGCTGCATTGTCAGTTCACTCAGCGTGCTGCTCATCGTCTCCACGGTCTGCGACGGGCTCAACACCATCTCCAGTTGATAGCGATCGGGCCGGTAATAGGCCGTCAAATATTCGATTGGCTCATCAGCATGATCGCTGACGACGCGCTGCACCTTCAACAACGGCGCTCCAATCTCGGTTGAAAGCCGCGTGGCTATATTCTGATCCGCGAGCGTCGCGGTGATGCTCTGACGCGCATGACCGATTTTGACGCCTGAGCGCTTGATCAGCGACAGCATCGGCGTTCGCGCAAGACCTGTGCGATCAAATGTGCGGCCGATCCGGGCGGGAATGACGGTGACGAGGAGAGAGATGGCGAAGTCGCCGAAATAACGCACGCGCTGCGAGTGTTGCACCTCGGTCCCAGCAGGCAGCTCAAGTGCTTCCGCCTCCAACTGGGTCGCGGGACCGTAGCCAAACTCGATCACCTTCACCGTGGTCGTCTGGCCCATAACGGTCGCGCCCTCGAGCCACGCCGCGACAGACGCCCGCAGCGGTGGCGTGGGCGGTCGATACTTGACGATGGTGCCCCGGCCGCGAGCGCGCGACACAAGCCCGGCCAGCGCCAGCTCCGTCAACGCCCGCCGCGCTGTTATGCGTGAGACACCGTAAAGACTGGCAACTTCATGCTCGGCGGGCAGAACATCACCAACCTTGAAAGTCCCGCCGAGAATCCCATCCCGCAGAATGAGAAAGATCTGGTGATAGAGTGGTGCCTTGAGGTTCGCATTGACGCTGCTTCCTTCCTTGGCGCTCGTCCGCGTCATCTGCTTCCCCTATTTTGTCTCGCAATATTCGCCACGAACATTGAATCAAGCAACGATAGAATCACACAACGATGCTCAATTGTAGGTTCTGCGGTGAAATATCAACCAGCTAAAAGGTTTAAAGCCCCGGATCAGATCGATCCGCGCGCACCAAACCCAAACCCTCAGCTCGGCCGCGTCTTCCCGCGCTGTAGGTCATAACCTCACCAGCATGCCGACGATTTCGGGGAGCTCCGCTTGCCGCGTCGATAGCTCAGCTCGCACGGCACCAGATTGGTCCAAATGCCGCACAGCAACCATTGAAGCTTGTAAGCCAGCACCCATGATGCGCTTGCCACGCCGACTTCAATGATATAACTATATAACAAAATAACCTAGAGGGATATCGCACTCACGATCAACTTTGATCGCCATGCATAGTGGCAGATCTGGCGGCTGCGGCTGGGCCGAGGATAAGCTGGCGACATAGATGAGAGCGAGGCCGCTCGTTTGCTTACCTTGCTTCGTGCTGGGCCAATACCCCGCGTGAGAGCATTTTCGAGCGAAGTGGAAACCGGTTCGCGTGAAGAAAATGCGTAAAACAAAGACCTAGAGCAATTTCGGTGAGCCGGAGTTCACCAGAAGTGATCTAGAACCCAAGTCCAATAACATTGGAAGCCCCGTCGAGGAAGAGTTCCGCGCTGCCACACGCAATGGGCGACTTATCGCCTAGGGTTAAAGCACAAGTATAGCCCTGCGAGCCCGCGCTAGCGATGCTAGCTCTGTCCAGCCGCAAGGAACCTGACACCTAAACCATCTGAGGTTGACACATGCTCGCCGACAAGTTGATTGAGATTGCCGGCAAGGACAATGTTTTTTCAGATAGACGATCACAGGAAGTCGGCGGCTCCGATCTGTTCGTTTGGAATGATCAGGTCTTGCCTGATATTGTGATAAAGCCTGCCACAACAGACGAAGTAGCTGAGATCGTATCCTTTCTGGCCGCCAGCGAAACCGCTATCGTGTCGAGGGGTGGCGGCCTGTCCTACAGTGCTGGCGTCGTCCCGGCGCGCAAGGCCGTTGTCATCGATACGAAGCGCATCGACCACGTCCATGTCGCGGCGGATGATCTCTACGCGGTCGTCGGCGCGGGCTGCACATGGCAGCGACTGGCTGATGCCTTGAAACCCCATGGGCTACGGCCCCAGATCGCGGTTCCCATTTCGGGCGGCCATTCGACCGTAGGCGGCGCGGTTTCGCAGAATGTGCCGGGTTCGATGGATGGCATCATCGGTTTTACAGTGGTATTGGCAGACGGCTCGACAATACGCACGGGCAGCTGGGCGACCCAGCAATCCACCCCTTTCTATCGCAACAACGGCCCTGATCTCACGGGGCTCTTTCTGGGGGACTGCGGTGCCTTCGGCGTCAAGACCGAGGTAGCCTTGCGGCTTATACCTGAGCGACCCTGCAGCTTTGCCTCCTTCACCTTTCCGACGACCGCCGCGATGTTGCAGGCTCTCACCGGCGTGCAGCATGCCGGTGTTGCCACCCGATGCTTCGTGATCGACCGCGATAAAGGTGAGCTGGCCGGCAAGGTCAATTTCGGCGAGACGGTGCAGACGGTCAGGGCCGTCGCGGCCCAGGCTGGCTCGATCGGCCGGGCGCTCCGCGATGTCACCGGTCTCAAGCGTGCGCAGTCCGAAATCGCGGGCGCCCCCTGGTCCATGCATCTCATCATGGAAGGTGTCAGCGAAGCGGCAGCCGAGGCCTCCGCCGTCATCGCGCGCGGCATATGCCAGAAATCCGGAACGGAAATCGTCGCCTCCATCGCCAAGGCGGCGCGGGCGCGCCCCTTCAATCTCCGCGGTTTCCTTGGGCCCGCCGGCGAACGCTGGGTGCCGGTGCATGGCCTCATGTCGCTCTCAAGCGCGCGGCAGGCGATGGCCGACATGGAGGCGTACGCGGCGGGGATCAACGCGGACCTCCTTCGCCACGGCATCCGGCTGAACTGGCTCTTATCCTCCCAGGGCGCCTATGTGCTGATCGAGCCCATGATGTATTGGCCTGACGCGGTTGGCCCGGTCCATGACAACTACTTGCCGATCGACAGCCGGCCCGGCCAGAAGCAATTTCCCGCCAATCCCGCGGCGCGAGAGCTCGTCACGCGGACGCGAACGGCCCTGCGCGATATCATGGACCGCAATGGAGCGATCCATTTGCAATCCGGCCGCTACTACAATCTCGCGGAAGCCATGGACGCGCAGTCTCGCGGCCTGCTGGAACGCGTCAAGACAATGCTCGACCCCTCGCATTGTCTCAATCCGCGCGTGCTCGGCCTATGAGGCCGGGTGACTTGCTGGAATGACCAGTTTGTGTCGGAGCCCGCTTTGAACAGTTTCCCAGAATCTTTATCTATGCTGGACAGCGCTCTTATCTTTCACGCAAGCGCGGATCCAGGGCGTCGCGGAGACCATCGCCGACGAGGTTCACGGCGAGGATGGCGATGGACAGGAAGATCGCCGGGAAGGCAATCATATAGGGCTTGACCTGCCACAGTGCGCGGCCTTCGGCCATGATGTTGCCCCAGGACGGTATGGTGGGCGGCAGACCAGCGCCAATGAAGGACAGAATGGCTTCTGTCAGCATAGCCGCTCCGCAAATATAGGTGGCCTGAATAATGACCGGCGCCATGATATTGGGAAGGATGTGGCGCAGCATGATCCGCGGGACGCTTACGCCTGTTGCCACGGCGGCGAGAACGAAAGGCTGCTCTCGCAGGCTGAGCAAGGCGCCGCGCACCACGCGGGCAACGCGTGGGATCTCCGATATCGTGATCGCGAGAATGACATTTCCAAGCGATCCGCGGGTCAACGTCATCAAGGCGATCGCAAGCAGGATGGGCGGGATCGACATCAATCCATCCATCATCCGCATGATGATGCCATCGGTCCAGCGGATGTAACCCGCAGTCATGCCCACGATGATCCCGGCCGCAGCCGATAGAACTGCGACGGAAAGCCCGACAATCAATGATATACGCGTGCCGTAGATCACGCGCGAATAAATGTCCCGGCCAAGTTGATCGGTGCCGAACCAGTAAAGTTCCGATGGCGCGCGGTTGCGCCGCGCTGGCGACAATGCCGCGGGATCCACGGTTCCAAGCAGGGGCGCCGCGACTGCGATGAGGAGGAGGACGAGAAGTATGGTTGCTCCGAGGAGCAAGGGGCGATGGCTCGCCAGACGCCGCAATGTCTGTCCCCGGCGTTCGGAAGAGACTTCAAGCGGGAGGGTTGCGTGTTCGACTGTCATGACACGCCCTCAGTACCGAATTCGGGGATCAAAGATGGTATAGAGAATATCCACGACAAGATTGATCAGCACGTAAGTGATGCTGAAAATCAGCACGATACCCTGGATGACCGGATAGTCGCGCCTCAGAATGGCGTCAACGGTGAGGCGCCCGAGACCGGGAATGGCGAAAACGCTTTCGGTGACTACCGTGCCGCCGATCAGCAGCGCCACACCGATGCCGATGACCGTAATGATGGGAACCGCCGCATTCTTCAATGAGTGGACGAATAGGACGGCCCCCTGCCCAAGGCCCTTGGCGCGCGCCGTCCGTACATAGTCCTGCGTCAGGACCTCGATCATCGCGGCCCGCGCAATGCGCGCGATGAGCGCGATATAGACCCCCGATAACGCAAGAACAGGCAGGATCAGATTTCCCAAAAACGGGAGAATTCCGGCGCTTAACGGCGTGTAGCCCTGAACGGGCAGCCATCCGAGCTGAACGGCGAAAACATAAGCAAGTAGATAGCCGACAACGAAGACGGGAACTGAAAAGCTGAAAACCGCTCCGGCAGTGACAAAATGGTCAACCCACGAGCCCCTGCGCCAGGCGGCAACGACACCGATGGGGACCGCGATGACAACCGACAGGACCATGGTCAGCACCATCAACGACAAGGTCGGGCCTACCCGTTGGCCGATCATATGGGCGACCGGCAGGTTCGTGAAAATGGACTGCCCAAGGTCGCCCCGGGTAACCTGCAGGAGCCAGTCCCAGAAACGAATGAGAAACGGCTGGTCGAGCCCGAGTGCCTGTCGGATCCGCGCGACATCGTCCGCGCTCGCATGATCCCCGGCGATGATCAGCGCGGGGTCGCCGGGCGCGAGATAGAGCAAGCTAAAGACGAAGAACGCCACGAACAACATCACCGGAATGGTCGATAAGACGCGACGTATGCAGTAAATCAACATCTTGATTCTCAGTCCGGCATGTCAGAGCGCGGCCGCCAGGCCAACGATTACAGGATCAGGCCTGGATCGACATGCCGCCATCGACGAGCAACACCTGCCCGGTGACGAAAGCACTCGCCGGTGAAACCAGGAAAAGCGCGGCGCCCGCAATATCCTGCGGTGTCGCCCACCGCCCCAGTGGTGTCCTCTGTTTCACAAAGGCATCGACCGCCGGATCAACCGCCAGGGTTTCTGTCATCGCGGTGCGCACGACGCCAGGAGCGACAACGTTGCAGCGAATGCCGCGCGGCCCGAGATCGACCGCGAGGGCACGCACCAGCCCGGCAAGTCCGGCCTTGGTCGCCGCATAGAGCGCATTGTTCGGCCGGGCGATCTGGCCGAGCATGGACCCTGTAAACAGGATGCGCCCTCCCCCGCGCGCCTGCATAGACGGCGCGACCGCTTGCGCCAAAACCAAGGCCGCGCTGAGGTTGACATCCATCAAGCGGGCCATGTCGGCCTTGCCAAACTGCCCAAGCGGCTTGCGTAACGACTGTCCGGCATTGCCGATCGCAATATCGAGGCCGCCATGGCGCTCCACGATCGTCGCAACAGCCGCCTCGACCGCTGCGGTATCCGTGACGTCGAACGGGAGCGCTGAAACCGACAATCCCTCCCGCGCGAGCTCAGCCCGGCTGGCCTCGAGTTGTTCAGCATCACGCGCGTTCAAAATGACATGCGCGCCCGACTTAGCCAAAGCAACGGCGATAGCCCGCCCGATGCCGCGTGATGCCCCGGTGACAAGCGCGATGTCCCCGGACAGGCGAAAATAATTCGTCTCTTCCGACTGCAAAGAAGAAAACCCCTCAAACTCGGCCTTAAACAGCTCTTGCGGTTCGTGTTTGTTTGTATTGTAAATATAACATTAGCAGGGGGCCACCCAGGCGACAACGCCAAAGTGCGAAGCAGGCGGCAATCGTTCGAAAGCGACGGGTAGCGGCTGCTTCAGACCTCAACAACGATGAAGAACGAAGCCAGAGGAGTGGGGCTATGCGTAGACGTGAATTCCTGAAGGGCGGAGCAGCGCTGACCGCCGCGGCGCTAGCCGCGCCGGCCGTGATCGCGGCGGAGCGGCAACGGGTGCTGAAATTCGTGCCGCAGACGGATGTCGCCGGCCTCGATCCCGTCTGGACCCCGACCTATCCCGCAAGAGACCATGCGCTGATGGTCTTCGACACCTTGTTCGCGCAGGACGACAGCTACCGGGCCGTGCCGCAGATGGTCGACGGCGTGGTGACCGAGAACGACGGCCTCACCTGGAAGCTCACGCTGCGTCCCGGCCTCGTGTTCCATGACGGATCGCCCGTGCTCGCGCGCGATTGTGTCGCGAGCATCCAGCGCTGGGCCAAGCGTGATTCGTTCGGCGGTGCGCTGATGGCCGCGACCAATGAGCTGTCCGCGGCCGATGACAAGACCATCGTCTTTCGCCTGAAGCGGCCTTTCCCGCTTCTGCCTGATGCTCTCGGCAAGTCCTATCCCCGTATCTGTCCCATGATGCCAGAGCGGCTGGCCAACACGGATGCCTTCACCCAGATCACGGAGATGGTCGGCAGTGGGCCCTTCCGCTTTGTCGCCAACGAGCGGGTGGCCGGCGCGCGCCTCGTCTACGAGCGCTTCGACGGCTATGTGCCGCGCCAGAGCGGCACCACGCAGTGGACCTCCGGTCCCAAGATCGTGCATTTCGACCGTGTCGAATGGACGATCATTCCAGATCCTTCGACCGCGTTCTCCGCGTTGAAGTCGGGCGAGATCGACTGGTGGTGGACGCCGGACGCTGATCTTCTGTCTGCGCTTCGCGGCGACAAGAACGTCAATGTGCGCATCGCGGATCCGACAGGACAGATCGGCACGCTGCGCTTCAACCATCTCGTCGCGCCCTTCAACAATCCCGCGCTTCGTCGCGCGGTGCTGGGCGCGATCGATCAGCGCGACTTCATGACGGCCATCGTCGGAGACGACACCACGCTCTGGCGTGATGGCGTCGGCTACTTCTGCCCCGGCACGCCCTACGCGAGCAGTGCGGGAATGGAGGTTCTGACAGGACCGCGCGACCTCGAAAAGAGCAAAGCCGCAGTAAAGGCAGCGGGATACAACGGGGAAAAAATCGTTGTGCTTGCTCCCGCGGATATCCCGAACTTGAAAGCCCTGGCGGACATGACCGCCGATATGCTGACGAAGATCGGCTTCAACGTCGACTATCAGGCCATGGGCTGGGGCGCGCTCGTACAGCGCCGGTTCAAGGAGGATCCCGTTGAACAAGGGGGCTGGAACATTTTCAGCACCTTCTGGAGCGGCATGGATCAGTCGACCCCCGCCGGCCATGCCTTCATCCGTGGCAATGGCAAGCCAACCGGTCCCGGCTGGCCGACCGCGCCAAAGATCGAGGCCTTGCGCGATGCCTGGCTCGAAGCCTCCGATGAGGCTTCCCGCAAGACGATCGCGGCCAACATGCAAGTACAGGCGTTCGAGGATGTGCCTTACGCACCGCTCGGCCAGTATTTCTTCGCAACAGCCCATCGGGCCGATCTGACCGGCATCCTCAACGGGCTGCCGGCCTTCTGGAACGTCAAGCGCGGCTAGCGTAGCTTCTGGAAGGTCGCTTAAGCTTTCCGACTGAAAACATAAGAGTAATCGGATAGAGCACTTCCCGCCAATCAGCGAATGCGGAAGTACTCTATCCAATATTTCTTCAATGACGGATCGCCGCCGGGATCAGCAATGCCTGACGCGAATAAGTGTTATTAACGGCTCTCGACATACCCATAACACGGCAACGTAGGCGAACAGGGCCATCGTTCAGGCGCAGACGAAACAAGGACATGTCCGGGCCATGCAGCCTCGCCGCCGTGAACACAATCATGACAGCACGGCGTCCATGCCGTGCTATCATGCTCACGGGCTGTCGGGCTTGTAGCCGGCCAGAGCGATGATCTCGCGAACCCTTGCAGGGTCAGCGCCCGCCACGGAAACAAGCCGCGCGTCCTGATCGATGCTGACCGAGGCTCCCGGCAAAGCCTTCTCGATGGAACCTCGGATTGTCGCGGCGCAGTGACCGCAGGTCATGTCCGCGACGTGGATGGGGCTGCCCGCATCGGCTGCCGGACCATGATCCTGCTTGTTGATGGCGCGTGCATCGCACATGGGCCTTTTTCCTCAAAGGGGTTGGTGAGACGAAACTCGCCCCCTGCCATATGGCAAGGTCAAGGTCGAATGAACACATCGGCTCACTAAAAAACACTCTTGACCTTACCACAGTGGCAACCCTCACGACTGTCAGCCACGCACGCTAGCAAGGTGGCCCATGACCGTCGTCACACACATCAGACAGCCTCAGTACCGGAGGCTCGTCCTGCCTATCGAGGGGATGAACTGCGCCTCCTGTGTCGGCCGCGTCGAAAAAGCCATCCGGGCCGTGGAGGGTGTCCAGGAGGCAGCGGTGAACCTCGCTACCGCACGGGCCACTATCGACACGGGCAGAGCAAGCGCCGCCGCGGTCGCCGAGGCCATCCAGAGGACCGGCTATAAGGTGTCCAGCAACGAGGCCGATCTCGCTATCGAGGGAATGAACTGCGCCTCATGCGTTGGTCGCGTCGAGCGGGTCCTTGCGGCCGTTCCCGGCGTTCTTGAGGCCAACGTCAACTTGGCCACGGGCAAGGCTCATATCCGCTATGTCGGCGAGAGCAGCCTGCCGGGCAGAGCGGCGGAAGCCGCCACAAAAGCCGGCTATGCGGCCGTGCCGACCACGGCGGGAAGCGGCCAGCGGGATCAGGAGGACGTCAGCCACCACAAAGAAATCCGGCAGCTCGGATTGTCCCTCGCCTTGGCGACGATCGCGACCCTTCCATTGCTCGTGATGGAAATGGGCACGCACATCTCAGACAGCCTGCACCACCTGCTGGCAAGCACCATCGGCGACAGCACAATGCGGCGGATCGCCTTCGTCCTTGCCTCGGTGGTGCAGTTCGGGCCCGGGCTCCAGTTCTATCGCAAGGGCGCCCCCGCCCTGCTGCGCGGCGCACCGGACATGAATTCTCTCGTCATGCTCGGAACCTCGATGGCCTATCTCTATTCGGTGGTTTCGACTTTCGTCCCCGCATGGCTGCCGGAGGGCATGGACTACACCTATTTCGAGGCCGGCGCCGTCATTGTCACGCTCATTCTCGCCGGACGGTGGTTCGAGGCCAAGGCCAAGGGCCGGACGAGTTCCGCTATCCGCAGGTTGATGACTCTGCAGGCAAAGACCGCGCGGATTGTCAGGGATGGCGTTGAGCGCGACGTCCCCATCGACGAGGTTCGCAGCGGTGACATCGTGGTCGTGCGCCCCGGCGAGCGTGTGCCGGTCGATGGCGCGATCATCTCCGGTTCGTCCTATATCGATGAATCCATGATCACCGGCGAGCCAGTCCCCGCCCAAAAAGCTGGGGGTGACGCGGTCATCGGCGGCACGGTGAACAAGACCGGATCTTTCCAGTTTGAGGCCGTGAAGGTCGGTGCAGACACGTTGCTGGCTGAGATCGTCCGGACGGTTGAAGCCGCGCAGGGCTCCAAGCTGCCCATCCAGGCGCTGGTCGACAAGGTCACCCTATGGTTCGTGCCGGCCGTGATGGCGGCCGCCGTGGCAACCTTCCTCATATGGACATTTGTCGGTCCCCAGCCCGTCTTGAGTTTCGCTATCGCCAACGCGGTCGCCGTCCTCATCATCGCCTGCCCCTGCGCCATGGGCCTCGCAACGCCGACATCGATCATGGTGGGGACCGGCAGGGCCGCTGAAATGGGCATCCTTTTTCGGCGCGGGGACGCTCTGCAGGCCCTGCGGGATATCACGACCATCGCGCTCGACAAGACCGGAACCTTGACCAAGGGCCGTCCTGAGCTCACCGACATCATCGTCGCGGAGGGTTTCGAGGAAGCGGAGATGCTCCGTCTCGCGGCATCCGCTGAGAGCCGATCGGAGCATCCCATCGCACAAGCCATCGTCGCCGAGACGAAGCGGCGCGGCATCGCCTTGTCGGAGCCGGCGACTTTTCTCGCCGAGGTCGGCTTCGGCGTGGTGGCGCGCGTCGAGGAACACTCGGTGTTGGTGGGCGCCGACCGCCTTGCGCGACGCGAGGTGGTCGATATCTCGCCGCTGGCGAAGAACGCGGAAGCACTCGCTGCGAGCGGCAGGTCCCCTCTCTATGTGATGATCGACGGCAAACTCGCTGCTCTCCTCGCTGTGGCCGACCCCGTGAAGGACAGCACACCGGCGGCGCTCGCCGCCCTCAGGCAGCTCGGCCTGAGGATCGTCATGATCACCGGTGACAATCGCCAGACAGCCGAGGCCATCGCGCGAGAGCTCGGGATCACGGATGTGGTTGCCGAGGTCCTGCCCACTGGAAAGGCCGATGTCGTCAAGCGGCTGCAAGCCCAGTGGGGGCAGGTCGCCTTCGTTGGTGACGGGATCAATGACGCCCCGGCCCTTGCCCAGGCCGATGTCGGGCTGGCGATTGGCACAGGCACCGACATCGCTATCGAAAGTGCCGATGTGGTGCTGATGTCGGGCGATCTGCGCAACGTCCCCAATGCGATAGCCCTGTCACGGGCCACCCTGCGCAACATCGCGCAAAACCTCGGTTGGGCATTCGGCTACAACGCTGTGCTCATCCCCGTCGCGGCGGGCGTGCTTTATCCCGCGTTCGGCATTTTGCTGTCGCCGATGTTCGCCGGGCTGGCGATGGCCCTGTCGAGCGTCAGCGTCGTCACCAACGCCCTGAGGTTGCGCCGCTTCGCGCCGCCGCTAGAGCATAATCCGACCGCAGTGAAATGAGGGTCGATAAGATTATGCTTGCAATAAAATAGGTTAGAGCGCCGAAGCGCCCTCTCCAGTTGTCGGCAGCGTGGAAGCCGCTCGATGATGAACCGCCACTGGGGACAACCGCCGATCAAGAGCCAATCCTTGGCGACGAAGTCCACCGCGGGTAAAACTTGAAATGTTCTCTTTTTGTTCGGATCATGCTACATATCGATTTCCCAATAAGGGAGGGAAACGTGACCAGCCAAACGAGCAAGTTTGAGGCATTCCGAGCGTTGCATCATCGGCCGGGTGCGTTCGTCATTCCCAACCCGTGGGATGCGGGCTCCGCGCGCATCCTGACTGCTTTGGGCTTCGAGGCGCTGGCTACGACGAGTGCCGGATTTGCCTTCGCAATCGGACGGCAGGATTCCGCCGCGGCGCTTTCGCGGGACGCCGTTCTGCAGAACGCGCGCGATATCGTTGAGGCGACGGATCTTCCGGTCTCCGCCGACCTGGAGGACGGTTTTGGACCAGACCCGGCCGCTTGTTCGCTGACGATCGCGATGGCGTCCATGGCCGGCCTCGTTGGGGGGTCAATCGAGGATGCGACAGGCAATCCCTCAGACCCGATTTATCCATTTGCTCTGGCGGCAGAGAGGGTTGCCGCCGCTGCCGAAGAAGCCCGCAAACACCCGTTCCTGTTGACCGCGCGGACGGAGAATTTTCTGCATGGAAAGACCGATCTGGACGATACAATACAGCGCCTGCAGGCTTTCGAGAAAGCCGGAGCGGATGTGCTGTATGCGCCCGGCCTTCCAGATCTTGAATCTATTCGCACAGTCTGTTCATCCGTCAATCGACCCGTCAATGTCGTGATGGGCCTTGCAGGGCAGATTTTCACTGTCGATCAGTTGGCCGAAGCAGGCGTCAAGCGGATCAGTGTCGGCGGCTCATTTGCCCGCGCCGCCCTTGGAGGGTTGATGCGCGCTGCGCGGGAGGTCAGGGACCATGGCACCTTCACCTACGCGAAGGATGCGATGCCTGCGAGCGAGGCAAAATCCTATATGCTGCAGACCAACCGATAGCCGCCGAGGGATAGACTTTCGGCGCAAACGTAAAGCATATATATAGAGAATATTGTTCTTATATATAAAAGTCTCACGCCTTTTATTTCTTCTGTACAAAATGGATTTTTCATAGATCGGCTATTTTCAATAACGGAGGGGAGCTGCCCGTCGATGCTCGCATGCGGGCATGCTCGTTCGAGGCTATCGCCTTATCAAATATGCTCGGACGTGAACGTGTCGAATGCCTCGAGCGCACGGCTGGCATAGACGGCGGAGGGCCCGCCGCCCATCTCGATCGTGACCGCGAGCACCTCGGCCAGTTCCTCGCGACTGGCCCCGTGCCTCCTCGCATTGGCGACATGAAACAGAATGCAGTCCGCGCATCCCTGATGAACGGCGATGGCGACAGCGATCAGTTCCTTGGTGCTGGACGGCAGGACGCCGGCTTTGGACGCCTCCCCCATCAACGAACGAAAGGCGGTCATGGCCTGTGGCGCCGCCTTGCCGAGCGCGCCGAAGCGCAGATTCATCGCCTTTAGCTCAAGCGGCAGGTTCTCGGATGATGCCATGGCGCAAGCTTTCTCAAACGAAGACCATGCCGCCGTCGACAAGCAACGACTGGCCGGTCATGAAGTCGGAATCCGCCGACGCGAGGTAGCGTGCCACACCGACGAGATCGTCCGGCCGCGACGGACGCCCCAGCACCGCGCCCGCGGCGAAGGTATCGAACGCCTCGTTGACATTGTGCGTAAGGCCACTGTCCCGGAACCCCTTGTCGATGGTGTCCCACATCGGCGTCGCCACCACACCCGGGCAGAAGGCATTGGCGGTAATACCCTCCTTGCCGAAGGCGCGCGCGGCCGCCTGCGTCATCGCCACCACGCCGAATTTCGAGGCGCAGTAATGCGCAAGTGGCTCGTAGCCTTGCTTGCCAGCAATGGAAGCGGTGTTGATGATCTTCCCGCCACCCCCCTGTTTGCGGAAGGTCTTGATCGCCTCCTGCATGCCGATCAGCACGCCTAGCGCGTTCACGTCGGTAACGAAGCGCCAATCCTCCTCGGTGATGTCGAGAAAGGGCTTCGTCTGGGCGACACCCGCGTTGTTGAAGAGAACGTCGAGCCGGCCGAAAGCTGCGACGGCACTGTCGATCATGGCGCGGACCTGCGCGCGCTCGCGCACGTCCACCGCCACGGCTATCGCCTTGCCGCCCGCCGCCGTGATTTCGCCCGCGACCTTGCTGGCAGCGTCATGGGAAAGATCCGCGACGGTAATGCGGGCGCCATCGGCGCCGAGCGCCTTGGCGATGGCAGCGCCAATGCCTCCGGCCGCGCCGGTGATGACGATGCTCTTGTCCTTGAGATCAGGCATGTTTCCTCCTTGACCCTCCGCGCGCGCGGCGGCCTCTGTTTCAGCTTGGGCGAAGTGCGCGTCAGGCCTTGATGTGAGCGATGACCAGGTCGTTGACGCGGCCCGCCTTTTCCATCTGCACCATGTGGCCGGCGCCGCTGATCACCTCCGCCCTCGCCCGGTCGCCGAGCGCGGCGGCGTGGGCGGCCGGGATCACCCGGTCGCTCTCGCCCCAGATGACGAGCGCCGGCGTCGAGGCGGCCATCAGCGCCTCAGCGAGCACCACGCTCTGCCGCCCACCCGGGAACAAGGCGCTGGAGAGCGCCCGCAACGCCTCATCCACGCCGTCGAGCCGCTTGTATTTGAGGAGATCGTCGACGAGTTGGCGGGTGACAGTCGCCGGATCGTGGAACAGTTGCTCCAGAACCGGTTTCAGGTCACGGCGCGAAGTGGCGGCGACGAATCCGTCGGTATAGCCGCTGTTGATCTCCGCGCCGAGGCCGGCTGAGCCGATCAGCGTGATCGAGGAAACGCGGTCCGGGTGGTCGAGCGCTGTTTGCGCAGCAATCGCCCCGCCCATGGAATGGCCGACGAGATGCGCCAAGCTGATACCGAGGGCGTCCATGAAGCCGGTGACAGCGTCGGAGAGGCCCTTGAGGCTCGCCTCCCTCACCGCCTTGTCGGACTGGCCGTGGCCAGGCAGGTCAAGCGCGTAGACGGTGCACGCCTCGGCGAGCGCGTCGATATTGAACAGCCAGTTGTCGAGGTCACCACCGAAGCCATGGATGAGGATGATGACTTGCTCGCCATCGCCGCGTTTCGCATAGCGCAGGCGGCCAGCGGGCGTATCCACGAATTCATAGCGCGGCGCCGCCTCCTCCTCTTCGCTCTCATCCGCCGCATGGGACGCATATTCGGCGACATAGGCGTCAATCTCGCCGTCAGGCACGTCGTCCGCGGCGATGATGCCAATCAAGGCCTTGACCGGATAAATCGTATCCGGCTCTCCCAATACGCGGCGCAGCGTGCCCGCATCACCGGCTTCCACCACACCCGCGATCTTGTCGGTCTCAACCTCGACGATTTCGTCGCCAACCGCGATCTTGGCACCGGCTGACTTCAGCCAGCCGGTCACTTTGCCTTCCGACATCGACAGGCCCCATTTGGGCATGACGATCGGCTTGATCCGTTCGTTCATCGAAAGCTCCTTCACGCCGCAAGAGCGCGTGCAGTCGTCTTGTTCACAGCCGCGACGATGGCGTCGGACGACGGGATGTAGAGGTCCTCCAAGACGGGCGAGAACGGCACCGGTGTATGTGGCGCGGTGACCATTTGCGGCGCCGCCTTCAGCGCCCCGAAGGCGTTCTGGGCCACGTGGGCCGCGATATCTCCGGCGATGGAGCAGCGCGGATTAGCCTCGTCGACGACCACGAGACGTCCGGTATTCTCCACACTTTCGATAACCGTGTCCCAATCGATGGGCGACAGCGTACGCAAGTCAATTACCTCCGCCTGCACCCCGCCCTTGGCCAACGTGTCGGCCGCCTCCAGCGCGCGATGAACGGTCAGGCCGTAGCTGACAATGGTGACGTCCTCGCCCTCGCGCATCACATTCGCCTCACCGAAGGGGATGGCATAGGATTCAGCCGGCACGTCCCATTCAAGCCCGTAGAGGTTCTTGTGTTCGCAGAAGATCACCGGGTCGTCGTCGCGGATCGCCTGGATCAGCAGACCCTTGGCGTCATAGGCGTTGGAGGGGCACACCACCTTCAGCCCGGGCACGTGGGTGAACATCGGCGTTAGCATCTGCGAATGCTGCGCGGCGGCGCGGAAACCGGCACCGACCATCGCGCGGATGACGACCGGGGTCTTAGCCTTGCCGCCGAACATATATTTGAACTTCGCCGCCTGGTTCAGGATCTGGTCGAAACACACGCCCATGAAATCGAGGAACATGAGCTCGGCGACCGGCCGCATGCCGCAGGCGGCGGCTCCGATTGCGGCGCCGATATAGGCGCTCTCCGACAGGGGGGTATCGATCAACCGGTTGCCGTGCTTGGCATGCAACCCCTTGGTAACACCTAGCACTCCGCCCCAGGCATCGATCTCGCCGGGCGCACCGGCGCCGCCAACGATGTCCTCGCCGAGTACGATAACTGTGGGGTCGCGGCGCATCTCGAGGTCCAGCGCCTCGTTGATCGCCTGCTTCACGCTGATCTTGCGGGCCATCTCGTTTCCTCTGTTGCTGTGTTCTGCAGTTCTGTTCGCGGCATCGCTCAGTAGGTGACGTAGACGTCGCTCAGGAGGTCTTGCGCGGTCGGCAGCGGTGCGCCCTTGGCCTTGTCGACGGCGTCGTCGATCAGAGCCGCGACCTCGCGGTCGATCAGCGCGATTTGGGCAGCACTCACCACGCCGGCGGATGTGACGCGATCGGCAAATATCTTCAGGCAGTCGCGGTTGGCCCGGTTGTAGTCGTTCTCACCCTTGGCCTTGTAGGCCTGCGCATCGCCTTCGAAATGGCCGAAGAAGCGGATCATCTTGCATTCCAGCAGCGCTGGTCCGCCGCCCTCCCGGGCGCGTTTGATGATCTCGCCGGCGGCTTCATGGACGGCGAAGAAGTCCGTGCCATCCACCGTCACGCCCGGCAGGCCGAAGCCGGAAGCCCGGTCCACATAGGAGTCGACGGCGGTAGCGTATTCGACCGAGGTCGATTCCGCGTAACCGTTGTTCTCCACCACGAAGATCACCGGCAGGTTCCAGATGGCGGCGAGATTCATGCTTTCCAGCACGGTGCCCTGGTTTGACGCGCCATCCCCGAAGAAGGTGATGCCGACACCGCCGTCACCTCTGAATTTTGCCGCGAGGCCCGCGCCGCAGATCAGCGGTGCGCCCGCCCCGAGAATGCCATTGGCCCCCATCATGCCCTTGGAGAGATCGGCGATATGCATGGAGCCGCCCTTGCCCCTGCAGGCACCTGTCGCCTTGCCATAGATCTCCGCCATCATCTCGTGGACGTCGACCCCCTTGGCGATGCAGTGACCATGGCCGCGATGCGTGGAGGCGATGCGATCGACATCGGTGAGGTGGCTCATGATGCCCGCCGCGCAGGCTTCCTCGCCGGCGTAGAGATGGACGAAGCCGGGAATATCGCCCTTGGCGAACTCCACATGCAGCCTTTCCTCAAAATCGCGGATGGTGCGCATGGTGCGATAGGCGGCGAGCAGTTCGTCCTTCGAAAGCGGGAACGGATTGTTGGTCATGTCCTGGTTTCCTCCTCGGTTGTCACGATTTGACGGCTTCGGGTGACCTGTCGAACAGCAGCCCCTGGCGGGCGGCGAATTGCATGACCGCTTTGACGTCGACGGTATGGAAGGCCTGGTCGACGAGGGTCACGGCCACGTCCTGGTGGGGATCGAAGAAGAGTTCGCGCTCCCCATCGAGGGCAATCGCGCCGGCGGTAAGCGCCGGTTTGAAAACCATGCCGGCTGGCATGCGGCGCCAGGCTTCGATCCCGACCATCTCCACAAGACCCGGCGCAATCGGTGCACGCGCCCGCATCCTCGCGGTCGCGGCCGGGCCGAGCGTCAGGGCAAGGCCGCCAGCGTCGCTGCGCGTCACCGGCTCCACGAGACCCGCGATAGCCGCCATGCCGATCACCTCCGGATCGGCAAAGGTCACGTAGAGCTCGCGGAAGGTTTCGGTCCGCCACAGGGCGCGGGCACCGACGAAGCGATCTGTCACGATGGCGACATCGACCAGCGCGATCTCCGGCGCGCCATCGTCTATGCTCACCTCGATAATCTTGTTGTCAGCGAAGGCGATGGCCGGCGGCACGAGCCCCATGGCCGCGAGACCTGCGGCGAGACCGGTGATGGTCGGCTCCCGATGCTCGGGAAAAGCGTTGTTGGTTCCTGTCGAGATGCCGGCAATCGGCACTGGGCCGCATTCCCCGGCCACCGCGCGGTGCGTGCCGTCACCGCCCAGCACGATGATGACGGCCACATCCCCGGCCAAGGTCATCATCCGCGCCGCGCATCGCGTATCCTCCACCGTGCCGGTAATCTTCATGTCGAGAAAATTGAGCCGCGGAAAGCGCGCCTCACCGCGCTGACGCGAACGCTCGATGCCACGCAATACATGCCCGCCGATACCGCCCCGTTCCGGCATCATCACCACATCCTCGACACCGCAGGCGGCGAGTGCGGCCAATGCCCGCAACACGATGTTCGCGCGATCCGCGATCTGCACGCTGTTGGCGCTCGCGACGACGCGGCGAATGTCTCGCGCTGAAATCGGATTGGCGATAATCCCGACCCTCGGCGTCATCCCTCGTTCCTTCCTCCATCCCGATTTTTTTCTGCCGCCATCTCCGCAAGTCGCGGGCCAACACCATGCTGCTCGCTAACTTATTGATTTTACTTGATCAGACCGACCTCCTGAGCCGAAAGGAGCTGCGGCAGCGGCGCCACAGCTGTGGCGCATGGCGCGACACCTGTGGCGCCGATACCATGCGGGACACACCCACCGTGCCCGGTCGTCGCCATCACGATGCTTGCGGGAACCGCCGATCGGGGCGACACTCCGCCCGCAACAACAAAAAATCCGCCTCCGGGAGGATGCCATGCGCTACGATCAGGCTGCGCATATTGACGAGCTTGTGCGAACGGCGAACGGCCAGACGACGCGGCGGGACGCCATCATCCAGGATTCCTGGCGGCGTTGCGTCAGCGAGCACAATCTCGACCCCGAGGTGCTGCGCGCTCCCTGCATTGTCACGCAGGCCCGTCTACGCGAACATCAGGAGGCTATGGAGGAATTTCTCCAGACGGCGCGCTTTGGAGCGGAGACGCTCTACCGGCAGGTCGTCGGGCTCGGCTATGTGATGCTGCTCACCGATTCCAAAGGCATTACCGTCGATTTCATCGGTGATCCCACCTTTGACAACAACCTGATGCGCGCCGGGCTTTATCTGGGCGCGGACTGGCACGAGGAGAATGCCGGGACCTGCGCCGTCGGCACCTGCATCGCGACCGGCGAAGCGCTCGTCGTCCATCAGACGGACCACTTCGACGCGACGCATATCCCGCTTACCTGCACGGCCGCTCCCGTGTTCGATCCAGCAGGCAACCTGGCCGCTGTCCTCGACATCTCGGCGCTGCGCTCGCCCAGCCCGAAGGAAAGCCAGTTCCTGGCGTTGCAGTTTGTCAAATCCTTCGCCCACAAGATCGAAACGGCCAATCTCATCAACCGCTTCCGGCGCGAATGGATCATCAAGCTCGCCGCCTCGCCCGAATTCGCCGATGTCGAGCCGGCCCATGTGCTGGCCGTGGATGGATCGGGACGCATTCTCGGCTTCAACAACATGGCCCGCGAGTTGATGCGTCGCGAGGACAGAGCACCGGATCACGGGCGACCACTGGTCGGGCGCCTTATCTCGGAGTTTCTGGACCTCGCCGTCGATGATCTGCCGCGTTTCGCCCATTCGCGCCCCGCCGCCCAGCGCATGGTCCGGCTGTCAGCAAGCGGCGTGCCGTTCTTTGCCCAAACTTTGCCTCCGCCCAGCCGCCCGGTGGGGCTTCCAGCAAATGAGGCCCCGCAACCGGCCCTGCCCAAGCCACTACAAGCGCTGTTCCAGGACGAGCCGGGGATGCATCATGTGGCCGTCCGCGCCGCCAAGCTGGTCAACACGCAGATGAGCCTCTTGATCTGCGGCGAGACCGGCAGTGGCAAGGAATATCTCGCGAAAGCGATCCACGCCTCGAGCGGCCGCGCGGGCAAGCCGTTCATCCCTGTCAACTGCGCCGCACTGCCTGAAACACTGATCGAAGGCGAGCTGTTCGGCTACGAGCCCGGCGCCTTCACCGGCGCGGCCGCGAAGGGCAAAAAAGGTCTCGTCATCGAGGCTGACGGCGGTACGCTGTTCCTCGATGAGATCGGCGACATGCCGCTCACGTTACAGACGCGCCTCCTGCGCGTGCTCGCGGAGCGCGAGGTCACGCCACTCGGCCGATCACGGCCGATCCCGGTCAATATCCGCGTCATCGCCGCGACCCATCGCGATCTCGTGGCCGAAGTGAAGGCGGGATGCTTCCGCGAGGATCTTTATTTCCGCCTGAGCGGCGCCATTCTGACCCTTCCTTCCTTGCGACAACGCGCTGATCTCGCTTGGCTGGTGGAACGGCTGCTCGCTGAGCGGGTGGCACAATCGGGAGAGCGTTTCGCAATCGCGCATGAGGCGATGGTGGCGATGCGCAGCTATGGCTGGCCGGGCAATATCCGCGAACTCGCGAATGCCCTGGATTTTGCCTGCGCCGTGGCGTGTGATGGAATCATTCGGCGGGAAGACCTTCCGGACATCGTGCATCGGATCGCGGAAGCCAATTCAGCGACGCGAACGCAAGACATCCCGCACGCAACAACGGTGCCGCTCGGCCCCGCCGGGGGCTCGCCAACCGCGTCAGACCGCGACCAGCTCATCGCGGTGCTCATCGCCCGGCAATGGAACGTCTCCGCGGTAGCGCGCGATCTCGGCCTTGACCGTACGACCGTGCATCGCCGCATGCGACGTCTCGGCGTCATGCCTCCCTGGCGGAGCACCAACGCGTTGCAATGACCGCCCTCGGATATCATCCGTGCAGCTATGTTCGGGGCATCAAGCACAATCCTGATGAAGCGCCTTTGATGTGCGGATTCGCGTTGCTGCTTAAGGCCGCGGATGCACTGAAGGCTGAAGTGCTGGACGAGATCCGCGATGCCCATTTTGTGCTTATCGAGAGCTCGGCAGGCACCGGCCTCCGTGAAGCCGTGACCTTGTTGCGAGAGCAGAAAATTTAGGTTCAATCAATATTCAGGCATTGCCAAGGAGATACCACCGGCATCACGAGCTTGTTTACTGTGATGCCGACAGGAAAGGCGCCCCAATAGATCGGGATGGCCAGGATAATAAGCCCGGCCATGGCAGCTGAACGCTGAATATCGATTGGCCCTAGAGCGCGGCACACGGTGGATTTTTTGCCCGTCAGATATAGCCGGACTTCCGCAGCGCAGGCTTGTCGGCTGTTCCGGCCGACAGATGCTGCAGCAGGTCCCGGAGAGGCGCGGTCAGATGCGCGTCCATAGGGACACCGACAACCAGCCGGCGGGTCGCCCAATCGTCGGAAAGCCGGATCATGGCAATCTTGCCGGATCTCACATGGCGGCGGGCTGCCGCCTCCGGCACGATCCCGAAGCCGACACCGCTGGCCGCCATTTGGCAAATGCCTTCAAAGGTTCGCATCCGGATCCTCATCTTGAGCCGCGCGCCAAGGCCTGTGGCCTTCGCCTCAATGTGCTCCTGCAGCGCTCCGTCGATGAGCCCGACGCAGCGCTCGTCCATGATATCCTTAAGGAGGGCATGTTTCCGCGCTGCAAGCGGATGATCTCTTGCGACGATGACAACCAGCCGGTCGATCGCGAAGGGCCGCAGTTCGAGCCCCGCCGTCTCGACGGCATCGGAGAAAATGCCGATATCAGCCAGTCCTCGCGACACGGCCTTTGCGATCTCGGCGCTTTGCCGCTCCTTCAATTCCACATCGATCCGGGGATTTTCGGCCATCCAGGGCGCCAGGCTCGCGGGCAGGAATTCTGCATGCGCGGCCGTATTCGCCAGAATGCGGATCGTCTCGCGGAAGCCGCTTGCGTATTCACCCAGTTCCCCACGCAGCTGCGCCATTTGGCGAAGGATGAGCCGGGCATGATGGGCGAGCGCATCGCCGGCTTCGGTCGGCATGATGCCACGCCGGCCACGGTGGAGAAGCTTGACGCCTCCGTCCGCTTCCATGTCACGCAGTCGCTCGCTCGCGGCAGTCAGTGAGAGGCCGGCGTCGGTGGCGCCACGGGTGATGCTGCCGGCTTCCACCACGGCGAGAAAGAGACGAAGGTCTGCCACGTCAAAGCGCATGCGTCACTGTACCTGAGCTTCAGCCTTCGGGCCAGCCGAAGTCTGATGGCGGATTATCCGCATTGCGCGCGCGGCAGGCTCTGCTATCCAGCAGTCATGGCTGAGGTATCAATCACGTTCATTATTACGGTGTCGGCGACCTTCCTTGTGGCCGGGCTCGTGAAGGGCGTCACGGGCATGGGCCTGCCGACAGTGGCCATGGGCCTTCTCGGCGCGCTGATGTCCCCGCTCCTTGCCGCGACACTGCTGCTCGTCCCATCCTTCGTTACCAATGTCTGGCAGGTTCTGGCAGGGCCGAACCTCGGCGCGCTTCTTCGCAGGTTCTGGCCGATGATGCTGGCGATCATCCTCGGCACGGTCACAGCGTCGTCGCTTATCAGCGGTGGCGATACGCGCTTCACAACCGCCGCGCTTGGCACAGCGCTGGTTGTCTACGCGGTCTATGCACTTCTTCTACGTCCGTTTCGCGTCTCCACAGGTCTGGAGCGGTGGCTTGCGCCTGTCATCGGCGTGGTGACGGGTCTGGTCACCGGCGGCACCGGCGTCTTCGTCATACCCGCCGTGCCTTATCTCCAGGCGCTCGGCCTGGAAAAAGACGATCTGGTGCAGGCGCTCGGCCTGTCCTTTACGATCTCAACCATCGCGCTGGCGGCGGGTCTCGCCTGGCACAGCGCGTTTCGAGCGGATAACCTGGCGGTCTCAATTCTGGCGGTCGGCCCGGCGCTCGCCGGCATGTGGGCGGGGCGGAGGCTGCGGATAAGGATCAGCCTGGCGACCTTCCGGCGATGGTTCCTGGGGTGCCTGTTGCTGCTGGGCCTGGAGATGATCGCAAGGTCACTCCTGTGAGGACGCCCTCAGCCCCCCGCGCAGGAACCACGGCCTCCCCAGGGAGAGCCGGCTCTTGAACGCCTCACACCCACAGCCTGCCGGCAGCACGCGACCCGTCAGCTGACGAGGCTGTCGCGCGTGATCTCGCCGATGCTGTGCGCACCTGTCAGTGTCATCGCTACGCGCATTTCCTTCTCGAAGAGGCCGAGGAGGTTAGTCACCCCTGCCTCGCCCGCCGTCGACAGCGCATAAACGAAGGCCCGGCCGAGCAGCACCGCGTCAGCGCCGAGCGCGATCATGCGAACCACGTCGAGGCCGGTGCGGATCCCGGAGTCCGCCAGGATCTTGATCTGGCCCTGCACGGCCTCCGCGATGGCCGGCAGGGCGCGGGTCGTCGACAGGACGCCATCCAGTTGTCGTCCACCGTGGTTGGAGACCACGATGCCATCGGCTCCAAAGGTTACGGCGTCGCGCGCGTCATCGGGATCAAGAATTCCCTTGATCACCATGGGGCCCTTCCAGAACTCGCGGATCCATTCAAGGTCCTTCCAGCTGATGGATGGATCAAAGTTCGCGCCAAGCCAGCCTATATAGTCAGCGAGGCCAGTGGGCTTGCCGAGATAGGCGGATATATTGCCGAGATCATGGGGCTTACCCATGAGCCCTACATCGAATGCCCAGGACGGATGGGTGACTGCCTGCAGCATACGGCGAATATTGGCATAGGGACCGGACATGCCGGAATGCGCATCGCGGTAGCGGGCGCCCGGCACCGGCATGTCGACCGTGAAGACGAGGGTGTTGATGCCCGCGGCCTGCGCACGCTCCAGGGCGTTGCGCATGAAGCCGCGGTCCTTCAGCACATAGAGCTGGAACCATATCGGCGACGGCGACTGTTTCTGCACCTCCTCAATGGGACAGACCGAGACAGTGGAGAGCGTGAATGGAATGCCCTTCTTGTGGGCGGCCCTCGCGGCCTGCACTTCCCCTCGCCGCGCATACATGCCGGTCAGGCCGACAGGCGCGATGATGACCGGCAAGGTCAACTTCCGTCCGAAGAGTTCCGTCTCCAGGCTTAGGGAAGACATGTTCTTGAGAACGCGCTGCTTCAGCGCGACAGCCGAGAGATCAGCGACATTGCGCTGCAATGTATGCTCGGAATAGGCGCCCCCGTCGGCATAGTGGAACAGGAAGCCCGGCAGCTTCCGACGTGCGGCCTCGCGATAATCCGTGGGAGCTGAAATTATCATTGTCCGTCCGATGCACGATTGGGATCGGCGGCTTATCGCACACCACGGCCTGGCTTTATAGTGTGGTGAGGTCCTGATCCTGAGAATTCGTCCTCGCGTGGGGAGGGTATGCTTCCGATCAACCAGCATGCGGCGAGAACCCGCGCCGCAGTGGAATCGGGAGTGGCTATCTCAACGATCGCGGCGGGAACTCCCTCGGCGAGTGCGGGTTGTCCTTCCGCCGCTCCGTGACCGGTTGGGGCTGCCTTTAATGCTCAGAAGGATCTAAGATCATCCGAGCAATTGCCAAGGAAGGTCGTCCGATGAAGCTGTTCACGACAATACTTGCCGCCGGGCTCGTCCTCGGAGCCGCAGTTCCGGCCGCGCATGCGGATGTGGTGGTCTCATCCAAGATCGACACCGAGGGCTCGGTTCTCGGGAACATCATCCAGATCGCGCTGAATGCCAATGGCATCAAGACGCAGGATCGCATTCAGCTCGGCGCGACGCCCGTCGTCCGAAAGGCCATCACAGCCGGCGAGATTGATATCTATCCCGAATATACGGGCAACGCGGGCTTCTTCTTCAACAAGGCCGACGATCCGCTCTGGAAGGATAGCGCGAAGGGTTTCGAAGCCGCCAAGACGCTCGACTATGATGCGAACAAGATCGTCTGGCTGGCTCCGGCGCCAGCGAACAACACCTGGGCCATCGCCGTTCGCAAGGATGTCGCCGAGCCCAACAAGCTTGCGAGCATGTCCGACTTCGGCAAGTGGGTCGCCGGCGGGGGCAAGGCTGTGCTCGCCGCTTCCGCGGAATTCGTGAACTCGGCTGCCGCCCTGCCCGCTTTCCAGACGGCCTACGGCTTCGCGATGAAGCCCGATCAGTTGATCGTCTTGTCGGGAGGCGATACAGCGACAACGATCAAGGCTGCGGCGGAAAAAACCAACGGCTCGAACGCGGCCATGGTCTATGGAACGGATGGTGGCATCGCGGCGTCGGATCTGGTGGTGCTTGCCGACGACAAAAGCGTGCAGCCTGTCTATGCGCCCGCCCCGATCGTTCGCGAGGCGGTCCTGAAGGACAATCCGAAGATCGCGGACATTCTGAAGCCGATTTTCCAGTCGCTGGACCTGACCACGCTCCAGGGGCTCAATGCCCGGGTTCAGCTCGGCGGCGAGCCTGCAAAGGCCGTCGCCACCGACTATCTGAAATCCAAAGGTTTCGTGAAATGAGGATCTGCAACCTCTCTCACGAAACCCACGGCGGATGAAGCGATACGACTGGCCGCTCCGCGGCAGGCGCCTGTCGTTTGACCGGCTAGGGATCGTCATCGCACTTTTTCTGGGGCTGGGCCTATGGCCCGCGCCCTTCGTGACCGTTCGCGCCAATCGTATCGCCAGCGGCCAACCCTTCACGCTGTTCGAGGCTCTGCCCTGGTTCGGGGTCGCGGCGCTTGTGTCAGTCGTTCTGGCTGCCGCCGCCGTCGCGCTTTTCGTCCGGCCGCCTGGGGGCCGCCTGGCCGCCGCCGCGATCGGCCTCGCGGTCCTGTTGCCGGTGGTGGGATTCGCCGCGACGTGGCTCACGCCGCCGGGCAACAGTTTCGCGCGCATCTCCCCCGCCGTCGGATTTTGGCTGCTTGCCTCAGGATTGGCTCTGCTCCTCGCCGACTCGATGACGCGCCTTAATTTTTCGCCCTGGGCGCGCGTTGCCGCGCTCGCGCTGGCCGGCCTGATGGTGGGGCTCATCATCGCCTCCGGCGCCTGGAATGACCTCGCGGTGATGAAGGAATATGCCAACCGGTCGGACAGCTTCGGCCGCGAGATCCACCAGCACCTCATCCTCGCGATCGGGTCACTCGTCAGCGCGGTCATCACGGGCGTGCCATTGGGCATCCTGTGTCATCGACGACCCAGGCTGCGTGTCGCGGCCCTGCAAACGCTCAGCATCATTCAGACGATCCCGAGCATCGCACTCTTCGGCATCCTCATGGTGCCGCTCGGCTATCTCGCCGGCACCGTACCACTGGCGCATGCCGTCGGGATCCGGGGCATCGGCGCCGCTCCGGCTTTCGTCGCCCTGTTTCTCTATTCCCTCCTGCCCGTCGTCGCGAACACCGTGGTGGGGCTGGCCCAGGTCTCTCCGGCGGTCGTGGACGCGGCGCGCGGCATGGGCCTGTCGCGGCGGCAGCAGCTTTACCAGGTCGAGCTGCCGCTCTCCCTGCCGATCGTTCTGGCTGGAATGCGCATCGTGCTCGTCCAGAATCTCGGGCTCGCCACCGTCGCCGCCTTGATCGGCGGCGGAGGCCTCGGAACGTTCATCTTCCAGGGTATAGGTCAGACCGCGATGGATCTCGTTCTGCTCGGTGCCATTCCCATCGTCGCTATGGCCTTCGCCGCAGCTGTCATTCTCGATGCGATGGTCGATGTCGCTGAGAGGGGGATAGCGTGATCGCAATCGAGCACCTCACGAAACGTATCGGCGGAACGACGATCGTGGACGACGTCTCGATGGTCGTGGAGACCGGCACGATCACGGTGGTCGTCGGCACCTCGGGAGCGGGTAAATCAACCCTGCTGCGGATGGTCAACAGGTTGATCGCGCCGACCTCCGGCCGCGTGCTCATCGATGGCAGTGACACGATGACCATTCCCGAAGACACGCTGCGGCACCGCATCGGCTATGTCATCCAGGGCAATGGCCTATTCCCTCACTGGACGGTCGCCCGCAACATCGCGACGGTCCCTCGCCTGCTCGGCTGGGACGCAAGCCGCATTGACCAGCGCGTGACTGAACTCCTCGCGTTGTTTCAGCTCGATCCGGGCGAGTTCGCCGGCAAGTTTCCACACCAGCTCTCGGGCGGACAGCAGCAGCGTGTCGGTGTCGCGCGGGCTCTCGCCGCAGAGCCCGGCCTGCTCCTGATGGACGAGCCCTTCGGGGCGCTCGACCCGCTTATCCGGAGAAGGGCGCAGGACGATCTGCTCGGCATCCAACGCCGTTTCGGCACGACCATCATGCTCGTTACCCATGACTTGGAAGAGGCCTGCCATCTGGGTGATCGCATAGCCGTGATGCATGAAGCGAAGCTCCTGCAATATGGCACGCCGGCGGAGTTGCTGATCCGACCGGCGGAAGGCTTCGTGGAGCGCCTTGTCGGATCGTCCGAGCGTCCGTTTCGGCTTCTTTCACTCGCCAAGGTACGTAATGCGGTCGAGCCGGGCGACGTGCCAGGCTCACCCGTCGACCCCGACCTCAATCTGAGGGACGCGCTCTCGCGCTTGATCTGGACCGGGGCCGAGCGTCTTCCTGTCGCGCCGGAACAGGGACGGTCCGGCGGGCACGTCAGCGTGGCGGGGATCATCGCCCATGGCCGCTCCTCGATGCGGCTCTCCGAATGAAGAACCCCGGCCTTCTCGGACGCGCTCTGGTCCTCGTCCTGCTCCTGGCGTTCATCCTGTCGCCGAATTCCTTTGCGCCTCTTTTCAGGCCACTGACGGAGAACAACGCTCCGCCGATCTACAACCATGGCTCGCTACTGTCCTTGACCCTCTCCCACCTGACGATCGTGTTCGTTGCCACATGCGCGAGCACGCTCCTCGCCGTCGGCCTCGGCATCCTCGTCACGCGCCCGAGCGGAATGGAGTTTCTTCCTCTCTCGCGCAGCCTCGTGAATGTCGGCCAGACCTTCCCACCGGTGGCGGTCCTGGCGATCGCTGTCCCGCTCGTCGGGTTCGGCGAGATACCGACCTTCATCGCGCTCTTCCTCTATGGTCTGTTGCCGATCTTCGAGAACACGCTGACGGGCCTGGCGCAGGTCCCAGCCCTGACTCGCGAGGCGGCCAGAGGCATGGGAATGAGCCCACGTCACCGCCTCATTCAGGTGGAACTGCCTTTGGCGCTGCCGGTGATCCTCGCCGGAATAAGAATTTCCACGATCATCAACCTCGGCACCGCCACGCTCGGCTCCACGGTCGCCGCAAAGGGGCTCGGTGAGGTCATCATCGCCGGCCTGCAATCGAACAACCAGGCTTTCGTACTTCAGGGCGGGATCATCGTGGCCATGCTGGCCGTGCTTATCGATGGCCTGCTGATCGGTGTCGAGCGGTTCACGAGCTCTCGGCTCGGAGGACAGAGCGCCTCGAGAGCATTGCGGTGACGGGCGCGGCCAGCGGGGCATCCTTTCATGTCGCAAGCGCAGCACAGCTATATAAGCCGGTCGCGAGGACGAGGCCTCACCGCGCCCGATCCGGAAGTGCCGCGATCCGAATGATAGGTCCAAACCCTTCACGTCCATGGTGAATGCAATGACCAGGAAGACTTCCAGCAAGCCCAGGCAGATCCCGGAGGCAACACTCAAGCAACCCGCCGGCAAGCCTGTACTTCTCTCGGGCGGCAATCCTCAGATTGCGAAGGCTGACGGCGACGCGCCCGTGCAGGCCTATATCGCCGCCATGCCGGGCTGGAAACGTGCCGCCGGCGCGAGTCTGGACGCGCTCATCACACACACCGTTCCTGACGTGCGCAAAGCGGTCAAATGGAATTCGCCGTTTTATGGTGTGGAGGACCAAGGCTGGTTTCTTAGCTTTCACTGCCTCACCAAATACATCAAGGTAGCTTTCTTCCGGGGCAGATCGCTTGAACCTCTTCCTCCGGTTGCGTCAAAGGATCAAAATACGCGTTACTTCCACATCTATGAGGGGGAGCAGCTCGACGAAAAGCTGGTCGCAAGCTGGATCAGACAAGCTTCGAAACTTCCCGGCTGGATCCCTTAGGGCGGACCAGGGTCTTTGCTGTGGATCACTGGATTGAGGCCAGCCCCACGGGCGCACGAGCAACGCGGAGACGATCACGTCATGGGCGAGAGCGGAACTGGGGAGGCGCGGCCTCCCTCTCAGATGATCGATGAGAGGATCCGGGAACTCGGTGACTGGCGCGGCGATGTCCTGTCACAGATCCGCGCCCTGATCCGCCAAGCCGATCCCGCGGTGATCGAGGAATGGAAGTGGAGAGGTGTCCCTGTGTGGTCTCGCGGCGGAATCATCTGCACTGGCGAGACTTACAAGAGCATCGTGAAAATGACCTTTGCCAGAGGCGCGGCTCTTCAAGACCCATCAGGCCTTTTCAACGCGAGCCTCGATGGCAATACGCGGCGCGCCATCGATATCCATGAGGGCGAGGCAATCGACCCGGAGGCGTTGAAAGCCCTCATTCGGGCTGCCGTGGACCTGAACATGTCCCGGACCCGCCGCTGATCGAGCTACACAACGCGGTCGATCCGCTCGCCGATTGCGCGGAAAACCAACCCGCAACGGCGGATTGGCTCTACGACGTCTTGTACCAGCCGACATCGAGAGATGGGCTGAAGTCGCGGAGCGCATCCCACGTGGGCAGGCCGGCCCGCCCGCCCGGCCGCGTGCATTTCAACGCCGCCACCGCATTGGCGACGGCGATCGCCTGGTCGAGGGGGCAGCGCCGTGCGAGAGCGAGCGCCAGGGCGCCATGAAACGCATCGCCCGCGCCAACGGTATCCACCACATCGACCTGGGGCGGCCGCGCGTTGCGGACGCGCCCGCCGTCGAGCCAGAACAGGCCGTCGGCCCCGTCCGTCACGCCGATGAGCGCATGGCCGGGCCGGGCCGCCTCGCGCAGACCGGCCTCGATCCCGTCGGTGCCCGTGAACTGCGCCAGCCCGGGACGTGAGAAGACCACGTGATCAGCCGTGGCGACCAATGCCGCGACCTCATCCCGGCCATGGCGCGAGATATCGGCATCGAGCACGGAGGGAATGCCGTTATCACGCGCCGCGGTCAGGCATTTCATCGCGCCCTCCGGCCACGACAGATCGCATAGCACGGCATTGCCGAGGCTCTGCGGCTTTAACCAGCCGGGATCACGCGGCAAATTCGGATCGGCATAGGCGACGATGAGGCGCTCGCCCTGGCGATCGACGAGGATGATCGAGCCAGGCGACTGAAACCCCGCGAAGTCGCGTAACCACGTCACGTCGACCTTCTCATTATCGAGTTCACGACGGAGCACCGCCCCGGTCGGATCATCGCCTAGCCGGCCGGCGAAGCTCGCCCGCCCACCCAGCCGGGCAATGGCCACGCTTGCCGTCGCCGCCGGGCCACCGCCGACGTCACGGCGGGCGGATGCGTAGATCTTGACCGGCTCACGCGGGATCGACGCGACCGACAGGATCGTGTCCTGGATGGCGAGACCGAGGCAGAAGACCTCCGTGTCCTCGGCGCTATGCAAGTCTTTCGCCCGATTCTGGATGGAACAAATGGAGCGCGTCGACATCGAGACGGAAGCGGCGCGCCTTGTCACCCACATGGGCACCGCCGGGCTTCACCCGCGCCATGACCTCGCGCTCGCCCAGCGTCACCACGGCGATGGAATCGGCGCCATGCTCCTCGACGAGGATGACATCGGAGACGAAATCCGCGCCATTGCCATCGCTGTCAGTAACGAGCGCGATATGTTCGGCCCTGAGGCCGACCTCCACACGGTCGACATTGGCGCGAGCCAGAGCCTCGGCGCGCGTGGCGGGCAGGCGGATATCGTGGCCGCTCCCGAACGACAGGACTGACTGTCCCGCCTCCACCTTCCGCCGGGCCGGCACCAGGCTCATCGGCGGAGAGCCGATGAAGGTCCCGACGAAACTATTGACCGGCTTCTGATAGATTTCGATGGGCGTCCCGATCTGCTGCACCTCGCCGAGTTTCAGCACGACGATGCGGTCGGCCATGGTCATGGCCTCGATCTGATCATGCGTCACATAGATGCTGGTAGTACCCAACGCCACCTGCAGCTTTCGGATCTCCATGCGCATGCCGACGCGCAACTTGGCGTCGAGGTTCGACAGCGGCTCGTCGAAGAGGAAGACCTTGGGGTCGCGGATCAGCGCGCGCCCGAGCGCGACACGCTGGCGCTGGCCGCCGGAGAGCGCCTTCGGCTTGCGATCGAGCAAGGCGTCGAGCTCGAGCATCCGCGCCACCTCATGCACCTTGGCGTCGATCTCGGAGGCCGCCATGTCGCGCATCTTCAACGCGAAGCCGAGGTTTTCCGCCACAGTCATATGGGGATAGAGCGCATAGTCCTGAAACACCATGGCCATGTCGCGGTCGCGCGGCGCAACGGCATTCAGGCTCCTGCCATCAAGCATGATCTCGCCGGAAGAAATCTCCTCCAGCCCGGCGATCATCCTGAGCAGCGTGCTCTTTCCACAGCCGGACGGGCCCACCAGAACGATGAACTCGCCGTGTTCCACATCGAGATCGACGGCCTTCACGGCCTGGACGTTGCCAAACCGCTTTTCAACGGTCCGCAGTGTCAACTCTGCCACTTTCGTCTCGCTCCCGTGTTGACAATTTTTCTTTTTAAAGCACAATAATTACATAGTGTAAATATAACGGATAAACAATGTTGGGACGGGCCGCCCCCAGGAGCAGGAGAGAGACACGGGCCACCGTGCTCGAGAACTTATTGCGCACTGGCGGCGCCTTTCGCTCGGCGATCGCGCGTGAAACGAAGCTGACCGAGGCTAGTGTCTCACGCATTCTCGCCGAGTTACGCAGCGAAAATCTCGTTCAAGAAGTCCGCCATCCGGCACCCTACAGCGGCGGGCCGACCTCTCTTGTTACACTAAGCAAAAGCGTAGCCATTGCGGGCATCGAATTGTCCAACAGCCGGCTCTCCTTCGGCATAGGCGACCTCGCCGGCACGCTCGACTATGTGGACAGGATGCCGGCCTCGCCACAGCTCGATCAGGACGCGTTCGAGCAGCTGTTCCGGCGCAGCGCTGCCGCCATGCTGGCGTGGGCACAGACGCGCGGCATCACCCTTCGCCAGGCTGCCCTCTCCATTCCCGGCTATGGCCGTGAGGCCGGCAATCCAATCTACCCCTGGGATGTCGCGCGCCTGCGTGGCGTTCTCGGCGATGCCCTTCCGGGCTTGCCGCTTGAACTCACCAACTCCGTCGTCGCGCAGGCCGCTTTCCAGCGCTATTCCCAAAGCACGCGCTATCCGGTGGCCGGCAACCACCTCTTCCTCTTCGTGGGCCACGGCGTGGCCGGTGTCATCGTCAACGAAGCCGCCTCGATCGACGCCTTCTCGCCCTTCGAGATCGGCCACATGGTGATCGAGCGCAACGGTCTCGCCTGTCGCTGTGGGCACCGGGGCTGCATCGAGGCCTACACGTCGCTGAGGGCGATCTCGTCGATCCTCAACCTCGACGCCGGGGAGATCCTGCATCGCGGCGACAGCTTCATCGACATGCTTGATCTCGACGGCGACGCACGCGCCGTGCTGCGGGAGCGGCTCGTCATGCTGGGGCTCGGGCTCGGCAATGCGCTGAACCTGCACCCCCTCTCTTCGGTGGTGATCAGCGGCTGGCCGTCCCTGATGCCGGAGGAAGATCGCGCGGCCATCATCGCCGGGCTGGACGAGAGCCTGCTCGGCGGCTTCGACGAGCGGCGCTTGAGCCTGTCTTTCATCGCGCCGTCGATCGGCAATGATCCGCGGGCGGCGCTTCATTACGCAGCCTATTGTTTCGTGAGCGGTGGAGGACTGGACGCAAGAGCCGACTCCCAGACCGCGCTGGAGGAGATCGCCTAAATGCTGACAAGAAACCAGGCCGCCGCAACGGGCGAGAGCCGGGTCGGTATCCTCTTCGTCGCGTCCTCGCTCTTTCCGGAAGCGGCGGCCCAGGCGTTAATCGCGCGGACGCAGGATCTCGTTGGAGAGGAACGGCTCGCCGGGCGCTTTGCTGTCGCCGGTACGCTGGCACGCGACCGCGCGACCTGCGCGGCGGCGCTCGAAAGCCTTGATCTGGGCGATCTCGACGGGTTGGTGATCCAGCTCTCAACCTTTTGCACCGCCGACCTTCTCCATGAGGTGCTGACCGCGATCGGGGGTCGCGCGCTGCCCCTCGCCCTCTGGGCGCTTGAGGAAAGTGACGCCATCATCACCAACTCGCTCTGTGGCGCGCAGCTCTGGGCATCGACGCTCGCGCGCTTCGGCCATCGCTTCACCCTGCTGATGGGCAATCCGGGCGAGGACGCGCTCGCGTGGGACTTGGCGGCTTTCGCGGCCGCCGCGCGCGCCAACACGCGTGTCAGGGGCGCGCGCGTTGCCCTCGTCGGCAGCCATGCGGACTGGTTCACGAATCTCGCCGTGGACCCCTGGGCGCTCAAGCGCGCGCTCGGCGTCACCATCGAGCAGATGACGCTCGTACGGTTCCTCGAAGGCTGCAAGGCGACGGCCGAGGCTGAGAAGGCCGGCGCCACGCGCTGGGCCGAAGCGAGCTTCGACGGCGGCGAGGCCGAGGCTGGCCGTGCCACGCTGGGACGGACCTATGCGCGCCTTGCGTCCGGGCTCGATGCCGTCAAGGCGGATGCCATCGCGCTGCGCGACTGGCCAGAGATTCTCTATGCGGAGGATTTCCGCGGCACCTGGGCCGCGCTCGGCGAACTCTCCGATCGCGCAACGCCGATCGCGCCGGAAGGCGATGTCATGGGCGCCGTATCCGCCCTTGTCGCGCGGGCCTTTGATCCCGCCTCCCTGCCCTTCCTAACAGATATCTCCGGCATCGACCGCGCCCATAATCGTCTCGTGCTGTGGCACTATGGCGTCAGCCCGCGGCTGGCGGATGGACCGCGTTCGCTCGATCCCGTCCTGAAACAGGAGACCTTTCCGCTGCGCGCCGGCCCGATGACCCTGTTCCGCCTGTCCATGCGCGCCGATGGAGCCTTGCGGATCTTCGTGACCGAGGGCGTGATCGAGGATCAGCGGTCCGGCGCGAACCGCGCCGCCGGGTATTTCCGCCCGTCGAACAGTACGGCGGAGGCGTTGGTCCGACAGTTCATCGACGAGGGCTACGAGCACCATGTCACGGCAGTCTACGGCCATTGGCGCGACGCCGTCTCGCATCTCGGTCGCCAGCTCGGTGTGAAGGTGGACCATGCCTGACATCCGGCCAGACAGCGAGGCTGGCGCTTCCCATGCCGGCGCCGCCCATCGCCCCGTGAGCATCGGCTGGCGCGCCTCCGGTGGCTCGTGGACGACCGTGCCCTTCGCCGAGGCGGGCGGCGCCGTCAGCACCACGGAGACGCCCGGCGGCGGGACGCGGATCGTCGTCACCCGCCCGGGAGCCGCTGCCGTCGAGATCGCTTTCGCCGTGCCGGCCAAGTTCCAGGCCTTCGGCGGCGGCGAGCGTTTCGAGACGCTCGACCTGCGCGGCCAGTCAGTCCGCTACTATCTGGAGAACTTCGGCCTCGGCAACGGCACCTATCTGCCGAGCCCCTGGATCGCCACGACGCTCGGCTACTCGCTCTTCCTGCCCGACGAGGCGCCGGCCGTCTTCCACATCGCCGCGCCCTTCGATCCCAACGTTTTGCGGGTCCAGGTCGAGGGTGAGAGCCTGACGCTCGATATCGACCGCGGCGGCCTTGCGGAGCTCTATGCGGCGCTGATCGCGCGGATCGGCCCGCCGCTGATGCCGGACCCGCATTTCTTCGGCCTCTGGAAGGCGGGTGACTGGCGCTATGAGAATGCAGCGACGGTCGCGGCAGATGTCGCCGGCCATGCCGACCTCAACCTGCCGATGGCGATCAAGCTCATCGACGCCTATTGGGCGAGTGAGGTCCACTCCTTCGCCTTCGATACCGTCAAATATCCCGACGCCTGGGGCATGGTGTCGGACATGGCCAAGGACGGAACAGGCATCTATCTCTGGCTCTGCCCCTGGGTCGTCGTCGGCACCAAGTCGTTCGACTATGCCCGCTCCAAGGGATATGTGATCGTCGATCGCAATGGTGAACTGATTACACGCCGTCCCGGCGCCAATCCCAATGTGGTGGCCGCGCTCATCGATTTCTCCAATCCGGAGGCGAGCGCCTGGTGGTCGGGCAATCTTCGCGGCCTCGTCGAGCGGGGGAGCGTTGGCTTCAAGGCCGATTTCGGCGAACAGCTCCCCGAACATGCCGTGCTCCACTCCGGTGAAACCGGTGGACGCGCTCACAACGCCTTCGTGCGCTACTATCTCGAGGCGACGATCGCGGCCTTCGACGGCAAGACGCCGGCGATCATCAGCCGCTCTGGCTCGCCGCGCGTCCGCGCGCCCATCTGGAGCGGCGACCAGACGTCGGACTTCTGTCCCAAGACCGGCCTGCCATCCGCGATCCGTGCCGTCCAGAGCGCCAATCTCTCAGGGTGGTCGTTCATCGGCAGCGACCTCGGCGGCTATTTCGGCACGCCGACGCCGCAGGTTTTCGCGCGCTGGACACAGTTCGCCTGTTTCACGCCGCTGATGATGCTGCACGGCCTGGGCTGCCGGGAGCCATGGGACATGGATGCGGCGTCGACGGCCATCTATGCCGACTACGCGAGGCTGCACCTCGCCCTTCGACCGATCTTCGAGCATTACGGCCAGGAAGCCGCCAACGGCGGTCTCCCTCTCCTGCGCATGATGCCGCTCGCCTTCCCCGATATCGATTGGAGCGGGATCAACGACTGGGACCAGCAATTCATGCTGGGACCGGATATTCTGGTCGCGCCCGTCGCGTTCTACGGGAATACCCGCGCGGTCTATCTGCCGCATGGCGACTGGTACGACGTGCTGGCCGATGAATGGGTGAGCGGGCCGGCCTGGCGGATCCATGACGTCCCGCTCGACAGGATGCCGCTCTTCCTGCGCGACGGCGCGCGGCTGACGCTCGCCCTCGGAGCCACCGGCCATGGGGAAAGCAAGGCCGCGCTCGGCCTCATTGCCGTCAACCCGGACCGGCATTCATCCGTTGACACAAAGCGCGGGTTTGCCGCTGATTGGCGCATTGATCACGTCGGGATCGTCGGCGCCCGGGGACGCCCTGGATCCCATTCCGGCGCGGCCGATCAGCCGGTCGCGGCGGCGGACATAGCCAAATGGTTCGGCAAGGATATCCTGTGGCTTTCGCCGGACGCAGAGGTCGAGACTGGCCCTGATTGATAAATCAGAAATATCAATTCAGCATAATTCAATAATAAAGCGGAGGAACGAATGAACATGCGAAGCAATCTCAAAATCGGCGCGGCCATTTCAGCTGTCGTTCTTGGACTCGGATTGTCGCCGGCACTTGCCGACAACATCGTGATGTGGGTCAATGCTCCTCTCGTGCCCGGGCCCAACGCTCCGATCTATGAGGAGATCAAGGCCTTCGAGGCCAAGACCGGCCACAAGGTCGAGCTGCAGGCCGTTCCGCATATGGAAATGGAGCGCAACCTGTTCGTCGCGCTGTCCGGCGGCGCCGGCCCGGATGTGATGGCGCTCGACATTGCCTGGGTTGCTGGCCTCGCCGATGCGGGCTTGCTCGCCGACATCACCGACAAGACGAAGCCGATCGCCGAGCAGTACCAGCCGGGCCCGCTGGCGAGCGGCCGGTTCCAGGAGAAGCAGTACGCCCTCCCGCTTTACACCAACAATGTCGCTCTCTTCGTCAACGATCGCATGTTGGCGGATGCGGGGATCGCCAAGGCGCCGTCCAACTGGAAGGAGTTCCGCGACGCCGCCATTGCCATGACGAACAAGGAGAAGGACACCTACGGGGCGAGCTTCGGTGGCAGCCGGATGGGTGCCTTCCAGCTCTACAGCTTCATCTGGCAGAACGGCGGCGAGATCATCGACGAGAAGGGCGTGCCGCATGTCGCGGAAGCGCCGACGGTCGAGGCGGTGGACTTTCTAGCCAAGCTCTACACCCAGTCGCAGGCCATGCCGAAATCGGTGCTCACGGCCGGCAACTGGGACGAGGTGCACGCCCCCTTCATCCAGGAGCGCGCCGGCATGGTCGTGACCGGCGACTGGGCACTGGCGGCACTCGCCAAGGGTAACCCCAACCTCAAGTTTTCCGTGCATCCGCTTCCCGTTGGCGTCAAGGCGGCCACTGTCATCGGCGGCTACAACCTCGCCGCCAAGGCCGGCAGCAAGTCTCCGGACGCGAGCTTTGCCCTCATCGAATGGCTCACCGGGCCGCGCAGCGTGGAGCTGATGCGCAAATATGAGCGCCTCTCAGCGGCTGCCAGCGCGACGACGCCCGAGGCGATCGCCACCCTGCCGAAGCAGCTCCAGCCGTTCATGGCGCAAGCGGATGCGGGCCGTGCCCGCCCGGTCGTCGCGCCGTGGAGCGAGATCCATGCGAGCGTCTTCGCGAATGCATGGGATTCGGTGATCCGCGGCAAGCCGGCACAGGCAGCGATGACCGAGGCCAATACGGCGATCAAGGGTCTGTTGGAGAAGAAGTAGGATGACCGCGCGCACCCTGAACGCACCGGGTCTGAAAAGAACCTGGTCGTCGATCTTCGAAACCGGGCTGGGTGCGCGCATCTATCCCTATCTGATGGTCTTGCCCGCCGTCATCATCGTTCTCGGCGTCGTCGTCTATCCCGTTATTTCGGGCGTTGTCTCGTCGTTCTATGACGTCACCTTGCGGACGCTCAACAATGGGACGGTCACTTTCGTCGGGATGCGCAATTTCCAGCGCGTCTTCGCCGATCCGGTCTTCGTCAAGGCCTCCGTCAACACGCTCATCTGGGTGGTCTTGAACGTCGTCGCGCAGCTCGGCCTCGGCCTGGCGCTGGCGCTGCTCCTCCACCGCGCCATGCCGGGGATCGGCTTTTTCCGTTCCGGCATCCTCGTGCCATGGGTGGTGCCCAGCGTCGTCGCCGTGCTGACGTGGCGCTGGATGTATGATCCGAGCGTCGGCATCGTCAACGAGATGCTGCTGAAGCTCGGCATCATCAGCGACTATCATCCCTGGCTCGGCGACACGGCCACCTCGCTCTATGCGGTCACGGTCGAAAGCATCTGGAAGGGCACGCCCTTCGTCATGCTGCTGCTGCTTGCCGCGCTGCAGCTCGTGCCGCGCTCCATTCTGGAGGCAGCCTCAATGGATGGCGCATCAGGCTGGCGCAAGCTCTGGTACGTCATCCTGCCGCAGATCCGCGTGTCCTTCGCGATCGCGGCGGTGCTCACCTTCATTCTCACCGTGAACAACTTCAACGCCATCTGGCTGATGACCGAAGGCGGGCCGCTGAATTCGTCGGAAATCCTGTTCACGCTGGCCTATAAATACGGTTTCCAGCGTTTTGATCTGGGCATGGCCTCCGCCGTCGCGACGATGCTCTTCGTCGGGCTGGTGATCGCCACGACCCTCTATCTCAAGCTCATCCAGGCGCGCGAGGGAGATTAGCCATGAGCCTCGCCACCCTCTCCGTATCCCGCACCGCCGGCGCGCCACGCTCCGACGCGCTGCGCCGCACACGGACGCCGAAGTCGTTGCGCAAGGTCCTGACCTACGCGACGCTCTGGATCGCCTTTGTGTGGTCGGTCTTTCCCTTCTACTGGATGATCGCCACGTCTCTCCGCGCGAAGGACGAGATCTTCCAGCGTCCGCCGGCGCTCGTTCCGCACAGCGTGACGTTTCAGAACTATATCGACCTTTTGATTGGCGCCCACTTCTGGCAGTTCGCGCTCAACAGCCTCATCCTCACGGTGAGCGTCACGCTCATCAGCGTGGCGCTGTCGGTCACGGCCGGCTATGCGATGGCGCGGCATCGTTTCAAGGGTTCGGTGGCGCTGCCGCTCTTCATGCTCTACGGCCAGATGTTTCCGCCCGTGCTGCTGCTCATCCCCTTCTATGTGCAGTTGCGCTATCTCGGCTGGCTCGACAGTCTCTATGGGCTCATCCCGGTCTATCTCAGCTACATGCTGCCGCTTTGCGTCTGGCTGATGCGCGGCTTCTTTTCGCAGGTGCCACATTCGCTCGAGGATGCGGCGCGGATGGATGGCTGCACGCGCTGGCAGGCCTTCTGGAAGGTGATCCTGCCGATGGCGCAGCCGGGCATCGTCGCGGTCGCGACCTGGGTGATGATCCACACCTGGAACGAGTTTCTCTATGCCAGCACCTTCATCCTCAGCGAGAAGAAGCGCACTCTGCCCCTCGGGCTGAGCGGGCTCATCGGCCAGTACACTACGGACTGGGGCGTACTGATGGCCGGCGGCGTCATCACGGCCGCGCCCATCCTGCTAGCCTTCTTCTTCCTGCAAAAACACCTGGTGGCCGGGGTCGGCGGCGGCGCCGTCAAGGGATGACCCGGGCGCCACGGTCCAACATGAACGCGCGCGATGCGGAGGACTAGGAATGACGACAATCAAGCGGATCGAGGCCTTCGCCCTCTCCTGTCCCACGCCCGGCGGCGCGGTGTTCGCCGTCGGCCGGTCCGCCAAGCGTGACATGGTGCTGGTGCGCATCGAGACGACGGATGGCATCGTCGGCTACGGCGAGGCGCATCACGCCCAGACGCCGAGCACGATCGCCGCCTTCATCAACGATGCGCTCGGGCCATCGCTGATCGGCATGGATGCCCACGAGACGGAGGCCATCTGGGACAAATCCTACCGGCATTACATCGCGACCCACGGGCCGGGAGCCGCGGCGGTGATCGGGCTCAGCGGTGTCGATCTCGCCCTGTGGGACATCAAGGGCAAGGATCTCGGCCAGCCGGTCTATCGCCTGCTCGGCGGCCGGCGCCGGCCGATCCGCGCCTATGCGGGCGGCATCAGCCTCGGCTTCCAGCCTGTCGATGACCTGAAACGGGAGATCGAGGGCTATATCGGCCGCGGCTACGACTTCATGAAGCTCAGGGTCGGCGACAGCATCGAGAAGGACCTGGCGCGCGTCAGCGCGATCCGCGCCGCGTTCGGTCCCGAGATCACGCTGGCGGCCGATGCCGGCACCCGCTATCGCAGCGCCGATATCGCGCGCATCGCCGAGATCTGCGAAGCCGGCCGCCTCGCCTGGCTCGAGGAGCCGTTCACGCCCGACAATCTACCGGGCTACCGGCGGCTCCGCGCTGTCACGTCGACACCGCTCGCCGCGGGTGAGAACCACTTCACGCGCCACGAACTGCGCGCCCTGATTGCGGAGCAGTTGATCGAATTCGTCCAGGCCGACGCCTGCAAGACCGGCGGCATTACCGAAATCCTGAAGATCGCCGCGCTGGCGGATACATGGCACCTTCAGTTCGCGCCGCATACCAGCGCCTCGGTCCTCAGCACCGCCGCGTCCGTGCATGTGCTGTCGGTCGCGCCGAACGCCTTCATCTACGAGGCGGACGTCTCGGCGATCAACGCCTTCCGCGACGATCTCGGACCACCCTTCGCGATCGAGAACGGGACGATCCTGGCGCCGGAGGGGCCGGGGCTGGGCGTGGAGATCGATGAGCGCCTGATCACGCGCTATCCGTTCATTCCCGGCGCCTCCTACCAATAGGACCGGCGCCGGCCAGGTCCCGGCTTCGCATCCCTCTGGAACAATGAATGCGGTCGCGTCAGGCTGGTCCCGCCGCGATCGCCTCGATCTCCACGACAAATTCCGGCCGAGAGAAGCCGGAGACGATCATCAGGGTCGAAGCCGGATAGGGCGCGGGAAATAGCGCGTTGCGCACATCCATGTAGGGAGCCATATGGTCGCGCGCCGTTACAAAGGCATTGATGCGGACCACATTCGCCAGCGTCATGCCCGCTTGCCGCAGGACCGCCTGGATATTGGCGAAGCATAGCTCCGCCTGGGCCTTGCAGCCATCGGGGACCTTCCTGTCCGGGGCGACGCCAAGCTGCCCGGAACAGAACAGCAGGCGAGAATTGCCGGGAACGAGCACGCCATGGCTGTAATTGGAAAATGGTGGCGCTATATCGGAAGCATTGACGGCGATGTTCATGCGAATTGTTTCCTCTTTCCGCACAGGCTATGCGCTCGCTTGTCTTTTGCCAATGTGGCGGTGGCCAATTATCCACCACACCTCGCGCCACGAAGACAGCTTGACATTACCGGGCGTTTCGCGGACATTCTTAAAACCCCATGGCACAGGGCTGTCCAGGAACGAGCCGCAACTCAGTATGATCGGACTGCGATCAATAGAGAAGCGTGGTGCTCGTGACATGAAGTCCGGATATTCCCCCGATCATCGCTGCCGCCGCGAAGTCGAGGCCGGCGCTCCACTCCGCGCCAGAGGCCGGTCGTGCCGCCCCAGAGATACCTTGCCCCGCGGGGTTCCATCATGACAAACCGCAGCGGCCGTTGGGCCGATCTCACTCGCGTCGATTTCGAGGCGCTCGATCGGGCCCGTGCGATCGTAGTGCTGCCGATCGGCGCCACGGAACAGCATGGGCCCCATCTGCCGGTCTCCGTCGACGGCGACCTCGCGGAAGCCGTGGTCGAGCGGGCCCTGCCGTTGGTCCCCGACGACCTGACGGTTCTTGCCCTGCCGACCCTTGCTCTTGGCAAAAGCAACGAGCACGGCAAGATCGCGGGCACACTCTCCCTCTCGGCCACGACGCTGATGGGCATACTGACCGACATCGGCGAAAGCTTATCGAAAACTGGATTTCGCCGCCTTGTCATCCTGAATACGCATGGCGGAAATTCATCTGTACTTGATGTCGCGGCGCGCGATATCAAGATCGACTTCGGCCTCACGGTGGCGACCTGTCACTGGTTTAACTTCAACGAGGCAACCGCGCTCACCGATCCGTCGGAGCAGGCCTATGGCATCCACGCCGGCCTCGTGGAGACCAGCGCCATGCTGGCCTTGAAACCCGAACGCGTCGTGATGGAACGCGCCGCCAACTTCCCGAACCGCGCGCAGGACTGGCAAGCGAGTTTCCGCCATCTCGGCCTGTCGGCCGGGCGCGCACGGCCGGCCTGGGTGATGGACGAACTCAACGACGCTGGCGCCTGCGGAGACGCGGCCTCGGCGACGGCGGCGATGGGCGGACAATTGCTCGCCAATGCCGCGTGCAATTTCGCGGATTTCCTCGCCGAGTTCGATCGGTTCTGCGACGGGCAAACAGGTCCCGGGCAAACAGATCCTCGGCCCGGAAGCACATAAAAAATCTGGAGGAAGAATGTCCATTTCCGGGAAGACCTCGATCGACTGGCAGGCCTTTCGCGATGAACTCGGCGACATCGAAACGTTCGATACGCCGTCTGTCGTCAAGAAGCGCTCCCGCGATTTCTTCTGGTACAGCCCCATTCTCAATCGAGAGCTCGCCGCGAGCTTTGGGGATCTGGTGGTGGCACCGAAGACGATCGACGAACTCAAGCGCTGCATAACGCAGGCGGTGGCCTGGAAGGTGCCCACCGTGGTGCGCGGCGGCGGCACCGGCAACTACGGCCAGGCCGTGCCGCTCGATGGCGGACTGATCATCGACATGACGGGCGTCAACCGCATCCTTTCGATCGAGGGCGACACCGTCCATGTCGAGGCCGGTTGCAAGATCGGCGCCATCAACGCGGCGCTGGCCGCCCATGGCCGGGAGTTGCCGCTGTTTCCCTCGACGGAGGCACTCGCGACCATCGGAGGCTTCATCGCCGGAGGTTCCGGCGGCATCGGCTCCATCCGCCACGGCATGTTGCGCGATGGCGGCAACATCAACACCATCGGCGCGCTCTCCATGGAGAAGGAGCCGCAGCGCCACGTTTTCCAGGGGGAGGATATCCGCGCGATCCACCATGCCTGGGGGCTCAACGGCGTCATCACCGACCTCGTGCTCAAGACGATCCCCTCACCGCGCTGGATCAATGTGATCGCCTCCTTTGCCAGCTATCCCGAGGCGTTCGGGAGCGGCATCGCCGCCGGTTCCGAGCGCGCGCTGGCGTTGAAACTGCTGACGACCATAGACGCGCGCATCGCCGCCTCCATCCGCAGCCTCGGGCCAATGGGTCAGACCGGTCGGGCGCTGCTGTTCGCCGTCGTGGCGGCCGACGACGCGGCGCGCCTCGGAGATATCCTGAGCGCCGCGGGCGGGCGTCTGGAGATGGCGGATGACGACGCGGCGACGCGCGCCGCCGGGCTGCCGCCGATGTCCGATTTTTCCTACAATCACACCACCCTGCAGATCCTCAAGCAGGATCGTGGCGTGACCTATCTGCAGGTGACCTTCCGCGCGCCGCTCGACAGTGGAAAGATTGCTCCCCTGCAGACGGTGTTCGGTGACGAGGTGCTCATGCATCATGAATTCGCCCTTCTCAATGGCGAACTCGTGGCCTTCGACCTTCCCGTCGTGCGCTACACCACCGACGAGCGCCTGTTTGAGCTGATGCGCATCTATGATGCCCATGGCTGCCCGGCGTCCAACCCCCATGTGCCTTTCGTCGAAGGCGGCTCCATGAAGCCGGACTTCCGCCATCTCGCCTGGAAGAAACGCCTCGATCCCCTGGGCCTTCTCAACTCCGCGAAATCCCGCTTCTGGAACGAGGTGAAGCACCTGTCTGCCGATGAGATCGAAGCCCTGCCACCGCACCAGCCGGTCAGGAAGGCATCATGAGCGCGGGCTTGGCGAGTGCAGGCGCCGTGATCGTCGGCGCCGGCCACGGCGGATCGCAGGCCGCTGTCTCGCTCCGGCAGGATGGATATTCGGGCCCAATCACACTGATCGGCGACGAACCAGGCTATCCCTATCATCGCCCGCCCTTGTCCAAGGCCTTCATGAAAGCCGGCGACGACAAGCTGCAGCCTCTGCGCGGCGAGGCGATGTATCTCAACCACGGGATAGACTATCGGCCGGGGACGACCGTTCGAGCCCTCGACCTCACCGGCCGGCGCTGCATCCTCGACACTGGCGAACTACCATTCGGGGACCTCATTCTGGCAACCGGCGCGCGGCCGCGCGCCCTTGCGATCGATGGATGCGAACGCGAGGGGATATTCACGCTGAGGACGGCCGCCGATGCCCAGCGCATCAAGAGGCGCATGGCGGCCTCCGATCATGCCGTCATCATCGGCGGCGGCTTCATCGGCCTCGAGATCGCCGCGACCATGGCGGTGCTTGGCAAACGTGTCACCGTGCTGGAAATCGGCGAGCGGCTCCTCGCGCGCGCCATCTCCCCGGTCGTGTCCGACCATGTCCTTGCGCGCCTTGCGGCCTCCGGCGTGGATGTCCGGCTTGGCGCGCAGGTCTCGGCTTTCGAGGGAAAAACAAGCGTTCAAGCCGTGGCGACCCAGTCGGGCGAGCGCTTCCTCGCCGACGTCGTCGTGGTCGGCATCGGCGCGGCCCCCGCTGTCGCGCTGGCGGCTGAAGCCGGTATCCGGGTCGATGGAGGCATCGTTGTCGATGAATGTCTCAGAACGTCCGCAGACCGCGTCTTCGCCATTGGCGATTGCGCCCGTTTTCCCCATTGGCCGAGCCAAAGCCTCATGCGGCTTGAATCCGTTCAGAACGCCACGGATCAGGCGCGTCATGTGGCGCAAGTCATCCTCGGCGCGACGACCCCCTATACGGCTGTGCCGTGGTTCTGGTCCGATATCGCCGATATGAAACTGCAGATGGTCGGCCTTCCCATCGGCGCCGATCGCCACCTCGTCACCGGCCAGCCGAATGAGAATGCCTTTTCGGTCTATCACTTCCATGGAGACGATCTCGTTGCGATCGATACGGTCAACCGCCCCGCGGACCACATGCTGGGGCGCAAGATGCTCGCGTCGGGCTATCGGCCCACGGAACACGACATTCTGTCCGGCAGGCTGAGCGATGCCTTCCGCCAGTGGTCGGCGGCCTCCCCCGCCGGCGGCGCCATCCGGTCCGCCTGATGCGGAGCGCAGCGCAACCGAAACAGCACGACGTCATACTTGGCAACGTCCGCGCGCCGTTGTCGCTGGTAGCAGACCCAGAGGCCTTCGGCGGCCGACGAGAGCGCGACTGCCTGGTGGGTCATCTCGTCATTCGCGGCGAGCGGATCATGGGGCTCACGGACGGCGACGCGGATATCGATCTCCACGGCAGGCTCGTCACGACGCCGTTTGTCGAGCCGCACTGCCATCTCGACAAGTGTTTCACGATCGAAAGGCTCGACTTCTCCGGTGGCTCGCTCATGGAGGCCATCGCCGCCCAGGCTAGGGACAAACGGGCATGGACCCACGCCGATCTGCGCGCGCGCGCGGCGCGGGCGCTCGAGGAACTCTGGCGCGCCGGAGTGCGGCTGGCGCGCACCCACATCGATTGGGAGGCCGACGCGCGCAATCCCGCCCATATCCCGCTCGCCTGGGCGGTGATAGGCGAACTTTGTGAAGAATGGCGCGGCCGCATGAGGGTGCAGCGGGCAGCGCTCCTGCCGGTGGACGCGATGGCCGACGCCAGCTATGCCGATGGCCTCGCGCGGATGATTGCATCAACCGGCGGCGTGCTCGGTGCTTTCATCCTCGATCAGCAGAACCGGCGCGAGGGCATCCTCAACATGGTTCGTGTCGCGATGAGACACGACCTGGCGCTCGATTTTCACGTGGATGAGAGCCTCGCCCCCCACCTCGATGGCGTCGAACTCATTGCGCAGGAGGTTGTCGCGCGCGGATTTGCGGGGCCGGCTCTCTGTGGTCATGTCTGCAATCTCGGCTCCCTTGAAGCCACGGCGCGTCAGCGTCGCATCAACCTGATCGCAAGGGCGGGATTATCCGTGGTGTCGCTGCCGTCCAGCAATCTTTACCTGCAGGATCGCGGGAACGGAATGCCGCGCCAGCGTGGGTTGACCGCCGTGAAAGAACTGATGGGTGCTGGCGTCAATGTTTCATTCGGCACGGACAATGTTCAGGATGCCTTCTGCCCGGTGGGCACTCACAATCCGATGATGGCGCTGGCGTCGGGCATTCTCGGCGCCCAGCTCGAACCGCCGCTCGGGGCCTGGCTGCCGATGATCGCGACGAATGCCGCATTGGCCCTGGGGCAGAGGCTGGAGCCTATCGACCATTCCACGGTCCATTCGCTCATCGTTTGGGATACGCATGATCTCAGCAGCCTCATCAGCGGCGGCGCCCACAACTGGCGATGCCTCGCCGCGATGGTTCCATAGGGCTCGGTCAGGCAGCCGTGCGAAGGCTTCCAGCAGCGGCAACGGCGCGCTTATCGGATGAAACTGCCGCCGGCAGCGGGCCTATACCGATCCTCGCGCGGCCTTTGCCAACCATGCGAAGGAGGCAGACTTCTGCACGGTCGTCGTGCCGCCGAACCACCACGAGGCGGATGGCCACGCTGTCCTCGAATGGGCGCATCTTTGCTGGCAGTGCCTCGCGGGCCATCGGACGAGGCTGCGTCGGCTTGACGAATCGCGAACCCTCGGACAGTTTTCAACTGCGGCGTTGCCTGCGCCTAACCTCCCTGACCTTCCCCAGCATGGTCTTCAACGGAGGCAAAGGGGCTCATGTCTCGGGCAACGACCTCGGTCTGATCGTTTCGGGCGGGTTGCTGGGGAACCGCGTTCGGGACGTGAAAGGCCTGATGATGACGCGAAACAAGCATCTTAAACGCCGTGTCCGTGCGCGTGCTGCCAAGACCGGCGAATCCTACACTGCGGCGCTGCGACATCTCCGCGAGCCAGCTCGCGATCCCGCTATCCGCTCATTGCGCATGGCTGTCGCACAGACATCGCTGTTCAACGATCCGCGGGAGATTTCAGCACTGCGTGCCAGCGGCGCCGAAATGCGCGGCCTCATGGAGGATGCGTGGAAAGCCGGCGCCCGCCTCATCCATTTCCCGGAAGGGACAACCTGCTGGCCCGGCAAGCGCATCATGTCCATCGGCGGCCCTGCAGAAATCGGCCCGTCCGACTGGACCCGCTGCGCGTGGCACATTCTGCGTGAAGAGCTGGAAGACATCCAGGCGCTGGCCGGGCGACTCAAACTCTGGACGGTCTTCGGTTCCGCGCATCCATTGACGCCACCAAACCGGCCGCATAACAGCATCTATGTCGTCTCCGACCGCGGTGAAATAGCGACACGCTATGATGAGCGCCTGTTGTCGCGTACGAAACTCTCATTCATGTATACTCCGGGAAAAAGCCCGGTAACTTTCGAGGTGGACAATATCCGCTTCGGATGCGCGCTCGGGATGGAAACGCATTACCCCGAAATATTCGTCGCATACGAAAAACTTGATGTGGACTGCGTGCTGTTCTCGACCTCGGGAGAAAGCCCCGCCGCGGCTCCGGCATTTGCGGCGGAAGCGCTGGGGCATGCCGCGAGCAACACCTATTGGGTCAGCTACGCGGCACATGCGCCGCAAAGCGCGGCGGTCCCTTCCGGGATTGCCGGCCCGGACGGTCAATGGAAGGCACAATGTCCCATGAACGGTCTGCCCGCCCTCGCCGTCACCGACATCACGATCGGTCCTGAGAACCGCGCAAGGCCATGGCGGCGGCAGGTCCGTACCGATCTCTACGCAGCGCATCAGGTCAGCGGCGATCCAAGGAGCGACGGGAAGAACCTGTTCTAGAGTCTTCCAGACCGTCAGGGAGCCATTCGGCTCCCTGACCAGACGCGTCACCCACCTGTCAGAAGCGCCATGAGAGTTTCGCCTGCACGGCGTTCACCGTGACGTCGTCAGCGAACTGGCCGACATAGGACAGCCCTATCCGCGCCTGCTCGCTCACCTTCAGGTCCGCGCCGACCTCGACGAGGGCCGTGTTCTGCGCCAGCGGCACGCCGGCCACGATAAAATTCGCGCCCGGCGCGCTGAGGAAGGCCATCTGCGCCGCCGGCGTGATATCGCCGAAGGCATGCTGCCATGCGACGGAAGCGTGGGGTTCCAACATCATGCCGCCGGGAAGCTCCGTTTTAGTGGCGACGCGCAGGCCGAGCGAGGAATAGCCGGTGCCCATGGCGCCGGCGGAACCGATGAGGCCGGCGGAAGCGCCCGTCTCGGTAAACCTGTCCGTGTCCACATGGACATAGGCGAGGCCGGCGAAGGGCTCGAGAGCGATGCCCTGGAGGGCGAAGCCATAGCTCACCTCCGCGAAGGCCTGCGCGGTCCCGCCATCGTAGTCGGCTTTTGCCTGTGCGACATAGCCGGGATAGGCGATGGTGCGCTTCGCGTCGACTTTGTTGAAGGCATAGGTGGCACCGAGGCGCAGGTTCCACGGGCCGGAGTTCGTTCCGGCGTAGAGCGCGAGAAGAAGGCTGTTCACGTCAGACGAACTCGCGAGCGCATCGATATCGGCGCTGGATCGCGAATAGCCGATCGCCCCGCCCACCAGCCAGTTGTCGAGCCTGATGTCGGCACCAGAGATAATCCCGCCGATCGTCGTGTCGAGGCTGGCGGTGTTCGCGCCGCCGCTGTACTTGCCCCAGCCGCCGAAGGCCTGCGCCCAGATCGTGGCATTGGAGGGCGGCTCGGCAGGGAGTGGCGCCTTCGCAGCGGCCGAAACGGCGGGTGTCGAGGGCATCGCATAGGCAAGCGCCGGTCCACCATAGCCGAGCGCCCCTGTCGGTCCGCCCTGGCCGGCATAGCCCCCCTGACGCAAGCGCCCGAGCAACGCCTGGCGGCTGTAGAACGCATCATCGATCAACGCCGTCTGCGCGCTGGCATAGGCTTCACCGGACAGGGCGCCGAGCGCGCCGGGCAGTTGCTCCGATGTGAGATCATAGAGCGGAGCCAACGCATCAGGCAGGCTGGTCAGCAAGTTGTTCGTGGTGGTGTTGATGATGCGGTCGATGGCGCCACCGACCGCGCGCTGGTTCAGCGTCATATTCGGCATGCCGGCGAGGTCAGCAGCCACGTTCATCGTGACCGTGGTGGGGCTGTAGACGAGGGTGGCGTCGAAAAGCGCCGGCAGGCCGCTCGTGACGACCGTATTGAACTGGCCGGAGACGCCCTGCGTCGCGGCGATCAGCGTGGTGCTCGGCGCGAAACTGGTGGTCAGGAAGGACGTCTGCAGCGTACCGGCGAGCCGCGCCGTCCCCGTCACCTCCAACACGTCGTTGCCGCTGTCGGTCACACGCGCCGCGTAGGTGCCAGCCGCGGTCTGCACGAAGGCGCCGCTGATGAGGTGGGTGATCGACGGTCCGGTGCCGCTCACGCCGAGCCAGCCGCTGTTCTCGAACTGCTTCTCCAGTCCCGCCGTCGCGGCAAGCCGGCCATCGATGACGCCCATGTTCACGATCATCGTGCCGTAGCTGTCGAGACCGGTGCGCAGGGCATCGGCGACGACGGTGGTCTGCAGGGTGCCATAGTTCAGAAGGGTGCCGTAGACCCCATGCAATTCCACAGCCGCGCCGGCGATGCCGGTGGCGGTCACCGTGCCGGTGTTGGTCAGCACGCCGTAGGTTTCGCCGCGCACGCCAACACCGCCATTGCCGCTGACCTGAACGGTGCCACTATTGACGATGTCGTCGCCCTTGCGGCCGGACAGCGCCGCTTCATTCACGGCGCTCGACGTCAGCACGCCGGTGTTTCGGATCGGGTTGTAGATGCCGGGAATGGTGGCGAGATAGCCGTTGATGCCGGTGTCGTTGACGTAGATGCCGACAACATTGCCGCCATAGGCGGAGTTCGACGACACCACCGCGCCGGGGATGTTGATTTCATGCCAAGTCGCGATTCCGAGGGCGTCGACATGCATGACCGCCGGATGCACGACGCCGTCTGCTGTGACCCAGTTCACGACGAGATTGTACTCGCCCGATCGACCGGCGCCCGTGATGCCCTCGAAATGCGTGGCGACTGCTCCGGGATGATCGTACGTGGAATAGGTTCCGGTCGTCAGATCGTAGATATAGCCGTGCTCGGCGTGGAGCACGCCGTCGACCATCACCTTGCCATAGCCGCCTGCGATCTTGTCGCCATAGATGCCATAGGCCGTGGTGCTGATCGCCCCAGGAATATTGTTGGTGACGTAGGTGCCGGTCTTGATATCGTAGATGAACGCGTTGCCGGTCGCGAGCCGCGTGTCGTAATTGCCGACCACGCGATGCCCGAATGTGCTGTGCGCGATAGTATAGAGGGTGTCAGCCCCTGGATAGGCGAGGTTCGTGATCTGCTGCCCCTGCGGGCGGGCGCCATCATAGAGGTAGCTCAGATCATAGGGCGCCGAGCTCGCCGTCTGGTAGCTGCCGACGACGCGCAGGATGCCGTCCGGATTGCCGAAATGCGGCCCATAGGGCGAGGAGCCGATGGCATCGGGGAAATTCGCGCCGTTCGCAGTGGCGACCGGCATCGGCGACCAGACCTGCGTCGACATGTTGTAGTAAAGGCCACCAGTCTCACTCGCGCCTGGGATGGTATAATTGCCGACAATATTGGCCCCGCGAATACCGGTGAGAAATGTATTGTACGTTCCGAAGTTCAGCGTCTGGTATGTGGTTGATGTCGAAGGCAGAAGGGACTCGGCCTGCGCCACCTGTGCAAGACCGCTGACGCCGAGACCGAGCGCAACAAGCTTATAGGCGCGCGCCCGTGACACGCCACGTGAAACCGACCGAACTGTCATGCCATACCCCGTGATTCCGAAATAGAATCAACAAAAATTTATCCTCCGCCAAGCGTGATAGCGATGACATTTTTTGGTTTCATTCTTTGTTCGGGCGCTTACGCTGCGCTCGAGCCCGGATCTATTGGATGCGCTCAATCCCATTACGCTTCCCCCCAAAACAGTTCGGAAGAGCGCATGTAAGATTCAGCCTTGAAAACAGGACGGAGACCACCCGGCGCAACCTCCAGCCCCTCCCGCAAGACCCGTCTTCCAACGAGGGACGCGTGCCGACGCGCCGCCCACATCCATCGATGCCATCGACCCTTCAATACTTGGGATACAATACGTGGGTTAGAAGAGAATTAGGTTCATTCGACACCGCAAGACATGAGCGCGCGCGAGATTCCCGTTTGCGGTCCCTTGACACCATTCCGCGCTCGTCCCCAGCTAAGACTCCAGCCCCAAAAGACTGTTCAGCCTTCGCGCGCGAGAAGTAACGCCGCTTAACCAAAGGCCACCCGCCCACTCGCCGTCATCGCATCGCTGAACGACATGGGCCGAAGGGTGGCGCGGGGCTGTAACCACCGCGCGCCGTTTCGCTCTTATGAGGTGAGCTCCGTCACGCGGCAAAAGCTACCCGGACCGCTTGAAAGCACAAATGAAGTACTTTATATTGGCCGCATGGTCGGGAAGCCTCAAATCACCATGGCGCTTGTCCTGTCGCCGTCCGCGGAGGATCGCGACGCGATCCATGCGACGCTCGCCGCCTATCGCCGGGCGCTCGCGATCCTGGACGGGACAAAGGGCGCGAACCTGGTCGCGCTTCATGAAGAGGCGTATGAGGAAATCCGGACAAGAACGGGGTTGCCGTCGCGCATGGCAACCCTGGCATTACGTGACCATAGCAGGCGCCGCACAGGCGAAGAGGCCATCGACATCCCGCTGGATTCCAAGCTGTTTTCGGTGAAAGGCCCTGATAGCGTCAGCATCGCCACGGTCAAGGGAAGAGCCGTTGTCCCTTATGTGGTGGAGGGCTATCGCGACGGCTGGGACGATTTCTCTGAAGCCCGCCTGTTCATTACGATCTCATCGATCAGAATTCTCGTCGGCGTCCATGCCGGCCTCCACGCCCAGAAGGAGCACATGATGTCCAATGAAGGTATTCTTGCCCGCCTCGGCCGTGTCATCGCCGGCGTCGTCAACAATGCGGTCGATTCTGCGGAGGCGGCCAATCCGGTCGCGGTCGCGCAGCAGGCCATACGCGAAATCGGCAAGATTTCGGAAGAGGCGCGCGCCGCCCTTGGCGTCGCCGTCGCGGCGGGGCATCGCCTCAAGGCAAAGGCCGATGATCTCGACGCTGAGATCAGAGATCTTGACGGGAAGATCAAGACGGGGCTGGAAAAAGGGCGGGAAGACCTTGCTCGCGCCGCCACCGGCCTGCAGATCGATCTCGAGGCCCAGCGCGAAGCCCTCGCAAAGGCGCTCGCCGAAAACGCCGGTGAGATTGCCGAGGCGGAAGCGACGTTGCGCAGCATCGCCTCCGCGCGCGCCGACGCCATGAAGCGCCTTGAGGATGCCAAGCGCGCCGAGCGCGCGGCCCCCGCGGCCGAGACCCCCTCCCAACGCAACGACCAGCGCCTGGCTGATGCGCTCTCGGCTGTGGAACGGGTGACAGGCGTGCCCGCCAAGCCGAGAGACGGTGCGGCGGAGGTCGAGGAGCTCGGCCGGATGCAGCGTCAGGATGCGATCGAGGCACGACTCAAGGCCTTTCGAGAAGGCCAACGCTGATGGCAGCCATCATCCAGCCCGGCACCTGGCCGTTCTGGCTGGCACTTTTCGTCGTGGCGGGGCTTGGCCTCGTCGAGTTGATCTCGGTGTTGCTCGGAGCATCAGCGTCAGGCCTCCTGGACGAGGGCTTCAGCCATCACGGTCCGGGTGACCACGAGGCGGGCCTGCTTGGCGGCTGGATGTCCTGGCTCAATGCCGGCGGCGTGCCTCTCCTGGTCCTGGCGGTGATCCTCCTCTCCACCTTCGCCGCGTTCGGCTTTGCTATCCAGGGGGTTGCGAAGGCCGTTTTCCTGCCGCTGCCGCTGATTGTCGCGGTGCCCGGGGCGCTGGCGGCTGCCGCGCCGACGACACGCTGGATCAGTCGCGGCATCGCGCGGATCATCCCGCGCGACGAGACCAGCGCGCTGAGCCAGCTCGATTTCATCGGGCTCGTCGGCACGGTGACGATCGGCCCGCTGGATCAGGGCAATCCCGGCAGCGTGCGCGTGAAGGACCGCCACGACAATATTCATGCCCTGCGCACACGGGCCGCGCCGGGCCACATCATCGCAACCGGTGCGCTCGTTGTGATCGTCGATGGGGCTGACGGTCTCTTCGAGGCTATACCCGCGCCGCAGGCACTCGACACGGCCGACAACAGCAGGGGCTGAACCGATGGACTTACTTTCGTTGAGCATCATCGCCGGCGTCATTGTGACAGCCATCGTCGTCATCGGCATCATCATGACGTCGCTTTACACCCGGGCGACGCGGGACAAAGCCTATGTGCGCACAGGCCTGGGCGGGAAGAAGGTTGTGCTGGACGGCGGCTCGGTCATTCTGCCGATCTTCCATTCCTACTCCTGGGTCTCGTTGAGCACGCTGCGCCTCGAGGTGAAGCGCGCGGAGAATGAATCGCTCATCACCAAGGACCGCATGCGCGCCGACATCACCGCGGAGTTTTATGTGCGGGTGAAGCCGGACTCGGAGAACATCGCCCTCGCAGCACAGACGCTTGGCGATCGCACGAACGACGCCGACGCGCTGAAGACCCTTGTCGAAGCCAAGTTCGTGGACGGTCTGCGCTCGGTGGCCGCGACCATGTCCCTGCGCGATCTGCAGGAACAGCGCGCGGAATTCGTGAAGTCCGTGCAGGCGGCGGTCGCTCACGACCTTCAGTCCAACGGGCTTGAACTGGAATCGGTCTCGCTGACCCGGCTCGACCAGACCGACATCAAGCATTTCAACCCGAACAACAGCTTCGATGCCGAAGGCTTGACCGCTCTCACCAAGATCACCGAGGAGCGCAAGCGCGAACGCAACCAGATCGTGCGCGACAACGAGGTCGAGATCGCCACCAAGGACCGCGAGGCAAGCCTGCGGCGCCTGACCATCGAGCGCGAACAGCGCGACGCGGAGCTGACCCAGGAGCGGGACATCGCCAACAAGACCGCCGAGACGCGGGCCGAGGCGGCGAAGGCGGAGCAATTGGCGCGCCTGAACGAGGAAACCGCACGCCTCGACGCCGAACGGGGGATCGCCGAGCGCGAGTCCGAGGCCCGTCAGGCCAGGGAATCCGCGCGCATCGAGGCCGAGCGCGGCATTGCCGAGCGTGAGGCCGAAGCGCGCAAGATCACCGAGACGGCCCGGATCGACGCGGCGATCATGGTCGCGCGCAAGATCGAGGAAGAACAAGCCGCCCGCGCCCGCGCCGACGAGGCGAAGGCGGCCGCCATCACCGCGGAGGAGCAGGTCACGACGGCCCGCGAGGTCGAGATCGCCGAGCGCGCCAAGCGCATCGCGGTGATCGATGCGCGCAAGGCCGCGGAGCAGGAGGCCACCGCCATCACGGTCAAGGCCGAGGCTGAGAGGCAGGCGGCCGAGAACCTGGCCGCCGCCACGAAGATCGAGGCGGAGGCGGAGGCGGAAGCCGCCAAGATCCGCGCCACCGGCGTCATCGAACTCGGTGAAGCCGAAGCCCGTGCCGAGCGTGCGAGAAACGAAGCCCGCAATGCGCTGGCGCCCAGCATCATCGAATTCGAGCTCGCCAAGGCGCGGGTCGATATCGTGCCACAGGCGCTCGAGCAGGCGATGAAGCCGATCGAAAAGATCTCGGATATCCGCATCTTCAGCGCGGGTGGACTGGCCGGAGCGCTTGGAGGCGCCGGCACGGAGCAGGCCGGCAATCCTGTCGGCGATCTCTCCAGCCAGCTCCTGAGCTTCACCGCGCAGAAGCCGATCCTCGACGAGATCCTCGCCCAGGCGGGCTTCAAGGGGGCCGATCCCACCCAGGCGCTTCTGGCTGCCTCGATAGGAGGGAGTGCCGGCGCGAGCACGGCGACCGGCAGACCTGAGTCAAAGTCGGCGGTGACATCGATCACCGATCCGGGTGGCAAGCCCGTCGGTTGACCCTCGCCTATCCTCTCGGGTTAACAAAAGTGATTCAGGACGAGGACTCCAGGCAATCCCGGCCGGAATGCCGCAGTGCATTTTTTCCGTGGCTGGTCCAGCACCTCACACCGCGATGGACGAGTTGATAGCGGCGTGCGTGCCCCACCGGAAAATGCGCCCCGTCCTGCGGCCCGTTCCCTGGGACCGAATTGCCGCGCGGTGGGGTTGATGGGGCAGGCCCGCCACGATCGGGGAACTTCTATCCGAGGTTGGAAGGCTCAGGCCGGTATCCTCCTCCAAACTGACGATCCGCGATCACCGGATGAACCAAGAGTGCAGTTGAACCGTCGGTGCTTATTGCGGCAACGACGATAGCTTTCGTCCCGCTGAAAACGATGCTTTGAATCGTCATCGGTATTCGGGCTAATCAAGGAGAAGGCGCCATGCGTCTGCGAGTTGTCAGGGCGTTCAGTCGGCCCCCATAGGGAAAGAAGAGACGAATGTGCACATCGCTGAGTTACCGCGACGTTTCAGGGAAGGTCTATTTCGGTCGCACGTTGGAGCTGACGGTGGAGTTGCCTTACGAAATCGTTTGGTTTCCCATCGGTTATTCGACCATCTCGCAGATCGAGGGCGCAGCGCCGATCAGCTTCAAAGCCCGTCACGGCGTGCTCGCTGTCACCATGCCGTGCCGCTTGCCCTCCGCCGACAAGCCGATAGGCTTCGCTGACCTGAAGGTGCTGGAAGGCATGAACGACGCGGGCCTCACCTTCAGCCTGCTTTCCTATCCCGCCGCCGGCGGTGGCCACCGCTCCGTAGTCGCGACACAGAGCGTGCTTGGAGCCTCGGATCTTGGCGCCTGGGTACTCGGCCAATTCGCCAATGTGGCTGATGTGAAGGCGGCCCTGGCCGACCAGCCCGTCGTGGTGCAGCCCCTCGCCATTCTCGGAGGCGTGGAATCCCCGTTTCACTATGTGGTGCACGACGCGACAGGCGCAGCTCTCGTCATCGAGTTCAATCGCGGTGAAATGTCGGTCTATGACAACCCGGTGGGAGTGATGACCAATGGACCCGAGTTCCCTTGGCATCTCACTAACCTCAACAACTACACCTTCCTCAGCAATGTGGACACATCGGTCGCGAATTTCGGCGGCTATAAAGCCGTACAGCCGGATTCCGGCATTGCCACGGCCGGCCTGCCGGCCTCCAACACCTCTGTCGGGCGCTTCGTACGCGCTGCCTACTATGCGCAGCATACAGAGAAGGCCGCCACCCCCGACGCCGCGGTGGGAACGCTCGCGCATATTCTCAATACGTTCGACCGGGCCCGCGGCGTCACCATCGACTATCCGCGGGAGGGTGGCAGCCATCTTGAGGTCGAGGGATTGAAGGAGGAGGCAGCCGCTTCCTACGCGACCGAGTTCACCTCCTGGACGAGCCTGTCTGATCTGGACAGGAAGCTGTTCTTTATCCGCGATTACACAGGGCTGAACTTCACACGCTTCAACCTTATGACGCTCGCAGGCCTTGACCAGCCGCGCGTTATCCCGCTCAAGGCGTTGAGCCCCACCGCGCCGGACGCCACCGCCGCGTTGGCGGACGCGCATCACTGATCCGCCACCGTCGCAACGATCTGATGTGGCTGTTCGAGAGAACGCGGGTCACATCTTCCGCGTTCTTTGACCGACCTTCGCGAGCGTATCGCCCACGCGAAGGTCGAATGGCCTTGGCTATCGCCCGATGACGAGCAGGCGAACTTCGCGCCCGCTCATCATCGGTGGCAGCGCTGCAAGGCGCTTGCGACAAAGCCATGCGCCATTCTGCGCGCGCCGGATTTGCAGCCGGAGGATCGCTTCGATCAAGCGGCGCAGCATTCCGGGTCTCGGGCCCTCATTGGCTTACACATGCACCTTGATGCGCGTGGCAGGCCAAACCGACGTGCTGATTTCCACCGGCACGCCGTGTAGATCGACATTGCGCCCCTCCAACACCACGACGGGGCTATCATGGGGGATGTGCAGCATCCTGGCTTCGGCAGCTGTCGGCTGGCGCGCCGAAATGGCCGTGTCGCTGCGCCGGAAGTCTTCCACACCAAGCCGCCCGATGAGATCGGTGATTCCGCTGGCTTCCACGAAGCGCTCCGGAAGCTGGGGATAGCGATCCGCCGAGAAGAGATGACGTGCGACACACAGCGGGTCATGTCCAGTCCATCGCAGGATATGCAGATCGAAGACGCGTCCACCGCGCTTCATCGCCAAGTCTCGTGCCAGCTCTGGACTGGCGCGGCGTTCTTGCAGATCGATCAATTCCATGCGCGAATCCCGCGCCAGCGCGCGCACGTTGTCGTTATAGCGCGTGCGTGACTTCACATAGTAGTCGATCAAGGGTCCGGTTACATAGACACCGCTGCCTTGCCGGCCCCGCGCCAGGCCGCGCTGCTCCAGCAGCTCAATGGCGCGCCGGATGGCATGGCGATTGACTGAAAACTGCGCGGCAAGCTCGGCCTGGGTTGGCAGCCTGTTGCCGGTGCGCAGCTCACCCGACGCGATGCGCGCGGCCAGCGTGTCAGCGATCCGTCTCGCCTCCCTGCGCTTCTCGCTCAAAACCATGGCGCTTGTCCCGCCCGCCTCCCTCAGATCCAGCTGGTGTTCACCAAGTAATGGATTTGGTGTGACGCTTTGTTGAAGATTGGCGCGTGGCGAAGCGACAGCGGGGGCGATGTCACGGAACTGTCGCCGAGCCCGGGGATCCCTGTACGCGTTGTTCAAGCCCCACCAACGGGCGCTACCAGGAACCTAACGCCATGACAATCAAGAGCGTTCTCACATCGGCGCTACTGGTGGGCAGCATGCTGCTCACCCCGGCAGCAGCCGAGGGGCTGCGCGTGGCGCTGCCGACCTTTCCGTCGAAGTTCGCGCCCAATTTCTGGGGCAACGACGGCGCGCCGATGCTCTACCAGGTCTATGAAACGCTGGTAACCCGCGATCCTTTCGCCCGGCCCCTCACCTTCCAGCCGGGCCTTGCCACCTCATGGAAACAGGTCGCGCCCACTGTCTGGGAAATGACGCTGCGGCCGAACGTGAAGATGCACGACGGTACGACGATGGATGCCGAGGATGTCAAATTCTCGCTCGACCCGATCTTCAGCGGCAAGGATCCGGAATACACCTCGGCCTGGGGTACATTTCACTACAACTTCGACCATGTTGAAGTCGTGGATCCTCTGACGGTGCGCATCCATACCAAGCGTGAGGAGCCTCTGTTCGAATCCCTTATGTCGCTCAGCACAGCCAGCATCACCTCGAAGGAACACTACGCGGCACAGGGCTACGACCAGGCGTTGCTCCACCCGGTCGGCACCGGCCCCTACAGGGTGGTGCAGCTGACCGCCGGCGAGCGCGCGGTAATGGAACGCTTCGATGACTATTGGGATCAGAAGGCGCCTCTCGACAAGCTGGACTTCCGCCTTGTGCCCGAGGTCGCGTCCCGCATCACGGGCCTCGTCAACGGCGAGTTCGACCTCATCGCCAATATCCCGCCCGACCAGGCCCCTGCCCTGAAGCGCGACGGCATCCGCACGCTCGGGGTGACATGGCCGATGTTCCACGTCTGGGTGGTCAACCAAGTCGCAAAGCCGGCTAATGATATCCGCGTTCGCCAAGCCATGCGGCTGTGCACGGACAACAAGGCTCTCGTTGACGGGCTGTGGGGTGGCCTCGCCCATGTACCGCGCGCTCATCAGTTCGAGGAATATGGCGAGCCGTTCTATATGGCGGATATCGATTACAGCGGTCGCGACGTGGCGAAGGCCAAGCGCTTCCTCGCCGAAGCCGGCTACAAGGGTGAGCCCATCACGGCTCAATTCACTCAGAACTACTATCTCTACGGCAATCTCGCCGCGCAGGTCATCCAGCAGCAGTGGCAGGAATGCGGCCTCAACCTTAAACTGCAGCAAGTCGAGCAGATTGACTATCAGAAGTCCAATATCGTGGCCTGGTCCAATCCGATGTACTATCCCGATCCCATGGGGGCGATGGATGTACACTGGTCATCCACCAGCAACTATGCCAAGCGCGGCACCTGGGTTCCCTCCCATCCCGAATGGGCGAAGACTTTCGAGGCCGCCCGTTTTGGCACCGACGTCAAAACCCGTAAGGACGCCTACCGCAAGCTGCTCGAACTCGAACAGCAGGAGGCCGGCTGGATCCTGCTTTACGAGCCGCACGAGATCTACGCGATGCGCGACAGCATCTCCTTCGATATCCCGATCGCCTATCGTCCCTATGTGCTGCCGCTGCGCGCCGGCCAGGTGAAGATCAACCAAGCCAAGATCGGCCAATAACGCTCGCGGGTTCGCCAGACATCGATTGCGGCTTGGGGCAGGTCCACACAGACGGACATGCTCCCTGCCCCGCCACCGTCCTCTTTCCCGTGCACCGGAGCCTTCATGATCCGTTTCATGTCCGGCCGATTGTTGCGCGCCGCCGTGGCGCTGTCGCTTGTCCTGATGATCGCCTTCGTCACCGTGCGCTTTTCGGGCGAACCGTTCGAACGCATGTTCCCGGAGGGCACGACCGTCGAGCACGAGCAGGCGTTGCGGCAGGAATGGAACCTCGACAAGCCCCTGACACAACAGTTCATGATTTATCTCGGCGCGCTCGCCTCGGGACAATTCGGGCAGTCGCTTTTCACCAGGGAAAGTGTCTGGCAGATCTACGCCGAGCGCCTGCCGGCGACGCTCGCCGTCGGGGGCCTTGCTCTCCTCGTCGCCATTGTTGTCGGCATTCCCCTCGGGGCCATCGCCGCGCTGTGGCGGCAGAGCGTCACCGCGCGCCTTGCCATGTGGTTCGCGTTCCTGGGCTACGCCATACCGCATTACGTGCTCGGTATAGGCCTCGTGCTCCTGTTCGGTTTCCATTGGCATCTCCTGCCGACGTCCGGGCTCGAAAGCGCGTCACATTTCGTGCTGCCCGTGTTGACGCTCGCCATTCCCATGATCGCGGCGCTCGCCCGCTACATGCGCGCCGCCATGCTCGACGCCATCGCGCAGCCCCATGTGATGACAGCCTTGTCGAAAGGTATCAGCGAGCGGCGTCTGGCCCAGGCGCATATCCTGCGCAACGCCATGGTGCCGCTCCTCACCGTGCTGGGATTGGAGATCGCGGGGCTCGTGAATGGGTCGATCTTCGTCGAGACCGTTTTCTCTCTGCCCGGTGTTGGCCGCGTCCTGGTCAACGCGGTGCTCGATCGCAACTACCCCGTGCTGCAGTTCGGCGTTCTGGCCTATGCCGCCATCATCGTCGTGATCACCCTTGTCGTCGACCTCCTCTACACGATCGCGGACCCCCGCGTTCGGCTGGAAGCCTGATGATGTCCATCGACCTCAAAACTGCGCCGGCCGCGACCATACTCACGGATGAGAAACCCGGCGTGGCTTCGGCGCTGGCATCAGTCGGGATACGCCGGCGCCGCACCTGGCCACGTTTGAACCGCCTGACCGTCTCGCTGGCGATGCTCGGTGCGATAATTCTTCTCGGAATACTCGCGCCCGCTCTCGCGCCGCATGATCCCGACCGGGTCAGCATGCTCGCCCGCTCGGCTCCACCCGTCTGGATGGAGGGCGGCACTTGGAAACACCTGCTCGGCACCGACCAGATCGGACGGGATCTGTTATCGCGCGTGATGTGGGGCATTCGCACCAGCTTTGGCATCGCGGTTTTCGGCTTGATCTTCAGTGCGGTGCTCGGCATCGGTCTCGGCGTGGTCAGCGGTGTGGTGGGAGGCTGGTTTGATCGCTTCGCGATGATGCTGGTCGATGTGTTCATCACCCTGCCCAACCTGCTGCTGATCCTGTGCGGTATCGCCCTTCTCGGCACCGACACATGGGTGCTGGTGGTGATGATCGGCCTGGTGCGCTGGGAGGCCTATGCGCGGCTGGTGCGCGGACAGGTGCTCTATCTGCGCGAGCTTGGCTATGTCGAGGCGAGCCGGGTGCTGGGTGGCGGTCCGGGGTGGATCATCCTGCGCCATATCCTTCCCAACCTCATCTCACCGACGCTGGTGATGATCACGCTCAGCTTTCCCGGAGTGCTGCTGATGGAGGCGGGATTGTCCTTCCTCGGGGTCGGCGTGCAGCCGCCCACCGCCTCACTGGGCCGCATGATCGGCGACGGCCGCGATCATCTCGTCAATGCCTGGTGGATCGCGCTCGTGCCGTCGATGGTGGTCGTCCTCATCACCCTCGCCTTCCAAATCGCCGGCGATGCGCTGCGCGACAGAATGGATGAACTGCACAATGGCTGATGTGCTCCTGGACGTCGACGGCCTGCACGTGACCTTCGATGCCGCGTCCGGTCCCATCGCGGCGGTGAGAGGCGCCCGGCTGACGCTCCACCGCGGTGAGACCGTGGCCATCGTTGGCGAAAGCGGTTCGGGCAAGTCGACCTTCGCCAAGGCGCTGATCCGGCAGAACCAGGCGCCGTTCACGCCGGTACGCACACGCATCACGGGGCGCGCCGTGCTCTCGGAGGCGACAGGGCCGCTTGATCTGGTGACCGCCTCCGCCGCCACGATGCGCCGGGTACGCGCGACAGGCATCGCCATGATCGCGCAGGACGCGCTCTCAGGCCTCAATCCTGTTGTCACCATCAGGCGCCAGGTCGGTGAAGCGCTCCGCGCCACGGGGGTGAGGATAGCAGCCACCGCACTTCGGGCGGCGGTTGGCCACCTGCTTGATGAGGTGGGTTTGCCCGATCCCGAGGCTATCGCGCGGCGCTACCCGCACCAGCTCTCCGGCGGGCAACGCCAGCGCGTGATGATCGCCATGGCGGTTGCCCGCAGTCCAAGCCTCATCATCGCCGACGAACCGACAACAGCTCTCGATGTGACCGTACAGGCGCGCATCCTGCGGCTGATCAAGGCCGAACAGGCCAAGACCAACGCGGCCGTCATCTTCATCACCCATGACCTGGGCGTTGTCGCCCGCGTGGCGGACCGGGTCGCCGTGATGTACGCCGGTCAGATCGTCGAGGTCGCGGCCATCCGCGACTTCCTGACCTCCCCGCAGCATCCCTATACTGCGGGTCTCCTCGCCTCGGTGCCAGGAGCGCGAAGCTCCTACCCACGCCTCAAGGGTTATGCGCCCGAACCCAACGCCGTGCCCGAGGGCTGCGCCTTCCGTCCGCGCTGCCCGTTTGCCGGCCCCGCTTGCGTCAACGCTCCGCCGGTCGTCGCGGGAGAGCAGCGCGCTGTGCGCTGCTGGAGGGCTGCGGCATGAGGATCGAGGTGAACGACCTCTCCGTCACCTATACCGCGGGCCTCTTCGCCCGCCAGCAACCGACTAAGGCTCTCAACGGCGTCCAGCTCTCCATTCCGGCGGGCTGCAGCATGGGGATCGTTGGCGAAAGCGGTTCTGGCAAATCGACGTTGGGACGGGTGCTGTTGCGCATGCTGGCGCCGACACGCGGCGACATCCGGATTGGCGAACAGAACCCTTTTACCCTTGAGAGGGCTGCGCTTTCGGTCTTTCGGCGCAAGGTCCAGGCCGTCTTCCAGGACTCGGGCGCCTCGCTCAATCCACGCCAGACCGTGGGGGCGTCGATCCGCGAGGGGCTCGATATCCACCGCATCGGCACACTGCCGGAGCGCAGGGCGCGGGTCATCGATCTGCTCGGCAAGGTCGGGCTCGCGCCAGACTACCAGTATCGGCTGCCCCATACGCTGTCGGGCGGCCAGCGCCAGCGTGTCAACATCGCGCGGGCACTGGCGCTGGCGCCGTCCGTTCTCATCGCCGACGAGCCGGTATCCGCGCTCGATACATCAGTCCAGGCGCAGATCCTGGAACTCCTTGCCGCGCTCCGCGCCGAGACAGGCCTCACCCTCGTGTTCATTTCACACGACCTCGGCGTGGTGCACGAATTGTGCGAGCGCGTCGCGATCATGCATCGCGGCGAACTCGTCGAAGAAGGCCCGGTCGAGGCTGTCTTCGACACGCCGCGCCACCCTGTGACGCAGGCCCTGCTGCGGGATCGGCCAACCCTTGATCTTCCCAACTGATGTCTTCGCGTTCCCCATCTCGATCGGATTGAAACCCATGTCGTCTGACGCCTTCACCGCTCCCGGCCGTTTCTTCAAGGGCAACCTGCATACTCACTCGACACGCTCCGACGGCAAGCTGGATCCCGAGGAGGTCTGCCGGCGCTATCGGGAACGCGGCTATGATTTTCTCTGCCTGTCCGATCACTTCCTCAAGGCCTATGACTTTCCGCTGACCGACACGACGGGCTACCGGAGCGACCGCTTCACCACCATCCTGGGCGCTGAACTGCACGCCAACGCGACAAGCGGCGGCGACCATTGGCATATCCTCGCAGTCGGCTTGCCGGCGGATTTTACGCCGCCGAGCGCGGACGAGACAGGGCCGCAACTGGCGGAGCGCGCCTATCGGGCCGGCGCCTTCATCGCCATTCCCCATCCAGAATGGTACGCCCTGACGATCGAGGACGCGCGGACGATCGCCAACGCCCATGCGGTCGAAGTCTATAACCACACGAGCCAGGTGCACTGCTCGCGCGGCGGTGGCAGTTATTTTCTCGACCAGATGCTGATCGAGGGCCGCAAGATCAACGCGCTGGCCTGCGACGACGCGCATTTCAATATTCCCGGCGATGTGGAGCGAGACGCTTTCGGCGGGTGGGTGATGGTGAAAGCCGAGGCCAATGAGCCCGAGGCGCTGCTCGCCGCGCTGAAGGCAGGGCATTATTATTCCACGCAGGGTCCGGATATTCATGACATCCGGCGCGAGGGCGACGAACTCGTCGTGAGCTGTTCACCCAGCGCCCAGATCATGCTGCTGGGACGCCACGCGCGCTCGTCCTTCGCCTCAGGCGCAGACATGACCGAGGCACGCCTCCCCCTCACCCGCTTTACGGAAGGCTGGGGACGGCTCGCCGTTCTCGATGCCGCCGGGCGCTGCGCCTGGTCCAATCCCATGTGGTTCTGACCGTCGGGGTAGGACAATGACGATGACGACAGCCAACAACCAGACCCGACACCCGATACATGGCAAGGGTTTCCGCGGCCCTGTTTCCACGGTGATCTTCGATTGGGCCGGCACAGTGCTGGACTTCGGATGCATCGCGCCGGTCGCGGCATTTCGCGAGGCCTTCGCGGAGGACGGCCTTACGATATTGGAGGCCGAAGCGCGCGCGCCGATGGGCGCGGCCAAGCGCGAACATATCGCGCTGATCCTCGCCCAGCCCGACGTATCCAGGCGTTGGCAGATGGAGAAGGGTCGTAGCGTCAGTGAGACGGACATCGACCGGCTCTATGCCGCCTTTCTCAGGATCGATGCCGTCAACTGCGCCCGGCATAGTGCGCTCATTCCCGGCGCGCTCGAGACAATCGCCTGCCTGCGCGGACAGAGCATCACGATCGGCAGCACCACAGGTTATCCGCGCAGCGTCATGGACGGGCTGATGCCGCTCGCCAGCTTGCAGGGCTACAAGCCCGACCACTGTGTGACGGTCAGCGACGTGACCCGCGGACGCCCCTATCCCGACATGGTGCTGGCCAACGCTGTCGCGCTCAGTGCGCCTGATGTCCGCGCCTGCGTGGTTGTCGATGACAGCCCAACCGGACTTCTCGCGGCCCGCGCCGGGGGATGTGGGCCGTCGGCATCATCGCCAGCGGTAACGAGGTGGGGTTGCCGCTGGCAGACTGGCTGGCGCTCGACGAAGCGGAACAGACGGCACGACGCGAGGCAGCCCGCAACACCCTCGATGATGCAGGGGCCCACTTCACGATAGACACGATCGCCGACCTTCCACCGGTAATCGCGGCCATTAACGCGAGGCTCCTGGCTGGAGACAAGCCATGACAGGTTGGATCTACCACAACCCGGTCAAGCTGCGCTTCGGAGAGGGCATCATCGACGCGATCGGGGCTGAGGTCGCCGGCCGGCGCTACCTTCTCGTCACCCATCCGGACGCACCGATATGGCCCTGGCGCGCCAGGGTGGCGGCACGGGCAGGCGAGCCTGTTGGCGTCGTCGATACCATTACACCGAACCCCTCCCTTAGCCTATTGCGGGAAATCTGCCAGCAGCTCTCGACGCTGAGCGGTGCGATCGACGTCATCGTGGCGCTGGGCGGCGGCTCGGTGATCGATTCCGCGAAGTTTCTGGCCGCCGGCCATATGCAATTCGAGCCCGTACGGAATTATCTGGAGACCTGCACGGCTATCGCGGTGTCACCCCTGCCGCTGATCGCGATTCCCACCACCGCCGGCACGGGAAGCGATCTCATCCCTTGGGCCACGATCTGGGATCCTGAAAGCGACCGCAAGCTTTCTCTGAGCGGGCCGGGTCTTTTCGCGGAAGTGGCTCTGGTCGACCCAATGATCACCGCCTCCCTGCCCTGGAGTCTGACCAAGGCGAGCGGCCTCGACGCCCTGTCGCACGCGCTCGAAAGTATCTGGAACGTCAATGCAAATCCGGTAACACGCACCTTCGCCGTGGAGGCCGCGCGCGCCATTCTGACGGCGCTGCCGCGTCTCCAGCACGACCTCGGTGATACCCAAGCCCGCGCGCTTCTCGCCCATGGCGCGACCCAAGCGGGCCTCGCCTTCTCCAATACGAAGACTGCGCTCGCTCACAACATCTCGTACCCCATCACCATGCGGCACGGGGTCATCCATGGCATCGCCTGCTCATTCTGCCTGCCCGAGGTGATGGTGGCCGCTCGCGGCATTGATCCCGCTTGCGACGCGGCATTAACGACGATTTTCGGCGCCCTGGACAGTGCCCCGGACAATCTCCGCCGTCTCCTGAGCGAACTGGGTGTGCCCAGGACGCCTGCTGAGCTCGGCGTCGATGACGAAGACTGGCGGCCCATCCTTGAACGTGCTTTCGCCGGGCCGAGGGGAAGAAATTTCATCGCGCCTATCGGACGCTATCCATTGTCGAGCGTCTCCTGACGCGGACAGTGGGGGGCCCCTCCAAGCGCCGACATCCCCAACCAAGGTTTTGCCTCGCTATCGCGAGGAAGGAATGTTGATCTTCCAAGCTGAGGCAAATGGACCGAGCGTAAAATCCAGCCTGATCAGCTCTTGACCGCACCTGCGGTGAGGCCAGCGATGAGGAAACGCTGAAGAGCCAGCACGATCAACACAACGGGAACGAGCTGGATCGTGGCCGCGGCGAAGACAGCGCCCCATTGCACGCCTTCGGCGGTGCTCAACATCTCGCCAATCACCACAGGCGCTGTGCGCGCATTGTTCATGGTGAAAATCATGGCGAAGACATATTCGTTCCACGCGAAGACGACGACAAAAAGCGTCAAGGCAACGAGCCCTTGCGCCGCGAGCGGCAGGACGACCAGCCGCAGGATCTGCCAGAGGGTGGCGCCGTCGATCGCGGCTGCCTCCTCGAGTTCGATCGGGATCTGTGCCACGAACGAGCGCATCATCCAGGCCCCGAGACTGACATAGAACGCGGCATAGAGAAGGATGAGAATGAGGTGACTGTCATTCAGCTCTAACCAGTTGATCACCGGAAACAGCGGAACTGTTACGACGATCGGCGGCAACATCCTGACGACCAGCATGAACACCGCCGAGACCTTGTAGGCGGTCTCCTTTGTCCTCGCATATACATAGCCGGCGCCGAAGGACGCGCAGAGCGTCAGGAGCACTGTGAATACTGTGACGATGACACTGTTTCGCAGACCGGAGAAAAACTCGGGGTTGAGGCGGACAAGCGTCTCGAAGTTTTCGGCGGTCGGAATGAAGAAGGCTTGGAACGGAACCTCGAAGATCTGGCGCGGCTCCTTGAACGCCGATGTCACGACGAGCAGGATTGGCGCCAAACTCCACGTCAGCACCGCAAGAATACCGGCCGCGCGTACCAGTCGTGTCGACAGGCGGAGGTCATGCATCGCGGCGTACCTCCTTCGCCATCCTGTAGAGGTAGGGTAGCGCTATCAGCAGCGATAGTAAAAGCATGCATACACCGGCGGCCGACGCCAATCCGAAGTTCCTATACTGGAAAGTCTCCCGATAGAGATAAATCGCGAGAACCTCAGTCAGCCGTGCCGGGCCGCCGCGCGTCAGCAGCCAAACCTCACCGAAAAGCCGGATGGCGAAGATGTAGCGAAACAGGATCGCGACCAGGATCGCGGGCATGATGATCGGCACCTCGACCCGCCAGAAGCGTTGCCAGGCGGTGGCACCGTCAATGGCGGCCGCCTCCTGCGTCTCCTTCGGAACGCTCAATAGCGCCGCGTAGAGAATGAGAAAGGTGAAGGGCATGTGTTGCCAGATGGCGATAAGGCAGGCAAGCGCAAGCCCGGCCCAGGGCTCCGAGTCCCAGGGCAGCACTATGCCGACGCCATCCAGAAGCCGTGACGCAATTCCAACTTCGGGTTCCATCATGAACCGCCACATCACGATGCCGCTGCTCTCTGTGATGGCATAGGGAGCTATGATCGCGGCGATGATCAACTTGCGGCCCATCTCAACCCGCCTCAGCAGAACGGCCACGGCAAGCCCGAACGCCAGCTCGCCATAGACGATCACATTGACGACTGCGAACGTATTCCAGACCGCCCGCCAGAAGCCGCTGTCGGCAATGAGCGCCGCGTAGTTGGCGAGGCCCACGAAAGCAGGCTCCTGGCCAAGGGTCGATTTCTGGAAACTGAGCCATACGATGTAGACCGCCGGTGTTGCCAGCAGGCCGACGAGAAGTAGCAGTGCCGGCAAAAGCAGCAGGACGTAGAAGCCATGGCGCGTCTGAGGCGGCCGCTGGCGATCCGGCATCGAAGCATCGCGCCGCAGCGGCCTGATGTCGATCCGTCGGGCGATCTGCGCGATCATGATTGCCCTTTCCCTGACGCGCGCTGGCGTGAATCAGGACACCGGGCGTGCAGCATCGCGCATTCTCCCCTCCCACTCGCCCTCTTGATCGGGTCTTAACTGCGAAAGCAGCCAGGAAGACGTCTAGGGCCCCCTTGCGTTTCTGTCAAGGATGTAACATTGAATTACATATTTGTAATTCCATCAAACAGACATCGGCGCTGTCCGATCGGATCCAAGGGAGCGAAGTTATGGCGAAAGTGGTTGTGGTCGGCGGCGGAACAAGCGGCTTCGCCGCGGCTATTGCTGCGGCGCGGGCGGGTGCGAACGTCACGCTTCTCGAGCAATCAAGCTATCTCGGAGGCACCATGACCGGCGGTCTTGTCCCAGGAATAGTCTCCTTGCGGCACCAACCTTGGCGGGACCAGGAAACACTCGTCGAGATGGAGACATCGCATGCCGGTGATCAAGTTGTGCAGGGGATTGCACAGGAGATGATCGATCGGCTTATCGACGCCGGTGGCGCTTACGGCACGCCGGGACAGGCGACGATCCGTGTGAGCTTCGATCCGGAAATCATGAAGGTCGTCATCGACAGAATGTGCCGGGAGGCTGGCGTTGCCATCGAATACCACACGAAGGTCACGGCGGTGCTGCGGGAGAACGGACGCGTTGCCGGCGTGAAGGCCAACTTCGGCAACGAAATCATCGCCGACTGCGTGATTGACACCACGGGCGATGGCCACGTCGCGTGGCTCGCCGGCGCCCGGTACGAACAAGGCGAGAATGGCGACCCCACTTATGTACAGCCCATCACGATGTATTTCCTGATGGGTGGCGTCGAGCTCGACAGAACGATCGACTATGCATGCAGCGGCCGGGAGGATTTCTCGGAGGGCTATCTGCGAAAGCTGCGCAAGCTCTACGAGGAAGGCAAGCCACTGACCATCCCCGGGCTGCCGCGCTTGCGTGAAGTGGCCGCGCAGGCTGGCGACTATCCCGGCGCATTTGGTTCGACGACCCTCAACCCACGGGCGCATAACAACATTCTGCGTCCGATCTTCCGCAACGGTAAAGTTGTGTACGACACAACCATGCACAATGTGGACATGGCCTATCGTGTCGACGCCACGGACAACAAGACACTCAGCGAGGCCATCGGATCGATGCGTGACTTCACGCTGAAGATCGGTGAATTCTACCGCAAATACGTCCCGGGCTATGAAAATGCCTATGTCTTGCAGATCGCCGACAACATCGGCGTGCGCGAGACGAGGCGCGTTATCGGCGAGTATATGTTGACTGGGGACGACGTGCTTGAAGCGCGCAGCTTTCCCGACAGCGTCGGCTATTGCGGCGCGACGGTCGATGTCCACAACATCGACGGCAGCGAAAAAACGCGCATGACCGCGATTCGCGGCGGCAGGCTCTATCAGATCCCGTTCCGCATCCTGGTCCCCGAGGAGATCGACGGCTTGCTGGTAGCGGGACGGTGCGTCTCGGCTGATCGCGTGGCCTGCGGCTCGATCCGACAGCAGGCTGGATGCATCGTCACCGGCCAGGCCGCGGGAGTTGCCGCCGCATTGGCCGCCGATCGCCGCATCGAAGCGCGGCATCTCCCCATCGGCGTCATCCAGCAGGCGCTGAAGGACCAGGGAGCACAACTCTGACAATCCTCGCCGAAACGCCACGCTTGGATCCATCGCGGCGCCTTTTCATAGGCTTCGCGATGGAATGGACATCTGAGCAACGCGCGCGCATCCAACAGGGCTGTCCCCCTGAGATTGATCTCGCGTTTCTGGGATCGGCACCGATTGACCGCAACGTGCTCGCGAGGCTGGATGCGCTCGTCGTCGGCACGGAGCCGGTTTCAAACGCGCTCCTTGCAGCGACCCCCCGCCTGAAACTCATCCAGCGCTGGGGTACCGGACTTGACAATATCGACAGGGACCATGTGGCAAGCCGGGGCATCGCGACAGCGGAGCTGCCCGGCGTCAACGCACGCAGCGTCTCGGAATTCATCCTGCTCGCCATGCTCGCGCTTCTACGGCAGCTGCCCGACGTAGCAGTTTCCTGGTCGCGCGGCATGTGGGAGACAGGAAGGGTCGGGCTGCCGCCGCGCAGACTTCAAGGCAAAACTGTTGGGCTCATGGGGTTTGGAGCGATTGGACGCGATCTCGCCGGGCTCCTGCAGTCCCTCGACGTTGACATTCTCTACCACGATGCCGTCGCGGCGGATGTCGCGGGCCTCTCTGTCCGCTACGCCGCAAAGGAAGAGCTGCTTGAGAGCGCCGACATCATATCCGTGCAGCTCCCATTGAACCCAGCGACCCCGTGCGCGATCGGAGCGCCGGAAATCGCCTTGATGAAGCGTTCCGCGATCCTCATTTCGGTCTCGCGGGCCGGTGTTGTCGACGAAACCGCCGCACGCCTTGCCGTCCGAGAAGGCCGTCTGGCGGCGGCGAGCTTCGATAATTTCGCGATCGAGCCGCTGCCCGCTGACAAGATTGGCTACACTCCAGGGATTTTGGCTACGCCACATATCGGCGGGGCGGCCATCGAAGGCTTCGAGGCCCTGATCGACGCCTGTTTCGCGAGCATCACCCGTCACTTCGGCCCATAGCGGAAGCCTGCCGGAGGGCCTTATCCACCGGCAGCCTGATACTTCCGTCTGACCCGATTCAGGCCGTCAGCAACGGCACGACCCGTGCCTTCGCCTCGCTCATCGCGGCCTGCGGCTCCTTCCGGCCCAGGAGAGCAAGACCCAGCTCTTCCATCAGCACGTTCATGGCGCGCGGGGCATTGGCGAAGCTCGGCGTAATGAGCCGCGCGGTGCTGAGTGCCGTTTTCTCGGCGTTCGCGTAGGGCAAGAGTTCCTGCACGCGTTTGTCGTTATAGGCCGAGGGTCGCACGGGACCGTTGCCGTTGAGCGTGGCGAGAATCGTGCTTTCGGGGGTGCTGAGATGCCGCACGAGACTCCAGGCAAGTTCCTTGTTGCGGGTATTGCGCGGTATCGCCATCGCCCAGACGGAGGTCTTGGCGGGTATGGGCATTCCATCAATGCCATCCGGTAAGGTCACGACAGGGATCTTGCCCTGGAATTTGCTGGCCTTGGGATCGTTGAATGTCGCATAGCGGCCGAACGGGCTGTTTGTCATGGCCGCCCTGCCCTGTTGCATATGGTTGATCACATCCTCGTTCTTGAAGTTCATGATGTTGCGCGGCATCACGTTCTTCTGGACGAGCTCGCGCAAAGTCGCGACGGCCTTAACCGCTGGCGCCTCGTCCACCACGACCTTCAGATCCGGCGTGATGAAGTCTCCGCCGAATGCCCGTATCCAGTCCATGGTGCAGGAGAGATCCTCCATGCTCAGGACGAAACCGTAAACGCGTGTCCCGTCCGGTCGCTCATAGCTCAGCTTCTCGGCCGTCGCGATCAACTCGGCGATCGTTTTTGGAGGATCGGCTATCCCGCGTTCCGCGAAAAGCGTGCTGTTGTAATGCAAGCCGTGCGTCGCGTGGCGATAGGGCAGCGCGGCCAAATGTTCACCATAACGATGGGTCGCCAACATGGCGTCCGGAATCTCGTCGAAAGCCGGGATTGGATCCCGCGCCTGCCACGTCTTGAGATCCTCGAAGAGCTGGGCGTACTGCGGGCCGACGTAGCCGTTCAGCACGAAGGCAATGTCGATGCTGCCCTGGCTAAGCCCCGCCTCGCGTAACGCGCGCTCGTTGGTCGCGTCGACGCCGAACGTCAGCCATTCTATGTTGGCCCCGTTTTTTTCCCGCCAAGACGCGGTTATATCTCCGCCCTTGCCGGTCGTCGCTGCCGCGCGGTGCACGGCATGCGCGACGATCGTAAGCTTCTTGTCTTCGGCCCGGGCTGGCACCGCGGCCGACAGGGTGGCACCGGCTATGCCAAGCACAGCGTGGCGTCTGGTGAGCATTGTTCTCCTCCCGATTGTTATCGATGATCGGCCAGCTTTGCCGCGCCGGTTGCGGAGCCGTCATTCCCTGACGTCGAACTCCACGGTTTCAAGGAGCGACTGGCGATTCAGCACCACATCCCGCGCGGCGAGGATATGCCGCTGCATCTCCGTCCGCGCCCGCGCGGGATCGGCCGCTTCTATGGCTTCGAAGATGGCCACATGCTCTCGATGTATCCGCCAGAGATGCGCCTCGGAGGTGCTGTCGTTGGAAACGACGAGGTCAAGTTTGTGCCGGCCGATGAAATTCGGCATCATTTCCAACGTACGGACGTAAAACGGATTTCGTGTCGCCTGCGCCACCGCCCTGTGGAACGCGAAATTCGCGTCGGCGAGCAACTGCAGCTGACCTTGCTTCAGCATGTCCTCCGCCCCCGCCAGAACCTTGCTGATCGCGGCGATGTCGTCAGTCGTCCGGCGCTCCGCCGCAAGTCCGGCGGTGGCCGCCTCGACGTCCGTGCGATACTCGTAGTAACGAAGGAGATCCGCGAGCGTCCGGATCGGCGGCAAGGCAGCCGCGCTCGGCAGCATCCCTCGTATCACGAACGTGCCCGAGCCCTGCTGGGACCGCACGATCCCCTCCTCCCGCAGCCTTGCCAAAGCCTCCCTGACAACGGGCCTGGATACGCCGAAGCGCCGCGCGAGTTCCGCCTCGGGCGGCAATTTAACCCCCTTGGGGAACTCCCCGCGACGAATGAGCCGCTCGATCTGCTCGTAGACGGCTATGGCAAGACGGCCGCTGAGGGCAGCTGCTTCACCGGTTGCCTCGTCGTTGGCAAGGTCTGGCACAGGGATTGGCTCCATCGGCCCGGCGGGGGCCTATAGGCGGCTATCATGCGCGCGGCGATGAAAATGTCAATGTTGTAAATTAATGATCAAGGATGTAATTATCCCAGCCAGATCCTAGGAGGATTTGTATCTTGGATTGTCCCACGCGGTTCGACTATGTCATCGTCGGCGGCGGCTCGGCCGGATGTGTGCTGGCCAACCGCCTGTCAGCGCGCAGTTCGCTGCGGGTCTGCCTGCTCGAAGCCGGGCCGGACACGCCCCCGGAAGAGGTACCCGACTCCATCGCCAACGAAGGCTACCTGCCGGACTACTTCCAGGATTGCCGTTACTGGACCGATCTGACGGTCTACCGAGACCCTATCGGAAACCGCTCGGCAGCCGAGATCGCGGCGCAGATGAAGCCGGCGCGCTATGAGCAGGCCCGTGTCATGGGCGGCGGATCGAGCGTCAATGGCCAAGTCGCGCTGCGCGGAATACCAGCTGACTACGACGAGTGGGAGCGCCTGGGCGCGATCGGTTGGGGGTGGGAGGAATGCCTGCCCTATTTCCGCAAGCTTGAGCGAGACATGGATTTTGGCGGACACCATCACGGACGCGAGGGGCCGGTCCCGATCCGCAGAACATTTCCAAAAGATTGGGGAGGTTTCGCTCTGGCTTTCCGGATCGCGGCCGCGCAAGCCGGGTTACCCTATCACGACGATGCCAATGCCGTGGCTGGTGACGGCTGTTTCCCCTTTCCACGCAACAACGTCTATGGTCGCCGGGTATCCGCAGCCGTCGCTTATCTCGACAATACAACACGGATGCGGCCGAACCTGCATATCGTGCCGCATGCGAGGGTTGAGCAGATCGAGTGGCAGGGCTGTCGCGCCGTCGCTGTCAGAGCTCTCGTAGCCAAGAGATCCATTCGTATCGAAGCGCGCGAGATCATTCTCTGTTCCGGCGCCATCCACTCGCCAGCCCTCTTGCTGCGCTCGGGCGTCGGCCCGGCTGAACACCTCCGCGACCACGAAATTTCTGTCGTGGCGGACCGACCAGGGGTTGGCGCCAACTTGCAAGACCATCCATTGGTTGGATTAGGCGTGCATCTGAAGCCGCAGGGGCGGATGAGCCCGAAGGTACGCAACCCATTTCTTGTCTATGCGCGTTTCAGTTCGGGCCTTGAGGGTTGCCCTTCCCAGGACATGAAGATTTCGATCGCCAATCGCTTTGATCCCAGCCCGATCGGCAACCACTTTGCCGCGGTGAGGGTTGGACCCGACAAAGCATTCTCACGTGGCTTCGTGCGCCTGAAGAATGGCAGTCCGACCGAGGAGCCTCTCGTTGCCTTCAACTTGCTTTCAGACGAACGGGATCTTCTGCGCATGCGTGAGGGCGTGCGCTTCGTCTACAGGCTTTTAACGACATCTGATGTGAAAGCCGTCAGCCATAGTGTCTTCGCCGGCGCCTACACCCGCTGGCTACGCGCACTTCGATCCGGCGGCATGGCGAGTGACATTATTCTCGGCCTCGGAGCACAAACTCTCGACGCGGGCGAAATCCCGCGCAAGGCTATCATGCGGCTCGCCTTCCCGCGGGGGGATGACATCCACGCGATGACGCACGACGACGCGCTTCTCGATGCCTGGATACGCGCGACGGTGCTCGGCAACTGGCATGCCTGTGGAACCTGCCGCATGGGCAGCACGGACGATCGCGCGGGCGTTGTGGACCCGAAGGGAAAGGTCATAGGCGTTGAAGGCCTGCATGTGGCGGACGCGTCAATCATGCCGACTGTACCCTGCGCCAACACAAATCTATCCACGATGATGATTGGCGAGAAGGTCGCGGACGCACTCCTGACGGCCTCTCAATGATTGGCCGATACCCGCCGCCCAGCCATGACAAACTACCATCTCGGGCGATGTGAAGACCAGTCCGGCCAGTATTTACGAAGCTCAGCAGCGTCGTCCCGCGCGATGATGCCACAACTGCGCCAGTTGTCATGCAGCTTCGCGAGCGCGTCACGATCCAGGGCAACGCCAAGGCCAGGCTTGTCTGACACGCGCACGCAGCCGCCGATAAAGGGTATTGTGCCCCCCTCGACGATCTCATCCTCTTCCCAAGGATAATGCGTGTCACAGGCATAGGTCAGATTTGGCGTCGCCGCAGCAAGATGGGCCATGGCCATCAGGCTGATGCCAAGATGGCTGTTTGAGTGCATAGAAAGACCAATGCCCCACGTGCGGCAGATGGCGGCCAGTTCCTTGGTGGCCTCCAGGCCGCCCCAGAAGTGATGATCAGCCAGGATCACACGAACCGCGCCCTTGGCGATCGTCTCCGGCACATGATCAAAAGCGACGGTGCACATATTCGTCGCCAACGGCAGCGACGTCTTCGCCTGCACCGCGGCCATTCCGTCGATCGTCATCGTCGGATCTTCGAGATACTCCAGCAGTTCCTCGAAATCCGGCAGCATGCGGAGCGTTGTCTCGACTGTCCAGGCACCATTGGGATCGATGCGCAAAGGCGCTTGCGGGAAAGCCACACGTAACGCACGCAATGTCTCGACTTCGAGAGCGGGCTCGAAAACACCGGCCTTGAATTTCAGCGATTGAAAGCCGTGACGCCGCACCATCTCGCGGGCTTCCCTCACCATTTCCTCGGGTGACTGGACATTGCCCCAGGGGTCGCTCCACCCGTCCTTGACCAACTCGTGGCGAGAAAATTTGTAGAAGAGATAAGCGGAAAAAGGCACATCGCGGCGGCAGGCCCCACCGAGTAGATCATACACCGGTCGGCCCGTCAGGTGCCCGACAGCGTCAAAAGCGGCAACCTCGAAGGCTCCGAAGATGCGCGGCAGAAGGGTCACGCTGGCCGTGCGGGGGGAGACGTCAGCCGTTGGAGGAGCGAGCCGCTGCAGCGTCGACGCCACGCGCCGCTTCAAGCCGTTGCGATCATAGATGTCGAGGCCGATGAGATCATCCCCACAGGCCCGCAACAGCTCGATGGTGATGGCATCGCCATAGGTCTCCGACAATCCGACCGTTCCGTCCTTGAGCACGACTTCGAGAACGCTGCGTATGGCCCATGGCTCATGAAGACCCGCCGCATTCAGCAAAGGCGCGTCGCGAAACGCGATGGGAGTGACTTTGACTTCAGCAATATGTGACACGGCTGTTCCCTCTGCTTCAATGCTTCTTGCCTGATCCACCGGAGGCCGCTGGCTGAAGCATCAGCAGCGCGATCCGAGTGGGCGGGCGGAGGCAGTCTTCGCGCGTTTAATTCTTGCTCAGACTTCGCACATTCAACTTTTCAAGCGTGTATCCAGGACGTCTCGCAAGCCATCACCCAGGAAATTGAAGGCGAGCGCGGCGCAGAATATCGTCATCCCTGGGAACAGGCTGAGCCACCAGGCGTCCCAATATTGCATTCCCGTCGCCAGGATCTGCCCCCAGGTCGGCGTCGGCGGCTCGGCACCGAGCCCCAGGAAGGCCAGCGAGGATTCGGTTATCAAAGCCGAGGAACTGCGTAGCGACATATAGACGATGACGTTGCCAACCACGCTTGGCCAGACATGCGAAGCCATGATCCGCGCATCGGTCGCCCCCATCGAGCGTGCCGCCTGGACGAAGTCGAGCTGGCGGACGGTGAGAACCTGTCCGCGCACGAGACGGGCGCATCCCGGAATATTAATGATCGCAATCGCGATCAGCGCATTGACCAGATTAGGCCCAAGAACAGCGATGATGCCCAGGGCGAGAACCAGTAACGGAAAGGCAAGCAGGCCGTCCATGATCCGCATGATCACGTTGTCGACCCAACCGCCATAATATCCCGAGACGACACCGATCGTGCTTCCGATGACGAAGGCAAGGCTGATGGCACCGAGAACGATGCCGAGTGAAACGCGGGCGCCGAAGATGAGCCGGGACAGGACGTCGCGTCCGATATCATCCGTTCCGAACCAGAACTGCGCGTTCGGCGGGGACAGTATCGCGTCGAAATACGCCTCATCGGGGTTATGGGGCGCGATCAGCGGAGCGAAGAGCGCGATCAGGCAAAGCGCGGAGATGATCAGCAGCCCCGGACACCCAACCCTGTGCCGGAGAAGCTGACCCAATCGTTTTGCGAAAAGCGACGCGGTATTCTGCGCGACAAGGCGCGGAGGTGCCTCGATCTGCGCCGAGATGAGCGGTTGCATGGGCGTCCTAAAGCTTTATGCGGCGATCGAGGACAACATAGGCAAGGTCTGTCAGAAGATTGACGAGCAAAACGCCGACAACGATGATGAGTATCGCGGCCTGCACCGGCGCGATGTCGCGCTCGAAAATCCCCTCGACAAGCATTCGCCCCAAGCCCGGCAGGGAGAAGATGGTTTCCGTCACGACAGCGCCGCTGACGAGCGCGCCGGTCTGAAGACCAATGACGGTGACCACGGGGATGAGGGCGTTGCGCAGGGCGTGCAGTCCGATCACCCGGGGTTCGCCCGCCCCCTTGGCACGCGCCGTGCGGATGAAGTCTTCGCCCAGCACCTGCAACATGGCCGTGCGTGTCTGGCGCATGACGAGGGCGGCCATCGTCGTCCCGATGGTGATGGTTGGCATCAACATCAGCTTGAGGTTCAGCCACAGATCGGTCGTTGGCGACACGTAGCCGGACGGCGGCAGCCAGCCGAGGCGCAGCGTGAAGAAGCCGATCAGCAGCATGCCCATCCAGAAGAAGGGCATCGCGACACCGCCCATGCTCAGGAAACTGACGACGAGGTCGATCCAGCTATTGCGCCGCAGCGCCGCGAGGATGCCGGCCGGAACCCCGATGATGACGGACAGCAAGATGGCCATCACGGTCAGCTGCAGCGTCACCGGGATGCGCGTCATGAGCATCTCGTTCACCGGCTCCCGCGTGCGCAGTGACGTGCCCAGGTCCCCACTGGCGGTGTTGGCCACCCAGCGCATGTACTGGACGGGCAGAGGCTGATCGAGCCCGAGCTTGGCCCGCAAGGCCGCTCGCTCCTGCGGCCCGGCCTGCTCGCCGAGCATCGCGAATGTCGGATCGCCCGGCAGAAGCTGCATCATGGAAAAGATGAGAAACGTCACCATGAAGAGCAGCGGAACAAGTTGCATCATGCGCTGCACGAGAAATGTGATCAGCCGCATGATCTACTTCCGGTTACGTCGCATTTTCGCGGCAATACGCGCGAGATCGGCCGGATTGACGTTGAAATGCACGCTCATGCGCAGACGCGCCTCGACCGGGTCGCGGTCGCGAATGGCCTCGTACACGACACGATGCCGCTCCACGCCAAGCTCGTGTTCGGCCTGCGTGCGATGGGAGCGCAACAGCTCCTGCGCTGCCAGCGTCTGCGCCTTGAGCGCCTCGAAGACACAGACGAGAAGCCGATTCTCCGACGCCTGCACGATCGTCAGATGGAAAAGCCAGTCGAACTCCCGCGCGATCTTCGGGCGCGGGATATTGTCGGCAAGCCCCTCGACGCACAGGCGCAGTTGCTCGAGCTGCTCGGGCGTCCTGCGCTCCGCCGCCTGTCCAGCCGCCTCGCATTCGATGGCACGCCGCAGCTCGATCAGGTCACGATAGCCCTGCTCGTGCACGGCGCCGACCTGAAAGAGGAAAGCGAGAGGCTCGGATGTGAGACCCCGTACGGAGGACGGGCGTCCCTGCTGGGTATCGAGGACGCTGAGGGCGTTTAGCTCGCGCATGGCCTCCCGGACCACCGCCTTGCTGACCTTGAAACTGCGCGCGAGCTCTCCCTCGGAGGGAAGCGGATCGCCGGGCGCCAGCGTGCCGTCGAGGATCTTCGTCGTGAGGTGCTGGCGCACAAGGTCAGGCAGCTTCACCCGCTGCAGCTCGGCACCTTCAAATTCTGCCATCGTCGCGTCTCCTCGTTCGCCGTTCTAGAAACCACTTGATCACATGTCAAGTTATCCGATATGTAGAACACAAAATAAGTGAGGAGAGCCCGATGAGGTCAACGAGACGGCAGTTTCTGGGTGCGGTGGGAGCATTGGCCACGGTAGGCCTCGGCAATGGTGCGCTTGGGCAGGAGGCGACGGGTGGAACGCTCACCGTCGCAATCGACCTCGAGCCTTCAAGCCTCGATCCCATCTTCGGCGCGGCGCCGGGCACCGACCGCCGCTTCTACAATATGTTCGCCGAAAACCTCGTCTGGCAGGATCCGGACGGCAGCTTCAAGCCCATGCTGGCCGAGCGCTGGTTCTATGCGCCCGACGGGTTGTCGATCGACTTCCACCTTCGCCGCGACGTGAAGTTCCAGGATGGCACCCCGTTCGACGCGGAAGCCGTGAAGTTCAACCTCGAACGCGCGGCGAGCCCGGAGGTCGCATCGCGTGCCAGACAGTTCCTCAGTGATTTCGACAGCGTTGAGGTTCTCGACAGCCATACCGCGCGGGTGAAGCTCAAGCGGAAGTCAGGGCCGATGCTCGCCATTCTGGCGATCGAGCCCGGGTCCATGATGTCGCCGACGGCGGTCAAGGCGCTGGGCGAAGGCTTTCACCGCGCGCCGGTCGGTACCGGCCCCTTCCGCGTCACGTCATGGACGGGCGGCCGGGTGGAAGCGGAGAAATTCAAGGACTACTGGCAAAAAGCCCCGACAGGCAGCGCCCTTCCCTATCTCGATCGCGTCGTGGCGCGGGTTATCCCCAACACGACAGTCAAGCTTGTTGAACTCAAGAGCGGCAACGTCCAGCTCGGGGATTCGATCCAGCCGAAAGATTTTCCGCAGGTCGAATCTGACCCTAAACTTAAACTGATGGATTCCAATCTTGGGGTCGTCCAGTATCTGATCTTCAATACAAGCCAGCCGCCGTTTGACAATATCGATCTGCGCCGTGCCGTGTCGCATGCGGTCGATGCACCAAGCCTAGAGAAGATCGTGGCGCGCGGGCAAGGGGTTCTCGTAGGCGGCATCGAGCCGCCATCATCCTGGGCTTTCGCCAAGGACCTCACGGCCTACAAGCGCGACGTGGAACTCGCCCGCGACCTCTATCAGAAATCGGGACATAAGGGCCCGCTCACGCTGAGCATGATTCAACGCGATCCTGATACGCAGATCGCGCAGCTCATGCAGGCGATGCTCAAGCAGGTCGGCATCGAGCTGCGGATTGAAACCATGGAGCGTCAGGCGTGGCTCGACAAGGTCCTCGGTGGCAAATCGGAGATCGCCCTGGCACGCGCCGTAATGCCGCGGTCGGACCCCGATCTCGCCTTCAGCACTTTCTATGGACGTGATGCAAAGCAGAATTTCGCGGCGATCAAGGATGACAAGCTCTTCGATCTCGTAGATGCGGCACGTTCGGAGACCGATCAGGCCGCGCGCGGCCAGCTTTACATCGATGCCCAGAAGCTTATTCACAGCAAATATTACAATGCTTTTCTGTTCTGGCGCCCGAGCAGCGAGGTGGCACGGGTTGAAGTGCAGGGTCTGCGTCGCGAATTTTCGGGACCTTGGACCTACACGGACGTGTGGCTGAAAGCCTGATCGGTTCGCCAGACAGGCCGCGATGGCCGCCAGAGCTGTCTCCCCGCTGTTGGCCAGCGCTCCACCAGCCCGCCGCGCAGAAAAGCCTCGCTTTCGGAGACCATTCGCAAACGAGGCTTTCACCGCCATGCCATAACGTTGAGCTGACAGCGGCCGAATGTCGCCACATCGGGTGTGTCATGAGCACGGACGCGGGGCTGTATTCATCGAAATCCACGCGACCGGGGGAACCGTGCGGGCACGAGCGCATTGCTTTCTCGCGGGGGTAAAAGGGAGAAAAGCCAGTGCCGACACCTGCAGAACTTAAGACGCGCTTCTGGAAGTCGCTCAAATCAGACCGCACCGTCATGCTGGGTCTTGTCAGCGCGGAGAAGGGCCACACGCGCCCCATGACCGCGCAGCTGGAGGGCGAGAGTGGCCCGATCTGGTTCTTCGCGGACCGGGACACGGAGCTTGTCGAGAAACTCTCAAACGGTCAGCCGGCATCCTTCAGCTTCAGCGCAAAGAGCCACGACCTCTTCGCCTCTGTTGAAGGGACACTTCAAGTCGACCAGGATCGTGCGGTCATAGACCGGCTCTGGAACAGCTTCATCGCGGCCTGGTTCAAGGACGGCAAGGATGACCCGCGCCTTGTACTGCTGCGGTTCGACCCAGGCCAAGCCGAGATCTGGGAGAACGCTTCCAACCTGCTGGCGGGCATCAAGGCGATGCTGGGCGTGGATCCGCAAGCCGATTACCAGGATAAGGTGGCCCAGGTGAAATTGGGGTGAGTGAATTGGGTGGGTGAAATTCTCGTTAAGGGTGAAACGAGGCTGAGGCGCAGACGCCGAAAGCCTGAGCTTCACGTGATTTGCCGTCGCGCTGTGCCATTATCCATTAGCCATGGCGTGCGCGGCACTGGCGGGAAGGCTCAAGTCCTGCGCCCATGGTCTCAAGTCCTGCGCGCAAGCTCACCGCGAAGCTCAACCGCCAAGTTCTGCGCTGCCCTGCGACAGATGGCCCACAAAGTCAGCGTGGGATTAACCGCATGGCAGGACGGAAAGACGGCTCCGCTCATCACGTAGAGCCCGGGCGTGTCATGCACGTTCAGATCGGGGCCGACAACGGACTGTCCTGGATCCTCTCCCATGCGGCAGCCGCCGAGATCGTGGCAACTTCCGATTCCCGTGAACAGCGGTCCCCGCCAGATCTCGGCCGCGCCCATCGCGCGCTGCATAGCCTCCCCTTCCCCGATCATGTGTTGATAAAGCCGTTGTTCGGCTTCGCGTATGGCATAGGTCGCGCGCAGAACAGGGAGGCCGTAGCCGCTGCGGTCCCGCCTGATCGGGTCGAGGTCCAGGTAATTTGACCGATAGGGCAACGTATCGGTCTGGATGCGCAAAGCGAGGCGATGATTCCAGCGCTGAACATGCGCCTTCCATTCCACACCCCAGCTCGGCACGGTCGGCGGAGGCGGCTCCCGGCCGATCTGGATCGGCAGCAACTGGTTCTCAGTGGAGAGGGTGCCTCCGCCGATCATGCCTGTCGCCGCCATGAAGCTTGGCGTCAGCATGTCCTCCACGATCACGCCTTGAGCGCCCGGCCCGGTGTGGCGATTGAAAAGCCGCTCAGGGAAATGTCCGTAAACGCCCGGGAATTGTTTGGTCATGAAATGCCGGCCCAACTGGCCGCTGTCGTTACCGAGACCGTGCGGATGCTGGCCCGAGCCCGACATAAGGAGCAACCGGACCGTCTCGAAGGTATAGGCCGAGACGATCACCGCCCTCGCCGTCTGCTCCCGCAATTCTCCATTGCTGTCGACATAGCGCACCCCCGTGGCGCGCCCATTCCCGTCGGTCAGGATCGCCAGGACGCGGCACTGAATCCGCACATTGAGGTTGCCGGTGGCAAGGGCGGCCGGGATCAGGTCGTCCGTCGGCATCCATCGGTCCCGGGTCGCGGCTCCAAGGCCTTCGCCCCAGGGCGAATAGGTCATCGCCGGCCGCCCGTTGTAAGGCACTGTATTCTGGCCGACGGGGATCACGTCCGGGTGCAGTCCGCGCTCACGCGCCGCCTTCGCGAAGAGTTCTCCCCCCGCGAACGGGCGCGTCGGCGGCATCGGCAGGCCGCCATCGCGGTGGATGAATGGATGCGTGTCGTGACCGGCGATGCCGATGGCTCGCTCCAACGCCGCATAATGCGGCTCAAGTTCATCATAGCCGAATGGCCAATCCGCGACCGTACAATCCTCATCAAGGCGCGCCAAAAGGCCCAGCTCGGCAAGGGTTCTACGCATGCGGAACTGGTGCGGGTGTTGCCGCCGGAGCCGCGCGCCATAGTGGATCAGCGAGCCGCCGACGCCATTGCACATCCGGCCGAGCGAGAACGGCATGGCCTGCGTCGGAGCGTCGGAATCCTCACGCCAGGTTGGAGTTTCGGCGTTGAATTTTCCCCCAAAGCCAGCGCGCGCATAATAGGCATGGCGCAGTTCGTCCGGACGCAAACCATCGCCCTGCCGCCAGGGTCCCGCCTCCAGCGCGACGACGCGCAGCCCAGCCTCGGCGAGCCACGGCGCCACCAGGGCGCCGACACCGCCCATGCCCACGACCACCACATCGACATCAGCCAGAGGCGGGCTGGCGCCGTCCTGCGGGTCGAAACCCGTGTCCCGCCAATCCGGCGCCGCGGGGCGATCGGCTTCGCCATCGTTCATGGTTGGCCGCCTGCCGTCGACAAAGGGGGCAGAGGTCGCGAAGTGGTCAGCCGGCTGGTGTGTCGTCACCACGCCGGGATAACCGATCGCCGCCCATCCCTCCGCGTCGCGGTTGCCCACATGGGCGGGGTCGCAGAACAGCCCCTCTATCAGGTGCCGGCGCAGCATCGCGAAAACATCAGCCTGCGGCGGGACCACCCATCTCGGGATTGTGCCCTGCTCGAGCTGCTGCAGGATCAGGCTCTGCTGCCGGACGTCGCAATCCCGGAAAAGCGAGCCATGCTCGCTCCTCGCGGTCGCATCGAGCCGCGCAACGGCACCGCGATAGGGCTCAAGCAGGGGACTTTCGAAGCCGTCGAGCGCGCGATCAACATAGGCGACGACGCCAAGGCTCTCGGCATCGCGCTCCGGCGAGCGAGCCGGCCACATCAGCCGGAAGATTGAGGCCAGTGTCGCCGCTTCGTGGCGGGAGAGCGCAATAAGCGGCGCGCTGAAGGACGGCATCCCCTCAGTGCGTGCCATCGAGAATTGCCCCCTGGCGCTGCAATCCGTCGCGCAGCGTACGCACAGGCACGCCGCGGATATTGCCGGGATCATTGAGGCCAAGACTGAGCACCGCGCCGAGGCCCGCCGCCTCGCCCTGCGCCATGCAGGGGCCCATGACGCGCGCCGAGCCGTGCGCCTCGCGATCCGCCGACATGCAGCGGCCCGCGACATAGACGTTGGTGAGCCCTCTCGCCACAAGCATGTCGTAGGGCATGTCATAGGAGCCGCCATCCGCCACGGGGATGCGGACCTGCTTGATGCCATCCTGGTGGATATCGATGTGGTGGCTACCTTTGCCGATGCCGTCGTCGCGCTTGCGGGCATAGAACACGTCATCGCGTGTCAGGACATAGTCCCCGACGATCCTGCGGGTCTCCCGAATGCCGATCCGATGGGCGAGCCCAGCGAAATAGGATTGCTCGAAGCCCGGAATACGCTTGCGCATGAAGCGGATGCAGCTCCAGGCCTGGTCCACGAGCCCCCCGAACGCCTGCGACAGGGCCTTGGTATCGGTGGCATCGATATTGGCTATACGCGTCGTGTTGACGGATACTTCGCGACGCTCGCTGGAGACCGGGATGATCCCAATCAGAGCGGTCGGGTAAAGCTCGCCGCTTGCGATACCCTCCTGGATCAGCGGCCCGTCACCCTTGATGAAGACTGCCGGCTGTCCCTGCTCGTAGAGTCTTTCGGCGCAGGCGCGCGCGCTCAGCTCCGCGCCCATCCATTCGCTTTCACCGACCGCAAGGTTCTCGGGTTTATCGACACAGAACTTGAGGAGCTTCTCCGTATCGATGCCCCCGATGCGGAACAGCATCGTCAAGGGCTGGAATTCACCCTCGTCATTGGAGATCATCGCCGCCCCGCCGGCCAGCATCGCGACATCGCCGTCACCGGAACAGTCGATCACCACCTTCGCGTTGACGAGCGTTCTCTGCCGTTTGTTGACGACCACGACGCCCGTGACGCGCCCATCCTTGACCACGACGTCCTCGGCGAAACTGTAGAGCCATGTGTTAACCCCATAGCGCCGCACGACATTCGACACCGCGATCTTCATCATCTCGGGATCGATGCAGACATACCAGATCAGGCGCCAATCCTTGACCGGGCCGATGTAGCCGCCCAGCCGCTCGTGCTCGTCCAGTATTTCCTTCAGTATTCCCCCGACGATCCATTCCCCGCGCGCGTTCAACGCGCCATCGACAGGCAATCCCGTGATCAATTCTCCACCGATCATGGAGCCCGCTTCAAGTAATAGCGTCTTCGCGCCGTTCTTGGCCGCGGATGCCGCCGCCGCGACACCGGCGCAGCCGCCGCCAATCACGACAACATCGTAGTCTTCCTGATAAAGCTGTTGTGCCATTGTTCGACTCTTTTCTGGAGTTCAATGAGATGAAATTGGCGTGCCGTGGCTGATGCAGGTCTCGCTGGCGGGATCAAACAGATGAATTCGCCGCTGGTCCGGACGCAAATGCACCAACTCTCCAACACGCACGGAGACATGCGGCTCGCATCGGCAGCCGAGCTCCTCGCCGCCGGGCAAACGTGCGAAAACATAAAGATCCGGCCCCGCCAGCTCCGTTCCACTGACCTCGGCCGGGATCGTTCCCTCAACGCCGGAGCCGGCGATGGTCACGCACTCGGGCCGGATCCCGACCTTCACCCCGCCACCCGCCGCAGATGCCGGCGCGGGGCGGTCCAGCGGGATAACGAAGCCTTCGCCAAGCAGTCGCGGGCCATCACCGGTGACGACCAGCTCGGCGTCGAAGAAATTCGTCTCGCGGTCACCGACGAAATTCGCGACGAATATGTTCACCGGTCGATTATAGATTTCGTCCGGCGTACCCAATTGCTGCAAGCGACCGCGGTTGAAGATCGCGATCCGATCGGACAGCGTCATCGCCTCGGACTGATCATGCGTAACGTAGACGATCGTCGAGCCGAGCTTGGCGTGCAGCGCCTTGAGATCACGCCGCATGCGAATGCGCAGGCGTGCGTCAAGATTAGACAATGGCTCATCAAGCAGGAAGACCTTGGGATCCCGCACCATGGCGCGGCCGAGGGCGACGCGTTGCTGCTGCCCGCCGGAAATCTCCTTGGGATAGCGCCCGAGGAGATCGCCTATGCCGAGCGTCACGGCTGTCGCATTGACCTTTTTCTCGACATCGGCCTTGGAGCCAAGTCCACGCGCTTCCAACGGAAACGCGATATTCTCGAAGATCGTGAGATGTGGATAGAGCGCGTAGTTCTGGAAGACGAGGGCGATGTCGCGTTTGTCAGGCGCCACATGGGTCACGTCGCGGCCGCCGATGACGATCCTCCCGCCGTCGACATCCTGGAGTCCTGACAGGAGGTTGAGGGTGGTCGACTTGCCGGAGCCGGAGGGCCCGAGAAGCGACACGAACTCGCCCGGCGCGATATCGAGATCGAGATCCGCGAGCGCGGTCACGGCGCCATAGCGCTTTGATACAGAGCGAAAGCTGACTTCTGCCATTGCCTAACCCTTGACTCCCCCGCCCGTGAGACCGGACATGAAATAGCGCTGCAGTACGATGAAGACGCCGATGATCGGGATGATCGAAATGATCGATGCCGCCAGCAACGGCCCCCATTCGCGACCGTAAAAGCCAAGATAGAAATAGATGGCGACCGGCAACGTCCTGGCCTGCTCGGACGACGTCATGGTCACGGCGACGACGAAGTCGTTCCAGGAAAACACGAGTACGAAGAGCGCGGCGGCGACGAGTCCCGGCCGGGACAGCGGCAGAACGACCTTGCGTAACGTGCGGTAGGGAGAGCAGCCGTCGATCCGCGCAGCCTGCTCGATCTCGATAGGTAGCGACAGAAAGTACCCATACAGCATCCATATGACGATTGGAAGCTGATATGCTGCATAAAGAAGTATAAGTCCCAAACGCGTATCGATCAACCCGATGGTGCTGAGCGTCGTGAATGTCGGCACCAGCAGTGACGCTATCGGTATGCTCATGATGGCGACGGTCATCACCATCATCACGCCGCGCCCGCGAAAACTGAAGCGGGCCAGGGCATAGCCGCCCAGCGCTCCGACAATGAGGCACAGCGCGACCGCACCGGTCGAGACAAGGGCGCTGTTGAAGATGTAGTGGCCGACGTTGTCGTTGAAGACGCGCAGGTAATGCTCGAAAGTCACCGTGCGTGGCAGCAGGCTCGGCGGATATTCGGCAATCTGCGCGGAGGGTTTGAGAGACGAGGACAGCCCCCACAGGATCGGGAACAGCGCGAGGAGAGCGATTGCGCCGTTCACGGCGAGACGGCCGAGCCGCCGCGCCATGACACGCTTGCGCCAGGCAGTGCTCGCGGGGGCCTCAGGAACAAAGGACATGGCTCAAGCTCCCTGAAGCATAATCCGACCGAAGTGGAACGAGGATCGATAAGATTATACTTGCAATAAAAGAGGTTAGATTGCCGGCCTAATACAGGCAGATCGGCAGTCTAGAGGCGTTTCGCCTGCCGGAAGAGAAGGAGAAGTACGGCAACCAGGATGATGTTGCCGGCGAAGATGAGCACAGCGAGCGCATTAGCCTGTCCGAGGACGTTGTCCTGAAAGCCGAGCCGAAACATGCGCAGCACCACCGTTTCCGTGGCGTTCGCGGGGCCGCCACCGGTCAGAATGAGCGGAAATGTCAATGTATTGACGAAGTGGATGAACAACCGAACCAGGGTGATGAGTATGGGAATGCGCAGGAGCGGCAATGTGATCCGCCGGAATATGTAGAATGGACTGGCACCGTCCACCCGCGCGGCCTGGAAGATCTGCACCGGCAGGCTCTTCAAGCCCGCAAGGAGCATGATCATCGCGAAGGCGCTGTCCCGCCACATGGCATTGTAGACCAGCGCCGCCATCGCCGTCTTGGGATCGGACAGGATGCTGGCATCACCGTAGCCGAAGGGACCGAGCAGCAGCGGCGTGAGCCCCGATTCCTGCGCAAAGATCCATTTGAGCAGCATCGATCCAACCAGCATGGCGATCATGTAGGGCACCAGCACGATCGCGCGCATGGCGACATGCCCGGCCGTATCCCGCTGCAGCCAGATCGCCAGGCCAAAACCGATGGCGAAAGTCAGGACCAGCGCCGCCACCGAGAAAATGACGGTAACCACGAGACTGTTGAGCACCAGCGGCGAGGTGATGATCGACCAGTAATTGTCGAGCCCCACGAAGCTGCGGATACGAAAAAAGCGGACGTTATGCAGGCTGTACCAGAATCCGATGGCAAGCGGGGCGAGGACGAACGCCCCCTCGAGCAACAGAGCCGGAACAAGCATCTGGTAGGCCACGGGCCAATCGGCGCGTCGCATGAAATACCTCTGACCTTGAATATCGTGATACGGGCGCGACATCAGCTGCCGCCGCCCGTGCTCCTGCCACCTTACTGGCGGTCTTGCGTCGCCTTGGCGGCCTGTTCCACGGCGCGCGTCACGCTCTCCTGGCCGAGCACAACCTGCTGGGTGGCGAGGTTGAAATCGGCGAAGGTCCGCGCCCAATTGCACAGGCCGGGCGGGAACTCGCCGGCCGTTGCCATGAAGCCCGCCACGTCCTTCAAGGGCGCATTCTTGGCTTCACTCATCTCAGGCCGCGCCGCCACGGACTTCATCATCGGCACCTGTCCGCCAGGGATGTTCCAGAGCGCCATCGCGGCTGGGCTGGTCATGTAATCGACGAATTTCGCCGCGATCTCCACATGGGGCGACTTGTTGGAGACGACCGCGAACCAGCCGCTGACCAGCATCGGGCCTGGCTTGTCCTTGGTCCAACCGGGTATCGGCGCTTGCCCGAGATCGTTCTTGTCCCATCCGGCCGCGTTTCTCTGGATCTGCTCGAAACGACTGTTGGCGACAATTTCCATGGCATAACGGCCCGCCGAGAACTGGTCGATGGCATCGTCCGACGTCATCGACAGTGCTTCGCGCGGAGCGACCTTGTGCTCGTTGATCCAGCCCGCCTGGAGGGCAACGGCCTGCTCCGAGCCCTTCCCCGCGATAGTGGCCTTGCAATCCTTGCCGAAAAAGCCGCCCTGGGCTTCATAGGCGGCAAGAGGGGCCGGCGTCGCCGAGAAGCGCTCCTGAGCGAGCCCAAGGCCGATCCCCCATATATCCGGGACCCCATCGCCATTGGTATCTTTCGTCAACTTCTTGGCGGCCTCGGTTACTCCCTCCCAGGTCGCGATGGACTTGACGTCGATCCCCTCCTTCGCAAACAGATCCTTGCGATACATCATCACCCAGGTCGAGGCCATGATGGGCACGGCCAGCACCTGCCCGTCCACCGTCACGGCGTCAAAGGCCTTCGGCATGACGAGGTCGTTCTTGCGTTCGGGCGACCATTTCGCCAGCACGCGTCCACTCAGGTCGGCAGCCACGTCGGAACTCAGGACGAGGCCAAGATTTTCCGCGTTGACCCAACTGATATCAGGCGCCTGGCCCGAGTTGCTGCCGAGAACGAATTTTTCGGCCAGTGTCGTCCAGACCTGCGGCTCGACCTTGATCTTGATGCCCGGGTTCGCCTTCTCGAACTCCTCGATGATCGTCTTCAACGCCTGCTCCCGGCCGCCCTGCTTCCCGGGATCCAGGAACGTCCACATGCGAAGCGTCGTATCGGCGGCCGCGGTGGACAAAGCACCCGCGAAGCACAGGGAAGCTATTCCAGACAAACTGATGACACGTTTCATTGTGGCGTCCTCCGGATTTTATTGTTGTCTAAGTAAATCTAAACCTTCCGATCGAAGTACATCTCGTCAAGTCGCATAAAATGCTCCTCGACGGCCCTTCTTGCGGCTGCGCCATCATGACGCTTCAAGCAATCGATCAGTTGGCGACGGAACTGCAGGCCGAGTTCGTAGCTCTCCCTGTTCTCAACGCGCAGGCGAAGAATGCTCCACATCGGCTCCTGGCGCAGACGCCACAGCTCGCGAACCGCGCTCGCCAGAATTGAGTTTCGCGATGCTTCCGCGACCAGCAGATGGAAAGCCTGGTGCTCGGCAGAGGGGTTGCGTCCGGCACGAATGATCCGCGCCATCCGCCGCAGCGAAGCTTCAAGCGCGCTGATCTGCTCCGGGGTCGCGTAAGACGCCGCAAGCTCGGCACAGGCCGGCTCGATCGCGCGCCGTGCCTCGAATTGCTCGAGCGTGCCCGGCCCAAGATCCATCTCCCCCGTGAAAGAGAAGATGCCCACAGAGGCTTGCGCCGGGCGCACAAAAGTGCCGCCACCACCGCGAACCTCGATCAGCCCTGCCGTTTCCAGGGCAATCAGCGCCTCACGGAGAGACGGGCGACTGACGCCAAGAGTGTCAGCCAGCTCGCGCTCGCCGGGCAGCCGGGATCCTGCGGGCAGTTCTTCTGCGCGGATCATCTGCTCGATCTGACTGGCGATCTGCTCATAGAGGCGCTTCGGTCTCACGAGCTTGACAGCCTCGAATGGAGCTCTCGCCACTTCAGTCTCCCCCTCGCCAGGCTTCAGCCACGCGATCGTGCAGGACGTCGCGGGCGCCTGGATCATCATCCTTGCCGATTGTTACACTCCATCTATGGGCAATGCGGCCAGACTGTCAACTGGTAAGACCACTTGGCCGGATGATTTTATTATCCTGGGGAATGGTCAACGGGAATTGCCGCGCTTCGGCAGCGGAGGCCATAGGCAACGCCAGTCGTGGGTGACGCCACAGTTATGGATAACGTCAGCTTGGCGCCATAGTGGGATCTGTCATCTCATCGGCTGAAGACGCCGCAGCTTCCACTGTGCGGATGGATGGAAAGCAGGTGCAGGTTGGCCTGCCGCGCGAGGCTCAGCAATCCCGCCGGCTGGGAGACCCCCGCCATCCCGATAGCCACACTGATCCGCTGCGCACTCACCGTCATTTTTTCCATCGGCGTAGCGATGCTCGATCGGTCTCACCTCAAGGCCGCTCACTTGCAGCCTGCTGGCTTCCAGCGACATCAAAGCGTCCCTCTGATGTTTCACCCAGATCGAGGCGCCGACAGCGAGATCGTCGAAGAATCCTATATCGTTAGGGAACAACCGGCTTTCGTCGCGGCAAACGGCACCTGGACCACACGGCAAGTACCAACTTGTAGATTGGAGCTGCCTATATGCGGCAGGGCTGGTATTTTGGCAAAGCCTGCACACTTTGCAGGCTATAGGATGCGCTTAAGACCACTTCACTAGACGACTCGTACCGCCTGAACATTGAGTTTCGCCCGCAATGACCGCCACATCTGTTGCACCCGTAACGAACTTTCCCAAAAGGCGCTCGGCCCTTCTCGACTTTGCACCTTGCGCAGGCCTCCTTGCTGTTGGACTGATAGGCCTCACCGTCGCCTCACTCGCGAGGTCATCCGAAAACGGTCAGTACGTCATCATCGCCGCCCCTTGGGCGGATCTCGGCCAAACCATCGGCGTAGTCGCCGCGGCTGACGGCGGCCTCCTGGAAATCGGCGGCCTCAGCAATGTCGTGATAGCGGCTTCTACCCGTCCGGATTTTCCCGCATCGGCCCGTGCCGCCGGTGCCTGGTTTGTTTTTCCATCGCCCCGAGTGGCGGGCTGCATCAGCGCACTGGCCGAGGGCACAGGGCAATGACCAACGAACTCGACAGGCTTCGCACAAGTTTCGGCCGTTTCCTGGTCGTCTTGTTCTGGTGCCACGTCCCCCTGCTCGGCGTCGTCGCCTATCTGAGCGGCCAGTCCGTTATCGGCGCCATGGCGGGGGCTGGGCTCCTCGCTATCGCCTACCATATGACATGGCGGCGTGACGGCATAGCCCCGCCGACACGCTACGTCTCCGCGATCGCGCTCGCCGGCGAGGCGGCTCTGCTGGTGTTCGTGCTGAATGGACACCCGTGGCAGATGGACATGCACATGTACTTCTTCGCCATGCTCGCGCTGTCCATCGCCTGGTTCGACCGCGGGGCGCTGGTGATCGGCGCGATCGCGATTGCGCTGCATCACCTTCTGCTGCTGTACCTTCTGCCTATGGCCATATTCCCCACCCAGGGCAATCTGGCGCGCGTGGCGCTTCACGCGGCAATTGTCGCCTTCCAGACCATCGTTCTGGTCTGGGTCTCGAACATGGTCGTCCGAAGCTTCGGCCGGATCGAACATATGGGCGCCGAGATCCTGGTGCAGAACACGGCTCTTGCGGAGCGCACGCGCGAGGCCGAAGCAGCCAGCCGGGCCAAGAGCCTCTTCCTGGCCAATATGAGCCACGAGATCCGCACGCCGATGAACGCGATCCTCGGCTTCTGCCACCTGCTCCAGCGTTGCGATCTCGCACCCAAACAGCAGGACTACGTGACCAAGATCAATGGAGCGGGTGTCTCGCTCATGCTCCTGATCAATGACATTCTCGACTTCTCGAAGATCGAGGCCGGCAAGCTAACGCTCGAAAGCCGCCCCTTTAATCTGCGCACGGCAGTTCAGAATCAGGTCCAGTTGGTCCTGCCGGACGCCGCCGTGAAGGACGTCAAAGTCGATACCCATATCAGCAAGGCTATCCCCTACAGCCTTGTCGGGGACGAGTTGCGGTTTAATCAGGTGGTGCTCAACCTCTTGAGCAACGCAGTCAAGTTCACCGAACATGGTCGCGTCACCATCACAGCCGAAGTCGTCGAGCAGGACGAGGAGACAGCCAAGGTGGAGCTGTCTGTACGGGACAGCGGGATCGGGATGACGCCGGAAGAGCAGGCGGCGCTGTTCACCTCTTTCACCCAGGCCGACAGCTCGACCACTCGCCGTTTCGGCGGAACCGGCCTTGGGCTCGCGATCAGCCGGCAGATCGTCGAGCTGATGGGGGGTGCCATTCGCGTCGAGAGTGCTCCTGGCGCTGGCAGTACGTTCACCTTCTCCTTCGTCGCGCGGCTCGACAAAAGCGCTCGTTCGTCAGCAGCGACGCCGCCCGCCCATCTTTCGCGCATCCGCGTCCTGGCAGCAGACGACAATCCCGCCGCACGCCAGATCATCCAGGAGATTTTCCGAGAGTGGAACATGACAATCGACCTGGTCTCCACCGGCGAGGAAGTCATTGGCGCACTGGAGACCGCCAGCCTTGCCGGCCGGCCCTACGATCTCGTGCTCCTCGACTGGAAGATGCCTGGCATGAGCGGTGTCGAGACGATCAAGGCGATGCGTGCCGACAGCGCGATCCCCGCACTTCCGGTGACGCTGATGATCTCCGCCTACGGCACGGAGGAGTTCATGACTGAAATGAAGGCCTCCGACGTCGCGGCCTTCCTGACCAAGCCAGTCGATCCGCGGGCCTTGCTGGGCACCATTGTCGATCTCTTTCCCGATGGGAACACCGTCAGATCGGCAACGAGCGAGCCGAGCGGGCCGCCCATGGTCGCCTCATCTGCGCATGGATTGCGGTGTTGTTGGTCGAGGATAACGAGATCAATAGCGAGATCGCTATGGCCTTGCTCACCGATGCCGGTTTGACCGTGGACAGCGCCGAGAACGGGCGAGTTGCTTGCGAAAAGGTTGTGGCGAACGGGGGCGACTACGCGGCGGTGCTCATGGACGTGCAGATGCCCGAGATGGACGGGATCGAGGCAACGAAGGTGATACGGCGGACATGGTCCGCGGAGGATCTGCCGATCATCGCCATGACCGCCCATGCCTATGAGGAGGAACGCCAGCGTTGCCTCTCGGCTGGCATGAACGATCACATTGCCAAGCCTGTTGATCCCATCAACCTGGTTGCTGTTCTCGATCGCTGGCTCAAGACAGAGCGTAAGCCTCGCCGCTCTGAGCCCCCTCCCGCCATGAAGCAGCCGGGCAGCGAGGAACTGCCTGCCGAATTACCGCCCTTCGGCCTGGCCGAGGCCTTGAAGCGCGTTAACGGAAAAGCGAGCCTCCTGCGCAAGCTCATCGTGAACTTTGGCGAAAACTACTCTGACGCAGGACCGCAGTTGAAAGCGATGATAGACGCGGGTCGAACCGAGGAAGCAAGGCGCTACGCTCATACGCTGAAAGGGGTCGCCGGATCATTGGAACTGCCGGGCGTGCAGGTTAAAGCCGCCGAGATCGAGCGGTACATCGCTGCCGGCAATCGGCACGACATCGCGGACCTCAGCGACGCGCTGCAACGCGAGATCGCGCCTGCGATCGTTGCGGCTCGACAACTCGCCGCCGTCTCCCCGACGGCAACCGTTACCCTCGCACAGCAGGTCAGACAGGAGGACGTTATCGCCGCCAGAACAGCGCTGCGCACGCAGATTGAGCGACGCAGCCTCAAGGCCCGTTCGAGCTTCGATGCTCTCGCAAACGCATTGGGCCTGCCGCCGGAGGATTCGCAAGCTCACCCGATCCGCGAGGCACTGAACCGCCTCGACTATGATCGCGCCCTCGCGCTGCTGGATGAGAAAGCAGGAACGGAAGCATGACGACCAAGCCGACAATCCTGATCGTCGACGATGAGATCTCCAACATCGAGATCATCAACGCGACGCTTGAGGACGACTATGAGATCAGCTTTGCTCTGTCCGGCGAACAAGCCCTCGAAGCCGCGCGACTTATCCTTCCGGACCTGATCCTCCTCGATGTCCTCATGCCGGGCATGGACGGCTTCGAGGTCTGCAGGCGCCTGAAGGCGGATTCTCTTCTCGCCGACGTGCCCGTCATCTTCACGACGGGTCTCGGTGATACCGATCACGAGGTCCAGGGCCTGGAACTCGGGGCCATCGACTATGTCACGAAGCCGATCCATCCCGTCATTCTGCGCGCGCGGGTAGGCAACCACATCGAGCTCAAGCGCATGCGCGATCAGCTTGCCGAGATGGCCCTCACCGACGCGCTGACCGGTCTCAGTAACAGGCGGAGGATGGAGAATACGCTCACCGGCGCGATCGCCCGTCTGGCGGGAAGCGGGGACTGGCTCTCGCTGGTCATGCTCGACATCGACTTCTTCAAGGAATTCAACGACACCTACGGGCATCTGGAGGGAGACCGCTGCATCGCGATGATAGCCGCGGCCCTGCGCCGCGCGCTAAAGCGTGCCAGCGACCTTCCCGCGCGTTATGGCGGCGAGGAATTCGCCTGTGTGCTTCCGGGCGCGGACGCCGAGATAGCCAGCGCGGTGGCCGAGGATATCCGTTCCCGTATCGCTTCGCTCGACATACCGCATGAAAGTTCGCTGGTGAGCCCGTTCGTGACGGTGAGCATCGGCGTCGCGACCGCCCGTTGCGAGCAAGGCATGTCCCCAGACCTCTGGATTGCCAAAGCCGACGACCAGCTCTACCTGAGTAAGGCGGATGGTCGAAACCGGATATCGCACGCGACTTTCAAGGCATGACCGTACTCGGCGCTCTCGTCTGCACCTTCAGCCGTTCACGGAAACTGATAATCGGCGGGGACCATCTGGGTTTCAATGGCAAATGTTATTGCGTCACCGAGTTCGGGGAGCGCGAAGTCCAGTCCCCACTCGCTGCGCCGGATGCTGCCGGCCGCTGAGAAGCCAATTTTTGGGACGCCCATTATCGGGTGTTTGGCCATCGAGCCATTGAAGGTGATGTCGAGGGTCGCCGGATGCGTCTGGCCGCGGAAGCTCAGGAGGCCTTCGACGGTGCCGGTCTTCTCGCCCGTCACACGGATTGTTTTTGAAATGAACGTAATCGACCGGGCGCCCAGGAACGCTGCGTCACCTCCGATCTTGGCGTCGAAATCCACCCGTTCCGGCCAAGGGTAATCTGTGCGAACGGAAAGTGGATCGATCACGACCGAAAGTGTCGATGCCTCCGGCTTTTCAGGGCGCCAATCCAGCCGCGCATCGACCCTCGTGAAGCGCGCGGTGTATTGGGACAGTCCGGAATGGTTGAATGACCAGGTGAAGCTCGAATGCGACGGATCGGTCTTGTAGGCGCCGGCAGGCGCCGGGTCATTGGAGGCGGCGACCGCGAAGGTCGTGTCCAACAAAGCAAGACCAAGAGTGAAAGCAGCGATACGCAGCATGGGTGTTTCCTTCAAACCTTAAGGGGAGGTGGCGCCTGTTCACGCGGCTTTGTCGCGCACGATCGCCTGAACTTTGTCCCAGACGCGCCTGGACTGGGGCACTTCGAGGTCAAAGACGGTTTCAAGCGTTTCGGCGAGATGTTCAGCGCCCGTTATACGCTGCTCGCAGACGCCATTCGCCGTCACGTGGCACAAGACGTTATTCTGCAAGGAGATGTAGCCGTCCGCCTCATGCCGAAACACTGCAAGCGCGTTCGTGAACGGTGAGCCGGGATCCTGCATCAGCCAGCCATGGGCCGCAGCCATGGCCGCCTCGTCGCTGTGGTTGGGACGAAAATCGATGCTCTTGGCGATACCGCGCTCATGATTGTTGAAACGTAGCCAGCCGCCAGCCGCCGGCGTGATCGAAAAGTCGAAGCCACGTTGCCTGATAGACCCGATGACAAGCGGGACCGGCTCAACGATGGCGTCCGCGACGCCGACTTCGGCAAGATAAGGACGGTCGAGATCAACACGCAGGGTGAGGTGGTTGCCGATCGCGAGATCGCCGAGTGCTTCCCGGTTGACACCCCCGCAAAGACGCGTAACCCGGAAGCCAAGGGCGGCGAGCGCGGCGCCGAACAGGCCGTTCATCTCGAAGCACCAACCACCACGCTTGCCATTCACCATCTTGGTGAAAGCCGATGCCGGTGAAATCGCGGATGGCCACCCCATGAAGGCATCCAATGCTTCCCAAGTGAAAGCCATGAGGTGAGCGCGATGCAGCCTCGTCAGGCTGTTGATGTCGAGGGACGTTGGCCGCTCCACGCCGATCCTCGCGAGATACGCGTCGAGCTGGTCGGCGCTCAGGGTCATTCCGTTTTCGTTTGAAGGCGCGTGCGTCATCTCTCGGTCTCCTTTCGATGGACCGTTGTGTTCCAAATGTTGTCTTTCGAAGCGGCTCGCCGCCGGAGCCGATGACCGCGTGGCGGCGGGCACACCTGAATAGATGCGCCGACCAATACTGATCACTATTTGTCTCCGCGACGTCCCGCCGTGCCGCGTCTCTATAGCGCTCGGGAAAAACGAGCGTTCCTAAATGAATGTGCAAGGCGTACCGGCTATCCTAAAAATTTGCTAAGCAGGCATCAGGCATGTGATGGGGACGGCGGTGCGGCTCGACGACGACCTTCTCGAATTTTTCAGACGGCCGCTGATGTGCATCATCGCCGGGGCTGATGCGACAGGGCGTCCATCCGCCGGACGCGGCGTCGGGTTACATCTCATGGAAAGCCGCGAAGCGATCGAGATCATCTTCTCCGCCTGGCAATGGCCACGCCTGGAATCCGACATCCGGCGGACCGGGCGGATCGCCGCGACCTTCGTCAGCCCATCGGACTACGTCAGCTTCCAGCTCAAGGGGCGCGCCGCCATGAGGGACACGGAAGCGCTCGACCTCGATCGCGCCGACCGCTTCATGACCTGCGCCACGAACGAGCTCGAATCGCTCGGCGTTCCCCGACGCCTGATCGCGCCCTGGCTCACCGCCCGCGAGGCGCGGGTCATCCAGCTCGATGTCAGCGAAACCTATATCCAGACGCCAGGCCCGCTTGCCGGCATGCTGGCCGGTGCGAGGGCCCGATGAGCCTGCGTCTTTCGGACCTCTCCGCCTGCTTCGAGGGTGTCATCCCGTCGATCATTGCCACCGCCGCAGCCGATGGCATGCCGAATATCTCATACCTCTCCCATGTGGTGCGTGTCGACGACGACCACGTCGCGCTCTCCAACCAGTTTTTCGCCAAGACAGCGGCGAATGTGCGCGCCAATCCCAAGGTCACGCTGATCCTCGTTGATGGCTTCACGGGTGATCAGTTTCTCCTCGACATTGGCTTCGTGCGTTCCCTCGAAGCCGGCGCGCTCTTCGACAAGATCGCACGCCAACTCAAGGCGAGCAGCGCACAGATCGGCATGTCAGACGTCATGCGGCTGCGAAGCGCCGATATTTTTCGCGTGCACGGGATTGAGAAAATCCCGAGCCCGGTGGAGACAGCAGCGGCCGAGGTTGGCCGCGATCCCGTCAGTCTTCCCGCCCTGTCGCAGGCAATCAAGCTTATAGAGCAGCAGGCCGAGGCCGGAGAGATCATTGACAGCTTGCTGCGCGGCGTCCGGAGCGTACTTGGATACAGTAACGCGCTCGTGCTTATTCGAGACAACCATCGCAGCTGTCTGATGACGACCGGCAGCATCGGCTATGCGCCCTCCGGTCTGGGATCGGAAATTGCTGGCGGCGACGGACTTATCGGCGCGGCGGTGACCAGTGGTCAGACTATCAAGGTCAGTGACATGAGTCGCGTGCGCCGGTTCGGCGAGGCGATCGGTCGTGAGGCGGAGGCCGTGGAAAACACCACGCGGACTGTCGCCTTCCCCCAGTTGCCAACAGCGATGAGCCAGATCGCCGTCCCCATGGCCGTCCGGGGCACGGTGACGGGCGTACTCTTCGTCGAAAGCGAGATGCGGCTGGCCTTCCGCGAGGAAGACGAGGCGGCCCTCGACATCCTGGCGGGACAGGCGGCCAGCGCCCTCCGGGCAAACGAGCTGGAGGCGGCTGCGGCAGAACCGAGGTCGGCAGCAGCCCAACCCGATGCCGCTCCCGCTGGAGGTGAAATCCGCGTCACCCATCACCGCTTCGACGACAGCATATTCGTCGATGGCACTTATATCGTGAAGGGCGTTGCGGGCACCCTGCTGCGCCTGATGCTCGAATGGCACCTGAAGGAGCGCCGAAGCGAGTTCACAAACCGGGAAATGCGGCTCGCCGCCGGCGCGCGGCTGCCGGAGATCAAGGATAATCTGGAGACCCGGCTATTGCTATTGCGCCGCCGGCTTGAAGAAAAGCAGGCCCCGATACAGATCACACGAGTCGGCCGAGGTCGCGTTCGTCTGGAGGTGAAAGGACTTATCATACTTGACGCTGCGAGGACATAATGAGGTGATGTATCGATGGCCCACGCGGCAAATAAGAGTTCTGCAGTTGCTGGTTGCTACAGCTATGTGTCTAAACGTGCCGACCGTCGCCTCTGAGCTGTCTCGACATTGGTGACAAGAGGCAGCTGATTGATCCCTTCGCGACCAGTCGCCGATCTTTTCTTCATTACGCTGGACAATCTAGTCTCGAACCATCATGGCGAGCTGCCGTCGTCCCAGATCGGCTATTGCAATAAGACGTCAAAACTGACTTGCACGGGCCGCCATGATAGGCATCCGCGTTCGCTTGCCTGTGATGTCGTTCAACATCCAAGAAGTTTGGCGATTTCCCTCTGCAATTGTTTTTGATCATAAGGTTTCGCCAACCGCGGCAGATCGAGCTCGGTCCCCGGGGGCAGTTCGGCATAGCCCGTCGCGAGCAAGATCGGCAGCGCGGGCTCAAGCTGTCGCAGGGCTGATGCCAACTGTCCACCATTCATCTTCGGCATGGAGTAGTCGGTTACGACAAGATCAAAGTGCTTACCATTCTTGACCAAATCGATTGCCTCGGCGGCCGAGTTCACTTCTGTAACCCAGTGGCCAAGGTCCTCCAGCATATCCACAGTGCTCATCGCAATCAGCGCGTCGTCGTCAACCACAAGAATCGACCATTGTGACGTCGCCGGCTCCGCTTTCGGTTCGATGACCGGTACCGGCTCCTGTTTTGGGACCTCAGTGAGGGGCAGCAGGAACTCCGCGCGTGTCCCTTCACCAAGCTTGCTGTGAAGGCGCAATGCGCCGTTGAGCTGGATTGCGAGCCCAAGAACCATCGACAGACCAAGCCCGGTTCCCTTGCCCAATTCCTTGGTGGAGAAGAACGGCTCGGTGGCCTTGGCAAGCGTCTCAGCATCCATGCCGACGCCATTGTCGGCAACGGTGAGACAGATGTAGGTGCCGTCAGCCAGATGCTCGTCACTCAAAAGAGCGACGCTGCCCGTCGTAATCGTCACGCGGCCGCCGTTGGGAAGCGCATCCCGCGCATTGACCACCAAGTTCAGCAGGGCTAGCTCTATCTGGTTCACGTCCGCGAGTGCGGCCGGTATCGCCTCGTCCAATTCGTAGCAGACTTCAATATTCGAACCCACCGACTTCGTTATCAGCTCGCCAACGCCCTTGACCAAGGCCGTGATGTCTGTCGAGGTCAACGCTAGATCCTGTCGACGCGCAAATGCCAGTAGCCTTTGTGTCAGTGAGGCGCCGCGATTGGCACCTTGGATCGCGCCGTCGATCAGCCGGGCCGTCTTGGGGTCGTGTGGCACATGACGTTTCACCAGATCGAGGTTGGCGATGATTGCCATCAGGAGATTGTTGAAGTCATGAGCCACGCCGCCAGTGAGCTGTCCGACAGCCTCCATCTTTTGCGATTGGCGTAGAGCTCTTTCCGCGGATGCGAGGGCTTCCGCGTTCAGCTTCTGCTCGGTGATATCACGGCCATAGCCATAAACCAGCTCGCCTTCCCTGGCCGTATTCCACGAGATCCAACGGATTGCGCCCTGAGCGGTCTGATACCGGTTTTCGAATGAGGTCAGATCATCGCCCGAGGCGGCACGGCTAAGGGCAAGCGCTGTGCTCTGCCTGTCGGCAGGCAGCAAAAATTCCTGGAAATGACGCCCGACAACTTGCGTGGTGTCGTGTCCCAGGATGCGGGTCCAAGCGGGGCTGACCGACCGGAAGATTCCATCCGCTCCAAGTGTTACGATCAGATCGCGGGAATAGGTCCAGACCCGATCCGCACGCCGTCGCTCCGTAACGAGAGCGGCCACATTGGCAAGCGCGCCACTGATCTGGCTGGCGAGCATGCGCGCAAGCGCGGCTAGGTCCTCGTCTTTCCGACGATAGGGATTGAGTCCGAGGACGAGATGCCCAACCGGACGCCGCTGCCCTGCACCGGGAATACCCACGATCAGCGCCTGACGAGGCGCGACTGCCCAGGATCCCACCGGAAATGTTTCGTCCGGCGACAATTCAATCGTTATCGGCCTCTCATAAGAGGCTTCCACGGGCCAGGTCCGATGCAGCAGTTCGGCAGCATCTGCGGAGGATGCAACCGTCCTTCGCTCGTGACCTTCACCGATGTAAAATAGAAAGAACGGGAAATCATGGCGATTAGTATTGAGGATCTCAGAGACCGCCTCGCACACGGCCACTTCCGTTGAAGCCCCGACCAACGCCATTCCCAGAGTGCGTATTGTATTCAGCCGACGCTCATTAATGACACGCGCAGTGACCTCGCTAACGATGCACAGCATGCCATCGACCTCTCCTTGCAGTCCATAAAGCGGGCTGTAGGAGAAGCTATGATAAGTTTCCTCGGGATAACCATTCCGCTCAAGCAGGAGCAATAGCGCTTCGTTCCACGTCGCCTCGCCCTGCTTCACCCGTGCGACCTGATCGGCCACATCATCATAAACCTCCGCCCAAACCTCCCGAAACGGCTTTCCAAACATGACGGGGTGTTTGATGCCGAGCGTCGGGATGTAGGCGTCGTTGTAAAAAAAATTGAGATCAGGCCCCCAGCCGAGCCACATCTCAAAGCGGGACGTCAGTAACATCCGTAGGGGGATCTTCAAGCTATCCGGCCAGCGGTCCGGAGAACCCAGCGCGCTAGCAGACCAATCAAACCCCTTCATCAATTGGCTCATTTCGCCTGAGCCCGGGAATATCTCCCGCATTTCGGAGGTGTAGCTGGCCAATTGAAGCTCCGCGTCCCATCTAGCGTACTGGCCAAAGCCACTGCCTCGCCAAAATTAGAAACGTCCTTTGCACCGTTTGGTTCGCAGGAAGAAATTTTATCCGCTGCGCAACGCGGTACCGCGGACCCCACCTGAAGGGCTTTTCACCCTTAGTCTAGGTACGGCTCGGTCATTCCGGTTTAGGCGCGCACATCGCGGAGTGGCACGTCAACAGCAAAGATCGGAACGCGCTGGTCGAAACCTTTCAGTGCCCTCGCCTCCTGTTCGACGAGAACAACGGTCGTTCCAACAGCCTGAGCTGCCGTGCGGTCAACGAGGATTTCACCGTCCTTCGCACTCGCGCAGAGACGCGCGGCGAGGTTCACCACATTCCCGATCGCGGTGTAGTCGAAGCGGCCCTCGGCCCCTATCCTGCCAACCGTCGCCGGGCCCATCGCCAAGCCGACGCCGAACCCAAGCTCGTGGCCGGCTCTGTGCCATTCGGCGAGGAGCAGTTGGACGCCAGCCTGCATATCGCACGCCATGGTGACAGCCCGCAATGCTGGGTCCGAGCACGCCACCGGGGCGTTGACGAGAACCATCACCCCATCGCCCAGGAAGCTGACGAGCGTCGCGCCATGGGCGGTTATGACCCTGTCCAGCGCCTCGTAATAGGCGCTGAGCGCGCTGATGATGATCTCGGGCTCGGCCCGGGCCGAGAACGCCGTGAAACCACGAAGGTCGCAGAACACCACCACAACTTCCACGCGTCGCCCATCAAGCACCCGATCGTCGCCAGCCTGATCGACCAGTTCGGCGACCTGGGGCGCCAGGAAGCGCTTGAGCCGGCCGATACGCTCCGATCGTTCCTGCGAAACGGCAAGCTCCCCCGCCATGTCGTTGAGACGCTCCGCAAGCCGCTCCAGTTCGTCTCCTGTGGTGAGGTGAATGCGGTGGTCGAACTCACCCGCGCCAATGCGGGCAACGCCGTCCTCAAGCCGGCGAATGGGCCTGACCATACGTTGCGTCAGCCAATAGGCGAGCAACACAGCGAGGATCGCGCCGCCCACAAGAAGCAGGCCGGTCCGCCACAGCGCCGCGTAGATTGGACCGAACGCCTCGGTGAGCGGCTGCTTGGCGATAACGCTCCAATCGGCCACGGGGATTGTCGCCATCGCGGCCATGACCATTTGGCCATTGATATCGCGCCCGGCGATCGCCTGCCCGGCTTGTGCACTGATGGCGGTTCGCAAAAGCTGCAAGGGTAATACAGCGCCTTCATCGGCGCGCAGAACGAGACTTATATCGGGATGCGCCACGAGGTTCCCGGGGTGATCGAGGACGTAGGCCTCGCCGGTCCGTCCGACCCGGATGGCCGAGATGACTTCCCAGATGAACTTCAAGTTGACCTCGGCGATCGCGGTGCCGACGGCAGACCGGTTCCCCGCAACCGCGACCGTCATGAACGGCTCCGAGCCGCCTTGAAAGGTCACGGGCCCCATCCATGCTCGCTGCCCTGCAGCGCCCAATACGGCGGGATCTTTGCTGAAGTCTTCGCCGCTTTCGACCCGATTAAGGCCAATGCGGGAGACATAAAGGCGTTCCTTGCCACTGCCATCAATCAGGCGAAGGCTCATGATGGATGGCACTTGGCGCAACAGACGCAGCCCGTCCAGCCTGCGCCGCTCATCGACGCCTGGAGACCAGGGCAAATGGACCATCCAGGTCAGCTGGTCACTGATTCCTTCAAGAAAATTGTGGATTTCGACTGCCGCAAGACGCGCCTCGAGAGCAAGCTGCTCACTCAGCCGCGCCCGCTGGTCGCGATAGCCAAGCCAGGCCTCGCTGGCGCCCGCGACCAGGAGCGGCACCACCACAGCCCCGAAAACCGCGATGAAATACTTCGCGAACAGCAATTTGCGAGGAGGCTTCGGAACATCGGTCGCCATGGATCGTTCATTGCCTTCCTGGCAGGCTGATCCCAAAAGGCTATTCGATCACAACATCCGCGCTGCTCAGCAGCGAGGGGGGAACAGTCAGTCCCAGTGCCTGGGCGGCCTTGAGATTGATGAAGAACTCCACTTTCGTCACGCGCTGCACCGGAAGATCGGCTGGCTTCTCGCCCTTGAGGATCCGCCCGGTATAGATGCCGGTTTGCCAATGCGATTGGCGAAAATCTCCACCATAGCTCATCAACCCGCCGGCCACCGGGAAATCGCGCGCCTGCGTGATCGCTGGGACGGCGTGCCGCGCGGCGAGTTCAGCGAGCCGTGCGCTTCTATAGGCGAAATAGGGATCAGAGGTAAAAACGACGCCTCCCGCCCCAATCGCACGCGCCGTCGTGAATATCCCCTCGAACTCATCCGCGCTGCTTGCGTTGATCACATGGAGTTGCAAGCCTAGAGCTACAGCTGCCGCCTCAAGATTTTTCAACTGTGAGCCGACTGTCGGGCTGGTGGGGTTAGCCGCGATCACGAACAGCTTGGCTTCCGGCAACAGCTCACTCATGAATTCAAGGCGTTTGCGCGAAACTTCAACGCTGAGGCTCGTTACGCCGGTCATGGTCCCACCCGGACGGGCAAGGCTGCTGACGAGGCCAAGCGCGACGGGGTCTCCACCGAGTTCGAAGACGATTGGAATGTTGCCCGCAGCCGATTTGGCCGCAAGCGCAACTTCCGCGCCGCCGGGAGCCACCATCAGCGTCACACCGTTTGCGACGAGTTCAGCCGCAAGCACCGGCAGTTGGCGATACTGGCCGTCTGCCCAGCGAAATATTATCGATACGTTGCGCCCGTCGACATATCCGGCCTCTGCCAGACCTTCCCGGAAGGCGGTGAGCCGGCTGGCGCTACGTTCGGGTGTCTCGGGCCCGAGGTAGCCGATCACTGGCAAAGCGGATTGTTGCGCGCGAACCTGCCCCACGCCTGCCGACACAAACACCAGCGAAGCGATAAACTCGCGCCGTCGCATCCAGAAGACCTTGTGATCGCCGCCCGGGTGATGCGACCCTTGGCCGTCACAGCTTACCACCGACATCGCTGCCGCCCCACGTGGTGAAACGCAACCTCATATCCGCAATACAATAACGATGCCACGAAACTGGCGAAAGTCACTTTCGAAGGAAGAATATCCCAGGACGCTCCGTCAACGCTGGGACCAGTGCATTTGCAACCTCGCTCGATTACACGCTGCATGGCAAGCGGATACCGACAGCACTTGACGGGCGCGATTCTCACGCATGAGCACCCGCGCAAGTTTGCTCCTCGTCTTATCGTCCGCGCATCTGGTCAGGGAGCCACAGCGCGAGCTCCGGCAGCAGATAGAGAAGGAAGCACAAGGCGCTGAGCATGATGGCATAGGGCAATGTCGCCTTCATGATGAGCCCGAGCTTTGCGTCGCGCGCCACCGATTGAACGGCGATGAGATTGAGGCCGATGGGTGGCGAGAGCTGTGCAAGCTCTGCCTGGATGACGAGGAACACGCCGAACCAGATGTCGTCGAAGCCCATGGCCTTGAGTGTCGGGTAGAGCACCGGCACCGTGAGCAGCATCATGGAGACGCCTTCGAGCATGGCGCCCAGAATGAGATAGAGCACAAACAGGAACGTGAAGAAGACGAAGGGTGACAATCCCATCTCGACGAGCGCCCTGGAGACGCCGACGCCGATGCCCGCATGAGTGACGGCCAACCCCAGGATCTGGCCGTTGATGATGATCAGCGAGAGCACGCAGGTGATCGAGATGCTGTTCACGCAGGCGCTGCGGATGGCAGCCACGTTGAGCCGGCGATAAAGCCCGGCGATCACGAAGGCGAGAAGACAACCGAACCCGGCCGCCTCGGTCGGCGTCATGATGCCACCATACATGCCGCCGATGATCGAAAGGATCAGCACCGAGATCGGCACGCAGTCAATAAGCGCGCGCCCGATGTCTCGGGGGGTGGCGGGTTCGCCGCGCGGCGGCACCCAGCCGGGATTGGCGCGCGCCTTGATCGCGACATAGACCATGAACATCACGACGGCGATGAGGCCGGGCACGATGGTCGCCACGAACAGCTCGACCGCCGACGCCTGCACGACCGAGGCGTAAATCAGCAGGAAGATGCTTGGCGGGATGAGGTTTCCCAGTGCGCCGCCGCCTGTCAGCGTGCCAAAGGTGAGGTGGTCGTTGTAGCCGCGTTTGCGCATCTGCGGGATCGCGACCGTGCCGATCGTCAGGGTGGTCGCGGTCGAGGAGCCACTGATCGCCGAGAACAACGCGCTGCCCAGGATATTGGACTGTGCGAGCCCGCCGGGCACACGGCCCATCAGCACACTGAGGCCGGAATAGAAGCGCTCGGCCGCGCCGCTCTTCAGCAGCACCTCGCCCATCAGGACGAAGAGCGGCACGGCGACAAGCGTGAAGGAATTGGTGGAATTCCAAACCACGTCACCGAGGCTCGGCCATAGCGTCGTACCATGCAGGAGCGTGAGCCCGACAATGCCCGTAAGGCCCATGGCCAGCGCCATCGGCACGCCGATCGAGATCATGATCCCGAGCAAGGCGACGTAAACGAGAAGGCTAGCCCCCCAGCTCATACCACGTCCCCCTCGCCCCAGGTGGCTGTGTCGTCCTCCTGCCGGCGTGGCGGCAGGCCGGAGAGGCGCCGAAGGATGTCCTCGAGATAGGCGAGCACCAGCATCAGGAAACCGACCGGCATGATCACTTGCGGCAGGTAGAGGGGCGTCTGCGAGGGCTGGATCGATTTCGTGCCGAACAGCCAGGACAGGTGGAATGTCTGCCAGCACGACCAGAGCAGGATAAGGCTCGTGCCGAGGCCGAGGACCCCCGCGACAACCCCCATCGCGCTGCGCAGACGCGGCAGCCTATCGATGATGAGTGTTATCGTCAGATAGCTGTCGGAACGCAGCAGGTGGATCGCGCCGAGGAGCACGAGCCAACTGTAGGCATAGCCGCCGTATTCATCGGCGATCAGTGTGGAGAAGCCGAGAAAATAGCGCCCCGCCACCTCGACATTGGTCAACACCAGGAGAGCCAGCAGGACAACGATCGCCAAGGCGATGGCGGCGCGCTCGAGCGGCCGTAGCACCGCGCCGAGCCCCACTGCGAGCCTTCGCAGGGCGCCGGTCACCGGGCCGTCTCCGCCAACGCGGCGAGGTTAAGGCCGTAGTCGCGCGACGCGCCCTCAGGCGTGACCTTGCCGTCCTCGATGTCGCGGAGCAAAGCGCCGGGCGGCCGATCGGCCGGATCGCCATAACCGCCACCGCCAGCCTCATGTGTCACAAGCATCTGGCCAGGCTCCAGGAGATAGCGGCCCTTCGGATGGACGGCGGTGCCGTCGATTTCGATGCGCCGGGCACGCCCCGGCTGGCCCCCGAGCACGCCCGCCGGCGGGAATTCGGTCCGGCCCGCAAGGCAGGAAATGGTCAAAGCCTCCGCGCCGTCGTTGACGAGTGCGATGCGTTGGCCAAGCCCGCCGCGAAACCGGCCAGCGCCGCCGCTGTCGGGGGCAAGGGCCTTGGAGAGGACCAGTGTGCCCGAGATCTCCTCCCACACCTCGACCGGCGTACCGGTCATGTTCGATGGGCTCGGGGTGGTATCCGCACCATCGATCCCCGCCAGCGCGCCAAAGCCGCCGGAGGCGAAGAAGATGCTCGACACCCCTTCCCCTTCGCGGTTCTTTCCCTGAACATTGATGACATTCAGCATGCCGCTGTCCGCCTGAACCTGCTCGGGCAAGGCAGATGCGAGCGCGCCGAACAACAACGGCTGCACGAAATGCCCGATGACATGCCGCCCGCCGGTCGGGCTAGGCGGAAGCGCATTGAGCAGACAGCCTGAGGGAGCCGATACGTGAATGGCCAGCGTCGACCCGGCATTGTTGGGAATGCGCGGCGTCGTCAGGCACTTGATCGCGTGGAAGGTCATGGCCCTCGTGTAGCAGAGCGGAACATTGATCGCCGCCTTGATCGAAGGTGAGGTGCCGGAGAAATCGACGTGAACCTCGTCGCCTTTGATGATGACCTCGGCCGAAAGCCGCAGGGCTTCGTCGGTTCCCTCCACCATGATCGCGTGCCGCCACGTGCCGTCCGGGAGGCGAGCGATCTGGGCGCGCAGACTGCGATCGGAAAATTCGATGATGGCGTTGGACAGCGGCTGGATGTCCTCTATCCCATATTCGTCCATCAGCTCGTTGATGCGCCTGCCACCCACGGTGGTGCTTGCGACATTGGCCATGATGTCGCCGAGCGTCTGCTCGGGCACCCTGACGTTGCATGCGATGATCTCGCGCAGGACCGGATCGACGACGCCATCGCGCACGAAGCGGACAGGGGGCAGCCGCAGCCCTTCCTCATAGATCTCGCGGCCAACGGCGGAGTAGCCGACGCCGCCGACATCCGGCAGATGCGAGATGCTCATGACATAGCCGATCAGGCGGCCACGCCGAAATATCGGCTGCATGACATTGATGTCGAACATGTGCCCCGTGCCGATCCAGGGATCATTGGTCATGATCACATCCCCGGGCTGCAGCATCTCGGGCGGGAAGACGCGCAAGAGATGCGCCAACGTCGCCTGCGCGGTGCCGGTGAAGGACGGCACGCTATAGGTGCCTTGCGTGAGCGCACGGCCCTCGGCGTCGAAGATCACGCAGGAGAGGTCGTAACTCTCGCGCACATTGGTCGAGAAGGACGAGCGCACCAGGGCGGTCACGACCTCGTCGGCGATGGAAACCAGCCTGTCCCAGAAGATGCCAAGCGTAATCGGGTCGTAGGTCATCCTCAGGCTCCGATGTCGATGATGAGATTGAGGGCGGGATCGACGCTCAGCCGGTCTCCAGGAGCCAGCACGCAGGTCGATTCACGCTCCTCGATCAGTGCCGGGCCTTCGATCTCCGTCCCGGGTACGAGGGCATACCGGTCATAGACGGCGTGCGGCACCATGGCTTCGGCGTCGGCCGACCAGGCCGGTCGATACCCCTTCAGTGCCGTTGCCGATGCCCGCTGAACCGACAGCCGATAATGCGTGCCGTCGCCAGGAGCAGGGCCGATTGCCTCGACCTTCCAATTGACGATTTCGGCTGGCTGCCCGGGAAAGGCCAAACCGAAGGTGCGGGCATAGACAACCGCGAAGGCCTGTTCCAGCGTCTCGGGTGTACAGGCGTCGAGCCCGGGGAGTTCCACTTCAACTTCGTAGCCCTGTCCACGATAGCGCATGTCGAGACGGACAATATGGCGGATCGCTTCGGCCGGCGCGCCGGCGGCCGTCAGCACGGCCGTCGTATCCTCCATCATCGCGGCCATTTCGGCGCGCAGGACGTCGAGCCCCGTTTCATCCAGTGGCAGCCGGCGGGCGCGCACGACTTCATAGGCCAGCGGGCTCGACAACAGGCCGAAGGCCGACATGACGCCGGAACCGTTAGGGCAGACCAGCCGTCGCACCCCCAGTTTGCGCGCCACACGCGCCCCGTGGAGCGGGCCGGAGCCGCCGAACGCCACCATGACGGATTTGCGCAGGTCCACGCCTTGCTCGGCGGCGTGGGTACGGAAAGCGCGCGCGACGCTCTCGCAGCCCACCTCGCGCACGCCAAAGGCCGCGCGCATCACCTCGACGCCCATCGGGCCGGCAAGGTTCGCGTCCATGGCGACGCGGGCCGCTTCGGGAACGAGCCTCATGCTGCCCCCCAGAAACGATCCGGCATCCAGATAGCCCAACAACAGATTGGCATCGGTGAGCGTGGCCCCGGCACCGCCACGGCCATAGCAGGCCGGGCCGGGCTCCGCGCCGGCGCTGACCGGTCCCACCGCGATCAGCCCGCGGTCGTCGACCTGCGCGATGCTGCCGCCGCCGACGCCGATCTCGATCATGTCGAGCACGGGAATCTTGACGGTGAGCCCACTGCCCTGGCGGAATTCGTGCACCCTCGCCACTTCAAGATCGTACCGCTTCAACGGCCGGCCATTGCGCACGAAGCAGCCCTTGGCCGTGGTTCCCCCCATGTCGAAGGACAGCACGCTGTCGAGCCCTAGGTCCGCCCCATGACGCGCCGACATCAGCGCCCCCGCCGCAGGGCCGGATTCCAGTAGACGGACAGGGTAACGCCGCGCCATCGCTGGCGTCAGCGTGCCTCCGCTGGAGCTCATGACGAGCAGCTTGCCCGCGAAACCGGCCTGCCGCAGACCACCCTCGAGCCGGTCGAGGTAGCGATCGACCACGGGCTGCACGTAGGCGTTGAGCGTCGTCGTGGTCCAGCGGCCAAGTTCGCGCACGAAGGGAAAGATGTCCGATGAGGTGGAGACGGCGAGCTGCGGAAAACGCGCGGTCACGAATTCCGCCGCCGCCGCCTCGTGACGGACATCGACATGGGAATGCAGGAAGCAGATCGCGACCGACCTGACACCATGTTCGTCGACCAGCCGGCTGAGGGCGTCATCAACGCCAACAAGGTCCAGCGCCTCCACTTCCGAGCCGTCATAGCGAAGGCGTCCCGGCACCTCGACACGCAGGGCACGCGGCACCACCGGCTTGGGAAATGCGATAGTAAGGTCGAACAGGTCGTAACGCCGTTCGGCACCGATATCGAGCAGGTCGCGAAAACCCTTCGTGACCAGCATCGCGGTGGACACTCCGCGCCGCTCGATCACCGCATTGGTGACCAGGGTGGTGCCGTGGACAATGGTGCCGATGTCGGCCGGGGACAGGCCAGCCTCGGCGGTGATCGCGCCGGTCCCCTCGATGACGGCCCGCGACGGATCGTCCGGCGTCGTCAGCCGCTTGTGGGTCCGGGCGACCCGTTCGTCATCGTTGAACAGCGTGAAATCGGTGAAAGTGCCGCCGATGTCCACGCCGATGCGGAAATGCTCACTCACTGTCTTGTCTCTGTTTCTCGAACGGAATGAAGGATGGAGCGGATCAGCGCCGCGGCACGGCGTATTCCGGCTTCGGTCAACCCTCTGTGGGTGACGAGACGCAGCACCTGCGGCTCGAGGCAAAGCGCCAGCACGCCTTCGTCGGCGAGCCGCCTGCGAAGCACCTCGGCAGCCCCCTCTGCGGCCAGGCGGATCATCACGATATTGGTGGCCGGCTCCGCGATTTCGGGGCCGCCGCCGCTCTCGCGCCACAGCAGGCTGGCAAGCGCGTGATCGCGGGCGATCGCCGGCCAGTCGTCCAACGCGGCGAGGGCCGGGGCGCAAAGTGTACCTGTTGGCCGCATGCCGCCGCCCAGTCGCTGGCGAACGGCGACCGCCTCCGCGATCAGTTCGCGGCTGCCCGCGAGCATCGCGCCGACCGGCGCGCCCAGGCCCTTGTTCAGGCTGATCGACACCGTGTCGAAGCCGGCGGCTATCTCGTCGGGGCGCAGGCCCAGCGCCACCGCCGCGTTGAAGAGCCGCGCGCCGTCGAGATGGGACCGCACGCCCCTGTCGCGTGCCATCTCGGCGATAGCCCGGGTTCGATCCGCCGGCAGCGGCAGCCCGCCCTGACGATTATGCGTGTTCTCGAGCCAGACCAGGGCCGGAACCGCGCGCGTCGTGTCCTCCGGCGCCATGGCCTTCGCCCACATCATCGGATCAAGCATCGCGCCGGTCAGCACGACGGGTTCCAGGCCCGCCAGCGAGGACGCGCCTCCCCCCTCGGATGTCAGCACATGGCATCCCTCGGGCACGAGCAGGAGGCCGCCGGGTCGCGCCGCGAGGATCGCAGCGCAGAGATTGGCCATCGTGCAGGTCGGGAAGAACAGGGCATCTTCCGTGCCGAGAAGCGAGGCGGTTCTCCGCTCCAGCGCGCTTTCGTCATCCCCGTCACGAAGCTCGAACTCGGGTGCTGCGGCAAGTGCCGCCCGCATGGCTTCGGAGACGGCAGAGGATGGCGGCGACAACAGGTCACTTCTGAGGTCAACGATCGCGGACGCGGATCCGGTGTCTGGCATGGGAAGATCTTCACATGACAAGGCAGGTCCCGTGGCAAGGCAGATCCCGTGGTGCGTGCGCGCAGGAAGCCATGCGGCGGCACCATCTTGTGGTGCAGACGGTTCCCAAAGGAGGGTAGGTCCGGCGCGCCGTGGACAGCGCCGGACGGCTCATGGCGTCGTTAGTTGGAGACGATACAGCCGGCGCGTGCCAGATCCAGAAGCTTCTTGCCCGTCTCGCCGTGCTTCCCGGCCCATTCGTTCCACATGGGAAGCATCTTCTCGCGAACACGGGCATAGTCTTCGGCGGACGGGTCAACGAGCTTGACGCCGTTCGCGGTAAGATTGGATCGCGCCTCGGCATCACCCTTGACGGCCATCTCCATATATTTCGGCTCCCACTCGGCAGTCTTGCGCAGTAATATCGTACGCAGATCTTCCGGCAGCTTCGCCAGTTCGGCCTTGTTGATCATCGTGACCTGGTGGCCCATGGCGAAGTTGGCCATAAGCCCGGTCTTGATGATCTCATAGGCCCGCCATTCATTCGCCGAGAGCGCCGAGGTAATGGCGCCGTCGATGACCTTGCGCTCGAGCGCCGGGATCACTTCCGCCGAGGAGATCGACACCGGAGATCCGGCGAGCAGCTGGACCATGTTGACCTGCTCGGGGTTCCACGTGCGTATCTTGAGGCCCTTGAATTCCGAGGATTGGGTGACCGGACGGTTGAACCAGAAATTCTGCGCCGGCATCGTCCAGTTCATCGCCACGTCGACCTTGAACCTGTCGCCGATGACCTGATCGACGACCGGACCGACATCGACGATCGCCTTCTTGAAGGCGTCGAAGGACGTACAGAGGAATGGCAGCGACAGGACGTTCAGCTCCGGCACATCACCGGACGCGAAGCCCACCGCCATGTCGCCCATCTGGACCTGGTTGGTCGCGACAGCCCGTAGGACATCGGGCGCCTTGTAGGGCAACTCGCCGGCGGCAAAGACATTGATCTTCAGGCGGCCATTCGTTGCCGCGCCAACATCCTCGGCAAACTGGCGGGTCAATTTCACCGCATTGTCATTGACCGGGAAATAGCTGAAGTAGCGCCACTCCACCTTGTCCTGCGCCATCGCTGTCGCGCTGACGCCGACGAAGGAGCACACGGTGCACAGCAGGCTGAAAGCCAATCTTTTCATGTCGTTTTCCCCTCGTGATTGGGAAAAGCTTAGCCATGGCACCTGGGAGGGGCAAACTCGCAGATTGCCCGATAATTTGCTCATCGATCTGGTGCTTGACGCCATGCCACATGCGTGAATCGCGGCTCTTTACAGCCGTTCCGACTTTGAGCGACCTTGGACGCGGGGTCAGGCCACCCGCCAGCATGCGGTGGTGGCGCCTTGTAGAGTTAACGACCGAGGAAATTATCGATGAGCGTTGGCAGTGAGCCTGATCGTGGGAGCGACAACATCAGCAGCACCGAGCTCAGTGAGTTTGAGTTCACGATGATCACCTTCTTCTACGGTTTTTCCCGCTGGGTGGAGATGTGCATGAACTCGGCCGATGTGCGGGGCTTGAAAGCGCTGGATATCCTGGTGATGCATGCCACGCATTCGCGGGCGCGTGGCTTCTCGCCGAATGAAATCGCCGCGACGCTCAACATCGACGACGTGCATCTGGTGGCCTATTCGATCAAAAAGCTGCTGGCCGCCGGCCTGGTCATGCCCGTGCGCGACGGGCGCCATCAGGGTTATGTGCCGACAGAAGCCGGCGAAGCGGCATGCCGGGGTTACCTGAAGATTCGCGAGGAGTATTTGCTCGCCAGTCTGCGCCATCTCCGACAGGATCGCGCCGAGATCAACCATGCGGGCAGGATCTTGCGCCTCCTGACAGGGCTTTACGACCAGGCCGGGCGGTTTGCAGTGGGAGATGCCGCCAGCCGTCGCCAGATCCCCCCGCCACCCGTGCGCACCAAGCGCTGACACATTGGCGAGACATGCAGATTCTAGGGCCGGCGAGGAAATGCGCGAGCTGTGGGCGATCGGCTCCGACAATGAGCGTACACCTCCCTCTCTGCAACTCCGCATCAACGACGTTCACATCCACGCCTCGCGAAACATCTATGGTGGTTGGCCTATCCCATTCAGCAGACGCTTCGCCGCACCCATGTCTTCTAATGCTTGAACCGCCTTGTTGAATTCACCCCTCAGGGAATCATCAAGCAGAAATACTTTGTAAGTAGAATGCGGCAGAAACACTGAGCGGCAAGGATTATGGCCAGAGAGCCTATGCTTTACTTTGAAACTGGAGCGCGCGCTCGCGACCGCGATGGGTGACGCCGGCTTTACAGCGGAACCATCGAGAACAGCGAGACACCGCGCGCTCCAATCAGTGGACAGGTGTCGGACAAAGGAGACGAAATCGCGCTGCCGGGCTAAGCGGGCCGAAAGAGGCTGGGCCCGAGTTGCTCGACGAGCTTTGACACCGCGAATTGGCCGCGCACGCTGTTGCCGACAGCGTCAAGCGGAGGAGAGAACGCGGCGATCCCGTACCTGCCGGGCATGACGGCCAGGATGCCACCACCGACGCCACTCTTTCCCGGAAGCCCGACCGTGTAAGCCCAATCGCCGGAGGCGGTATAGAGGCCTTCCATCATCATTTCCGCGAGGATGGGCGGCACATTCGCTGCCTTGATCACCCGCTCGCCGCTGAGCGGATTGACCCCACCGGCGGCCAGCGTCCCACCCATAATGGCGAGGTCCACCGCCGTGATGAGCGTGGAGCACTGTCGTGTATACACATCGACAGCATCCATCGGCTCCGAATACATGGCCCCCGCGCTCTGCATCAGCCACGCCAGGGCGCGGTTGTGAAAATTCGTCGACTGCTCGGAAGCATTGACTTCCGTGCTCATCGACAAAGAGCGTCCCGCGAATGCACTCTGGATACCGAGGATCTTCTGGTAGCGATCCTCCTTATCCTTCGCCGTGATAAGGCTTGTCGTTGCGATCGCGCCCGCATTGACGAGGGGGCTCAATGGCCGATCACCATGCAATTCCAGAGCGATCACCGAATTGAAGGCCTCGCCAGTCGGATCGGCGCCAATCTTCTCCCGAAAGACTTTGGTGCCGACCTCCTCCATGGCCAATGCCATGGTGAAAACCTTCGAGATGGACTCGATAGCGAATTCGAACTTCGCATCGCCAGCGGTGAAAACCTCCCCGCTGGCCGTGACCAGAGCCAATCCAAACAGATTCGACGGAACGGAAGCAAGATACGGTATGTAACTCGCATTTGCGCCGCCTGTCATCGCCTTGCTATCCGCATAGGCCTGCGAAACAGCCTTCCCCAAAAGGTCCTTGTCGATCGCCATCGTCATCCCCTTTTCCTCTCCTGAACCTGGCTGATAGCCTGCGCCTCCCAGGAAAAGGGGGCGAAGTCCGGATCGGCCCCCTTCCACGACGGCTTCCGCACGGCGTAGATGACACTCGGAATGGCGAAGAAGAGCACCGCGAGGGCGATGAGCAGTCCGACATACAACTCGGGGCTGCCAACGCTGATCTGGCTCGGTGGAATGAAGCTGAAGACAAAAGCGGTGAGAGCAGCGAGGAAGCCGACGCCACCGACGATCCACATTCCGACGTTTCCACCGGGCAGCTTGTACGGGCGCGGGCGTTCCGGCTGGCTATAGCGCAAGTGGATCGCCGCCGAGAACATGCACAGATACGCAGACAGATACAGAATGTTTGCGAGCTGGTTGAGGATTTGATAAGCCGCCTGCACTGAGGGCAGGACCACGAACAAGATGGAGAGCAACGTGACCAGTATCGCCTGCAGTAGCAGAATGAACGTCGCCTGCCCGTTCTTGTTGGTCGTCTGCCAAAGCTTTGGAAGGTAACCAGCCTTCGCCACCGCGAGAAGACCAGTTGAGGGGCCCACGACCCACGTCGTCACACAGGCAAAGACACCGATCGCCAGCATAACAGCGACGATCGAGGATGCCCAAGGTATTCCAGCCCATGCGAAGAGGTCGTGATAGGCGGTCAGGATCGCCTGGGTCAGGTTGATCTGCTTATGCGGCACGACGAAGGCGATCGCGAGCGTTGCCAGCACCAAGATGAGGACCGTGCCCACAGCCGCGATCATGATAGCGATCGGGTAATTGCGCGTGGGATTGCTGACTTCCTTGACGTGGACAGCATTCATCTCCATGCCGGCGTACATCAGGAAAATGCTGGCCGCCAATACGACGTTGCTGAAGTTGGAAAAGTCCGGGACCACATCCCCCCAGGACATGACCACCTGAGGCGCTGGGCCGAATAGCAGGTAGAGGAACCCAAGGACGATCAGAACAGTCGCCGGAATGAAGACGCCGATTACGCCGCCCCATTTCGCCACGGCAGAGAATGCGGCAGCGCCGCGCAGGCCGATGAATGTTGCGATCCAGTACACCGCAAGGACAAGCGCGAGCACGAAGAATTTGTTACTCGCAAGGGTCGATGCCACCTGCTCGTTTGGATCGACGTATGCGATCGATACGGCTCCGAAAGTCAGCGCTGTCGGGAAGAATACGCAGACCTCCACGAAAAGAACCATCATGATCGTGAACGCCAAGCGCCCGCCGAAGGCTTCGCCAACCCAGCGGAACATACCACCTTTCTCAGGCCATCCCGTCGCCAGCTCGGCGGCAATGAGGGAAACCGGCACGAGAAAAAGGATCGCCGCCAGCAAATAGTAAAAAATGGAGCTCAGCCCGTACTCGGCCTCCGAGGGTAGGCCGTTGAGTGTCACAACGGCGGTAATATTCAGAAGTGCCAGGCCAAAAATGGAGATTTTTGCCGCCTCGAGCTTTTGTCCGGATTGCGCGGGAGCTGATCCCGCTTTTGAGATAGCGTCAGTTGTTGCCAATTTACCCTCCAACCACTCAGCAAAGACGAACGAAATCGTTCCGCCACGAGGCTTTCGTGGCGGCCCATAGTCCGATTTGCCAACTTTCGCGCCGCCGTTGCCCTCATCTCAGCCCGATGAGTGAGCCAAGGCGGAGAGCACGGGGCGCGCAGGGGCTCAGTTAATTGTGATTGAAGCCGCTGGCTTCTTCTTCCGTCAGCGGCTTCACCACCGGATGCTTGACGAAGAAGTCCAACGCGCGGCGCATGTCGTCGAGCAGCAGCGACCCGAGATCGCGGCTGACGCCGTGCCGTACAAGGATACGCTGAATCACGAGATCTTCCCGCTTGGCCGGCAGCGAATAGGCCGGAACCTGCCAGCCACGGCTGCGGAGACGATCGGCGAAGTCATATAGCGTATAGCCGCCAATACCGTCAGCGTCCTTCAGCTTCCAGCAAAGGGCGGGAATGCCGGCGGACTTGTCACCGTTGAAGAGAACCTCGAACGGCCCCATCGCCGCGATTTCACGGGCAAGGTACTCGGCAGTCGCGTAGCAGGCGTTCTGGATCTTCGCGTAACCTTCACGCCCAAGACGGATGAAGTTGTAGTACTGCGAAATGACCTGCCCACCAGGGCGGGAAAAGTTAAGCGCGAAGTCCGGCATGTTGCCGCCGAGGTAGTTCACGTTGAACACGAGATCCTCGGGAAGGTCGCCTCTCTCGCGCCAGACCACCCAACCCACGCCGAGGGGCGAAAGGCCGAACTTGTGCCCGGAGGTGTTGATGGACTTCACGCGTGGCAGCCGGAAGTCCCAGACGAGATCCGGCGCGCAAAATGGCGCAAGGAAGCCGCCTGACGCGCCATCGACATGGATCGGAATGTCCAGCCCGGTATCCGCCTGCAACTTGTCAAGCGCGTCGCTGACCGCCTTCACCGGCTCGAACTGACAGGTGAACGTGACGCCCATGGTTGGCACCACCCCGATCGTGTTCTCGTCAACACGCTTCAGGACCTCCTCAGTATTCATGATGAGGCGGTCGCCCTCAAGGGGGATTTCGCGCAGCTCGACATCAAAGTAGCGGGCAAACTTGTGCCAGCAGATCTGCACGGGGCCACAGATGAGATTGGGTTTGTCGGCAGGCTTGCCAGCGGCAAGCCGCTTCTTCCGCCACTGCCATTTGAGCGCGAGGCCCCCGAGCATCGCCGCCTCAGACGAGCCGACAGTGGAGCAGCCTAACGTGCCGGTCGGATCGGGCGCGTTCCACAGATCGGCAACCATCGCGACGCAGCGCCTCTCGATCTCCGCCGTTTGGGGATACTCGTCCTTGTCGATCATGTTCTTGTCGATCGACAGCGCCATCAGGTCGCGAATCTCGTCGTCGACCCAGGTCTGGCAGAACGTCGCGAGGTTCTGCCGGGAATTGCCGTCGAGCATCAGCTCATCGCGAACCGCTGCGAAGACGTGTTGAGGCTCCCGCGCGATGGCCGGAAAACCTGATTTAGGAAGACGCAACGACAAATCCTCAGACGAGTAAATATCGTCCAGAAGTTCGCTGCGGGTCTCTAAGTTTGAATTCTCTTGTGCCACCATTCTGCCCCAAAGTTGATGGATTGATACCAGCTACGTGATGTATATCTTTTTCATCATTGGAAACGGTTTCGTCGCACGTCCGTCTCCGATGATCGCACCTGTCGCTGAAGACCTAAGCTCGCCACACCGGCACTTGGCTGCGAGTATTTCAGACTCGTACAAGCGGACGAGATCGATATTTATTTAATCTCTACTTTATTTCTTGCGATCAGATCCATGGCGCCCCAGATCTTGCATCTGGGCGACAAGCTCCGATTGGCGATGGACGCCCACTTTTGTAAAAATCTGGCTCAGGACGAAACGAGCTGTGCCCTCGGTCAGCTCCAATTCCTTTGCCGCCTCCTTCACCGTTCGACCGCTCACCAACAGCGACGCCAGCCGAGCTTCGCCGGTCGAGAGGCCATAGATACTGCGAATGACGGTCGGATCGATCCCACGGTTGCGGCGGAGTGGCTGGGCTAGCATCAAGACACTGTTCTTCGCCTCCACAAATCCCAGCTTGTCAGCGGTCGCCCCAACGAGAGGTGATGTCCAAACCGCGATCCGTTCCTTTCCGTCCCTGTCACCAATCGCGATTGGATGGGGAGCATCATTTGCTAGGGTTTGAATTTTCCGCGCGGCCGCGAAAATAGAGGAAAAAGCACGAGCGTCTTCATCCCGCACCGGCGTCAGGTGCCCCTTCTCGTAATGGAAAAAATTCCCGATGAGGGCTTCCGCCGCGTGGTTCAGCTTCACGGGCCGCTGATCGCCATCAAAGACGATCATAGCGGAATCGACAGCGTTGAATATCTCCGAGTAGGTACGGTTCTCAGCTTCGTTCCTGACTAGTTTCGACGTGACGCGAAGCGCTTGCTCCACGTGCCGCGCGACCAGCAAATGCGTTTTCAACTCGTTCTTCTTGAATGGTCCTTTCTTCATTTCCCTATGCGAGACGAGACAGGTCGGGTTGCCAAGATCCGAATAGATGATGGCAACCATCTGCCTCCCTAGGTCAAATCTGCGCAGAAACTCCGTGTAGAAGGGGTTGGTCCTCATCTCGCGCGATGTAACGATATCGAGATCGCGATAGACGTCGCCCACGCGGAAGCCTGCTTCCATATGGCCTTCCAGCCATGGGTTGTGCTGCGACCACCCCTCCGTCACATAGGCTTGCAACGCCTCGCCCACACACGCTGAGTAGGCTGGAAAGGTCCAGCCATCCTTTCCTTTCGCATACAGAACCGCGCCTGTGGATCCCGAGAGACGCGCCGTAGCATCAAGGGCCGCACCCCACTGGTCCTCACTCAAGGTCGCATCATAGATGCAACTGATGACATCATTTAAACTTCCGGGAGACAATTCTGTACCTCAAATCATTGGGGGATTCGCTTATCAGCGATCCACTCTCTCTGATCAAGGACTAGGACTTCCCGCGACACAAGCTAACGATAGGTTATTGGTTCTCGTGATTGACGCCGACGCTGCTCCGGTGAGGATGCTGCGCACGCCGAGTATGTCAACACATTCTGTACCAACGTTAGACATTCTCGAATCGACCTTCGACACTCGGCACTCTCCTCACGACGCAATCGTGGCCCGCTAGTTGGGCTCGTGGTATTCTAGTCATGCACTCAGCGCTGTATATCTATCATTTGATATATATCCTCCCACCGACTGAGGCTTTCGCCCGCGGACCGGTTCGTAAGACGCGGGCCGGCGTGAACACATGGACTACGAATTTCCAGGTTAGCCAAACAGAAGGGGTAGTACGCTCCGTAATCCGAAAGCAACAAAGCGATCCATCTCAAACGGAACGTGACGAGGCATTGACTGGCGCGATCGTCGGAGATCAGCTCGCTGCGGACCACCGCGATGATGTAACGCAAATCCCTTTTGCAGCAGGAATGCAGACCTTCCGTGAGCCCAACAGAAAACCGATCGATGAATAGCGACATCGAAGGGCTTGCCAGCGGACATTTCAGCAGGAATTTCCAAGATCCACCGTCCTTACTCAATCCACACAGGTCCGCTATGGGCGTATTGCTGTCGAGACACCCCCCACGATCGGCAAATCCCTTCCTCCCATGCGACACGGGGGCGATCGCGTCGTCTGGGCAGCGGACTGGCCGCGCGTCAACATGAATGGGCGGGTCATGCCAAATGGTGACCTTTCGATCTCCTCGCCGAGTGGGTGCCGGACGAGGCGGACGGGCGTCGTGTTCTCGTCGACAATGCAGAGGCGCTTTACGGGAACTGACCGGCGTTGCCTATAAGCTGCCAGCCCAGCGAACCGAAGCATGGGGCCCTCGCCGGCACCGCCTGCGGCCCCGCGTGTGGACGCCATCCAGGCTGAAAAGCATCCGACCTTTCAGAGACATCAGCCCAAAAAAGCGGTGTCCCGACAGGTTGGGAAAAGGATTCTGGTGTTTCGCGGAGCGATCCTTTTCCGCTTGATCCTGCCCGTAGTTCGGAATTTCCGATCGCGTGCGCATGAGCACATGCGGATTTTGCGAGGAAGAGGATAATCCGCGCAATCGAAACCTGGAGCGGCATTGCCAGCTCCCGGGTTCGTCAACGGAGGAGTCAATGTTTACGTCGAAGGTCGTCCCGGTCGCTTTGTCAGCGCAGCATGTTGAGGAAGCTGAGGCCCGTTGTGCCCGCCAGCGCGCTTTCATCCGGGAACTGCAGGCGAGCGGCCAGCCGACTGCAACGGCCGAGGAGATTTTACGGAGCATGCAGAGCTGCCTCGCGCGCGTTCGCGAAGCCGTTGCGGGGCAAGCCCTTCAGAAAACGATTTGAGCTGCCCCGCAGCCCCTGCATTCTGAAGATCGGGTTCGTTTCACATCCGGGCTCATAGCGGCGCCAAGCCAGCTTTGCCCCGACGACACGCAAAAAGAAGCGCACGCGGGTTCGCCACCCATCAAGCGCCTGCTGGAAACAGGTTTTCCTTGAGCGTCGCCCCCGCGTAGTCGCGGCGCGAGATACCTTTGTCCTGCATGATGGGGATCAGGCGTGTCGCCACCTCGGTCAGGTAATCATAGTCCTGCAGCATGCCGCGAAAATGGAAGCCATCCGCGCCAGTCTCGTCGGCTATTTCATCGATCGTATCGGCGACCTGTTCATAGCTTCCGCAGATCTCATGGGTCTCCTGCAGGGCTTCATGCAAAGCGAACTGACGCAAGGTCACCGCCTCCCCCATACCCTGCATCTGCTGGAGCTTGCCGATGATGGCCTGCACCGGCAGGTCGGGCGGGATGGGTTTGTCGAGATCGAAATGTGACATGTCGTGGCCAAGCGTCAGCGACACATAGGCGAGGCCTCGCTCCAGGTTGGCGCGTTCGTGGTGCAGGCGCCGCTTCTCGCGTGCGATGCCTTCCGTCTCGCCAATGATCGGCTTGATGGCAAAGAAGATCTTCATGGACTTCGGGTCACGGCCCGCCGCAACGAGCTGTTCGCGAATCCGCACGACATACTTGCGCATGTCCGCCACGTTGTTCTTGTGCGCGATGACCACATCGCCCTGTTCAATAGCAAAACGTTGCCCACGCGGTGATGTGCCCGCGACGATCACCAAGGGTTCTTTTTGCGGTGACGAGGTTACGTTCAACGGGCCCCGGCACTTGTAGAACGCGCCGGCATGGTCGACCGGGCGCACCTTGGCGGGATCGGCGAAGATGCCCTCCCTGCGGTTCTCGACGATCGCGTCGGGTTGCCAGCTGTTCCAAAGCTTTCGCACGAGATCCATGTATTCGTCCGCCATGTCGTAGCGGCGATCATGTTCGATCAGCTGGTCCTCTCCGAAATTGCGGGCTGCGTCGTCACTGGCGCCGGTCACGACATTCCAGCCAATGCGTCCGCCGCTCAGGTGATCGAGGGTTCCCAACAGACGCGCGAGAAGATAGGGCGGATAGAAGGTCGTCGACAAGGTCGCCGCCAGGCCGATCCTTGATGTCACCGCTGCCATCATCGCCATGGTCGGCACAGGGTCGTGGCTGATCATGAAGCCGTTCTTGACGTACCAATCGGTGCTGTCGCCATAGGTCGTCGGCACCGCGACTGAATCGGCAAAGAGAATCATGTCGAACTTGGCGCGTTCGCACATCCGCGCCACATCGAGATAGAGATCCGGCTTGCGCCAGTCATAGATCGCACCCGAGGGCCTGTTCCAGTTGTTCGGGCTGTTGGGGCCAAACCAGGCAAGATGGATCTTCATGGCGCTGATCCTTCATTCGAGCGATTGGAGAACGCGCAGGAGCAGGTTGCCGCGCGGGCGAATGCTATCCAGCTCGATGTATTCGTTATGGGTATGCAGGCCAGCCCCACAGGGACCGAGGCCGTCGAGAACTGGGACGTAGGCGACACAGAACTGCCCGTCCGAACCACCCGATCCCTCGCCGTCCGGCAGATCCTCAAGCGTGAAGCCGAGGTCAGCCGCGAGACGGGCTGCCTTGTCGAACAGCACGCTGATGTCCTGACGATCCGTCTTGCGGTAGGGCGCTCGGTTAAGGCCGCCGGTCACCCGCACCGTGGTATCGGGGAATTGCGGCTTGAGGGAAAGGATGCGCTCCGTCATTTCGCGGGCGGTGTCGTCGCTCGGAACGCGCAGGTCGATTGAGGCGCTGGCGAATTCCGGCACGACGTTTCCAGCGGTTCCGCCTTCGATCTGCCCGACATTGACGGTGATGCCGCGCGTGTAATCCGTCATCGCCTCCAGGGCCAGCACCTGCGCCGCGAGTTCCCGGATGGCGCTGCGGCCGTTGGCATGGGCGTTGCCGGAGTGCGAGGGGCGACCTTGCACTTCGATGCGAAAACGACCGACACCCTTGCGGGCGGTGACGATCTTTCCGCCGTCACGCGCCGGCTCCAGAACCAGCGCGTAGCGGGATTGCCGCGCCAGATCTTCGATCAAGGCCCGCGATGTCTCGCTGCCGACCTCCTCATCGGACACATAGATGATCGCGATCGGAAGAGGCGTCCTGCGTTCGGCCTCGATCAGCCGGCGCAGCGCCATGAGCGCCATGTAGCCGCCGGATTTCATGTCCTGGATGCCGGGGCCATAGGCACGCCCCTCGACCTCGCGGATCGGATTGAGAGCGAGACTGCCGATCGGGTGGACCGTATCGAGGTGGCAGACGAGGAGAATGCCGGGGCTGTCCGGATCGCCCCAGGGCGCGCGAGCCAAGAGGTGGTCGCCACGACCGCCCGTCCCCGGATAGCGGATTGTCGGCACACCGATGGCCGTGAAATCGGCTGCGGCCTTGTCGACCATGCGATTGACCGCTTCCGCGCTCGACGTGGGGCTGTCGATGGCGACCCAAGCGTTGAGGCCTGCCATGAAATCTTCCACCGGGCCGAAATCCACGAAGGGATATGCGACATCCATTGCCTCTTCCTTGCTTTTCAGGCCGTTGTTACGAGCGACGTCAGGCCGCGCTCGACGACATCGGCGGCAAAATGGCACGCGGCCTTATGGTTCGCCGCAAGCTTCACCATCGGCGGCGGCGTCGTCCGGCAGAGATCTCGCGCCATCGGACAGCGCGTATGAAAACGGCAGCCCGTGGGGGCTTTGTCCGCGGTCAGCGCATCGCCTTTGAGAGCGATACGCTTGCGCTGTTGGCCGCCGTGGTGCTCCGGCACCGCCGCGATCAGGAGCCGCGTATAGGGATGACCGGCGGCCTGCACCAGCGCCTCCGTGGGACCCTCCTCGACAAGGGCCCCGAGATACATGACGGCGATCCTGTCGGACATGTAGCGTGCAACGGCCAGATCGTGCGTGATGTAGAGATAGGACACCTTGAGCCGCTGCTGCAGCGCCAGCATGAGGTTCATGACCCCGGAGCGCACGGATACATCGAGCATGCTCACCGGCTCGTCCGCAACCACGATGCGGGGTTCCAGGATAAGCGCCCGGGCGATGGCGACGCGCTGGAGCTGCCCGCCCGACAGATCGGCCGGATAGCGATCGGCAAAGGCCTCGGCAGGCCGCAGTTCCACGGCGGACAGCATCTCCAGGACACGGGCCTGACGCACACGCGCCGGAAGATGGTTGTGCAGGTCGAGAGGTTCTCTCAGCGACTGCCCGATCGTGAAGCGGGGATCGAGCGCCTCATAGGGGTTCTGGAAGATCATCTGGACATCGCGACGGTAGCGTTTCAGCGCGGGCCCCGCGATGTCAGTCACGTCTTTGCCATCGTAAACGACGGCGCCGTGCGTCGGCCGCTCCTGCAAGGTCACGATCCGTCCCGTCGTGGTCTTGCCGGAACCGCTTTCGCCGACCACGGCGATGGTTTCGCCCTCGCCAAGCCGGAGGCTGACATGATCGACGGCAACCACACGCTCGGTCTGCCGGCCGGTGAGGAGCGACATCAGCCCCGCGTTGCCGTCGTAGATCATCTGCAGATCGACGAGTTCCAGCAGAGGCGATGTCATCGCACAGACTCCCTGCGTGGTTCATGCGCGAACTGGCCGGCGTAATGGCATTCGGCGCGGTGCTTCGCGTCCAGACGGATATCGGGCGGCATCTCGGTCCGGCAGATTTCGCCAGCGTGGATGCATCGTGGTGCGAAACGGCAGCCCTTGCCGTTTGCGGGGCGCTGCGATCCATCGCCGGGCAGGCTCGTCAACGGGCGCTTGGGGCCGGCGAGACTGGGCAGGGATTCGATCAGCGCGCGGGTGTAGGGATGCGCCGGGTTCTGGAAGATGACCTCTGTCGGCGCCAGCTCGACGATCCGGCCCGCATACATGACCGCGACCGTGTCGCATGTCTCGGCAACGGCGCCCATGTCGTGCGAGACGAGGATGAGCGACAGATTCATGCGCCGGCGCAGACGGTCGATCTCGGCGAGGATCTGGTCTTGAATGATCATGTCGAGCGCGGTGGTCGGCTCGTCGGCGATCACCAGATCCGGCTCGTGGATCAGGCTGAGCGCGATCATGGCGCGCTGGCGCATCCCGCCCGACAGCTCATGGGGATAGGCATCCATGCGCTTGCGAGGGATGCCGATCAGGTCGAAGACCTCGGCAATGCGCCGGTCGGCGTCCGCCCGGGTCGCGCCGGGTCGATGCAGCAGGAATGCGTCGCGCATCTGCTTGCGGACCGTCGTGACCGGATTGAGCGCGTTCATCGCGCTCTGGAAGATGGTAGCAAGGCGCACCCAGCGCAGCGCCTGGATGCGCGCGCGGCCGCGTTCGCCGACCGGATGCCCCTGGGCCAGGATGGCGCGCCCATCGAAGCGCACCGTTCCATCAATGATCTGGGCGTTGTTCGGGAGGGTCTGCAGCAATGCACTGCCGAGGCTGCTCTTGCCACAGCCGCTCTCCCCGACGATGCCGAGGCTGCCGCCACGTGGCAGATCGAAGGATACGCCATCGACGGCGACCGTCTGCCCGCCGTTCGCGTGATAAGCCATGCGCAGATCCCGCACGGTGAGGATGACCGGGCCGCCGGGGGCTTCGTCATCCGCAGGCGGTGCGGCGAGCCGCCGTTTCGCCGGCGCGCCGCCGCGCGAGCGCAATTGCGGATTCATCGCGTAGTTGAGGCCGTCGCCCAAGAGGTTGAGGCTCGCGACCAGGATCAGCATGGCCGCGCCCGGCGCGATCGACATCCAGGGCGCGAGCCGCAACTGGCGCTGTCCCTCGAAGATCATGCGCCCCCAACTGACGGTATTCTGATCGCCGAGGCCAAGGAAGCTCAATCCCGCTTCGGTGAGAATGGCGAGACCCATGAGGAGGGTCGCGTCGGTCACCAGGGGTGCAAGTCCGTTTGGAATGACATGGCGGAACAGCACCTGCATGTTGGAAGCGCCCGCCGCCAGCGCGGCTTGCACATAGACCCGGGATTTTATGGAGAGCACCTGCGACCGGATGATGCGCGCCGATCGAGGCCATGTGGTGAGCGCGATCGCGACCATCGTCAGGACAAGGTTGGACCCGAACAGGGCAACGATCAGCAGGATCAGGAAGAACGTCGGTATCAGCAGGAAGACGTCGAAGACGCGGCTGAGGAGCGCATCGACCCAGCCGCCGTAGTAGCCGGCGAGCGAGCCCACGATGATGCCGAGCAATACGGACAGGGCCGCCGACCCGATGGCCACCACCAGGGCGACCCGCGTTCCCCAAATGACGCGGGAGAATAGATCGCGGCCATAATTGTCGGTTCCGAACCAGTGCTCGGCACTTGGCGGGAGATAGGGCTTGCCGCCCATCGCGTTCGGGTCGGGCAAACCGAGGAACGGTGTCACCAGCGCGAGCCCGACCGCCGCGACGACGATGCTCAGGCTGATCGCACTCGCCGGGCTCGACATCAGGTTGCGAAGGAAGCGAAGGGACTGAGCCATGCTACAGCTTCACCCGCGGGTCGAGCGCCGCATACAGAACGTCCGTCACAAGCGATGCGATCATCACCGTGAAGGACATGATGATGAAGGCTCCCATGATGATGGGCGTGTCCCGGGCAAGGATCGCCTCGTAGATCAGGCGCCCGAGCCCGGGCCAGGAGAAGACGGTCTCCGTCAGCACGGCGCCGGTGAGCAGCACACCGATCTCCAGGCCCAGCACCGTGATGATCGGCAGCAGGGCGTTGCGCAGGCCGAATTTCATCAGGATCTGGGGCTCGCTGAAGCCGATTGCGCGCCCGGTCGTCACATAGCTCTCGGCGAGCACGTCCGCGACAGACGCGCGCGCGAGGCGCACGTATTGCCCGAGCCAGACCGTGGCAAGCGCCAGCACCGGCAGCACCATATGCCAGACGATGTCCATGACCCGGCCGATGCCCTCGCGTGGCCCGCCCACGGTGACCATTCCCGTCGAGGGAAACCAGCGCAGCTTCACCGCGAACAGCAGGATCAGCATAAGGCCCAGCCAGAAAACCGGGATGCTGAAGAGGGAGATGGAGAGGCTCGTGACGCTGGTGTCGAGGGCCGATCCCGGGCGTCGCGCGACAAAGGCGCCGATTGCCGTGCCGAGGATGGCGGCAAGCACGAGGCTCGTCCCCGCGAGCAGAAGGGTCGCGGGAACCCGCTCCAGGATGACATCGAGAACGGGCTCGCGCGTGCGATAGGACAGGCCGAGGTCACCGGAGGCAATCTGCATCAGATAATTCAGCAGTTGCTGAGGCAGCGGCAGGTCGAGGCCATAACGCTCGCGCACCGCCGCCATATATTCCGGGTTTGCATCTTCGCCCGCGAGGATGATCGAGACGTCGCCGGGAGCGAGATGGATCAGCGCAAAGTTGATAATGATGATGACGAAAGCGACAGGCAACACCTGCGCCAGACGAAATAGAATATATCGTTGCAGCCGCATTCGTCACCCCTCGTTTACTTGACCGGAGGCGTAACGCCATAATATCCGAACCAGGTTACAGACTTGTCGTAGCCTGACTCCTGGAGCGGGAAACCAGACCAGCCCTTGCGCACGAGGCTCGTCTTCTGCTCATTGAAGAGGTTGATGTAAGGCACGTCCCGCACGAGCATGGCCTGCATCTGCGCATAATATGGCTTACGCTCAGCCTTGTCGGAGATCGCGGCCGCCTTGGCGCCGAGCGCGTCGAGCTCCGGATTGCTATAGCCCATGAAATTGCGGGGGCCACCCGTGCCGAAATGCTCGCGGTAGGCATCCGGGTCCGGTCCATAGCGGGTGAAATAGCAGCTAATGTCGAAGTTCTTTTCCTGCATGCGCCGGAACCAGGTTGCCTGATCGAAGGCCTCGAGCTTGGCGTCTATGCCGACCTCCCGCAATTGTTGAACAAGCACCTCATTGATCGCGCGGCAATCGGAATAGGACGGCCCGGTCACAGAGACGGAAAACCGCCATTTGCCGTCTTTGCGCGGCAAGCCCGCCTCGTCGAGCAGAGCCTCCGCCTTGGCCTTGTCGAAAGCGGGAAAACTGACGTCCGTGTTGATCCAATCCACCTGTGTGTCGACATTGGCGTGAAAGGCCGGCTTCCAGAAGCCGTTGAACCCTAGCCGGCTGATCGCGTCCCGATCGATGGCATAGGAAATCGCCTGACGGACCTTGAGATCCGACAAGGGAGCCCGCGCCAGGTTGAGCTGGATATCGCGGCTGTAGTGGGATGGCGTGAAGACCACCTCGAGGCTCGGGTCGGCCTGCAAGGCCGGAACCTCGGCAAGAGGTGGCGCATAGTCATAAGGCAGATGCGGGAACTGCTCCGCGTCGAATTCCGCGCGGGCCACATTCGCATCGGCGATAGGCCTGAAGATGAGACGATCGATCTTCGGCTTGCCACGGAAATAATCGGGATTGGCCACGAGCTCTACGGCACTTCCCTTGTCCCAGCGCGAAAACTTGAAGGGGCCGCTGCCAACGGGCTTGTTGACATAGGGGCCCGTATCGAAACCTTCTTCCTTCTCCCAGAGATGCTTGGGATAGATCTTGCCCGTCCAGCCCGCCGCCTGCGCCATCATCGGCACGAAGGCCGCGTTCGGGGCCTTCAGCTTGATGACGACCGTATTCGCATCCGGCGTTTCGATGGCCTCGACGTCCCTCAGAAAGGCCGCATAGGGATATTTCTTCGCAATCATGCGGTCGTAAGTGAACTTGACGTCTTCCGATGTCAGCGGCTTGCCATCATGCCATTTGATGTTCGGATGAAGCTTGAAGGTGTAGACCTTGCCGTCAGGGCTGATCTGCCAGCTGTCGGCGAGATCGCCATAGGCCGGCGTGCCGGCGACCACCCCCCAGTCCATCACCACGAGGTGGCTATAGATGCTGCTCCCGGGCCCATAGGCGCCGGTATCGGCAGCCGGGTTCGGGCTCAGCGTTCGCGGGTCGTCGAGTTGAGGCACGACGAGAGTGGTCTCGGCATAGGCGCCGACCGGCCATGCGGCTATCATGGCCGAAATAAGCAACTCCCTTATTCTCATTGTGATCCCCTCGATTGCTCTGGATTATTCTTAAGTCAGGCGCGCGGATCGTAGCCGCTGTCACCATCTCCTATAATATAGGCATATTCCCCTGGATGTACCTTCGATATCCTATTTCTTATCATCATGATTTCAGTCTTGTCGAACGGAGCCTTGATTTCATCAAGAATCTCGAATGTATAGGGTGAGACGACGCGGCCGAGGACAGTGCCCTTGGCCAGGCTCTTGCCCATGATGTCCAGGCCGCAGACCGGCACGAACGTGCCGCCATGGGAGGGACGCAACGACGTGCCCTTGCGGACCACAATGCGCGCGGCCGAGAGATCGGGTTCACCCTCGACAACTTCGATCACCTTGAGCATGTTGAGAAAATCGCTGTAGGCCTTCTCGAAATAGCCTTGGTCGAGAATGAGCCCACCGCCACCCGTCTCCACCACGAAACAGGTTTTCCCGAGCTGGTCTCCACAGTTGGAGAGTGTGCCACGCTGCTCGTTGTGCTCCCAGAGGACTTCCGCGCCGCTTGCGCGCGCGACGGCATGGATCACTGCGTTGCGTGCCGAAGCGGCGGGATCCACGGTATAATGGTAGTGAATGACAGTGTCAGACCCACCGCCGTGATAATCGAAGATGAAATCGGCCCTCGGCAGTATCTTTTCCGCGATGACCCCGGCAAGGACATCGGTGAACCAGTTCTTGCCGAGCGCTGACCCGGGAAATACGCGGTTGAGATTGTGAAAGTCGATCGGCGTGTTGCGGGTGCCGCTCTCGAAGGAGTGCGGGTTGAGCACGGGCGCGAGCAGGATCGTGCCGGAGAAATCATAACCGTCCCGTATCAGCCGGCTCTTGAGCAGTCGGCAGAACTCCGAGCTCCACAATTCCTCTCCATGCGATCCACAGGCGACCAGCGTCACCGGTCCGCTGCGTTTGCCGGCGACCGCGTGGACGGCAAGGGTCAACTGAAAGCCGCTGGCCATGGTACAGACCGGGATCTCGAACATCGCGGCGGAGCTTGCCGGCACCTCAGTCCCATCCCATTCAAAACTCATGTCAATCCCTCATCCTGTTTGGCGCGACCTCAGTCCGCGCGTCCGTAATCGCGCGCGGCTCGCTCTGGCGTCACATAGCCCGCCTCGATGTCCTCCAGGAGCTTGGCGGGATCTCGCGTCCGGGGATCGCCGTATCCCCCACCGCCCGGAAGACTGATGACGTAGACATCGCCGGGACCGAGTTGCAGCGGCTCGATCGGCACGGCATGACCGTTAACCGAGAAGGTGCCGGCAGCGCCTGGATAACCACCGAGAACACCCGGTGGTGGAAAGCGGACCTTGTCGGGACGCAGCGAGGCGACGATCGGCCTGTCGCCAACGACGCGCATGGCGATCTCCTGGCCGAGCCCGCCGCGTTGGCGGCCGGCTCCGCCGCTGTCGGCGACAAGCTGCTTGCGCTCAATCAGGATAGGCGCCTGATTTTCAGTGATCTCGACCGGCGTGACCGTCCCGTTATAGGGGAAGGCAACCGTCGGCAGCCCGTCAGTGGTCGCGGTCGCGCCCTTGCCGCCATTGGGCAGGATGTGGACGTTGAAGGTCGATCCGTCTTCCGGACTGGTCCCATGCAGGGTCATGGCCCAGAACGAGCCGCTTCCGGCCTGGATGCGATCGCCTATGGCTGAAGACAGGGCGCCATAGATCGCGACATGAATATGAAAGCTGGATTTGGAGCGCGACTTCACCGCCGCTGGAATCCGTGTGTTGAAGGCGGATCCCTCCGGCGCCGACATGGTGATCGGGCGGAATAGTCCCTCATTGTTCGGCAGATCAGGCGTCAGTGAACATTTGATGGGGTAATAGGTATCGGCGAAGGTAATATTGGTTACGCAATTGATTGATGCGTCACTGAATTGCGGCGACGAACCGGTATAATCGACGTGGATGGCATCGCCGCTCTTCTCGACTGTTACTTCTATATGCAACGGCGATCGGTAGCCGTCCGCCTCCAGACCGTAGGCCCAGGTGCCGTCCGGAAGGGCGCTGATGGCGCGGCGCATCGCCTGCTCGGAGCGGTCGAGAATTTCGTCGGCGAGGCGCTGAAAGCCCGCGCCACCGCCATAATCCTGCATGAACTCCGCCAGACGCTCGGCGCCAAGCTTTTCCGCGCCCACCATTGCCTTGATGTCGCCGATGACGAGGTCGGGGACGCGCACATTCGCGGCGATGAGGCGGAAGAGCTGCTTGTTCTCCTCGCCAGCCTCGTAGAGCTTGCTCGGCGGGATGCGCAACCCCTCTTCATAGAGGTCGCGTGCGTCGAAGAAGTCGAGCCGGCCGCCGATATCCGCCACATGGGCCACCGCGCCGACGATCGCGACCATCTCACCCTGCGCGAAAACCGGCATGACCACACAGACATCCGGCAGGTGACCGGCCCCGAGCCAGGGGTCGTTGGTGACGAGCACGTCGCCCGGCACCAGCGTCTCGGCGGGGAAGGCTGCAAGCAGGTGCTTCGTCGTCGCCGGTAGCGTGACGGTAAAGGCCGGGGAACTCAGCTGCGACTGGGCAATGCTGCGCCCATATTTGTCGAGCATGATCACCGCGAAGTCGCGGCTTTCACCCACGATCGTCGAGAACGAGGTACGGACGAGATTGATGTCGACCTCGTCCATGATAGAGATCAGCCGGTTCCACTGAATTTCAAGCGAGATCCCGTCAAGTCCGTTGGACATCGACCAACTCCCTTTCACGCGCGGCTTCGGAATTGGCGAGATCCAGGAAGACACTGCCGAAGGGATCGATGCGGACGGTCGCGGACGGTCCGGCGACGACGGTGCACTCCCGCTCCTCGATAATGGCCGGGCCTTGAATTTCCATGCCGCTCCTCAGGCGGTAGCGATCATAGACCGGTGTTTCGACGAAGGCGCCGAGCTCCGGAAAATAGGCGCGGCGGTGCCCCTTCAACGCTGTCCCGGCCTCTGTTCCCGCTGTCTCGCCAGCGCTCGGCAGGGGCACGGCGGGCGGCGGCGCACCGACCATGGTCCGGCAGGTAATCAATTCAACGGGCAGGTTGAAATGGGCGTGCCCATATTTCTCCTGATGCGCGGCGTAGAAGAGCTGCGCGATCTCATCAACCGATCCGCGCTCATAGACGGCGCGCGGCAGGGTTACGGTGACCTCATGGCCCTGCCCCTTGTGGCGTAGATCCATGCGATGTGTCACTTCGACACCGGGTGAGTTGGGAGCAACGCCGGCCTCCGCGAGGACCGCCAGCCCCTCTGCCGCCATCCCCTCGAAGATCGCCCTCAGGTCCTCCCAAGCCACCTTGTCGAGCCGGGCGACGTAAGAGCGCGCGTAATCAAAGGAAATGGCCGCCGTGACGAGACCCATCGCCGATGTGGCACCAGCCCCGGACGGTATGATGACACCGCGCATCTGGAGCGCTCGCGCCAATTCATAGGCATGAGCCGGGCCCGCGCCGCCAAAGGCGAAGAGATAGAACTTACGCGGGTCCTCGCCGCGTTCGGCGATATGCACCTTCATGGCCGCGAGCATGTTCTGATTGACGACCTCGAACAGACCGGAGGCTGCCGCCTCAGCCGCAAGGCCGAGCGGCGCACCGATATGCTCGGCCAAGGCCGATTGGGCGGCCCCCAGGTCAAGTTTCATAGCCCCGCCGAGGAAGTAGTTCGCGTCGAGATAGCCAAGCGCGAGATTGGCATCTGTCACGGTGGGCTTGGTGCCCCCGCGCCCATAGCTCGCGGGCCCCGGCATGGCTCCGGAGCTGTGGGGCCCAACCTTGAGCAGGCCGAGTTGATCGATATGCGCGATACTGCCGCCGCCCGCGCCGATTTCGATCAGCTCCACCATAGGGATCTTGACCGGTAGGCCGCTGCCCTTCTTGAAACGCGCTACGCGTCCGACCTCGAACAGGTTCGACTTCGCGGCCTCATAGTTCTTGACGACGGCGATCTTCGCGGTCGTCCCCCCCATGTCGAAGGTCACCATGCTGTCGATGCCCATCTGACGTCCGTAGTAAATGGCCGCCAGCACGCCGGCGGTCGGGCCCGACTCGAGCATGCGGATGGGGAAATCCTTGGCGGTCTGCGCCCCGGCGATGCCGCCGGAGGAGATCATCAGATAGAGGCGCCGGCGATAATCCATCGTGGCGAGGCGCCCCTCGATCTTGTCGAGATAGGCGCGGGTGATCGGTTGCACGTAAGCATTCGCCGCCGTCGTGCTCATGCGTTCATATTCGCGGATCTCCGGCGCGACCGCGCTTGACAGGCAGATGCTGATGCCAGGCAGTTCCTCCCTCAGGATGGCTGCCGCACGCTGCTCATGAACCGGATTGCGGAAGGAATGCAGGAAGGCGATCGCCAGCGCCTCCACCTTTTCCGCCCTGAGCGTCTGCGCGACGGTGCGCAGCGCATCCTCGTCGAGAGGGGTGAGGACCGTGCCATTCTTGTCGAGACGTTCCGTCACCTCAAGGCGAAGCGCGCGTGGCACCAACAGCGTGGGCTTTTCCAGGAAGAGATCGTAGATGTCATAGCGAACTTCAGTGCCCATCTCCAGCACGTCGCGGAAGCCTCGGGTGGTCAACAATGCGGTGCGGGCGCCCTTGCGCTCGATCAAGGCATTGGTGATCAGCGTCGTCGCATGGATGGCGATTTCGATATCGGGACCCGCGACGCCCGCGGCCTCGAACAAGGGGGTGAGGCCATCCATGACGCCGCGCGATGGATCATCCGGCGTTGTCAGGCATTTGTTCAAATGCGTGGTGCCGGATTGTCTGTCCAAAAGGACGAAATCGGTGAATGTCCCACCGATATCGAAACCGAGGCGAAAACGCGGTTCGCTCACGTCTGGTCCTCCGAGAGATGAAATTTGTAGAGTGTGGCAGCGGCGTCGGGGCTCACGTAGCCCGCCGCAAGATCGTCGATGATTGCCGGCCGGGGACGCTCGCCAGCCGGGCCGTATCCTCCCCCACCGGGAAGCCTGAGCTCCACGATATCGCCCTTGGCCAGCGTCATCGGCGCGTTTGGCGCCGTGTTGCCATTGAGAAGAAGGGCCCCGAGCGCGCCCGGTTCGCCACCGGCCAATCCCTGCGGAGGGAAACGCAACTTGTCGGCCCTTACAAATATCTGCAGGGCACGGTCATCAAGTGGCGAGAAGGTGAGGCGCTGCCCCAGGCCACCGCGATACCGGCCGGGGCCGCCGCTATCCGTCAGAAGCTCGCGGCAGCCCACGATGACGGGCGCATTGTTTTCCATGATTTCAACGGGCGTGATCGTGCCGTTATAGGGAAAAGCGATGGTAGGCAGGCCATCCCGTGCCGCCACCGCGCCCTTTCCGCCGTTCGGCAACATATGCGCGCGAAAGCTCTCCCCGTCGGGGTGTTCACCGCTGATCACCAGCGTCCAGAACGAGCCGCTCGCTGCCTGCGCCTGCTCGCCCAGAATAGGCGCCAGCGCGGCATAGAGGAGCGCGGAAATGTGAAAGCTGGTCTTCGAGCGAGCCCGCACGGCGCGCGGAAAACGCGCGTTGAGAACGGAGCCCAGCGGCGCGCGCACCGTCAGAAATTCGGTCAGCCCTTCGTTATTGGGCACATCCGGCAGAAGACTGCATTTGAACGGATAATAAGTATCGGCAAAGGTGACGTTAGCCGAGGCATTGATCGAACAATCGAGCTGTTCCGGCGAACTTCCCGCGAAGTCCACATCCACCTTGCCGCCGGCGATCGTCACCGTCGCGGCGATGGTGATCGGGTTTACATGCCCGTCCGCCTGCAGGCTTGCCGTATAGACGCCTTCCGGCAGGCGTTCCACGGCGCGTGACATCGCGGCGCGCGAACGCGAGAGGATCTCGCTGCCCAGACCCTCGAGATCACGAAGGCCATAGTCGTCAAGAAATTCGGTGAGACGCTTGGCGCCGAGCGCCAGTGCTCCGCACAGCGCGCTCAGATCGCCGATCATCAGGCGGGGCGCGCGGGAATTCGCGGCGATAATGTCCATCAGCAACTGGACGGGCTCGCCCTCCCGCATGAGGAACGTGGGCGGAATTCGCAGCCCCTCCTCGAACAGATCCTTGTCGTCCAGGTAGTCGCTGCGGCCGCCGACGTCCGAGAGATGGGCGACACAACCAACGATCGCCGCGATCGTTCCGTCATGGAAAACCGGCATGCAGACCGTGAAATCCGGCAAATGCCCGGAGCCAAGCCATGGGTCATTCGTGACGAGAACGTCGCCCGGCTTCAGCGTCCCCGGTGGATGGGCCTGCAACAGATGCTTGGCTGTGATCGGCAGCGTGATCGTGAAGGCCGGCGTCGACAGCTGCGATTGAGCCAGCGAACGGCCTTGCCCGTCCATCATCACAACCCCGAAGTCGCGGCTCTCGCCGACGATCGTCGAGAAAGACGTGCGGGCGACGGCTGCATCCACCTCATCCATGATGGTAACGAGCCGGGCCCAGCGGATTTCCAGATCAACGGAATGGATAAGTGGCGGGCTATTGCCTGTCATCATTCTGCCGCCGCGGACATGGGAGGTTGTGGGCTGTGGCCATAGACGTTGGTGGCCGCATCGAGGCTTATCTTACCCTCTGCCAAATCCCCCTGGACGGCGGCGCTGGCGCGCTGGCGCGGGTCGCCAAATCCGCCGCCGCCCGGCAGGTCGAGTGTCACGACCTGCGTCGGCTGCAACTCGAAGGGTTCGAGCGGCATCACCTCGCCGTCGCGCGTCAGGGCACCTGCTGCCCCGGGATGCCCGCCGGAGAGCCCCGGCGCGGGAAAGCGGATCTTGTCCGGACGGATCGTCATCCGCACGGAGCGGCCGAGCGTGGTAAGTCGGATGGTCTGCCCGAGCCCACCGCGAAATTCCCCCGGTCCTCCGGAATCGGTTCGCAGTGATCGCTCGAGCACGACGATAGGCGCGATGTTTTCGATGATCTCCGCCGGCGTGATGGTCCCATTTCCAGGAAAAGCGATGGTTGGCTGCCCATCTGCGCCATTGACGGCTCCACGGCCGCCGTTCGGCAGGACATGCATCGCGAAATTGGAACCATCATCGTTGGACCCGAAGCATTTGACGGACCAGAACGAGCCACTGCCCGCCTGCACCCCATGGGGCAGAGCCTCCGCCAGCGCGCCATAAATCGCGTTGTGAATGTGATAGCTCGTCTTCGAACGGGCCTTCACCGGCGCCGGAAAGCTCGCATTGAGGATGGAACCGGCTTCCGCGCGGGTCGCGATGGGCCGGAACAAGCCCTCGTTATTCGGAATATCCGGCAGAAGCGCGCATTTGAAAGCATACAGAGAATGCGCATGAGTGACATTCATCACGCTGTTGATCGATGCGTCGTGACGCTGGAGGCTCGAGCCGGCAAAATCGCAGACCACCGTGTCACCCGAGACTTCGATGCTGACCGCGATATGTGTCGGGATCTTGTAGCCATCGCAGTCGGTCGCTCCTTTATAGGTGCCGTCCGGTATGGCGCGGATCGCGCTCCGCATGGCAGCTTCAGAACGCTTCAGGATCTCCTCGGCCGCAGCGTCGAGGCCCGCCTCACCATAGTCCTGCATAAACTCAGTGAGCCGCGCGCCACCGAGGTGAGCTGCTCCGACTATGGCATCGACATCCCCCAGGACCTGCGTCGGATAGCGAATATTGGCTCTGAGAATGTCGAACAGCTGCCGATTGGGCTTGCCCTCGACGTAAAGCTTGCTCGGCGGGATGCGAAGCCCCTCTTCAAAGACGTCTCGGGCGTCGAATTCATCGAGGCGTCCGCCGATGTCCGAGATATGCGCTGCAGTCGCGATATAACCGACGATTTCATCATCCCCGAACAGCGGGACGATGATATAGAAATCAGGAAGATGCCCGTGGCATATCCACGGATCATTTGTAATCAGAACATCGCCGCGTCGCAGTGTTTCGGGCGGAAAATCCTGGAGCAACCGACGTGTCGCGCTGGGTAGCGAACATGTAAATGCGGGCGACGACAATTGCGACTGGGCAATGGATCGCGCATGCTTGTCCAGAAGAATAACCGCAAAATCGCGTGTTTCACCAACAATCGTGGAAAAGGATGTTCGCACCAGCGCGATATCGACCTCATCCATGATGGATATCAATCGACTCCACTGAATCCACAACGTTACGCCATCTGGAATTGATTTTGATTGTTTCATGTTGCCCCGAACAAAAGGCTGCCCCGTGCATGATCTATGCATGGACATCAGCTTGGTCTGCACGGCTGTTCGTTTGCATTGATTTTAGATCGGGCGCGAGGGAACGCAACGTGAAATTCGCATCACTTTTCCCACATCGTGGAAACCTCTTGCGACTTCAGAAAGCCTCGCGCATGCTGCGTTTCATAAAGTCAGCGCCAACGGAGCGATGACAATGACCAGAACGGGAACCGCGGCGCTCGAAAGAGGGCTGAATTTGCTGCTTGAGGTGGCCCAGTCGGATATCGGCGGCGCGACATTGACCGCGCTCGTCAAGCGATCCGGGCTGCCGCGATCAACCGTGTTTCGCCTTCTCGACTGTTTGGTCCGGGAAGGGCTTTTGCACAAGGATATCTCACGGACCTACCATTTGGGTTCAAAGATCTATGATCTCGGGTTGCTTGCATCCCATAGGTTCGATCTCAGCGGTTACAGTTTCGCCGTTCTGAGACAACTTGCGGAGACGCTGGGCGATACAATTTTTCTCAACCGTCGCAGCGGTCTCGATATGGTCTGCATAGAGCGGATCGAAGGACCGAATTCGCGGCAACCACTCACCATGTCCGTCGGCACCCGCCGTGCGATCGGGCTCGGCGCAGGTGGGCTCGCGCTCCTGTCGGCCCTCGATGCCAAGGAAGCGGAGGCGGTGCTCAAGGCCAATCACGCGCGTTATCTGGCCTACTACGGAACGAGTCTGACGGCGAAGCTCAAGCATCGCGTCGAAATTGCCCGGCGTCTGGGGTATGCGGTCAATGATGGCTTGAAGACTCGCGGCGTGTCGGGAATAGGCGTCGGCATTACCTCGCCCGATCTTGTGCCGATCCTCTCCTTGAGCGTGGTGGCCCCGATGAGCCGCATCAGCCAGCTCGGCGCGGCCGCGATCGCAAAGGAGTTGACGGCCGCCTCCAAAGAAATCGCCGCGAGCCTGATCGATCGTAATGCACGATCAAGAGACGGCCATGGATCGACTTCGGTTTCCTATTCCCAGTAAGCACCCATATCGACGAAATCGGGCGATCGCCTATTTTTCCCTTGCTTCTCGCTTAATGCATAACGTGAATTGATACTTCAATGTGAAATAATGATTTTCTTAATTATTCTATTAAACTAATCACGCCGCGCTATGAATCATTATATCCTCCATGTGTCTCACTTTTTGGTACGTATATTTACTCATTACGGGGATCGTCCCGTGCATAAATTCTTTAAACTTTCCGTCGGAATACTCAGACGGCCTCGAGAGCCAGCGCGATACCCTGGCCGCCGCCGATGCACAAGGTCACCATGCCTCTCCGCAAGCCGTCGCGCTTCATCGCATGAAGAAGGCGCGTAACGAGAATGGCGCCCGTCGCTCCAATGGGGTGACCGTGGGCGATGGCCCCGCCTTCAACATTGACGATGTCCGCTGGCAAGCCGAGTTCGCGCGAGACCGCGATGGGCACCGCGGCGAATGCTTCGTTGATCTCGATCCGATCGATGTCCCCGAGAGACCAACCGGCTTTCTCGAGCGTCTTGCGAACGGCTGGCACAGGCCCCAGCCCGAACAACCCGGGTTCGACCGCCGAGACGCCATAAGCGACCAGCCTCCCCATCGGCTCGACGCCTTTATCTTCGGCATGGCGACGTTCCGCGACAATCACCGCGGCCGCCGCGCTATTGAGCCCAGGCGCATTGCCCGCCGTGATCGATCCATTCGGGCGAAACGCGGGCTTCAGCTTCGCCAACCCCTCCATGGTGGTGTCGGGTCGCGGCGCCTCGTCAGTGGAGAAGACCTCCGTCCCCTTGCGCCCCTTCACATCGACCGGGACAATCTCCGACTTGAAATGTCCGGCCTCCTGCGCGGCGTGAAAGCGCTGCTGTGACCGCACCGAAAAAGCGTCCTGCTCTTCCCGGGTGATCTGCTGTTTCTCGACCAAATCCTCGGTGTGCCAACCGGAATGCTGACCCGAAAAGGCGTCGTTGAGGCCATCAGTCATCATGCTGTCGAGCACCATCGCGGCCCCCATTCGATATCCCCAGCGTCCGCCTTCCAGCAAGTAGGGCGCACGGTCCATGTTCTCCATGCCGCCAGCAACCATGAGAGCCGCGTCCCCCGCCGAAATTTCCTGAGCCGCGGAGACGATTGCCTGTGCGCCAGACCCACAGACGCGGTTGACCGTGAAGGCCGGCACGGTCACCGGAATCCCGCCATCGACCGAGGCCTGACGCGCCGGGTTCATGCGGTTCCCGGCCTGGATGACGTTCCCCAGCACCACCGCATCGACATCGCGCGGGTCCAGCCTCGCGCGCTCCAAGGTCTCGCGCACCGCTATGGCGCCGAGCGTCGTGGCGCGTAGCGTCTTCAATGCACCGTTATAGGCGCCGATTGGAGTGCGGACGGGATGCGCGAGGATGATCTCGACCTTCGGCATGGCATGTTCCTTCCTGTTGTTTGCGCGCGCGATGCGATGACGCTGTCAGGTCATGCGGCGGCGGGCTTGAGTGCGGGATGCCGTGGCTCCCGGATGGCGACGACGGAAATGGCGGCGATGAGGCAAAGGATGCCTGCGATAAAGAAAGCTGGCAGATAGCTCTCATAGGCCGTGCGGCTGAAGCCGCCGCCCCAGGCCGCGAAGGCGGCACCGAGCTGGTGGCCGGCGAAGACCCATCCGAAGACGAGGTTGGCCCGCTCTCCGAACCGGTCCGCCGCGAGCTTGACCGTGGGCGGCACGGTCGCGACCCAATCGAGCCCGTAGAAGACCGCAAAGATCGAGAGTTCGTAGAAGCTGAATGAGGTAAAGGGCAGGTAGATCAGTGAAAGCCCGCGCAGGCCGTAGTACCAGAACAACAAGGTGCGGCTGTCGAAACGATCGGACAGCCACCCTGAGCCGACCGTGCCGGCGAAGTCGAAGACACCGATGACGGCAAGCATGCCCGCGGCGGCAACCGGCACGATGCCGAAATCGCCGCACAGCGAGACGAAATGGGTCTGCACAAGGCCATTCGTGCTGGCGCCGCAGATGAAGAATGTTCCGAACAGCACCCAGAAGGTGCGTGAGCCGGATGCCTCCTTCAGCGCCAGCATTGGGGAGGCGAGCATCGCTGCGAACGATAGCTGCGCTGGAGGGGGAATAGGTGTCGGATCGGCCGCGCCATAGGGCGCCAGCCCGATATCCGAGGGTCGATCGCGCATCAACGCCAGAACGGCAGCGGCTGCGAGCAGCAACATGCCGAGGACGAGGCCGAGAGCGGCGCGCCAGCCGAAGGCCTCAGACAGGCTCGCAAGTAGCGGCAAGAAGACGAGCTGGCCCGTCGCCGTGCTTGCGGTCAACAGGCCGATCACCAGGCCGCGCCGGGCAGAAAACCAGCGCGTCGCCACGGTCGCGCCCAGCACCATAGCGGTCATCCCGGTTCCAACGCCAACGACCACGCCCCAGAGGAGGAACAGCTGCCAAAGCGTCGTCATCGCGAATGAACCGATGACACCCGCGGCGACCAGGGTCAAAGCCGTGGCCGCGACACGCCGGACGCCGAACCGGTTCATGAAGGCCGCCGCGAATGGGCCGAGCAGGCCGAACAGGACAAGCCGAACCGCGAATGCCGAGGAAATCTCCGAGGCCGACCAGCCAAATTCCCTCTGCAGGGGTCCGATCAGGATGCCCGGCGCGCCGACCGCGCCCGCCGTCACCAGCATGGTCAGGAACGTCACGCTCGCCACGATCCAGCCGTAGTGAAGACCGCGCCGGGCGAGGACGGCGGGGAGGCTGGAGGCCTCCAGTAAAGCGGGCGATGACATGGACGTTCTTCCTTCTACGGGTACATACCCGTTTCAAGTGAATAAGCTAGAGAAGTGCGTTGATCTCACGCAGCGCCTTGAGGCGCTGCTCTCCGAGGCGACGAACAACCTCGGCCTGGCAATCGTCCCAAATCGGTTCGGCCTTCCGCAGCAAAACGGCACCCTGCTCGCTCAGACTCACCTGCTGCTCGCGCTGGTCGTCTCCGCGCCCCGTCTCGACCAGGCCCATCTTCTCGATAACGCGGATATTGCGCCCCATCGTCGAGCGATCGAGATGCAGCGCCCTGCCAAGCTCGGTCAAGCTGACAGGTTGGCGACGCTCTATGTTTCTAAGGAGTGAGAACTGCGAGATATTGATTCCCATCGGTTCCAACGCCGCATCATACAGCGCCGTCAGCTTGCGGGTCGCGGTCTTCAGATGAATGCAATGGCACGCGGTGGACATGGACGCGGGTATATACCCGATTATGACTCGCTGTCAAACTGCTGCCGAGGTGCCACGCCAGCGCTGCGCACGGCACATCATCGCGCGCCAGGCATGGCCCCCGCTATCGGATCTGGATGAGCGGATCAGCGGCGGCTCGCAAATCGAGCCCGGGAACCGGCACCTGCGCCTTCAGAATGGAGCCTGTCTCGGATTCCGTGATGAAAAGAGTGCGCCGGTCCGCGCCTCCATAGGCGAGATTGGTTGTTAGCCGCCCCCGGCAGGAATTGATCCTGTAGGTCGGGATACCGAGGCCGTCGAACATCCAAACGATGCCCATGCGGTTATGGCAGACCGCGAGCCCCCCCTCCACATCCACCGCCAGGCCGTCGGGACCGCTGAACCCGCCGGAGAAGGATTGATAGACCCCGACCTTATGCGTCGAGCCATCGGCTAGAAGCGGGCAGCGCCAGACCTGCTGCGCGAAGGTGACCGCAACGAATAACTGGTCCTCGGCCGGGTTGAGCGCGATGCCATTGGGGCTCGGCACGTTATCGAGCAGGCAATCGAGCCGCCGGTCACGCCGCAGGCGAAACACGCGCCCTGTCGGATCCTGCAGCCCCGTGTTGCCCTGATCCGTGAAATAAAGGTCGCCATTGCGGGCGAACACGAGATCGTTGGGACCCCTAAAGCCCGGCTCCAGCCGCTCGCGCCCGAGATAGGCGCTGACGCGGCCGCTGACCGGATCAAGATGCATGATACCGTTCATGCGGTCGGCGATATAGATGTCGCCGTCGCGATGCACCTTCAGGCCATTCGGTGCGCCGTCATACTGCGCGGCGATGGCCACTTCCCCGCCCGGGCTGACGCGCAGGATGCGGCCGAAGGGCGTGTCGACCACGTAGAGATTACCATCGGCATCGAAGCTCGGCCCTTCCAGGAAGGAATGCGCCTCGCCGAGGCCGGACGCGGTGAGCCACGGTGAGCTGCGCGGTTTCAGGCCGAGCTGGGCCACGACATCGACGAAGAGCGTGGTTTCGATGGGCGACGGTGGCGGATAGAGGCTCATCACTTCATCCCTTGACGCTGCCGGCGGCAAGACCGGCGGCCATGTAACGGCGTGCCAGGAAGTACAATATCGCCGGCGGCAGAGAATAGAGCACACCCGAGACCATCAGGAGCGGCCAGGGCGCGGAATCATCGCTCAGGAATTGCCCGAGCATGACCGGCAAGGTGATGCGATCCTCGTCCGACAGAAGGAGGAAGGCGTAGAGATATTCGTTCCAGGACAACATGACCGCGAAGGCGCCGACGGCCACGATAGTCGGCACCATCAGCGGGAGATAGACGAGGCGGAAGATCTGCCAGGGACTGGCGCCGTCGATCTCAGCCGCCTCGTCGAGTTCACGCGGCACGCTGCCGGCGTTCTGCTGCAACACCCAGATCGCATAGGGCGTGGCAAAGGTGGCGATGGTTATGATCAACGCCCAGCGGCTGCCGAGCAGGCCGTAGGAACCCATCACCTGGTAGAAGGGAATGGCGAGGAACGTCGCCGGCACGAGATAGGTAACAAGGGCAAGATGCGACGCAAAGCCCGCGAAGCGCGGCCTCAGCCGGGTGATCGCGAAACTCGCTGTCAGGCTGCAGGCAAATACGATGACACAACTGGTGAAGGCGACGAGCACGCTGTTGCCGAGTTGCAGCCAGAAGCGTGACAGGTAGTAATTGTCCTGCGTCAGCACGATGCGATAGTTGTCGAGCGTCGGCGCGTCGGGCCAGAGCTTGCCAGCAAACCCCTCCCCCACCGGCGTCAGCGACAGGATCAGCATGTGGTAGAGCGGCAGAAGCGTCCACAGCAGGATCAGCGCGCCGAGGACGATCAGTGCGGCCTGCCGGAGAAGCGGCCTGAAGGCGAGCTCTTGCATCGGCGATCTCACGCATCAGCGTTGCGGCGCAGGCGGCGCGTAAGCACGATCACCAGCGGCACGAGGATCGGCAGGGCCGACATCAGCGTGACGATACCCGCCTGGAAGTCGGCATGACGGAAGGCATAGCGGATGCCCATGGTGGCGAGCGTGTTGGTGCGCTCCATGGGGCCGCCGCCCGTAAGCAGATAGATGCTGTTGAAGTCGCCGAGCGACCATATCGTTGTCAGCATCGTGCTGGTCAGGAAGACATTGGCGATGGCTGGAAAGGTGACGTAGCGAAACTGCTGCATGCTTCCCGCACCGTCGATACGCGCGGATTCATATAATTCTTTCGGAATACCGAGCCGTGCCGCCACCAGGATCATAGTCCAGAACGGCAAATACTTCCAGATATGGACGGTGATGATCGACGCCATCCCGAAGCTCGGGTTGGTCAGCCATGCGGGACCATCAATACCGAACATCTGGAACAGGAGATTGTTGATCATCCCCCATTCCGAATTCAGCATCCAGCGAATGGACAAGATCGAGGGGATATGCGGCACCGCCCAGGGCAGGATGAACAAGGCGGCGATGATGCGGATAGCGCGCCCCGGCAACACGAAGAAGCTGGAAAGACCAAGGGCTAGCAGCATCTTCAGCATCACGCCGATGACGATGAATAGAAACGTATTCCAAAGCGTCCGCGCATAGATCGGATCCGCGATCACACGCGTGTAAGCTGATCGATCCGTTGCGAGAAACAGCGCATAGAGAATGGGATAGCTGACGAAGGCCACGAACATCGTGGCGAATGGCATCAGAAAGAAAAGCGCCCATTTCTCCTTGAAGCTGAGAAGCGGTCGCCCGCTTCCCAGCCATTTGCGTGATGAATTGGCTTGCAGCAGGGCCGCGCCGCTCAAAGTCATCGTTCAGCTCCCGAGCAGAACTTTCATGCGCTCGCTGAGCTCATCCACCGCCTTGTCGGTCGTCCAGCCGTCGATGACGATGCGGCCGATCGCCTTCTGCCAGAGCTGTTCCTGCATGACCTTGGCATAGAGACGGTTGTAGGCCTGGGGATAGGGAACGTTCTGCACCTGGGTGAACTGGCGTACCATGGCGGCCCGGTGCGGATCGTCCGTCTGTGTGTAGAATGGATCCTCGATCAGCTTCGGCATAACCGGCATCCATCGCCCACCCGTCGCCTTGAGCATGGGACCGATGTTCTCTGGCTGGAGAAGCAGCTTGAGGAAGGATTTCGCATTGTCGATATGCGGAGAATCCCGGAACACCAGCACCTGCTTGACCGAGATCATCGCCGGGGTCGGCTTGCCATCCGGGCCATCCGGCCACGGCACGGTGCGGATCTCATTGCGATAGACATCCGGGCTCTTGGCCTGCAGCGACAAGGGTATGGACAATGTCGGGTTCATGACAACGACGTTTTTCTTGTTCAAGAAGGACACGTTGTCATCGACACCGTTCCAATTCACCGCGTCGGGCGGCGAACACTTGGACAGGATCGGCTTGGCATAGCTGTCGAGCGCCGCGATGACCCGCTTGCGCACCTCCGGGTCGGAGATCTGCAACTGGCCGTCAGGATTGACGACCTGCGCGCCGAAGGCGTTCAGCGCGAGATGAATATTGAAGAAGGGATCATTGGAACTGGTGGAGGATCCCTGGCCAACACCATAAATGCGGTCGCCCTTGGCCCTCAAGGCCGGCTGAACCTTCTCACACCAGAAATCAAAGAACGGCTGCCACTGCTTGGGCACGTCGGCTTCAGTATATCCTGCCTTCTCGAGAAGATCCTTCCAGTAATGGACATGGGGCGTCATCTGCACCCAGGGCACGGCGTAATAAGCGCGCTTATTGGTCTTGCCGTTTAGGAGATAGGCGGATTGCAAAGGCCCCTTCTGGAACTGGTCCGCGATCGGCTCCAGAACGTCGCTCATATCGGCCAGGAGACCGTCATAGGCCCAGGTCGGCGTATAGGCGAGATCATAGCCGAAATCGAAGGTCAGGTCCGGCGGGCTTCCGGCCTTGAGGGCCGTCACCACCTTCGCTTCCGTATCACCGGTCGTGTAAAAGCTGACCTCGGCGGTCTTGCCGGTTTGCTTCTCCCACAAGGCAACAACGCCTTTCAGCGCGTCGTCCTCTTGCGGATTTGTGCCTTTCGTCCACCAGATGGTCAGATCGGCCGCAGCAACGGCGCTTGTCGTCGCGACAAGTGCGGCCACGGCCAGCCAAGCCCTGAAACGACGCATATCAATGATCCCTCATTTTGCTTGAGAGCGCGACGAAACCAAACGGATAATCTCGCCGCGGCATGCCATTCTGACGGGCAGCCAAGTCATGCTAGAACAACTTGTATATTTGTCAAACAAAAATGCGAGATTGACACAACCATGACGTGCCGATCGTGGGAATATAGGCAGATTACGGCCCGCTTCCTATCAGACAAGTCAACAACTGGGATAGCATGGATATGGATCTGGCCGGTTTGTCGCGCTGGCAGATCATTGCAGCATGCGCGAATTGGCATTGACGGGGCATACACGTCGCTCGTCTCTGGCGGCGCGGCCTCATGGCTTGCTGCGCCAAGTGGAGATGCTGAAAACCACTTGAGAAACGCGTCACGAAAGGAATTATTGGACTGATGGCCGCATAGCGACGGATCACGGGAGAATCCGCTAAATCTCTGGACACTTTCAAGTGCACTTCCGTGACGGCCGGAGCGGATGCCGTCAAACGGATATCCACGGACCATCCGGGTTGGAGTGAGGCCGAACGAACAACGCGCGGCCTTCACGCTCATCTTATTCAGCCGCGAAGCGCTGGCTGAGACGCGCGAGGGTAAGGCGCCCTCCGGCGGCGACTGGATCGACGACTGGCATGGAGAGCGCCATGCTGACCCGCGCCGCGACGGCCGCCAGTGGCCCACCCCCGATGAGCACCGCGTCCGCCCCATCGTCGGCGCAACGCCGCGCAAGGAAAGACAGCGCGTCAGCCAGGCGATCCGGGGCGGCCATGATCTCGGCGGCCGGCCCTTCGGTGATCCTGAGCGAGACAAGTTGCTCGGCATAGCCATACTCCGCCACGAGCCGATGCAGCGAAGCTTCCAGATCCGGCGTGGTGGTGATGATGGAAAAGCGGCGTCCGTTGCGGCCGGCTTCCGCCATACCCGCCTCAGCGATACCGGTCACCGGAATGCCGACGCTGCGACGCAGGTCCTTAAGGCCAGGATCGCCAAAGCCTGAGATCAGCAATCCGTCCACCCCGTTGAGAGCGAGAGACTGTCCGACCGTGACGATCTGCGCGGCAGCCGCGGCAAGCGCTGCTTCCGTGGTGACGATGGGCGGGCCGAGCAGCATGGTCGCGGCTTCGACAGACACGTCGGAGGGCACCTGCGCGCGGACGATGCCAGCCATCAGCCGGGTGGTGGCCTCGTTGGTGTTCGGATTGAGGACAGCGATGCGGCGCGTTGTCATGCGGCCTCGCGGACGACGGTGCAGGCAGCCTTCCTGATGCCATCGAGCGAACGAAGCTCCGGGACAGCAGCCGCGCAGGCCTCGTGGCGATGGGCGCAGCGCGGACCGAAGGCACAGCCCGGCGGCATCCGCGCGAGATCCGGCGGCATGCCGGGTATCGCGTTGATCCGCGCCCCCGGCTCCGCGCCGTGCACCGTGGAAGACAAAAGCCCCCGCGTGTAGGGATGGCGCGGTGCGGTCAACACATCGCTCGCCGTGCCGTATTCGACGATACGCCCGGCATACATGACGGCGACATGGTCAGAAATCTCGGCGGCGACGCCGACGTCATGGGTGACGAAGATGGCGGCCATGCCAAGCTCCTTCTGAAGCTCCCGCAGCAGCAGGATCACCTGGATCTGCACTGTGGCGTCGAGCGCGGTCGTCGGCTCGTCGGCGAGCAGCAATTGCGGATCGGTCGACAGCGCGAGCGCGATCATCGCGCGCTGGCGCATGCCGCCGGACATCTCGTGGGGATAGTTGGCGAGCCGCGCGCGGGCGCCGGGGATCTTCACCAACTCGAGCATCTCGAGCGCGCGCGCCATCGCGCTGGCATGAGACACGCCCTTGTGGCGCATGACGCTCTCGGCGATCTGCTGGCCGATGGTGAACACCGGATCTAGCGCCGTGGCCGGCTCCTGAAAGATCATCGAGACCGTGCCGCCGCGATAATCGGCGAGTGGTCGGCCCTTCAACGCCAGCACATCCTTGCCATCGACCTCGATCCGGCCTTCGATCGCGGTCCGACGCTCCGGCAGGATGCGCAGGATGGCGCGCAGGCTGACCGACTTCCCCGAGCCGGACTCGCCGATGAGGCCGAGCACCTTGCCGCGATCGAGCGACAGATTGAGCCGGTCGACGGCCGTGATGGATGCGCCGCCGGCCGCGCGGAAACGCACCGTCAGATCCTTGAGCGCCATCAGCGTTGTCATGCGGCTTTCTCCTCGAAGACGGGGTGGCCGGAGCGCGGATCGTTCAGGTGGCAGGCGGCGGCATGCGTGTCTTTCAGGAGGAGTTCGGGCATGCGCGCGCGGCAGACGTCCGCGGCCTGCGGGCAACGGGGCGCGAAGCGGCAACCCGGCGGCAGGTCGATCGGGCTCGGCGGATCTCCCGTGATCGGCGGGCTAAGGGTGCGCGCCGCGGGATCGTGGCTCGGCATCGAGGCGAGCAGCGCGCGGGTATAGGGGTGGAACGGCGCGTCAAAGATGTCCGCCACGGGTCCCCGCTCGATCACCTGGCCGAGATACATTACCAGTACTTCGTCGCTGATGTGCCGGATCACCGCCAGATCATGCGAGATAAAGATGTAGCTCAGCCCATACTCGGCGCGCAGGTCCTGAAGCAGGTTGAGCACCTGCGCCTCCACGGATTTGTCGAGCGCGGAAACCGCCTCGTCGAGAACGACGACGCGCGGGCGCAGCGCCAGAGCGCGGGCAATGTTGACCCGCTGGCGCTGGCCGCCGGACAATTCGTGAGGATAGCGTCCGGCGAAGCGGGCCGGATCGAGGCCGACCTTGCCGAGCAGTTCATGAGCCCGCACCCTTGCCTCGTCCCGGCTGACGCCATGGACCATGGGCGCGAACATGATCGAGGCTTCTATCGTGAGGCGGGGATTGAGGGAGGCGGAGCTGTCCTGGAACACCATCTGCACATCGCGGCGGTAGGCGCGCAGGGCGGCGCGGCCATTGGCGGTCTCCTCGCCGTCGATCAGGATGGCGCCCTCGTCGCGATCGAGCAGTTGCATGATCAGCCGGGCTGCGGTGGACTTGCCGCAGCCGCTCTCGCCGACGATGCCGAGCGTGGCGCCGGGTGAAAGCCTGAGGCTGACATTTGAGACAGCATGGACGTACCGGGGTTTGGCGCCGATCCTGTCCGGGCGAACGCGAAAGGTCTTTGTCAACCCGATGGCTTCGAGCACAGGCTGAGGACTGGCGAAGTTGTCCATCATTTCATCTCCATCGCCGAGCGCAGCCCGTCTGACAGCAGATTGAAGGAGAGTGAGACCATGAAGATCAGGACACCCGGCAGCGCGGCCAGCAGCGGCTGGCTGTAGATCGCCGCGCGCAGTGTATTCAGCATCAGTCCCCATTCAGCCGCCGGAGGCTTGGCGCCAAGGCCGATGAAGGAGAGCCCGGCCGCCATGATGATCGCGACCGACAGCTGGCTGGAGGCGTAGACCAGCACGGGCCCCATGATGTTGCCGATCACATGGACGCGGATGATCGTGAGGGCTCCCGCGCCCGACGCGCGGGCGGCATCGACGAAGTCATAACCACGCACCTGGGTCGCGGCGCTTTCCGTCACCCGCACGAGCGGTGGGATCAGCACCACGGTGAGCGCCAGCAGGGTGTTGGCAATGCCGGCGCCCAGCGCCCCGGCGATAGCCACGGCGAGCAGGATCGAGGGGAAGGCGAACACCACGTCGGTCGCCCGCATGATCGCCGTGTTGACCCTGCCCCCCAAGAAACCGGCGATGGTTCCGAGCCCGCCCCCGATGATAAGCGCGAGGCAGACCGGGATGATCCCCATGATCAGGGACAGCCGGCCGCCATAGAGCAGACGGGTGAGCATATCCCTGCCCTGCTCATCGGTGCCGAGAATATGGCCGGGTGTTCCGACGGGCTTCAGCCGGTTGACCACGCGGCCGACAGAGGGATCATAGGACGTAAGCCAGGGGGCGAGGATGGCGGCGGCGATGATAAGCACCAGAACCACCATGCAGGCGACCGAGACCGGATCGCGCAGCAAACGGTGCCAGACGCCCGTCCAGTAGCCAGCCGCGCGGACGACCGTGACCGGCGTCGAGGGATCGGCGAGTGCGGTTGTCATGAGCGGCGGATCCTCGGATCGAACAACGGTTGCAGGAGGTCGACGACGAGATTGAGCAGGACAAAGAACATGGCGAGCACCAGGATGGTGCCCTGCAGAAGCGGGATATCGCGCTGCAGGATCGCGCCGTTCAGAAGGAGCCCCGTGCCGGGCCAGGAGAACACCGTCTCGACGAGGATCGAGCCGGCCATCAGGTAGCCCATCTGAACGCCGATCACCGCGAGTGCGGTGGGCGCGGCGTTCTTCAGCACGTGCAGAAAGACCCGGCCCTGGGAAAGCCCCCGGCCGATGAGCGCGGTGACGAATTCCCGGCCGAGTGTTTCCGCCACCAGGGCCCGCACAGACCGGCAGATGATGCCGGCCGGCAACGCGGCCAGTGTCACGGCCGGCAAGATCATGTGGAGGATCAGGGTCCGCAGGCTGTCCCCCGGCGTGCCTGCCCCCATCGCGGGAAACCAGCCGAGATTGACGGAGAAGATCACGACCAGGACGATGGCCAGCCAGTAATGCGGGATGGACACGCCGGAAATCGCGATGATCGACGCGATCTTGTCGACAGGCGAACCGATCCGGTAACCGGCGATCATGCCCAGGAACAGTCCGGCCACCATGCCGATCACCGAGGCAAGCAGGGCGAGCCGCAGCGTGTAGCCGAGCGCTCCGGCGATCTCCGGCAGAACCGGCCGCCCGGTCGCGATCGAGACGCCGAAATCGCCCCTCAGGACATTGGCGAGCCAGTAGAAATACTGCACGAATACCGGCTGATCGAGGCCGTAGCGCGCCTTGGTGGCATCGATCAGTTCCTGTGAGGCATCAGTCGGAAGGACCAGCGTCAGTGGATCTCCTGGCGCCATCTGCACCAGGAGAAAGCAGACCACGCTGACCGACAGAGAGACAGGGATGCCATAGCCAACACGTTTCAGAATGTAGATCAGCATGGTCGCGGGCCCCCATCGACTACTGGACCGAGACGGACGTCAGGTCGACGAACCAGTTCTGCGGCGCGACGAAACCGCGGACCTTCGGCGACAGGGCGCGCGGCGCCACGTCGTGCGCGACAAACAGGAAGAGCGCGTTATCGACCATATGTTTGTGGAGCCCCTGTATCGCCTTGAGCTGTTTCTCGGCGTCGAATTCCGAGCGGATGGTGTCGATCAACGCGTCGGCCTCGGGATTGGAATAGTATCCCCAGTTCGTGCCTTTCGGCGCGACCAGCCGGCTGTCGACATGGCGGATCAGCGCGGTGAAGGGATCCTGGCTGAAATAGGAACTGTTGGTGGACGTGGCGCCGTTGGTGGAGGGATCCTTGGCGCCGGCTCTCCAGTTGGCGAGCAGCGCATTCCAGTCGCGCACGTCAAACTCGACATCGATGCCGACCGCGGCGAGGTTCTGCTGGATGAGCTCGTTCATCAGCATGGGCTGCATCTGCCCCGAGCCGGATGGCGAGATGATCGCCTTCACCTTGAGCCGCTTGTCGGGGCCATAGCCCGCCTCGGCCAGCAATGCCTTCGCCGCCGCTGGATCATAGGTCACCTTGAAGGCCGGCTCGCCGAACCAGTCGGCGCTCTTGGGCACCATGCCCTCAGCCTCGACCATCATCCCCTCGAGGAGCATCTTCATGCCCTCGCGATCGATGGCGAGATTGGCGGCCTTGCGGACGCGAATATCGTTCCAGGGGCTGCCTTCCACCACCGAGAAGTGCCAGGGCCAGACATGCGGATAGACATTGGAGGCGATCGGGAAGCCGGCGGCCTTAAGGCTGGCGAGCGCGTCCGAGGCCGGCGCCTCCGCCCAGTCCACCTGGCCGGAGCGCAGGGCCGCCACCCGGGCCGACGCGTCCGGCACGGGGAGGAGGACGACCTCGTCGAGCTTGGGCTTGCGCTCCGGGTTCCAATAGGCGTCATTGCGCGACAGGACCGCCCGCTCGCGGGGCGTGTAGCTCTTCACGTTGAACGGACCGGTGCCCGACGGCGCCTTCAGGAAGGCGTCCCAGCTTCCGGCCTTCGCGAAGGCCGCCGGGGAGGATATGACGATCCAGGCGATCTCATAAGGGATCAGCGCGTCCGGCGTGCCGGTGGTGATCTCGACCGTCATGGGATCGACCGCCCGGTAAGCGGTGATGGTGGGGATGCGCCCCTTGCCCTGGGCTGACTGCTTCTCGTCGAACTGGGGGGAATTGCGGTTCAGGATCTTGTCGAGGTTCCACACGACGGCATTGGCGTCGAAGGCGGAGCCATCGTGAAAGGTCACCCCGGGGCGCAGCTTGAAAGTCCATTTGGTGTTGTCATTGGGATTGACCGCCCATTCGGTCGCCAGGCCCGGTATCAGGGTCACCGGCTTGTCGGCCGAGGAGAGATCATGGTGATCAGCGGCTCGAAGACCTGATAGCCCATGAAGCGCATTCCTTCGGCGCCCTGGTCGGTCTGGCCGTTCGGCAGCGGAATGTCGGAAGACGTCATCGCAATGCGCAGCGTTCCCTGAGCGAGGGCCGGCAAGCTCGACGCGAAGGCGACCGTCATCAGGGCGCCCGCAAGTGCGCTGGCGCGGCCGATTCGTTGGAGAGAGAGCATGTTCATTGCGGATCCTCGTCTGTTCCCGGAAGTTGGCGCGGCTTGCAGCCGTCTGGCATATGAAATTAATCTTTCACGGAAGACCGGCAAGAAAAATTCGTCGTCGAGAACCCCAATGCCTGCCGAATTTGCATGAAAGAACATTTTCATGCAGCGATGTGCTGAAACTTGCGGCAAAGCGGCCCGGTTCAAGCCAGGGAGAGCGCTTCGGTGCTGCTCAGAGCTCTTCGAGGGCGGTGTGAAGGGCCTCTATCCGGCTCAACCGTCGCCGTCCCTCAACGCCCGAGAGCTCTATGACGCGGGTGGCGAGCAGATGCAGGAAGCTGACGACCGCGGCGTGGCCGAACAACGGTCCGGGGGCCTGCGTGTGGCAGCGAAAGTGCCAGTCGATGTCGGCGCGGCGTTCCACACCCTCATCGGTGACATAGGCGATCGAGGCCCCACTCGTCTGAATCTGGCGAAGAAGCGCCGGCAACGTCTGCACACGACGGGCGACACCAATCACGACGACGCAATCGTCCCGGGTCATGGCCGCGATGTGCTCGGCCATGGTTTCGCCGGCGCGTGGCAGAACGGAAATCTGTTCGAGGACCTGAAAAACCTGCCAGCCCAGATAGCTGGCGAAACAGTGGCTCGTGCGATGCCCGATCACCCAGACCCGCCGCGCTTCGGCCATGCGCCGGGCGAGCATGTCGACTTCCTGCTGGGAGATCGCGCCGAAGCTGGCGTCTAGATTGGCATGCGCCTGAGCGAGATGGCTGCGCAGCGCGCCGTCCGGCCCGGCCGTGGTGGCGGATACCATGAACAGCGCCGCGCCTGAACGCCGTTCCGTACGCACATGGCGGCGCGCCTCGTCATAGGTGGCATAGCCGATCTTCTGCACGAAGCGGGAGACCGTCGCCGCCGAGACATTGGCGAGCTTGGCCAGTTCCGTCGCCGTGTAGGCCGCCAGTTCGCCGGGGAAGCTCAGGAGGAAATCCGCCAGCCGTCGCTCGGCGGGATGAAGAACCGGCAGGCTCTGCCGGACCCGGTCGAGAAATCCCGGATTCGTCTTGCTCGGCATGGCGACCCCTATGGCAGTCCCGTTTCAACCATCGCCAACGCGGCGCGGAGTGAAAGAGATCTTTCACGGCGAAAGATCGAACGCAAGGGGCGGCGATTGTGCGAAGTCTCTAAGGTCGTGCGCGCTGGCCGCCGCTGCGGAACATTTGTCCGCATAATCGGCCTGGATTGCGGGTCGGTGATGTCCCTTGAATAGAGGAGATCCGGCAAGCAACCCAAGACAGCATTGATGCGGTCGCAGAACGGGATTGCCCTCTGGGCAAGTCCTCTCTCGCGGCGCTGTGAAATCCTTCACGACCACTCCTCAACATGAAACATTTCGCCACCGCCAGCGTCTTTATCCGGGTAGTCGTCAGAAAATGGAGTTTGAGCACCTCCTGTCCTGTCTTCAAGGAGATGTGATTTTCATTGGATCCGGGACAATATAGCCTTCCTGGACATACGCGCGTTCAGCAGACATTTCGGCCCGGCCCTGGGTTGGAGGGGTGGACGATGACGACGAGACGGATGTTCCTGCGACAGAGCGCATATCTGGGAACCGCCGCCTTCTTGACGGGATTGTCGAGCGGAAGCGCCCGGGCAGCCGCGTCATCCGCCTTCGAGGTGGAGCGTTCCGATCTGGAATGGCGCAGCACGCTGACGCCCGCTCAATACGATGTGCTGCGGCGGAGCGGAACGGAATATCCTTTCACCAGTCCTCTGCTCAAAGAGCATCGACGTGGCATCTTCGCCTGTGCGGGCTGCAACCGCGATCTCTTCTCCTCCGCAACCAAATATGAGAGCGGGACGGGTTGGCCGAGTTTCTGGAAGCCGCTCGACAAAGCTGTCGGCACAGAGGAAGATCGGTCGTTGGGCATGGTCCGCGTTGCCGCCCATTGCACCCGCTGCGGCGGGCATCTTGGCCACGTGTTCGATGACGGGCCACCACCGACCGGACTGCGCTACTGCATGAATGGCGTCGCACTTGTCTTCAAACCCTCGGAAGCATGACGGCACGCCAATGTCCCCGTTCCTTCATGCATTCTTCAGCGTTGCAAGCCTTAGCCTTTGACCGGACATGGGAGAAATCGAATGTGGTCCGCTCCGTCTTTTCTGGCCGGCACTGTGCTTCTCGCACTTTGCAGCTTCGCTTCAAGCGGCCCGGCTGCGGCCCAGGAGGGCATCGCGATTCCTCCTCCCGCAGTTGATAGGGAGGCTGCGGGCAGCAATAGCGAAACTGCAGTGTTGGCGGGAGGCTGCTTCTGGGGTGTGCAGGGTATATACCAGCGGGTACAGGGCGTCAGAAGTGCTGTCTCCGGTTATGCCGGTGGGACAGCCGAGACCGCCCACTACGAGATGGTGGGGTCCGGCCGGACAGGCCATGCGGAGGCTGTCGAGATCACCTATGATCCACGCCAGATCAGTTACGGGAAACTGCTTCAGATCTTCTTCTCGGTGGCGCACGACCCGACCGAACTCAATCGGCAGGGCCCGGATATCGGTCCTCAGTATCGCACAGCGATCTTCCCGCAAAACAGCGAGCAGGCAGAAATCGCGAAGTCTTATATAGCGCAGCTCGACCAGGCTCGGGTCTTCAACGCAGCTATCGTTACAAAGATCGAGTCAGCCTACACTTTCTACCCGGCCGAAGCCTATCACCAGGATTACCTGACCCTCAACCCGACTTCTCCTTACATCGTCTATAACGACCTGCCGAAGATCGAGAACCTCAAGAAACTATTCTCCGATCGCTACCGCGCAACCCCGGCGCTCGTGAAAGCCAAGCTCTCCAACTGAAGGGGTGAAAGTCCAGCCGCGCTCCGCATCGGCGATCCATCAAAGTGCATTGGTGAGATGCTCGAGCGGCGGACCATGTTCCCCTATCTTCCAGGTTCGGTAAGAGAATCGAGGGCTCCCCAAAGATCCCTCCGCGCCGCCTGCGCTCACTATCAAGGCGACTGGGTGTCGGTTCTTGAAGTTCCGCTCAAGTCTACCGCTGGCGCGGTGCGCGAACATAAGTCATGATCCCCGGGGATCAGAGTGAGTCACGCAGCAAGATGATGCGCGCTTTCAGGGGCCATATGGACGCGATTGCCACTGCACTGATCGATTAGCGTCTGGAGGGTGCGCATGGTCTATCTGCTTGCTCTGCTGATCGGCATTGTCGCCGGGCTTCGGTCCATGACCGCACCGGCCGCGATTGCGTGGGCCTCTTACCTCGGATGGCTGAACCTCTCCGCCACTCCGCTCGCCTTCATGGGCTATGCCTGGACGCCTTGGATCTTCACGGTGCTCGCGCTCGTCGAGCTGGTCGCCGACCAGCTGCCATCCACCCCCAGCCGCACCGTGCCGGTGCAGTTCGGCACGCGCGTCGTCGTCGGCGCGCTCTGTGGCGCTTGCCTCGGCGCGGCCGGGGGCAATCTCGTCATTGGCGCCATTTGTGGCGTTGTCGGAGCAGTGGTCGGCACGCTCGGCGGGCGATCGGTGCGAGGCAGCCTCGCGGCCTCCTTTGGAAAGGATCCGCCGGCCGCGCTCATCGAGGATGCCGTTGCGATCATCGGTGCCCTCCTCATCGTGATGGTACTATGATGGCGCGCGCATTCGACGCCATCATCATTGGCGCGGGCCAGGCCGGCCCATCCATGGCCGGACGGCTCACCACCGCCGGTCTGGAAGTCGCGGTGATCGAGCGACAGCATTTCGGCGGCACCTGCGTGAATACGGGTTGCAAGCCAACCAAGACGCTGGTTGCCAGCGCTTATGCCGCGCGAATGGCGCAGCGCGCCGCCGAATATGGCGTGGTGTTGAATGGCAGTCCCGGCATCGACATGGTTGCGGTGCAGGCGCGCGCGGAGAAGATCATCCAGGATGGACGATCCGGCATCGAGAGCTGGCTCGACGGCATGCAAGGCTGTACTCTCTTTCGCGGCCATGCGCGGTTCACCGGCCCCCACGAGGTGGAGGTCAACGGCGAAACACTGAGCGCGGCTCGCATCTTCATCAATGTGGGTGGGCGCGCGGCGATACCAAGCATGCCGGGCATCGACCAGGTGCCCTATCTCACAAATAGCGACATGGTTGAGTTAAAGGTGGTGCCCGCGCATCTCGTGATCGTCGGCGGATCCTATATCGGTCTTGAATTCGCGCAGATGTTCAGACGCTTCGGCGCCGACGTCACGGTGATCGAGAAAGGACCGAGGCTCATCAGCCGGGAGGACGAGGATGTCTCGGCTGCAATCCGCGAGATACTGGAGGCGGAAGGCGTCCATATCCGCGCTGGCGCGGAGTGTATTCGTTTCGCCAGCCACGCACAGGGCGTTGCCGTGAGCGTTGATTGTCAAGACGGCGCGCCCGAGATTGTGGGCTCGCATGTGCTGGTTGCCGTGGGGCGGCAACCGAACACCGATGACCTCGGCCTGGACAAGGCAAAGATCAAGACCGACCCTCGTGGATACATTATCGTCGACGACCATCTCGAGACCAGCGTGCCGGGTGTCTATGCGCTCGGCGACTGCAACGGCCGGGGGGCCTTTACGCATACCGCGTACAACGACTTCGAGATTGTCGCCGCCAACCTGCTTGATGGGCAGGATTGGAAGGTGAGTGAGCGGGTACCGGCCTACGCGCTCTATGTCGACCCACCGCTCGGCCGTGTTGGCCTGACCGAGGCCCAAGCCCGCGCCACCGGTCGGCCGTTGCTGATTGGAAAGCGACCGATGTCCCGGGTCGGGCGCGCGGTGGAAAAGGGCGAAACCTCAGGTTTCATGAAGGCTGTCGTCGATGCCGAGACCCGGCGCATCCTGGGCGCCGCCATCCTGGGCACCGGGGGGGACGAGGCGATCCATGGCCTGCTCGACGTCGTCAATGCCGACATACCCTACACCCTGTTCCAGCGCGCCGTGCCAATTCATCCGACGGTCTCGGAACTGATCCCGACCCTCCTCGCGGAGATGCAGCCGGCGCAATAAAATCTGGCCATCAACCCTGTGCCGCCACCCTCCCCTATGCGGCTTCCAGCTTTGCAACCGCGCCGCGCAGGTCGGCCACATACTGAGAGAACGCTTCATCGGCTTCAGCCTCGGACGGTAGGCGCAAAAGATAGCTTGGATGCACCGTTATCCACGCTGCTGTTCCGTCCTCGAGGATGAGCGGCCTGCCGCGCGCAGAACTGACCGACATTGTCCGGCCGGTGAGGGCTCGGGCGGCTGTCGCCCCCATCGCGATGACGAGCTTCGGCCTTACGATTGCTCTCTCCTGATCGACCCACCAGCGACACGCGTCGATTTCGCCCACGTTGGGCCGCGCATGGATCCGTCGCTTGCCCCGCGGCTCAAATTTGAAGTGCTTGACCGCGTTGGTCACATAAACGCTCGCTCGGTCTATGCCGGCGGCAAGCAGAGCGCGGTCGAAAACCTGACCGGCGGGGCCGACAAAAGCTTTACCGGCCTGGTCTTCCTGGTCGCCCGGCTGCTCGCCGATGATCATGATCCTGGCGTCATGCGGGCCTTCGCCGAACACGGTCTGCGTCGCGGGTCTCCAGAGCGGGCAGCGCCGGCACGACCGGGCCTCCTCGCGCAGCCCCTCGATTGTGGCCGCTCCATATCCCTTGACGGGAAGCGCCCGCGCATCCGCGAGCATGCCGCGTTCACGCTCGCGGGCGCCGGCGATCATCCCCGGAATGAGCGCGGTCTCCGGCATGTTCTTCCAGTATTTCTTGGGCATCTCCTTCAGCATCGCATTCGGCATCAGCCGGGCGGGATTGAAGATCGCCGAATAGTAGGCCTTCCAGACGACCTCGACGGGATCGTCACCCATCGCTTGGTTCCGTTGCGCGGGTGGCCCTTCGGCCAGGGTTTCACCATCCCAATGGATAGAACCGAGGGGAGAGAGGATCGACCAGCGCATCGTGGTGAAGCGCTCGACGAAAAAGGCTGCATTGGCGCGCACGATATGATGCTCTGGCTCAAACCAAGCAACGAAGCGCCTGGCCTTACCCTCCCCGACTTCGCGGAAGCGGACGAAGGCGCGCATCTTGTGGATGTCGCGCCGGACGGAGCGATGCAGGGCTTCGATGCGGCGCAGTTGCCGGTCGGCGCGGTTCTGCAGGGAATGCGGCTCGTCCAGAATCCGCAGGAGAAGGGCGTACAGGAGCGAGAACCGCTCGGGATCGCGATTGAGGATCACCTGGCGGGCAAGCGACACGAAGTCCCGCGGGACGGCCATGGGCGCCGTGGCCGTGGCCGGGCTCGCGACCGTGCCGAACAGGTCCGCAGGCTGACCGCCGACTTGCCACAGGATCTCGTGGGCTGGAATACGGATCGCGGCCAAGGACCGGGCCGCGACACGCCAGCCCTCGAAATCATCTTCGGCATCGAGGCAGATCGCACGCATCAGGATGCGAAGAGTTCGAGCTGCACGGGTTTGTCGCGAAGCATCGGCAGAAGATTGGCCTGATCGGCGAGCACCACGGGCGTCCAGTCCGCGGCGATGATAAAGGGCCGTATCTTTCTCACCGACACGGTCAGACGTCCAATGTCGTCAAGGCGCAGCTTTTGCCAGCGCCGCGCCGCCAGAATGGCATCGACCGCTTTCACGCCAAGCCCCGGAATGCGCAGCAGCATGTTTTTAGACGCGCGATTCACATCCATGGGGAAATGCTCGCGGAACTTGAGGGCCCAGGCGAGTTTGGGGTCGATGTCGAGCGGAAGCATGCCGGTTGCGGGGTCGGCAGCGGCGCTCACCTCGTGGGGCGCGAAATTATAGAAGCGGATCATCCAGTCGGACTGGTAAAGGCGGTGTTCCCGCATCAAGGGGGGCCGCTTGAGGGGCAAGACAGCGCTCGCGTCGGGGATGGGGCTGAACGCCGAGTAGTAGACACGCCGCAAGTCGAACCGTTCGTAGAGTGCCGCTGCGCGCGAGACGATATCCTGATCGGTTGCCGCATCGGCACCGATGATCATCTGCGTCGACTGGCCGGCGGGTGCGAAATGCGGCGCGGAACGATAGCGCTTGCGGGCATCCTTCCCGTCTTCGATGGCCGACCGCATCTTGGCCATCGCGCCCTCTATCCGTACCTCGGACTTCTCGGGAGCGAGCCGCCGCAGGCCCCCCACGGTGGGCAGTTCAACATTGATGGAGACGCGGTCGGCATAGAGGCCAGCCTGCGTCACCAGGTCCGCTGCCGCATCCGGAATCGTCTTGAGGTGAATATAGCCACGGAAATCGTGATCCTCGCGCAGGGTCTTCGCGACCCTCACGATCTGTTCCATCGTATAATTGGGCGTATTGATAATTCCCGACGAAAGAAAAAGTCCCTCGATATAGTTGCGACGATAAAAATCCAGCGTCAGATCAACAACCTCATCGACGGTAAAACGGGCCCGGCGCACGTTCGATGAACTCCGGTTGATGCAGTAGTGGCAATCGAAGATGCAGCTGTTGGTCAGCAGGATCTTGAGGAGGCTGATGCATCGTCCGTCCGGAGCATAAGCGTGGCAGATGCCATTGCCAGTCGTCGAGCCGATGCCCTTGCCGTCGCGTGAATTGCGCCGCTTGGCGCCGGATGACGCGCAGGACGCGTCATACTTGGCCGCATCAGCAAGGATCGTCAATTTCTCAGCGAGGCTGAGCTGTGCCATCAAGCCCTACCTTTTTTCGAACCGACTGGTTCGATAAGATGCCAGCACCAAGGAAAGGCCGGCTTCGCCATCTGAGCTGACAAAAATGTTCTTTTTTTGTTCTCATCAAAGTTGGGGGGCGGCTTGTCTTAAACACGAGAGAAGCCAGCATCGCGAAGGCCTGCCAACAGCTGCGTCGAGACGACCGGGATAGCACCGGCACGACTGGGCAAGTCCAAGGGCAGCCCTAGATCGCAAAGCGAACGCCCGGCCCATCAGCCTGTCACCACACGCGCTTCGGGCCCCCACTCCCCATCGGCCGATCGTCGTCTGTTCCTCCATGCATGGAAGCGCCGATCGAAGCGGCGAAGCGATATTGCCGGATCAGTACATCAGGCGTGACGTCAGGCCGCATTTAGGCCTGACGTTTCGGCTTACCCTTATGCTTGCGAGCGTGGTCACGATCCGTGGGCGCGGCCTTGCCTCGGTGTGGCGCAGGCTTCTTCACAGCCTTTCCGTCCTTCCTGAACTTGGGCTTGGCCTGCCGCCGGCTTGTCCGCACGTCCCCGGCCGGTGCGATGACCACACCCTTCTCAAGGCTGCCAGGCCGCCTCAAATGCTCGGCGAAACCGGCTGCCTTGTCGGGGGATATCTCGAAGCGGGTTTCCGTGTCGTCGATCCTGATCGAGCCGACATCGCGCTTCGAGACGCCGCCGGCGTTGCAGATCATCGGGAGCAGCCACTTGGGGTCGGCCCGATGCCTGCGGCCGAGCGAAAGCGTGAACCAGACGCCGCCCTCCGTCTCCGATCCATGCGGCTCGCGCACCGCAGCGGAACCGCGCCTGTCCTCGCCGATCCTGTCGCGTCTGGGCTTTCTTGCCTGCAAATCGGCCAGGGGTAGCGGAGAGAGATCCTCCGGCACGGGGCGGGCCGCGAGTTGCTGGCGCAGGAAAGCGGCCGCGATGCGCTCCGGGGTTACCCGCGCGAGCAATTCCGTCACGAAGGCCGCCTCGGCTTCGTCGGGCTCGGCGGCAGAGACGGCCGTGTCGAGGATCTGCCTGCGGTAGCGGGCTTCGATCTCAGCAATTCCGGGCGCGGCGCGCGTGGTGGCGGTGAGCCTGGCCAGTGCCAGCACACGCTGCGCCGCGCCACGCCTGTTCTCGGGCACGATGAGTACGCAAACACCCTTGCGTCCAGCGCGGCCGGTTCTCCCGGAGCGATGGAGCAAGGTCGCGGGATTGCTCGGCACATCCGCATGGATCACGAGGTCGAGGTTCGGCAGGTCGATGCCACGCGCCGCGACGTCAGTCGCCACACAGACGTGGGCGCGCCCGTCACGCATCGACTGCAGGGCGCTGGAGCGCTCCGATTGCGCCATCTCGCCCGACAGCGAAACAACCGAGAAGCCGCGATTGGCCAGCCGCGCCGTCAGGTGGCGGACCGCCTCGCGCGTGTGGCAGAAGACCAGCGCGCTTGCGCTGTCGGATTCGAGCAGCGTGTTGATGACAGCATGCTCACGCTCCTCGCGCCGCACTAGGACCAACTGGTACTCGATATCGGTGTGCTGCTCAGTGGAAGCGGTCGCCGCGATGCGAACCGCATCCTTCTGGAAGGTCTTGGCCAGTTCCGCGATACCGCGCGGCACCGTCGCCGAGAACAGCAGCGTCCGGCGCCCTCCCGGCGCGGCGCCGAGGATGAATTCGAGGTCCTCGCGAAAGCCGAGGTCCAGCATTTCGTCGGCCTCGTCGAGCACGACTACGCGAAGCGCGCTGAGGTCCAGCACACCCTTTGTGATGTGGTCGCGCAGACGTCCCGGCGTACCGACGACGAGATGCGCACCGCGCTCCAGCGCGCGGCGCTCGTTACGCATGTCCATGCCCCCGACGCAAGTCGCTGTCTTGATCCGCGCTTCCCCGTAGAGCCAGTCGAGTTCGCGCTGCACCTGGATCGCGAGTTCACGCGTTGGCGCGATGATCAGGCCGAGAGGCCGCCCGGCGGGCTCGAAATGGTCAGCGTCGCCAAGCATCGTCGAGGCGATCGCGATACCGAAGGCGACCGTCTTTCCGGACCCGGTCTGTGCCGAGACCAAAAGGTCAGCATCGCCGTGATCGCCAGTCACCATCACCATCTGGACAGGCGTCAGCCGGCTGTAGCCCCTCGCCTCAAGGGCGGAAGCCAGAGCGGGGTGGATCGTCGTGGGCAATGATGCCTGGTCGTCGGTCGTGGTCATGATAGCGGCCTCTGTGTCGAAGCCGCATAGCACAGCAAGTTCGCAGGCACCTAATGGCCGTTCATTGGCGCTAAGCCGAGGCCCCCGCTCGGCCTCGCGCTTTCAGGCCGTCATTTCGACCGATCGGTGATCCTGTCATGCGGGACTTGAAGGCGATCATGGCCATGTGCGGCATCAGCCCCTCAATCCGGCGGACCTTGGCCGGGTTGTTCATTGGTCGGCCGCGAAAGCAATCGGCCGGGATATTCAACTCTCCTCTATGAAAACCCAACCAGTGCGCTCACGTTGGGTCGAGCCTCACGCAAGGAGACGCATGCCATGTGGCGCTTCTTGATGTCTTCGACGGATGTGACGCCCGCGAGCGCCATGCTCATGGTGAGCTCCTTCCTCAGCATCTCGAGAACGGCGATGACGCCGTCCGCTCCGGCCGAGGCAAGACCATAGGCGTAACTTCGACCCAATAGGCAGCCGTCCGCGCCCAGCGCCAGGGCTTTGAGCAAATGACTGCCGCGCCTGATGCCGCTGTCGAAGAGGATTTCGACTTCGCCGGAATAACGGCTCGCAATTACGGGCAGGGCCGCGATCGAGGACATGACGCCGTCGAGCTGCCTCCCTCCATGGTTACTGACGACCACGCCGTCGGCACCGATGCCGATGGCACGCGCCACATCTTCGGGATCGGTGACACCCTTCACCACCACCCGTCCCGGCCAGCGCTTCACCACAGCCTCGATATCGCTCCAAGTGAGATCGGTCTTGAGCTGCCGCGACATGTAGGCTGCCTGCGCGATGAGCCCGCTGCCGACGCCATCCCAATGCGCGAAGTTGCCGAGCCCCCGTCCCAATGAACGCCAGGACCGCGCGAACCATCGGGGGTGCATAGCGCAATCGAGCAGCATGCTGAGGGGCGGCCGGGCCGCCGACCTATATCCGTTCCGCAGGTCCCGATCACGCATGCCCGGATGGGTGGTGTCGACGGTGATGACAAGGTTCCTGAACCCCGCCGCCGTGGCGCGCGCGAGAATTTCCTCCGTTCGGCCGGGGTCCTTGAGCACATAGAGCTGAAAGGCATCCCCGTCGCCGACCTCCGGCATCACCTCCTCGATGCTGCACACCGAGAAACTCGACAGGCAGGCACCGATACCGGCCGCGTGCGCGGCCTGAAAAGCCAGGATCTCCCCTTGCGGATAGAGCATGCCAAGCGATCCGATCGGCGCAAGCGCCACGGGAAAAGGCGCGGTATGACCAAGCACAGGCCCAGCCGGATCCACCTTTTCGCCGCGTAGCACCTTCTGGCGAATGTAGATCTCCTCGAAATCCGCCGTATTGCGGGCGAGCGTCGATTCATCGAGCGCGCCGCCATCGACATATTCGAAGAGCGTCCGTGGCAGGATGGATTGCGCCGTAAGGCGATAGTCGTGCACGGATGCCGCCGTTCGCCTCAGCATCGCCGAAAGTCCTCCCAAAACCGTGCCTGTCCGGTCACCGTTCAGCCACTGACGGATTGGGCTTGCGCCGCTTTCCAGGCCTCGAACTCACCGCGTGCATCCTCGGCCAGCGGATAATAACGCCGGAGATCCCCACCCTCGAGCAGACGGATGCGGGAATAGTCCTCCCATTCGTGCCAGATCGAGCCCTTCTGCAGGAGCTCCTCAGCGGCGACGGCTGGCACGGCGATCGCCCCGTCGTCATCCGCGACGATGATATCGCCCGGCAGAACGAGCACGCCTCCACAGGCCACCGGAACGTTCACGGCAAACGGCATGAGATCGGTCTGGGTATGGAAATTCGGCGTGAAGCCACGCACCCACAGCGGCACCTCGAGCTTGCTGACATTGGGGAAATCGCGGATGCACCCGTCAACGACCATGCCCGCTCCGCCCCGGCCCTTGAAGTAGGCGAGCATCATCTCGCCGAAAATGCCGGCGGTCATGCAGCCCCTCGCATCGACCACGACGATGTCGCCCGGCTCGGTCTGATAGAGCACATGCCGGTGAAGCTGCGCCTCGGGATTCCCGTACTCGTCGTCCCCATAGACGTCCCGTCGTTTCGGCATGAACTGCAAGGTCAGCGCCGGCCCGGCGACGGTGCGCCCCGGCTCATGCGCTCTTGCAGGCCCGGCCATGAAGACGTTCTGATAGCCCATGCGATAGATGACGCTCGAGAGCTTCGCTGTGCCGATGTCCTTCAAGCCCTCGACGAGTTCCGCCCTGGGTCTATTGATCGTGGGGATTGGCTGCATGGTTTCCTCCGGTTCCTTGTTTTAGATATCTAGATATGTTGACATTTTCTGTCAATACGAAGGCCCGTCTTCGGCCGCACCTAAAATCGGGGGCCATAGAAATCAATATAAATATCTGAAATATATACGTATTATTTGAACAGCTGGTAACGCACCCGTCGGCGAACGCGAGGATCCCCACCCACTTGACGAGAAAATTTTGCGAAGATATCTAGATAAGTAGAAAACAAACGGGAGGACGCGCCAATGACAACGTCGGGCATCAGCAGGCGGGCATTGCTGAAGTCAGGAGTAAGCGCAGGAGTTTTGGTAGCAGGGTTGCCGGCCTTGGCTCAGGAGGCGCCGAAACGCGGCGGGACCATCGTGGCCTCGACCGACGTGCAGCCTCGCAGCCTTGATCCGGTGATGGGCAACGCGCCGACAAGCGACCGTTATACGACCGGGCATATCTTCGACACCCTTCTGATCCAGGAAGAAGACGGAAGCCTCTCCCCTTCGCTCGCGAAATCCTGGGACGTCACCGACGATGGACGCGGCATCGTCTTTCATCTGCGCGAGGGCATCAAGTTCCATGATGGCACGCCCTTCAACGCTGAGGCAGTCAAGGTCAATCTCGATCGCACACGCGATCCAGCCGTCGGCGCCACACGCGCTGTCGATCTTCTCGGCATCAAGGCGGTCGAGGTGGTGGATGATCTGACCGTCAAGATCGTTCTTGATGGGATCAATGCCGGTATGCTCGCGGCCTTCTCGGTCGAGCCGGGCATGATGTCCTCGCCCAAGGCACTCAAGGCGAACAGCGTCGCGGACTACGGGCTCAAGCCTGTCGGCACGGGGCCTTTCGTGTTCCAGAACTGGGTGGTGGGGAGCCACGTCGACTTGCGCCGCAACGAATCCTACTGGCGCCAGGGCTCCGACGGCAAGGCCCTTCCCTATGCAGACAATCTGCGCGTGCGCTTCATCACCAACCCGGCCGTGAAGCTGATCGAGGTGAAAGCCGGCTCCGTGCATGTGGCCGACAATATTCCCCCCAATGAGTACCCCGGTATAGAGCGCGACCCCAATCTGTCCCTGCTGAAGGTACCGCCGGGCGTCATGCAGTGGCTCGCGTTCAATACGCGGCGCGCTCCGATGACCGATCCCCGCGTTCGCCGTGCTGTCAGTCTCGCGGTCGACCGGGCCTTCCTGTTCGATCTCGTGGCGGACGGCTATGGAGCGGTCGCGCGCGGGCCCGCCGCGCCCTCCGGTTGGGATTACAATCCGGAACTGCCGAAGATCCCGCCTCACGATGTCGAGGAAGCCCGCCGCCTCCTGGCCGAGGCGGGCCACGGCAAGGGCCTGAAACTCTCCATGCTGATCATTCAGCGTGAACCGGACACCCAGATCGCCCAGGTCATCCAGCAACAGCTCGCCGATGTGGGCATCGAGGTCGAGATCAACGCGCCGGATCGCAGCGCCGTCGGCGCCATCCGCCAGTCCGGCGGATGGGATATCTATATGGCGCGTTTCAATGTCCCGCGGCCGGATCCCGTGCAGATCTATGATTTCCATTACGGACGTAATGCCAATCAGAACTTCTCCCTGATCGAGAGGGATGAGCAATTGTTCGCCGCCGTCGATGCCGGCCGCACACATCTCGACAGGGATACACGCAAGAAATATTATCTCGACGTGCAGAATATCCTGATCGACAAGTCCTACTATGCATTCCTGTTCTTCAGAGATGCTCGCCACGTCGCCCGAAAAAACCTGCGCAATCTGAACGTCGATGGCGGCGGCGTCTGGAATATGGCGGAGGCTTGGCTCGCATAGACCACCGCGACCAAAGCGACCGCAACCAGAACGACCGCGACTTGGCGCCATCACGCCCGTCCGGACCTCGCGCCTCCGGTCTTTCAGTCGTGAAGACATGGTCGGCGCGAGCCGGAGATCCGACACCGCATAGCCGGCAATCCGCGACTACCGTTTTGCCGGCCGTCAGCAGACATAAGCGAGTTGAGCCATCATGAAGATCGTCGACTTCCGCGTAACCTGTGCCGCCATTCCGTTGAACGCCAAGTTGCGACACAATCGCGGTGTCCATCCCGGACGTTTTCAGCGCACGATCGTCGAGCTCATTACTGATGAGGGCATCGTAGGTCTCGGCGAGGTCGGCGGCGGAGACCAACGGCGCGCGATGGAAAAATTTCGGCCGCACATCATTGGGCTCGACCCCTTCCATCTCAATACCATCAAGCTGCGCGTGCTGCGTTCGACCTACTATATCTCCAACGCGCTCATTTATGCCGCCATCGAGATGGCCTGTCTCGATATCCAGGGCAAGGCCCTCGGCCGCCCCGTACATGAACTGCTCGGCGGCGCCATCCGCCAGTCCGTGCCGTTCATTGGCTATCTGTTTTGGCGCTACGACAGGCCCGGCGGTGGTGATGATACCTGCGCGGAGGATGTCGCCGAGCATTGCGTCGAGTTGCATGAGACGCTGGGCGTCAAGGCCATGAAGCTCAAGGCCGGTGTGATGGACCCCGAGGAGGAGGCCCGCGCCATGGAGCTCTGCCGGGCGCGGCTCGGCGACCGTTTCGGGCTGCGCATCGATCCCAACGGGGTCTGGTCCGTGCCGACCGCGACCAGGATCGGGCAACGCCTCGAGCCGCTCGGCCTGCAGTTCTACGAGGATCCGTCCTGGGGGCTGACGGGCAATGCGGCCGTGAAGGCCGCGGTGCGCATCCCCATCGCGACCAACATGTATCCCGCCAAGTTCGACGACCTCGCACCGGGCATTCGGCTGGGCGCGGCCGATATCATCCTGACCGACCTGCACTACTGGGAAGGTCCGCGCGGCGTCCTGGAGCTCATCGCCGTCTGCCGCACCTTCGGGCTCGGGATGGCCATGCATTCCGGTACGGAGTTCGGCATCGAGCTGGCGGCCATGATCCATACCGCCGCCTCCATTCCGGAGATGACCTTCGAGGGCGACGCCCACTACCACTATCTGGATGACGACATCATCGAGGGCGGAAAGATGGCCTACAAGGACGGCATGCTTGCCGTGCCCCAGGGGCCGGGCCTGGGGGTCGTCATCGACCAGGACAAGCTACGCTTCTACGCCGAATACTTCGAGAAGATGGGTGACTATTATGGGAGCTGGCCTCGCGACGCCCGGCGCCCTGATTGGGTCCCGATGACCGGCGCGATATGACGGGGCGGTGAGAGGAACCATGCCCATGCGGACCAGCCCGTTCAAAGCTGATGATCTCGTCGATATTCTGACCCTGATTTTTCGGGCCGCGGGTTGCGCGGACGACATCGCCAAAGAGGTGGCGGACGCCCTCGTCGACGCGGATCTCTCCGGCCACGACACCCATGGGTCGCGGCAGGTCGATTTCTATGTCGAGAGGCTGAAACGCGGCGAGGTCGATGGTCTGGCTCGCCCCACGATCGAAAGCGACATGGGTGGCCTCGTTCGCATTGCGGGCAACCGCGCCTTCGGGCAGATCGCCGGCGCCTTTGCTGCCCGTCTGGGCGCCGAACGCGCGGCGCGTGATGGAAGCTGCATCGTCTGCCTTTCCGGCTCCGGCCATCTCGGCCGCAATGGTCGCTGGGCTGAAATCGCCGCGGATCGCAACGTGGGGTCGCTCCATTTTGGCCAGGGCATCCCGCAGAGCGGGCCAGTAGCCCCGCATGGGGGACGCGAGGGGCGCCTCAACACCAACCCGATCGCGCTCGGCCTGCCTGGCGCCACGCCGCACGAGCCGATCGTCCTCGACTGCGCGACGTCGGCGGTGTCGGGCAGCACGATTAAGCAGGCCCATGATCGAGGGACGTCGCTGGATACGCCATGCCTTGTGAAAACCGACGGCACGGTTACCACCGACCCGGCGGCTTTCATGGCGGGCGATGCCGCCGTCATGACCTTCGGCGGCTTCAAGGGCTTCGGCCTTTCGGTCTTCAGCGAGATCCTCTCGACGATCGTCGCGACCGCGGGGGATGCGAGGCCCAGCACCAACAGCCTGTTCTCCATCTATTTCTCGGTCGAGAAACTGATGTCGCTCGGAGACTACGAAGAACGCCTCGCCGCCTATCGGGACCGCGTCGTGACATGTCCCCCTTTGCCGGGCGTCGATACGGTCATGCTTCCCGGCGATCGGTCGCGCGAAGCGCGCCGGCGCGCGGCGGAGAGGGGTTTCACGCTGACAGCGGATACAGCACAGCACGTGCGCAGGGCCGCGGAAATCGCGGGCGTGTGGAAGGACGTCGCTTACCGCTGCCCGGAACTACGCTATTGGGGGCACGAACCCGCCGCCGGGAAAGGCGACGGACATGATGGACAAAGGTAGAGAGAGAAAAGGGACAGGCCCGTGGTAGCAGCCAGGATCAGCGACCGGCGTAGACTGTCATCGATCGTCGCCCAGGAGATTACGAAGTGGATCATCAACGGCACGTTGAAGGCCGGGGATGCGCTTCCTCCGGAAGCCGAGATCGTTCGGCAGTTCAACGTAAGCAAACCGACGGCGCGCGAGGCTATCGACCATCTCAGTGTCATGGGAATAGTCAAGGTCCAGCAAGGCAAGCAAACAACGGTCAATCCGCTTAACTCGCTGGTTCTGGAGGATTTCTTTCGCTATGCGGTTCAGACCTACCCCGAAGGGCTCTACGACATCGTGGAACTGCGGCGGGGGCTGGAGACCGAAGCGGCGGCCCTTGCCGCCGAGCGGATCACGGATGACGAAGTCCAGTTGCTGAAATCACTCGCGGAACGACTGCGGACAGGGCTGCATTCGCCAGCCGAATGGCTTTCGACCGACTACGAATTTCACGCCGCAATCGTGAGGGCGTCGAAAAACAAGCTGATCCTGCAGACTTTCAATGGCATCAGCGAGCATGTCCGCTATGTGCAGCGCGTCTGCCACATGCAGCGGGACATGCGCGTGCCGGACTACAACCTGCGCCTCCACGAAAAGCTCGCCGAGGCCATCATCGCAGGCGATCCGGCACGGACGCGAGCCTTGATGTTCGAGCACTTCGGCTATGTCCTGCCCTTCGTCGCGGCCATTGTCAGCGACAAATCCCGACTAAGCGAGATGTTCTGAGACAGCGATGGCCAAGATCCCGAAATTTCTCCTGAGCCGGCTCGCGCAGATGCTGCCTGTCCTGTTCCTGGCTTCAGTGATCGTCTTCGCGATCACGAACCTGCTGCCTGGAGACCCCACCTACGCGCTGCTCGGGGAGACAGCCAGCGAGGCCGAGCGTGAAGCCGCACGCATCCGCTTCGGACTGAACGATCCCTTGCCGGTCCAGTATTTTCGCTGGCTCACGACCATTCTCGGCGGAGATCTCGGGCGCTCGCTCTACCGCAACCAGTATGTGCTGGACATGCTGATCGGCCGGATTCCCGTCACGCTTCAGCTGTGTCTCATGTCCATTGCTCTCGCCATCGCCATCGGCGTGCCGGCGGGCGTCGTCGCCGCGAAATGGCGGGGCAGCGCGGCCGACGTCGTCGTCAGCGTTCTCTCGATGGCGAGCGTTGCGATGCCCTTCTTCTGGGCCGGAATCCTGCTGATCATCGTCTTCTCCCTGCACCTCGGGTGGCTGCCGTCATCCGGATACGTGCCATTCACGACAGATCCCCTGCGCAACCTCCAGCTCATGATCTTGCCGACGATCACGATCGGAACGTCCTTTGCCGGCTTGATCATGCGGCAGGTGCGCGGCGCCATGCTCGAAGTCTTGAGCTTCGACTTCATCCGGACGGCACGCGCCAAAGGCGCCTCGGAGATGAGGGTGGTCTTCCGCCACGGCCTGCGTAACGCGCTGATCCCTGTGATCACCGTCGTCGGGTTGCAGACCGGCGCACTGCTCGGCGGAGCGGTTGTCGTCGAATCCGTGTTCTCCTTGCCGGGGCTCGGCTCCATGATGGTCGAGAGCATCTTTTCGCGCGACTATCCCGCCATACAAGGGGCCGTGCTCTTCAGCGTCTGCTGCGTTCTTCTGGTCTCCGTTATTGTTGACGTGCTTTACGCCGTCGTCGATCCCCGCATCGAATATTGAGGAGGATGCAATGGCGATGGCAGCTCCTCCAATCATCACTCCCCTGTCGCCGACACAGCGCTACATGCGCCGCTTCGCGACGCACAAGCTCGGCGTCCTCGGGCTTATCTTCCTGATACTCGTCGTGTCCGCGGCGCTGTTCGCGCCCTGGATCGCGCCCTATCCGCCCCAGCGCATCCTGACGCGGGCGCTCCAGGCGCCGTCTTGGAAGTATTGGTTCGGCACGGATGAAATCGGTCGCGATATTTTCAGCCGGATCGTCTGGGGATCACAGATTTCGCTGCAGGTCGTCGGCTACTCGATCGCCGGCGCGGCTATCGTTGGCGCCACCGTGGGGCTGATCGCCGGCTACGTCGGCGGCTGGATCGACATCGTTCTGATGCGGATCATGGATGCCATCATGGCATTCCCGTTCCTCATCTTTGCCCTGGCGATCGTCGCCATTCTCGGCCCTTCCGTGCAGAACTCCGCGATGGCGATCGCGATTGCCAAGGCCCCGGGTTTTGCCCGCATCGTGCGCAGCGAAATCCTGGGCTTGCGGGGACGGGAATTCGTCAAGGCGGCGATCGTGCTCGGCGCCACCGACCAGCGCATCATCACGCGGCATCTCTGGCCGAATGTCACCGGAAACCTCATCATTTACGCCTCGTTGAGCGGCTCCACGGCGCTCATTACCGAGTCTTCTCTCTCATTCCTGGGCCTCGGCGTGCGGCCGCCCGCGCCAAGCTGGGGCTATATGATTTCGGTGGGCATGGCCCACTGGCAATACTGGTGGATGAGCGTGTTTCCAGGCCTTGCGATCTTCCTGACGGTGCTTGCGTTCAATTTCGTCGGCGACGCCCTGCGCGATGCCTCGGACTCGAAGCTCGACCTCGGCACGTCCTGAGATGACAACCTCGGCCCGAGAGACGCACCCCCCTCTGCCTCGCCTTCTTGTCACGGGGGCCGCAGGAAGGCTTGGACGTCTGGCGGTCACGCATCTGAGGCAAGCCGCCCGCTATGACGTGGTCGCGACCGACGTGGCGACCATTCCCGATGGCATCGCCGCGGACCTGACACAACCCGCCGCGCAATGGGACGGGTTCCTCGATGGCGTGGACGCCATTCTGCACTGCGCGGGCCATCGCGGGCCGGGAACGACCTGGCAGGAAGCCCAGGAGCTCAACCTGGACTTGAGCCTGCGGCTCATGGCGGCGGCGCGGCGGCGCGTGAAACGCTTCGTGTTCCTCAGCTCGAACTGGGTGATGGCGGGTCACAGGTTCACGCAAGGACCCATCACAGTCCATCGCGAGCCAGCCCCCATCAACCCCTACGGCATGTCCAAACTGGCGATCGAGCGCGCCGGCATCGCGCTGGCCGAGGCCGGTGATTTTGATTTCATCGCGCTCAGGATTGGCATGGTTGTCGCTAAACCCCTGGATGCCGGGCGCCGGCTTCCGTCCATGCGGCGCTGGTCACAGGAAATGTGGCTAGGCGGTGAGGATTTCTGCGAGGGGATAGAGAAGGCCCTGACCGCACCCGTGAACGGCGCAAGTGTGCTCAATCTGGTTTCGGACAATCCCGGCTCGCGCTGGGACATCTCCGAGACGAGGCAGCGGATCGGCTATTCACCCGGCCCCGGCCGGCGAGCCGAGGTCCAGCCCGCGCACGAGGCGGCCGAGGTCACAGCCGCCCGCCTCGATCTATGCCGAACCGAGATCGTCAGGCATCTGGCGGCCGGAAGCGCGGACCTGCCCGATGAATCGGCGGCGCGATGCGCGGAAATCCTGACCGGTGAGGAGAAGGCACCGAAGCATCTGCCATAGGCTTCAATGCGCCGCCCCCGCACAAGTGGCGCTTCGGCTCGCGATGTAGACGCGCCAGTAGTCCGCGTGGGGGAAATTCGGATGAACACTGATCAAGCCGCGTGGATCCACGGTTTTCAAGAGGGCTTCATCGGCCGGAAGTAAGGACGGAGGGAGGCACGCCAAGGCGTCGGCGCGCTCCCACGCCTTCGTGACGCTTTCGATCTCCTGCGAAAACCAAAGATTGTAGAGATACGTGGTACCCGCCCCCAAACCGAGAGCGATTGCCAGGGCGACCTGCATGCCCCGGCCAAAGCGGAGCAGCCAGCCGCATATCCCAATGAGCGCAACGGCAAGGCCAGGGAAGGCCGAGCGCGTGTCCAGATATGCGCAGGGCCATGCCTCGACGCACCAGGTCTGATGCCGCACGGTCATCGCGACCGGTAGCGTCACATACAGGCTGAACAGAAGGCCCACGACGGCAATCATGAGCCAGGGCCGATCACGCTCGAGATACCGGAACGCCCCCCATGCCACCCCGGCGGTCAACACGGACATACCACCCCAGGCAGCAAGCGCTTTCCACGGTGCCAAAGTGAAGTGCGTCCGTTGGATCGGGAGCAGGACGGTCCCATTCAGGATGTGAAAGAACGACGTCCAGGCCATCGCTCCCAGATTCCAGACGCCATCCGGAGAATTGCTGGCGTAGTGGGAGGGATGCACGAACCGATAGCCAAGGTAGACCACCAGCGCCGTGGTGATGGCTGACGCGTCGAGCACCAGCCGGCTGGACCTTAGTCCGGCGAGGCCCTCCTCCTTTCCGCGGGAGAAATTCGCGAGATACTCGCAGCCGACGACCCCAAGCCCGAACACCCAGGCATACTCACTGATCGCCATGCTGAAGCAGAGGACGACGCCGAGCATGCACTGTGTCACCAGGGAACGCTGGCCTCCGCCAGCCATGCGCGATGCCAGAATGAGCAAGAACGGCACCGTGTTCTGAAGCGGGTAACTGTTCGGCGGCATGTGATCGAACCCAAGGCGTTGGTATGTGACCAGCACCAGGAAGATCAGCAAGGCAAATGCCCTTGATCGACTTTGGCGGCCGACCCAGAGCGCGGTGAGCAACATCAGCCCGCCCCATGCCCCAAGGAAGCCGACCCGAGCCCAGGGAACCGCAGCCAGATCACTGGCCAGCATGTTGACGGGCAACAGAATGAACTGTCCAACCCGACCTTGCTGCGCGGCGTTCTCGCTCAGGAATTGAATATTCTGCGCAAGCGTATTCTTAAGCGAAAGATAGTGAAACTGTATTTCATCAGCCGTCAGCCTGAAGCCTGACAGGAAAGGCCGCGCCTGCAATGCGGCCGCAAACAGGGCGAGGGCCCAGAGCACAGCGAAAACGTTGCCACGGATACGTATTTGTTCCCCCCGCCCACAAATTTATACTTATCCAAATTTTAGACGTCGGGTTGTCTGCCCAGCCACCCGGCGACGTCTTATTTCTTAGGATACGAACCTCCACCTCGATTTTTTTTGTATGGTTCTGATAAATAGCCGATTTCTGTCATTTTCATGTCGCGGCAGCGAGGAGCGGGGACATGACGTCTGGCATAAATACTACCATGAGGCAAGCGCCGCTTTATCCCCGGAGTGATCAGGAAATTCACTAGAGGGCAATCATCTCGCCGGCTCTCGGAAGCGGATTAGCGCAGCGTTGGCGCCAGTGTCTTCCTCGCTTCATGTCAGCATGCCAGCAACCGGTGTGGTTATTTTGCTGGTCATCATTGGCTGGCTCGGGTAGCATATCACCATGCCGTATGGACATCGGATCGGAGTTTTTATCGATCATGCCCGTTCGCAAGACTGAAAGCCGTATTCCGGAGAATTATCAGGCTTCCGATCTCGGGCAGGCTGGGCTTTCGGCCGACGGGCGCTCAGCCGTTGTATCCTTCATCACATCGCCAGTTGTCATCGGTAGGGACAATACTTTCGTCGTCTTTATCACGGATGGCGCACTGGCCGCGTCCGTGCAGTCGTTCGAATGGTCCTTCGCCGAGAACGATGGCGCGCCCGCAGTCGTGACGGCAGGGATCGGCGAGGTCAGCTATCGCCCCACGGCGACAGGCCGTCTCGCAACTGCGGTGCGCTGCCTTGACGGCGGAGGGACCGCTCTCGCAGCCCTTTCTCTCGATCAATCGGTGGTCTCGCCGCACGCCGGGCTCGAGGCCATGATCGCGGCGGGCGCTGACGAGCCAGGTCCTTCCGCCGCCAATCCGGAGGTGTCGCGCGAGCTCGTCAACGACTACAATATCTACTATCAGAACGTGGTCCCGCGCTCGGGCGCCACGGATGAGGGCTTCCGGCGCCTGGTTTTTGCCTTGCTCATGGAAAGTGCATTGCAGACCAGTGTCGCCCGCCGTCAGGCCGATCTCGCGGACATGGAGGCGGTCCTGAACGCGGGATCGGCTGGCTTTGCGACGCTCGCCGGCCGTGGGTTGGGCGTCGCGGGGTTGCGTCCGACGCTTCTTGCCATGACTGTCGGCCCGCATCTACCTTGGACGGAGCTGCCTGCGGATGGCGCGGCGCATGCCCTGGCCGAGGAGGAATTGCGTCGCAAAACGGCGGCGCTCCCTGAGGCAGCGCGCATCGACCTCTTCAATCTCGCCCGCTTTCCCAAAAGCAGCATCACGCAGTGCGGACGGGCGATCGAAGCCCTCCGTGACCGCTATTTCAACGGCATCGATTTCGACACGGTCCTCGCCGAGCTCAACGGCACGCGGGCTCACTGGATCAACAGGCACTACCGGGAAGGGCCCCTGAAGCGCGCGTGACAAGCAACACCCCCGCCGATCCGTGCGGGCTGGAGGATCGGAATGGGGAGGACGAGCAAGCGATCGCAAACGGCCGGCCATGAGGCCATCCGTCAGCTCGCGCCGAACACCGCCCCCGAGGGGCCCGGCCCCGATCCCGGTGGTGGTTCGGGCTCGACCTTTCCCTTGCCGCCGGCTCTGGAGACCGCCGCGCAAGCCTTCAGGCAACTTTTCACGGACAATGAATCGGAATACCATCTGCTCGGCGGCCAGTTCGCCCTGGTGCGCGCCATGCGCGCCGCGTTGAAGACGAAGATCTACGACATCAACGATACCGCCCTGCGCGAGGCGCTGCTCAGCTTGATCGAGGATGGCGGCTGGGGCGATCTCGCCGACGCGATACGCTCGGCTGGCGTGCGCATCGGCCAGTCCTACCGGAACGGTCTGCCGGCAGGTCACCCCGACAAGACAAAGCCGCTCGGCGTGCTGCGGTCCGGCTCGACGGTCACCGGCACTACGGCCTACACGTCGGCGACGGCTTCGGCACGCCAGACAATGAATGCCGCACAGGTCTCCGCGGCTGACAAGGCGATCGCCACCGCCGTACTCAACGACAATACCGCCAATGGCGCGTGGGCTTATGAGCGCGTGAACCGGTGGCTCGGTCAACCCAAGCTCGCCGCCGCGACATTCGACAAGGTTTCCTTGCCGCGGCAATGCGCTCTGTTTCTTGACTCACTCGTCATGTGCGGTTCCGCCTCGCAATTCACCGCGAAACAACTCTTGAAAACGCGCAATGTCGCCGCGCAGTCGCTGCCGGCATTCACGCCGGTCACCTTGACGAACCTGAATGCCAAGGACGACCGATCGACGACCAACAATCTGATGTTGAACTATACGCCCGGCCAGCTGCAGACTGTCGTCGCGGCCGCGCGCACGCTTCTCAGCGCGGGACGCTATCTCGTCGCCGGATGCCTGAGTGGCCGCAAGTACGAAGCCGGCGAACATCCGTTTCCCGAACATTACATTCTTCTCTTTGCCGTCGCCGACAAAACGTTTCTGTTCTGGGATCCGGATGTTTCGGTCACCGATATTGCTGAACTGAGTGGGAAACTTGGACCTGCTATCGGAGTTCTGTTCTACGACGATTCCGATGCCGCCCGTCCGAAATTCTCGACTGGTCTCGATTTCAACGATCTCTCCGATATCGACATCAACGGGCACCATACTAAACACCGAAAACGCCACCGATATCAGATCGTGCACCTGCAAAAACCATAGCCCGAGCGTTCCCCACTCTGGAGTGAGCCCCGCATCATGTCCCAGAACGCCCTCACCTCCCTCCTCTGCGACATCGCGGTGGCGTTTGGATCGATCGCCGACATCGATACGCCGGAGCGGGCAGCCGCCCTCTTCGCCAAGCTCGGCTATGCCGTGCCGGGGGCGACCGCCATGGGGGCGCTCGCTGGCCTCAAGAGCGCGGTGGCCGGGCTCGGCGGCAGCGTCCGGGCTTCCGCCAGCATCGACACCGACAACGGAAAGCTTGCCGCCAATATCGATCTGCTCGCGCGGCTCGCGGCGGTCGCCGACGCCATGCGCCAGGTCCAATCAGCCCTTCAGGGCGCCGGTGTCCCCAATCTCGGCGAGCTCGTGCCACGGCTGACCGACCATCTCCTGCTCGACCATATCGATCGCGCACAGCCGCAACTGCATGAGGGGTTGCTGCTCATTGGGCTGATCGATCGCAACGAGGCGCCGGCGGCCGGCCAGCCCATGCGGCGTATCAACTGGCGACGCCTGAGCGCCTTGCTCACCGCACCCGGCGAGATCGCCCGGGATGTCTATCGCTTCGACACCAACCTCGATATCGATCTGCTCCTCGCGCGCCTCGAAAAGCTGATGCGCGCCTCCGGCATGCCGGGCGGGCGCTACCCGCAAGCGGCCGCGACCAAGGCGGCATTGGGCAACGCTGGCGCCGGGCTGCCGGAACTGCGTTTCCCCTTCTTCCAGAAAGGCTTCACACCCGAGACCTACAGCCAGTTCGGCATCACCATTTCGCCGGCCGAGGCCACCGGCGGCAAGCGCCGGGGCGTGGCGCTCCTCCCCTATATCAGGGGTGGAAACAGCTTCCAGTTCAATGTCTGCGATCGCGGCGAGCTTGTCTTCTCGTCCACGACCGACATTCGCAAGGTCGGCTTTACCGTGCGGCCTCCCTTCACGGCGGAAGGGCTTTTCGATCTCACCGGCGCCTTCGGCGCCAGCATTGCCATTCGCGAGAAGAAGGCCCGCGCCGAGGAAGTCACCCTCATCGGCTCGCCCGGCGGCACGCGCCTCTCCGTACAAGGGCTCGGCTTCAACATCTTTGCCGGCACACCGCAGGGCAAGCTCGACCTCGGCGTCGAAGCCGAGATCGGTGCCTTCCGTTTCGTCATCGATGCCGGTAAGGCAGACGGCTTTCTGCAGAAGGTCCTCTCCGGCCTGCATGTGGAAGCGGAAACAGACCTCGCCTTCGGCATGGCGCTCTTGTCCGGCTTCACCTTTCGCGGCGGCGGCAAGCTCGCGCTGGAGCTCAGCACCCATATCGATCTCGGCCCGGCCAAGCTCGATGGCATCCGGCTTGGTCTCGGCCCGAGCAACGACCGCTTCAGCCTCGATACGGGGGCGCTGCTGAAGTTCGACCTCGGGCCGCTCAAGGCGGTTGTCGAGGACATCGGGCTTTCGACCAGCCTCGATTTCCGCCCGGGCAATCTCGGCCCGGCGCATCTCAGCGTCGGCTTCAAGCCGCCGAAGGGCGTGGGGCTGTCCGTTGATGCGGGCATCGTTACCGGTGGAGGCTATCTCAGCCTCGATCCCGAACGGGGCGAATACGCCGGCGCCATCGAGCTCAGCTTCAGCGGCATCGTCGCGCTCAAGGCCTTCGGGCTCATCTCGACCAGGATGCCCGATGGCACCAAGGGCTTTTCGCTCGTCATCATCATCTCGGTCGAGTTCGGCACCGGCATCCAGCTCGGCTTCGGCTTCACGCTGCTGGCGGTTGGCGGCCTTATCGGCCTCAACCGGACGATGAATCTCGAGGCGCTGATGGACGGCGTGCGCACCGGCTCCATTGAATCCATCATGTTCCCGCGGGACGTGGTGGCGAACGCACCGAAGATCATCAGCGATCTCAGGACGTTGTTCCCGGCGCAGGAAGGCACCTTCCTCATCGGGCCGATGGCCAAGCTCGGCTGGGGTACGCCGACGCTGGTCAGCGTCTCGCTCGGGATCATCATCGAGATCCCGGGCAACATCGCCATCATCGGGGTCCTGAAGGTGGCGATCCCAGCCGAGGATGCACCGCTCATCATCCTTCAGGTCAATTTCGCCGGCGCCATCGAATTCGACAAGCAACGCATCTATTTCTTCGCCTCGCTGTTTGAATCCCGGGTCGTCTTCCTCACCATCGACGGCGAGATGGGATTGCTCGTGGCCTTTGGCGACGACGCGAATTTCGTCGTCAGCGTCGGTGGTTTCCACCCCCGTTTCGCGCCGCCGCCCCTGCCCTTCCCAAGCCCAAGGCGCATCAGCGTCAGCCTCCTCAGCACGCCGTTGTCCCGAGTGAGGATCGAGGGCTATTTCGCCGTCACTGCCAATACCGTGCAATTCGGGGCGCGGGTCGAGGTCTATTTCGGCTTCAGCGCCCTCAACGTCAAAGGCCATCTCGCCTTCGACGCACTGTTCCAGTTCTCGCCCTTCCGCTTCATCATCGAGATCTCCGCCTCGCTGTCGGCGAATGTCTTCGGCGCGGGGCTGTTTTCGGTGCGTGTCCGGGGCGAGCTGCAAGGCCCCGCGAAATGGCGCATCAGGGGCCAAGGCTCGATCTCTTTGCTCTTCTGGGATGTCGATGTGGACATCAACGAGAGCTGGGGCGAGAGCGCCGACACCCTGCTGCCGCCGATCGCGGTACTGCCGCTGCTCGCCGGCGAATATGCCAAGATGGAGAACTGGCGGGCAATCCTGCCCGCAGGGAACGGGCTCTTCGTCACGCTGCGCAAGATGCCGGCCGAGGAAGCAGCGCTTGTCCTTCATCCCGTCGGCCTCCTGGCGATCAGCCAGCGCACCGTGCCGCTCGCTATCAAGCTCGACAAGATCGGCAATCAGGCGCCCAGTGACGTCAACCGGCTGACGATCGATGTCGCCGGCGGCGGGCTCGCCAAGCGCGACGACGCCTTCGAGCCCTTCGCGCCGGCGCAGTTCCAGAATTTCTCAGATGCCGACAAGCTGTCGCGGCCAGCCTTCGCGCCGGAGAAATCCGGTTTGCATCTGTCCGCAGCAGGTGCCGATCTCAGGACGAGCCGCATGGTCAAACGCATCGTGCGTTACGAAGAGATCATCATTGACAACAACTTCAAGCGCTTTACGCGGCGCTTCTTCCTCTTCGCCGGCACGCTGTTCAATTTCTTCCTCAACGGCGCGGCGATCACCCATTGCGCGCTCTCGAAGGCCGCCAAGAAGCAGCTCGATCCGTTCGAGGACAAGATCACGGTGATGCCGGAGACCTTTACCGTGGCTTTCCAGGCGACCAACAAGGCCTTCGCCGCCAATGCCGGCGCCTTCCGCAGCGAGGCGAGCGCCCGCCAGTTCATGAATGACGTCGTCGCGAACGATCCCACACTGATGGACGCCGTCCACGTCATTCCAAGCTACGAGCGGGCGGCATGAAGGGGCGCGCGGGCGTAATGGCCAGAGCGATGGCGGGGGTGACGGAATGAGCGTGATCGGCACCTACTCCTTCCTGCCATGGCTGCGCCAGGGCCTCGCCAATCAGATCGCCTCCGCTGATTTCGATCCCTCGGTCAAAGTCAGGGCCTCGGTGAGCATCGACCTGGCGCTGACCGGCGACAAGCTCGGCGGCGGTACGACAGCAGAGACAGTGAGCCGCCCCATGGCGCTGTTTGGCCCCGGCGATATCGTGGGCATCGACAAGCGCGCCATCGTCCGTGTCGAGCCGCGCGACTGGGTCACGAATTTCGAGCCCAACTATCTGCCGGCCATCGAATTCTACGACGAGGACTTTCCGTGGCGCTACACACCGGCGGCGCCCGATCTCGGCCGGGGGCGGCTGCGTCCCTGGCTTGCCCTCGTCGTCCTCGCGGAAGGCGAGTTCAAGGACGGCAAGGCAGGGCTCGACCGGCCGTTACCTTATGTCGACGTCGACAATCTCGCCGCCTTTCCCCGCGCCGACGAGCTGTGGGCCTGGGCCCATGTCCATGTCAACCGCAGCCTCGCGGCAGGCGACAGCGAGTTCGTCTCGACGGATGTGAACGCGGTCCTGTCGAAATTCGGCGCGGTCCTGGCTGAGAACCCTGATCTCGCGTATTCGCGGATCATCTCGCCACGCAAGCTGGCGGAGAACACCGCCTATCACGCCTTTCTCGTGCCGACCTTCGAGACGGGGCGTCGCGCCGGTCTCAAGATCGAGATCGGCGACGATGTTCCCGCGACGTTGTCGGCCTGGGACGCCGGTCGCCGGCCTGAGCCGCAGAGCTTTCCCTATTATCACCGCTGGTTCTTCCACACGGGCGCGCGTGGCGATTTCGAGATGCTCGTCCGCCTGCTCAAGCCGAAGCCGGTGGATCCGCGCGTCGGCACACGCGAAATGGACGTGCAATATCCGGGCGCCAATGTCGCGGGGCTCGATAAGCCGGAGCTGGGCGGCATCCTCAAGCTCGGGGGCGCGCTTCGCCCCCCGGCCAAGGTGCCGGCCACACCACCGGACCTATTCGAGACCTGGGACGATCCCTTTCCGAGGCCGCTTCAGGAGGATCTCGCCCGGCTTCTCAACCTGCCGGACGACTATCAGCGCGCGGGCGACCCCGACCCGATCATCGCGCCGCCTCTCTACGGGACCTGGCATGCGCTGACGAAGCGGGTGCTGAGCGAGGCCGACGGTTCGCCGGCGGCAACCCCGGACAACTGGGTGCACCGGCTCAATCTCGATCCGCGCTTTCGCGTACCGGCAGGTTTCGGCACCCGTGTCATCCAGGACAACCAGGAAAAATACATGGATGCGGCCTGGGAGCAGGTGGGCAACGTGCTCGAGGCGCAGCGCCGCATCCGCTTCGGCCAGTTCGCGGTGAAGGTCAGCGAGATCTGGTACGACCGCCATCTGCTGCCGCTCGTCGGCGTGAGCCGGCAGAAGGCCCTCCTGCTCATGGCGCCGCTGAACAAGCGTATTCTCACCGGGGCTTTGACCATCCACCACGCGCAGGCGACGAGCCTGCTGCAGCCGGTCATGACATCGGCACCCTTGCGCCGCATCATCCGGCCACGCGGGCGGCTGATCAGCGCCCTTCCCTTCGACGCCGCGCGCCCGCCCGACCAGCTCATTGATCGCGTCAACAAAGGCGAGGTCAGCGCGGCACCTCCCAAACAGACACCGCCCGGCCTCTTCACCGCCGATCAGGCGGCGGACGCGCTCGTGCCGGCTGCCGCGCCGCCCTGGGTGGTGGATTGGCTGAAGCGCCTGCCGCCTCTGCCATGGCTCGTCATTCTCGTCGCCATTCTCATCGCTCTCCTCTGCCTCCTGGTGCTGTCACCGACCATCGGGGTCCTCCTGGCGGCGGTCGTCATCGCCGTCGGGGTCTATCTCAGGCGGTGGCTCAACCAATGGGCTCCCTCCGTCGCCGCGTCAGAGGCCTTGAAGGAGGACAACCAGACGCCAGCGGCCGTCGATGCCATGCCGGGGGCTGGCGGCTTCGTGATCACCGAGCCAGGCTCCGGATTCCTGCCCGGTCGCGGGCCGGACAGCCAGGAGGCAACGCGTTTCAAGACCGCCCTGAAGGAGGGCTTCGCGCTCGTCCAGGCCAGCGCCGCCGCCGGCGCGGCCCCGGTCCGGCGTCCGCTCGATCTCGATGGCCTCACCGCGACAGCCGTCAAGGCGATCAACCCCACGCACACGATCCCGCGCCGTATCCGCGCCGGCATTTTCGTTCCGCCCCGCCTCATCATTGAGATCGGGGAAGCCTTCGTCGAGCCCATGGCCTATCCAGTCATCGACCAGCCGATGTACGAACCTCTGACGGCGCGCTCCTCGGAGCTCTTCCTGCCGAACATCAATCTCATCGCGAATAATTCGATCACGCTGCTCGAAACCAACCAGCGTTTCATCGAATCCTACATGGTCGGCCTCAACCATGAATTCGCGCGCGAGCTCCTGTGGCGGGAATATCCGACAGACCAGCGCGGCTCGACCTTCCGCCAATTCTGGGATGTGCGCTCGTTCTTCAACAGGGACAATCTCGACGACGAGGCGCTGAAGGAAAAACTCCGCGACATCAAACCCCTCCACACATGGAGCCGGACGTCCTCTCTCGGCAGCCACGACAACCGCGAGGCCGTCGCCGGCGCGACGGAGGAAGAGCTGGTGCTCGTCATCCGTGGGGAATTGCTGAAGCGTTATCCAACCGCCGTCATCTATGCCCATCGCGCCGTCTGGCAACGCAAGGACGACGGCACGGAGGCCGACAAGGCCCGTGAGCCGTGGGATCGCCATGGCCCGATCGACAATCTCAAGGAGCGGCGCCTTGCGCCTCTCACCGCCGCCGAGGAGGCCAATCCGCCGAAGTCCAAGGTTTTGACGCCGCTCTACCAGGCGCGCGTCGAGCCCGACATCTATTTCTTCGGCTTCGACCTCACCGTGGAGAAGGCAAAAGGAGGCACGGGCGCCGATCCCGACGACGATCCCGGCTGGTTCTTCGTCATCAAGGAGCGCCCCGGTGAACCCCGCTTCGGCCTCGACATCGAGAACCAGCCGAAACTGAATGTCTGGAATGATCTCGCCTGGGACGACGTGCAGCCCAATGCGCCGGGCAGCCATATCGAGATCGCAAAGGCGCCCGCCACCCTCACGCTCGTGACGCCGACCGGCACCGACAGCGAGAAGGCCGTACAGTTCGCCGACGACAAGAAAATCGCCTGGAGCCACGGCATGAGCTCCGCGGAACTCGCTTACATTCTCTTCCAGGCCCCTGTGCTCGTTGGCGTCCACGCCAGCGAGATGCTTCCGAAGTGAGAGGGCGCCATGGCTGATTTCAATGATCTGCGCGTCGCGCTCAACACGACACGATCGGCGCTCGATGGTCTCCAAAGTGAGATCGCGGCGCTCAGGGCGCGCCTGAAACGCCTCGAAGACGAGGACGCCGCGGCTTCCCGCCGCTTCAATCCGCGCGATGAAGCCGACGTCGCGGCACGGGAGCACCGCGCGGCGGACAAGCGCCTTCTCGCATCCAGGCTCGCGGATCTGCGCGAGCGCGAAAAGGCGGCCCTGACGGACGAAATCCGCATCCGCACCGATTTCGCCGATTTCACAGATCCGCGCAGGGGGATTTCCAACCTCGGCGACGCGACGCCGATCCTCATGATGCCGATCCGGCTTGAGACACGTTTCAAGCCTGCGCGGGAAACCGGCGCAAGTACCGATGAACTCTGGCTGCGCGTCTATCCCGATGACTGCTTCATCACCACCTTCGATCCGGCGCTGACCCCGGCGGAAGCGGCGGATGCGCGGAGCTATTGGGCGGGTATCTGGTCGGCCGGCGGGCACGAAGACGAGGAACGCGCGGCCTGGCGGGCCATCGCCACCACCCATGGCGCGGGACGGGCTGGCTGGATCGTCGACCAGTTCCCAGAGATAGCCGCCTCGGCCCGGCCGACCAAGCCAAGACCACAGGACATCGTCCTGACCGTCGTCACCGAGACGCCCCTGCCCGCCGCCGAGGTCGCCGCGCTCGCCCCGTTCTGGCAGGCGGCGTGGCGCGCGCAGGGCGACGCGACCGCGTTGACGTCGGCGCGGGAGGCGCTCGCAGCGGCCGTCGGCCCGGATCGCGCCGCGGCGCTGGCGGCGGAAACCCAGCCTGCCAATTTTGCCGTCGCACCGGCGGCGGGCAACGATCCGGCGAGCCTCAATGTCGCCGTCGCCTTCCTCGTTTTTCCACCCGTCGAGACCAAGGAGAGCGCCTGGGCGAGCGCGCCGAAGATGACGCTCCTGCCGGATCGCTTCGTCTTCATCGGCTATCGCGGCAACGCGGCCCCGCGCATCGTCCTCGGCAATCCCGTACCGGCGACGCTCTTCGTGGGTCCGGATCCTCAGGCCGATGCGGCGAGCCAGATCCATCACGACGACGATGGCCATATCGCCATGCCCGACGCGCTCAAGTGGATCACGGATTTCCCGCAGGCTGTCGAGGACGGTATGGGCTTGCGGATCACGCTGGATCCGGACGAAGCCAAAGGCGGCTTTGACCGGGTGCTCGTTGTCGGCCTGCGGCTGAGCGCCGACGCGACAGAAGGGGCCGCCCAATTCGCCGCGCTGCTACGCGGCCACGCCTGCGGCCGGACCGGACTCGCCGTTTTGCCGCAAGGCACGCCGACCAACAACACCGAGACGGTTTCATCCGGTCACGCCCGCCTCGACGATCCCGATGCCGCCTTCGACGATCGCAAGTCCGCACTTTTCATTCCCGATGCCGACTGGCTCGACAAGCGCGACGGCGAATGGCTGGCGGACTATCTCGGCATCGACAGGCAAGTCTTCGCGCATGTGCATGGCGCCGGTGCGACCGACCAGATCGCCGCGCGCGCCATGAACACGGCACTCTGGCCCGCCACCCTGGGCTACTGGATGGAAAGCTTGATGTCGCCGGTCTTTCCGCATCGGGTGATCGAACAGACGCGCAGCTTCTTCAATCGCTATGTCATCGCCGGCGGCGCCGTGCCGGCGCTTCGCATAGGCGCCCAGCCTTACGGCATCCTGCCAGCGACGGCCTTCTCGCGCATGGCATGGCTCGAGGCCCGCGAGCGCCCGCTCCTGCGCGGCGAGGACCCGACGCTTGCCTTTCTGAGGGAGCTGCGCCGGATCATCGCCGCCTTCGAGACAGACTGGCGCACTATCGGCGCCGGTCTCGCCCATGTCGGCAAGGCGGGCGACCCGCACCAGATCCTGCTCGATATCGTCGGGCTCCATTCCGGTTCGGTGGAATGGTCGCAACGCTATGCCGAAAGCCTGAAGACGGTCTTCAACCGCCTCAACCTCCTCGGCCTCGGCGGGCTCATGGAGCAGATCAACATCAGCGTGCGGCAGGCGGCCGCCCGCCAGATCCTGGCCAATCTCGGCTACGCCGGCGAGGAGACGCCAGAGATCTTCGACAAGCTCTTCTCGGGCCGCCACAACCTCCTCAAGGGCGGCGTCGTGGATGACGTCCCCCTCTCGGAGACGGCTCCCATCCGCGCCTATACGCCCGATGGCCGGAACTATATCGAATGGTTGAGCACGGCTTCCGGCACCTCGCTCAACGCGCTTTATGCCCAGGACGGCTTCCTCGACGACAAGCCGCCGAAAGCCCTGCTCTATCTCATGCTGCGCCATGCCTTGCAGCTCGGCTACCATGATGTCAGCGTCCGCCTCTATGAGAACGCCGCGTTGATGACACCAGCGGCAGCCGTCCTCGCCCGGCAGGACAGTCCCTTTCTTCATATCCAGGCGGCGAACACGCTCAGCGAGAGCCGCTACCAGATACTCCAAAGCGCCGAGGCCACAATCACCGGCTCGGCAACCCAGACGGTCTCGGATTTCATCACGGCGCAGTTGCCGACCTTGAACCTCGCTTTCCATCTGCGGGACCAGCGCGCCGCCCTCGAGCGCCTGAAAGCGGAACCCACGGCGCGCCTCGAGCGGGTTTTCGCCGATCACGTCGATTGCCTGAGCTACCGGCCGGACGCCTGGCTGCTCGGCCTCGTCACCTATCAACTTACACGCATGCGCAATATCGCCGACGGCGAGGACCGCGAGCCGCGGCGCGGTCTTCATCTCGGCGCTTATGGCTGGCTGGAGGAACTGAGGCCGGAGAACAAACATCTGACGCCGGTCCGGCTTGATGACCCGGAACTCGCCGCGGATTTCAGCGATCCCGAAGCGCCGCCCCTGATGCGCGACGACACCAACCAGGGTTCCATCCACGCGCCTTCGCTCAACCACGCCGTCGCCGCCGCGGTGCTGCGTAACGGCTATATCACCAATGCGGGCAAGCCGAACGGCGAGACCATGTCGGTCAACCTCTCATCGGAGCGCGTGCGCACGGCGCTCGCGCTGCTGGAGGGCGTACGGGCGGGCCAGGGCCTCGGCGATCTCCTCGGCTACCAGTTCGAGCGGGGGTTGCACGACCGTCATGGGCCCATCGAGGTCGACAAGTTCATCTATAAATTGCGCAAGGCCTTCCCGATCCGGGCTGACCGCATGACATCCACCCGCACCGGGGAAGGCGTGCCCGTCGAGGCGATCGAAGCGCGCAACGTCATCGATGGCCTCGCCCTGGTCAATCACATGAAGGCGGGTGGCGCCTCAACCTACCCCTTCGGCAAGGCGAACCTGCCGCCTGCCACCGCCGCCGAGGCCGCCGCCATCAACGCGGAGGCCAAGGCGCTGGTCGATGCGCATGACGCCGTCGCAGATCTCGCACTCGCCGAGGGTGTCTACCAGGCCGTGCTCGGCAATTACGACCGGGTGGCCGCCACTTATGACGCCTACGCGCGGGGCAATTTCCCCCCGGAGCCGGAAGTGGTGCGCACGCCGCTTGACGGTATCGGGCTGACCCACCGCGTCGGCCTGCATCTCGATGCAACCGCGAGCCCCACGACCTCGCCACTGGCGGGTGTCGCGATGACCCCGCGCGCCCAGGCCGAGCCCGCCCTGAACCGCTGGCTCGCAAGCGTCATGCCCCCGCCCGCAGAGGTCGGCTGCGTCGTTGCCTTCACCGAAGCCGCCACGGGCGGAGAGCGGACACGGGAGGTCACGCTCGCCGATCTCGGCCTCCAGCCGAGCGACAGCCTCGCCCTCGTCGGCCATGACAGCGAACAGGCCATGCGCGAGATCGATGACCGCATCCTCCGCCATGTGATGGAGAATTTCGCGCCGCGCCCCGACAGGCCGGTCACCATCCGCTACATGGAAACCGAGGCCGCCCCCATTTCCCTCTTCGCGCTGAGCCCGCTGCTCAAGGCCCTGCGGCAGCTCACCACCAAGTCACGCGCGCTGAAGCCGAGCGATCTCACCCTGATGAACGAGGCGACTGTCGCCCAGGACGCCGCGCCGGTCATCGAGAAGGCGAGGCTCGATCTAGTGCAGGCTGCGATGGCGAGCCTGCACGCTGATCTCACGGCGTTCCAGGCCGCGCTTAATGGGCCGCTCGCCGATCTCGACAATCGTCGTGGGGAGATCCTCGACCACATCGACGATCATGTGACGGCGCTGGTGGCTCTCATGGCGCGGGCGGCGCTCTTCGCCATTCCGCAAGCCGGTTGGGGCATGGCCTATGACTTCAAACGGCGCAGCTATGCCGCCGTGCTCGCACAATTCGCTGAGCGGGTGGCGCGCTGGGACGCCCAGCTGGCCATCTTCGATGCCACGGTCACCACCTATGGCACCCTGCCGGTGGAGACGAGCGATGATGAGCGCTTCAGGCTGCTCGTCCAGGCGGAACAGGCGATTTCGGCCACGGCGACGGAGGTGCTGCCGCCGACACCGGCCGCCTTCCTCGCGGACCTCGCGATGAAACGCGCCGCCTTCGTGACCAAGCAGGCGGCGCTCAAGAGCCTCGAGAACACGACGGAGACGGGGCTCGTCGGCCTGCTCGCCGAAGCCGCCGCCCATCTGCCGACCGACGACTTCGATCCGCTGCCCTTCACCCTCGCGGAGCGCGAAGCCGAGATCATTCGCTTCGCCGAGGATGCGGCCCTGCTCATCGCCCGCATCGCGGCCGAGATCGAGCGCCGCCTTACCCTGTCCCAGAACCACTTTGATGCTCACGACGCGGCCGCGACGGCGACTGAAGCCGCGACCGCGCTGGAAAAGGCGGCAAAGGCCCTCCTTGGCGAAGATTTCCGCGTCATCCCGACGTTCCGTCTCGGGGCGGGTCAGAGCAGCGAGATGGCGAACGCGCTGGCCGCCACCCAGTCCGGCGATCTCTTTGCCTATCTGACCGCAGCACCGGACCCGGCGACGCCCGCCATCGCGCCCTTGCCCGTGGAGACCTGGCTCGCGGGAATTGCCCGGGTGCGCGACAAGTTGCGCGCCTTCGAGCAGATCGCCACCTTTACCGGCGCCTTCGGCCGCGATGAGCCGGAGCTGACGCCCTTGCAGCTTCCCTTCATGCCGGACGACCGCTGGCTGGCCCTTGAATTCCCGCCTGATCTCGCGCTGGACAAGGACCGGCTGCTGTATAGCGCGGTCTTCGCCGCCCCGTTCGACGGAACGGCGGGGCAATGCGGCCTTTTCCTCGACGAATGGACCGAGACGATCCCCGGCGCCAACGCCACAACCGGGATTGCCTTTCACCATGACCGGCCGAACACGGAGGCGCCGCAGACCATGCTTCTGGTTACGCCCAGCGATTTCCGGGGCGCGTGGCAGTGGGAGGACCTGGTCGATGCCCTCAACGAGACGCTCGACCTCGCCAAGCTGCGCGCCATCGAGCCCGCCCATATCGACGCCACGCCCTATGCTCCCTTCCTGCCGGCAACCGTGATGGCCGCCCAGGCGCGGCAACTGACCATCGCCGCCAATCTCGTGCTCAACAACAGCTTCAACCTTGTCCGGCCTTAAGGATCCGCGATGTCCGAGAAGCTCATCACGGCCAATCTGGCCGCAACGATCGCCACCCGCGCCCTGCCGGGCATCACCCAGTGGAACAGGCTCGAAGGCCGCCCCCGCACCGAGAATTTCGAACGGGCCCTGCGGGCCGAGATCCGCGATCCCCTCTGGCTTCTGACCCGCCAGTGGCAGATGGGCGAATTCCGCGGTGATGACGCGGGATCGCCGATCTTCGCCCGGGCCCGTATCGAAACGACACGGCTTACAGGCTATCGCGCTGCCGATGGCCCGGCCGAGGCCTTCGACACATCGCTGCCGCTCGAGGCGCGTGTCGAGCCGCTGCCGGTCGCGCTCTCCCTCGGTGATCACGACATCGCCCTCGATATCCGGCTGATGCTGGGGCGTTACTGGCTGAAACTGATCAAAGCTTTGCCCCAGGCTGCCCGCGACCAGTACATCGCGGCTTATCCCATCCATGCGCCCGACCCGAACGATGCGGCGGACGCGCCGACGCTCGCCCATGCGGACGCCTGGGCGCAATTCGCCGCCGTGGCCGGCCGGGCGATGGATGGAGCCAAGCTCTATGCCTATCTGAAGGCCGATCCAGCGCACCGCGCCTCCGACGGCATCGCGGCCCTTGCCGGCGGCGAGGCGCAAGCCGACGCGCATGGCGTGCATTTCCTCGCCTGGTTCGAGAAACTCCTGCACCAGCCGGCCGAGGGTTCCGCCTTCATTCCGGAACGGCTCGAATATCAGTTCAGCTGCGCCACGCCAGCCGCCGACGGCGCGGAGAAGGTCTATGTCGCGGATCAATATTTCCAGGGACATCTCGACTGGTACAATTTCGACAGCGATCCCACCCGGACGATGCTTGGCGAAGCGACCACGGTCGGCGGTGAAGCAACCGCTGGGGGGGAGCCTCCTCAGGCGGCCGTTGAGCCGCCCGAGGTGACGACGCTGACGACGTTGCCGGCGCAGGCGACCTTCAACGGCATGCCCAACACACGCTGGTGGGCCTTCGAGGACGGCCGCACCAATTTCGGCGACATCAAGCCCGACACCACGGACCTCGCCAAGCTCCTCCTGATCGAGTTCGGCCTCATCTATGCCAATGACTGGTTCGTCGTGCCCTTCATCGTGCCGGCCGGCGCGATCGCAACGATCAAGGGCCTCGCCGTCACCAATGTCTTCGGCGAGCGTATCTGGATCGAGGCCGCCGGTCGCGGCAACGACGATAACTGGCAGCGCTGGGCCCTGTTTCTCACGAGCGTCAAGGGGCAGGGCCACCAGGAGGCGGATCTGAGCCTCATGATCCCCCCGGCCGCGCAGAAGACGCTGGAAGCCGCCCCTCTTGAAGAAGTGGTCTTCGTCCGTGACGAGATGGCGAACATGGTCTGGGGACTGGAGCAGACCGTGCCCCTGCCGACCGGCATGCCGAAACCCGGCGCCTCCGCCGCCCGCGAAACGCGGCTCTTCTTTGAAAAGGACGTGGAACGGCGCCTCGGCGCGCCGCCGCAACCACCACCCGCGGCGAGTGGAGCCAAGATCCGCTACAAGGTCATGAGCACGGTACCGGAAAATTGGATCCCCATGATCCCGGTACATGTGCCCGGCGACAATCGCGAGGTTCAGCTCCAGCGCGCGGCCATGCTGCGCGTTATCGAAGGCGACCCCGCCCCACCAGCCAGCGTACGGCCGCGCAGCTCGCTGTTGCGCCACGGCCTCGACGAAACGCCACCGCAGCCGTATTTCCTGCACGAGGAAGAAGTCTCGCGCGCCGGCGTGCGCGTGACCAAGAGCTTCCAACGCACGCGCTGGCGCGACGGCCGTGTGTGGTTGTGGCTCGGGCTCCGCAAGCAGACCGGGCGGGGCGGAGGCTCGAGTGGCCTGTCCTTCGACCGCATCGTCGATCTGGCATGACCCGCAAGGCGGCGCCGGCCTGACGCATCAGTGCAGGTGGCGTCGCCTTACAGCATCCGCGTCCGGGCATTCGCCTTGTTCACAAGCGAATTGAGCCCATCAGCGACAGGCGGCTTTGTCAGACCTGGCGAAATGCTGATGCCCCAGGCTTGTCATCAAGATTGAAAATTGGACAGTCCAATTTACCTTCAAGCTCACAAAAATCATCGAAATGTGGCTTGACTGGTCCGAAATCCCCTAATATTGTCCTGACCAATAGATGGGGCCAGGAACCGGTATGACCAATCCCGCGACAAAAACAACGCCGTCCCTGTCGATTGTGCGGAGCAAGCGTGTCTACGAGCAAATCGCCGAACAGATCGGCGACATGATCCGTTCCGAGCAATATCGCGCGGGCGATCGCATTCCACCGGAGCGGGATCTCGCCAAATTGCTCGGGGTCAGTCGGCCATCGGTCCGTGAGGCCATGATCGCGCTGGAGGCAGCGGGATTGATCGAGGTGCGCGTTGGCGATGGCACCTACGTGCGGGAAACAGCAACCGTCTCCGGCGTTATGCCTTGGTCCGCCGGCGCGGATCCAGGCCCCGGACCGCTCGAGCAATTCCAGGCGCGCCGCCTGATCGAGACCGAAATGGCGGCACGTGCCGCCGTCAGCGCCACCGCCGGAGAGATCCAGGAATTGGAGGCGCTGGTTGAGGAAATGGCCCGCGTCTATCCAACACTCGACGATTTCGACGACAAGCTCGGCTTCCGCTTCCACACGGCGCTTGCCCGCGCTGCGCGCAACGGCGTTCTTGCCAATGTCGTCGAGTATCTGTGGACGCTTCGCGACAGTGACATGTGGCGGCATCTCCGCCGCCGGGTCGTCACGCCTGACAACCGACGTCAGGTGGTGATCGATCGTAAGGAGATCGTCGCCGGCATTGCCGAGCGCAATCCCGTCCGTGCCAGGGCGGCCATGATCGCGCTGCTCGATCGCGCGGAGCGGCGTTATTTTGGTCTGGACGAGGAATAATTTCTGTAAAGCACGGGTGGCGCGACATGTAACGCCACATTCAGGCAATCGGACAGCAAGGCCATTCCGGCTCCAAAAAGAACCGATGCCGACAGGACAACAGAGAGGAACGAATAATGGGGCTCATTCGCTTGACGCCGTCACGGCGCACCCTTTTGCTCGGCAGCGCGGCAGCGGTCGCGCTGCTGTCGCCGCATGTGGCGGCCGCGCAGGAGGCCTACAAGGAAGCGCCGGCGCTCGCAGCGCGGGTTGCCAAGGGCGACCTGCCACCGGTCGCCAAGCGGCTGCCGACCAATCCGCAGGTCATCAAGCCGAACAAGGAAATCGGGCGCTACGGTGGAACCTGGCGGGCAACGATGCTGGGCGCCTCGGACCATTGGTGGCTGATCAAGACAATCGCCTATGATGGTCTTATTCGCTACGATCTGGATACCAAGGGTTTCACCGGCAATCTCGCCGAAAGCTTCGAGGCTTCGCCCGACGGCAAGGAATTTACTTTCAAGCTGCGCGATGGACTAAAATGGTCTGATGGACAGCCCTTCACCTCGGCCGACATCCAGTTCTGGTACGACAGTGTCGCCAAGAACGCTCAGCTGACGCCGAGCCTGCCCTCCTGGTTGCGCACGGCAAGCGGCCCCGTGGAGATTACCTCTCCCGACTCCCGCACCGTCAAATTCGTCTTCAAGGAACCGAACGGCCTCTTCCTGCGCAACCTCGCGTCGAACTCGAACATCGGCGACAATCCACCGATTGAAGGTTTCCCCAAGCATTACCTCGCCAAGCTCCATGCCGACCACAATCCAAACGCGGACGCCGAAGCGAAGGCAGCGGGCTTCTCGGGCTGGGTCGAGCGTTTCACGACCGTCACCGGCCCCCTGAGCCGTTGGCGCTTCACCGGCCTGCCCACCATGCAGGCCTGGGTTCTGACCGCGCCCTATGACGACAAGCGTCGCGTGGCCGCCGAACGCAACCCCTACTACCACAAGGTCGATCCGAACGGTCAGCAGCTTCCTTATCTGGATGGCTATGATTTCCGCGTCGTCGACGATGCCGAGGCGATGGTCCTGCGCGCGACTGCCGGGGAAATCGACCTGCAGGACCGCACGCTCGCGAGCCTGCGCAACAAGTCGATACTCTTCGACAACCAGGACAAGGGCAAGTATCACTTCTTCGAGGTACCACAGCCGCATCACAACACGATGGTGCTGTTCCTCAACCACAACCATGCCAATCCGCAAAAGCGCGCGCTGATCCGCAACAAGGACTTCCGCATCGCGCTGAGCCATGCGATCAACCGCAAGGAAATCATCGATCTTGTCTACTACGGGCAGGGCGAGCCTTGGCAGGTCGCGCCGCGCAAGGGATCAGTCGGCTACGACGAAAAGGTCGCGAAGCAATATACGGAATACGACAAGGCAAAGGCCAACAAGATCCTCGACGAGTTGAAGCTCGACAAACGTGATTCAGCAGGCTTCCGCATCGGCCCGGATGGATCGCGCCTCAGCATCATCGTCGAAGCGCCGTCGGACTTCCGGCCCGACTGGATCGACGTGCTCGAGACGGTCAAGAAGCACTGGAAAGAGGTCGGTGTCGATCTGCAGATCAGGCCACTCGGACGCGCGCTCATTCGCAACCGCGCGCTGGCCAATGAGCATGAGGCCTTTGTCTTCCTCGGCAACGGCGGCGAGGATATCGATCTCGTCATGCATCCCGACAACTTCCTGCCCTATGACCAGACCGGCTACCGCACTTTCGCGTTGTTGTGGTCCAACTGGTTCGCGGGAAAGCAGCCTTCCGAAGAACCTCCGGAAAACATCAAGAAGGCCTTTGAACTCTACCGGAAGGTCCAGTCATCGCCAGATCCGAAAGTACAGGGAGAGGCGATCAAGGAAATCGTCAAGATCAGCGGCGACGAGTTCTTCAACATTGGCATTTCGCTCGCCCCACCCGGTTATGGACTGATCGCGAATTCAATGCGAAATGTCCCCGATTCGGTCACTGATATCGGCACTATTCCCTATATCGGCGTGGTCAAGCCGGAGCAATTCTTCAAGGCGCAGTAAGCCCGCGCCCTGGAAATCGGTCCCGGCGCGTCAGGCCGCGCCGGGGCTACCCGTCCCTCACGGGGAATACGCCTCCATGATTGCTTTCATCATCAAGCGTACCGCGCTGATGGTGCCGACGATGCTCATCATCTCGGCCATCGTCTTCGTGGTGATTCAGTTGCCACCCGGCGACTTTCTCGACACCCTCGCCTCCCAGCTCGCTTCACAGGGGGAGGGCCTCGCCGACTCGCAGATCGCGCTGCTCAGGGAGCGCTATGGGCTCGATCAATCGATCCTCGTTCAGTATTTGAAGTGGATCACCAATATTGTGACCGCGCTGGATTTCGGACAGTCCTTCGAGTGGAACAAGGCGGTTCTCGATGTCATAGCGCCTCGCTTCTGGGTCACGCTTGGTATCGCGCTTCTGTCATTGGCGCTGACGGCCGTGGTCGCGATCCCCTGCGGCATCTATGTGTCGCTGCGGCAGTATTCGCTCGGGGATAATCTGGCGACATTCCTCTCATTTCTCGGCCTTGCCGTTCCCAACGTGCTGATGACGCTTGTGCTTATGTACGCAAGCTTCACCCTGTTCGACGCCAACCCCGGCGGCCTGTTCAGCGCGCAGTATCAAGACGCCCCCTGGTCCGTGGGGCGCGCCCTCGACCTCATGGCGCATCTGTGGATACCGGTCGTCGTTCTTGCGACGGCGGGCACCGCGGAGGTGGTCCGGGTGATGCGCGCCACCATGCTCGACGAGTTGTCAAAGCCCTATGTGGATACCGCGCGCGCCAAAGGGCTGACCGAAGCACGCCTGACGATGAAATATCCCGCGCGCATCGCGATCAATCCGATCGTATCCAAGCTCGGATGGATGATACCGATCATCGTATCGAGCGAGGCCGTCGTCAGCATCGTTGCCGATATCCCGACGATGGGGCCCCTGCTTTTACGGTCATTGCTTGCGCAGGACATGTATCTGGCGGGTGCCATCATCCTTCTGCTCGCATTCCTGACGGTCGTTGGCACGCTGATCTCCGACATTCTCCTTGCGCTGCTTGATCCGCGCATCCGCCATGCGATGGAGTAGCCATGTCGTCCGCCACTGACACGACAACCACCGCAGCGGCCCCGGCCGTTCCCGCCGCGATCGCCGCGCAGGAAAACCGCCTGGCCGGCGCCAGCGAATGGCGCCTCATCTGGTGGCGCTTCCGCCGTCACCGTCTCGCTTTCGCGTCCGGCATCGTCGTACTCGCGATCTATATCGTCGCGCTCCTCGCCGACCCGATCGCGCCGGCCTCGACGGAGGCGTCGAAGCCTCAGTATACTTACGCGCCACCTCAGATGCTGCATCTGTTCCGCACGACGGACGACGGCTGGCGCTTCGAACCGCATGTCCTCGGTTATCGTGTCCAGATCGATCCCCGCGCCATGCGACGCAGCTTCGTGACGGATCCCGATACGGTCATTCCCGTCGGGCTCTTCGTCCGAGGCGATCGCTACAGCTTCCTCGGACTGTTCGAGAGCGACCTCCATCTCTTCGGCCCCATCGAGGCCGGCCAGCCGTTCTTCCTGCTCGGCGCGGACAGGCTGGGGCGCGACGTGCTCAGCCGGACGATTCATGGCGCCCGCGTCTCGATGTCGATCGGCCTCGTCGGCGTCCTGATGAGCCTCGCGATCGGTGTCGTGCTCGGCGGCCTGTCGGGCTATCTCGGCGGCTTCGTGGACAGCGCCATTCAACGGACGATCGAGATCATCCGCTCCATCCCGACAATCCCCTTGTGGATGGGCCTCGCGGCCGCCGTTCCCCTCACCTGGCATCCGCTCGCGGTCTATTTCGCCGTCACGGTCATTCTGTCGCTGATCGGCTGGACGACCATCGCGCGGATCGTAAGGGGCAAATTCCTGTCTCTGCGCAGCGAGGATTTCGTCGTGTCGGCGCGACTCGATGGCGCCTCGCAGACACGCATCATCCTCGTGCACATGCTGCCCTCGTTCTACAGCTACATCATCGCCGCGACCACGCTGGCCGTGCCGACGATGATCCTTTCGGAAACGGCGCTCAGCTTCATCGGCCTCGGCCTGCAGCCCCCCATGGTGAGTTGGGGCGTGCTGCTGAAGGAAGCGCAGAACATCCGCTCGCTCGCGAGCGCACCATGGCTGTTCGCGCCCGGCGTCGCCGTGATGATCGCCGTTCTTTCGTTGAGCTTCCTTGGCGACGGTCTCCGCGATGCCGCGGACCCCTATCAGAAATGAGTGCAGACATGAGAGCGCCCACGCTTGCGCCCCTGCTCGAGGTCGACGATCTCCGCACCCATTTCACGACGCCGGGCGGCATCGTGAAGTCGGTCGATGGGGTCAGCTTCACTGTCGGACATCGGGAAACCGTCTGTATCGTTGGTGAATCCGGGTCGGGCAAGTCCATCACCGCGCGCTCGATCATGGGTCTCGTTCGTCGTCCCGGCCGGATAGTGGGCGGGCGGATGGATTTCCGGCGCCGCGATGGATCGACGGTCGATCTTGCCGCAGTCCCACCGGATTCGGCGACTTATCGCGCCATCCGCGGACGCGAGATCGGCATGATCTTCCAGGAGCCGATGTCCGCCTTGTCGCCGGTGCACACCATCGGCAGCCAGATCGAGGAAGGCATCCGCCTGCACCTCGGCCTCGGCGCGCGGGCAGCCCGCGAACGCGCGGTCGACGCGCTGGAGAAAGTCGGGTTTCCCGGCGCCCGCCAACGGCTCAATACTTACCCGTTCCAACTCTCCGGCGGGCTGCGGCAGCGCGTCTGCATCGCGATGGCTCTCGCCTGCGAGCCCAGCCTTCTCATCGCGGACGAGCCGACGACGGCCCTCGACGTCACCACCCAGGCCAATATCCTCGAACTGCTGCTGCGCCTGCAAGGCGAGCTCGGCATGGCGATCGTTTTCATTACCCATGACCTCGGGGTGGTGGCGGAGATCGCGGATCGCGTCGTCGTCATGTATCTCGGCCAGGTCATGGAGGCGGGCCCAGCCGGCGGCATTCTGGGCCATCCCCGTCATCCCTATACGCGGGGGCTTCTGCGTTGCGTCGCGGATATCGAAGGCGACGGGCTCCTGCGCGCCATACCGGGAATTGTCCCGCATCCCCTCGCCCGCCCACGGGGATGCCCGTTCAGCACCCGCTGCGAGGAGATGATGCCCGGACTCTGCGATGTCACAGCTCCGGATCTCCTGGCGCTCGACCATGAGACAAAGGTCAGGTGTCACCTCTGGTCGAGCGGCCAGCTCCAAAGCACTGAGGGAGCGGTCCATGGCTGAACCCATCCTCTCCGTCCACGACCTGCAGCAGCATTTTCACCGCCGCAAGGGTTTTCTGAAGCGCGAGACGACGACCATCCGTGCGGTCGATGGCATCTCATTCGACCTTATAGAGGGCGAGACCCTCGGCCTTGTCGGCGAGTCCGGCTGCGGCAAGTCGACGACGGGCCGGGCGCTCGTCGGTGCCTATCGTCCGACAGCAGGCTCGGCCCGCTATCGCCGCGCCGATGGGCAGACGGTGGATCTCGTCCAGGCGGATCCGGCGACACGCCGCGCCATGTTCAGCGAGATCCGCCTCGTCTTCCAGGACCCGCAGTCCTCGCTCAATCCGCGCATGCGGGTCATCGACATCGTGGGCGAACCCTTGCGCAATTTCGGCCTCGCCAGAGGCGCAGAGCTGCGCGAGCGCGTCGGCCAGCTCCTCGCGCAGGTCGGCCTCAGGCCCGAATACATCGACCGCTATCCCCATGCCTTCTCCGGTGGCGAGCGCCAGCGCATCGGCATCGCCCGCGCCATCGCGACCCGGCCGCGCCTGCTCGTTGCCGATGAGGCCGTTTCGGCGCTCGACGTCTCCATTCGCGCGCAGATCCTCAATCTTCTGGTCGAGTTGCAGTCGAGCCTTGGTTTGACCTATCTGTTCATCTCGCATGACATGAGTGTCGTCCGGCGTATCGCATCCCGGGTCGCCGTCATGTACGTCGGCCGCATCGTCGAGATCGCCCAGACAGCGGACATCTTCCGGCAGCCGCTGCACCCCTACAGTCGGGCGTTGCTGTCGGCGGTTCCAGACGTCCACCGGCCGAAGTCAGCCCATGCGCGACGCATTCGCCTCGCGGGAGAGGTCGCCGACCCGGCCAACCCACCGTCCGGCTGTCATTTTCATCCCCGCTGCCCCTTTGCCACAGACCGCTGCCGCACCGAGGCCCCGGCCCTGCGTCGCATCGGCGGCAGCGGCGAGGTCGCCTGTCATCACGCCGAGGAGATCGCGGCCACCAGTCCCGCCATCCCCCTCGCGCAGCCCGCCATTTCCCAGGAAGGACAACAATTATGGACAACGGTTTAAAGGGACGTGTCGTCTTCATCACGGGCGCGGGTGGCGGCATCGGCCGCTCTATCGCGCGGCACTTCGGCGCGGAGGGATCGCGCGTCGTCGCGACCGATATCGACGCCGCCGCGGCGGAGCGCACGGCGGGCGAGATCCGCGCCGCCGGTGGCGAAGCGGACGCCTACGGGCTTGATGTCGCCAGACGCGATGCAGTCTTCGACGTGGTCGGGACAGCCACACGCAAGCACGGCCAGATCGATGTACTCGTCAACAATGCCGGTGTGGTCGGCCTTGCCAAGATCGAGGAGATCACCGATGCGGAGTTCGACCGCCTCTACGGCGTCAACGTCAAGGGCAAGCTCTGGTGCATGCAGGCCGCCGTTCCATCGATGAAGGCTCAGAACTGGGGTAGGATCATCAACCTCTGCTCCATCTCCGGCAAGACGGGCGGCCGCCTGCCCTATGCGCACTACACCTCATCGAAGGGTGCGGTGTGGACGATGACGATGGCGGCCGCGCATGAATTCGCGCCCTGGAACATCAACTGCAATGGCGTCGCGCCCGGCTCCGTCATCGGCACGGCCTTTTCCAAGGATTTTGAACTGTCCAACGATCCCGAAGTCCTGCGCGCGACCATCCCCCTCGCCCGCCGCGGCGTTCCCGACGATATCGCCCCCGCTGTCGTGTTCCTCGCATCGGAGGGCGCCCGTTATATCACCGGCGAACTCATCGATGTGAACGGCGGCCTGCATATGGATTGAGGCTGCTGCGTGAAGATCCAGCAATGAGGATGCCGCTGTGAGCTCCCTGAGAATTGAATCGATTGAATGTATACCCGTCACGGTCCCCATCGAAGCACCTATCCTGACATGTTATGGTTCGCTCGGCTCCTATCCGCGCGTGATCATCAAGATTGTCGCTGAAAACGGGCTTGTCGGATACGGCGAGACGTCGGCACGCTACAAGGCCGATACATTCCGGATGTTTGAGAATATCTTCAAGGGTGCCAGCCCTTGGGAGTCGACGCGCCTGATCAACCGTATCAAGCACTGGAATTATTATCCCTGGCAGAAGCCGGAACCGCTGATGGCCGGGCTCGAGATCGCGTGTCTCGATCTCGTCGGCAAGGCGACTGGTGAGCCGCTGCATCGCATCCTGGGTGGCAAGATCCACAACGAGGTGCCTGTCGCGTCCTATCTCTTCTACCGACATGCGAATGCCGAAGGCTATGGCAAGATTCATTCGGTTGAAGATGTCGTCGACTTCGCCAAGGCCCAGGTTTCCGACTATGGATTTTCTGCTCTCAAGCTCAAGGGCGGCTATTTCCCGCCCGAGACCGACCGGGATACACTTTACGCGCTGCGGGAGACCTTTGGCCGGGATATGCGCCTGCGTCTCGATCCGCAGGGATGCTGGACGCCGGTAACGGCCATCCGCATCGGCCGGCAGCTTGATGCCATCGATCTTGAGTATTATGAGGACCCATGCTGGAACGCGGCGGCCATGGCCCAGGTCCGCAAGTCCGTGACCACGCCGCTCGCCACGAACATGTGCGTCACGCAGTTCGAGGAATTTCATCCGGCGACCCAGCTTGGCGCCGTCGACGTCGTGCTGAGCGACATCTGGTATTGGGGCGGCGTGCGCGCCACGATGGCGGCCGACCGCATGTGTCACGCGACCGGTATCGATCTCGGCATGCATTCCAGCGCCGAACTCGGAGTCGCCTGGGCCGCAATGATCCATGTGGCCAGCGCCATGCCGCATATGAAGCTCGCGATCGACTGCATGAATCTCCATCTGGCCGACGATATTATCGTCGGTGGCAAGATCGTGCCGCGCAATGGCGTTGTCACACCGCCAGATGGGCCCGGCCTCGGCATCGAGATCGATGAGGAAAAACTCGCCAAATACGGTGCGCTGGCCACGTCAGGCACCGCCAACGATCGCTACCTCAATCCCAATCTGGCCGATAGCGCCCGCCCCGGCTGGTCGCCGCACAGCCCTGCCTGGTAACGTTTCACGAGAAAGATTCCCACAATGCAGCTCGACAATCACGATTGGCCCTCCATCGCCGAGCGCTTCAAGCGCCTGTACACGCCGGCGGTCTGCGATGTGCTTGATTCCTACGAACTAAGGTTTCAGTTCGTGCATCACTCGATCCGGCCGCTCGACCATCGCCAGATGGTCGCGGGCCCGGCTTTCACGATCGTCGGCACGTCCAATTCAACCCGCGACCAGAGCAAGCGGATGGGTCCGCGTGTCATCGACAGCTTCCTGCCGAATGTCGTGGCCTGCTACGATACCATGGGGGACGAGGAGACTGGCGTATGGGGTGAATTATGGAGCGCCGGTGCCGTGCGGCGGGGTTGCGTCGGCGCCGTCGTTGACGGCGGCATCCGTGACACAGCCTACATCCGGCGCGCTGGCTTCCCGATCTTCCACAAATACTGCATTCCCGGCGACGCGGTTGGCCGTTTCAACATCGTCGACTTCGGCTGCGCGGTGTCCATCGGAGGGGTTCGCGTGAATTTCGGCGACTATGTCTTCGGGGATGAAGATGGCGTCGTGATTATTCCTCGCGAGTTGACGCTGGAAGTTCTCCAACGCTCGGAGGAAGTCTGCTCTAAAGAGAACCGTATCCGTGACGCCATCCAGGACGATACGTCCCTGGCGGATCTCTATAAGAAATTCGGCAAGTTCTGAATGATGACGCCAAATATCCGCAGCATCCTTGTCACGGGCGCCGCCGGATTACTCGGCCGCGCGGTGGTCCCGACCCTACATTCCGCGGGTCATCGGGTCGTCGCGCTCGATCGCGTCGAAGGCCCCGTTCCGGATGGCGTGCGCCCTGTTGTGGACGACCTCAGCGACCGCGGACGGCTGGAGCATCTGCTGGATGGTATCGACACCGTCGTTCACTGCGCCGCCTATGCGACGCCGCAGGCCGCCCGCGAGGAGGTCGTGTTCGCGGGCAATGTCACCGCGACGACGAACATCCTGCTCGCGGCGGAAGCGACCGGTATCAGCCGCTTCGTCTATGCCTCAAGCCAGTCGGCGCTGGGGTTGGCCTATGCGCCACGGATCATCCCGCCCGACAGTCTGCCCGTCGACGAGACGCACCCCTGCCGCCCGCGCGAAGGCTATGCGCTGAGCAAGCTCGTTGGCGAACAGATCTGCGCCATGGTCGCCGCGCGCTCTAGCGTCACCGTCACAGCACTACGCTTCCCCGTGATCTGGACCGCCGAGCGGTTCGCCGAACACACCGCTAAACGCCTCGGAGACCCGGCACAGGCGGCCAAGAGCCAATGGGCCTATGTGGATGTACGCGATGCCGCGCGTGCCTGCCGGCTTGCCATCGACCGTGGCGGGCAAGAGGGTTTCGCGCTCTACAACATCGCCGCCCCGTGGCCCTTCGCCATGCCCGAGGCGGAAACTACGCTCGCCACGGTCTATGGTGAGCTTCCAAGGCTCGCGGGCTGGCATCCCGGACAAGCCGTCCTCTCGCCTGAGAAGGCACGCCGGGAACTCGACTTCGTCGCGGAATGGCGATGGACGCCCGACGCGATAGAGCGCATCGTGCCCGCATAAAAACAGGGGAGGGCATTGATGTCGTCTTTCGCCGACACCGTTCATGAGGCGCCCGTCGCCTGGCCTCCGCCCAAACGCCTGAAACCCATGGCCGGCCTGTCGCCCGACGGCATGGCGCCACGCGCGATCACGCCCGCCGAGGTCACTGAGCGCCTGTCCAGCCGGCTGCGTGACCTCGTGGGGCCCGGGCGGCGCTGGAGCTACGCCGAAATCTCGGCGCGCACCCTGATCGACATACGCACACTGAAAGCCTATGTGCGGGGAACCGCCTGCCCCAATCTCGCCAAGTACAAGAGGCTCGTGGTCGTCATGGGCCCCGAGGTCGCCATGGACCTCAACCGCATGCTGGGGTGGACGCCGCGCATCGGCAATGACCCGCCCGAGGCTCTCGACCTCAATGCGCTGGAGACGGCGCTCCTGCGCGCTGACCAGGCCTTGACGCAATTGCACCGCTCACCGCCGCGGGGATCGAAACCTGCGACGCCGCAATCCGGCCTCGCGGCCGCGCGCGCGGCCGACACGCTGCCTGAATTCGCGCAAAGCCTGCATGCGCAGGACATCACGCCGACAGCCATCGCGGCAAGACTGAGCTACCGTTTGAAGCGCATGCTGAACGCCGACGGTGGCCGTTCCATTAGCGACATCGCCGAGGCGACGGGTATATCCCGCGGGGTCATCGAGGCTTATGTTGCCGGTACGGCCTGCCCCAATCTCGCGCGCTATTTCCGCCTGGAACGTGTCCTCGGCCAGGAACTCGGCATAGAATTCGCTCTGATGCTCGGCTGGACGCCACGCTTTCATGCCACCCGCGATATCGCGGACCCTGTCATCGCCGATCTGCACGACCGCGTCCGCGCCTGCCTCCACACGCTCGCCCGCATCAAGGATGCGGGCGAAGGTTCATCACTCAGCGGCCGCCCGTAGCATCGATGAAGGCGCCTGTCACAAAGGATGACCGCTCGGACAGGAGAAACAGGACGACCTCGGCGATTTCCTCCGGACGGCCCGGCCGGCCCATCGGAATGATCCGTCCCATGCGCTCATAATGGCCCGGGCCGTCCACATCATGGGCCGGCGTCATGACCGTTGCCGGCCTCACCGCGTTGATGCGAATGCCCTCGCCCCCAACCTCCACGGCCGCGTTGAGGGTGAAGCCGTCAACCGCCGCCTTTGCCGCGGCATAGAGCACCAACCCCTCCGCCGTTGCCTTGCGGCTCGTCGGTCCGCCGCGTCGGGCGCAATCCGAGGAGATATTGACGATGGAACCGCCCTTGCCGCCGTGGCGTGTCGACATCCGGCGCACCGCCTCACGGGTGCAGAGCATGGTGGACACCACATTGAGGGCCATGATGGCGTGCATCTCATCAGCCGTTGCGTCCTCCACGCGCGCGCCATCGGGACCAAGGACGATCTTCCCGCCGCCGGCGTTGTTGACGAGGCCAGAGACCGGACCAAGCTCGGCGTCCACCCGCTGGAACATGGCGACGACGGCCGTCTCATCCGTCACATCGGCCTGGACGGCGATGGCGCGGCCGCCCGCATCACGAACGGCCACCGCCACCTCTTCTGCCGCGGCGCGGGAGGTATTGTAGTTCACGGCAACATCCCAGCCATTGCGGCCGAGGACCGGGCAGATGCCCGCGCCGATCCCGTGGCTACCGGCGGTGACAATGGCGACAGGTCTCATCGATGTTCGCTCCCAGCCCAGCGCCCCGGCGGGAGCGCCTCTATTGTGGATAGCGGGAACGATAGCCGTGATGATCGGGCGGAACCTTGTCCAATCACGACAAAGCCCGAGGGCCACGCATTGGCGGGTTGGTGGCCCCCTTCCCCGACCATGCGTTTTGCAGCAAACCGTCATTGTAACCCCGGGAGCCTCGCCGCACTCTCACCGAAACGATAAGAGGAACGTCCGATGGCCCTGCCAGACACGGCAGATTATTGGAGCAACCGACCATCGAAGCCGCTCGTGATTCCACGGCGGCGGCGGTTTGTCTCCGTCGACGAGATGCGCGCCTATGGCTTCATCATTCCGCTGGTTGTGCTCGAAATCCTGTTCGTCGTCACACCGCTGGTGATTGGCTTTTACTACAGCCTCTACCGTGTCGACTATTTCGAGCTGACGTCCTTTCGCGGCTCTGACAATTACTGGCGCGTCCTGACATCTTCGATGGTTCTGCAAAGTCTTGCCGCAACGGCGATCTTCGCCATAGGCGCGCTGGTCTTGACGCTGTCTGTCGGCATGGGCCTTGCCCTCTATCTGGAGCAGGACACACGGTGGAATATCTTCTCACGTGCCGCGGCGCTGGTGCCTTACGTCATCTCGATGCTCGTGGGATCCCTGCTGCTACGCTGGATCTTCTCCACGGATTCAGGACTGGTTGCCGCGACGCTCGGGCCCTTCGGACTTGGCGACGCGACGATTCTGGCCGACCCCAGGGCGGCGATGGGCGCGCTCATCTTCAATGCCGGCTGGCGTGACAGTGCCTTCGCCATGATCCTGCTGCTGGCCGGTCTGAAGAGCATTCCGCCGCAGCTGCATGCCGCCGCCCGCGTCGATGGCGCGAGCACCTGGTACCGCTTCCGCCATATCACGCTGCCGCTGATGCGCATTCCCATCCTCATCGCGGTGGTGCGCCTGCTCATCCATTTCGTCAATGTGTTGACCTTTGCGCTGGTGTTGACCGGCGGCGGCCCGAATGGTGCGACACAGACGATGGGGCTCGCCATGTACCGGCTCGGTTTTCTCGACGCACGCATCGGCGAAGCCAACGCACTCGCCATTCTCGTGTTCCTGTTCAACATCGTGCTGATCGGCATCAATGTCGCGCTGTTCAGCGAACGCCGTCGGAGCGCTTCGTGATGGCGGCTTCAGCAAAGGCTACGATCCCGCTTTGGAAGCGCCGTCAGCGGACACGACTGCTGGTGCGCCGCGCCATCAACGTCGCGATAGCGCTCGTCGCGCTGTTCCCCGTACTTTGGGGGTTATCAACCTCCTTCAAGACGGCATCCGAGCTTGCCCTGTTTCCGCCAACACTGTTGCCCGCCCATCCGACACTGGAGCACTACGCGCTTCTATTTCGCACGGGCATAGAGCGTTACATGCTGAACAGTGTCATACTGTCGATAGCGACGGTTCTCGGCTGCCTGGCCTTTGGCAGCCTTGCGGCCTATGCCATGGCGCGGATCAAATTTCGGGGGAGCAACATGCTGCTTCTGGCGATCGTCGCGCTCATGAGCATACCCCTGCCATCCCTGCTGGTTCCAACCTTCACCTTCCTTGCGCAGCTCGGGCTTCTCGACAGCCTGACAGGCCTTGCCCTTCTCTACACGGCCTATCAATTGCCGATCGCCGTCTGGGTCCTCTATGGATATTTCCTCACCATCCCGATCGAGCTCGAATATGCGGCGCGCGTCGACGGCTATTCGCGGTTCGCGACCTTGCGCAAGGTCATCCTGCCGTTGTCAGGGCCTGGCCTCGTCGCCGCCGGGCTGTTCGTGGTGACATTCGCCTGGAACGACTTTGTGGTCGCCGTGGCGATGACATCCTCCGATGCGGTGAGAACGCTCCCCGTCGCAATCTATGGCTATCTCGGCTTCTACGGCCGGGAATGGGGGCCGCTCACCGCCTCCGCCATTCTCTCCACCATTCCCGTCATCGTCGTGTTCATTGCCTTCCAGCGCTTTTTCCTGGGCGGGATGACGAGCGGCGGCGTCAAGAGCTGAGCGTCATGATCACATCCGTCCAGTTTCGCAACGTGACAAAGCGCTTCGGTTCCATGGAAGCTCTGTCCAGCCTCGATCTCAAGGTCGAGCCCGGTGAGTTCGTCTCCTTGCTCGGCCCTTCCGGCTCCGGCAAGTCGACGACGCTCGGGCTTCTTGCAGGGCTCATCGAGGCCGACGAGGGCGAAATTCTCATCGGTGATCGCATCGTCAACGATATCGGGCCCGAAGACCGGGACATAGCCATGGTCTTCCAGAACTACGCACTCTATCCTCATATGACTGTCTTCGAGAACCTCGCCTTTCCTCTGCGAGCTCGTGGGCGACGGCGCCCGGAGCAGGAGATCGAGAGCCGCATCAGCGCCGTCGCCCACGCGCTCGGCCTGCCGGACCTTCTGCATCGCTATCCCCGGGAATTGTCAGGCGGACAGCAGCAACGCGTCGCACTCGGCCGGGCCATGATACGGGAGCCAAAAGTCTTTCTTCTGGACGAGCCCCTGTCGAACCTCGATGCGCGATTGCGCATCCGCATGCGCCACGACATCAAGGCATTGCACGCGGCCATCGGCTCAACAATCGTCTATGTCACGCACGACCAGGCAGAAGCCCTGTCAATGTCGTCGCGCATTGCCGTCTTCGACAGAGGCAAGCTTCAGCAATACGCGCCACCCTTCGAGATATACAATCGCCCGGCGAATATATTCGTGGCCAATTTCGTTGGAGAGCGCGAAACCCTCTTTCTTGAGGGAAGCATAGAGACAAGCCCCGCTCCCCACTTCCTCTGCCGTGGCGAAGCTCTGCCGCTTGGGAGCGGCGTTGCGGATTTCGGCGCCGTCGCGGGACGGCCCCTAAAGCTCGGACTTCGCGCCGAGGCGGTCACGCTGGTATCGGCGGCAACGCCGGGCGCTTTTCCCATCACGGTCTCCCAGATCGAACTCTCGGGCCCAGATGTCATCGTCTATGCGATGACCAATGCCGGCATCGCGCTGTGCTGTCGTGTACCATCAAGCTATCCGGTGACGCGTGGTGACCATCTTCACGCCGCTCTTCTGCCTGCGGCCGTGCACCTGTTCGATCCGGAAACCGGCGCGGCGGTTCCGGTGCCCGAAAAGGACGTCGGATTTGGTGGCGGGAACCAACCCGCGCATCTGGAAAAAACCTACGGCCAAGTCGTCGAAAGAACGGCGTGAGTAGAAGCTACCGAGCGCGGCCAGCAATGCACTGGTCGTTCTTTGGTCAATAACCTGAACGAGAGGGAGGAAACCCATGTCAGCTCAACAGTCGCGTGCTTTACGATCCCGTGCGGTGGCGTTTGCTGGCATTTTTGCCAGTCTCATCGTCGCGCAACCACTCGCGGCCCAGACGACCGTCACGATGTGGACATTCCTTGATCCCAACAAGACCTCGCCGCGCGAGGTGGCGCTGAAGGAGATCATCGCGGGCTTTGAGGCATCCAATCCCTCAATCAAGATAAAGGTCGAGCCGCAAGACTTCGCGCAGATGCCGCCAAAGTTCTTCCTTGGCCACCGCACGGGCGGTAATCCCGATCTGGTCTGGATCGATGCGAAGAACCTCGGCGGCCTCTCACAATCCGGCGCGGGCGCTGATCTGAACGCGCTGGCCGTGAACGCATGGTCGCAGGCCGAGCGCGACGACTTCTTCGTGAAAGCGGGATGGAATGCCGCGCTGAAAGACGGCAAGCTCATGGCCATGCCGCTCTTCCACGGTGCCAGCGTCATCTATTATCGCAAGGATCTGCTCAAGGCCGCCGGCATCGACCCTGCCACTCTCACGAGTTGGGACGCGCTGGCTGCCGCCGCAAAGAAGCTGACCACCGACAAGGACGGCGATGGCCGCGTGGATGTCTGGGGCTTCGGCATGCCGCTTGCCGCCATCAAGACGGAAAGCACGCCGGTGCTCATCGGCATGCTGGACCAGGAGGGCGGCCCCTTCAATGCCTGCAAAGCGAACTATGCCACCCCTGAAGGCATCAAGTCACTGACCTTCACGACAGACCTCATCACCAAGGACAAGGTCACGCCGCAGGAAGCGCTCGTCCAGAACGTGGACGATATCACCGAGCAATTCACGGCCGGGCGCTACGCCATGGCAATCACCTCCAACCTCCGCTTCAGCGTGATCGCGAAGGCAGCGGCCTTCGGTGGCGACAATATCGGCATCATCGCCTGGCCGTCGTGGTCGGGCAAAAAGCCGGCGCCCATGCCCGTATCCGGCTGGTGGATCGCCGCCTGGCAGAAATCGCCGCACCTGGCGGAGGCGAGCAAGTTCATCGATTATCTCGCCAGCAGGGAGGCGATCGGAAAATGGATGACGGTCGGCGGGCAGGTGCCGATCCGTAAATCGCTGTTGGACAGCCCATTCCTCAAGCAACCCGCAAACGGGTGGATGACCACCATGGTCGATGCCTGGAGCACGTCGAGCTGGATGGAGCCCACGGAGTGCAACACCCGCACTCTCCAGTCCGCGCTGAATGAAGCGGTCAGCCGCGTCATCCTCGACAAGGTCGAGCCAAAGGCGGCCCTTCAGGAGGCCGAGCGCAAGTTCGCCGACGCTCAATAGGTATCAGGCACCGCTCCCGGTATCAGACGATCGGCAAGCTTTCGCTTGGATGATGGCTGGCGACCAAAGCGCCGTAGGTGAGACGCGAATGACGTCTCACCTACGGCAGAGTTGCGATGTCCAGGCGGACGGTTTCCCCTTGGTTTCCCCCAACGTCTCAAGCTTGCCCTGTCGGTGGGGAGGCTTCGCCACGCGCGTGGGGGAAAGCGACGGGAGATCCGACAGGCATTGGGCCCACGTCGTGTTCCGGCCAGAAGCGCCCTTTTGTCCAGTTGAACATACCTTGGGTGAAATAGCCGATCCCCGGCGTTCGCAGCATCAAGGGCTTTGCGAGGCCGGCGAAATTCAGCGTGAAGTGATAGCCGGATTTGACGACGATGCAGTCCTGGTCCGCAATCATGATGCCGTTGTCTTCAAAGGCGGCTGGATCATGGGTGAAGCCAGGCTTGCTCGTGACGAGAACCGAGACGCGCCCATCGATCTCCAGAACCGCGACCGGGCCAAGCGCGGTCGGCTCGCCCCCCCTGTAGGGACCACGCATGTTGAACATCCCGTCGCCGATGCGCACAACGCGGGCTTCGACATCGATCGGCTGGAAACCCGGTGTCATCCCGCCGCCAAGCTGAAAACGCGCGATTGCCCCGGGACCCAGCTGCTGGGCCCGGGCCACGCTGACCGCGTCGGTGATGGGCACGGCGGCGCGCAGGCCGTCCGAGCGAGACAACAGGGCCGTCAGGATCGCCGTCGAATCTCCCGGTGCTCCCGCAAGCACCCGGTCTCCCATGTCGGCGAGGACGTAAGGCGTGGTACCGGCATGTTCTGCGACATGATCAAGGGCCTCATCGATTGACATGAGGTCGTCGACGAACTCGCCCCGCTTGCGCCAGAAGGCTTCGCCCAGCTCAGAGGCCGCGGCCCGGGCGCTCATCTCCGTGCCCTCGGCACTGGTGACGACCACCGCCTGCCCGATTCCAGCGTCATCGAGGAAACGAAAGACATTGTAGAGGGATATATCCCACATCCCCGCTTCCCGCGCCGACAGATCGCGTGCCATGTCGTGGAGATCGCGCAGGGGACCTGTCGCTGTTTCGTTGCCCCCTGGCAGCAGCATGGGAACCTTCACCAGTGTGCGAACGGGATGAAGCGATCCAGCAAGCACGGAGAGGATGCCCCGCGCGACTTTCTCTCCGCATGCGACAACGTCGGAATGGGGGTTTTCCTTACAGGCGATACAGATGTCCGAGGCCGCCAGCATGGCCTCCGTCAGATGCGCATGGAGATCAAGGCCGACGCCGATCACGCCATCCGGACCGATGGCCAGGCGCAAGTCGCGTAGAAGGTCGCCTTCAGCATCTGGCAGGACGGTGGTGCCCATCGCACCATGCAATTCGAGAGCGATGGCATCGGGGGCATGCGCCTCAACGGCCGCAAGAATTTCCTGTTTGAGGCTGAGATAGAAGTCATGCTCAACGAGGCCGCTTGGCGGCGCGGAGGCTGAAAGCACCGGGATCAGTTCCACGCCCGCCGCATCGAGGGCCGAAATAATACCGCCTAGCGTTGTTCCGGATCCCCTCGCCTCGCTGAGGACCGCCTCTCCCCGGGACACCAGGAAGCAATCCTGTGGCGTGGGAATCGGGCTGAACCCGTGCGATTCATGGAAGATCCGCGCCACCATGACGCGCGGCTGAGGCAATGCGGCCCTGTTCATCTCGCAAATCCATTGGTCTGGATGGAAGGATAGTTTCGGCCTGCCTCCGGAGTGGTGCCTTCCAGAGCAAGGCGTCGGTCGGAGAGGTCCTATCGCGTTGAAGCCGCGCTCCGGCTGCGAAGCCACTCGACCCCACCCATCAGGACGAGGGAGAGGACGACCATGACCGTCGAGGCAGCAGCGATGACCGGCGTCAGATTATAGTCGATGTCCTCGAACAGCTTGCGCGTGATGGTCTTGCCGTCGACACCGGAGATGAAGAAAGCCACCGTCGCCTCGTCGAAAGAAGCAAGGAAAGCGAAGACGGCACCGGCCGCTACACCCGGGGCGATGTTCGGCAGCACCACATGCCAGAAGGCCTGCGCGCGTGTGGCGCCGCAGTTGAGCGCGGCGAGCTCGAGGGCTGGATCGATCCGCTGTAACGCGGCGGACACCGTCAGCATGACATACGGAACCGACATCATGGTATGGGCGATCGCGAAGCCCGTGAAATTACCCGTGAGCCCCACCGGCGCGAAGACGAGATAGAGTGCGACCGCCAGCACGATATGGGGGACGATCAGCGGCGCGAGCGTCAAGGCCTGGAGGGCGCGCGCACCCGGCAGGTTGCCACGCACGACGGCGAAGGACGCCAGCGTTCCAATGATTGTCGCCGACAGTGTCGTCGCCAGCGCGATCTTCAGGCTGAACCAGGTCGCGCTCATCCAGTCCGCATCGGAGAAATAGGCCTGATACCATTTCAGGGTCAGCCCTTCTGGTGGAAACTGGATGTACGCGGCTTCCCCCAGCGACATCGGCACCACCAGCACCGTCGGCAACAGGAGAAACACAAGGACGAGCCCCACGAAGCCGTTGAGGAGCCAGCGGCCGAGGGCTGGATGCAAGGCAGCTTTCGAAGCCGGGGGCGAGCGCAAAACATCCAGAGCGTTGGTTTCCGACAGCGTCGTTGACATCACGCAGCCTTTCCAAAGCTGAGGAACCGCCTGAATAGGCCGACCAGACCAAGCGTCACCAACAGCAGGACCCCGGCCAAGGCTCCGGCGAACGGCCAGTTGAGCAGTTCGGTCGTCTGCTGCCCGATCAAGGTCGCGATGGTCAGGTTCTGGGGCCCGCCGACCAGCGCCGGTGTGACATAGAATCCAAGAGACAGGATGAAGACCATGATCGCCCCGGCATAAACGCCAGGAAGGCTGAGCGGCAGCGTGACGGCGGTGAAACTGGTCCAGGGTCCAGCGCCAAGGTTGCGCGCGGCTCTCTCGAGTTCCGGCGGGATCGATCGGAGCGCGGAAAAAATCGGAAGGATCATGTAGGGCATCAGCACATGCGTCATGGCGACGATGACAGCCCCTTCGGTGTAGATGAGCTTTAGGGGCTGATCGATAAGCCCCCAACTCATCAGCGTGCTGTTCACCACTCCCGTCCTCTGCAGAAGCACGATCCAGGCATAGGAGCGGACAAGCACGCTGGTCCAAAGCGGGATGAGGACACAGGCGGCCACAAGCATCGCGGCGCGACCGCTGAGCCTCGTCATGACCAAGGCGACGGGGTAGCCGAGGACGAAAGCCAGAAGTGTGACGATGGCGGCGGTCTGCACCGTGCGCAGGAGAATACGCAGGAAAATGGGCTCCTGCGCGATCCGCAGATAATTCTCCGCCGTCGGGGTCGGCGTGAAAATGCTGCCCATGAGGAGTTTCGCAACCGGCAGAAGAAACGCCAGAACGAGCAGCAGGACGAGCGGTAGCGCGAGCGCCAATGAGGCCGACCGGGAAAGCTGGCCAGCGGCCGTGCGATCTGAAGAGGCAGCTGTCACATCAGCCATCACTCAGCCCTCGCCTGCGAACACGCGAACGGCGCTTGGGTCCAGCCGCACAAAGGCCCTGCCATGCATTTCAGCACCGCTGTCGCGATTGGACGAGGGAACTTGCACCTGAAGCTGTGTCCCGTCGTCGGACCTGACGATCAGGGTCCTGTGCGATCCGAGAAAGATCGAGGTTTCGATCTCCCCCGCGATCGCTCCCTCACCGGTTTGCGCCGGGCTCAGGCTCTCGGGACGGGCGGCGATTCGGACAGGGCGGCCGACCGCAATCTCATCGCGGCCGCCGAGCTGGGACCGCGCGACACTGATCGTCTGCCCGGAGACCATGACTTCGATCGAACGATCGTCCAGACGACTGACGACGCCCTTCAGGAAATTCATCTTGCCGATGAAATCAGCGACGAAGCTGCTGTTTGGCTCATGATACAGCGACACTGGGCTACCCAGTTGCTTGATGCGCCCTTTGTCCATGACCGCGATGCGGTCGGACATCGTCAGCGCTTCTTCCTGATCATGCGTCACATAGATGATGGTGATGCCAAGGCTCGCGTGCAGCTTCTTGATCTCGATCTGGAGCTCCTCGCGCAGCTTCTTGTCGAGGGCTCCCAGCGGCTCATCCATCAGGAGAACCGGGGGCTGGAAGACCAGCGCCCGCGCCACGGCGACGCGTTGCTGCTGGCCGCCGGAGAGCTGCGCCGGCGAACGGTCGCCATAGTCCTGAAGCCGCACACGCGCCAGGGCCTGATCGACGAGAGGAGCTATATCGGCCCTGCCCAAGCCACGCATCTTGAGCGGAAATGCGACGTTCTGCGCCACGCTCATATGCGGGAAAAGGGCATAGCGCTGAAACACCATTCCTATGCCGCGCCGGTTGGGCGGCACATGCGTCAGGTCCCGGCTACCCAATGTGATCGTTCCGGAACTCGGTGTTTCAAAACCCGCCAGCATCATCAAAAGCGTGGTCTTGCCCGAGCCGGAAGGACCGAGCAGCGAGAGGAACTCACCGGCCTCGACATGAAGATCGACCCCATCCACACCGACAATCTGTCCAAACCGCTTCGATATGCCTTTGATGGCGATGGCTTCGCCTTTCGGAGGTGTCAGGCTTCGGCGTGCCTGCAAGGCATCGCTGTTCGACATCCCGCTCATGATCCCGCTTCGAACCTCTGCAAGTGGCTATCCCCGACTCTTCCATGATCGGGCAGCCTCAATTTTTGATGTTTGATGTATCATTTATAGCCTTATACTTGTCAACCACCAAATTTCAGCTTTCGACCACAGCTGGACTGGCGGCGCGAGAAGACTGCCGGTATTTGATGCATCAAGCAACATGAGGATTGTCATGTCGGAGCATTTGCTCGCCGGGGTCGTCACACCCATTGCTCGCCAGTCCAATCTGGGGGAGCTCACCTATGGACGCCTGAAGGAAATTATCGTCGCCGGCTCCTTCCCGCCTAATGAGAAGCTGACTGTGAGATCGGTCGCGGCGGCCCTTGGGGTGAGTACGACACCGGCCCGCGATGCCATCAACCGGCTGCTCTCCGAAGGTGCTCTCGTCAACGAGGGCCCAAAGACGGTTGTCATTCCCTCCCTTACGCTCGACGCACTCGATGAGGTCACGGCCACACGCCTTGCCCTTGAGGGCCTCGCCGCCGAGCGTTCGGTTCTGGCGGCGGCTCCAGCCGATGTCACGGCATTGGAGAGGATGCAGACCGCCATCAATGCGGGGCTGGACGCCGCCGACTATCGCGAGGTCCTCAAGGTCAACCGGGAATTCCATTTCCTGATCTATCGTCTGTCCGGATGGCCGCGACTTGTCGCGATGATCGAATCGCTCTGGCTGCGGGTAGGCCCCTCGCTCAATGAGCTCTATCCGGACTTCGCCCAGAACCGGCGGGGAGTCTCCAATCATATGGCCTCCATCGAGGGGCTACGCGCAAAGGACGGTATCAAGGTCAGGGCGGCCGTGGAGCAGGATATCCGCGATGGCTATGTCCGTCTCAAAGCGATGATCGCCTCGCGTAACTAACGCCCAAACGGAAAAAGACCGCGACCGAATATTTTTGTTGCATCAAATATCAATTTATCATTAGCTCTGCCCGACCGCTCGTCCTCCAGCGGCTCTTGGATCGAGAACAATGACGGCAACCACGACCGAAGGTCACAACTCCGTAGGGAGCGCTTCGCGGGAAGCGTTCAAACGCGCGCAACGCGTTTTCATTGACGGCACGACACGCGTCACGATCGAGCGTGATCCTATCCCGCGCTATATGGACAAGGGGGAAGGCGCTTATCTCGTTGATGTCGATGGGCGGCGTTTCCTCGATTTGAACGGGAACTTCACGACGCTCATCCACGGCCATCGCTTCCTGCCCGTGATCGAGGCTGTCACACGCCAGCTGCAGTCGGGGCCCTGCTTCGCCAATCCGACATTGGCCGAGATCGATCTCGCCGAACTGATCTGCGGACGCGTTCCCGGCGTCGAGACGATCCGCTTCGTCAATACAGGCTCGGAGGCGGTGATGTTCGCCATCAAGGCTGCCCGTGCTTTTACCGGGCGCCCGGCGATCGCCAAGATCGAGGGCGCCTATCATGGCGCCTATGATTGGGTCGAAGTCAGCCAGGCAAGCACACCGGACAATTGGGGGCAGGAGGACGCGCCGGCGAGAGTGCCTTACTATCACGGCATGCCGGCGTCCGTTTTAAGAGAGGTGGTGCCTCTCCGCTTCAATGACGTCGCTCTCCTGGAAAAGCAGATCACAGCCCACGCCGCCGACCTGGCGGCCATCGTGCTCGACCCGATGCCGAGCCGCGCCGGCCTGATCGCGCCAATCCCCGAATTCGTTACAGCGGTTCAGCGGATAGCCAAGAAACACGGCGTTCTCATTATCGCGGACGAGGTGCTGAGCTTTCGCCAAGGCTATGAGGGCGCTTCCGCGCGGTATGGACTGTCCCCGGACCTCTTCACATTCGGAAAGATCATCGGCGGCGGGCTCCCTGTCGGTGCGATCGCCGGCAGTCGCGCGGTCATGAGCGTCTTCGACGCATCCGGCGGGCGGCCACTTCTGCCGCAAGGCGGGACCTTCTCGGCCAATCCGCTGTCGATGGTGGCCGGCCTTGCTTCAATGACCGCGCTGGATGGAGACGCCTTTGCGCATCTCGAACAGCTGGGAGACCGGCTGCGTGAGCAACTCACCGCCGCGATCGCGCGAAACCGGGCTCCGTTCTCGGTCTCGGGTGCCGCATCCCTCTTCCGGATTCACCCGAAGGCGGTCCTCCCCCGCGATTTCCGCGAGGCGACGCCGACGGCCGCGCAGGCGCATGCCATGAGGGAACTCAGTCGCGCCTTCGCCGAAAGCGGAATCATCCTCCCGAACGGCGCCGCCGCCTGCCTCTCCACCCCGATGACCACCGAGGATACCGATCACGTCGCCTCGGTGTTCGACGACTTTCTCGCCAAGCGCAGCGACATCATCGAAAGCCTCGCAGTATGACCAGCCCGAATCCCACCGTCGCGCAAGCGATTGCCCATGCCCTGAAGCGCCATGGCGTGGATGTCATCTTCGGACAGAGCCTGCCTTCTGCGGTCATCCTCGCCGCCGAGGCGATCGGCATCCGGCAGATCGCCTACCGCCAGGAAAACATGGGCGGCGCGATGGCCGACGGCTTCGCCCGGATCTCTGGGCGCGTCTCCGTGGTCGCCGCGCAAAACGGCCCTGCCGCGACCCTTCTCGTGCCACCGCTCGCTGAGGCTTTAAAGGCGAGCATCCCGATCGTGGCGCTTGTCCAGGATGTCGAGCGGCATCAGGTCGACAAGAACGCTTTCCAGGAACTCGATCACGTCGCGCTGTTCGCCTCTTGCGCGAAATGGACCCGCAGGCTTTCCGGCGCCGATCGCGTCGACGACACTATCGATGCGGCGTTCGCCGCCGCCGCCAGCGGCCGGCCAGGACCTGCGGTGCTGCTGCTGCCCGCTGATCTGCTGCGTGAGACAGCGATCCCCTCGGCGTTCGCGCGCGGCGCAAGCTATGGCAGCTTTCCCCTCGACCGCATACGACCGGCCCAAGCCGATGTCGACGCAGCCGCGCGGGCAATCGCCGCGGCACGACATCCGGTCGTCATGGCTGGTGGTGGCGCTCTCTCCGCGGGCGCGCCGGCCGCCTTGGCGCGGCTTCAGGACATCGCCGCCCTGCCCGTCTTAACGACGAATATGGGAAAGGGAGCCGTCGACGAATACCACGCCCTGTCCTGCGGCGTACTCGGCGCGCTTGTCGGGCCGGCTTCGCTCGGCCGATATAGCCGGGAGCTCCTGGCCGAAGCCGATCTGATCCTCCAGGTGGGCACACGCAACAACCAGAACGGCACCGACAGCTGGAGGCTCGTGCCCCCCACGGCGCGCGTTATCCAGATCGACATCGATCCGCAGGAGATCGGGCGAAACTACGAAGCGCTTCGTCTTGTCGGCACCGCCGCCGAGACGGTTGACGCGCTAGCGGAGACGCTTGGACAGATGGATCTTTCAATACGCACCCGCGCGCGTCCCTCTCTGGAAGCCCGCATCGCCGAAATCTGGCGTCGTTTCGAAGCATCCCGTGCCCCTCTCGTCCAGCACAACACGAGCCCGATCAGGCCCGAGCGTGTCATGGCCGAGCTGCAGAAGCTGCTGGCACCGGACACCATCGTCGTCGCGGATGCGAGCTACTCCTCCATGTGGATCGTCGGCCAGTTGCGCGGACTGGCGCCTGGCATGCGCTTCCTGACACCGCGTGGCCTCGCGGGTCTTGGCTGGGGTTTGCCGCTCGCGATGGGCGCGAAGGTCGCGAAGCCCGACGCGCGCGTCGTCGCGCTCGTGGGGGATGGTGGCTTCGCCCATTCCTGGGCGGAACTCGAGACAATGGTGCGGATGGACATCGCGCTCACGGTCATCGTCCTGAACAACGGCATCCTCGGCTACCAGAAGGATGCCGAGACCGTGAAGTTCGGGGCCTATACCACAGCCTGCCATTTCGCGCCGGTCGACCATGTCGCGATCGCCCGCGCCTGCGGTTGCGTGGGAGTTCGCGTCGATACGCCCTCCGCGATTCTGCCAGCCCTTCGCGAGGCGCTCGGGAGCAATCACCCGACACTGATCGAGGTCATGACCGACCCTGATGCCCATCCGGCGATTTCGCTTTTCGACGGCACGCTCGATCACGCCGTAACACCGGAACCGGAGCTTGTCTGATGGACCATGCTCGTCCTGTCGCTGTCGTCTCGGGTGGCAGTTCCGGCATCGGCCTCGCCGCTGCCGAAGCGCTGTTGACGGAAGGCTGGGCTGTCGCCCTGTTCAGCCAGCAGCGCACCCATGTCGAGAGCGCCCGCGAGACACTGGCGGGACGCTTCGGAGATGACGGCCTGTTCGCTGACACGCTCGATCTAAGGGAACCGGCCGCCATCACGGGCTTTTTTACCGCCGTTTCCGCGCGCTTCAAGCGGATCGATGCGCTTGTCTGCAACGCCGGCTTCTCACCAAAAGGACCGGTCGGCCGCACGCCGCTCGGTGAAATACCACTCGCCGAGTGGAACGACGTGCTGTCCGTCAATCTCACCGGCGCGATGCTCTGCTGCCAGGCCGTCCTGCCGGGCATGGTGGAAAGACGGCACGGCCGTATCATCCTGATCGGCTCGATCGCCGGGCGCACGGCGCCGCGCATCGCTGGAGCAAGCTACGTCGCTTCCAAGGCGGCGCTGACTGGCCTCGCCCGCTCCATCGTCTCGGAATATTCAGAGTACGGGATCACGGCGAATACCATCTGCCCGGGCCGGATCCTGACGGAGATGACAGGCCAGTCGTCATCGCCGGCCAACCAATCAGCGTTGTCGCGTATTCCGGCCCGTCGCCTCGGGCTGCCGGAGGATATTGCCCGCGCTGTCGTCTTTCTGTCCGCACCAGAGGCCGGCTTTGTGAATGGTGCGGTCCTCGACATCAACGGCGGCGAATTCACCCCGACCTGAATGACAGAACAGCCTGAACGCCAGGAGATCCGCATGGTCAATCGCAAAGCGTTGCTTGTTTCGGCCCTGATTGGAATGGGCCTCACAAATGGGGGCAGCCATGCCCAATCCCGGAATGAGCTCGTCATCACGACGACGGGCGGCGTCCAGGAACAGGTCCTGCGTGAGACCTTCTACGAGCCATTCGAAAAGGCGACCGGCATCAAAATCGTCTCCGTCTCCGGGTCGGACGCTCAGAACGTCGCGCGGGTGAAAGCCATGGTCGCGGCCGGAAAAGTGAGCTGGGACCTCTATCAGGCCGGTGAGATCCAGTCGTCGTCGGCCGAGCATCGCGCCTTGAACGAAGACATGAGCGCCTTCTGCGCCCGGTTTTCAAGCGGTGACGACCTCTTGCCCGGCGCCTGCAACGCAGCGGGCGTGCTCGCCGCCTACGGCACCACGATGCTTGTCTATAACGACGAGAAATTTGCCGGCGCCAAGCCACGCAATTGGGCGGACTTCTGGAACGTCAAGGAATTCCCCGGTCCCCGCGCGCTGCCGAACTTCAACGACCCATGGCGGGTGCTGGCGGCGGCCCTGCTCGCAGATGGGGTTCCGGCCGACAAGCTGTTTCCGCTCGATCTCGACCGCGCCTTCCGAAAAATGGACGAGATCCGACCGCATGTGGCGCTCTGGTGGAAAACCGGCGACCAGAGCGTCCAGGGCTTCCGGAACGGCGAATATGTGATGGGCATGATCTGGCAGACACGGGCCTCCGCTTTGCGGGCCGAGAAGCAGCCGCTCGAATGGAGCCTCGATCAGGCTGTTCTCGTCGGCGACCGCTGGGCCCTCGTCAAAGGCGCGCCTAACCGTGAGAATGCCCTGCGTTTCCTTGAGTTCTATCTGTCAAATGTCGAGGGCCAGGCGAAGCGTTGCGAGGCGCAGACCTGTACGCCCGTCAGCCGGAAAGCTGCCGCGATGATGAGCCCGGAAACACAGAAGGCGCTGCCGCTCGCCCCGGAGGTTTTCAAGGGCCTCATCGTACCGGACAGCGGCTGGATTAACGCCAACAAGTCACGGTTGCTCGATCGCTGGAATGCCTGGCTCCAGCAGTAATCCGGCTCTCGCGCCCAACACCGTCTGACCAGATCAACCGGCCTCCGGGGCAATCGGTATGCGCATTTTCGTCTCCAGCCTTTTTCATGAGGGCAACAGCTTCAGCAGGCTCAAGACCGGCCCCGGCAGCTTCGTGATCGCCCGGAGCGCGAGCCTGCTCGGAAAGGCCGCGGGGTCGCGTTCTTCTCTCGGCGGCGCCTGCCGGGCCCTTACGCATCTGGGTTGTCAGATCCTGCCAGGCATTTCCGCCGTGGCGCCACCCGGTGGCCCTGTGGAGGACAGCCTGTTCGGACAACTCTGCGCCGAAATCGTCGCAGGCGTCGAAACCATGCGTCCGGACGGGATCTACCTCGATCTACACGGCGCGATGATCACCGAGAGCCTTGATGATCCTGAAGGCGCACTGATCGCCGCAATCCGCGAGGTGGCTGGGCCGGAAACAATCATCGCCGTCAGCCTCGACCTGCATGCCCATGTCACCAAGACCATGCTTGCCGGCGCGGATCTCGTGCTCGCCTGCAAGGAGAACCCGCATACGGACTATGACGTTGCTGGCGAGCGCGCGGCGACCCTGCTTGTCGAGACCATCCAGCGGCGCATCGCGCCGGTCACGGCGGCGGTATGGCTACCTCTCATTTTCGGGGCACAGATGGAAACCGCGCGAGGGCCTCTCTCCAGCCTCCACGCGCGCCGACGCGAGATCCTGGCGCACCATCCATCGCTGCTCGATATCTCGATCTGCAATTGCACGACCCTTGTCGACGTGCCGGGTGGCGCCCAGTGCATCACCGCGATCGCAAACGGCGACCCGAGCGGCGCTAAGGACGCGGTCGAGGATCTTGCCCGCATGCTGTGGGACCTGCGTGACGCATTCACCCCGGATTTCACGCCGCTCGAGACAGCGCTCGCAGACGTCGCCTCCGGTCGTCTGTCAACGCCTGTCATCCTCGGCGATCAGGGCGATCGCGTACTGGCTGGCGCGGCCGGTGATGGTACGGTGATCATGTCCGAAATCGCGCGGCACTGGCCAAATCTCAACGCGGTCGTCCCGGTCACCGATCCCGACGCCGTCCTCCGCGCAGAACGGTCCGGCATCGGTGGAGTGTTCGAGGCGGCGATTGGCGGGGGCCTCTCCAAAGGCGCTGTGCCGTTTCGCGCCAAATGGTCCGTCTTGAGCCTCGGCAATGGCCATTTCGTGCATGATGGTCCTTATCTCAAAAACGAGCCCGCCACTCTCGGCAACACGGCTGTCCTGCAATCGGGCAACCTCACCGTGCTGGTGACCAGCCTCCCGGGTTTCACCCAGGATCCAGCGGCGTTCCGCAGTCAAGGCATCGAACTTGACGGCCGCGACGTGGTCGTCGTCAAGTCGGGCTACCACTTCAAAATTTCCTTCGGATCGCTCGGCGCTTGTGTCGTCGTCGATACGCCAGGCATTTCGAACTACCAACGCGGCCTTCTGCCCTTCACAAAACGTCGGCCGATCTATCCGGAAGACATGATCGAAGATCCGGCGCTCGCGGCCAGTATTTTCACACGCATCCGGCCAACACATCCAACCTGACGGCGTGTCAGTTAACTGCCATTCAAAAAATAGGGGGATCTTTATTTTGCTCACTATCAGAAAGCATTCGCAAGCGCGTGATCTCCTCATCACCCTTCTGCGCCAGATCGGCATTGGCCTAGCGCTCACCACAGCAGCCGCGGCGCAGTCGGGTGAGGTCGTCGTCGCCACCACGGGCGGCGTCTATGACAAGGCACTCAAAGAAATCTGGTTCGAACCCTTCACCAAGGCAACGGGCATCAAAGTCGCCACCGTCACCGCGACCGATGCGGAGCAGCGAGCCCGTGCCCAGGCCATGGCGAAGGCCGGAAACGTCACGTGGGACATCATCAACAACGTCGATATCATCGCCGAGTCAGAGCAGAATCGCTCCTTCACCCGCGACCTCGCGTCGTTCTGCGAACAGTTCAAGGTCCGCAAGGATCTGGTCGACAAGGCCTGCAATCCGGCCGGCGTCCGCATCACACTCAACGCCACATTACTCGGCTCGAATGCAGAGCGTTTCAAGGACGAGCAGCCTCGGAGCTGGGCTGACTTCTGGGACACCAAGCGCTTTCCCGGTGCACGCGCGCTACCAAGCTTCAACGATCCCTGGCGGGTGCTCGCTGCCGCCCTGCTCGCCGACGGCGTACCAGCCGACAAGCTTTTCCCGCTGGATATCGATCGCGCGCTGAAGAAACTCGACGCGATCAAGCCGGAGATCCAGTTGTGGTGGCGCACGGGTGATCAGAGCCAGCAGGGGTTCCGTAACGGCGAATATGTCATCGGAATGATTTGGGGTACGCGGGCATCGGCTTTGAAAGCGGAAGGCCAGCCCGTCACGACGTCCTATGAAGGCGCGTTCCTGCTCGCCGACACGCTTCAGATCCTGCGTGATGGCCCTAACCCGGCAGGGGCTGAAGCGCTTCTCAAATATTACCTTGATAATCCGAGCGTACAAGCGAAGCTCGCGGAACGGTTGAATGTAACGCCGCCGAGCATCGACGCCGTTACCCTGATGAGTGAAGCAGCACGCGCCAATATTCCCAGTTCGCCTGAAGCTTTCCAGGCCATCGTCAAGCACGATTCCGCCTGGATCGCCGCCAACCAGGCCCGGATGCTCGATGCATGGAACGCATGGATCCAACGCTAGAGCAATATTCTGCTTCACACGCGTGAACTGTCACTCGGAACAGTCATCATAAGCGCAAGGTTAACACATAGGCTTGGTCAATGGCCTCATGGCTTGTCGCGGACAATAGGCGCTCCCGAGGCGCCGACCGCCTTGGAGAGATGCGCATGCATCATCTTGCTGGCGCCGCGATAATCGCCGGCGAGAACCGCGTCGATAATGGCGAGGTGTTCTTTGCACCATTCACGGACTCGCCGTCGGTTCCGATAGCCGCCGAATTCGAGCAGACGCCTCAGACGATTTTGTTGTTGGACTGCTTGCAGAAAGAACACGTTTCCACTGAACTCCGCGAACATTTCATGAAAACTCGCGTCGGTGGAAAACAACTGCATACTGTCGACGCTGTTTATGTCGGGGTGCGACGCAAGATACATATGTTGCAGTCGGGCGCGCTCAAGCGCGGCCCCATCCGGTTTGAACGTGCTCAAAAGAAATGACGCGGGCTCGATCGTCAGGCGGAAGTCGTAACTTGAGTTAAGCGCGAGTTTGGAGTCCAGCGTCGGCAGGAAGGTCCAACCGTGCCCTTTGTTGCGCGCGATCAAACCGTCCTCGGACAGCCGCGCCAGCGTCCTCAGCATCACCACGCGATCGACATCGTATCGGTGTGCGATCTCGCTCTGGGTCAATGAATCTGGAAGTATCCCGGCTAGCCTGTCTCTTACGAGCTGCTCATAAAGGCTCTGGTCGAGCGAGTTGGGCACTTCGATTTCGATGCGGTGAAGCACGTCAAACGGCTTGACGAGGAAAAAACCCTGGTTCCGGCGAGCCTCCACTATCTCCAGCTCGGTCAGCAACATCAGAGCTGCACGGACCGGCGTCCGCGAGACCCCGAGCAGATCACCCAGCTGCTGCTCGCGCAAATGGTGACCCGGCTCAAACTTCGCGTCGCGAATGAGATCGAGTATTTGGTTCGCGAGTCGGTGCCGGCTCTGGTTTGATGATCGCGCCATGGATCTCGTTCTGTTCTAAGGACGTTAGTGACGGCAACCGAGCAATTGAAAGTTCCTCGACACAACGCGCAAATGGTCTCGTCCCCGATAGCGGAAACCCGGTGCACTATCTGTTGAACGAGGCTGTGTCCAGTGCGAATTCAAGGCCATCGGATGTGGCGCCTCAGACCTTCAGACCATCGACAAAGTGCCTGGCCCGAGGAAGAAAATCCGATAGCTTTTGCGCCGCGAGCATTGGCTCACCCAGCGTGTCAATGATCGTGTACCACGGCATGGTGCGCGCGTATTCCGGCAGCGCCTTGAGTGTGTCCGCGACCAGTTCCCAACTTGCGCCGATGTGTTCTGGATGAAAGGGAAGCCGTGCATCAACAATGCACCGGGCCGGATTGTCCGGGTCGTTGTCCTGCAAAAGGGCCATAAGCAGAATCCCAAGCGCCACCGCCTCGCCGTGGATCATACGGCGACCGGCCGTCGCATCGAGCGCCCAGGCGAAGAGATGCTCCGAGCCCGCGTTGAATCGCGCCCTGGGATGGGAGGAGAACCAGGGTGCGAAACGCGCGCAGGCCTTGATGATGCCGACGAACGCGTCCGGCGTCCCTTGCGCGACGGCTGGTATCACGCCGGGAACAACCTCGAGCTCATGCACAGTGAATGCGAAAAGCGCTTCATCCCAGTCGACATCGCATCCAGCATCATGCCCGAGCCGCCAATCGAACAAGGCGGTGTGGCTACAGAGAATTTCAGCGAGGCCCGCCCTGTTGAAGGATGGGGGCGCAGTCGCGATAAGCGCGCGGTCCGCGACGATTGCATCCGGAACTGGACAACCCCGCTCGGCAATGCGGCGCCCTCTATCCATCGCCCAGGCCGTCCGCGTGAAACAGGCATTGTTCGAGGCGCTGCTCGGGACTTGGACCAACAGCTGTCCGTTCTGCCGCGCCACATATTTTGCCGCGTCCATGACGAGGCCGCTGCCAATGCCGACAACCGTGCGGAATGCGGCCGCCTCTCGGGCATATCGCTCGAGCTCAGCCTTGTCGTTTCCTTCCACCATGATGACGCATGCGGGAGGTGAGGCAAGAAGCGGCATGGCCGCGCGGAGAGGAGAGCGTGTCGTCAAAATGACGGGGCGCTCCCATTCTCCGCTCGCCTTTCGCAATACCTCCGGTCCGTCCGTCACCTCGGGCCAACCGTGAGCGGAATCTATGCCATGAGGCAAGGCGTTGAGTTCCCCATCTTGAGCCGCCTGGCTGAGGTTTCTTGCTGCCGCAGCTAAGCCTCGACGATCTCGCGGCTTATGCTGCTGAAGGTCCGTGGCGCACCATCCGTCACGAGAACTGTCTCGCTCACGGCCACGGTGAACTTGTTATAGGCGCGCAACGTGATCGGCACATGGAAGGCCATGCCCGGCTCCAAAGGCACGTCTATCCCACGGAACAGGCTGAGGATATTCCCTTCCCCCCAGTCGGGGGCAAATGAAATTCCCATGCTGTAGCCGGTTCGCTTGCGGTAGCCGTTGGTTTGCCCGTGACTGTCGATCACAGCCTGCACGGCATCGTGAACATCAGCGCATGTATTACCGGGCCGCAGTTTTTCCAAAGCAACCTCGAGAGCTTCTCCGCACACCTGGTACATGTCGCGAGCAATCTGGGGTATCTCGCCGCATGCGACGGTGCGGAAAAGCGCCACATGGTAGCGATTATAACAGGCCGATGTTTCGAGCACGGTCACGTCTCCGGGCTCGATCTGCCGGCGTCGCCAGGTTGTGTGGGGAATGCCGGAACGCGGCCCTGAAGTAACGAAGGGCTCCATTCCCACATACTCAGAGCCAGCCTTGATGGCAGCCCCCATAATGGCAGAGGCGATGTCGTTTTCGTTTGCACCAACCTTCGTGACGGCAAGACCAGCGCTCATTCCGGCCTCGTTTGCATGTCCGGCCTTCTCCATCTGCTCGATCTCCAAGGCGGATTTGATCCGCCGCAGAGGTTCCACGAGCCCGGTTGCGTCCAGGAGAGGGCCAAAGTCCGCCACGAGCCTGTTGTAGAGGTTGATGGTCAGGAACCATCCGCTTTGATCGATGGCCACACGCTTCCCACGCCAACCGCGTGCGAAGAGGACTTCCGCGACGGCGGAAGCCGGCACGACGTCATCGGCATAGCCGATAATATCATCAAGATAGGTATTGAGGCGCGCGTTCATGGCCTCCAGTCCGCGCAGGACATGGAATGGCTTGCCCTCCAATGGTATGCACAAACACTGGAACGCGTAGTATCCAGGCGTTTGCTGGCCAGACAGATAGAATATATTCTCCGGTCCCGATAGTAGAACAAGATCGAAACCGCGCTCGCTCATCGCGACGCGAAGCTTGGCAAGACGTCGCTCATATTCATCTTTAGGGAAAACGCTCTCTTTGCCTTGCGGCACTTCCTGCAAGATGTCGTTGAGGTCAAAATCCGCCATGATCGTCTTGCTCCACGCTGGAGGCCTACGCGCTGCGAGGCGCAGGAAGCCACACATCATAATTGTATATTAACGAGCCATTTGATCAATTCAACACCAATCGCCCGGATCATGCAAGCGTCACTCACCCGGCGGGATTGCTGCTCTGCCCGAATTAGAGGCACACGCAATTCGGCGCGACCGAATTAATTTATAATTAAATATCAATATTCTATCAGCCTTCGCACGATAAGCCTGGAAATCCCCCGCTGTCAAAGTGATTGCTAAGCTGGCGGACAGTTGCTGAAATGATGGGCGTTAGATTGCTGAAAATGTATCAAAAAAAACAAAATGCCAGCTAGACACGGGCCTTCTCGCGTTCTTAAATGTGGCATCAACACAAGAAAAAATTGAATCGACGAGGTGGAACCATGAAACATCGTGTGAGCCGCTTGGCGGCGATCGTCGGGTTGGGAATTTCATGTTTGGCGGTGAATCAGCTCCAGGCTCAGGAAGCCTGCACCTCCATGCAAGTATTTCTGGGCATCGCGCCAAACCATCGCGAGAACGTGATGGAATACATCGCTCCCAAGCTGAAAGAAAAATACAACGTCGAACTCGTCGCCGAGGCTATCGGCTCGGCGAACATGGTGGAGCGCATCACGGCGCAGGGCGCCAACCCGCGCATTTCGATCGCGCAATGGGATGTGCCGATCGGGCTGACGGCCTGCGAGCAGGGACTGTGCAAGCCGATCGACGCCAACCGCGCGCCGAATACCAAGAATCTGGCCGATTGGGCTGTGACCAAGGATAAAGATGGCAATCCGAATGTACTGGCCACGAATGTGCTTGGCGTCGGCATTATCTATGACGAGGAGCAGTTCAAGAAGAACAATATGGCACCGCCTAAATCATGGACGGATCTCAACCGTCCGGACATGAAGGGCAGGCTCGCGATAACCGCGCCTCAGAGCACGATGGGCACCGCGGCCCTTGTGATGTTGGCCAAGAACAACGGCGGCGGCGAAGCCAACATTGATCCCGGCTTCGATGCGACCAAGAAGCTTCTTCCCAATATCCATACCGTTTTCACCTGGACCTCCGAGCTATCCAATCTGATGCAGCTTGGTGAGGTCTGGGCGGCTGTCACAAGTTCGAATATTGCTCCAGCCTTGCGTGCGCAGGGTATCCCAATGAAATTTGTCATTCCGCAGGAAGGATCCCCGACGGTCAACGGAGGACTTTCTCTCGTCAAGGGCGCGCCTTGCGAGGAAGCTGCTTACGAGTACATCAACTTGTACTATAGCGACGAGTTCCAGGCCCTTCGCATGCGGAAAGGCGCGACGGCAAGCCCCAGCGCATCGGCATGGTCGAAGCTCACACCCGAAGAGCAAGCCGGGATGGGCCTGACGGCGAACGATTTCTCGAAGCTCGTCAACTTTGACTGGCGCGCCATCAATGCGGCTCGGCCCGGCTGGATCGAGCGCTGGCAGCGCGAGGTCCGCTAGACCGCATGCGGACATGAGCCCGCTCTTCCGAGATCGGGCTCATGCTTTGTACCGGACCACCGCGCTCACGCGTGCATCATCAGTCGTGAAACTGCCTGCAAAGAGCCTTGCCATGATTGCTGCCCTCAGGAGACACGAAGCGCCGATGGACCATTTCGCGCAGGAGAGCCACCGCAAGCCGATCCTGCGGATCGAGGGCGTCACCAAGACGCTCCAAAATCAGCACGTCCTGCAGGATCTCCATCTGGAGATCGCCGAGGGCGAGTTCCTGACGCTGCTCGGCCCTTCTGGCTGCGGCAAGACAACAACGCTGAACATGGTCGCGGGATTTCTCCAGCCCGATTCCGGCAACCTGTTCCTGCGTGGCGTTGCGGCGAACACGTTGCCGCCACAGAAGCGCAGATTGGGCATGGTGTTTCAGTCCTGGGCGCTCTTTCCGCACATGTCCGTGTTCGACAACGTCGCCTACGGATTGCGCATGCGTGGTTTTCCAGGAAGCGAGATCCCAACGCGCGTCACGGCGATGCTTGATATGGTCCGCCTGTCGAGCGCCAAGGACAAGTTTCCCTCACAGCTCTCCGGCGGCATGCAGCAACGTGTGGCACTCGCGCGTGCACTTGTTACCGAACCGGACCTTCTTCTTCTCGACGAGCCCCTTTCCAATCTCGACGCGGCCTTGCGCAAGGATATGCAAGTCGAGATCAAGCGCATCCACGAACGGCTCAAGGTGACGACGTTGCTCGTCACCCATAGCCAGGAGGAGGCGCTCGTCATGTCTGACAGGATTGCCGTCATGCGCGGGGGGCGCATCGAGCGTATCGCCTCTCCACACACAATCTATACGGACCCCCATACCGCTTTTGTCTGTACCTTTGTCGGTGACGCCAACATATTCGATGCGACAATCGAGAGTATTTCCGGGAACACAGCGGCGCTTCGCGTTGGAATCCAGCGCATTCTGGCATCCCGCGCTCCTCGAACTGATGACCGAGGCGCCGTACAGATCGCCATTCGGCCAGAGAATGTAACGATAGGCCGCCAAGGCGAGGCAAGGGGGGATAACACCCTCGAGGGGACAGTCGAGGATACGATCTTCAAGGGCAGCAACATTACCTATGAAGTAAACGTAGCCGGCCGCACGCTTCAAGTACTCGACCTCCCCAAAGTCGGACAGGAGCTTTACCAGCGCAAGGATCATGTCAGCCTCTCGTTCTCGCGGGAGAGCGTTATTCTCCTTGATGGCGGGAGGAGCATGTAATGGCTGATCTGACCGCCAGCACCTTGCCCACGCCGGGACGGACTGCGCGAGGGCTTAGTGCTAACATTACAGCGCTTATGTTCACCGCGCCGATTATTCTCCTTCTGATCGTCTTTTTCGCCGTACCCCTCTTCGATCTCTTCGGCTTCAGTTTCACCGCCTACAGGCCTGGGCCACGCACCAGCGATGGGCCTGCGACGCTGGTGAACTTCACCGCGATATTCGGGGATCCCTTTTATCTCGCTATGATCGCAAATTCGCTCGTGCTCGGTTTGCTGACCGTGGTGACGACTCTGCTCGTGGGCTACCCGGTTGCATTTTACCTGACACGTGCCAGCGGATGGGAGCGCACGCTGATCTCGGTCGCCTGCCTGCTTCCGATCTTCGTCAATCTGATTGTTGGAATTCTCGGCTGGTATATCCTGCTGCTACCGTTTGGTGTCTTCCAGCAGATCCTTTCATCGGTTGGCCTTGTTGATGGGCCCCTGCCCTGGCTGCGGTCGTTCTGGACACTCGTCGCGGTCCTCACCTACGAGCATGTACCGTTCGCCATCCTCATCCTGGCATCGACTATCCAGGCCGTGCCGCAAGACAAGATCAACGCCGCGCGCATTCTCGGGGCATCCACGCCGCGGATCGTCTGGAACCTGATGCTGCCACTGACCGCGCCCGGGCTGGTGGCCAGCGCCATTCTCGTGTTTTCGCTCAGCGTTTCTTCCTACCTCATCCCGATCCTTATCAGCGGGCCGCGAACACAGGTGCTGCCAATCGCGATCTTCAGCTATGCGAGTGAACTGATGAATTGGCCAATGGCCTCCGCTCTCGCTCTCGTGCTGCTCATCGTCGTCGCAACGATCACCTATGCCGCGGCAGCTGTCGCGAACCGCGTCACGCGCCGCGGACAATGGGAGATGGTGTGATGAGGCTACTTCGCGTTTTCGTCTATCTCATCGTCGTGCTGATGCTTCTCCCGACCCTGATCAGCCTGCCGGTGGCATTGACCGCCACGTCGGGTATCCGGTTCCCGCCGGTTGGTTTGAGCACACGGTGGTTCGAGGCCATCTTCACCGATGGCGTCCTGCTGGCATCCATCTGGCGCAGTTTCGTGCTCGCGGTCATCGCATCCATTGTCGCCGTTGTCATCAGCGTGCCATGCGCCTTCGCGCTCGAGCGCTCGCGCGGCAAATGGCGCAACACGGTCGAGACCTTCATAACCGGCCCACGCATGATTCCGCAGATCGTCTTCGTCCTGGCGCTTCTCGTCTATTTCGAGCGCCTTGGCATCGCGGAAACCTTTGTTGGTCTCGTCATCGCTCATCTCGTCATCTCGATCCCATTCGCCTTCCGGACCGTCATGGTGTCCGTCGCATCTGTTGATCGTCGGCTGGAGTGGAGCAGCGCTATCCTCGGCGCGAATTCCGTGTCCACGTTCTTCCGTATCGTTGTTCCGCAGATCAAGACGGGAATGATTGCGGCGTTCATCTTCACGTTCATTCTGTCATTTAACAATGTCACGATGGCACTATTTCTCTCGGGCATTGGCGAGCGCACTTTGCCGGTTGAAATGTTCCAGAGAATGTATGTGGGTGGCATGACACCGGTCATTCCGGCGATTTCCTTCCTGCTGGCGATGATCGGCATCATCGCCTTCATCATCCTCGACCGCACGATCGGTGTGTACAAATACCTTGCCGGTCGCGACTGAATACTACGCGCGATCAACCAGACCAGAGCCGGAGCCTTCAAGCGCGGCAGGGGTTCATTATGCAGATTGCTGCTATCACGATCTATACGGCCGATCTCCCGCTGGCGGACCCGTTCCAGCATGCGTCGTCCGGCCTGATCGATGTCCTCAAGGAAGTCGTTGTCAAAGTCGAGACCGACGAGGGCGCGGTAGGCTGGAGCGAGGTACGCGGTAACGCACCCTATGTCACGGGGGAGACGCAGGGACGTGTTGTCGCGATGCTGCGCGAACTGCTCGCCCCTAGGGTATTGCTGTTGGAGCAGGTCGCGCCAGCGACATTACCCCGGCAACTCGATGCCATCGTGCCGGGCAATACGACAGCCAAGGCTGCAATCGACATCGCTGTCCACGACGCCGCCGCGAAATCGGCCGGGCTCCCCCTCAGACAGCTGCTGGGTGGAGGGCGTGGCGATCGTGTCCATATTCATGGCACCCTGCCTTTCTGCACGGCCGAAGCGGCCGCGCATCAGGCTCTCGCTTATCTCGACAAGGGCATCACAACCATCAAGGTCCGCCTCGGCCTGCCTGCCTTCGCCGACGATCTCGCGCGTCTGCGAGCGGTGCAAGCGGCAGTCGCGGACCACACACGCGCGGCAGACGCGATCATTGCCGCGGATGTCAACCAGGGCTGGGGTTCCAAGGAGGCGCTGTCGAAAGCGAAACGGCTCAGCGAGAATGATCTTGGCTTCGCATTGGCCTGGTTGGAACAACCAGTTTCAGCCGCGGATACGAACGCCCTGAAGGCGGTTCGCGAGGCGGTCGATATCCCAGTGTTCGCGGACGAGGCCTGCGGCACGCCGCAGGACCTGCTCGCGCTGATAGAGGCGAACGCGGTCGACGGCGTCCACCTCAAGCTTTGCAAGGCAGGCGGCGTCCGCAGGTTGATGGGGATGGTCGCGCTGGCGGAAGCGGCCGGCCTGCCCTACCTCATGGGCCAGATGGATGAGGGAATGCTGGCTACGGCAGCCGCATTGCAATGCGCAGCGGCGAGTTCCCCTCTGTCATGTGAGCTCTGGGGATATCAGAGGGTCGGCAGTCAGCCATTCTCGGGCATCACGATGGTTGATGGTGACATGCGGCTGTCATCTGATCCGGGCCTTGGCGTCACCACCGACGAGGCTGGGCTGACACTTATTGAACGGATCGAGAGGCCGCGATCGTGAACGGGATCGGCTTGATATGGCTGATCGACGCCGATCCTCCCAGCGAAGCAGGCGGTGGCAAGGGCTTTTACCCCGCGAGCCGCTATAAAACTCCGCCCGATCCGGCGGTCATGATGCATCGGTTTCAGACGATTGGCTCGCTCGTCGATGGCGAGGCGGGCGGCAGGGCCGTCATCACCTTGCACACCAGCCCGAGATATCGGAATGATTTCTTCGAGGGGCCCTATCACGAATTCTGGCAGCAACGCCGGGCGGCAGGCACGAGCATCGCTCTACACCCCCATGAAGATCGAGAGGACGGTTCCAGCCTTTATGATGATCTCGATCATCTTGAAAAGGTTATCGACATGTCAATGACGAGCGCCGTATCCGCGAATATATCGTTCGACATCTTTCGGTCTGGTGGGTTCTCGTTTCATCCCAACCTGCCTGCCCTTCTGAGGAACGTCGGACTGGCGGTCGATTGCTCGGCGGCTCCCGGCCAGCGCGATATCAGCCGGGCCATGGATTGGCCGGCCACTCAGGTATCGGCGATCGGCGAAGGCGAGCGGGTGATTGCGGAGATTCCACTTGGCTGGAATGGCTCCGGCACCGCATTCGAACAGGACTATCTGTACAACGAAAAGCAAGACCTGGAAGGTCTCAAGCGTGTCTGGGATTACATCCTCAAGCAAAGTGAAGCATCGCGAATACCGCGCGCCGTCAACTTCCTGACGCACGCCTTTGGCCTCGTGGACCCTCACTGGCGGGAGCAGGCAATTCGCTTCCTTGATTGGGCTTGTCGGCACGGTGGCGCGCTCGTCAATGCCGAAGGCGCGCTGCGCATGATGTCCCTTACCACCTTGAGCGAAAAACAATCGACTTTGCCGATTTATGCGGGTCGATAAGCGATAACAGGACAGAGCGAATGATCGAGCACAACATCCAGCAGGAACTCTTCTTCCCCCCTGAGGAATTCGAGAAACGGCTAGCAGCGATCCGCAAGCAGATGTCGGCGAAGAATGTCGACGTCATGCTATGCTCAGGTCCGGAGAACATTTTCTACGCATCCGGTTACCAGACCTTCGGATATCACAATTATCAACTCCTAGCGATCCCCTTGGAGGGTAAACCGTTCCTGATCCTTCGTTACCTTGAGAGCCTGCTGGCGTATCGCTATTCCTTCATTCAGGACGTCGTAACCTGGGACGATACTGACGATCCCGTGGCGATCACGATTGCAGCGCTAAAGGAGCGCGGTCTGGCGCGCGGCGCAGTCGGGGTTGAAATGACGAGCCACTTCTTCCAGGTCTCGACATTTCTCAAGCTCAAGGCAGGCCTTGAACAGCTAGTCGACGGCTCGGGCATCGTGGAAGCCACCCGGGCCATCAAGTCTCCCCTTGAAATCGAATACATGCGTGAGGCGGCGCGCCTCACGGACGTTGGTATGGCCGCGGCGATCGCGGAAATCGCCACCGGCAAGCTTGATCAGGATATCGCCGCCGGCTGCTTTGACGCGATGACGCGCGCGGGATCGGAATGGACCTGCCGTGATCCGATTGTGACCACGGGAGATCGCTCGGGTCTACCGCATAGCTGCTACATGCGGCAGACGCTCGCGGCGGAAGACGCTGTTCTCATTGAGATTTCAGCCGTCTACAAGCGCTACTACGCACCCATGATGCGGGGTGGGCTTGTGGGCCGCCCCAACGCCCAGGTCGAGCGCCTTGCGAGCATCTGTATCGAGGCTTTGAACGCGGCGATCGACGCCATCCGCCCGGGTGTGACCTCAGGCGAGGTCGACTATGCGGCGCGGCGCGTCATCGAACGCGAGGGCATGTGGGAGAATTATCGCAAACGCACCGGCTATTCCGTCGGCCTTGGTTTCTCGAGTTGGGTCGAGGGCGCGATCGGCAGCATCAAGAAGGATGATCCGATGGTTCTTCAGCCAGGCATGTGCTTTCATCTGCCCGTTGCCTTGCGACTTTACGGCGAGGCCGGGCTCGGCTTCTCGGAAACGATCGTTGTCACTGAAACGGGCGTCGAGGTTCTCGGCAAGACGCCGCGCGAACTCGCCATAAGGTGAAGGTGCGACGTGGCAGGACTTCCGATCGAGAGCGAGACCGTCCAAACTGATGTCCTCATCCTGGGTGGAGGGCTCGCAGGCTTGCGCGCCGCCATCGCGGCTCGCGAGAACGGCGCGCGAGTCATCGTATCGGTGAAGGGCAAGATCGGGCGCAGCGGCTGCTCGGCCATGACTACGGCCGGCTATGCGGCGGCGATGCCCACGCAGGATCCCGGCGACAGCCCGCTTTGCTGGTCAGCAGACACCCTGCGTGGCGGCGCGGATATCGGCGACCCGGCTCTCGTCGACGCGCTCTGCCGAGAGGGGGCGGGGGAGGTTCACGCCCTGGAGAGTATCGGCGGATCTTTTCAGCGCGCGGATGCCGGATACAGGCTCTCGGCGAGTGGCGATCACTCCCGCGCGCGCGTGCTGGTAACGCCCAACAACCTCGGTACCGACCTCACGATTCCGCTCGCGTCACAGGCGGAGGCGCTGGGCGTCAACGCGCTGGATTTCACCATGGCGATCGACATCGTCGTAGGACGAGATGGCGTGGTCGGAGCGATCCTCCTCGATTTGAAGCGCGGGCAACTGCTGAAGATTAACGCCTCTTCCGTCATCATCGCGACGGGCGGCGCGGGCCGGCTTTTCTCAATCACCAGTAACCCGAACGACGTCACGGGTGACGGCTTCTCGCTAGCCGCGGCCACGGGCGCGCAGCTTCGCGACATGGAATTCATCCAGTTCTATCCGTGGCGTTGTATAGACCCCTTCGACAAGGCCCGAGTCTCCATTCAACCTTCGACATTCGTGCACGGCGCCAGGCTATACAACGCGCGTAACGAGCGTTTCATGGAAGTATTCAACCCGGACGGCGCTGAAATCTCCACACGCGACATCGGCGCAAGGGGCATCTATAGCCAGATGCGCCAAGGGCTCGGTGTCGGCGGGGGCGTGCGCCTCGACCTCTCGCAGGTATCGCCGGAAGACTTCGCGCGATCAAACCCGAAGGTCGCGAAATACGTTGCCGCGCAGAATCTCGACTACGCTACTTATCCCTTCATCGTCACGCCGGAGGCGCACTTCTGGATGGGCGGTGTCGCCATTGGCGAAGATGGAGCGGCTACAGTCGCCGGGCTCTACGCGGCCGGAGAGGCAGCCGGGGGTATCCACGGGGCCAATCGGCTGAATTCGAATGCCTTGCCCGATACGCAGGTTTTCGGCGCGCGGGCGGGCCTTGCGGCGGCTGGAACGACGCGGCACCATGGCAATCTGGGCGATGACAGGTCAAGCCTGGACGCCGCCGCGAACCGCTGGTCCACGCGCATGGGCCAGCCTTCCGGCATGGCATCCGAGGAACTGAAGTCGCATTTGGCGATGCTTCGGCAAGCCATGTGGGAGAGCTTGGGGATCATTCGCGAAGCATCAGCCATGGAGGCCGGCCTCACACAGGCTCGCGCGCTCCGCGCGGAGCTGAACGAGCGCGGCGCCGCGGACGGGGCGGCGCGCGCCTGGCGGGAACTCGGCTTTCTCTGTGACACGGCGGAGCTCTCATTGGCGAGTGCCTTGTTCCGGCGGGAAAGCCGCGGCGCCCATTTCCGGGACGATTATCCCGACCGGGATGACGAGCGATGGCGCGGCAGCGTTTTCATTACGGCCGAGGCAAATGCGGAACCCAAGGTGACATTCAGCCCGAGGATAAGACATGCGGCGTGACGCAATCATCGCGGCAGTGACCGCGCGCGAAGAGGCGATGCAGGCATTTCTGCGGCACATCGTCGACATGGATTCGCCAACCGAAGACAAGCGGCTGTCAGACGCTGTCGGCGCGGTGCTTGAGGCCAAGGCTCAAAGCCTCGGCATGCATGTCACCCGCGATCCCCAGACGCGTTTCGCGGACAATCTTGTCTGCCGGATCGGTCCGAAGCGTGAAAGTAATGCGCCGCGTGTTCTGCTTGTCGGCCATTTCGATACAGTCTATGCCGCCGGCACGGTGGCGGAACGTCCCTATAGCGTTGACGATGATCGTGCCTATGGTTGCGGCATCTATGACATGAAGGGTGGATTGACGATCGGTCTCTTCGCGCTCGAGGCACTTGCTTCCGTTCGCGGCGAAGTTCCGCTCCCGGTGACATTCATCTTCAATAGCGACGAGGAAATCGGCTCACCGGACTCACGCCGCGTCATCATGGACGAGGCGGCACGGCATGACCTGGCGCTCATCCTCGAACCCGGCCGACCCGGCCCGGCATTGACCATCGCGCGCAAGGGTGTCGGCATATTTCGGTTGACCGTTGACGGACGGGAGGCGCATGCAGGCGCCGAACCTGAAAAAGGCATCAATGCCATCGTCGAGATGGCGCATAAAACGCTTGCCATCCAGGCGCTTAACGCGCCGGATCTCGGGACAACGGTTACCCCCGGCGTCGTCACCGGAGGCACCAAGCCTTATGTCGTTCCGGGCCAGGCCAGTCTTGAGATCGATTGCCGCGTGCCGTCGGAGGACGAACAGAACCGCATCCTGCGAGCCATGGACGCCATATCCGCCAGCATGTCCGTTCCCGGGACTTCGAGCCGTTTATCCGGAGGCTTTCACAGACCGCCAATGGAGCCCTCCGCCGGCGCGCTGGAGTACGTCAGGCAGCTGCGAGCGATCGCGGACGCGATTGGTTATCCCATCGGGGCCGAACCGGCAGGCGGTGCCTCCGATGGCAATCTCACCAGCGCGATCGGCACACCGACCATCGACGGCCTCGGCCCGCACGGCGGGAGAGCCCATAGCCCGGAAGAGTTCATCGAGCTCGATTCTTTGCCGGCGAAATGTCGGCTGCTGGCTTGCTTCCTCGATGAATTGGCGGGTAGGAACGAACAGGATCGTTCTCAAGTGTAAAAATGTACTATTTTTTTGTCTCGCCGAGGGGCGAGGACGTCGCAGTTGCCTCAATCATCCCGCTTTATCAGGTGCCTAGGTGCAATATCGCGACATTGATATTGTATGTTTTAAATAATAATATGCAACATACATCACCATTGAGGATGCTATGCCCGTCCAACCAGATCACAGGCGTATGAAGCGTGATCTAGCCCGCCTGATTGGTATCAACACGCAGAACCCACCCGGCCATGAGGCCGAGGCCGCGGACTTCGTGGGTGAGCAACTGGCCGCTGCTGGCTTCGGCGTCCTCTGCGACGCTTTCATGCCGCAACGCGTCAACGTGATTGCGACGATGGACAACGGACCCGGGCCCGTCTTCGCCTTCAACACACATATGGACACGGTACCTGTCGGCGAGGGCTGGACATCGGACGCGCACGTGATGCGGGAGACCGATGGTCGGCTCTATGGCCGCGGTGCCTGCGACTGCAAAGGCCCATTGGCCGCGATGTTGGAGGCGATGCGCATGCTTGCGGCAGATCGCTCCGCCTGGTCCGGAACATTACTCGGCGTATTTGTGGCTGATGAAGAAATGGGAAGCGCAGGCGCCAGGCATTTCGCCTCCACCGCCCCACATATCGATTTCGCCGTCATAGGTGAGCCCACTTCCAATACGACTTTCGCGGCCCATAAAGGCAGCCTCCGTCCTGTTGTACGAGTGAGGGGCGTGACTGCGCATTCCGGGTCTCCGCATCTCGGCGAGAACGCGATCTATCGGGCGGGCCAATTGCTTGCAATGATCGGCGCGTTTCACGAGACCGTGGTGAGCCGCCGCACGCATCCGCTCGTTGGCGAGGCAAGTCTGACGGTCACGCGTATCAGCGGGGGCCATGCGGACAATGTCATTCCCGACGCCTGTGAACTGCTGCTCGACCGCCGCATGATTCCTAGGGAGGACGAGGACGCAGTCAAGGCCGAGATAGCCGGATTGCTGGCGGAGGCCAATCGGCGCCACGGCTTGCGCGCGGACATCATCGACTATCGCGCGACGACGGGAGGCGCTACGGAAACGCCCGTCGACAGCCCGATCGTACGCGCGAGCCTCGCAGCCTGCCGCGCCCACGGAATAGCCGATCCCGGGCCTTTCGGCCTGCAGGGCGCCTGCGACCTGGTGCATTTCAATGGCATTGGCGCGCGGGGCGTCGTGGTGGGGCCCGGTAACATAGCGGCGGCACATAAGCCGGATGAGTTTGTGCCGGAAGCGGAATTCCTGACGTCCAGCCTGATCTATCGCGACATCGCGTTGGCCATGTTGCGGGACGAAGCGCGATGACACGCGCGTCGCCGCATGACATCAAAACCTCAGCAACGGCAGGTCCTGGCGTGACGCTTCACCCAACCCGCAGCAAGCAATTCTGGCCGTCGATGTAATGAACGCACCACTTAAATGTACCCATTCCCGCAAGGACCAGGAACAATGAAAGACATCGTCGAATGCCGAGCGCGCTTGCGCGGCATATTCAACATCACGGTCACCCCCTTCCACCAGGACGGAGGCTTCGACTGGGCAGGCCTGTCCCGTAACATTGAAAGGGTTATCGGCCTCGGCTTCGACGGCATCCTGATCGGCGGCACATATGGCGAGTTTCCGGCCATGACTGCTGACGAACGCGCGCAGATGTTTCGCCACGTCATGGAGGTGGTCAGCGACAAGGTTCCCGTTATGCTGTGCAGTGCGGGATCCGACGCCCGGGATGTCAAGGCGCTTACGGAACTTGCCGGAGATCTCGGCGGCCTCCCCATGGTTACGCCGCCCTTCGTCTCGGAAGTCACGGACGATCAGATCATCGACTTCTTCCGCGATATGGCGCCTTTGTCGAAGACTGGCGTGCTCATTTATAATGCGCCTGGAATCGGTATCACGCTGTCGCCGTCAACAATTGAGCGGCTCGCCGATATCGAGGGAATCGTGGGAATCAAGCAGGGTGATCTCACGCCCACCGTCATCGACCAGATCGCCAATCGCCTCGCGGGTCGCATCAAGCTCTTTTGCGCGTCCGATCTCGGCTTCCTTGGCCCGATGATGGCTGGCTTCGACGGTATCAGCTCTACCAATAGCGGCGCTCTGCCTGAGTTGATCCTCAAGATCTTCCGCGCTGTCGAAAGTGGCGATGGTCATCTCGCGCGCGATCTCAACAGGCTGTGGTATCCTTTCCGCGCGGTGGCGCGATCGCTCGGCCAACCCCAGGCCGTGAAGGCGGCGATGAACCTGCGGGGCTTCGACGGCGGCTCGGTGCGCCTGCCCTTGCGCGATCTCGTCGGCGACGATCTTGATTCCGTGGCAGAGATGCTGGCGGCCCTAGCCGCCGATCCGCGCGCGGGAATAACGCTCGCGCGCTGATCAGGATCCGACAAATCTAAAAAAGGCCCGCCGTGGCAGACAAGGCGGGCTTTTTCGAGAAGCCCAGTTGGACTTCGCACTATGCCACGGCTTTTCGCGCCGCCGGCCTGGTCAAACGGCGGCAAGCGTCCTCGACACGATGACAGGCGTCCTTCAGGACCGCGTTGTCGAGTGCGTAAGCAATGCGAATATAAGGCGATGCACCGAAGGCAGCGCCGTGCACCACCGCGACTCCGGCCTCTTCCAACAAGTAGGTAGCGAAATCGAGATCGTTAGCAATCATCTTGCCGGCGGGCGTGGCAAGACCAAGAGCAGCAGCACAGTTTGTGAAAGCATAGAAGGCCCCTTCGGGCGAGGTGCAGGTTAGAACATTAGTATTCCGGATCATCTCCATGACGATCGCGCGCCGCTCGACCAAGCGCTCCTGCCACTGATCCATGAATGTCCGGCCGCCTTTCAGTGCGGCGACGGCTGCTGCCTGGGAGATCGAACAAGCATTCGACGTCGACTGGGACTGCAGGGTTTGCATCGCGGCAATCAACCACGCTGGACCACCCGCGTAGCCTATACGCCACCCGGTCATCGAGTAGCTCTTGGATACGCCGTTGACGGTCAACGTCCGCGCCTTGAGGCGAGGCTCGATTGCAGCCGGTGTCGCGAAGGGCACGCCGAAACGCAAATGCTCATAGATATCATCCGCCATGACGAGCACATGCGGATGGGACATGAGCACATCCGTCAGGCCCCGCATGTCCTCCGGGCTATAGACGACGCCAGTCGGATTGCCGGGCGAATTAAGGATCAGCCAACGCGTCTGCGGTGTTATGGCCGCCGCCAGGTCGGCCGGTCGCAGCTTCCACCCGTCTTCGGCCCTGCAAGGCAGGATACGGGCCTTGCCCTCGGCCAACGCGACCATGTCGGGATAAGATACCCAATAGGGCGCGGGAATAATGACTTCGTCACCCGCCGCGACGGTCGCCAGAAATGCGTTGAAAATCAACTGTTTGGCGCCGGCCCCGGCGATCACCTCCGAGGGCTGGTAGGCTAGGTCGTTTTCCGCGGTGAACTTCGCAATAATCGCCTCTTTGAGCGCGGCCGTGCCGGCCACAGCCGTATATTTTGTGTCGCCTTTCTCGATTGCGGAGATCGCAGCCTTCTTCACATGATCCGGCGTATCGAAATCCAGCTCACCTTCACCAAGATTGGTGATTGTCCGCCCGGCTTCGGTCAAGGCGCGGACCTTGTCCGAAATCTCGGCGGTGGGGGATGGGCGCACACGAGACATGCGCGGCGACAGTGCGGTCGCGTTCATTCGGAGCTCCTAGTTGATATCAGGATTGTATAAATTTACACTTTTAATTCAACTCAAATCGGATCATAAGACGCGCGCATGTCGACCATGCTCGCCGCTTTCGCCGTATTGCAAACCGTCACAGGTCAAGCAACTTCTGACATGCTCAATGAAACGGCATGATGATCTGCCCCGCCGCCAAATTGCCGGGAATTGCGGCATCATCGTGGGCTTGACGCGCGGATCGGCTTGCACGATTGTATCATTTGAATCAAAAAGTAACCGCAGTGCGCTGTACAGGCGCGCATCCTGACAACATAGGCACACTGACGATGCCCGCTCTGCTTTCCAACGGTCCAGTCGCCGAACCGGACATGAACCTGGCAACACGACTGTTTGATACGTTGCGCGACAACACCCGAGACGGACCGGGGGTAACGCGAGCAGCCTATGGCGATGGCGAGCAGCTGGCTCATGATCTCGTTGCAGCTGAGGCTCGACGCATGGGCCTTGATGTCGCGGTCGACGCAACGGGAAACCTCTATGTCACGATGCGCGGCGCAGAGCCTGACGGCAAGGCGGTCATCATCGGCTCGCATCTTGATTCCGTGCCCATCGGCGGCAATTTTGACGGCGCCGCCGGGGTGTTCGCCGGGCTCGCGATTTTGTCCGGCTGGCATGCGGCCGGCTTCAGGCCGCGCCGCGATGTTATCGTCATGGCCATCCGCGCTGAGGAAAGCAACTGGTTTCCTTACTCCTATGTCGGGTCAAAGGGCGCGCTCGGCCTGCTTCCGGCAGAGGCCCTGGAGATAAAGAGATCAGACACCGGCAGGTCGCTACGCGAACATATGATCGAACTTGGGCTTGATCCGGCATCAGTGGCAGCGGGTATCCCGTATCTGAAACCGGAAGCCGTGGCCGCCTATCTTGAGCTTCACATCGAGCAGGGACCGGTGCTGATCGGCGCGGATCAGCCTGTCACGCTCGTCACAGGAATCCGCGGCAGCTTTCGCTATCGGCAGGCGCGGATCATCGGTGAATATGCGCATTCGGGAGCGGTGCCACGCAGCTATCGGCATGACGCCGTAATCGCCGCCGCGGACTTCGTCACACGCTTGCAGGAAGAATGGATCACGATGGAGAATGAGGGTCATGACATGACCCTCACCGTGGGCATTTTCTCGACGGATCCAACCCAGCATGCGTTCAGCAAGATTGCCGGGGAGGTTTCACTGGCAATCGATGTACGCAGCCATGTTAGCGATACTCTGGATGAGATGCGGCGCCGGCTTCACGTGCACGCCGATGCCGTGTGTGAGAAACATGGCGTGACCATCGACCTTGGGCCGCTGACGGGCAGCGCCGCAGCGATCATGGATGCGGGCGTGCTCAAGGCCTTCGGCGGAGCGATGCAGGATCTTGGGCTGCCTCACTTTGAAATGGCAAGTGGTGCAGGACATGATGCGGCCGTCTTTGCGAATGCCGGCATCCCGACGATCATGCTGTTTGTGCGCAACCAGAACGGCAGCCACAATCCTGACGAAGCCATGGAAATGGATGATTTCGCGATTGCCACACGGCTCCTGGCGACTGGTGTGGAACGGCTGCTATAGCGGTTCTACTGCAAAGCAGCCCAGTCCAAGGAAACCAATCCAACCTGCGAAGATGCCATTTCGCTGTCCACTGACTGAAGGGTGTGGCCGCAACCCATTTTGGCGGCTGCTACGCTATTGCAAGGAACCAGACGAGAACACGCGTCAATGATCGCTGTCGCGGCGAAGCTGCTATGAAGGATATTCCCTGATTCTTCATGTTGACGCTGATGAACATATCTGCCCTCGAAATCCTCAAGACCGTTTATGGCTATGATGCCTTCAGGGGGCCGCAGGCGCGCATCGTCGAGCATGTGATAGGCGGCAACAATGCCTTCGTGCTGATGCCCACGGGCGGTGGCAAGTCCCTCTGCTATCAGGTCCCCGCCATCGTAAGGCCGGGCATGGGCCTCGTGGTTTCGCCGCTGCTGGCGCTGATGGCGGATCAGGTGGCCGCCTTGCGGCAGGCAGGCGTGAGGGCGGCGGCTCTCAACTCGGACGTACCGGCCGAAGAGCGGCGGGCGCTGTGGCGCGACATTCACAGCGGTAGTCTCGACCTGCTCTACGTCGCGCCGGAAACGCTTCTGCGTCAGGAGGTATTGGAGCGGCTCGGCCAGGCGCGGCTGTCGTTGATCGCCATCGACGAGGCCCACTGCCTGTCGCAATGGGGACACGACTTCCGCCCCTCCTATCGCCAGCTCGACCTGCTTGTCCGTCAGTTCCCCGACACGCCGCGCATGGCCCTGACGGCGACGGCCGACGAGCCGACGCGCGCGGAGATCCTATCCCATCTCGAGATCGCGGAAACGGACGCCTTCATCGCCGGTTTCGATCGCCCCAATATCCGCTACGCCATCGAGGAAAAGGATAACCCCCGCGCGCAACTGAAAAGCTTCCTCAAACGTCACGAGGGCGAGAGCGGCATCATCTATTGCCTGTCCAAACGGAAGACGGAGGAAACCGCCGCCTGGCTTCAGAGCCTCGGCTATGACGCGCTCACCTATCACGCCGGATTGGACAAAGCCGTGCGGGAGGCCAACCAGATGCGCTTCCAGCATGGCGAGGCGGTCGTCATGGTTGCCACGATCGCTTTTGGAATGGGCATCGACAAGCCGGACGTACGCTTCGTCGCCCATGCCGACCTGCCTGGCAGCATCGAGGCCTTTTATCAGGAGACGGGACGCGCTGGCCGTGATGGCCTACCGTCGGAAACCCTCATGCTTTACGGCTATGAGGATATCGCGCTGCGCAGCCGCTTCATCGAGGAATCAGAGGCGCCCGATCAGCGCAAGCGCATGGAGCGACAGAAGCTCGATGCGCTGCTGGGATTGGCCGAAACGGCTCATTGCCGACGGCAGGTCCTGCTGTCTTACTTCGGCGACCATGGCGAGCCATGCGGCAATTGCGATACCTGCGCGGAGCCGCCAAAACTCTTCGACGGAACGATAGCCGCGCAGAAGGCGCTGTCATGCATCTATCGCACAGGCGAGCGCTTCGGTCAGGCCTATATAATTGACGTGCTGCTCGGCGTCGAGAATGATCGCATAACGCAGTTCAGGCACGATCGCATCTCCACCTTCGGCATCGGCGCTGAGCACGACAACCGTACATGGCGAGCGATCCTGCGCCAGCTGATCGCGTTGCGCCTCGTCGATGTCGACCTCGCTGGCCATGGCGGCCTGTCGATCGCGGTGGCGGGCCGCGACTTCCTGCGCGACAAGCCGACACTGATGCTGCGCGTACCGGGAGCCTCGCGAGCCAAACGTGACAAGGTCGCGCGCGGCCCTGCAAGGCCGGGCGTCAACGAGGCGGATAATGATTTGTTCCAGGCGCTGCGGCGGAAGCGCATGGAACTGGCGCGCGCGCAGAACGTGCCGCCCTATGTGATTTTCCACGACAAGACATTGATCGAACTGGCAGCGGCGCGTCCGGCCTCGCTTGCAGCAATGGCTGATGTTCCCGGCGTCGGTGAAGCCAAGCTCGAACGCTACGGTTCCGCATTCCTTGCGGTGATTGAAGAGCACGAATGACGCATTGGCGGTTGGAAGGCTAGACGTTAAGCAACCGAATGCAACTCGCCATGGCCGGGACGCACGAATGGCAATTCCACGCCCCGGACAACTATGTTTTGGCGGTTACCATTGAAGGTTGTTCGTTTGCGAGTGGTCTCCGCCCGGACGTGAGATGGCCGCGAGGGTTTCTCCCACACCCGATACGCCGTTGCTGGTTGCGATGTCGCCGAGCGAAAGAATACCGACGAGCCGCTTCGCCCGGTCTACCACCGGAATGCGGCGGATCTGTTGATCGCCGAGATTTTGGCAAACCTCCTCGGCATCTTCGTCCTCGAAGCAATATTTGATATCGCGGGTCATAACCTCACCGATCGGGGTGGAAGGGTCTTTGCCCTGCGCTACGGCCCGAACAGCAATGTCACGATCCGACAGCATTCCTACAAGCCGATCGTTGTCACCAACAGGCACGATGCCCGCGTCAATCTCCGCCATGATACGGGCGGCTTGCTGAATGGTGTCATCGGAACTGGCGACACGAACGTCGCGTGTCATCACTTCGCTCACTCTCATGGTCGTCACTCCAGTGGATTTTGGACAGCCCCACATCCCTAACGACACCGGCGCTTTGGAGTTCCGACCAATCCGCATTGCCAGCAGCAGCCCATCCGCTCAATGTGATCACCAGTGAACGGGAATGAGCCCCTCACCTGCCAGCAAGCTGACTCTAGCTGGATGGGCCTTGCATATTCCGGGATATTGATGATCCTGAGGCTCGCAAAGGGGATTTACGGTGCCCCGCGCCTCGAACAAGAACTTATCTCGCCTTTGGATCGAGTTCTCGTCGTAGCCATCGGGCGAGAAGGTTCAATCCGAGAACGGTGAAAGCGATGGCCAGTCCCGGGAAGGTTACCAGCCACCACGCGTTGAGCAGATAGTTTCGGCCATTCGCGACGTCGAAGCCCCAAGAAATATCCGGCGGCTGCACGCCGAGGCCAAGGAAGGAAATAGCTGCTTCCGCCAGCGTGAGCCGCGCGTATTCCAGCACGCCGAGGGTGATCAGGCTGGGAACGAGGTTGGGTATGATATGGCTCGCGATAACGCGCCACGGTGGTGCGCCGAAGGCTTGTGCCACCTCGACGTAGGGTAGCTTGCGGATGACCAGAACGGCGTTGCGCGTGACAACCGCGAAAACCATCCATCCGTTGAAGGCGAGCACGCCGATCAATGTGACGACATTCGCGCCGAGGACCGTAAGGATGAGCAACACCATCAACAGCCCTGGAAATGCGACATGCATCTCCACCCAGCGCATGATGATTGCTTCAGTTTTACCACCGGCATAGCCGGCGACCACACCGACGAAAGTGCCAAATAAGGCCGACACAATCGCGGCACCGAAAGCGATCAACCAGGTCAATTGAGCACCATAGAGCAAGCGTGAGAGAACGCAGCGCCCCAGATGATCCGTTCCGAGCGGATATGCCCATTGTCCTTTGTCGAACCATACGGGTGGCAGCAAGCGATTGCGCAGCGAGATCTGGCCTGGCGGGTGGGGCGCGAGATGCGGCAGGACAAAAGCCAGCACGACGAGCGCCGCGAGCGTAATCGCCAAGATAATCCAGACTCTTCGTTCCGGCGATACGGACGTGGAAACCGCGCCCGTCGGAATGATGGCCTCGGCGCTCAATACTCGATCCTCGGGTCAATCAGTTTGAGCAGCAGGTCGACGATCAAATTCAGGATCACGACGATCAGCGCTATGACAAAGACTACGGCCTGGATTAGCACAAGGTCAGATCTCTCAATCGCCTGCAGAGCCACTTGTCCGATGCCTGGCCAGCCGAAGATCGTCTCGACGACGATGTTGTATCCAGCGAGAGCCCGCGTGAGCTCCCACCCGACAATAGTCGCAACCGCCACACCGATATTGCGGAGACCGTGGCGGAGCACGATCGAACCGAACGGCACACCCTTGGAGAGGGCGGTCCGTATATGCGGGCTCTCGAGCTCCTCCAGCATGCTGGCGCGAGTGACTGTCGCTATGCGCCCAAGAGCCGGCAGGGCCAGCGCGATGGCCGGCAACACGAGATGCGGGGCTGAACCACTACCCGACGTCGGCAACCAACCTAACCCCACGGAGAAGACCATGATCAGGATCAGCGCCAGCCAGAACTGCGGCACCGAAAGGCCAAGCAACCCAAAGGCGGACAGGCCATGGTCCAGCCATCCATTTGGGCGAGCAGCGGCCACAAGCCCCGCAGGTATTCCGATCGCGGCGGCGAGCAATACCGCGACGCCACAGAGCAGCAATGAGTGCGGCAAACGTTCGGCGATAATGGTGGCCACGGGCCGATCCTGCCACAGGCTGATGCCGAAGTCCCCGCGCATCAGCGACCAGAGATAGCTCACAAATTGCTCGGGCACGGGCCGGTCGAGACCAAGCTGGATGGTCAGCCGCTCACGATCGGCGGCGCTCACGTCGATGGGCAGCATGGCGCCAACCGGATCCCCGACCAAGCGGCTGACCACGAACACGAGCGTCGTCGCGCCAAAGATCACGATGAGGCCCTGGAGAAGGCGCCGGACGGCGTAGGTCAGGGCCATGGCGGCAGGCTCACTTGTGTCGGCACACTAGTTCCGCACCAGCTTGGCATCGCGCAAGATCAACAATCCGTCTGCTCGCGGCTTGTAGTCGACGCGCTTGCTCAAGCCATAGATATCGGCGGTCTGGATGAGAAAGATGAACAGAGCCTCGTCACTGCCGATCTTGGTGATCTGGCGGTAAAGATCGAGGCGCTTGGCGGGATCCGTCTCGTAACGCGCCGCGTTGACCAGTTTCTTGAGTTCATCACTGTCGAAGGCGTTTGAACTGCCGCCGGGCTCGTAGTACGAGGTTGTCGTCCGGTCCGCGTCGAACAACAGGTTCGAATGGCCGACGAAGCGGGCGGACGGATCCGCGGCCCGGTTACGCAGCGTCGCCAAATAATCCGTCCAGGCGAGGATCTTGACCTGCGGCTTCAGGCCGACAGCTTCCCAATAGGCCGCCATGGCATCGACGATCTCACGGCCCTTCAGCCAGCGTCCCGCGGTGCCGACCAGATCGATCGGCTTGCCAATCGCTCCCGCTTCCTCAAGCAGCTTACGCGCCTTTTCCGGATCGTAGGGCCATTCACCCAATTGATCGTTGAACCCGAACCAGTTGGTGCCGAGCAGCTGGCTCGTCATCGGCCTCGCCTCTCCGAGGAAGAGATCCTCCGCCAATGCCTTCTTGTCGATGGCATAGTTGAGCGCCTGACGAACACGGCGATCCTGCGTCAAGCCGAGTTTGGCGTTCAGCGAGACCGTCATGAGCTCACCGAACTCCGACTCGGTCTTCGGCACATCCTTGGCCGACTCGGGCGGCAGTTGCGTCACGATATCGAACTCACCGGCCTGGAGTCCGGCCACCCGCACGCCAGGCTCCTGCACGAAGCGGAAAGTCGCCTTGGCGAAATCGGGCTTGGCTCCCCAGTAGCCGTCATTGCGCTCCAGCCGAATCTGATTGCCCCGGTCCCATCCAACGAAGCGGAACGGGCCACTGCCGACCGGGTTGGACGCGAAGTCCGCGCCGACGGCGGCCTTTGGCGGCACGACCGAAAGGAAAGCCAGCCTGGCGGGCAGTGCCGGATCAGGCGCCTTGGTGGTGATGCGCACAGTCCTGTCGTCGACCGCCTCCGCACTCGCAAGCGTTGCGAAATAAAGCAATTGTCGCGATTTGAAGGCGGGATCGACCAGATGGTTGACGCTGAACGCGACAGCGGCAGCATCGAGTGGCTCGCCATTGTGGAAGGTGATGCCCGGCCGGATTCTGATTTCCCAGGTGGTGGGATCAAGCTGCTTTGGAAGAGCCTCGGCGACGTTCGGGACGATTTCGCCAGCGGCTGTCCGTGCCAAAACGGTGTCAAAGATATTGCGGCCGACCGCGCGCTCGCCACCATCCTCGGAGATGAGTGGATCCAGCGTGGTCGGCTCCACGCCCACGGCCACCGTTAAATCCTGCGCGGAGACGCTCGTCAGCAACGTCAAGCTGAGGGCCGTGGCGGCAACGAGCAACCGCGAAAATCGAACCGGATGATTCATCAGTATGTCCTGAGCAGCGAAGGAAAAACGGACGCGACGCCACTACCGAGGAGGCGCGGCGTGGTGAAGACGAGGACGGAGACCAGCGTGGAACCATTCTACGAGCGTGATGATGTCGTAGACGGGCAGCCCAAATCGGTTGGCGATCTCAGCCGAATAAGGCGCGAAATTCGTGCATTCGCTGACGATTGCGCCGATGTCCGGATTGGCATCGAGCAGCTCCTGCGCGATGGCCAGAACTTCACGCTCATTGTCGGCATAGTTGATGACCGGCGCGTTGCGGCGGCTGTTGCTCTTGAAGATGCCATCAAGCGGCAGCCCGGCAACGGGCAGGTCCTGCGGGGCCCCCACTCCCGCAAAATGCGCGGCCGTCAGCGCGGACTTGTCAGCGGTCAAAACCCCCACCCGCTTGCCACGCGGCAAGGTCGCCTGCACCAGCGGTATTTGCATCAGGCTCGAGGTCGCCACCGGTACGGGACAATGGGCAACAAATTGCGGATGCAACGCCGCCAGAAAGCCGCAACTCGTGGTGATGCCGTCGACTCCAAGGGCTATGAGATCGTCCGCCGCTCGCAGGAAATCGTCGAGCAGCTCGCCGACATCCGACCCCAGGACGCGTTTCGGCGTCGCGCCCCGCACCACTGCATACTGAACGGGGAAGGAGAACGTGCCCGCATTGCCGATATCACCGGGAAACCGCTGAAACCCGGTGTCGAGAATGAGTATTCCGACCGTCACGCCATGGACGGGGCGTGGACGCGGCTGGTAGGCCCACGGCGCTGTCATGGAGACCGCCTCACGTCATTCAGCGACAAAGACGTCGGCGAAATTGCCGCGCAGGCCATCGGCCGTCACAGTATGGTTTCGGACCTTCTTGTTGGCGACAGTCACCCTCGTCTTGGTGATCAGGTTGATTCCCGGGATATCGCGCGCCACGATCTCCTGGAATGTCTTGAACTCCTGGACGCGTTTTGCCGCGTCCGGCTCTACGGCGGCCGCTTCCAGCAAGGCGTCGACCTCCGGATTGTTGTAGTGGGTGCCATTGGAGAACGGCACGCCGACCTTGAAGTTCTTCGACCAATAGGTGCGTTGTACTCCAACCGTGGGGTCGAAGCTGTTACCGAGCGAGACGCCGCTCAGGTCAAAATCGCGATCCGTGTAGATACGCTTTGAAAAGGCCGACAGTTCTTGTCCCCGCAGGGTCAGATCGATGCCGATCTTGCGCAAGGACTGCTTGAGATAGTTGCCAAGCCCAGCAAATTGCGCCGTCGAAGTCGGATAGTCGAAGGTGAGGGATAGGCGCGTGCCACCCGCCCCCGGCTTCAGACCGGCCTCGTCGAGAAGTACGGCTGCTTTCTTGAGATCGAAAGGATAAGTCTCGACGCCCGGTGCGTAGAAGCGCGTGAGATGCGGGCTGATCGGCGAGGGAGCGATGACGCCATAGCCTGACCACACCACATCCAGAACGACCTGGCGGTCGATGGCATGGGCGATAGCCTGACGCACGAGCGGATTCTGCAGCTGCGGGCGATCAAGATTAAATTCGACCACGATTTGCTCAGGACTATAGCTATAGCCTTGTGTCTCGACCACGAACTGCGGCATTGCCTTGAGGCGATCGACGTCGGTAAACGGGATCGGGTTCTCGCCGCCCAGGTCGATCTCACCGACCTCGAAGGCCACGGTGCGGGCCGAGGGGTCTGGAATGAGGCGCACGACCAGTTCGTCGATATAGGGCTTGGGCTTATCCCAATAGTCGGGGTTGCGCTCGTAGCGGATAAAACTACCGCGCGCCCATTCCTTGAACTTGAACGGGCCGGTGCCGATCGGCTTGGCGTTCGCAGGATTGGCCTGCGGATCCACGCCCCCATAAAGGTGATGAGCGACTATCGGGGATTCGGCGGCTGACAAAGCATAAAGCAAGTAAGGCGCAGGCTTGGAGAGCCGCAATACGACGGTGTGGGCATCCGGGGTGACGATCTCGTCGACATTGGCAAAGGTTGCTCGACCGCGCGGATGCCGTTGTTTCAGGATCTCGAGGGATGTCTTGACATCCGCCGATGTGAATTCCTTGCCGTCGTGCCAATGGACCCCTTCACGTAGCTTGAAGATATATTCCTTGCCGTCCGGGCTGACCGACCACTCCTTGGCGAGCTGCGGCCGCGGGTTGATGTCGAAGTCGTAGGCGAGAAGCCCTTCATGGACCTTCGGACTCACCGTACCCTCAGCCCCGGACGAAGTTGTCAGCGAAACGAGCGCAGTCGGCTCCCAGTTCAGGAGCATCGTCAGCTTTCCGCCTTGCTTTGGCGTCTGCGTCGCTGCCCAGGCCGGACCGCTCGCTGCTATCAGGACCGAGCCCAGCAACAGGCTCCTGCGATTGATCTGCCCTATCGTGTCGACGCTTGCCACCATCCACCTCCCAGCCTCGATAAAGCGCGCGAAAGGCGCTCAAGCCCTCACACTAACCACATATATAAAGCGTAAAATATACTAATTCACCCGCAATTCCGGCTATTACACTATTAATCCGATAGGAAAAGTATTTTTTTGGTATGGGGTGATTAGGCGCGGGAAAACTGATAAGCCGCTATCGTGTTGTAAATGCGCGACGGACGCAAGGGAGCGCTGCTGGTCTTTTTTGCATGCCATCGCTTTTGGCCAGCTCGCGACGAGTGCTATTCTCCAAAGGCAGGCTCTCAAGCCTCATCGAACGGCGTTTCATCAAATGGTAGAGCGGATACCGGACATGGACTCATACGCCAAACGCCACCTCAAGCTGGGAGCGTTTCTTCATCCGTCCGGACACCACGTCGCCGCATGGCGACATCCTTCTGCGCAGAGCGACGGCGGGTATAATTTAGCCAACTACAAGAACCTGGCGCTCACCGCCGAGCGAGGGCTTTTTGACCTGATTTTCCTGGCGGACATCACGGCTGTGCCCACAGGAGACCTCAAGGTGCTGAGCTACAACGGCCGTGCATTACGGTTTGAACCGCTCACCCTACTCTCGGCCCTTGCCGGCGTGACCTCCCAGATCGGCCTCGTCGGTACGGCCTCGACCACGTATAACGAGCCATTTCATGTGGCCCGCAAGTTCGCGATGCTCGACCACTTGAGCGAGGGGCGCGCCGGATGGAACATGGTAACATCCGTGCAGGACGACGAAGCGCGCAACTTCGGTCGTGATGCCCTGGTGGACCATGGCGTGCGTTACGCGCGGGCCCGCGAGTTCGCAGAAGTCGTGACGGGTCTTTGGGACAGCTGGGACGACGACGCTTTCCAGCACGACAAACAGAGTGGCATCAACTTTGATCCTGACAAGCTGCATGTCCTCAATCACAAGGGCGAGCATTTCACGGTACGTGGGCCGCTGACCGTCGAGCGACCACCCCAGGGCCATCCGGTCATCTTCCAGGCCGGCTCGTCGGAAGCCGGCAAGGAGCTGGCGGCCGAGACCGCTGACGTCATCTTTACCGCGCAAGGAGACCTCGCCTCTGCCAAGGCTTTCTACGCTGACGTGAAGGGGCGTCTCGCGCGCTACGGCCGCGAGCCGGAATCATTGAAGATCATGCCGGGCTTCCTGCCTATTGTCGGGCGCACCCAGGACGAGGCTCAGGCGAAGTTCGAGGAATTTCAGTCTCTTATTCATCCTGTCACAGGCCTCGCCCAGCTTTCCGGACTGGTGGGCAATGTCGACCTGTCCGCCTATCCCCTCGATGGTCCCCTGCCCGACATTCCACCAACCAACGGCAGTACGACGCGACAGAGGATCATGATCGATATGGCACGGCGCGAGAACCTGACCATCCGACAGCTCTATCTCAAAGTCGCCGCCGGCCGTGGGCATTTCACCGTCATCGGCTCTGCGGAACAAATCGCCGACGCCATGGAGACGTGGTTGATGGAGGAAGCGGCCGACGGCTTCAATATGATGCCTCTTGGGCCCAATTCCCTGGCAGAATTTGTCGATCTCGTCGTGCCCGAGTTGCAACGCCGTGGCATCTACCGCAAGGCCTATGAGGGACAAACCCTGCGCGAAAAGCTCGGTCTAAAACGGCCCGTTAGCCGATATGCTTCGCCAATATCCTCCGCGGCCGAATAGAGCATTCCTGTTCTCTCGCTGAAAGATGGTCTCTCATCCCGGCATCCGGATGTCAGGCCGATACCATGAACCTCGGTCGGACACCTGGCCTGAGGCAGACTACTGAAAGGTTATCGTCATGACGGGTGTGGGCATTCTTGGCGCCACTGGCAAAACTTCCTTTGCCTATATTGCACAACGCTCGATGCAGCTGCTGGAGGGGCATCCCTTCCTCGAAGTTCGCGCGCTGATCGCCGATGATCCCGCCGATGTCGGGAAATCCTTCGCGGAGGCCGTCCAGGATCGCTGGATGCTCGACGAAGCCATTCCTGAGAATTGGGCAGGGATCCGGATGATCGGTACCGACGCCGCTTCCCTTCGCGACGCCGGGGTGACGCTCGTTCTTTCCGCTCTCTCCGGCCCTATTGCCAAGGAACTCGATCCCAAACTCGCGGCCGAGGGCTTTGGTGTCATCAGCGAATCCATCGGGCTGCGCCAGGAGCCGGACGTTCCTCTCGTGGTGCCGGAGGTCAACGCTGATCACCTGCGCCTTATCTCCGCGCAGAGAAGGGCGCGCGGCTGGGGGACCGGCTTTGTCGTGTCATCGCCGCTTTGCACGGCAGTCATTGCCGCGATAGCCTTCAAACCGCTGATTGACGCCTACGGCCTGCGCAGCTCGGTCTTTACAACCCTGCAGGCCATGTCCGGCGCCGGACGCACAGGTGTTGCCGGCCTCGCCATCACAGACAACATCCTTCCCTACATCGGCCAGGAGGAAGAGAAGCTTTACACGGAATTGCCCAAGATCCTCGGGACCTACACCGACGATGGCATTCGGCCCCTGGCAGCCGCGTTCGCAGCAACCTGTACACGCGTGCCCGTGCGCGACGGCCACACCATCGCCGCCACCGTCTCGCTTGATCGCCCCGCCGATCCCGCTGAAGCCGCGGACGTCTTCGCCCGCTACACCAGCCGTTCGCAGGAATTGGGTTTGAGTTTCGCGCCCAAGGCCCCCATCCTCGTCCGAAAGGAAGACAACCGGCCACAACCCTTCCATGACCGCAACGCCGACCATGGCCGGGCCGTCAGTGTGGGGCGTATCCGCCCGGCAGCGCTCGACAATGGCCTTAGCTTCGTCGCCGTTGGCCACAACCACGAGCGCGGAACCTACGGCAACGCGCTGATCCTCACCGAGCTGGTGGTCAAGGAAGGGCTTGTCGCCGAGTAGTTATCTACGGCGCCTGGCGCGCGGGTTGAGAGCGTCGTTCAGCCCGTCGCCAACGAGATTGAGGGACAGAACCGTGATGGCGATCGCCGCCCCCGGAATGGCGACGAGAAACCACTCGGTACGTAGCATCTCCCGTCCTGCGCCGATCATGGCACCCCAACTCATGTAGTTGGGGTCACCCAAGCCAAGAAAGGACAGTGATGACTCGCTCAGGATGGCCGATGCCACCATGATCGACGACGTGACGATGACCGGGGGCAATGCATTCGGCAAGATCTGCCTGACAACAATCCGGAAATCACCATAGCCCAGGCTGCGTGCCGCGCTGACAAATTCACGCTCGCGCAACGCCCTGAATTCGGTACGAACGAGCCGGGCGACCGTAGTCCAGGATACGAGGCCGATAGCCAGCGCGATGACCGCGATGGACGGCTCGGTGATCGCGACAAGTACCAGGATCAGCACGAAGGATGGCATCGTCTGGAACAGCTCGACGAGCCGGCCCAGCATGGCGTCGACGCGCCCGCCGTAGTAGCCGGACGCGGCGCCGACCACGAGACCGAGAAAGACGCTGACCAGCGTCGCCGCAAAGCCGACCAACAACGAAACCCTTGAACCATGGACCAGCGCAGCGGCGACGTCACGGCCGAGCGCGTCGGTGCCCAAGGGAAAACGCGGATCCTGGCCGGGCCACAGGAAGGGACGCGCCACCATATCGAGGGGATCGTTCGGGTAAATCCAGGGGGCCAGAATCGCGATCAGGACGATGAGGCCCAGCACGACAAGACCGAACATCGCTGTGGGGTTCACGAGTATGGAACGCAACGCCCGGTTCCGTTGCGCGGAGCTCTCCCCGCCCGGATCCACCGAACCACCGGCGTTACGTGGCTCGTGTCCGCGTAGGAGTTCAGTCTCTTGTTCCAGTGAGGCACCCATCAGCGGGTTTCGATCCGCGGATCGAGCCATGCATGCAGAAGATCGACAAGAATATTGGCGATGATCACCAGCAGCGAAGAGAAGAGCAGCACGCCTAGGAGTACGTTGAAATCGCGGTTCAGCACGGACTCGAACGCCAATCTCCCCATTCCCGGCCGATTGAACACCGTCTCTATGACGATCGCGCCGCCCAGCATCGCCCCAAGATGCACGCCGGCCATGGTCGTCACCGGCAGGAGCGCGTTGCGCAATACGTGGTAGCGCGTGATTGTGTACGGCGACAGCCCCTTGGCTTCCGCGGTGCGGACATAGTCTTCATCACGCACTTCCAACATGGTGGCGCGTGTCAAACGGGCATAGATCGCCATGAAGAAGAGAGCGAGCGCGGTGGCAGGCAGCACGAGATGCCGGAACCAGTCCACGATTGCATCCATGCCGGTCATGGGCTGGGTGATGCTCGCGACACCGCCGCTTGGCAACAGGCCGAGCTTGACGGAAAAGATGACCACAAGCATGAGCCCGATCCAGAAACTGGGTATGGAGTAGAATAGCAGGGTGACTACCGACAGCACGCGATCCGTCAGGCGCCCCGCGAAAGCCGCCATTAAGCTCCCCAAGACAATTCCGGCCCCAAGCGACACGACCAACGCCGTTCCCATGAGGCTGAGAGTATTGGGAAGGCGCGCTAAAATTAGCTCCACCACCGGCACATTGTAGCGCGGCGACACACCGAGGCTGAACTGTCCAAGGTTAAGTATATAGGAGGCAAGCTGGTACAACACCGGCTGATCAAGCCCGAAATGGGTACGGAGCGCCGCCATGGTTTCCGCGGTTGCGGCGCCCGCCTCGCTGGCGATGACGTCGGCGGCATCGCCGGGCGCCAGCTGAAGCAGCAGGAAGTTGATAATCAGTATTCCCAGAACCGTCGGAACCGCATGCCCTATTCCGCGGCCGAATGCTCGGATAAGACGTCGAGCGGTCACCATGCAGATTATCCGGAATTATCGACGGTCAGAAAGCGAGCAGCATTTACCGGCCATTTCTGTGAATTCGTCGCATGGATGCGACTTCCATAACGGAAGTCCCATCCATGTATCATTCCGACAGGCATTGGCAATAGGACCGTCCGGCTGCAAGTTCCATAGTTGAAACTGCATAACGCATTGTCGAAGTTGCAGCTAGCCTCCGGCCAGCATATTCTGGAGCATGTGTGTATATTTAAAATAAGCTGGCTGCACCGATATCCGCCTGAAATCAAAAAAAGCGGCGATGGAAGGTGAGCCGAGCAACCCACACGTTTGCACACGATCTAGGGATGCTCAAACTCGGATCTGACCGTACAACAGGATCGACATATAGCCGCTATTGTACGCGTCGCGATGCCAGCAGTTCCCGCCATGGGGCGCACGCATGTTGGCATAGTCGGAAAAATCCTCCGTCCCACCTTACAGCCAGCGTATTGGATGGGTCTATGGCTTGATGGCGGCGTTGAATTCCGTGGTGAAATAGGGCTTCACCACAACGGCTTCCTTGAGCACACCCTGTGTTAAAAATGTATCCGCGATCTCCTGGCTTTCCGCCACGGTGTGGTCGGCGATGGGATCCAAAGCCTTCGGACGGCGCTTCTCCGCGACGAGGTTCACTTTGGGATCGAGCTTCAGGAGCTTTGCCTGGAAATCAGCACGTACCTCTGGGTTTTTATGCGCCCAGTCCAGATGCCGGGCGACGTGACGGACGTAGCCCGCCACCGCCTCCTTCTTTCTTTCGATCGCATTGTCAGACGCCGCAAACAAGGTCCTGCTCGGGAAATTGATATCGCGCGGTGTGGAAATAGTGCGCGCGCCCTGGGCTTCATAAGCCGCGAGCAGCGGGTCGATATAGACTGACGCGTCGATGACACCAGCTTCAAGCGCGGCAAGCAGATTGGTACCGGCCGGCAGGAAGGTCGATTGAATGTCGTTCAGCGTCAGGCCCTCCTTCTGAAGCGCCTTCGTCAAAAACCACTGGGCATTTGTAGCACGTGGATAGGAGACCTTTTTCCCTTTCAGTTCCTTTACAGTCTTGATGGGCGATGTGTTGAAAACAATGATTCCTTCACCGTCTTCCCACGATTCCGTCGCAGCGATCACCTTGAAGGTCGACTTGGCGGCGGCTGCGATCACTGCGCCGGTCTCCCCGATTTCGGCAATATCGACCTGTCCCGCGTTCAGGGCCGTGATGACATCTTGCACGCCGCCGGGAAAGATCACCGTCTCGAAGACCACGCCCTCGGGCTTGTCCTCGGGATTAGCGGCGAAGGTCGAGGCCACGCCATAAACATTGCTGGTCGCGATCTTCAGCCTGACGGGATCAGCGGCATGAGCGCTGGCGATCGCCAGAATACCTGTGGCCGCAGCCATGCCGCGGATTACAGAACGCTTAGAGATCAATCTGGACATCAGGGTATACGCCTCTCGCGGTCGCTTGTGTCAAAGCTATGAAAAGGGATCGTTGGTCGCTTAATTATCTATTAATTCTATGGAAATAGTTGACTAAATGTCAAGGGCGTGTTGTCCTGTGGCATCGGCCTGCGTGGCCTGCTCCAGTGAAGGTGTAGCGATACGTGTCCTATTTAGGTTCGAGGTCCGTGAGGCGGTGCGCGTTGCTCGCCGCGCTTGTCCTTCTGTGGCAATTGCTCGCCAGTACCGGGCTCATCAATCGCCGTTTCTACGGCTCCCCCGCCGACGTGGTCACAGCTCTGGTAGAACTCGCACGGTCCGGTGAGCTCGCCTTGCACCTCGGCGTCTCGCTGTGGCGTGCAACCGTCGGTCTTGCGATCGGCACCACGCTGGGGCTGGTGTTTGGGGTCCTCGTAGGGCTTTCCAAGCTCGGGGAAGATCTGTTCGACCCCTTTTTCCAGGCCATTCGCACGCTACCCCTGCTTGGATTGATCCCGCTTTTCATCCTCTGGTTCGGTCTTGGAGAAACGCCGAGGATAGCGCTGATCGCGCTCGCGAGTTTTTTCCCCGTCTATCTGAATACTTTCAAAGGCATACGTGGCGTCGATGCGCGGTTCATCGAGCTCGCGAACAGCTACGGCGTTAAAGGTCCACGCCTGATACGTGACGTCATCGCACCGGCAGCATTTCCCGCCGCGCTCGTCGGCTTCCGTTATTCGCTCGGGATCGCATGGTTGTGTCTGGTGATAGCCGAGCAGGTCAACGCGAATGAGGGCCTGGGCTGGATCATCATCCAGGCTAATTTGCTCGCCCAGACAGCACTCATCATGACCGCTCTCGTGATCTATGCGGTCATCGGCGTCGCGGCCGATTCCCTCGTGCGACTTGTCGAACGGCGCGCTCTCCGTTGGCAGAATGCCTTCGAGGGAGCCTGATATGGGATATCAACCGCTGTCCACGCCCCAGCCGGAGACCCCCGTCGTCGTGTCCCTCCGGCATGTCAGCCGTGTCTTCGACGGCCGGCGGGTCCTCAATGACATTTCTCTGGATATCGTTGCCGGCGAATTCGTGGTCCTCGTTGGCAAGAGCGGATGCGGCAAGTCGACCTTGCTCAAGATCGTCGCCGGCCTCGACCATGGCGCCGAAGGCGAACTCAGCATTCCCGGCCGACGCTCCATCGTGTTCCAGGACGCGCGCCTCCTGCCGTGGAAGCGCGTCTGGGAGAATGTGGCTTTCGGGCTCGATGGGCCGAAGAAGCACCTCTATGCCCGCGCGCAGAAGGCTCTTGAGGAAGTGAGGCTGCCTGGCTTCGCCGACTACTGGCCGCTCCGGCTTTCGGGCGGCGAGGCACAGCGTGTCGCGCTGGCGAGGGCACTGGTGCGCGAGCCGGAATTGCTTCTGCTCGACGAGCCCTTCGCGGCCCTCGATGCTCTGACACGGCTGAAAATGCAGGATCAGGTGCTCCAGCTCTGGCGGCAGCACGCGGTTGCTACCCTTTTCGTGACACATGATGTCGATGAAGCCCTCGCGCTCGCGGATCGCATTGTGCTCATAGAGGATGGCCGTATTGCACAAATCTTTCCCGTGCCCCTGGCCCGGCCACGCCAGCGCGAGGAAGCGGGCTTTGCCGCGCTGCGCAAAGAATTATTGACGGCCCTAGGTGTCGGAGGCCCGATAGCGGCTAACATCGCCTCACCGCGGCCGGCCGCCCAGGATGCCCCGCCTCCATCGCAGAGAAGCTCAATCCATACACGCGCCGCATATTGATGGAGACTTCCTTAAGAATATCCCGCCCGCGCTTTGGCGTGTGGGCTACTGTGGCTGGCGCCCCTGGTTCCCACCTCGACCCTCATCGAGCCGCCCAGCGGTCATTGGGGCGCTCCTAGCCAAACACGTTCTCAACTTGCGGCCCGTTTCGATTAGCCGGCCGCCTTCAACGGAACATCCGTCGCCACGCCCAAAGCCGCCAGAAGCTCCCTGCGCAGGGCAACGAAATGAGGATGCTCGCGATGACGCGGCCGCGTCAGCCCGATCTCGAACAAACTGGCTATACGCCCGCTGTCGATCAACGCGATCTTATCGGCAAGCAACAAAGCTTCATCCACGTCGTGAGTCACGAATATCGTTGCGACCTTGTGGCTTGACCACAGCTTCAGCACGAGCTGTTGCATCTTGAGGCGTGTCAGCGCATCGAGAGCCGCGAAGGGCTCGTCCAATAAAAGCAGGTCCGGCGTTCGCACGAGCGCGCGGGCCAGGGCAACACGCTGGGCCTCCCCGCCCGAGAGCGTCAAGGGCCAGGCATCCGCCCGCTCTGCCAGATCGACTTCACTCAGTGCGGTCAGCGCGCGGTCGCGCAGCTCGGCCCGCGGCCCACCGAGGCCTAGCACCACATTCTTCCACACCGGCTTCCAAGGCAGAAGGCGGGGTCCCTGGAAGACAGTTGCGTGATTAGGGACGACATTGACCGCCCCTTCGGCACCATCGTCAAGACCGCCGATAATCTTGAGCAACGTGGATTTCCCGCATCCGCTCTTGCCGACGAGCACGATGAACTCGCCTTTTCTCACGGTCAGGTCGATATCAGACAATACTGCCCGGCCATCAAAGGAACGTCCGACACCAGACAGACTGACCGCCGGCAGGCTTTTGAGATCGGCCATTGTCATGCTCCCTGGAAAGAACGCTGCCAGCGCAGCGCACGCCGTTCGATAAGTCGCACGACCGCATCCGCTAGCACGCCGATCACGGCATAGATCGCAAGCGCGGTCATGATGACGGATGTTTGGGCCAACTCGTTGGCCTGCACGATCAGCCAACCAAGACCGGAGGAAGAATTGATCTGCTCAGCGACAACGAGGGATAGCCAACTCAAGCCGATCGCGTAGCGCAGCCCAACAAGAGCGGATGGAAGGGCAGCGGGAAAAATGATATCCCGCACGAGCCGCCAGCGACTGAGCCGATAACTCTTGCCGAGTTCGATGAGCTGTTCGTCGACCCCGCGAATACCTTTGAAGACATTCAGATAGACCGGGAAGAAAGACCCCAGTGCCACGAGCAGAATGCGTGGTGTTTCACCAAGCCCGAACCACAGGATGAAAAGCGGCACGAGGCCGAGAAACGGCAAGGTGCGGACGGCCTGGATCGTGGAATCGATTGCATCCTCGCCAAGCTTCGACAGTCCCGCGAGAATGCCGGCGAGCAATGCGGTCACGCTGCCGAGCACGAGACCAAGCAGGGCGCGCCAAAGCGAGACCCCAAGATGAGTTGTCAGCTTCCCACTTGTCGTAAGGTTCCAGAGCGACGTCAATATATCGCTTGGAGAGCTCATGAAGCGCCTATTGATCACGCCGTAGTGAGCAAGGATCTGCCAGGTTATGAGAAGGCCGATCGGAACAACCGATCGGCGCAGGATACGTGAATACCTGTCCATCGTCTCAAGAACGCGCGTAGGCGTTGAACTCCTCGGTGAATGATGCGGCTGCGTCGAGTTTCTGCTCGATGATGCCCTGGGCGAGGAAGGCGTCGGAAATCCGCTGGTTATTCGCTTTCAGCCCTGCATCGATCGGTCGGAGTCGCGGCGGGCGGTTACGCTCGGCGATCAGGGCCACCTCCGGATCGATGCTGAGCAAGGTCGCCACCGCCTTTGCGCGCTCTTCGGGCCGGGCATGTCCCCAGGCAAGATGGCCCGCAAGCTGTTTCACGAAGGCGGCGACGCCCGCCTTGCGCTTGCTGATCGCGTCGTCGCTTGCGATGTAATAAAGTGGGTTCTCGGCGCCAACATCGGCGCCATTGGCGATTTCGCGGCTGCCGGATTTCTTGAAAGCTGTCAGCAGCGTGTCGATGGATACTGCTGCATCAATACCGCCAGAATCGAGAACCGCCTGGATATTAGACCCCGCCGGCAGAAACACGGGCGTGGCGTCGTCCGGCTTCAGGCCCGCCTTCTCCAGAGCCTTGAGATAAACCCAGTGCGAGTTGGTGCCCCGTACGTAAGACACCTTTTTCCCGCGGAGGTCCGAAATCGTCTTGATCGGTGAATCGGCCTTGACGATAATGCCTTGCCCTCTGCCCCACGGCTCTGTGGCCGCGACAATCTTGAATGGCACGTTCGCCGCCTGCGCCACGACAGGGCCGACTTCCCCAATCTCGCCGATATCAAGCTCGCCCGCGTTGAGCGCCGCGATGATCTGCGGAGATCCAATGGTGAATGGGACGATCTCGAAACGGAAGCCAGGGACGACGTCGTCACCCCGCGCCTTGAAAGTGGACGCAAAGCCGAACGTGTTGCTGGTGCCGATGCGGATCACTGTGGTGCCCGCGTCCTGAGACCGCGCGACATGCGGGGCAAAGACACCCGCGGCAAACACCGCGCTGCTCTTTATAAGAATCCGTCGATTGATCATGCTGTCGCTATTCCGTTGGGAGGAGAGGCTAAGAGAAGGCTTCTTCAGTTATTAGTCAATAAATTTTATAGAATTTATATTATTTAGGATCGAGGCCCGCCTGTCGCCTGGACAAGGGGTGCCAGGCGCTATTCTCCATCGGACACCGCCCTGCGGCGATCGATGCCGAGAACGCCTTGTGCCACCTCAGATGTAGGAGTTCGGCGGCGGCAATGTCCCATTGAGATAGTAGTTCCCGAGATGAAACTCCTTCCAGCGCAGCGGATCATGCAGTGAATGCGTCCGCGCGTTACGCCAATGCCGATCCAGTCCAAGGCGATTACGCGTTGCACGCGCGCCGGTCAGAAGAAAGAACTCGTCGGCTATCGTCGTCGCGGCCTCGACGCATAGAAGACGCGCATCGGCGATGGCAAGGCGCGCGGCCAGCACCGCTTCCACCGATCGCGTCGCGCGTGCCACGTCAATCAGGCGGGCAGCCTCCCTGAGCGAGACGGCCGCGGTCCGTGCCTTGACGCCGAAGCGACCATAGTCACGGATGACAAAGGGCTCCTGCGCATGCTCCTCGTAAGGGTTGTTGATCCAGGGGCGATTGTTCTCGCGAATATAGCGGCCAGCCTCCTCCAGCACGTCTTCCGCGAGGCCGAGATCAATAGCCGCATGAATGAGGCTCGCGTTGAGCGCGAATGAGCGACCGTCCCCGGCCGGCGGGAGCAGCGGGAAAACGTTGAAATCCGGCACGAAAACGTCCTCAAAGATCGTGGTGCCGCTGGCCGTCGTGCGTTGGCCCATGCCATCCCAATCATCTATGAGGGAGATACCCCGGGACGTGGCATCGACGAAGTAGATGAACGAACGACGCCCACCTTCTTCATCGAAATGGGCGATAAAAGGTATCCACTGCGCGAAGAGCGCCCCTGTGGAATAGTATTTGCGGCCTGTAATACGCCACCCTCCATCCACTTTGTCGAGCTTGTGCTGGTAATCGCCGGGCCGCTTGCGGGTGTCCTCGGAATGCGCGTTGCCGATCCTGTCTCCGGCGAGGAAACGGCCGAAGAAGAAGGCGGCCTGTTCCGGGTTGCCGCCGGCAACCGTGGGCAGCCAACAGAAGTGATTCTGCGGGATTTGGCCGATATTGGGATCTGCAGACGACAGGATCCGGAAAACCTCGGCTACGGTCTGCGCAGAAACATCCGCCCCACCGTAGTCCCGCGGCACGGTGATGCCGAAGATGCCCGCCCGGGTCAGTTCCTCGATCTCGGCGCGGGGCAGGATGCGTTGCCGATCGCGCTCCACCGCGCCTGCGCGAAATTGCGCCGCCAGCGTGGTCGCGACCTCGATCGCTTCGGCATCGCTGCGAATAAGGTGGACCACCTTGTGGTTTGGGCTATCCGCCAGCCGGGCTGCGGCGTCGTTCGATGACATCAGGGCCTCATATTAGTAGACAAATTCGATAGTTTTTGTATTTTTTTGTTAAGGCATCTCCTGCAGTGGGTCAATCGATGACAGAACGAGTATCAGAGCAGCAGCCAGCGCCGCGCTTCGGCGTCTGGTCCCCCTATCGCGGCCAGTGGGTTATCGATCCGCGCAACGAGCGTCTGGTGGCGAGCTGGGATCTGGCGCGCGAAGTCACCTTGAGTGCCGAACGAGCCGGCTTCGATACGATCCTCTATGCGCAGCACACCATCAATCCGCTTGATCAGACCGAGGAGATCCAGGAGGCCTGGACAGCGGCAGCGGCAGCAGCGGCGCTGACCGAACGCATTGAAATCATCGCCGCGATCAAGCCGCGCCTTTACCATCCCGTCGTGCTCGCCAAGATGGCGCTCGGCATTGAGGACATCAGCCACGGCCGTTTTGCCATCAATCTCGTCAATGCCTGGTTCATTCCAGAACTCGAGAGATCCGGGATTGGCTTTCCCGAGCATGACGAGCGTTATCGATACGGGGAGGAGTGGCTCCGCGTCTATAAGGCGCTCGTCGCGGGTGAGACGCTGACCCATGGTGGCAAGTATTTCAATGTCGATGCCTACACATTGCGCCCCGGCTCCCGTTACCGGGACCGCCCCTTCATCTATTCGGGGGGTGAGTCAGAGCAAGGCATCGCTCTTGCCGCGGCACACTCGGACGCTTGGTTGATCAACGGCCGCCCGATAGAAGACGTCGTGCCCCTGGTTCATGCCGCGCGGGCGCAGCCACGCAAGGGTGCGCCGCTTCAGCTCGGCATAACGGGCTTCTCGATAACGCGGGAGACCGAGGCGGAAGCACAGAAAGCGCTCGCTGAACTCTACGCGATCCAGGACAGCTTCTATGACAGCCGTTCGGCTGACATGCGCAAGCACATCGACCCGAAGGTCGTCGCCCTCAAGGTGAACCAGAACTATCCCGGAACACGGATGATCGGCGCCAACGGCGGCACCCTGCCAGGCTTCGTCGGCAGCTATGATCAGGTCGCGGAGCGCATCGCGGCCTTCCATGACATCGGCATCATCACCTTCCTCCTGTCGTTCTTCCCGTTGGTGGAAGAGCAGGAAAACTTCGCACGGCATGTAATCCCGCGCGTCCGAGATCTCGTCAGTCGCCGTCCTCCGGCTGCGCGAGCCGCCGCACGGCGCTGAACCTTGCTTCAGAAAAGAAATGGAAGCCCCAGATGAGCGAGAAGCTCTTCATCGTCGATTTTCACAACCACCACCTGCCGGCGGGCTTTGAGCCGACAACCGCCCATTCCCTATCGGGGAGCGCCAAGGCGCGTTGGGAGGCCATTAATCGCGACCTTGCCGACGAAGCTCTGCTCCTTGCCGATATCGAGGCCGGCGATGTTGACGCCCGCATCGTCAACGCGCCGGGTGCGCTGATTGCGGAGCCAGACGGGTCCCTTCCGTTCGACGTTTACAGGCGGCTCAACGATCGCCTGGCGGAGGTTGTCGCACGTCACCCCGGCAAATTGTACGGCCTTGCCTCAGTCGATGCTTATAGCGGCGAAAAGGGAGCCGAGGAGGTAAGACGCGCGATACGCGAGCTAGGCCATCGCGGCATCTTCGTGGACAGTGCGCGCGGCGAACTCTTCATCGATGCGCCCGAAGCACGCCCCACGCTCACCGCCGCCGCTGATCTCGGCGTGCCGGTCTTTGTGCACCCCGTCAACCCACAGCCGTTGACGCGGCTGCTCGCGCCCTATGGCCGGATTGGGACACTCTTCGCGCGCGGCACGACGAATGCCGCCGCTCTGATCGCCCTTGTTGAAGGCGGCGTCTTCGCCCAACTCCCTCGCCTTCAAGTGGTCGTGACGGAGCTGGCCTTCGGAGGGCTCGCTCTCGCTGGCGCCTTTCATCACGAAGGCCTGGCGCCCGGCGGTCTGCTTGAGACGTTACGCCGCCACGTCCTGATAGATACCATGGGGTTCAACCCAGTGACGATTCGTGCCGCCGTCGACCTCCTGGGGGCGGATCGCGTCGTAGCAGGTAGCGACTGGCCTATCGTCAGCACCGGCGAAGTCCGCGACCGCCTGGATCAGGTATTGGAGGCAGCAGGCCTCAATGCCGCGGCCAAGCGCGCGATCGCGGGGCAGACCGCGCTTCGTCTCATAGGCGTGGTGTGAAGCATAGGGAGAACAGCGTGAGCCAAAGTCGAAATTGAGGTTTGTCTCACCCGCAGACGAAAAGTCAATGATGGGTGAGACATACGCCATCAAACTTGCGCTTTCGTTCGTGTCAGTGGCGATGTAAATCTTTCTCCATGCTGCACGTCCGCGCTATCTTTCCCCTTCTGCTCGTCGCTTTCCCGGCGCTCGCGCAGGATACGCGTGCGCCGCGGCCGCAATACGCCGTCGCGTGCGGAGCGCAGTTCGCGCGGTCTGCCAGCCACGCCCGTCTCGTCAAATTCTACGGCGCCAAGAACGTCACCTTCGAAAGCGTGAACCGCCCCGAGGGCGAAGTCGTCAAAGCCACCGTGCTTTTCGGGAAAGACCCAGGTCGGCGGCTCGAGATCGAGTGGCATGACGAGAAGAAGCGCCGCTCACCAAGCGTGATGACAGTCTTTGGCGAGACAAACAAATGGATCGGCCCGCTCGGCATCAAGAATGGCATGACGATCCAGGAGATCGAGCAACGCGCGGGCAAGCCATTCAAGATCAACGGTTTCGGCTTTGACGTCGCGGGCGCGGGGCACTTCGAGGAAACGAAGCTCGAAAAACTGCCGGGCGGCTGCTTCTTCAACGCGCATTTCGACATCGAAGGGGGGCTGCCGCCCGAGCACCTTGAGCGCTTTGTCGGCGATGTCGCGATAAGCTCTGACGATCCAGATCTTCTGACACTCAAGCCGAAGTTGTGGATCTACACGCTGACCTATCCCCCGCCCTCGACAGATTGAAAGCCTTTTCACAGGCCGCTCAGACCAGCACCGCCGTCCGCCAGTCGCCAGAGCCGATGGCGCGCGCGGCTTGTTCGCGCAACATCCCCTCGAAGATCTTGATCGCCTGCGTCAGAGGCCGCTCTTTCGACGATGCCAGCATCCACTCGATGTCAAAGCCCGTGATCGGCGCCGCGGAGATTCTTCCGACTACGAGGTGGTCGTGAAGGCCGCAATAGGAATAGACAGTATAACCCAGTCCCTGCGAGACAAGATCAAGCGCGATCGTCGCGTTGATTTCAGCGCGAATGTTCAAGGCAACATCTTGCGCCGATGCGGCTTTTTCCAGAGCAACGCGCAGGCTGGCTGGGCGTGACAGGCCGACCAGCTTCAGCTCGGCCAGGGAGCGCAACTCAACAGCCCGATCAAGTGACAGCCCAGCCGAAGGCGGGCCGACCAGAAACATTTGTTCCTTGAGGAGCGGTCGGCTTTCCAGCGCCGAGGCGGGCTCGTGGATGGAAAGGAGGCCAAGGTCGAGTTCGCCACGGAGAAGCTTGTCGCGCACCAAGGCCGAGGTGTCCTCCACAAAACGGAAGAAGACGCCGGGGTAGTCCTGCATGAAGCGCGCTATAGCGGGCTTGCTCAGCAGGGTCCGCATAGAGCGGGGAATGCCGACGTGCAGCGCGCCTGTGGGCCAATCGCGCCGATCGATGATCTCCTCGCGCATGTTGGCGATGTGACGCAATAGAAAGTCCACGCGCTCGTAGAGCAGTCGCCCCACCTCGGTCAGGTGAACACCCCGGGCGTGCCTTTCCAAAAGCTTGGCGCCCAATTCCTCTTCCAACAGCATGATTTGCCGGCTGAGAGCCGATTGGGAGATGCGAATACGGTTCGCCGCGCGGCTGAAGCCACCCGTTTCGGCAACTTCCCGGAAATACTCCAGCTGGCGGACGTCCACGGTGAACTACCTATCGATTTTTGGCATAGCTTCAATATGACTTATCTGCTTGTTCTATGCAATGGCGGCTCCTAGCCTGTCTCGATGAGTGATGCGCAATTTGTCCGCAGCCTTCGTGTGAGCTCCGGATGATGTCGCTGAACGCAGGCGGGAGTGGGAATGAATTCGGATCTGACGACGCTCACGGCCACCGAACTCGTCCGCGGCTATCGCAAGCGGGATTTCTCACCGGCGGAGGTTGTCAGGCAGACGCTTGAGACCATCGATGCCCTCAATCCGGCGCTGAATGCTTTTGCCTTCCTTGATCCCGAAGGCGCGCAGGCATCGGCCAAGGCCTCCGAACAGCGCTGGATGCGGGGCGAGCCCGCCGGGCCGATCGACGGCGTGCCAACCACGCTCAAGGATCTGGCCGCCGTGAAGGGCTGGCCGCGCTATCTTGGCTCGCGGACAACGCCGGCCTCGCCGTCGCCCGACAGTTTCGACGGTCCGGCCGCCGCGCGCCTGCGCGAGGCCGGTGGAGTTTTTCTCGGCAAGACAACGCAACCTGAATTCGCCTGGAAAGGGCTGACGGACAGCCCCCGTTTCGGCATCACGCGCAACCCCTGGAACCTGGAGCGCACACCGGGCGGCAGCAGTGGCGGCGCCGCCGCCGGGGTCGCCGCCTATATGGGGGTGCTGGCCCTGGGCACCGACGGCTCGGGCTCCGTGCGGATCCCGGCTGCCTTTTGTGGCCTGGCGGGGCTGAAGCCGACCTATGGCGTCATCCCGCAGCACCCGCGCGCCACCCACATGGGCGACATCGTGCATACCGGCCCCATTGCGCGCTGCGTGTCCGACGTCGCGCTGATGGCGCAGGTCATGTCTCAGCCCGATCATCGTGACTGGACAAGCCCGCCGCATGCGATCCGCTGCTTCGACGACCTGACGCCCGCCCTTGCCGGTCTTCGCGTTGCCTTCAGCCCCACCCTCGGCTTTGCCACGGTCGACCCGGCGATCGGCCGCATCGTCCGCGACGCGGTCAACAGGCTCGCGGATCTCGGGGCGATCATCGTGGAGGTCGATCCCGGCTTTGAGGACACGCGCGACATGATCGACATGATCTACAAGGCCGGAGCCGCACGCACCGCCTTTGCCATGTCGGACGATGCGCGCGCGGCGATGGATCCCAAATACCTCGCCTTCGCCACCTCAGGTCTGGGCATTTCCGCGAATGACTATGTCGGGATCGGCATGATGAAACGCGACGCGCTCAACGCGCGCATGGTCGAGTTCCACGAGACCTATGATCTCCTCATCACACCACAGCTCGGCTTGACGGCGCCCCCCGCCGACGAGGAGCTTTTCCCGCCCTTCTATGAGCATTGGTTCGACTGGGCGCCCTTCTGCTATCCCTTCAACCTGACCCAGCAGCCGGCGGCGACCGTGCCCTGCGGCGTTGCGCCGGATGGTCTGCCGGTCGCTCTCCAGATCGTCGGCCCGAAATTTGCTGACCAGCGCGTGCTGAACGCGGCACTGGCGGCCGAGCAGGCAATCGGCTTTAAGCCGCTGAGCAAAGATTTGGTCTTTAAGCACTGTGCCAACTTCCTAGAGGGGAACAAGAACCATGCGCATGCCTAAGTACCTCAAGACACTTGCATGGCTCGCAGCCGCCGGCTTGCTGGCCTCCACGAGCACGTCCAAGGCCGCGACGTATGACATCATCGTGGGCGCGGGCCATCCGAATACGCAGACCTTCGTGAAGTTGCTCGAAACCGTCTTCATTCCCGAAGTCAACAAGGCGATGAAGGAAGCGGGCAAGGGTGACACCATCAACTGGACGACCGGCTTCGGCGGCACGATCGTCAAGTTCGAGAGTCTGCTGGAGGGCGCGCAGACCGGTCTTGTCGATATCGTCGTCTCGCCGAATGTGATCCGCCCGAGCGAGCTCCCGCTCAACATGTTCACCTACATGGCGCCGTTCGGCTCCGATGACGTCAAGCAGACAGTCGAAATCGTCCGGACGGTCTATGACAAGTTCCCGGCCGTCAAGCAGCAGTGGGCGCGCTTCGGCCAGCAGCCCATCGCCCATTACGTCTACGCCAGCCACAACATCGTCGGCACGTTCCCGATCGAGAAATTCGAGGATGTGAAGGGCAAGAAGATCGGCGCGGCCGGCGTGGTCGGAAACTTCTTCGGCGGCACCGGCGCCACCGCCGTGAACGGCAATTTCACGACCTACTACAACGACCTGCAGAACGGCGTCTACAACGGCGCCACGGGCCCGGTCGCCGGCATGCAGCAAGCCAAGCTTCAGGAAGTCGCCAAGCACCTCAATGTCGTGAATTTCGGCACCCAGTATGTCGTGGCGCTCTCGATGAACACGGCGAAGATGGACAGCCTGCCCCCTTATGTGCAGGACATCATCCGCAAGGCTGCCCTGAAATACGAGGAGGCGCTCGCCAACCTCGAGGTCGCCGAGGCCGCCGCCGCGATCGAGACGATGAAGGCGGCCGGCGTGGCAGTCCATGTCCTGCCGCAGGAAGAGCGCGTCAAATGGGCAGCCGCCCTGCCGGACCTCGCCGGCGATTGGGTGAAGCGCCTCGAGGCGCAGGGCATGCCCGGGCGCGAGCTGCTTGTCTTCTACATGGACGAGCTGCGCAAGCGCGGTGCCAAGCCGGCGCGCGACTGGGACGCGGCCTATCGCTGAGCATGACGCGGGAGCGGGATCATGTCGATTGACGGTCGTGAGGCAACGGCAGCATCTGAAGCCGGAATTGTCGAGCGCATCTTCGCCGGGGGCGTCCTGGCCCTCGGCTCCCTGGGCACTATCCTGATCCTTGTGCTCGCGGGCCTCATCATCGCCGATGTCATCGGCCGCGAGATGTTCGGGCATGCCGTACCCGGCGTGCCCGAGCTGGTCGCCATGTCGATGGTCTCGATCGTTTTCCTTCAGCTTGCCTACGCCGTGCGCGCCGAGCGGCTGACGCGCAACGGCTCGTTCATCGACAAGCTCTGCCAGACGCGCCCCGTGATCGGGCATGGCATCGAGGCGATCTTCTCGCTGGCGGGCGCCGTGGTGTTCGCGCTCATCGTCCTGACGACGTGGCGCTATTTCCTGTTCGCCTGGACAAGTAACCAGTATTTCGGCGGCGTCGCCGGGTTCTTCGTGCCCGTCTGGCCCGTAAAGGCTGTCACGATCATCGGCAGCACGGTGATCTCCATCCAGTTCATCCTGCGATTTTGGCGCCACCTCGGTCTGGCGCGCGATGGTGGAGCCCGCCAATGACGCTCGGCGTGACGGTCGCATTGATCTCCATCGTCCTCATGGTGGGCCTGATCTACATCGGCATGCATGTCGGCATAGCCTTGGTCGTGCTGTCCTTCGTCAGCGTCTGGATCATGCGGGGCAATTTCGATGTGGCCTCGAACCTGCTCGCGCTCTCCGTCGCAGACAGCATCGCCGACTACAATTTCGGCGTGATACCGCTGTTCGTCTTCATGGGGTTCGTCGTCAGCGCCGCGAACTACGGGCGCGACCTGTTCGATGTGACGAACTGGATGTTTCGCCGGCTCAAGGGTGGCCTCGGCGTGTCCACCGTCGCCGCCAATGCGGGGTTCGCCGCGATCACCGGCGTGTCGATCGCCTCGGCGTCGGTCTTCACGCGCATCGCCGTGCCGGAGATGCTGCGTTTCGGCTACAATCCGCGCCTGGCCGTCGGCATCGTCGCGGGTAGCTCGGTGCTCGGCATGCTGATCCCGCCGAGCGTGTTGATGATCCTCTATGGCATCCTCACGGATGTCTCCATCGGCAAGATGTTCATCGCCGGCATCGTCCCGGGCATCGTGCTCGCCATCGCTTTTGCCGTCGGCATCATGGTGGCGGTGCATCTTAAGCCGGAACTGATCGCGAAGACCGAAGCGGACGCGCAGGACACGCTGACGCCGGGCGAAGCCGTCATCAAGATCGCGCCCGTTGTCGCCATGGTCGGCCTCGTCATGGGCGGCATCTATGGCGGCTATTTCACGGCGACCGAAGCGGCGGGTGTCGGCGCCGGCTTGTCGCTCATCCTCGCGGTCTCCATGCGGCGCCTGACCTGGCCAGCTTTCTGGCGCCTCCTGGTCGACAGCGCGACGGTGACCTCGACGATCTGCTTTCTCCTCATCGCGGCGAGCCTCTATTCGCGCATGCTGGCCTTCTCCGGCGTGCCGAACTTCTTCGCCAGCTGGATCGCGAGCTCCGGTTTCGGCTTTTACACGGTCCTCCTGATCTTCATCGCGGCACTGCTCGTCCTCGGCGCGATCCTGGACTCCACCTCGATCATGTTGATCACCGTACCGATCATGTTCCCCATTCTGATGAACTTCGGCGCCGATCCGATCTGGATCGGCATAGTGATCATCGTGGCGGTGGAAATCGGCATCATCACGCCACCCGTGGGCATCGCGGCGTTTGTCGTGCACGATACGCTCGGGCGGAAAGACATCTCGTTGTCGGACGTATTCATAGGGGTTTTCCCCTTCGTGCTCGTCATGACATTTGTGCTCGCCCTGCTCGTCATCTTCCCGCAGCTCTCGCTGATGCTTCTCTGAGCGGCGAACCGATGAAAGGACCGCCATGCCGCCGTTGATCGAGGCCGCCCCGCGCCCCAATTCGCCGGAGGCGCGCGACAAGGCCCATGTCGTGCACGGGCTGACTAACCTGCGCCAGCATCTCGATCGCGGCCCCCTGATGATCGAGAGTGGCAAAGGTGTCTTTGTGCGTGACGCCCAGGGTAACGACTACCTCGAGGGCATGTCGGGCCTCTGGTGCATCTCGCTCGGCTTCGGCGAACAACGGCTCGTAAACGCCGCCAGCCGGCAGATGGAGAAGCTGCCCTACTACCACCTGACCAACCATCGTTCCCATGGGCCGGTCGTCGAGCTCGCGACGAAGCTGATCGAGATCGCGCCTGTACCGATGAGCCATGTCTGGTTCGCCAGCACCGGCTCGGAGGCCAACGACTGCGCGGCCCGTCTGGCCTGGTACTACTGGCACGCCAGGGGCGAACCCCAGAGGCGCAAGTTCATCGCCCACACCCGCTCCTACCATGGCAACACCATCGCGACCGCCAGCCTGTCGGGCGTGGGCTATGTGCATGAGCAGTTCGGCTTGCCGCTTCCCGGCTTCCTTCACGTCGAATGTCCGGATTTCTACCTCGGCGGACGAGACGGGGAGACCGAGGAGCAATTCTCCCAGCGCCTGCTGGCGTCGATCGAGACGCTCGTTCAGGCGGAAGGCCCTGATACCATCGCGGCCTTCTATACCGAGCCGGTCATGTCTTCAGCGGGCATCGTCGTGCCCCCCGCAGGTTATCTCGATGGCTTGCAGGCGCTTCTGAAGCGCCACGACATCCTGCTCGTCGCCGATGAGGTCGTCACGGCCTTCGGGCGGACCGGTGCCATGTTCGGCACGACCACCATGGGCCTCGTGCCGGACATGATCGTCTGCGCCAAGGGTATCACGAGCGCCTATTTCCCGTTGTCTGCGGTGCTCATCAACGCGCGCGTCTACCAGGCCATGCTCGAGCAGAGCGACCAGCTTGCAGTGTTCGGCCTCACCATGACCTACTCAGGCCATCCGGTGGGGACGGCGGTGGCCCGCGAGGCCATCCGCATCTATGAGGACGATGGCATCGTGGCGCACGCCCGCGCCATGGAGGCCGTGCTCCAGGGAGCGCTCCGCGACGAACTCGCCGGTTCCGCGATCATCGGCCAGATTCGCGGGCGTGGCCTTCTGGCGGGCGTCCAGCTCGTGGCGAGCCGTGAACCCAAGCGCCTTTTCGACCCGGCCCTCAAGGTCGGGCCAAGGATCGCCGCCGCCGCCGAGCGGCACGGGCTCTTCATCCGCGCCATCGGCGACATCATCGCCATATGCCCTCCCTTGATCATTTCGACATCGGAGATCAAGACACTGACGACGCGGCTCGCTCGCGCCGTGAAGGAGGTTGAGGCGACACTATGACTGCAACAACTCAGCACAGTTCTACGATCGATGCTGCGGCCCAGGCCGAACTCCTGACAACCGGCAAGCTTCGCGCCGGCGTGGTCCGCGCGCCGGCCCCAGGCGTGTTCTTCGTCAGTGTCGATGACCAACTGGGGCCCGATGGCGTCACGGTGGATATCGCACGGGAACTGGCGCGCAGCCTCGGCGCGGAGGCCAGTTTCCAGATATTCCCGAATTCGGGCGAATGCACCGATGCGCTCGCCGCGGGCGACGTCGACGTCGCCTTCATGCCCGTTGACGATGAGCGCCGGCGCAAGGTCGATTTCGGCCCGGCCTACTACCTCCTCCGCAGCACATTTCTGGTCAACACGTCCGAAATCGCCACCATCGCCGGCTATCGGCAGCGGGGCCGACGCTTCGTCGGTATCGCCGGGACGACGACATTGCGCGCCGCGATCCGCACCTTTGGGGCTGAACGGGCGACCGATGTGCCAAGCGTCGAGGAAGCGATCGCCTTGTTCGCATCCGGCGCAGTCGATGCCGTGGCCCTCTCGGAGGACTATCTCCGCGCCGTGCAGGCCGACCACCCCGGTTCCGTCGTGATGGCGGAGGCTTTCCAGGAAACCAGCATCTCGATTGCCGTTGGCAAGGAGAAGCCGGTGGCGCTTCGCCTGGCAACCACCTTTCTGGACAACGCGAAGACGACCGGCGTGGTCAGGCGGATTTTTGACAACCATGGGCTTGGCGACGAAGCCGTCGCGCCGGCGGGTCGGTGAAGGGCGGAGGACGATCCATGAGCATCTCTCTTGCGCAAGCGCAGACCATCAGCACGGCGGCCCTGGCCAAGGGCCGGGAGTTGAAGCTCGCCCCACTGACCATCGCCGTGCTCGATGCCGGCGGCACAGTTGTTTGCCTCATGCGCGAAGACAACGCCTCCCTGCTCCGCCCTGAAATCGCCATCGGCAAGGCCTGGGGCACGCTCGGCATGGGCTTTGGTGGCCGCGAACTGGCGCGCCGCGCCGATGCCGTGCCGCAGTTCTTTGGCGCGCTGTCCGCCATGTCGGGCGGACGCATGGTGCCAGTGCCCGGCGGCGTCCTCATTCGCGACGCGAACAATGCGATCGTCGGCGCGGTCGGCATCAGCGGCGACACGTCTGTCAATGACGAGATCTGCGCCGTCGCCGGTATCAAGACGGTGGGCCTGTCCCCGGATACTGGCGATCAGGCCTGAATGGACGGGAAAGTCTTCAGGCCTCCGTCGCGCCCGAGGCGTGAAACCTGATCATGCTCCCCGGCCGGCCGGCCGCGATTTCATGACCTCAAGGACTTCGGCCTCTGTTGGCAGATCCGCTCCTTTTCGCGCGCAGGTGATCGATGAGGCCATGATAGCGAAATCCAGGGCCTCGCGGAGATCTTCAATCCCAAGGTCCATAAGGCGAGGACGGACGAGACGGTCGATCTTGCTGAGGGAGCCGAGCAGCGCGGCATGGAAACTGTCGCCGGCGCCGACTGTGTCGGACACCCTCACGGGGCGCCCTTCCACAAGGACCTCTGGATACCCGCGGAGAAAGGCCGAGGCTCCTTGCGCGCCCCGCGTGACAACGACGAGGCGCGGCCCCCTCAGCAGCCACTGGGTGGCCAGGCCCTCCATGTCACACCCGGCCCCATAGCCGATGCGGAGATCCTCCTCGCTCGCCTTGATGATATCAGCGTAAGGCAGGAATGTTTCGAACCGCGAACGCCACGCTGCGATATCGGATGTCACCGAGGGCCTGACGTTTGGATCGAGCGAGAGCGTTACGCGTCCCGCCTCACGCCGCGCAAGCGCCAGCAGGGCGTCAGACACCGGCGGCACGGCAAGTGTGTAGGACCCGAGTGTGATCGCCTCGAATTCATGCTCCAGTCCGGGAAGATCCGCGAGCGTGACATCGCGGTCGGCCTTGTCTTCGCCGTGGAAAGAATAGCTCGGTTGGCCGTTCTCGTCAGTTGCCACAACGCTGATTGTCGAAAGACGCTCGCTATGCTTGGCAAAGGAGGTATCGACCCCTTCCCGCAAGAGTTTCCGGCCGATCGCCCGGCCGAAGGGATCCGTGGAGATCCCCCCGAAGAAGGCCGTCCGGGCGCCAAGCCGTGCGAGGCCGATCGCGACATTGAAGGGAGATCCGCCGAGCAACGCCGTCGTCGCCACATCATTCACCGGATCAACAGAGACGAACAGGTCGACGAGGGCCTCGCCGCAGACAAGGATCATGATGGCTGCTCATTCAGGGGCTGGACGGGCTCAGTGGATGTCCCGGTTTTGAGGTTGGCTTCGGATGGCTATAAAGAAACACGGGCATCTCTTGGCGTCAGTGCGTTGCATGGCCGCCCACAGCCCCCCTTTGCCTTGATGCGATAGGCCATATGAGCGGAAATCATGTCACGATCGATCACGAAAAGCCCCGCCCTCGAACGCATCATAGCAAGCCCCGAACACAGCTTCCGATGTGTCTCGCATGATTTTCCCTGCGAGGTCGCGCGTTGGAACTACCATCCTGAACATGAGCTTCACCTCATCCGCCGCTCTACCGGCCGCGTATTCGTCGGAGATTACATTGGATCTTTCGGCCCCGGTCATCTAGCCTTTGTAAACTCCAATGTCCCCCACAATTGGGTAACCGATCTCCATCCCGATGAAGTTGTCACCGATCGGGATCTGGTCATCCAGTTCGATCCCAGCCTCCTCGAAAAGGCGGCCGGCCTCTTCCCGGAGTTGCGAAGTTTTTTGTCCAGCCTTGAGGTTTTCAACCGCAGCTGGCAATTTCATGACGAGAGCGCTCGCGCTGGGGCCCACCTGATGGAGGAAATCAGCACGGCGAGCGGAGTAACGCGTCTGATACGATTTCTCGAATTGCTCCACCTTTTGGCGACCACAAAAGAGCGGACACCACTCGCCACCTCCAGCTACGTTCCTACCCTCGACCGGACGGCCTCGGACCATATCGAAAAAGCGATGAGCTTCATCCTCGCCAGGCTCCCGCATGAGGTCAGCATGGAGGACGTTGCGACCCATGTCGGCATGTCTTCCAGTTCGTTCTCACGTTTCTTCAAGAAAAACACCGCGCATAACTTCGTTGATTATATGCGAAAATTGCGAATAGGCGAAGCCAGCAGGCTGCTCGCCGAAACACAAAGGCCGATCACGGACATCTGCTTTGATGTGGGATATGCAAATATCTCCAGCTTCAATCGAAACTTTCGCGAGGAGCGCGGCATGACGCCAAGCGCCTATCGCAGACTTTCTCGCACGATGGATTGAGCAGGCGTCACGCTGCCCCGCAAATTTGGGAACATGCGGAACGAGCGACCATTCCCGACCATAACACTCGACGCCCCCGTGCACGGCGCGCGATCAACCGTCCATTATGAGTATTAACGAACCGCGCATCAGTCTACACAATTTTGCAGGCCTCGTAGGCCTTGCCCCCTTTTTTTATCTCCATCGCGCAAAAAATCACAGGTTTTGCGCAAGCGCGATGCTGGCGCTTTAGCTCCGGAGTATTGTTATCTCAGTTGTCCCGGTTCGCCGCGAGACCAAGGATAAGCTGGGAGGACAATACCATGACGACGGCTTTTGTACGGTGGTTCGGCTTGGCGCTCGGCGCCTCAATGATGGCCGGTTCGCTGATTTCGGGCGCGGTGGCGAAGGATCTCACCGTCACGACCTGGACGGCGACCTCACCCGGCCTCAAGGACTGGTGGAAAGTCATTGAGGAGAAATTTGAAAAGGCTAACCCGGGAGTTGACGTCAAAATCGAGAATATAGCCTTCGGCGACTATATTCGGACCCTGACGACACGGTTTGTCGCCGGCAGCGCGCCCTCGATCGTGCATGTGCCCTTGCCGACGATCAACCTGCCGGCCTGGGCGGAGGCAGGCTTTCTGAAGAATGTCGATGACCGTATTGCCGGGACCGACATCGCGACCAAATGGCCGGACAATCAGGCGGCCATGTCGTGGAAGGGTGTCAATTACGGCGTGCTGCTTGTACATTATGGTTATGTCTTCTTCGTCAATGAGAAGATGTTCAAGGATGCCGGCATAGCCATCCCAACCAACAAGGACGAATTGCTTGCCGCCGCAAAGGCGCTTACAAAGGATAGCAAATACGGATTTGCCATTACTGACGATAATACAGTCAACTTCATGCGCGACGCGCTTGAGTTCGTCAGCGGCCTCGGCGGCCAGTGGGCGAAAGATGGCGCCTGGAACTTTACTGATCCTACTGTCGTCGAGGCCATCGACCTCTGGCGCGAAATCGGCCAGAAATATGCGCCACGTGGCACCGACATCAATGCCAAGCGGCAGGCGTTCTACGACGGCAACGTGGCCATGATGATCGAGAACCCCTCCGTGTGGCCTAACGTAGCCGCCGCGGCCAAACCGGATGTCGTCGGTGATCTTCACCTCGCGACCATGCCCTTCAAGGTCGTTCCGGGCGACGTCAGCCACGGCTTTTCAATACCCCAGGAGGCCGACGCCGAGACCGTGAAACTTGCCTGGGCCTTTACGGAAATGGCTGCCTCCCCGGATCTCATGAGATCTTATGTCGAGCTGGTGAAATCGCCGGTTGCGCGGCCGGGGGTCGATGAAGCTCTACTGAAGGACAGGGATACGATCGTTATCGCCAAATCCGCGGAGAACGCGCAGGTGCTGGTCCCCAACGAATACTATGGCGTCCGCAAAAATTACGCGGCGTTCTCAACGGAACTGACCAACACGCTACGCACCATCTTGCAGGGGCAGGCCTCCACAAAGGAGGCCCTTGCCGGACTCAAGGAACGGCTGAACGCCAAGGGCATCACGCCATGACACGCGTCGCGGAAACGGCAGCGCTCGGGGGCGCTGCCGCTCTGGCGCGCCCTGTGAGAGCACGGCATGGAGCCACGCCGCAGGAGGGATATGGCTTTGCGCTCGCCCTGCTTGCGCCGTCGTCCGCGCTGATCGGCGCGCTCCTGCTGGTTCCGCTCGTTCTTCTGCTGATCATCAGCTTCAAGAGCGTCAAGCTCGGCAATATCGCCTTGATACTTAAGGCGGACTTCACCTGGGGCAATTATTTCCGGGTTCTGTCGGATCCCGCGACATGGCATAGTCTCTCCATCAGTGGAACCTATATCGCAGGTTCGTCGATCATCGCCTTCGGGCTGGGCCTCGCGACAGCCCTGATCCTGAATGAGAAGTTTCCCGCACAGCGCTTGTTTCGAACGCTTATCCTGCTGCCCTGGGCCGTCCCGGGCATCACAGCCACGATCGCCTTTTTGTGGATTTTGCAGCCGTCCTTTGGGGTTCTCAATTTCCTGCTGCGGACCCTTGGCCTCGCGACGCAGGACATCAACTGGTTCGGCGATTCGCGGCTTGCCCTTGCCGCGGTTATTTTCCCAACCGTATGGAAGACGTATCCTTTTTTTACGATCATGCTGCTGGCAGCGCTGCAGACGATCCCGCGTGAACTCTATGAAGCCGCTTCGATCGATGGAGCCAACAGACGGCGTCAGTTCCAATGGATCACCTGGCCCAGCATCCGTCGCTATGCAATCGTCGCGCTCGTCTTCAACGCCATGTACGTCTTCCGCGAGTTCGACTTCATCTACGCGTCGACGAAGGGCGGACCGCAGGGGGCCACCGATACGATCGCGATCAGGATCTACAACCTCGCGTTTGAGGCGTTCGACATGGCCGCCGCTTCGGCGCTGGGCGTGCTGACTTTCGTCATTGTCGCGATCAGCGTGCTCGGCTTCGTGCGCTGGCAGATGAAGGTGGAGCAGCGCTGATGACAGCTGCGGCCGAATCCCGTCTCGCATCGACGCTTCGCCTTTTCCTCGCGGGGCTGCTGACAGTGCTCCTGCTGTTTCCCGTGTACTGGATGGCTCAGACGTCCATTCTGCCAACCTCATCGATCCTGTCACGCAACCCCGACCTCCTGCCTAAGATCGCCGACATCAATCTGTCCGCGTTCGAAACGCTGGTCCGGCAATATCCCGTCGCCCGGTGGTTCCTGAATTCGGCGATGATAACGGTAGGCTCCGCCTTGCTCAGCACGCTCTGCGCCACGCTTGCGGGCTACAGCTTGTCGCGGTTCAAGTCCCGAACCGCGAGCGGCATCGCCTTCGTGCTCCTGCTGGGGCGCGTGCTGCCGGGCACGCTCCTCGTGCTCCCTTATTTCGTGCTGTTCCGCTGGGCGGGGATCCTCGACACCCATACCGCTGTCATTCTCGCCAACGCGTCGATGATCATCCCGTTCGCGACATTCATGATGAAGAACTATTTCGATGATGTACCGCGCGAACTCGACGAGGCGGCCAAAGTTGATGGCTGTTCCGCCATGACGGCGCTTTGGTTCGTGGTCCTTCCGATCGCGAGACCCGGAATGGCGGCGACGGTTGCATTCGCCGCGACGGCAAGCTGGGTCGATCTTTTGTTTGCCCGGACGCTGTTGCTGTCGGCGGAGAATTGGACCGTTCCCGTTGGTATCGCCTCTCTCATTGGCGAAGTGCAGACGAGCTGGAACCAGCTGATGGCGGCGGGGGTTCTATCCGTCTTGCCCGTATTTGCAGTCTATTGGTTCGCGCAACCTTATCTTGTCGGCGGCATGACATCCGGTGCGGTGAAGGGCTGAAACGGAAGCGACCAGTGCTGGAGGAATTACTGTGAACGATACAGTCTATCGCGAGGAAGCGAAAGATATACCGGTCATTGCCGATGTTGACGTTCTGGTCGTCGGCGGTGGGCCAGCCGGCGTATCTGCCGCGGTGGGTGCGGCGCGCGCGGGTGCGCGGACTTTCCTCGTCGAACGCCACGGCTTTCTGGGCGGGATGTGGACCGCGGGCATGGTCTTGACACTCGCTGGCTTCAACTCCTGGCTTCGGCCTTACCACCGTTGTGTCGGTGGCGTGGCTGGGGAATGGATCCGCAAAGCGGCCGCGTTGAACGGGTGTCAGGACCATACGGGCTTTGTCCTGAACTCTGATCCGGAGATCATGAAGCGCGTTGCCGATGATCTCGTGACGGAGGCGGGCGTCGATCTCCTCTTTCACTGTTGGGGCGCCGATCCGATCCTCGAGAATGGTGCCGTAAAGGGACTGTGTATCGAGAATGTCGAAGGCCGACAGGCCATCCGTTCACGAGTTACGGTCGATTGCACGGGCGATGGCGATGTCATGGCACGCGCCGGTGCGCGCTGGACCAAAGGCCAGTCGCTCCAGCCGATGACCATGTCATTCAGGATGGGAAATCTCCAGATCGAGACCGACAAGGACATTCATAAGCCAGTGTCTCCCCCCATCGGTCCGGAGCCGGGTTATCTGCGTGAGCCCACACTCAGCCAATACGCGTCGGTACGGCAGGACGTGGTGGTCGATGCCGACCACATGCAGGCAGAGCGCGAGAGCGGGCGGTTGCCGCGCTATGGCGGGCCGTGGTTCGGCGGCCTCGACGCGGATGTAATCTGGGTGAATTCAACACGGATCACCGGCGATGCCTCCGTTGCGTCGGAACTCACGCGGGCCGAGCTCGCAGGTCGTCGCGAAACAGCGGAAATCGTCGATTATTTCGTGAGACATTTGCCGGGCTTTGCCGCGGGACGGCTTATCCAGACCAGCACGCAGATCGGAATCCGGGAAACGCGGCGGCTCGAGGGCGTCTACACGCTGAAAGCCGAGGACATCCTCGGCCGCACGGATTTCGACGACGGGATCGCCCTTGGCTGTTGGCCGATCGACGTGCATCCGACAACGGACGCAATCGGCCATCATGCGATGTATGTGCCCCTGCCCTATCGCATCCCATACCGATCCCTTCTGCCGACCAATGTGAATGGATTGCTGGTGGCCGGACGATGCTTCTCGGCTGACAGGGAGGCACTTGGTTCCGCGCGGGTCGGCGCGACCTGCGCCGCGATGGGGCACGCCGCCGGCGTCGCCGCGGCGATCGCCGCAGCGGCCTCCGCGGAACCGCGTGCTCTTGATGCAAGCCGTATCCAGCAGGATCTGCGCGCTCAGGACGCGATCATTGACTACCCGGGCTGATATCAGACCCACCTCCGTACCAGGCAGCGGCTTTTCTTCCCCAGTTCGGGGCAGGCCCGCATCATTCTTCCATACCTCTCGCCGAGCAGGCCCGGCATTGGAGCCTATCCATGAAAGCCCTCGTTCTCGAATGCCCCCGCAAACTGGCCCTTCGCGATATCGATCTCGAAGCGGAAGCGGGACACGGCGAAGTCAAGATCAGGCTGAACACTGTGGGTATCTGTGGTTCCGATGTGCACTACTATACGCACGGCCGCATCGGCCCCTTCGTCGTGGATGCGCCGATGGTGCTCGGCCATGAAGCCGCGGGTACTGTCGTCGCCATCGGCGAGGGCGTGACCAGCCTCCAACCAGGAGACCGTGTCTGTATGGAGCCAGGCCTCCCTGATCCTCACTCGCGGGCCTCACGTCTTGGCATTTACAATGTAGACCCAAGCGTGACTTTCTGGGCTACACCGCCGGTACATGGCGTCATCCGGCCCTTCGTCGTGCATCCCGCGAATTTCACCTTCAAGATACCGGATTCCATCAGCTTCGCTGAGGCTGCGATGGTGGAACCATTCGCCGTCGGGATGCAGGCCGCAGCGAAGGCGAAGATCCAGCCGGGTGACACCGCCGTTGTCATCGGCGCCGGGCCAATCGGCATCATGGTGGCCATCGCCGCCTTGGCCGGCGGTTGTGCGCGGGCCGTCGTAGCAGATATCGCTCGGCCGAAACTCGACATCGCGGCATCCTATGAAGGCGTGATCCCCGTGAACGTGCGCGAAGGCAACCTCCTGGCGGAAGTCGCGCGATTGACGGGGGGGTGGGGGGCCGACGTCGTCTTCGAATGTTCGGGTTCTGCGGTCGTCTGGTCCGACATCGTGGATCTGCCCCGTCCTTGCGGCACCATCGTGGCGGTCGGACTGCCCGTTGATCCCGTGCCCTTCGATGTCGCCCGGCTGTCGACGAAAGAGTTGAAGGTGGAGACCGTATTTCGCTACGCGCATCAGTATGACAGGGCGCTTGCCTTGATGGGATCTGGCCGCGTGGATCTCAAGCCTCTCGTCTCCGCGACATTCCAGTTCGAGGAAGCCATTGCCGCCTTCGAGCGCGCCGCTGAGGCGCGGCCGGCCGACGTCAAGCTCCAGATCCGCCTCGAAGATTGACTACGTCAACTCGACCGCCCGTCCTTCCTTGATACTGCGCTCCGCGGCAAGGACAATGCGCAAGCTATCCACCGCGGCAGCCATTGATTGCGACAAGTCGAGGTTCTCGCGAATAGATCTCAGGAAATATTCCTGCTCCCGCTTACATAACTCATGATGCCCTGGCTCATCATCCATAAGAAGTACTTCATCCTGTCTGATAAAATTCCTGTTTTCATCGACGACCGCATGATGAACCCTGATGGTATCTGTTTTGGTATGTCGGTCGAGATCCGCGGATCCGGACATGGTGTCACGCGCCACAACTTCGTCGTCGTCTCGCCCAGCCACAATGGATACCGAACCCCTGGGCCCGATGACATCTTTGACGAAATAGGCCGTTTCACTCATCATGGGTCCCCATCCCGCCTCATACCAGCCAACGGATCCGTCATCGAAGGTCACATGCAGATGCCCATAGTTGTCCTGCGCCGCCTCCGCCCAGAGCTTGGCGCCGATGCCATGGACCCGGACGGGTCTGGCGCCCGTCAGCTGGCACATGACATCGACATAATGGACGCCGCAATCGACAATGGGGATCAGTGAATCAATGAGATTCTTGTGCCAGTACCAAGCAGGCCCGCTGGACTGCTGATTGAGATTCAAGCGCATGACCAGCGGCTTGCCCAAAGACGTTCCGATCTCGATGAAGCGTATCCAGGACGGATGAACCCGAAGAATATAGCCAAGAACGAGTTTTCGATCCCGTGCCTTCGCCGCGGCGACAACCCGCTCCGCATCCTCAATCGTTGTCGCGATGGGCTTTTCCATGAACACATGGCAACCGGCCTCGATCGCCTTGATCGCATAGCTCGCATGGGTATTCGGCCAGGAATTGATGGAAACCGCGTCAGGCCTGGTGTGCTCCAGTGCTTCATCCAGGTCTTCGTAAAGCGGATACATGTCGTATCCCGGCGGCAACTGTTTGGATTTGATCGTGCGGCTCATGATGCCCACGATCTCGAAACCATCGATCTGCCGATACGCCTCGGCGTGCGACAGCCCCATGTTGCCAAGGCCAACGATGAGTATTCTGACTTTCTCTGGCATGATATCTTCTTCTTCCTGAGCCAATCAGTCAGAACGCGGACAGCCAGTCTTCGAGTTGAGCCTTCGCTTTCAGAATGCCCGCGTTGCGCGTCTCACCCGTGAACTCCGTCTCGATAATCCAGGGCCCGTTGAAGCCAATTCCGACGAGCTTCTTCAACAGCGCGGGATGATCAACCTGCCCCTCGCCAAGCTGCATCTCCTTGCCGAGCTTCTTCGTATCGACGGGATAGCAGCCATCCTTGATGTGAACCTGGCGAATGTAAGGGCCTAAGATGTCGACAGCATCCACCGGATTGGCTTTGCCGTAGACGATCAGATTAGCCGCGTCGAAATTGACGCCTACATTGTCCATTCCAACGTCCTCGATCAGACGGCACAGCGTGACAGGCGTCTCCTGCCCTGTCTCGAAGCAGAACTCCTGACCGTTCGCTTTGCAGTGGGCTGCAATGTCACGCACCACAGGCACCAACGACTTGTAGGTTGGTTCATTGCAATCTTCCGGCACGAAGCCGATATGCGTCATCACCATCTTGATCCCGAGAGACGCCGCAAAGTCCGACGCATATTTGGTAATGGCGATGCGCTCCTCGCGCAGATGCGGCGGGACGAGGCCTGTGGTGATCGGACCACCGACGAAATCCCAGACCACATGCCCGGGCCAGCCGGCCCAGAAGCCCGTGACCTCCATGGCGAGCCGCTTCATTTCCTTGCGAAAGTGCTCCTTGATCTCATCCGTCAAGGCGGCAGGATTATACGCCGACAGGTGACATACGTCGAAGCCGAGATCATGAACGCCGGAGATGATGTTCTCATGTTCGGTCCGGATCTTGGTCACCAGGCCAGTCGTCTTGTTGACAGTGCTCATCGCGGCATCGTCCTCACTTATAGTATGCCGATAGTCAGCCTTTGACCGCGCCCATGGTGAGGCCTCTCACAAGGGCGCGTTGAACGAAGAGGTAGAAGACGAGAACCGGCAGCATCGCCAGAACGGCCGCCGCCGTGAGCTCGCCCCATCGCACCTCTTCGTAGGAAACCCAATTATAGATGCCCAGCGGCAACGTCTTCGCATGACGATTGGTCAGAACCATCGCGTAGAGAAACTCATTCCAGGCGTAGATGAATGAAAAGATCGCGGAGGTTGCCAAGCCCGGCTTGCAAGATGGCAAAACGACATAGCGAAATGTCTGCCACTGTTCGCAACCATCGATACGCGCGGCCTCCTCCAGCTCGATCGGAAGATCGACGATGTAGCTCCTCATCATCCAGATCACAAAGCCAAGTATGATCGTCAGATAGACGATAACCAGAGCCGTATAGGTGTCCTTGAGGCCGAGGTTCGTAAAGATGACAAAAAACGGAATGATGAACGCGACCGGCGGAATCATCCGTGTGCTTAAAATGCCGAGAAGCAGGGTGCGCTTCCCCCGAAAATGGCGCCGCGCAAGGATATACGCCGCCGGGACACCAAGCATCAATCCGATCGCCGTCGCCGACAAGGTCACGATCAGACTGTTCTGCGTGTAATCAAGCAGAGAGCCTTCGTTCCACACCGTGCGGTAATGCTCGAAGGTCGGCACAAACAGCCACTTCGGCGGCATCGAGAGCGCATCAGCGCGCGTCTTGAGCGACATCAGGATCGCCCAGAAGATCGGCATGATGAACACGATCGCGACGATGACCAGGCCGATGGTGTTGAGGATATCCCCCAGTGTGATGGGGCGATCGCGGTCGCGTGCGTTAGCCAATTTTCACGTCTCCCCAGCGAACGATGAGAATGGTGGACGCCAGGACGATCAAGAAAAGCACCATCGCCAGCGCGGATGCATATCCCATTCGCAGAAAGCTGAACCCGGACGCATAGACATAGAGCGCCAGTGTCTCCGTCGACGTTCCAGGCCCCCCACGCCCCACAATGTAAAAGACATCGAAGGTCTTCAGGAGCGCGATCACGCGAAAAACAATCCCGACCATGAGGATCGGCTTCAAGAGAGGCAGCTTGATATTCTTGAAGACCTGCCAGGGATTGGCGCCATCGATGCGGGCCGCATCCGACAGCTCTTCCGGAAGCGTGAGCAACCCGGTGTAGATGATAAGCATCAGCTCGGGCGTGTGCTGCCAGACCTCCACGATGATCAGGGAGATCAGCGCCTGATTTGGGCTATAGATCCACTCGAACGGGCCCAGGCCGACAAACGCCAGGAGATAGTTCAGCAGCCCAAGGCTCGGACTGAACAGCAGGCGCCAGACGAAGGCAACTGCAATGGGCGTGATAATGATCGGCAGCAGGATCAACCCGCGAAGCGCGCCGACGGCCCACCGCTGCCGAAACAGCATGAGAGCAATGACAAAGCCAAGCACCAGCTCGATGATAAGCGAAGCCGTCACGAAGATGAAGGTGCGTCCCGCTGCCGCCCAGAAACGTTGATCGAGTACCAGTTCGGCGTAGTTGTCAAGCCCGTTGAAGCCGCGCTCAAAGCTCTTTGGAAGATAGTAATTCTGGAAGCTGGTCGTAATCGTGTAAAATAGCGGAATGACGTTGATAACAATGAGAACAAGGAGCGCTGGGGCGAGAAAACTGGCGGGGAGAAGCCAGTCTCTCGCCTTCGCGCGCAGGTTCGCTAGAGTTGAATGCATCGCCTCACCGGATTGCTTGGAATACTAAAAACGAGGCAATACATCGTATCCTGCACTACTGCGCTCACCTATTTCGAGCGCGCCAGAGCCTTGTCCATCCTCTCCGCGGCGGATGACAGGTTGGATTGCGCCGTGCCCTGCTTGAGGATGGTCGCGTTCACCGCGCCGCCGTAGATATCCAGCCATTCATCGATCGCCGTAATCCGCGGCGGGCCAGGGGTCGGCTCGGCAGGCATCATCGATTTGATCGTCGCCGCCGCCCACGCCGCCGGGTATTTGGTGCGCAGGGAGGGGGCCTCGAAAACGGACTTCCGCGCCCCGATGCCGGCGGCTTCACCTATTTTCAGCCCGACATCCTTGCTGGTTACCCAAGACATGAACAGCGCCGCGCCCGGCTTGTTCTTCGATGATGCGCTGATGCTGAGCATCCAGGCGCCAGTATTGGCCATAGCCCCTGCAGGTCCGGCCGGCATGCTCGCGTAACCGACCTTCCCAGACACGGTCGATTTCTTTGGATCCTCGATCTGCGACATGAAGACGGACGCGTCGAGATACATCGCGGCCTTACCTTGCTGGAAGTCCGAGACTGTTTCATACCACGTATAGTTGCCCACGCCGACCGGACCGGCATCCTGGAGCAGCTTTGCATACATGGATATGGCGGCAACGGCCTCGGGACTGTCAAACGTCGCCTTGGTCGGGCTTTCCGCGTTGTCGAAGACCTTGCCGCCATAGGACCAGATGAAGCCGCTGCTGTTCCAGGCGGTGTGAATTTTTTCGCCGCGCAGCAACATTCCGGCCATCTTGCCTGGCTGATTCAGCGCGACGGCGGTCTTGTAAAGCTCGTCGAAAGTCGTCGGCACGGCCATGCCCGCCGCGTCGAGAACATCCTTGCGATAGTAAAGGATCTGCGCCTCGCCCGTCACCGGCAACGCAAACCGCTTGCCGTTGATGAAGGTGTTCCTGGTCAAGGATGGAAGGAAATCATTGACGTCATAGGATGCACCATCGAAATATTTTGGATTGGCGATGTAATTATCCAATTCCTCAACCCAGCCGGCCTTGCTGTATTGGACGATGGCCTGGTCCATCATCACAACGTCAAAGGTGCCGGCACCGGAGGAAAGATCCACCAGGCGTTTGTTCATATACTCGTCCTGGGAATAGGACTCGATCTGAACTTTTATACCCGTCAGTTTTTCGAATTCGGGAATGAGCGGCCGAATAGTATCGGTGAAAACATGCTTATTCATACCGATGAAAAGCGTCGTTCCTTTTGCCTGCTGCCAGTCGACCGTGCCGCTCTGTGCGAAACTCGCCGACGCACCGCCCACAAGCGTAAGGGCCGCAAGTCCGGTGGCACGCGCCAGGACCTCCCGTCTAAACATTCCGTATGCCATTCTAAACTCCCCTCTGTCGCTTCGAGACTTATTTTCTGGGAAAATAGGCATGCTTTTTCTTGACAGGCCCGCATTTCTCGATCAGGCCAACTGGAGCTAAAATCGCTTCTTGAGATATTTGTTCTCAAACGAACAAATGTGTCAAGCTGCAATTCCTTGGACGGGCATAACGACGACGCGCTTGGGTTCCATATGCAAACTGCGACCGGACGTCTGCTGGAATCCCTCGCGCGACACGGGTCCATGACCCGGGCGGAGGCGACGCTCGACACACAGCTCGCACGGAGTGCCGTCGGCGTGGCGGCAACCGAACTGGCGCGGCTCGGGTTGATCAGCATCCTGCCCGCCGCGACCCGTAGCGGGGTCGCGGGGCGACCCTCCCCGCATCTCGAATTGAAACCGGAGGGTGCGCACGTGATCGCCGTCGACGTGCGCGCCGACACGATCGAACTTGCCGCCATCGATCTGGCGGGCAGCATTCTGCATCAGGAGCGCTGCCAGATGGCCGTGCGGGAATATCCGCCCCGAGAGGCGCTCCTCGATATCGCCGACGCGATCAAAAAGACCATCGCACAGACGGCGTATCTGTCGCCGCTGTGCGGTATCGGGCTCGCCATTCCCGGCATCATGACACAGGATAGCGCGATCGCCCGCACGGTTCTGTCGCTGAACTGGCATAACGTGCCGATCAAGTCGGTGATCGAGGAAAGATTGGGGCAACAGGTTGCCATCACCGTGGGGCATGACGCAACGCTCGGAGCACTCGCCGAATATCTTCGGGGCGCGGGGCGCGGCGCGAAGCGGCTGCTGTATTTGACCTCCCAGCCGAACGGCGTCGGTTCGGCGATGATCTCGCGGCAGACGCGGTTATATTCACGCGGCGATCACACCCTGCAGGCCGGGCACCTCAACGTCAATCCACTCGGGGCGGAATGTGCTTGCGGGTCGCGCGGCTGCTTGGAAATCTATGTCAACGGCCGCGCCATATCCAGATCCCTCAGCATGCGGAAGGCGGGCTCCCCGGACAAGATCAGACAGCATCTTTTGACACTTGACCCCGGCGATCTCGACAAATTTCTGGCATCCGATTGTATTGGAGCGTTACGGATAGGATTGGTTAGTCTGATCAATACACTCGCTCCCGACCGCGTCGTTCTCGCCGGCGCGCTGGCGCCGATCGGCGAGCTCATGCCATCCTTGCTGCGCGAAGTCCTTGCGATGTCCGTGGTCGCAGGCGTCGAGCCGGTTGACCTCGTTCCGGCGGCGCTCGATCAGGACGTTCTCATTGGTGCTGCCGAGCAGGCATTCGAAAGCCTGAAGCTGGATCCCGCCCGGGTCCTCGATGCCAGGATCTCGCTTGCCACCAGCTCGGACCTGAGACGGGATAGGGAACGATAAGGGCCATTAAATCCATTGGCCTCGGTAGCCCTGGTCTACTGCGTGCCTGCGGCACGGCATCTGTAATCGTCTGCGCCGTTCTCCAGGCCTTCAACTGGCCGGGCTGGCCGTCTCTCTATCGCCCCCTGAACGCCTCCAGATATCGAGCTTAATCGATACAGTTTCCGCGTTACGTTTATCATTTCGATCATAATCAATTTGCCCTCCGGAACAATGCCATACTCCCCTGCATTTTCCTTGGAAGGTACGAATACAATATATTGGTTGAGAGTTTTGCGGCAATGAATGATCCAATTCTGAGAGGCGCCGGTGATGCCCTGAAAGCTGCCCTGCAGTGCGACCGCACGATCGATGGCATATTCGTTCAAACCCTGCGAAGATTGGATCAAGCTGGCAAATCCGCGAGGCGTTCGCCCAGCCCTACGAGCGAGCCAAACGCTAACGACACGTCGGCAGCACCGGAGCCTCAGCGCCACAGTCCCTGAGAATTTCACGCATACGGCCATGTTCAGGTTGAGCGAGGCAGTACTGGCTTGAGCAAGCCGGCTGGCAGATACATGCGATGGATCGTGCGGATGGCCCCGCGAAAGCGACACGCCATCACGGTTTCCTGATCGCTCAAGTCGATATCATACGCGAGGTACCAACACACCGCAGCTCGACCCATCCGCGATTAGCAGCGGCGAAGGGTGCGTTGGGTGATGAAACAACCTTCAGTAATGCGCCACGTTCGAAACCCAGCGCTCTGTTCAAGTGCAGCCGCTTGGATTTCTGTCCAGACTAGGATTGCACGCCTGTCGGGAAGCGGCATGTTTGCAAAGCGGGACCGCGTGATTTCATGGACACGCCTTGCCCGCGATGGCTGGCATTACTATGGCCTGCGCGCTGATCAGAGCGCCCCGAGCTTCTACACCGCGACCATGCCGATTTTCGTTCCGGTACGCCCGAGGTTAAGCTACAACTCAATTCGACACAAAGTCGAACAGTATGGCGAGGACACGATGAAGGCCCTGGGTTGGATTTTGCTGTGTAGTATAATGACGATTTCTGTCGCCGCGGCTCAAACCCCCGACATGAAGGGTGAATGGGTTGGCAAGACCAATACGATCATAGCCGGGGTCGGCGGACCGCATTGGCCGGATAGCAAGGGCACCTGGGACAAGCCGCTGCTCGCGCAGCGGGACATCACGCTACGGATTGTCGGTCAGAGTGATCGTCGCTTCTGGGGCGAGAGCATCATCGCGGGCGACGCGGCTTCAGGTGGCGCTGTCACATCCGAACCTTTCATCGGCACCGTCTCAAAAGACGGCGACACGGTGATGATGGCCGACACGGACGGTTATTTCGTCGGGGACTTGTCCGGCACCACGCTATCCTATTGCTATATTCAGGCCGGCGCCCGGCAAGCCAGCGACAAACCGGCGGTCGTAACCTGCAATGACGTAACGAAGCGCTGATTACGTCCATGCGACCGTGGCCCTGGTCGTCTTCGGAGGATGAGGGCCATAGCCGTATCCAAGCTATGAAAGCGTGCTCGCCATTCCCGGAGGCCACGCCGATACCCATCGAACGCCTCGACCCCTGCCGACGGGGTGGGACGCGATCCGATAACAAAGATATCGTCCCCCTTGCCAATTGGTCCTTGAATGTCTCTCCTCATCGCACGGCTCACGACCGAACCTGCCCCCCTCGCCTGGCTCGAGCGTCAGCCATGGCATCCTTGGCTTGTCGTTGGCCTCGTCTCGATAGGCGCGTTCATTGGACAGCTTGATGCCACGATCGTTCAGCTCGCCTTGCCGACTCTTGGGCACTATTTCGATGCTTCACTTCAGCATGTGAGCTGGATCGCACTTTCGTATCTCGCAGCCTTCGTTGCATTTCTGCCCATCTTCGGCCGTCTGTGCGAAATATTTGGGCGCAAGACGCTGTATATTATCGGATACCTCATTTTTATCGCCGCGAGCGCCCTATGCGGTTTTGCGTCCAGCTTCGAGCAACTGGTAATCTTCCGCTTTTTGCAGGGGGTTGGCGGTTCGCTCCTCGGCGCCAACAGCATTTCGATCCTGGTGAAGACGGTCTCGGCGGAGCAACGGGGACGGGCACTCGGGTGGTTCGCGGCGGCGCAGGCGGTGGGCATGAGCGCGGGTCCGGTGTTGGGCGGCCTGATAATCGCGACGCTTGGCTGGCAATGGATTTTCTGGCTCACCGTTCCGTTTGGTGCGTTAGCCATTGTCGTTGGCTGGCTGGCGCTGCCCCGGAGCACGGGCGCGCAGCCAGACCGGGGCTTCGACTGGGGCGGGGCGCTGCTGATAGGTCCCGCCCTTATACTGATCGTAGCCGTCCTCAACCACATATCACACTGGGGGCTGAGTTCCCCGATGACGCTCGGCAGCCTCGCCCTAGCCGGCCTTTTGCTTGTGCTGCTGGTGCGGCGCGAGCGCATATTCCATGCGCCTCTGATCGATCCCGCGCTGTTTCAGGGCCCAGCATTTTGCAGTGCAGCGGCTGGGGTGGCGCTCGGCTACGCGCTGCTGTTCGGCATGTTCTTCCTCATGTCTTTCGCGCAGGGACACGGCTTCGGCGAGCGGCCTAGTATAGCCGGCTTGCATCTTGCGATCATCCCGGTGGCTATCGGACTGACGGCACCGTTCAGCAGCATGGTGAAGGAGCGAATAGGCGGGCGCTGGATTGGTCTGGCGGGCATGGTGTTGAGCTTCATGGGCGTTGCCCTCCTGTTCTCCACACTCGGACGGGTAGAAGACCATCTTCTTTTCGACGGGATATCCTATGCGTTATTCGGCATCGGCCTTGGCCTCTTCATCGCGCCCAACAATCAGGTGGCGATCGCGGCTGTACCGCCAGCCTTGTCCGGCCCCGCCGGTTCGCTGCTGAACCTGATGCGCGCGCTGGGTACCAGTCTCGGCGTAGCCGGCGGTGCGACCATGCTGGCGTTTAATCTGGAGAGCCCAGGTGGGGCATCGCGCACGTGGCTTTCTTCAAGCGGCATAGACATGCTCATCGCGGTACGCCACAGCCTGCCGCTGCTTGGGGCCATCGTTGCGCTCGCGGGATTGGTCGCCTGGTATGCCGCGCGGAAGGTCGAGCGCCAAGACGAGAGCCTTGAGGCGACTTCCGGCAAAGCCGCCTGACCGATTAACACAACGATTCAGCAAGTTTGAATAGCGCCCCGCCACAGCAATCCCGGCTCACTGGAATTGCTACAGGTCTTTGTTTTTAAAAATTTTCTTCATGCGAACCGGTTTCCACTTCGCTCGAAAATACGCCAGGATGTACCGCGCCAAAAGCGCAAACGCGTAGGCTTCAAGGTGGCGGACCTTCCGGCGGCTAGTCTCCTCATCGGGCGATTTCCTTGTATCCATGGGACGTGCCTATAAGCACCGCCCTGCGGATGCCGGGGGCCATTTCTGGTGACGCCGCGAGCTTGCGCAGGCCAGTCAACGCCGCTGCCGTCGAAAGCTCGAGATAGTGACCGTGACGCGCGAGGAGTCGCTGGTCATCGAGCACGTCGTTCTCCGCGACCGATATCGCCGTTCCGCGACTGTGCATAATTGCCCGCCAGGACTGGTAGGTGACGGTCCCGCCACCGATCGACGCCAGAAGCGATTTGCCGGAGAACTGGGAGCGGACGTCCTGGCCGGCCAATACCAGTTCAAGGCGGGGAAAGGGCTCGACCGCTACGAGCTTCGGCATTGCCGGCAGCCGTCCTGCCTCCACCGCTTCCGCGAGCCCGCGATAAATTCCCCAGAGCAGATCTCCCCGCGCCGTCGGAACGAAGATCGCATCGGCAACCGATACAGCCGGAGCCTCCGCCAGTTCGTAGCCGAGCGTCTTGTAGCCCTCGACGCCGTAGGGGTCGCTGCCGACCGGCGGCACAAGATAATTGGTCGCTGAGAGATAACCTTCCTCGCGGACCTTGCGTCTGACAATCTCCCAACGTTCGAGACTGTCTTCCACATAGATAATGCTCGCACCCGTCATTTCGATGGCGCGGCGCCACGGCGCCGTAATAGCTGGGGTCGTCACGATGGTGCAGGGCAACCCGGCCGCGGCGGCATAGGCGGCGACGGAGCAGCCCGCATTGCCGCTCGAAGCGGCGATGACCGATGGCACGTTCCTGTCCTTCGCCCGAGCGACGAACTGGGCGCTCATTCGATCCTTGTGGGAGCCCGTCGGGTTTGCGCTTTCAAGTTTAATGGAGAGCGCCTCGAGGCCGCACCGCGCGGCAAGTCCGGGCATGTCCACAAGGGGGGTGTCACCTTCACCAAGGCTGGTGAACATCTTGTAGGGCAGCCAGTTTCCGAAACGGGTCAATCCCCGCCCACGTCGCTCGCCAAATGGCGATGGCGTGGCTTCGTCATAGGCCGGGGTCACACTCGCGGGATGGGATTCGGCCAGGCAGCTCGGGCAGCCTTCCTGGTAATCTTGAACCGGATAGAGCGTCGAGCAGCGGATGCACCGAAATCCGGTGAGATGTGGATTGATTGTCTGCATATCTTACTCTCTTGCGCCTCTCACTCTTTTGCGCCGGATTTCCGCAGCGCCGACGACGTACTGCGCAATCTCGCGATAATGGGTGGAAGGATGAGGATCAATACAGCGGATGTAAGGAACAGCGCGCTAAGTGGGCTCGCGATGAAGGCACGCAGTTGCCCGTGTCCGACGATGAGGCCTTGCATCAGGCTTTCCTCGAACAGGCGTCCGAGCACAAAGGCAAGCAAGAGAGGCGCCACGTCGAAACCTGACTTGCGCAACCCATAGCCAAGCGCGCCAAACGCGAACATGGCTCCGACATCGAACATATTGTTATTAAGGCTGTAAGCGCCGATCACGCAGAAGAACAGGATCAACACCGACATCACCGGCCGGGGCACTCGCAGCAGCGACACGAAAAGCCCGACGAGCGGCACGTTGAGGATCACGAGGATGGCGTTCCCGACGAACATGCTGGCAACGACGCCCCAGAACATCTCTGGATGATCGGTTATGAGCCTCGGACCGGGCGTGACACCGGCCATAAGAAGTGCGCCCATGATGACGCCGATGGTGGCATTCGCCGGGATGCCGAGGCACAGAAGCGGAACGAAGCTTGCCTGAGCGCCGGCGTTGTTCGCCGATTCCGGACCTGCCACACCGGGAACCGCACCTTTTCCAAACGCCTCGGGATGGCGGGAAAGCTTGCGCTCCAGCATGTAGCTGGCAAAGCTGGCGATCAGCGCGCCTCCGCCCGGCAGAAGGCCCAGGAAGAAGCCCAGAACGCTGCCCCGCACGACGGGCGCCGCGGATTCGCGCGCTTCCTGCCGGTTCGGAAACAGGTCCCGCAAGCGCCTCGGCGTCGGTATTGCCTTTACATCGCTGTCCTTTTCCTCGGCCATCAGCAACACCTCGCTGATGCCGAACAGGCCCATTGCGAGGATTGCGATGTTGAAGCCGTCACGGAGCGCGGCAACGTCGAAGACGAACCGTTCGTCCCCCGAGACGAGATCAACGCCAACCGTCGCCATGAACAGGCCTAGACCAATCATGGCAAGCGCGCGTGTGCGCGACCCCTCGCCCACGCCGAGCACGAGCATGAACCCGAGGATGAGCAGCGATGTCTTCTCAATAGGCCCGAAGGCGAGCGCCAGTTGCGCTGTCGAAGGGCCGATCAGAGCGATCCCCAGGGTTGCGACAATGCCCGCAAAGAAGCTGCCCAGTGCCGCGATGGTTAGCGCGGCGCCCGCGCGCCCCTTACGCGCCATCTGGTAGCCATCGATGCAGGTAATGACGCTCGCGGCCTCGCCGGGTATTTTCACGAGTATCGATGTGATCGAGCCGCCATACATGGCGCCGTAATAGATCCCCGACAGCAGGATAATGGCGCTGGTCTTGTCGAGATAGACCGAGATCGGCAGGAGCAGGCTGATCGTCGCTGTCGGCCCGAGACCGGGCAGAACGCCGACGGCCGTGCCGACGATGCAGCCGGCCAGCGCGATCAGCAGGTTGAGCGGCGTTACCGCCTCTCCGAAACCGAGAGCGAGATTGGCTACGACATCCATAACATGCTCCAGATCGACCCATGGGGAAGCGGTACCCCCAGCAATTCCCGGAAGACGATCCAGTTACCGACACCAATGGCCGCCGCGATTGCCAAGGCTCGCGGCAGAGGCAGTCGCTCGACGAAGCGCAGTAGCGCCACCGCCACGACAAACAGTGCCGGCAGGAGTCCAAAGAAAGTCGCCATCGGCACCATCGCGGCGAAACCGGTGAAATAGGCAAGTGACGGACGCGAGACTTCTGTTTTCGGATGGGGCGTTTCCGCGATCGCCACCCACAGGCTTGCGCTCAGCACGATTACGCAGCCCACCACCGGCATCAGGCCGGATGCGGGCATACCAAAAGACCAGATATGGTAGTGCATAAGGGAATAGATCAGCGCGCCCGCGGACGCGATAACCAAGACGACAATACCCGCCATCCCTAGAGCCCAAGTTCTTTGATCGCTTGGCCGAGCGTGGTGTATGCCTCCTTGGCGCGCTCCGTGAATTCTTCGCTGTTCCAGTAAAGCCGGACGCCTTTAACAATCTTCAGGTAGTTCTCGAAATCCTTGGTCTGCTGCAGTTCGACGACGAGGTCGTTCCAGTAAGCCACGGCTTCCTTTGGCAGCCCTGCGGGCCCGACGAGGCCGTATGTCGCCTCAACGGCGATAGGCTGCCCCATTTCGCCGAAAGTGGGAACGTTTGGATAGATACCGACCTTCTCGGAACCCGTGAAGGCGAGCAGCCTGACTTCCCCCGCGTCCAGTTGAGGGCCATAGTCGGAGGAGACTGAGGCTTCGATATGGCCGCCAAGCAGCGCCGTCATTGCCTCGGAGCCGCCCTTGAAAGGCACGAAGATCGCCCGCGCGCCAGCCTTGCGGAAGGCCGCCTCCGTCGCCAGATGGGCGGCCCCGCGCACAGCCGCCGTCCCCCACCGGAACTTGGACGGATTGTCGACGGCGAACTTCACCGCGTCATCCCAGGTGGCAAAGGGGCTATCAGCCTTCACGTAGAATGCGATCGGCACGGACACGTGCACGGTCACATAGGTGAAGCTGGTCATCGGATCGTAGGGCACCTTCTGGAGATGCGGCGTCGTCCCGTAGGGGCTGACCGAATAGAGCCCGAGCGTGGTGCCATCAGGCTTTGCATCCGCGACTTGCGCCGTGCCGATCGTGGCGCCCGCGCCGGGCCGAAAATCGACCGCCGTAACGTCGCCTTTCTTGTTGCTGGCGAACTCCGAAATCACCCTAGCCGACAGGTCACCCGCACCGCCTGCCGCGAACGGCACAACGATCGTTGTCGGACGGGCGGGATAGGATTGGGCGAATGTCATCCGGGGAAAGCCCAGAACACCGGCGCCGGTCACCCCCAGCCCAGCATGCATGAATTTGCGTCTGGTGATTTTCATGGCATATGTTCCTATTATAGAAACAGTGTTTCGATTATGTATTGTATTCAGCCTCAAAATTTGTTGTCAATGGGTTGGCCGGCGGAAACGGACAGTGCAGGTCTGCTTCGACCAAGCCAGCGGCCCATCAGTAATCAGGACAGGAATGACGGAATGTCTCTCGGCGATACGGCGTTGGTAGCCCAGCTCAAAACCCTTGCGGACGAAAGGCTCGCGCGGGTCCGGCGCAAGATGGAAGCGGAAGGGTATGATCTGGTTGTCGTGGCCAGCCCGGAAAACGTGCTCTATGCCGCCGGCTATGAAAGCATGGGGGCGACGATCAACCGCCGCTACGACTACGCTGCACTGATTACCCGCGACACTGTTCTGCTCGTGGCGCCAGCCGCGGACTTTGCCCCGGCCATCGATGCCGGGCTCATACCTGATGACATCTTTCCGTTTGGAAAATTCTTCTTCAGCGGCTCCACGCCCTCGGCACACACAGCAGTCCGTCACACATCGTTCTCGGACGCTTTTGAAGCTGCCATGCGGCGCGTGCGCGCCAACAGGATCGTGGCTGAAAAAGCCTATCTGCCCCACACGGCAATCGACCATCTGGTCCGCAAGGACGGCGACATCGCCGATGCGACCTCCTGGATGTTCGCCGTGCGGGCGGTGAAGCTGCCCTTCGAAGTCCGGTTGCTGCGCTATGCCACCGAGATCACCCAGCAAGCGATCGATGCCGGCATCACTGCCGCGCGCGTCGGAATGACAGACAAGGAAGTCGCTTCGGTCGTGGCATCGCGGATGTCGCTTGGTGGGGGGCTGCCACGCAATGTCACGGTGGTTGGCGGAGAGCGTAGCGCTCTCGCCGACGCGATGAGTTCGGAGCGACCGCTGCAAAAAGGCGACTTGCTGCGTTTCGACGTAGGATGCAGCTACTACGGCTACAAGTCGGATATGGCCCGCACGGCAGTCATCGGCAAACCTTCCTCCTTGCAGAGCGAGCGCTATACGGCCCTTCTTGAAGGGCTCCTTGTTGCCATCGACAGGATGAGGCCGGGAACACGTGCACGGGACGTGTTCGCGGCCGGCGTTGCGGCGGTTGAAGATCACGGCTTGAAGCCATTCCGCCGCCAGCATATCGGGCATGCCATCGGCATGGCGGTCTATGAGGCCCCGGTCATCACACCGGAAAGTGAGGATATTCTCGTGGCCGGCACTGCCTTTTGCCTCGAAACCCCCTACTACGAGCCAGGTTGGGGTGGAATGATGGTGGAAGATACGGGAACCCTCACCGAAGAAGGCTTCCAGTTGTTCTCCTCATCCGACAGAACCCTTCGCATAGTAGCGGACTAACAGGTTATTCAAACAAGGCCCTGACCTGCATTGGAATAGGTGAAGAGTGGAGAAGGCGAAATCGGCGGCGGGAAGCCAATCGCTCCAGCGTGGACTGGAGATACTGGAAATCCTCGATAAATCGACGACGCCTCTTGGCGTCCGGGAAATCGGGAGACAGCTCGGCCTGAACGCCACCATTGTACAGCGTCTCATCAATACCCTCGCGCAATACAGCTACGTTATGCAGGATGGTGAGACGCGGCGTTACTCCATCGGGTACAGGGCCTTTGGCCTCGGCTGGAGCCTCATCAAGAAGGACCGGCTCATCTCGGTCGTCAAACCCGAACTGGACCAGCTGGCGTCGCAACATCTGCTGAACGGCTATCTCGGCGTGCTCCGCGGCTCGCGAGCGGTCTATATATTGTCGACGCAAAGCGAAGGGCCGATTGTCATCCGCAGCGTTCCGGGTTCGGAAACCTATCTCCACAGCACAGCGCTTGGAAAAGTCCTGCTTGCGGGGCTGCCCGAGGAGGAGGCCTTCCGTCTTCTGACGCAGGAACCACTGGTACAGGTGACACCCAGGACGAAAACAGATGTCGCTGAGTTGATGGAAGAATTGAAGGATGTGCGCAGCCGGGGCTATGCAATGGTCCACAGTGAGAATATCCAGGGCGTCATATCCGTCGGAGCGCCGATCCGCGATGCGACCGACACGACGGTTGCGGCGCTTAGCACCGCCTTCGCCGAGTGGTCGGCGCCGGATTTCGATCTCGCTCAGATCATCGCACTGGTGAAGGAAACCACCCGCCGGATTTCCAGATCAATAGGCAATCATCGCGAGATGCCCTAATGCGCGCTGAATACGCGTGTCTGACGAACGCGGCTCACCCTTGAACGGTACCTTCCACGAAATAGGAAGCGAGCCGGTTCTCGACACGCCCCTAATTAGCGGCCCCGCAGGGCGATCAGGCTGACGTCGATCGTCCGGGCGCGGAAGCCTGCCTCGCAGTAGCAGAGATAGAACTCCCAAAGCCGGCGGAACGGCTCGTCGAACCCGAGCGGCGCGATCTCGGTCCAGCGCTCCAGGAAGCGCCGGCGCCAATCCTTCAGTGTCAGGGCGTAGCTGTCGCCGAACTGGAGCTGTTCGGCCCAGGCGAGGCGGGCTGCGTCAGCGCTGCTCTTCAGCACCGGAACCGATGGGAGGCAGCCGCCGGGGAAGATGTAGCGTTGAATGAAATCGGTGCCCTGCTGGTAGCCCTCGAACAACGCATCGTCGATCGCGATCGCCTGCAGGACGACGCAGCCGCCGGGCCGCAACGAGCGGCTGAGTGTCGCGAAGTAGGATGGCCAGTAGGCGCGCCCCACCGCCTCGATCATCTCGATCGAAACGATGCGGTCGAACTGGCCTGAAATGTCGCGGTAGTCCTGAAGCCGCAGTTCGACACGGCTGGCGAGGCCCGCGGCGGTGACGCGCTGCCGCGCCGCCTCGAGCTGCGCTGGCGACAGCGTGATGGCCGTCACCCGGCAGCCTTCACGGGCGAGCCGCTCGGCGAGCGCGCCCCAGCCGCAGCCGATCTCGAGAACATGCTCGCCACCGGAAAGCCCGAGCATGGCGACGATCCGGTCGAGCCGACGCTGCTGCGCGGCCTCGAGCGTCTCAGTTGGCGCATCGTAGAGCGCCGAAGAATACATCATGCTCGCGTCGAGCCAGTGACCGTAAAAGTCATTGCCGAGGTCATAATGCGCCGCGATGTTGCGACGGCTGCCGCGGCGGGTATTAGCGTTGAGCCTGTGCCGCAGCCGGTTGAGCAGGCGGGCCGGCCAGGTCCCGGTGACGAGCCTGCGCAGTGTCGCATCATTGCGCGCCCCGAGCTCTATCAAAGCGGTCAGGTCCGGGGTCTGGAAGTCACCGTCACGATAAGCCTCGGCCAGCCCGATATCGCCATCGCGCAAGAGGCGGCGCATCGGCCGCCAGTTGTTCAGGATGATCGTCGCCTGCGGCCCCGGCGCGCCTTGCGCGCTGCAAAGCCGCTCGCCGTCCGGCGTGAAGACCGTGAGATGGCCGATGGCGATGCGGGAGAGCAACCGGCGCAGAAGCCATCGCGATGGGGCTATGCCATGCAGCAGGGCGAGCTCCCGGTCTGACACATCAAGACGATGATGGGTGTCGGGCCGGCTCATGGCTGCATCGGTCCTTTCGCATCGGGTGTCACGGCTCTGCCAAGGCTCGACGGGCGCAGCGGCGGCGCTGGATGAGGCTGCCAGCGGATTCGCTTCGCCAGCAGCCGCAGCGCGTGCCAATGGATGGCGGCGGTGACCTTCGCTGTGAGGAGCGGATGCGTAGCAAGCAGTCGGAGGAGGGCGGCATCGCCCAGCGTCATCCTTTTGCCGCTCAGCACCGCCGTGATCAGCCTCCCCCCGGCGTCATGGCCATCGATGGCGATGGAAACGCGCTGCCCGGGCGCTTTGACCGTGAAGGCATACCGCATGTCGAGCCCCATGAACGGCGAGACATGGAAGACCTTGTCAGCCTCCTGCCGAAGCGTGCCTCCAGCCGCGCCGGCGGGCGCGACATAGCTGTGGACTTCGCCAAAGGTGTTATGCACTTCGTAGACGGTGGCGCAGAGGCTGCCGTCGCGGCGGTAGCAGAAATAGGTACTGAGCGGATTGAACGCGTAGCCGAGGATGCGCGGCATGGTCAGCAGTCGGATCGGGCCGCCATCGTGGGCGATCCCGGCATCGGCGAGGGCTGCCTCGATCTGCGGCTTGAGCTGCCGGCCGCTGCGATCCCCGTAGTCTCGATCCTGAAAGGTGTAGAGATTGGAGCGATTGCGGGAGAACAGCCTGAGCGTCGCGGAAAGACGATCGATCTCGTCGAGATCAAGCAGCATCCAGAAGACGCGGTAGTCCAGTTCGTGTGGTCGGGGACGGAACCGATGGTGCCGCACCCGGCCGACATAAAGGGCGGACTGCCAGCTCATGCGGCCTGCTCCGTCACGGCAGGGCTTGGAATGCGCCCGGATTCGTCGCCAACCCGCCAGGGCCGACGCACGCCGCCAAGCGCCTCGGCGACCGCGAGCCCTGCTTGCAGTCCGTCCTCATGGAAGCCCGATCCGAAATAGGCTCCGCAGAACCAGCTGTGCCGGTTGCCCTGTAAGGACCAGAGCCGCGATTGTGCGCGGAGGGCCGCTGCATCGAACAGCGGATGCTCGTAGCTCTCCTCGTGGAGAATGGTCTGGGAACGCAGTGTATCGGGCGGGTTGAGCGTGACGAAGAATGGCTGCTCTTCAGGCAAGCCTTGAAGCCGGTTCATCCAGTAGGTCACCGCGCAGGCGGCGTCTGGCGCGGCTCGGTCGCCGATATGGTTCCAGCTGGCCCAGGCGCGACGGCGCTTCGGCATCAGGGTCGAATCGCCATGCAGAACCGCGCGGTTGCGGCTGTAGCGGAAAGCGGCGAGCGCATCGACCTCGGCCGGGTCCGGGTCAGCGAGCATCGTGAGCGTTTGGTCGGCATGCGTGGCAAAGACGACGTTGTCGAAAACCTCGCTCCAGCCGTCGCCGGAGAGCAAGACCTCGCCGTTGCCACGCAGGACCTGCGTCACCGGCACGCCGGTTCTGATCTCACCCGCGAAGGCCTTTCGCAGCTTTTCCACATAGATGGCGCTGCCTCCTGACACGGTACGCCACACCGGCCTGTCGGTGAGCTGGAGCAGCCCGTGATTGTGATGGAAGCGCAGGAAGGCGGCCGCGGGATAGGATAGAATTTCCGAACAGGGTGCCGACCAGATCGCTGCAGCCATCGGCAGGAGGTGGTCGTCACGGAAGGCGGCGCCATAGCCACCGGCGGCGATATAGTCACCGAGCGAAACATTCGCCCCCACGCCCGCGATCGTGTCCCGCGACGCGTTCCGGTAAAAGCGCTTTATGTCCTGCAGCATCGCCCAGAAGCGCGGGCGCACCAGATTGCTGCGCTGCGCGAAAAGGCCGGCGATGTTAGTGCCGCTGTATTCGAGACGGCCGCCCTCGAGTGAGACGGCGAATGACATCTCGGTCGGCTGGGTGGTGACGCGGAGATGGTCCATCAGGGCGACGAAATTCGGATAGGTCGCTTCGTTGTACACGATGAAGCCAGTATCGACGGCCGTCTCACCGCCGTTACCAGCGACGCAAACCGTGTTCGCATGCCCACCGAGGCGAGGCGCCGCCTCGAACAGCACCACATGATGCTTTTGCGATAACAGCCATGCTGCCGACAGACCAGAGATGCCGGCACCGACCACAGCGATCTTCATCGCCTTTCCCTGCGCCTGCTTCATCGTCGGACCTCCGTTTTTCGTGACGGATATACGAGGCCGAGGCCAGACTGGATTTGCCGTGGTGCGACCAAAAATCACGTTGGGCACGACACCATCGCGCCGGCCGATGAAACCGGCGAGCCGCACGGAACGTACAGAAGACGCATATGCTGAAAGGACAGCCGGCATGACGCGCCTTTTGCTTGCATTCGCCTTGAGCTCAATCTCGATAGGCTGCGCTGCGGCCGGCGATCTCGACGGAACGTGGCTGCGCGACGACGGCAATGCGCGGGTGCGTATCGCGCCCTGCGGCGACAAGATCTGCGCGACCAATCTCTGGATCGGCGACACCAGCAAGGGCGAGGCTATCGGCGACAGGCTCATCATGACCCTGGCGCGCCAGTCCGACGGGACTTTCTCCGGCAACGCCTATGACCCGAAGCGCGATTGGACCTACGCGATCACGATAACGGTGACAGGCGATGCGCTGGTGACGCGCGGCTGCATCCTCGGGCGGTTGCTCTGTCGCGACGTAACCTGGAGAGCGCTGGACTGACAGCCATCAGAAACACGAAGGAGGAAATCGATGATCCAACGGGACAGCGGCCGCGTATATCGCTTATGGTTGCTACTCTCGCTCTGAAGGCCGATGGAATGAGCAGGGCGAGAACCGTCCCGCGAGGAGGACCGTTCGTCGCCTTGATCGACCCCAACGCATTGATCGTCGCGATTGCGCGCTCGGGCGACCGGGAAGCTTTTGCCGAGTTGTTCGACCATTTCGCGCCGCGGGTGAAGGGGATGCTGATGCGCGGCGGAGCCTCAGCCGAACTGGCTGAGGAGATCGCGCAGGAAACCCTGCTGGCGGTCTGGCGCAAGGCGGCGCTGTTCGACGCCAGCAAGGCGAGCGCCTCGACCTGGATCGCCACGATCGCTCGCAATCTGCGCATCGATGTCGCTCGCCGCGAAACGCGCTCGCGGTTGTCACAGATCTACGAGATCCTGGAGGAAGAAACCCCAGAGCAACCCGATGCGACGCTCTTCGACGCTGAACGCGACGAGCGCGTCAGGGCGGCGATGACCCAGCTTTCTCCCGATCAGTACCGTGTGGTCGAGCTTGCCTTCCTGGAAGGCTTCAGCCACCGCGATGTCGCCGATCGCCTTGCCATACCGCTGGGCACTGTGAAGTCCCGTCTGCGCCTCGCATTGGCGCATCTGCGCGGCCGGCTGGAGGATCTGCGATGAGCACCTCGCATCGCCCGTCCGACGAGACGCTCGCCGCCTTTGCCGCGGGACAACTCGATGAGGGACTTGCCCTGGTGGTCGCCTGTCATGTCGAGGCGGAGCCGGAGAGCCGCCGACGCCTGCGGGAACTGCAGGCGATAAGCGGCGCGTTGCTTGACGCCATCGAGCCGGTCGCCCTGACCTCCGGCTTGCCCGATATCGGGGCCGTGACGCGGGACGCCCCGCTGACCGCAAGCGTGACCCTGGCTCGTGACGCGGGGTTGCCCCGGGTCTTGCGTCCCTATGGCCTCGGCCCCTGGCGGCCGGTCGGGGTCCGCATCGCGATGAGACGCGTGGAGGTTCCAGGCGCCGAGTCGCGGGTCTTCATGTTGCGCGGCGGCCCGGGCATCGCCCTGCCGCACCACAAGCATAGCGGCCTCGAATGGACCACGATCCTCAACGGCGCGTATACCCATGAATATGGCCGCTACGCGGCCGGTGATTTCGACGAGGCCCAATCCGAGCACGAGCATACGCCGCGCGTCGATCCCGCAGAAGGTTGCACCTGTATCGTCGCTTTGACGGGCAAGGTGATTCTTCAAGGGTGGCTTGGGCGGCTGCTTCAGCCGCTGGTGCGGTTTTGACAATCGCATCCTTCGCCGCGGCCCTTCTTCTTGCTGCTGTCTCCATGTCGGCCTTCATGGCTTTGGCGACGGTGATCGAGCGCCGCACCGGCAATTCCGGCTGGATCGACGCCGTCTGGACCTTCGGGGTTGGCATCACCGGTATCACCGGTGCGTTGCTGCCCTTCGGCGCGGGAGCGGCGTCGCGACGCGTGCTCGTTGCCACGCTCGCGCTGGTCTGGATGCTCCGGCTCGGCCAGCACATCGCGCGCCGCACGCGCGGCATCGCGGATGATCCGCGCTATGCGAAGCTCAAGCACAACTGGGGCAGCGCCGCGCCACGGCGGATGGCCCAGCTGCTGCAGATGCAGGCCCTGGCCAGCATCCCCCTGGTGCTGGGCATCGTCCTCGCCGCGCATAGCCCCGCGCCCCTTCCCGCGTGGGGCGACCTCACGGGCGTGGTCATTTTCGCCGCCGGCCTGGCGGGTTGCGCTGTCGCCGACGGGCAGTTGCGTGCCTTCACCCGTTCTGGCCATGGCGGCGTTTGCGATCGCGGCCTGTGGCGCTGGTCGCGTCATCCCAACTATTTCTTCGAGTGTCTGCTCTGGTGCTCCTATGCCGTGATCGCGCCCGCCGCCGGCTACCCCTGGGGCTGGCTCGCCCTGTTGGCGCCGGCCTCGATCACGCTGCTTCTCACCCGGGTCTCCGGCATCCCGCCGCTGGAGGAGCACATGCTCGCCAAGCACGGCACGGCCTATCGTGACTATCAGCGCCGAACCAGCCCCCTCATTCCGCTGCCACCCAAGGGAGTGACGTGATGACAATCATGCAAAGGCTGTCGAGCTGGGCCGAAGGGCTGCCTGTTCCCGACGCGGTTAGCCGGATGGTCATCGCGTCGCTGATCGGAAGCACGGATCGTTCGCTGGGGGCAGCGCCACCTGATGTAGCTACCTTCGTGCGCGAGATGGCGTCATTTCCGATCGCGGTTCATACCGATGCCGCCAATGCCCAGCACTACGAGGTGCCGGCCGCGTTCTTTGAAGCGATACTCGGTTCGCAACGGAAATACTCTTGCTGCTACTACGCTGATGCCCGCGATACACTCAATACGGCGGAGGAGACGGCGCTGACCCTGACTGCGGAGCATGCCGATCTCGCGGATGGACAGGCCATCCTCGAGCTCGGTTGCGGCTGGGGTTCGCTGTCGCTGTGGATGGCGACGCATTACCCGAAGGCGCGAATCGTCTCTGTCTCGAACTCGGCCTCGCAGCGCGCCTTCATCGAGGCAGAGGCCGAGCGCCGGCAGCTCACCAACCTCGACGTTGTCACCGCCGACATGAACGATTTTGCGACAGACGAGCGTTTCGACCGCGTCGTGTCCGTGGAAATGTTCGAGCACATGGCGAACTGGCACACGCTGCTCGGGCGGATCCACGGATGGTTGAAGCCGGATGGCCGGCTCTTGATCCATGTCTTCGCCCATATCGAGGGCTGCTATCGCTTTGATGCCACGGACGCAGGCGACTGGATCGCGCAGCATTTCTTCACGGGCGGACTGATGCCGAGCGCGGCGCTGGCGCATCAGTTCCCCGATCTGTTCGCCGTGGAAGCCGAGTGGCGCTGGAGCGGGACACACTATCAGGCCACGGCCGAGCACTGGCTGGCCAATTTTGATCGCAATCGCGCGACGATTGACCCAATCCTGCGAACAGTCTATGGCCCCGCGGCGCCGCTGTGGCGCCGGCGATGGCGGCTCTTCTTCCTCGCGACGAGCGGGCTGTTCGGTCACGCCGACGGCGAGGCCTGGGGCGTCCATCACTACAGGTTGCGCGCCGCCTGATATGTAAGGACGGGCCGCCGAAGCTTACACCCATCCCCATTCAGCCGCACGGCGGACGACGATATAGGCGACCCATGTGCACAGGCCGACGGCGACCGTGCCATAGACAAGATCCACGACCGTGATCGTCAGTGTCCAGGGCCGCAGGGTGGCGTAGTTTGTCAGGTCATAAGTCGCATAAGCTAGCAGGCCGATGAGCGCGCCATTCAGGAGTGCGGCATTCGCGCTGCCGTAGCGAAGCGCCGGCATCAACGCGAAATGAACCACACCAAGTGGAAAGCCGAAGTAGAACAATGCTGCCGGCCAGTAGCGGACCTGCTCGACGATGAGATCACCTAGCGCGGGGCGATAGAGCTTGCCCGTCATCGTACCCAGCCAGATGGCATCGCAGATTCCGAATGCGATGAGGAAAGCGATGTAGCCGGCGGCAAACTTCATGCGGATCACCTTGGTTTTGCCGTATGATACGCTGAGAACGCCGAGGTGGTTCAGTCGGTGATGTCACAAATGCTCGGCGTGAATGTGAGCAGCCGACGATGCCGTCCAATGGTCGGCGCGATGAGGGTACGCCATTGTCAGCAGATCCCGCCCATCGTTTCCGCATCAGGTGAAGCTTGCGACGCCCGACGGGGCGATCACAACATATGTGACGAACTAATCGCATTGGGTGGAAATTCGTCACGGTGGCCGAGATGATCCTCGCCGAAATCGGAGGCGAAAGTCGAGGCGCGAAGGCGCCATTTGCCCATCAGTTCATCTGGTATGCCAACCGTCGATACGGCATACTGCTACGGTTTCGGGGGAGTCAAAGGGGCCACGATCGGTATAATGGATTTCGCCGAGCGTGATGGGATGGAGCCGTCTTTGGGGTGCGACGTGAGAGTAGGACTAGGCGAGCCACAGCATTCCGATAATCCCCTTCAAACCAATATCCGGTCGGACAGTTGTGATCTGCGGTTTGACGCAATCTGTCGGCTGGCTCGCGCGCTCTTGTCAGCACCGGTTGCCATTGTCCATCTTCGGGGTACGCCGACCCGCTGGACGGACTTTGCTCCGGAAGCACGGTCATGGCGCTGGTTGCAAACCGTGCCGCTCGAACCGCCTGCCGACGTGGTCGAGAACCCCTGGCTGATCGGCGATACGCTCGATCTCGGGAACGCCGGCTTAGGCTGGCTCGATGTTACGCCGCAAGTGCGCTTTGTTGCCGGCGTTGCGTTCGGGCCGGAAGGGGAGGGACTGCTCTCCCTGTTCGATATTCATCCGAGAGGGTTTTGCGGCAAAGAAGCGAGGCATCTTCGGGACCTCAGCGTAATTGCAGGCGAGAATCTGGAGTTGCGCCGTAAAGCGCAGACAGAGTCACAACAGGCCGCCGATTTCCGCCTGCTTGCGGAAAGTTCCACCGACACAATCGTGCGTGGCACACCCGACGGCGTCCGCCGCTATATCTCGCCGTCGGTGAGGGCGCTGCTGGGCTACGAGCCGGAGGAATTGGTCGGTCGCCGCGCAATTGAAATCGTCCATCCCGACGATGAGCCCCGTTTCAACAATCTTATGCAGCGGCTTCATCGCGGCGAGTTCGAGATCGCCGAGATCGAGATTCGGCAACGGCATAAGGATGGATCCTGGATCTGGATGGAGGCGGCCATTCGCCTGACGCGGGAACCTTTAACGGGCGAATTGACGGGCTATGTCGCTTCAGTGCGCGGCATCGAACGACGTAAGGAATTGGAGACGCGGCTCGAGTATCTGGCCTCGCACGACACACTGACGGGCTTGCCCAATCGCGCCGTATTTGATCAGCATCTCGCTGAAGCGATAGCCAAGTATAGCCTCTCTGGCCAAGGTTTTGCTCTCCTGTATCTCGATCTCGATCACTTCAAGCGCATAAACGACACCTGCGGACATCCCGCCGGCGATGCTGTGTTGCGCGCCGTGGCTCAAAGGCTGCGTAGTGCGCTGCGGCCGAGAGATGTGGTCGTCCGAATCGGGGGAGATGAATTCATCATACTGCTTGAAGGATCTGCTGAGCCTGGTGATATCGCGGTGATTGCGACGCGCCTGATCAGCCGGTTAGACGAGCCGGTCGCGCATGGGCAACAGAAGTTGACAGTCGGTGTCAGCATGGGCATTGCCTGCGCACCGGAATGCGGGATCGAGCCAGATGGTCTGATCGCCGCTGCCGACCGGGCGCTCTATGCCGCCAAGCAATCCGGTCGAGGCTGTTTCCGACTGGCGCGGACGAAATGACATACGAAATGGCTAGGATAGCTAACGCGATCGGCCAATTTCGTTGCTCACTCTGGATGAGTTAACGAAAGAACTTGGCCATCTTGCTGAATAGTCCGACCAGTCCACCGCGCAGGAGCATGACGCAGAGAACGAAGAGAGTGCCCTGGATGATTGTGATCCAGGCGCCAAGTGCAGCGAGCTGATTCTGCAAGGTGACAATCACAGCCGCCCCCAGGATCGGGCCGAAGAAGGTCCCTGCCCCGCCCAGCAGGGTCATCAGCACGGCTTCCCCCGACATCTCCCAATAGACATCGTTCAGGGTCGCTACGCTGAAGACAAGCGACTTCATGCCGCCCGCAAGCCCGGCAAAGGCAGCGGAGAAGATGAATAGCCGAAGCTTGTAACTGTTCACGTGGTAGCCAAGTGAAATGGCGCGGGGCTCATTCTCACGGATCGACTTCATCACCTGGCCGAAAGGCGAGTGAATGATCCGGTGCATCAACAGGAGCGCGAGGAAGAACACGACAGCCACGAAGCAATACATGCCACGATCACTCGCAAGCGGGATCAGCGAAAGGAGATTGCCGCGCGGAACGCCCTGGATGCCGTCTTCCCCGCCGGTGAAGGGCGCGCGCAGCGAAGCGAAGTAAACGAGCTGGGCGAAAGCGAGCGTGATCATGGCGAAGTAGATGCCTTGCCGCCGGATCGCCAGTGCCCCAAACACCAGCGCGAGCAGTGCGCTCGCGCCGACGCCGCAAGCGATCGCGAGTTCGGGTGTCAGGCCGAGATCGCGCGCGGTCCATGCGGTGATGTAGCTGGAGGCTCCGAAATAGGCGGCATGACCGAACGACAGCAGGCCGCCATACCCCAGCAGAAGGTTCAGGGAGCAAGCCAACAGGGCGAAACATATAATCTTCATGACGAAGAGTGGATAAAGCACGAACGGCGCGACGGTCAGCAAGGCGAGCAGGACGCCGAAGTAGATCATATGCTGACGTGACATGCCGAGGCCAGTTGATGTCCCGCCCTGCGCTTGCATAGAGATACTTGCCATTTCAGCCGAGCCTCCCGAACAGGCCCGCAGGCTTTATCATCAGCATGATGGCCATGATCACGAATACGGCAATGTTGGCAGCCTCAGGGTAGACGAATTTTGTCAGCCCCTCGATAATGCCGAGCGAGAAGCCGGTGATGATTGAGCCCATGATCGAGCCCATGCCGCCGATGACGACGACGGCGAAGACCACAATGAGGAGATTGGCGCCCATGTTCGGGCTGACCGAGTATATCGGTGCAGCCAGAACACCGGCAAAGCCTGCGAGCGCTACTCCGAATCCGTAGGTCAGCGTGAGCAGGCGCGGGACGTTGACACCGAAGGCCTCCGTCAGATTGGGGTTTTCTGTCGCGGCTCTCAGATTCGAGCCAAGGCTTGTCCGCTCGATCACGAACCAGGTCGCCAGGCAGACAACGACCGACACGGCAACAACCCATCCGCGGTAAAGCGGCAGGTACATGAAGCCGAGATTGACGCCGCCTTGGAAGACAGGAGGCATCGAATAGCTTTGGCCGGACACACCATAGATATTGCGGAAGGTCCCCTCGATGATCATCGCCAAGCCAAAGGTCAGAAGAAGACCATAGAGGTGATCGAGCTTGTAGAGATGGCGGATGAACACGCGCTCAATCAGCATTCCCAGAATACCGACGATGATCGGAGCGATGAGAAGCGCGGGCCAGTAGCCGATGCCGAGATAGTTGAGCAGCATCCACGCCAGGAGCGCACCCATCATGTAGAATGCGCCATGTGTGAAATTCACGATGTTGAGCAAGCCGAAGATGATCGAGAGGCCGAGACTCAACAAAGCATAGAACGCGCCATTGATAATGCCGAGCAATAACTGCCCAAAAAAAGCGGGCGCGGAGAGGCCGAGTGCTTCAAACATGTATCGAGTCCCCCCCTGCCGGGACTGTCGGACCGCGACGCATCAGACCCCCAGATACTTGTTCAGTTTGGACCGGCTGGACACGAATTCGCCGCAACTGATCTCATCAACGACGCGCCCTTGCTCGACAACGAAATGCCTGTCGGCGATCTCGCTCGCAAAACGCAGATTTTGCTCAACCAGCACAATGTTGAACTGCATGGCCTTGAGCTTGCGAATGGTCACCGCGATTTGGTCAATGATGATCGGAGCAAGGCCTTCGGTCGGTTCGTCGAGAAGTAGTGTCCGCGAGCCTGTGCGTAAAATACGCGCAATTGCCAGCATTTGCTGTTCGCCGCCCGAAAGCTTGGTTCCCTGGCTACGCAGCCGAGCGCGTAGGTTTGGGAAGAGGTCGAATATGGCATCTTCGGAGAGCCCGCCTGGTTTGATGACCGGTGGCAACCGCAGGTTCTCCGCGACGTTCAGACTGGAGTAGATACCACGCTCCTCGGGACAATACGCAACTCCGAGGCGGGCTATCTGGCGCGTGGGCAATCCGATTGTCTCGTACCCGTCGACCAGCACCGAACCAGCACGCCGCTCCAGCACGCCCATGATGGCCCTAAGCGCCGTTGTTTTGCCCGCGCCGTTGCGCCCCAGCAGCGCGATCACTTCCCCCGGGTATAGCGCCAGCGCCATGCCGTGCAGGACATGCGACTCCCCGTACCAGCCGTGAAGGTCACGCAGCTGCAGCGCAGCGACATCCTGTTGCACGCCGCCGTGCCTTACCTCCTCACGCATGATTGGACCCCAGATAGGCTTCCTTCACGCGCTCGTCGCTCGCAACTGTCTTGTAATCTCCTTCGGCGATGACCTGCCCGCGACATAGCACCGACACACGGCTGCACAGCCGCGAAACGACCGACAGATTATGTTCGACCATCAGCAGAGTGCGCTTTTGAGCGACCCGCTCCAGCAAGATGACGATCCGCTCGATGTCCTCGATAGCCATTCCGGCCGTCGGCTCGTCAAGCAGCAGCACTTCCGGATCAAGCGCCAGCGTGGTGGCGATTTCAAGGGCCCGCTTGCGGCCGTAGGACAGGGTCATTGCCGCCGCCCCCTCGAACCCGGCGAGACCCACGAGCGCAATCAATGACCGGGCCTCATCCTCATAGGACCTGAGCACCTTTTCGCTGCGCCAGAAATCGAAAGAGCTCCCCCGGCGGCGCTGCAGGGCGACGCGCACATTTTCAAGCACCGTCAGTTGTGGAAAGACGGCCGAAATCTGAAACGAGCGAACGAGTCCCATTTCCGCCACCGTGGCCGGACTTGATCTCGTGATGTCCCGACCCTTGTAATGGATGGTGCCGCCACTTGGCGCGAGGAACTTCGTGAGCAGGTTGAAGCACGTCGTCTTGCCAGCGCCGTTCGGGCCTATCAGGGCGTGTACCGATCCCTTGCGGACTTCGAGGTTCACGCCATCCACGGCGACAAACCCCATGAACTCCTTTCGCAGGCCCGATGCGGACAAAACGATATCTTCCAACGTATCCTCCATTGAACAACTTTCGCTCCGCCCCGCAGGGCACCGGCGTTGCGCTCGCGACCGGACGATCCGGTCGCAGTGCTCATCCGGATCGCTACTTCTTGTTCATGATGTAAGGGCACTTGCCGTCGGCGAGAGGACGCGCCGCGCGCTCCCCTTCAACGACTGACGTAATGGTGTAGATATCGTATTTCGACTTCGACTGGGATGGCTCCTTTACGCGCAGGAAGTACATGTCATGCACCATGCGCCCATCCTCGCGTAGCTTGCCGCTCGGCGTGAAGTCATCTTTGATTTCCATCGAGCGAAGTGTCTCCAGCACATTATCCGCCTTGTCGGTGCCGGCCTTTTCGATGGCTTTCAGATAATTGAGAACGGCAGAATAGGTCGCCGCCTGGCCTTGGGCGGGTTTCCTTCCGGTCTTCTTCTCGAAGCGTTCAGCAAGGCGGCGCGTCTCGTCGCTGAAATTCCAGTAGAAGGCCTCGGTCACCTGCAACCCCTTTCCGGCGTCGAGGCCGAGGGCGGCGACATCGGCCATGGTCGCGGCGAGGCCCACCAGGGTCTGGCCGCTGTCGGCAAGGCCGAACTCCTTGGCCTGCTTCGCGGACTGCGTGAAGTCCGAGCCGCTATTCGCAAAGGCGACAACTTCAGCGCCCGATGATTGCGCCTGCAGGAGATAGGACGAAAAATCGCTCGAATTGAAGGGATGGCGAACGGCGCCGACGACCTTGCCGCCACGAGCCTGAATGACCTTCGTGGCATCGGCCACGAGCGCGTCACCGAAGGTGTAGTCGGCCTGTATGAAGAACCACGTCTTCTTGCCCTGATCCAGCAGGGCGTTGGCAGTTGTCGTCGACGAGGAATAGGTGTCTGACATCCACTGAACGCTATTGGGTGAACACTTCTCGCCGGTGAGCACCGAGGAGGATGCGCCGACCAGCAGCATCACCCGGCCCTTGTCACGCACGAGGTCTTGAAGAGCGAGGGCGATTGCAGAGTTGGTGATGTCGACGAGGACATCGACTTTCTGCCGGTCGAGCCATTCACGTGCGATCGTCAGGCCCACATCCGGCTTGTTCTGATGATCGGCAGAGATCAGCTCGATTGGAACGCCGTTGACCTTTCCGCCGAAGTCCTCGATAGCAAGCTCGGCTGCGGCCACGGCGCCTGGGCCAGTCGCCGCACTATAGGGCCCACTCAAATCGGTCAGCACTCCGATCTTGATGACGTTGTCCGAGATCTGCGCCGTCGCGATACCTGCCATAGACAGCGCGAGCGTGCCCGCAAGGCCAACGGTTGATACGAGTTTGTTCAGCTTCATTTCAAAGTTCCCCCTTTGGGGTCAGTCGGCTGCAATACCTGCCGCGCCGAAGCCAAAAAACGCATGTCGGGCGGGGTCACCTGACCCGGTCGATGCAATTGCGGATGATCTCGGCCGCGGCGAGCCGCGAATCGGGAACGGTCACGAACTGGTCCCCAGCCACGGCCTTTGCATGATTGGCGAACTTGTCGTTGACATTGCCGCAGATCGTGTGCGCCCGGCCAAGGCCGGCAAGCCGATCAGCGACGGGGTAGGATAGCACCGCTTCCCACATATCCGGATATGTCCGGTAGTTCTTGAGATAGGCCAACACCTCAATGGTCAACCTGTCTGGGCGCACATCGGGATCGTTCTTGCGGATGCGGTCGATCTTGCGTTCATACCAAGGCCAGAACAGCTCCTGGTCCCGTGTCGCATGCCAGAGACGGATGAGATGCGAACCGTCCCAATCGAGTTTGATCGGCTCCGCATAACGCGGCGCGACTTCATCGCGCTCGTTGGCGTTCAGCGTCGGCGGACTGTCGAGCACGAGCGCCCCCACCATCTCTGGCGCAAGGTCGGCCAACGCGACGGCGACGGAAGCGCCGCCATGGCGACCATAGACATCGGCTTTCGCAATGCTGAGCTTTGCCAGGGCTTCGGCAACCAGCCGGGCGCCGCGCGGGACGTCATGCTTTGCTTCGGCGAAAGCATCTGAATCGCCGCAGCCTGGAAGATCAAGCGCGATGACCTCGCGGTCGAAGGACAGCAGTTCGGGCAGCGTGTCGAGCTGGGTCGCTGAGCCCGGCGCGGGCGGCAGCATGACGAGCGGCGGGCGGCCACCGGCCTTCCCCCAACGACGGACGAAGAGCTGTCCTTCGCCGAGGTCGACATAGTCGTGCGTGACGCCGACGGCGCGCCGCGAAGGCGGCTTGATCGGCGGCGCATCCGGCCATGCCGGCACCCCCTGCATGATTTCGATCTCCTTCTGCGCGCCGGCGTCGCGGTCGAGCGGCATCGGCTCAATGCGGCAGCAATCGGGAAGCGGCCTTGGCAGGAGATCGAGAGCGGTCAGCAGTGAATCATCGGGATAGGCAAGGAATACGGTTGGAACGCGCAGATGCGGGATCGGCTCTTGCGCGCGGTATCGGAACGCGGCCGCATAGGGCTCGACGTATCCCGTCCACACGTCGAGAATATCAACCACGCCGCGGTGGATGTGCTCGGGCGCCGGCACGCTGCAATTGGCCCTGGTGACGCGTCCGCTGATGTTCCATGGCCAGAAGAGGTTCTGCTCCCGATATCGATACCAGAGCCACATCAAATGAAGTCCGTCCCAAGTCTTCTCCATTGTGGGGAAGTAAGTATTGAGACGGCGCGTGCGTTCGTCTTCGGTGTAGACGGGATAGCCGTCGAGCAGCGCGATGGCCGTCCGCTCCGGATAGCGCCTTGCAAACTCGGCACAAATGCTCGCGCCGGTATGGGATCCATACGCCGCCACTTTGGAAATGCCCAGGGCGTCGAGGGTCTGAGCCAGCGCGATCGCCTGGTCCGCGATCTCGGTCGTGGGCGTCGGCAGCGGCGACGAACGCCCGAGCCCGCAGGAGTCGATGGCGATCGCGGTGAAGTGTTCCGAGAAGGCCAGAGTCTGACGGTCCAGCGTCTGCGATGACGTCGGCGACTGCCCGAAGAGAACCACAGCCGGGCCGCGGCCAGCATACCGGAAGTGGACCTGCCTGTCGCCAACCGTGACGAAGCCGCGCCTGATACGACGATGCGAAGCCGTCAATTATTCCTCCCCTTGCAGCCCGCCATGTCTTGCGCATGGGCGGTATTGTTTGAAATTGTTATCGATAACATGTGGGTTCCGCAACCCGCGTCAAACAAGATATTTTTCAGCGCGGACTAAATACCGGCACCCGGATCCCTTCGTCCGCATCCGCGAAGCGAACCTTGACGTGCATACCAATCCTGAGGGCATCTACATCGCAATCCACGATGTTCGTCAGCATGATCGGTCCCTCGTCAAGTGTGACATAGGCGGTAACGGTGCTCGGCCGCTCGCGTCGCATAACAGTGTAGGTGTGGATGACGCCGGTGCCCGCCACCTCCTGCCATTCCGTGTTGGCGCTGTGGCAGAACGGGCAGATGGCGCGCGGGTAGTGATGGGCCTCGCCGCAGTCGATACAGCGCTTGATGACCAGAACTCCGCGTCCAGCCGCCTGCCAGTATTCCTGGTTCTCGACGTTGGGCTTGGGGGTCTGCATCTTGACTGCTTCTTCCATCTTCATTCCCTTTCCAGAATAACTGTCGCGCTGCCGTGACGGCTGGCGAGCCAACCTCCGGTTCCATGAGCCAGCGCCAGGTCGCAGTTCGGCACCTGGACAGCTGGATGGGCTTCGCCGCGGAGTTGGCGCACCGCTTCCAGAACCTTGGTCATGCCGCCACGATTACCCGGATGGTTGTTGCAGAGACCTCCGCCATCCGTGTTCACCGGTAGCCGGCCGACGCCGGAAATCAGCCGACCGTCCGCTACGAAGCGCCCGCCCAGGCCTTTCTCACAGAAGCCGAGATCCTCGAGCTGGACGATGACGGTGATGGTGAAGCTATCGTAGAGCGATGCGTATTTGACGTCCGCCGGCCTCACGCCGGCCTCCTCGAAGGCGATCGCTCCCGATTTCACGCCACCGCTCTCGAGGATGTTGGCCCTGCCGCCGCGCAGGTCACGTATGGCCTCACCGGCACCGCGCACCTTGATCAAGGGACGCGACAGCGATCTCGCGATCTCCGGGCTGACGACGACTATGGCCCCGCCGCCGTCGCTGACAACACAGCAGTCGAGTCGGTGCAGCGGGTCAGCGATCATCGGCGACTGCAGGACGTTTTCGACGCTGACCACATCGCGCAGCATTGCATGCGTATTGTGCTGTGCGTGATGCGAGGCAGCGACTTTAACCCATGCGAGTTGCTCGGGCGTGGTGCCATATTCGTGCATGTGGCGCATCGCCACCATCGCGTACTGATTGAGCACGGACGAGCGATAGGGGTATTCGAACGGGAGTTCGGGCACATCCCAGTTCGGCGGTGGGTTGGCGCTGAGGCCCGCGCTGCGCGGACGCCCAGCCAGCGTGATCAGCGCAACGCTGCATTTACCCGAGGCGATGGCCTGCGCCGCGTGAGATATATGGACAATTGGCGCCGAACCACCCGTCTCGGTCGTATCGACATGACGAACGTCAAGGCCGAGATATTCGACCAGGGAGATGGGACCGAGGCCTGGCACATCGTTGTCGCAGAAGAAGCCATCCACGTCAGCCATCGTCAAGCCAGCATCGGCGACCGCACCGATCGCGACCTCGGCGTGCAACTGGGCGAGCGACTTGTCCGGCGCCTTGCGCGTCGGGTGCTCGTAGATGCCGGCGATATAGGCCTTGTCGCGTATAGTCATTCCGTTTCCCGTCTGCTGGATTCTATCTTCGCGAAGGCGTGCCACGTCAGTGCGTGCTCTCCTCGGTCCGCACCAACGCAGCGAACCGACGCAGGTGGTAGCTTTCATCGCCCATCTGCATGCCGTTCATGGTGAGGCGCTTGAAATAGTGACTGAGCGGCGTCTCCCACGCCATGCCGATACCGCCGTGCAACTGCACGGCATTCTGGCCGACGAAACGCCCCGCGCGAGCAACCAGAGCCCGCGCGGCCGACGTCACGCGGTCGCGCTCCACCGCCGGCGCGTTCCATGCGTCCGCGGCGAGCAGCGCCATGGAGAGCGACTGCTCGGTCTGGCTGTACATATCGACCAGCCGATGTTGGATAACCTGGAAGTTGCCGATGGACGTTCCGAATTGCTGGCGGGTTCCGACATAGTCGCGCGTCAGGTCGCACATATGCCGCATGATCGCCGCCGCCTCGCAGGAGAGGTAGATCCGCGCCCGGCAGATTGCCGTGTCGATCGCGGCGCGGCCCTGATCCGGGGCCACCACCATAGCGCCGCCGTCGAGTTCCACGTTCGCCAGATTGAGGTCGGCGCCGCGTTGTCCGTCATTGGTGACGTAGCCCTTGACCTCGACACCGGCGCCCTTGGGATCCACTGCGAAGACCGCGAGATCGCCGTCCAGCAACGCCGATACCAACAAACAGTCGGCCCGGTCGCCCCAGGCGATGGACGCCTTGGCCCCATCCAAGACGAACCCGGTGCCCTCGCGACGCGCCGACGTCCTGACGTGGCCTGCGTCGAACCGAGAATCCGCCTCGAAATGAGCGACAGTGAAGACGCGGCCTGACACGATATCCTCGGCCAGTGATCGGCGGAGCTCGGTCGCCACGCAAGCCTCAATCACGGAAGCCGCCATGACGGCAGTTTCCAGATAGGGCGTCGCCACGAGGTTGCGGCCAAGCTGTTCGGCGACGATGGCGATCTCGGTCCCGCCTCCACCGATTCCGCCGTCGTCGGCGGCGACGGGGACAGCGGGCAGACCGATCTCCACGAAACCGGCCCAGCGTTCATCCGTATGTGCCGCGCCGGCCAGGGCGGTGCGATCTTCCATCGCGTGCTCACGTGCCAAATAGCGCTCGAGCGTCTCGCGCAGCAGGCGCTGCTCATCCGTCAGCGTGATGTCGACCATCAGAGACCCGCCATGTTCTTGGCCGTGATCTGGCGCTGGATCTCACTCGATCCACCGTAGATCGACGCCTTGCGCCAGTTGAAGTAGTGCGACGCCGAACTGGTCATCCAGCGGGTGTCGGCGTTACGGTCACATCGGGCGTCAAGGCCGTGATGCCACGCCATGCCCCGCGGACCGGCCGCCAGCATGAAGAGTTCGCTCAGCTCCTGCTGGATGTCCGTGCCGCGCACCTTGAGCATGGGGATCGCCGCGTCTGTCGCGACGCTGCGCTTGCCGCCAGCATCCTCCGCCAGAAAGCGCAGCATGGTCGCCTCGAGCGCCATCAGCTCGATCTCGACCCAAGCCAGGCGCGCCGTAAAATCAGGATCATCGCGCAACGATGCGCCGCCCCGTCCGGCGTCACCGGCGACGTCCTTCAACCGCGCGAGCTGCTGTTTGGAGCGACCCGTCTCAGGCGTGCCGAAGCGCTCGTATTCGAGCATGAATTTCGCGTAGCTCCAGCCCCTGCCCTCCTCGCCGACCAGGTTCTCAATCGGCACCTTGACGTTGTCGAAGAACACCTCGTTGACCTCGTGCGTGCCCTCGATCGTGATGATGGGACGCACCGACACGCCCGGCGCATTCATGTCCACGATCAGGACGCTGATCCCCTCCTGCTTGCGGCCGGAATTGTCGGTCCGCGCCAGGCAAAACATGAGGTTCGCGTGCTGGGCCTGCGTGGTCCATGTCTTCTGGCCATTGAGCCTGAAGTGGTCACCGTGTCGCTCCGCGCGCGTACGCAACGACGCAAGATCCGAGCCGGCATTCGGCTCCGAAAAGCCCTGGCACCACCAGTCCTCGCTCATCAGGATGCGCGGGAGGTAATGGGCCTTCTGCGCGGCATTGCCGAAATGGATGATGACCGGGGCGATAAGCGAGACGCCGCAGGGATTGACGCGCGGGGCGCATTCCGATGCCAGCGCTTCTTCGCAGATGAAGCGGCGTAGCGCGCCCCACCCTGTACCGCCGTGCTCAACCGGCCAATGTGGCGCGGCCCAGCCGCGTGCGCCGATCGTGCGCTCCCAGCCGACATGCTCCTCCTTGGTGAGGGGGAGGTTATCCCGGACCTTGCAAGCGACCGCGGGATCAATGTTGTCGCGCACGAAGGAAGCCACTTCATCACGGAAGGCCTCGTCCTCTGCCGAGTAGCGCAAATTCATTGTCTGTCTCGCTCGTTCCTGCTCGAGATCACGCCGCAACCGCGCGGTCGCGCTCCGCGAAGCTGCTGCCGGCGCGCGCCAGCCTCACCAACAGCTCTGCGGGTCGCCAGCGCTCGCCATAGCGGCGGTGATAATCGTCAATGGTCGCGAGCAGCGCGGGCAGACCCACCGTATCGGCGTATTTCATGGGTCCCCCCCGCCATGCCGGGAAACCGTATCCAGCCGTATAGATGACGTCGATGTCGCTCGCGCGCAGTGCAACACCTTCCTCGAGGATCTTTGCCGCCTCGTTGATCATTCCGTAGAGGCAACGGCGAACGATTTCGTCGGCGCCATTGTCCCGCCGCGCGATCGACAACCGCGCCGCCTCAGCGGCGACCAAAGGCTCCAACCCAGGATTAGGTAGCGGCGTGCGATTCCCCTTCTCGTAGCGGTAGAAGCCGACGCCGTTCTTCTGTCCGTAACTCCCTGTATCAAACAGCGCCTTGATGAGCATGGGCGAGTTCCCGGGCCAGTTCCCCTCGGCGATGCGACGCTTTTCCACGTCCCAGCGCACATCCAGACCCGCCATGTCCAGCATAGCCAGCACGCCCATGGCGAGGCCGAAATCGGTGAGCGCGGTGTCGACCTCAGTCGGCGTCGCGCCTTCGAGCACCAGTTCCTGCGCTTCACGCAGGTAGGGATCGACCATCCGGTTGCCGACGAACCCGTCGCATATGCCGACCACGACGCCGACCTTGCTCATGCGCCGGCATAACCCCTGGCTCGTCGCCAGGACGTCGTCGGCCGTCCTCGATGCGCGCACGATCTCGACGAGCCGCATGATGTTCGCCGGGCTGAAGAAATGAAGACCGATGACGTCCTGGGGACGGCTGGTCACCGCGGCGATCTGGTCGATGTCGAGCGTCGAGGTATTGGTCGCCAGAATGGCGCCCGCGCGTACATGGCGGTCGAGTTCTCTGAACACCGACTGCTTGACATCCATGCGTTCAAAGACCGCCTCGATGACAAGATCGACCTTGGCTATGTCGGAGTAGCCGGAGACGGGCGATAGCAGGGAGATGCGGCGCTCGGCTTGCGCCTGGCTCAGACGACCCTTTGCCACGGATCCGGCATAGAAGGAGCGAATGCGATCCACCCGTTTGTCGAGCGAGGCCTGCGAGGCATCGAGGAGGCAAACAGGTATGTCGGCATCAAGCAAGCTCATCGCGATGCCGGTACCCATCGTGCCCGAACCGATCACGGCAGCGCGCTCGACCTTGCGTTGGGGCGTGTCTTTGGCGAGACCCGGAATCTTCCATACGCGGCGCTCGGACAGGAAATGATGAATGAGCCCGGACGCCGCCTCCGAGCCCGCGCATTCCTTGAAAAAATCCCACTCGCGCGCCAAAGCCTCGCTGAACGGGGCCGTCGTCGCCAGCTTCACGGCATCGACGATCCGCCGCGGACCAAGCAGATGCGGCTTGCGCGCGGCAGCAGCATAGGCCTTCTCGAAAACCGCGTCCGGAACATCCACCAGTCGCTCGTTACGGCGGCTCACGGCACGCGCCGGCTCGTCGGCCCGCGTACGCGCGAAGGCCTTCGCGTATGCCAGCAGGTCGCCGTCGGCGATCGCATCGACCACGCCCAGTGCTCGGGCGGCGTTGGCATCGATGACAGCGCCCTCCATCATCAGCTCCATCGCCTTTTCGACCCCCGCAAGGCGTGGGAGCCGCTGCGTGCCGCCGGCCCCCGGCATGATGCCGAGCTTGGCTTCGGGAAGCCCGAACCGGGTCCCCTCGAGGGCCACCCTGTAGTGGCAAGCCAGCGCCAGCTCCATGCCGCCGCCCAGCGCCAGACCATGGACTGCCGCCACGACGGGACGCGGAAAATTCTCGATGGCGTTGAAGACGTCATTAGCGTCCGGCTTGCCTACCGCCTCATAGAAATTCGATGAACCAAGCCCCCGCTCGATCTCGTTGACGTCGGCCCCGGCGGAAAACACTCCATTCTCACCGATGATGACGACCGCATCGACGTCAGCGTCGCCAGCCGCGGCAATCGCCGCGGCCAGTGCCGCGCGCATTGGCTGGTTCACCGCGTTGATCGGGGCCTGGTTCAGCGTGATAACGCCTATGCCGTCCTCGACGGTCAATCGAGCAGGTTTCAACGTGTTCTCCTTGCGAAAGGTCCGCGTCGGATGTCGCGGAAGCGATCCCCCGCGCCTTTGGACCCAGAAAATATCTAGTGTCCCGTCGATGGGACCTGCTCGAGCGACTTGAGAAAACTCTCGCGTATCTTTGGCTTCACAAGCTTGCCCAACGCATTGCGCGGAAAGTCCTTCCAAAGAACAATACTGCTGAGACGCTGATGCTTCCCCAGCCGGGCATTGGCCCATTCGAGCAGGTCGCGCGCGCTGACGGCAGATCCGGTCCGCAGCTTCACCAGCCCCACCGGCGTCTCACCCCACTTCCGGTGCGGCGCGCCCACGACGACCAGCTCGACCACATCCTGGTGCTCCCCGAGCACCGCCTCGATATCAGCCGGATAGATATTCAACCCGCCAGTGATGATCATGTCCTTCCGGCGATCCATCACGTATATGAACCCATCCTTGTCGCGACGCCCGATGTCGCCCGACTTGAGGAACACTCGGCCGGACCCATCCCGCCAGATAAGGCCGCGCGTCTCCTCGGGGCGGTTGAAGTAGCCGCCCATCGTGAACGGTCCGAGGCCGACAATTTCACCGACCTCGCCGGCGGCAAGTTCACGCCCCTCCGCATCGATGATGCGGATTTCGCATCCGAGGATCGGCCGCCCCACCGAACCGGGTTTCATGAAATGCTCGCTCGGCTTGGCGAGCGTACCGAAGCCTTCGGTCAGCCCGTAAAGCTCGAACAGGTTGGGCGTGATGCGAGCGAGCGTCTGTGTTTTCGTGTAGCCCTGCAACTTAGAGCCGAGGGTCAGAAGCCCTCGTATACTACTGAGGTCTGCCTCAGCCAGCGAAGGCTCTTCCAGTATCATGTTCAGCTGCGTGGGAACCAGCATCGTGTGCGTCACACGATAGCGCTCGACCAAGGCGATGATCTCGGACGGACCGCAGCGCGCCGGAGCGACGATAGTCCCACCTGTGATGACCGTCGACATCATATTGATCCAGGTGCCCGAGGCCGACAGCGGAGTGGCAAGCAGGGCCACGGTGCGGCTGTCGATATTCATGTCGAGACCGCACAGGATACCCAGCGCCTGCAGCGACTGATGCGAGCGGATGATGCCTTTTGGGATGCCGGTGGTCCCGGAACTGTACCAGAGGCAGGCCATGTCCGCGAGCTGGTGCCACCGCTCCGGGCGATCGTCGATGGCGCCGAAGAGGAGGTCGTCCAGGGCTCTCCAGCCCGGCGCGGTGAAATCGAAAGCGATCCAGCGATCCGGCTGCACGCTGGGCAGTGTCGCTCGCAGATCCTCGATTTGATCGCGATAGTCACGCCCAGCGAAGAAGAACGTCGCAGCCGCGTCCTTCAGCAGGAGTGCCATCTGGTCACTCGACAGGAACGCGCTGACCGGCACGAAACAGCCGCCAGCCTTGTGCGTGGCGAAGATGAGTTCGATGAGGAGATGCCCGTTCGGCGCCAGCGCCGCAACCCGATCACCGGCACGCAGGCCGGCTGCCCGCAAAGCATTCGCCATGCGATTGGTTTGCTGGTCGAAATCCCGCCACGTCATGACTGTGCCGTTCGCGATGATCGCCGGCTTGTCCGCGAAGCTCGCTGCGTGCGTAGAGATCAGATCTGAAATGTTCAGGAAATTCGATTCAAGCATCGATGGCTCCGAGCATCATCGACAACGACCGTGACCGATCAACTGACGAAGAACGGCTTGCAGTTCAAAAGGCCTCTGCATGGAGGAAAGATCAATCTGGGTCGATATGTTATCGATAACATACCCATCTCGCATTACAATCCCTTTTGTCCAAGAGGCGTACGCGACATCGCCTTCAGATGTGGAACGACCGAAGCGCTCCGGCTCCTAGGCGCTCTGTCGACGCACGATCTCGAACCCGCGATCGATGATCCGCGGCCCATCATAGGTGCCCCCGATCTTCTGCAGCAGGACTTCCGCGCAGACCCTGCCGAGTTCGCGCCGTGGCGTCCGCACTGTCGTCAAGGCCGGTACGGTCTCTCCCGCGATTTCCACGTCGCCGAAACCGGTGATCGCAATGTCCTGGGGGACGCGCAGTCCCCTGCGCTGCGCCTCCATGAGCGCGCCAACCGCCAGCGTATCCGAGCCAAAGACGATGGCATCGGTGTCTGGGTGCCGCTCGAGCAGCTTGTCGAGAATGACGGCCCCTTCGTGAATGGCGAAGGAGCCGCCCTGCGTCCGGCTATCCTGACATTCGTATCCGGCTTCGGTCAGCGCTTTTTTCCAGCCGCGCCGCCTCTCCATCGACCGATCGTTGTTCTCTGAATCGACGAAACCAAATCCGATCTTGCGATACCCCCAATCCATCAGCGAGCGCGTCATTTCGTAGACAGCACGCTGGTTGGAGAAGCCAACCACGATGTCGAGCGGCTTGGTGGTCTTGCACCAGGTCTCGATAATCGGAACACCGGAGCGCTTGCACATTTCCTTGGTGCGCTCGGTATGGCGGCTTCCCGTGAGAATAACGCCCGCCGGCCGCCAGCCAAGAAATTCCGACAGAATTTCTTCCTCGTATTTGTGATCGTAGGAAGAGCAACCGACCATCGTCGTGTAGCCCTTGGCGATGAGGGTCGCCGTCATCTCCTCGATGAAATCCGAGAAGACAGAGTTGGCAAGGCTTGGCACGGAGACCGCCACCATCCGGCTCTGACGGGAGGACAGGCTGCCCGCGACGAAGTTTGGAACGAACCCGAGTTCGTCGATGGCCTTGTGAATGCGCTCCAGCGTGTTCGGTGAAACCTTGTTGGGTGTCCGCAGGGCGCGCGAAACTGTCATCGCGGTCACACCAGCGCGCGCGGCGATCTCCAGCATCCGCACCGAGCCTTTTGGCACGACCTCGGCAACCGCTGGGAGAACGGCACTTATCTTGCTGGTTCTAGGCGCAGCCATTGCGAACTTTCCTTGGGCCGGGAGCAACATGCGCCCCAGAACAGACAGTCGTGTGTAGGCCATTGATTTGTACTCGACCAGCCATTGGCGGCAGGTTGTCCCCGCCCCTTGCGGCGAGCCTACGTCCTGAACGATTAGCTCATGCCGCCACCGCCCTGAAGTCCTCGCCACCGATCATAACCCGCTCCTCAGCAATCCATCCGCACATTTGACCATTCTGGCAGTAGCTGCGCAGGATGGAAGCGAGCCGGGGCAGGACAGCCCCCCGCGCCTCGACGCTTGCAGCCATCGATGCGTAGTCCGCGAACCAGATTTCAAGCAGGTAATCGAAACCCGCACGGTCATTGGAACGCGGCTCCCGCAGCTTGCCGTTGGCCGGGGTATCGAGGCCGAAATTCTGCACCGCGCGGCTTATCCCTGCCGCCGGCTCCCGCAAAAGCGCCTTCGCGACTTGGCGGCCCAGAAGGCCGGCATTCCCCGCATGCTCCAGCGACATTGCAAGCACGACCTTATGTGCTCCTGAACCGGCAACACGGTCGATGCAGAATTCTTCCCTGTAGAACCGGATGGCGCAGTTCGGCAGGTCGAGGAATCTCCGCTCGTCATCCACCAGGTCCTGCGTTGCCGCGGCGCCATCCGCGCTGGAGCGGGTCTCAAGAACCGCGTCCTCGCCATCAAACCAGAGCTGGCATATGCCCTCGTAGGGCGCAAGTGCCGGGGCGACGAGGCGCGCCAGCGGTTCTGCAAGCGGCGTTGCGACGAGATGATTCTGAACGTAGCGCCTCATGCCGAGACGCGCTGTCCGGCCGCTCAACGCATAGGGACCATGCTGCTCGCGCCAGTAATTGCTGAACTCGTTAAGCGAGCGGTCAGGACGCTTGCGCATGCAGAAGTTCAACTTGAGCATTCATTCCTCCGTGGACCGGCGCAACTCGCCAGATCGGCTAGGCAAGCTGAAGTCTGACCTCAATATTGCCGCGTGTCGCGTGCGAGAATGGGCACATCTGATGAGCCTTTTCGACGATCTCCATCGCCTTCCCGCGATCGACGTCGGGCATGTCCACGGTTAGCGTGGCAGCCAGCGCAAATCCCTGGTCCTCCGCCTTTCCGATGGTCACCTCAGCGCTCACCGAGCAGGCCACAAGCTTCACAGCTGATTGCAGGCTCACGAAACGTACCGCGCTCTCAAAACAGGCCGAATAAGCGGCGGCAAAGAGCTGTTCGGGATTGGTCCCGGGAGCGCCATCGCCCCCCAACGCCTTGGGTCTCGTCAAGGCCAGGTCGAGAATTCCGTCGTTTGAGCGCACATGGCCCGCCCGCCCACCAACAGCCTGCGCCTTGGCCGTATAAAGCGGTGTCACTATTGCTCGCATCGAATGCCTCCCTCGTGGCGCTTCAGGCCGAGACGAGATCATGGATCGGGATGCCACGCGGATAGGCGTCCGTACGCTCCTTGGAAACGCGGAAGTTGAGCTGCGCGCCGTCAGTCTTGGCGATCATGATCGTGAAATGCGATTGCTCGTGGAGCGAGCGGACTTTGCAGCCCTCCAGCAAATGGCCCATATAGGCTTGACCCTCATGGCAGACTGTCAGATGGACGTGAATGTTGGGCTCACCCTCGCGATAGACGATGCCCGAGGCCCCCTCGGAATCATAGGTGTCGCAGTTCCAGCCGAGGGTTCCGACGCCGCTGCACTCCATCAGGCCCTGAAGCTCGATCACGCCGGGCTGCGCCTCGACCGCCCCCTTGGTGAGCGGCATGCTCAGCCGTGCGGAACGCAGCCCGCCCACGATATTAAGGACGAGGCCAGTCTTGATATCGTGTTCTTTCGCCACGGCCATGATCTCGTTGTAGAGATCGCCATCGGGATCGAGCTGCGCCACGATGATGTCGGTGATCCGGGCATGTGCGGTTCGCGCTACCATGAGCTTGTCTTCTCTTTTAGTTGCGGAAATCTGTATTGGGATGGCACGACTACCATGCCGACGATATCAGCTAGATGTTATCGATAACAATCGCGACTTGTCAACGCTGTACACGCCGATCTTCGCACGATCTGGAGTGTCGCGATCAGCATGCTTGCTCGGTCCAGCCAAGCGCCTTGCGGCGGCGAAGCCAAGGATCATTGGCCTTTCCGCCGGTTCATGGGCGACCTCCCAGATCCACGGCGCCGGCTGTCGGGCGAGCCAAGTGTGAGAGGAACGTTCAGCCACGACGGGCGACCGTGTCCCGAAAATCCCTGTTCGCCGATGCGGCGGCGTTCAGCAGTAGGGTCGTGTCGGCCGAGTAGAAGAAGAGGCTGCATCCTGCATCGATCCACCGGCTCGCCTCGGGTGGTGAGTAAATGCCGATACCGGCCGCCACGCCCTTGCGCCGGGCGGCGTCCACGATGCGAGCAGTCGCCTCGAGCACGCCCGGCGCCTCCACCTGTCCGGGCGTGCCGAGAGAGGACGCAAGGTCGGCGCGACCGACAATCAGGGCATCGAGCCCGGGATCACAGCTCACGATCGCATCGATCTGATCCACGCCGGCGCGGTCTTCGATCTGGCCTACGATAAGAAGATCGTCATTCTGGCGGATGCAATGCGCGAGGAACTCCGAACGCAGGCCACCATAATGGGCTGCGCGCGTGAGCGTGCATGTTCCACGCTCACCTTTCGGAGCGTAGTTGACAGACTTGACCGCCTTGCGAACGTCATCTTCAGACTGCACGAACGGGATCACGATGCCCGCCGCGCCAAGTTCAAGGACTTCCAGGATCGACTTGTCGGCATTCTCGCGGATACGCACGAGTGCCGCCATGCCCCGCAATTCGGCCGCCCGGATCATGTTGACGACGTCGCTCCAGTTCTTCGGCGAATGCTCGAGGTCGATGATGACGAAGTCAAATCCCGCATAGCCCATGATCTCCACGATGTCGGGACTCGCCATGAAGGCGAAGGTCCCGAACACTGGCTCGCCACGCCGCAGCTTTGCCTTGAGGTTGTCTTTCATCCTATTCCCCCTTTCCTGCACCGCCCATGAACGGGCGCCGTGGCGTTATCGATAACATCGCACGATACAAGTTTCGCTGTTGGGCTCCGCGCGGGTCGCTGATTTGGGAGCGGGCCGCTGACTTTGGACACCGTCCTAGAGAGCCCTGGCCACCTCGTGGCCCTCGTAGATCGCCTCGATCGCCGAGCGCGGCGCGAGACAGTCGCCGACCGAATGATGGGAGACCGATGCGTCCCCGAACCATGTGCGATGCTCGTCGCGCGCCACATTGTTATCGACGACGATGAGGTGATCGAACGTGCCGCACACTTCGATCCTGCCCGAGATGGGATCGGCGATCAGCAGTTCCCCTGCGTCGAAGGATACCGGCTTGCGCATCGGATGCATTCGTACCGCATGCTCGCGGAATCGGTGCATGAGCCCGTAGAGGCTGTAGGGGACGATGCCCCAGCCTGGGGCGCCGCCCGCCGTGATGAGCGCCATCTCGCGGCCCGATGCCATCAATTGCTCCGCGACAGCCATCATTGTGTAGCCGCCGGTCGTGTCGAACACCGCCACGCGCTGGCCGACGGCATCGAGATCGTTCGCGAATTCGTCGACCGAGAGCACTCCGGCGGCCCCCGCCAGCGGCTTTGCCCGCACGCCCGACCCGGTAGCGAAGACGATGTCGTCAGCACCGTGATCACGTATCGATTCTGCCGTGGCGCGACGATCAAGATTGATATCGACGCCTGTGCGTTCGCACCGCGCGACGAGGCTGTCCACGAGGCGCTTGTGGTCGCTGCGTCGGGCAAAGCGTGCCGCCATCGCGAGTTGGCCGCCGAGCCGTGCTCCTGCTTCCCACAAACTCACCTTGTGCCCCCGCGCTGCGGCCACATGCGCGGCCTCCAGTCCAGCCGGGCCGCCCCCCACGACGAGAACCGACTTCCGGCGCTTCGCCGGCTGGCTCGCCGGCGCGGGCCAGGTGGCTTCCTTGCCGACGGTCGGATTGGACATGCAGGTGATCGGCAGCGCCGTCCAGTTGCGCCCAAGGCACCCCTGATTGCACGCGGTGCACGGCACGATCTCGTCCTCCCTGCCCTCGCGCGACTTGCGCACGATCTCGGGATCGGCGAGGAGGGCCCGGCCCATGCCAACCATGTCGGCATGGCCATTCGCGATCATCGCCTCCGCCTGCGCGACTTCACGGAAGCGCGCGACCGTCAGCACGGGTATGGCGAGCCCCCGATCGCGCAGCGCCGCGGTCGCCTTGATAGTCAGTTCGCGGAAGTAATCGTCGGGGAAGCTCATGTCGGGCGCGAGCGTCGCGACCGACCGTGAGCCATGATAGGCTGACTGGCTGAGGTGCACGAAATCGACCTTCAGCTGCTCGACGAACTTCAGCAGGATCGGTATCGAGATCTCAGGCGTGAGCCCGCCGTCGATGTATTCATGCAGCGAGTATCGGAAGCCGATGGGGTAATCGGGACCCATCTCCTCGCGCACAGCGCCGATGAGCTCCAGCGTGAACCGCATCCGGTTCTCCTCGCTGCCGCCGTAGCTATCGGTGCGGAAATTGGAGGCAGGTGAAAGGAACTGCTGCAGCAGATGACCATGGCCGACATGCAGTTCGACTCCGTCTATGCCAGCCTCGCGCAGCATGCGGACGACCTTTATCTGGTCGTCGATGACTGAACGTATCTCGGCATGGGTCATCTCGTGCGGCACTGCTCCAGTCCCTGACCACGGAACCGGCGATGCACCCCAGGCGGGCGTGCGCGAACAGTTGCCGTCACCCTGGCGCCCCACGTGAACGATCTGGGCAAACAGCCGCGCGCCATGGCGATGAACCGCATCGGCGCACATCCTGTACGCATCGGCGCAATCATCGAGGAAGCCGGCGAGTTGCGGGGGCCGCGCGAGAGCCGAGCGGCTTGGCCGGATCCCCTCCATGAAAATCGAGCCAATGCCGCCTCGCGCTCGCGCCTCGTAGTATTCGGCAAGCTGTTTGCTTGGCAGGTTCTGATCGCCCATGTTGGTCGTCAGCGCCGGAATGAAGAGCCTGTTGGGGACCTCGCAGGTTCCCAGCATCATCGGCTCGAACACACGCTTGTAACGGCTCACGGCCTGACTCCAGTCCATGGTGAAAACGGTGCCGCGGCGCCATCCCGCATCGGGATGTAGCCTTCAGGATAGATAGGCCTCATTGATCCTCCTGTCGGTCGCAAGCACGTCGGCGTCGCCTTCCGCTATCTTGCGTCCGCTGTCGAGCACATAGGCACGGCTGGAAATGCGCAGTGCCGCCTTGGCGTTCTGCTCCACAAGCAGGATCGTAGTCCCGTCGCTGTTAAGTTCCTGGATGAGCTCGAATACGCGCGCCACCATCAGCGGCGCGAGCCCCATGCTCGGCTCATCAAGCAGCATCAGGCGCGGCCGCGCCAGCAGCGCGCGTGCCAGCGCCAGCATCTGCTGCTCGCCGCCGCTCATGCTTTGGGCCATGACATCCCGTCGCTCATGCAGCACCGGGAAGCGGTCGTAAATGCCGCCCATCTCGGACCGCCAGCCGCTGCTTCTTGTGTAGGCCCCCATCTCGAGGTTTTCCGCGACGGTCAATGTTCCGATCGTCCCCCGCCCTTCGGGCACCAGGATCATGCCACCCCGCACGATACGATGCGGCGGTTCGCCGGCGATGTCCTTGCCATTGAAGCGAACCGTGCCGGTCGAGGGCAGCAATCCGCACAACGCCAGCAACGTGCTCGACTTTCCGGCCCCATTGGATCCGATCAGCGAGACGATCTCGCCCTCCTTCACGTCGAAGGACACGCTCTGGACAGCCTTTATCATACCGTAGCTGACGCACAGGTTCTCGACCTCAAGCATGCTCATCGGCGGCCCCCAGATAGGCTTCGATCACCTTCGTATCCTGGCGGACATCGAGAGGAACGCCGTCGGCGATGACATTGCCGAAGTTGAGCACCACCACCTTGTCAGAGATGCTCATGATAAAGCCCGCCTTGTGTTCGATGACGATCATCGCCAGCGCGCGCTCACGCAGAGACTGAATGAGCTCCTTCACATCGTTCGTTTCTCGCGGGGTCATGCCGGCGGTCGGCTCGTCGAGGAGCAACAGGCGCGGATTGCTCACGAGCGCGCGGGCGATCTCGACCCTGCGCTGAATTCCATAGGACAACACGCCGCCCTCGCGGTCAGCATATTGGGCAAGGCGCATCGCCCCGATGATGTCGCTCGTCCGGTCCCGCGCCTCCTCCTCCATTCGCCGCGCCGACGGAAAGCGCAGCAACGTGGCTGCCAGCCCGAACTGGAGACTTGCATGGCAGCCGGTCAGCACGTTGTCGAACACCGACATCCCTTGAAACATGCGAATGTTCTGGAACGTGCGGCTTACCCGGCCTTCGGCAGCGATGCGGTGAGCGGACCAGTCGGTGACGTCCTCGCCAGCGATGAGAATGTGTCCAGAAGTCGGCTTCGACAGTGCGCTTATAACGTTGAGCAATGTCGTCTTGCCTGCCCCATTGGGCCCGATAAGGCCGACGACCTTGCCCTGAGGAACCGTGAAGGACACATCGGATAAGGCGCGAATACCACCGAAGTGCTTGCTCACGCTCGCAACTTCGAGTTCGGAAGCTGACACCGCGGCGCTTTCGGTGTCGAAGTCGAGTGCCGCGCTCATCGCCCGAGCTCCACGGTGGCGCCCCGGTTCCAGCCAAAACGCCGGGCAAGGACGGCCAGCGGATCAATCAGCCCGTTCGGCAGATAAACCACGATCACCACCAGGAGCGTACCGATGATGATCTCACGGTACTCGGCAAAACCCGCCAGCCAGTCCGGCATGGTGGTGACGACAAGCGCTCCGAGAACGGGGCCGAACGGGGTCGAAATGCCACCAAGCAGCGTATTCACCAGCGCCATCGTGAGTTGAACGAAACCGAACTCGAAGGGAACGACGACGCGGTTCACATGCGCCCACAGCCCGCCCGCGAGCGCTGCCACCGCGGTACTGATCAGGAAGGCCTTGAGTCTGTAGGCCTCCACATCGATGCCCATGGCGCGTGCGGCCGAGACGTCGGTGCGGATGGCGTCCCAGGCGCGACCGGTGCGTGACTTCTGAAGGGTCCACGCGATATAGAGGAGCACCGCGAGCACGATAATGACATGCCATGCCCGGACGGTGGCCGGCACACCCAGCAAGCCGGACGGTCCATTGGTCAAACCGTCGAGATTCATGGCCATGGCCTGGACGATCGCCGCGAAACTGAGCGTCGCGATGGCCAGATAATGCCCACGCAGTTTGAGCACGGGATAGACGAGAATGGCGCCGAGCACGAGCGCGAGCACGATACCGGCGGTGATGCCCACCGGCGACGGCAGCCCGAAGCGCGTGCTGAGGATTCCGGCCGTATAGGCCCCTATCGCCATGAAGCCGATAGCCGAAAGATTGAAGATGCCCGCGCGCAACGAGAAGTAAATGCTGAGCGCCGTGACAGCATTGATGAGCGCGGTGACGATCGCGTGATTGTAAACGATCAGCCAGTAGGAGATCTCGTCCAGGCTCATGGCCGCGCCTCCTCGTCGCGCCCGAACATCCCGTTCGGCCTCAGGATGAGGAAGCAGAAGAGTAATCCGAAGATCACCACGTCCCTGAACGCACCGATCCCGATCATGATGCTGAAAACCTCGGATAGGCCGATGAGCATGCTCGCCACGACAACGCCGGCGACGCTGCCGAAGCCGCCGATGACGATCGCCGCGAAGCCTTTGAGAACGTAAGGCTCACCCATCAGGAAATGGACCGAGTTGAACATCAGCCCGAGCAGTACACCGGCCAGCCCCCCGAGCCCGCCGGAAATGAAGAATGTCCAGCGGGCAACGCCGGCAGTCGGAATGCCCAGCATGCGGGCAATACGCTCGCTGAACGCCATGGTGCGTATGGCCTTGCCGAGCTTGGTCCTGTTGAGAAGGACGTAGGAGCCGATCAATACGCACAATGTAGTCGCCAGCACGAGCAGTTGGATGAAGGTCACGCGCAGGTCACCGAAAACCCATTGCGTGGTGGGCAGGCTGTTGGAAGGAAATCTCTCGACCTGTGCGCCCGAAAGCTTCTGCGTTACTGACAGCAGCACCATCGATGCGCCGATGCTCGCTACCAATGTCGACATGGGAGAGCCACCGCGGGAACGCAGCGGCCTGAAAATGATCGTTTCCAACAGCATGTTGACTAACCCGCCAACAACGACCGCAAGCAGTAACGCAAGAACGAACGGGACCGCATAGAGCTTCATCGCATAGAAGGAGACAAATGCACTCAGTGCGAAAATCGCTCCCTGTGCGACGTTGAGGATATTGAGCGCGCCGAGCACCATGTTGAAGCCGAGTGCGAAGAGGGCATATACGGAGCCCGCTACGATCCCGTTGAGAAGTTGCTGAAGCAGCATCTGTCACTCGTCTCTGCGTTACATGTCAGGAAGACGCGGGGCCGCGGCGGCGCTGCGCCGCGGGCACGATTCTGTGCACCTGCGTCAGTATCAGTCCAGCAACTTGACACCGCCGTCGGCCTGCATCTCGAAGAAGAACGGCGTCAGCGCGACCAGTCGATCCTCGAAATGGGTCTTGCCATTCGTACCGAAGATGGTGTCCATCTCGCCGATCGTTTCGATGGCTTCGCGGATCTTCTCGCGGTCGCCGCCGCCGGCCTTCTTGATGATCTGGGCGAGCATGATGACCGAGTTGTATCCATTCGCGCTGAAGGTGTCCGGCTCGCGGTTGAAACGCTTGCGATACTCCGCGACAAACAACTTGTTACTGTCGAGCGGAGAACCTGCGATCCACTGTGAGGGATAAAGGGCGCCCTTCGCGGCCGCGCCTGCGACACGTCTCACCTCATCGGAATCGAAATTCTGCACACCGATGAAAACCGTGTCCGTGAGACCCGCCTGCCGCGCCTGCACGAAGGCCGGACCAGTCTGTCCGCCGAGCAGAAGGATGGCGAGAACATCGGGTTTCTTGCCGGCAATGTTGGTCAACTGCGCGGAGAAGTCCGCGTCCGCTCCCGAGGTCACCGCCTCGGTCGCCACCACCTCGATACCCGCCTTTTTGAACGCGGCCGTCACGACTGGGGCGAGATTGGCGAACAGTGGGTTCTCGCGCTGGTACAGAACGGCGCCGGTCTTGAACTTGCCGCTAGCCGCAATCTTTGCGACGAGCTGTTCGAGGAAGCTGTCCGACGGACGAACCGTATTGTAGACATAGTTGCCTATCTTGCCGAGGCCATCGACGACGCAATCGCCGTTGAGGGTTGGCACCTTCAGCTCCTGCGCCACCGGAAGCGCTGCCTGGCAGATGTTGCTGGCCGTATAGCCGACGATCGCGGAGACGCGGTTTCGGAGCGCGAGCTGCTGCGTAATATTGATGCCAGTCGGCTGGCTGGACTGGTCGTCCATATAGATCGGCACCAGCTTCAGGTTCCCGAGCATGCCGCTTTTCTCGACATGCTCGAAGGCGATCTCCATCGCGTCCCGCATCTTCACGCCTGCGAATGCAACAGGGCCAGTGAGGGAGAGCGGCACGCCGATCTTGATCTCCTCCGCCGCCGCGGCCGACACACCGATCGTGCTCGCGATCGCCCCTGCAAGCGCCGCCATACGCAGCCACGGCACGGCTCTTTTATTCATGCCCATGTGAACCTCTCCTCCCGACTGGATCTCGGCCGCGGTGTTTTGGCCCGTTATGTTATCGATAACATATAGCGCAGCCGGCTAACGCTGTGAAGTCAAAAACTACAAATCGCCGCGATTTTCACGAGAACGGGCCAAGAACGACGATTTCCTCCGATATTCCCTTCGACAAACGGAAATACCTGCAGCCGCTGTTGAGCGACTGCAGATAATACCATCTCGATTACGCCCCTGGCACGACGGCCACGCCGGGATGATCCCTTTGACAACCATCGAAAGCGATGGCGCCGAGGGAACACCTCCTTCCAAGCCACGCGGATCCAATGCTTTCGCTTGACGCGGCAGCGGAATCATTGCCAGTGCCTGCCCGCACGAATGCCACGTATTACGGCGCCGTCACCGGTTCGTTGTGACGCACACGGGCAGCGCTCTTTCCGGCGATGCGGCCAAAAGTTGCGCCACGCAGAACCGATGTCGCAGCCGGATATCTGCGATGATAAACCCCAACTAAAGCGCCCGCGGCCAGAAGACCAGGAATACGCTCGCCATCGGCGTTCAACACCCGTCCTTCCGAGTCCGTCTTTATGCCTCCGAATGTGATGATCCCTGATGGGATCAGCGGATAAGCGTAGAACGGGCCCTTCCCGATCGGCCGTGACCAGTTCGACTTAGGTGGCGTCAAGCCCCTTGTGGACAGTCCGTCCGCCACGGCGGGATCAAATCCAGAGCTTGGCGGACATGCCGCGTTATAGCCCGCGATGGTCTCCTCGACCTGTTTCGCCGGGATGCCCAATTTCGCCGCGAGTTCGCCGATGCTGTCGGCTTTTACCGGTGGCAGGTCGGAATAAATGGCTTTCTTGTAGTTCGGAATATCCTCGATGCTTGAATCGTAGATCGCATAGCCGACACCGTCCGGCTGCTTCTGGATCGCCCAGCAGATCCGATCAAAGTTGGTGTAGTCGGCGCCCTGCCCCTCGTCCGCAAAACGTTGCCCGTATTTGTTGACGACGACGCCATAGGCGAAGATCAGGACCTTCGCCTCCTGGCGCCCCGAACGCAGATCGACCGGCGTCGAGTGATAGGAGCCGTAGTCGCCTGATGGCGCGGCGCCGATCTCAAGCGCCATGCGGATGCCCTCGCCGCGGTTGTAATGGGCGCCGCGCGCCACAGGCCGGATATTGATGCTGCCCGGCCCGATATAACGGGCCAACATTTCTGGGCTCCCCTCGAAGCCCCCGCTGGCGAGCACCACGGCTTTGGCCCGGAAATCGACACGGCGGTTCTGGTGCATCACCGCCTTGACGCCAACGACAGCGCCGTTGTCGTCCTGGATCAAGCCGGTTGCGGTGGTTTCATAGTAGAAACTGACGCCGCTTTTCCTCGCTCTCTCAAGAAGGGCCATGAGGAGCGCATGGCCGCCGCCGCTCGGCGCGATCATCGGTTGGTTTCGCAAGGTGATCTGCGGAAGATTGGTCTCAAGAAAGCGGACGCCCATAGACTTGAGCCAATGGATCGTCGGTACCGCGCTGGATGCAAACGTGTCGAGATAACTCGGATCCGTCACGTTCATAGCGCGTATGACGCTCGGCCACTCACCTTCGGGCCCAGCCATCTCGGCAATCATGTGCGGATCGGGATTGGCGCTCGCCACCGCCGCCATTTCCTCCTCGAAATCATCCGAGAGCTCGTTTTCATTCTTGAGGCGCATATAGGCCTCGGTGTTGCGCGTACAGCCGCCGCTTTCCCCTTCGGGAGCGCGCTCGAGCACGCAGACCCGCGCCCCCTGTTCGGCCGCCGAAACCGCCGCCGACATGCCAGCAATGCCGTGACCGACAATGGCCACGTCGTATTCATTCTTTGCGATCAAAACAACCTCCCTCTTATCCAAAATGCGAACGGTCAGGCGTGGCTCAGCAGGGGGAGCTTCCGCAGTTCCTCGTTCACCGTCGCGCTGACTGGCATGGCAATGCCGAGCTCCTCGCCTGTCGCGAGCGCAATTTCCATGTCCTTGAGCGACCAGGGCATCTCACCGACGCGATCCCAGTGCCTGAGACTCCAGTTGTCGGCGCTGGACGTTGTCAGCGCTCGGCGCAGCGCGGCAATATCAAGCCCCCATTTTTCCGCCAGCATGAAGCCCTCATAGTTCGCGGTGACAGCTGCCCACAGGATCATGTTGTTGACGGTTTTGGCGACCTGCGCCGCGCCGAGACGGTTCCCGACGTGTTCGATATCAGCCGAGAAAGGGCGCATCAGCCGTTCGGCATCAGCACAGTCGGCCGGCGCCCCCGATAGAAGCGTTAGCAGCGTACCGGCAATCGCCCCCATCTCAGCTCGGCAGACCGGCGCGTCCACCACCCTGATGCCCTTGCCGGCGACGCGCTCGCCAAGCGCGTGCACGAATTTAGGCGAAACCGTTGAGATCATGAGAACGAGGGCCCCGGGACGGGCATTAGCGACCAATCCCGCAGGGCCATCGAACAGATCCGTCACCTGCTTTTCCGAACCGACCATGACGAGGATGGCATTGGCCGCCGTGATTGCTGTGGCAAGATCGATCGCGACCTCGCCACCCGTCTCCGCCAGGAGACGACGTCGGTCCGGGTGCGGATCATACCCTTTTACCGAGAAACCGGCTTTGCGCATGTGTCCAGCCATCGGCAGCCCCATTCGGCCGAGCCCGAGGATGAGCGCGTCGTAAATGTCCATGGCGTCTTTCCTGTTGCCCGTTCCGAAGGGTGCGAACGGGCAAAATCATTTTCGATTGACAGCCGATGTTATCGATCACATCGTGATTGCACAATGAGATTTCGGATGGGTCGGCACATGGAAATGGGGATTGCCGGCAAGCTGGCACTGGTAACCGGGGGGAGCCAGGGTATCGGCAAGGGCATCGCTCTGGCGCTCGCCGGCGCGGGCTGTCGCGTCGCAATCGTCGGGCGGAACCGCGATGCGCTCCAGGCATGCCTGAGGCATCCGGCCATGCGCGGTACGGACGTCTTCGCATGCTCTGCCGATCTTGCAACCGCGGACGGCGTTGACAAGACAATTCGATGGCTTCGCACCGACGTCGGCGCGGTTGAGATCATCGTGAACAACGCCGGGGGATCGCGGCCCTGCGACATTTTTGCTGGGCCGCCAGTTTGGGACGAGAGTTTTTACTTAAATTTTGTACAAGCGCGGCGAATGACCAACGAATTCTTGCCCGATATGCTGGCGAAGCGCTGGGGCCGGGTCATAAACATTACGGGGGGAACAATCGCCAGGGTCATGAATGCGTCGTCACCCGCGAAGGCGGCGTTACAGAGTTGGGCCAAATCACTTGCGTTCGAGGTGGCAGCGCGTGGCGTTACGGTGAACTGCGTTGCTCCCGGCCGCATCGACAGCGTGCAGGTCCGGGAGCTTCTGCATCCCGACGAAAAGCTGCGCGAAGAATATATATCCACGAACATTGCTGCGGGGCACTTTGGCCAGCCGGATGACATTGCTAGCCTTGTTGTTTTTCTGGCCTCGCCGCACGCCGGCTATATAACCGGCGCCAACATTCCCGTAGACGGCGGGCAGCTCAGGTTGGCGATTTAAACTATCCGTCGCTCGGCCATCTGCCAGCGGACCTCAGCTTTCGCCGCACGCCTCGCGGAAGATGGGGGCGCGGCGATCTCCGTCGCCATGGGCATAAGCTTCCCCTTCAAAACGTTATCGCTGATTGTCCGAACAGCCCCGAGAGCGCGGTGCAGCTCACGACAAGCTTGGGTCAAGGCCAAAGCGAACGCAGAGTCCACTTGCGATCGAAGACAAATAATAGGCAACGCCGCAGCATCGCGCACAGTAACGTGGTGGTAAGCATAGATCTAACGTTGCCCTTCTCTATTCCATGGCTTTTGCTATATGCGGTCTGAGGGATAAGGGGGGCATCCATGAAACTCGGCATTGTCGCAGCTATTGGCTATGCGCGCTCTCGGACCGCCATCGTCAGCGGATCAGCTGGAGCAAGATCGATCGGCAGCTGGATGGTCTTGGCAGGCTGCATCGGTGCGGTGCGATGAGCAACCTCTTTCGTCGCGAGGCCCTGGACAACCTGTCCAACCTCAACCAGTTGGATCAGGCGCTCAAGGTGACTTCGCCGCTCGGCTGGGTGGCGCTCAGCACCGCCGCGGCCATCATCGTCGGCTGCACGGCCTGGTCGATCTTCGGAACCTATCGCGTCACAGTGTCCGGGCCGGGCCTGCTCGTCCGCGAGAACGGGGCCTTCGTCAACATCTATGCACCGAAATCCGGTTGGCTCGAAAGCTTCTCCGACCGTGGGGACGTGGTCAAGGAGGGAGAGCTCATCGCCCGGCTATCCTCCCCGGAGGAGGAAGAGCGCCTCGCCGACGCCAGCAGCCGCGTCGAACAGCTGAACCAGCAGCGGGCGGACGTCATTGCCCGCTTCGGCGAGCGGCTCGTCAATGAGCAGCGCGTCGCCCAACGCAAGCGCGAGGCTCTGGAGGAGGTCATCAACCTCGGGCAGTCGCGGGTGCGTGAGCTGCAGGCGCTGCTGGACGCTCGCGAAGGCCTTCAGGCCCGAGGCCTGATCACCTCCGAGCGCATTCTGGAGGTGCGCGAGCGCATGTTCGCCGCCCGGGAATCGATCTCTCAGGCGCGCGCCGACCTTCTGTCGCTGGACGCCTCCTTGCTCGCCCTTCAATCCCAGCACGCCCAGGAACTCGAGGCGCTGGAGCGGCAGTTGCGCGACAGCGTCGGCCAGCGCACCCAGATCGGCGTTTCCCAGGAGCTCGCCACCTCGATACGCTCCAGGGTCGCCGGGACCGTCGTTCTCGATGAAGTCAGCGGCTTCGCCCTGGTCTCCGCCGGCCAAAGGCTCCTCGTCATCGAGACGGGCGATGATCGGCTGCAGGCGCTGCTCTACGTGCCGGCCGAGGCCGGCAAGCAGGTGCACCCAGGCATGGAGGTGCGAATATCGCCATCCGTCGCCAAGAAAGAGGAATACGGCTCGCTCATCGGCACGGTGGTCAAGGTCGATCCCGTGCCTGAAACCGAGACAGCATTGGCGGAGCGGCTCAGCAACCGGGATCTGGCGCGGCAGTTCTCGCGCATGGGGCCGCCGCTTCAGGTTGAGATCAGACTGGAGAAGGGGCCAGACGGGCCACAAAGCTACGGTTGGACATCACGGCGCGGCCAGGAGGTGGAGCTCTCCTCCGGCACGTTGCTCGAAGGCCAGGTCACCGTGCGGACCGGGCGCCCCATCGCGCTCGTCATCCCCGCCATCCGGCATTGGCTCGGCCTATGAGCCAGGAGCAGCAAGTCCGCTTCACTTCGACGCCACGCGTCTCCGTGCCGACTGTGCTTCAGATGGAGGCCGTCGAATGCGGGGCGGCCTGCCTCGCGATGATCCTCGCGCACTACGGCCGCTGGGTGCCCCTGGAGGATCTCCGCGTCGCCTGCGGCGTGTCGCGTGACGGCAGCAAGGCGAAAAACCTTCTGCTCGCGGCACGGTCCTTCGGCTTGACGGCCGAAGGCTGGCGCGTGGAGCCGTCTAGTATCGGCCAGCGTCGTTTGCCGGCTATCCTGTTCTGGGATTTCAACCATTTCGTCGTGCTCGAAGGGGTCGGCCGTCACAAGGTCTATCTCAATGATCCGGCCAGCGGGCCGAGGTCCGTCACCCATGAGGAGTTCAACAATTCCTTCACCGGGGTGATGCTGACGATGGAGCCGGGCCCGGACTTCCAGCGCGGCGGCAACAAGCCCCGGGTCTGGAAGCCTGTCCTCGATCTCCTGGCGAACTCGAAGGCGGCGATCGCCTTCCTGGCCATCGCCGGCATCGCGGCGCTTCTGCCGGGCATCTTCGTGCCGGCCGCAACAAAGATCTTCGTCGACGAAATTCTGGTCAACAATCTCGGCGACTGGTTGAGACCGCTTCTTCTCGGGCTCGTCTTTGCGGCCATCATGCGCGGCATCCTCAGCTGGCTCGAAGGGTATTTTCTCGGCCGTTTGCAATGGAAGCTTGGCACCGCGATGGGGGTCGAGCTTACGTGGCACGTCCTGCGCCTTCCGCCGCGCTTCTTCGCGCAACGCTATGCGGGCGACGTCGCCGCGCGGCTGCAGTCGGCCGAACAGATCTGCGCGCTCATCAGCAGCCAGGTTTCCACGCTCTTCGTGTCCGGCCTCGCGGCCGTGTTCTACGCCTGGCTGATGGCCCTCTACGACCCTCTGCTCGCCACAATCGGCATCCTGCTCGCGGCGCTGAATGCCGTCTTCATGCGGTCGGTCGCGCGGTGGCAGGAGAATGCGGTGCGCGGCCTCCTGCGCGAACAGGCGGGTCTTTCCGCGGTCGCCATCAACGGCATCCAGTCCATAGAGACTTTGAAGGCGAATGCGTCCGAGGACGACTTCTTCAGTCGCTGGGCCGCGACGCAGGCGCGCGTCATGAATGCCATGCAGGCCATGCAGGTCCCGGCCCAGTTGCTCAACCTGGTGCCCGGCTTCCTCAATGCCGTGGCGACGGCCGCGATCCTCGGTGTTGGTGGCTTCCGCGTAATGGACGGCATCATCACGGTCGGGACGCTGGCGGCCTTCCAGAGCCTTCTCGCCAGTTTTTCGGGCCATGTGAAAGCGCTCGTCGGCATCGCCTCTAGCACGCGCGAACTGCGGGGCAATCTGGAGCGCGTCAACGACGTCATGCGCTATCCTCTCGATGAGCGCTGGGACGCTCGTCCCGCCAACCTCGATGACGGCGGAGACGACGACGAAGGCAAGCGCCTCTCCGGCGCCGTTGCCGTGCGCGACCTGGTGTTCGGCTACAATCCGCTCTCGCCGCCCTTGATCGAGAACTTCAACCTTTCCATAGCGCCTGGCGCCCGCGTCGCGCTCGTTGGCCGCTCCGGCAGCGGCAAGTCGACGATCGCCCGCATGTTGGTCGGTCTGGCTGAGCCGTGGTCCGGGGACGTGCTGTTTGATGGCCGGCCGGCGCGGAACGTCGATCCGGCAGTGCGCGCCCTGTCGCTCGGTTTCGTCGACCAGAACATCGTCCTGATGGATGGCAGCGTCCGGCAGAACCTTGCCCTTTGGGACCCTGACGTCACGGAGGCAAGTCTGGTCAATGCCGCCCGTGACGCGGATATCCACGATGTCATCGCGAGCCGCCGGGGTGGCTATGACGGCGCCATCAACGAGGGCGCGTCCAACTGGTCGGGCGGGCAGGCGCAACGCCTCGAAATCGCCCGCGCGTTGGTCCGAGAGCCAAGTATCCTCGTGTTCGACGAGGCAACCTCGGCCCTCGATGCGGCGACGGAAGCGCGCATCCTGGAAAACCTGCGGCGGCGCGGTTGCTCGCTCATTCTCGTCACCCATCGCCTCAGCGCGATACGCGACAGTGACGAGATCATCGTGCTCGACAAGGGCAAGGTCGTCGAGCGTGGCACGCATGATGAACTCTGGGCGGCCGGCGGCCCATATGTGGAGCTGATCCGTGCTGCCTGATGCGATCGACACCACGCTCACGCCGACGCCGATCGACATAGGCCGCGGCCCCGTAACGCTTGGAGCCATGGCGCTTTTCGTCGAGACAGGCGCGCTCGATATCTATCTCGCCGATCCGCGGCGGGCCGGAAGCCACCGGCATGTCCTTTCCGTTCCAGCTGGCGAGGCGGTATTCCCCATTGCCGCCTCCTCGGATTTCACGCTGCTTGGCTTTCCCGCCACCGGCGAAACTCGCCTGCGCAGCCTCGACCTGACGGCGCTGGGGCAGGTGCTTGACGCCGGCGACGGGCGCGCGATCGATCTCGTCGAGGCCCATGTCGAGCGCGTGGCGCGTGCCTTCGCGGCTACGACGACCGGCCGAACCATTGACCTGACCGAGCAACTCGGCGGCCTTCCGAAGGACGTGCCCGCGCGCCCCAACCGTGGCCTTTTGTGGCTGACGGTCGAGGAAGGCCTCGTGCGACCGGATCTGGCGCCCGAGGCGGCGCTGCAACCGGGCGCGCTCGCCCTGCCCATAGCGGCGGCGTCGCCGAGCGGGGCGACGGCGGTTGGCGAGATGGCCCGGGTGACCTGCCGAACAAGCCAGGCACTCGCCGCGACAGGCGGATTGTCAGAGGCCTTTCGTAGCTACGGCAACCGCATCACGGCGGCGATCGAAGGCCTTATGCGCACCGAGGCGGTGGAGGCGGCCGAGCAGATCGCCGAAGCCCCGGAGCAGATGCGTCTTCTCACGATCAAGCCTTTCCTTGGCCTGATCTCGCGCGATCGCCGCGCGGCTGTCGCAGACCCCAAGGATCCGCTCGCGTCCGCCTTCCGCGAAGTGGCGGCGGCGAGCGGAGTTGCTCTCGAAGACGAGGTCTTCGACCACTGCCCGCCACCCAACGCCCCCACCGCGGAACGGCTTTCAGCCTTCGCGCATGCTGCGAAGATGCGCCTGCGCCCCGTGAAACTGACGGCGGGCTGGTGGCGCAACGGCGGCCAGCATCTCATCGTGTTCGACCGCGAGGCTGGCACGCCGCTCGCGGCGCTCGCGCGGACCGGCTGGCGACACGGATATGACCTCGTTGCCCCCGACGGCAAGCCCTGGACGGCGCGACACGGGGCGGCGCGCTGCAGCGAATACGGCTACGTGGTGCAGCGGCCCCTTCCGGCCGAGCCAATCAACGGCTACGGCCTTCTGCGCTTTTCCGCGAGGCTTGCGACCCCGCTCGCCATCCCGGCCCTGACGATCGCCCTCGTCATCGGCCTGCTCGGCCTCATCACGCCGATCGGCACGGAGATCCTGTTCGAGACCGTCATCCCCGCGAGTTCCCACAGCATGCTCTTGCAGCTCGTCGCGGGCTTGGCCGGGCTCGGGCTTGGCGCGACCGCCTTCGAACTGGTGCGCAACTTTCTCCTGCTGCGCATGGCGACCCTGGTGAATGCCGACCTCGAGGGCGCGATGTGGGACAGGCTGTTGCGCCTGCCGGCCGTGTTCTTTCGCCGTTACGCGGCGGGCGATCTCGCGCTGCGGGCCGGCGCCGTCAACCAGATGCGCGACACGATCGGCGGCGCGGTCATGAACACCCTGCTGTCCTCGGTGTTCTCGATCGCGAGCTTCGGCCTCCTTCTCTACTATGCCTGGAAGCTCGCGCTCGTCGCCCTCGTGCTGGTGTGCGTGCAGATTGTCGTGACGGTTGTGGCGAGCGTCATGATGATGTCGCTCAACAGACAGGCGCTCGCGACGGAAGGACGTCTGCAGTCGCTGTCGCTGCAGACGATCATCGCAATCGGCAAGCTCAAAGTCGCGGGAGCGGAGGCGCGCGCCTTCACACGTTGGGCGCCGCTCTTTCTGGCCCGCCGTGACATCGATTTTCGCAAGCGGCGACTCTCCACCATAGTCGACGCCTTCGGTGCCACCCTCGGCGTTCTTTCGATGGCGCTCCTCATCTGGATGGTGGGCTTTGGCGGCGTCGAGATCGGCATCGCCCAGTTCGTCGCCTTCAACGCGGCCTTCGGGCAGTTCCTGTCCGCAGCGCTCTCGCTTGCCGGGGTCGTGCCGGCGATGCTCGGGCTCATTCCGCTCTACGAGCGCGCTAAGCCGCTGCTGCAGACCCTGCCCGAGGACGAGGGGCACACCGTCGATCCCGGCGTGCTGCGCGGCGATGTCGAGCTCAACAACGTCGTCTTCCGCTATGCGGCCGATGGGCCCACCGCGCTCAATGGCGTGAGCCTGCGCGCCCGGCCCGGCGAATTCATCGCCATCGTCGGCCCCTCAGGCGCCGGTAAATCGTCCTTGCTGCGCCTTCTGCTCGGCTTCGAGCGACCGGAGAGCGGTTCGGTGTTCTTCGATCAGCAGGAAGCGTCCTCGGTCGACATGCGCATGGTCCGCAAACAAATGGGCGTTGTGCTGCAGAATGGCCACGCCGCGACCGGCTCGATCCTCGAGAACATCCTCGGCGGCTCCACACTGGGTGAGGATGATGCCTGGGAGGCGGCGCGCCTGGCGGGCCTCGACGAGGACATTCGCCAGATGCCGATGAAGATGCATACCTTCGCCGGAGAGAACGGCATGCTGCTTTCAGGCGGCCAACGCCAGCGCCTGTTGATCGCGCGGGCGGTCGTGCGGCGGCCACGGCTCATCCTGTTCGACGAGGCGACCAGCGCTCTCGACAACCGCAGCCAGCAGATCGTCAGCGAGCGGCTCGCCCATCTCGAAGCAACACGCATCGTCATCGCTCACCGCCTGTCGACCGTCGCGGCGGCCGACCGCATCTATGTGCTCGATGCCGGACGCGTCGTCGAGGAAGGCAACTATGACGAACTGATGCGGAAGGACGGTGTTTTTGCCGCCCTGGCACGGCGTCAAACAGCCTGATCAGCTACACCCCCTAGCTGGGACAGTTGCGCGGCTTGGGCAGCTACCGGGGCTCGGCGGTGAGCCTTCACGAAACTGCGCGTTAGTCAGCGCTGTCCCAGGAAGGATTGGCCGGCCTGTCGAGCAGCTTTGTCGCGTTGACCGGGATCTCGATCTTAGGCGCATTGGCCATCGCCGCCTGGCGTTCCTCGACCATCCGTCGGATGGCGGCCGTATCGGCGCTCAGTCCGCCGACGACCGCGTCGACTTCGTCGTCGTCAAGCATCCGCGCTTGCTCTGGTTGTCTGTGCAAACCCCATCTCCGATTGCTCGCAAGGAATGTGACCTGTCGGCTTTATTCGAACCGCAAAGCGGAAAGCGCGAAAAGCCGGCTTCCATGGTGGGAAGAACGACTTTCCGCGCGAATTATATTCCTGCTCATTGACTGGTTGTTCTGTGGACTGGCCGGCGCGCCTCGACTACGCCGGCCAGGATCGATCAGGCGCTTTCGTCGATCAGATGCCCGCCGATGGCGCCGAGCCCGGCGCCAACGGCTCCCGCCGCGGCAGAGCCCGCGACGAGGCCGGCCGCCGCGGAGCCGCTGAGAAGCGCTGCGGCGCCGAGGAGGCTTCCGCCCCCTGTAAAGGGCGCTGCCGCCACGCAGCTCAAAACCCCGACGGCAAGACCAGCGCTGCCCAGGACACCGCCGGCGATCGCGCCGATGCCGGCCCAGCTCATCCCGCCGGCGACGCCTTCCAGCATGTCGTCGTTCAGCTTTTGCGCCTCGGGAGACGCCGCGAATTCGCTGGCCGATGCAAAGATCCGCTCAGCCTCTGCTTCCGGAATGTCAAAGCCGTTGCTCGCAGCGTAAAGACGCAAGGTCTCGCCATCCTTCACGCTGTCGTTGAACGCCTTGAGCTTGGCCTCATCCTGGAGAACAGAGGTCATGAACTCTGCAAACTGCTTCTGCGTGTCAGTCATGATCTTCCCCCTCAGTCGTTGAACAGATTGGCAATGCCCTGGCTGACGCCACCGATCGCACCGCCCCAAACCGCGCCGCTCAATCCACCGGCGCTCGCGATGCCGATCGCTTCGCCAACGAAGGCGACGCTCTGGATAGCGATGGCACCGGCCGCCAGTTCCGGCAAGGCAGCTGCGGCCAAGGCCACGCCCGCAATGGCGCCGAGTGTACCGCCGACGGCGGCCCAGCTCAACCCGCCGGCAACGCCTTCGAGCTCGCTGTCGTCGAGCTTCTTTCCGGAAGCCTTGATTGCCTCGAGCTGTTCCTTGACGGCGGCCTCAGCCGCGTCGAAAATGCCCTGAGCCTCGGTCTCTGTCACGCGCACGCCTCTTGATGCCGAGAAGGCGATCAGGGACGCCGGATCCGTGACCTCGGCGTTGAAGCGGGCGGCTGCCTCGGGGTCCTTGAGAACCTCGACAAGCATTTCCTGGAATTTCTGAAAGCGAGCGTTACCTGGATTCTGCGCAGTTTGGTTCATCATTTGCCCCCGTTCATAGCACGTGACGTTGCTTAATAATTACTACTCACAACAGTCGCGCTGTGTGCCACAGCACGGTTCTCGTACACGAACTATCGATACGAGTCACCGTCCCAAACACAAACATAGCTAACGGCGCGCTGTCTTCGAGCATTGCGGTTCTGTGGTGCGAATGAGTTGCACATCGAAGAGTTTGTGTGAGACGCGGCAGCTAGCCGCTCTTCAGTGCATCTTGGCAGCTACGTCATCACAATTGCTGGCTCTGTTGGCGCGGTCGCGACTGCAATCATTGACTATCGGAGCTCGCATCGCGGCAATGGCTACATGCCGCCGGACGCGCCAATTCCAATTGAGGCTCCTCGCAGAATTCTACGGCCGGGAGGCGAGCCTCACGGCAGGTATCCTGTTGATCTCCAACACTATCTTCAGTCGTGACGATCTCACCTAATCTCGCCGCGTTGGCATCTGAGCCCGGATCTGATGTGCGCCTGATTGCACCGCCTCTGCCTAAATCTACGACGGAATTCTGATTTTACGCCCAACCCGGTATAGAATAAACTTTGATCTTCAGGCTATTGCCTCGGGATTGGGCTTGCCTCGGTAAAATTTATCAGCGTTTATTCCATATGCTGCGGTCTTCATACTGCAAGGCATGCCAAGGCTGTCGCCGTCGCTATACACCATTACGTCTCCTGGGGAGCCGCGCAGTTCCACCCGAATTGTCTGGACATGACGTCCGATACGGCCATCCGGCAGGCGTGAAGACTTCGGTAATCAGCAGGCTGTCGGCGACGTCGAAATCCCGCGGCGATCGGATGGATGTAGCGTTTTGGCATCCTTTCCGTGGTTTCAGAAAGGCCTTCTGTATCCTCGGCGGCAGATCCATGCACCTTGCCGGACATGCCGGTGGGCCTGCCCGAGAAATGTCGTCATTCGCCGCTCTTTCCCGTGTCAAGCCCCGCCGCCCTCGCCATCCCCTTCAGTGAGGTCAGGCCCATGCATTGGTAAGACAGGGGGTTGCGGACATCCGGATCCTGTTCGGCCTCGATGACGAGCCAACCCCGATAGCCATGCTCCGCGGCGATCGCCAGCACCGGCGGAAAGTCGACGCCGCCTTCCGTGTCGCCAGGCACGGTGAAGACGCCACGGCGCACTCCCTCCAGAAAGGACAGGCCCTCCGCCCGGACCTGCGCGGCGATATCCGGCCGCACGTTCTTGGCGTGGATATGTCCGACACGGGCCATGTGTTTTCTGGCTGCGCGCTCCGGATCGCCCCCGCCGAACAGGCAATGACCGGTGTCGAGCAGAAGCCTCATGTGCGGGCCAGTATGAGCCATCAGCTGGTCGATCTCGTCCTCGCTCTCGACGATGGTTCCCATGTGGTGGTGATAGACGAGGGTAATGCCCTGTCCCGCCGCGAAGGCGGCGAGCGCCTCGACGCCGGCGCCGAACCCCGCCCAGTCACCATCAGCCAGCTTCGGCCTGTCATTGATGGCCTTGCCATCATCCCCGTGGATGGCGTTGGAAGTCTCGCAGACGATGATCACCGTCGAGCCCATCGCGTTCAGCAGATCGAGCGCCGGTTGCATCGCCGCCTTTTCGGCGTCGATCACGTTGGTGAGCAGGTTGAGCGAATGCCAGCCGGAGATATAGCGCAGCTTGCGCGGCTCCAGCACCGCCTTCAGGGCCCCTGGCTCCTGGGGAAACTTGTGCCCTCTCTCGATGCCGTCGAAGCCAATGGCCGCGGCCTCGTCCAGGCACTGGTCGAGGCTGATGTGCGCGCCCAGCGAGCGGTCGTCGTCGTTCGACCAGGCGATGGGATTGGTGCCGTAAAGGAGCATGTCAGTGCCTTTCCTGAAGCGCCTTCTCATAGGCAACGCGGGCTTGCATGACGTCTTGCCGCGTCGACACCTCCGGCACCGCCACGTCCCACCAGGCGCCGCCAATCTCCGGCGTCGGATAGGGGTCAGTATCGATGACGATCACGGTCGTGATCCTGGCCGCCCTCGCGTCGTTCAGGGCATCCTCAAGATCGGCGATGGAGGAAACCTTGCGGGCATCTGCACCCATCGCGGCGGCATGGGCGACGAAGTCGATCCGAATCGGGTTCGCCTGGTTTGTATGGGCGTAGAGATTGTTGAACTCGACACCCCCGGTGGCCATTTGCAGGCGGTTGATGCAACCGAAGCCTCGGTTGTCCGTGATGACCACGGTGATCTTGAGGCCCATGGCGACGGCGGTCGCCAGTTCGGAATTCATCATCATGTAGGAGCCGTCGCCGACCATGACGACGACGTCACGATCCGGCTCGGCCATCTTGATGCCAAGCCCTCCGGCGATTTCATAGCCCATGCAGGAAAAGCCGTATTCCATATGGTAGGAGAGCGGCTTCCCCGCCTTCCAGAGCTGGTGCAATTCGCCGGGCATGGTGCCCGCCGCGCACATGACCACCGTGTTGTCGCGCGCCGCGCGCTGCACGGCGCCGATCACCTGCATGTCGGTTGGCGGGAAGTTGCCGTCCCGTGGCGCGGCCGTTACGGCCTCCGCCTTGGCAAACCAAGCCGGCTTCAGATCGTCCGCCGGCATGTCGAAGCAAGCGTCGCCGAGCGCCGCGCTGATGAGCCCGAGCCCGACGCGGGCATCGGACACGAGCGGGATCGCCCCATGCTTGGCGCTGTCGTAAGGCTGCACATTGAGTGAAAGGATGCGCCGTTCCGGATTGCCGAAGAGCGCCCAGGACCCCGTCGTGAAATCCTGGAAACGCGTGCCCACGCCGATCACCAGATCCGCGGTCTTGCAGATCGCATTGGCGCTTGAGGCGCCGGTGACGCCGACGGGTCCGAAATTCGCCGGATGATCCCAGGGCAGCGCCGATTTGCCGGCCTGCGTCTCGACCACCGGGATCTTGTGTCGACTCGCGAAATCCGCCAGTGTCGTGTTGGCGTCGGAGAAATGCACGCCGCCGCCGGCAACGATGACAGGATTTTTCGCGGCCCTGATCGCCTCGACAGCCCTTTGCAACTCGTTCTCGTCAGGTCGCGGCCGGCGCCGGTACCAGGTCTTCTGTTCAAAGAAGCTCTGCGGGTAGTCATAGGCCTCGGCTTGCGTGTCCTGGCAGAAGGCGAGCGTCACCGGCCCGCAATCGGCCGGATCAGTCAAGGTCCGCATGGCGCGCGGCAAGGCGGTCAGCAAGTGCTCCGGCCGGCTGATGCGGTCGAAATAACGGCTGACGGGCCTGAAGCAGTCGTTGACAGTGGCGAGCCCGTCGCCGAAATCCTCGACCTGCTGCAGAACAGGGTCCGGGCCGCGGTTGGCGAAGACGTCGCCCGGAATGAACAGCACCGGGAGGCGGTTGACATGCGCGAGCGCCGCTGCCGTCACCATATTGGTCGCGCCCGGGCCGATCGAGGAGGTCACGGCCATGGCCCGCTTTCGGCGGAGTTGTTTGGCATAGGCAATCGCCGCATGCGCCATGGACTGTTCGTTTTGCCCGCGATAGGTGGGCAACGCCTCGCGCGCGTCGGCCAGGGCCTCGCCCAAGCCCGCGACATTGCCGTGCCCGAAGATCGCCCACAGGCCCGCGATGAAGGGCTGCCCCTCCTCCGTCATCTGGTTGGCGAGGTAGCGCACCATCGCCTGCGCGGCGGTCAGTCTCACACTGTTCATGGGCCGTTGCTTCCCTGACAGGGCACCTCAGCGACATTCTCGACCGGCCACTCCGCGATCCCGCCGAGATCGAGCCCAAGTTTCGGGCCTGAGAAGATCCACGGACGACCGGCCGATCGTAATAAGATCGAGCGACGCCAAAACGTCCTCCCTGTCCTAACGGCGGCAATCTGCGCGGTCGTTCCGTCGTGGTACAAAATAAACTATGAATTCCCTCTTGAGTCATTTCACCATAAAAATTCAGTGGCTCGAGAGCTTGGCCTTTCCCCCCGCTGATAGCCAGAACTGTTGCCAGACAGAGCGTCGCGGCGGGGGAAGCGGAACGCGCCAAAATCCACATCGAAAACCGTTGTCGGCCTGAACCTGGACAGAGGGCCGAATAGGCGACGGCCACCACCGGGGTGCGACCCGCCGCCGCGCTCTCGGCTAATTCGACCGTCAGCGCGAGATAAGGCGCGAAGGTGAAGGCGAGCAGCGCATGCCCCTCCTGAATCGAGTGGCGATTGTCAAGCACTCCGAGCGAAGCGTGCAAAACTCCGGGAACTTCTATTCTGTCGAAGATTTAGGCGATATAAGGCGTTCGGCAAAGTAATCGACGCCTTTTCGCAGTCTCTTCGGCAATCCGACGGAAATTTCCGAAGCTTTTCACCAAATGCCTTCGGACTTGCGGGCACTCCACTGCTTGCCATCGGCACTCTCTAGTTATGCTTGACATAAATAGAAGCGAAGTCTAGCAAAATAGAATAGATTTTCTGATTTCTGAGCCTGCCCGACGCTTCTGCGCTCCGGCCGCTATCGGATGAAGGCAGATGGGCGCGGAATCTGCACGGCATCGGTCCGTCGCATCGTCGCGAGAGGTCATCATGGTCACGAAACTGGCGCTTCTCGGCGCGGGCCGCATCGGCAAGGTCCATGCACACGCGATCGCCGAGGACAAGCGGGCGCAACTCGTGGCCGTTGCCGACGTCATGCCGGACGCCGCGCGGGCGATAGCCGAGGGCACCGGCTGCGCTGTCCGCACGATCGATGCAATCGAGGCGGACAAGACCATCGACGCGGTTATCATCTGCACGCCAACGAATACCCATGCGGATCTGATCGAGCGCTTCGCCAAGGCCGGCAAGGCGATCTTCTGCGAAAAGCCGATCGACCTCGATATCAACCGCGCAAAGGCCTGCCTGGAGATCGTACGCAACACCGGGGCGAAGGTCATGCTCGGCTTCAACCGCCGTTTCGATCCGCATTTCCGCGCCGTACGAAAGGCGATCGACGACGGCGTCATTGGCGCAGTGGAGATGGTTACGATTACCAGTCGTGATCCGGGCCCACCGCCACCCGAATACATCAAGGTGTCGGGCGGCATTTTCCGCGACATGACGATCCATGACTTCGATATGGCGAGATTTCTGCTCGGGGAGGATATTCATTCGGTCATGGCCTCTGCGGCCGCCTTGATCGATCCAGGCATCGATGAGCTTGGTGACTACGACACCGCGAGCCTGATCTTGACCACGTCGAACGGCAAGCAGGCGATTATCTCGAATTCCCGGCGGGCGAGCTATGGTTACGATCAGCGTATCGAGGTGCACGGGTCCCTGGGGTCGGTCGCCGCGGAAAACCAGCGTCCGGTCTCGATCGAGATTGCCACCGCAAACGGCTATTTGCGCCCGCCGCTCCACGATTTCTTCATGACCCGCTACGCGGCAGCCTATGCTGCAGAGATCGCCGCGTTCATCGACAGCATATCCAGCAGCGCTCCACCATCGCCGTCCATCGAAGACGGCGTCAGTGCGCTGGCCCTCGCTGACGCCGCATTGCTCTCGGCGCAAAGCGGCAAAGCCGTGATCGTCAACGCGTCTCCATGACCCGCTTGCTCTCATTATGTGATGCCGGGTGAGGCGCACGCCGCCTCACCCAAGAAACCGCGCACGATCACGGCAAGTTCGCGCGCCCGGTCAATCGATGCCGTGTGGCCGGCGTCCGGAATAGCCTCGAAGCCCGCCCGGAGAGCGCATGCCGCCGTTGCGCGGATCGGCGCCGACGCGGCGACCCGCGCCTTGGGGCTTGAGGTTCTGGCAGACCGCCTTGGGTGTGGTGAGACCGCCGTCGTCCCTGATAGTCGGTTGGTAGCCACCATCAGAACACTTCTTTTTCAGCCAGGCGCCTGAGCCCGTCCGGATCATGGGCCGGAAGGACGACCGTTGGTTCGCCCTCGGCAAACTCCTTGATCATACGCAGCGTGCGGACCGACAGATCGGGATCAAACGTAACCCCATCGGCCTTCTCCGCCCGCAGATTGACCGTGTCATAGGTTGCATCGCCGGCGAGGAAGTAGGTCACGTCCTCCGCACGGACGATCACAGACGCATGGCCGTTGGCATGCCCCGGAGTAGGTACCAGGAGGATGCGGCCGTCTTGGGTGATGGGATGTGATGTCGGAAATGGCCCGAAAGCATCACCGTCCATCGCGATCAGTTCCGGCTTCAGCCAAATCGGCCAACGCTGGGGCAAGCAACCCGCAAGCATCCCCTTCAGGCCACGGGATGCGTCATAGCTTTCGCGGGAAGCAATGATGCGGTTGTGCGGGAAATGATCGAGCCCGCCGGTATGGTCGTGATGGAAATGTGTCAGGATGACCGCGGCGATGTCGCGCGCGGGGTCAAGGCCGAGGTCATGAAGACGCGGACCGATCTCTTCGCCCGGGGCGACCTTGATCACCACCTCCTTGGTGAAGAACGGGTTCCAGCGTGGCAAATAGCCTGGGACGGAATTGCGCCACGTGTCACCTGTATCGACCAGAAACTTGCCTTCCGGATGGTCGATCAGGAAGCAAAAGATTGGCAATGGGTCGACCCAATTGCGGTCGCGAAAAATGTCGATCTTGCGTCCGAAGCCACCGCGTCCCTCTCGACCGGTTCGCTGCGCCGTCTTCATTCTCGCCTTGCCCGTCTCGATTGCCGTCACGGTGATCATGTCCAGCCTCCTTTGAAAAACGAACAACCGTTCTCTAATCCTATACAGGCGCCTTGTAAAGAACGGCCGTTCGTTTTAAGAACGGTCATGCCAAAGATTTCCGATGAAGCCCGCGAAACACGTCGTAGCCAAATCCTCGACGCCGCTTGGCGCTGTTTCGACAAGGAGGGACTGCATGCCACCACGATGCAGCACATCATTGGAGCCAGCGGCCTGTCGGCGGGAGCCGTCTACAGCTACTTCAAAAGCAAGGATGATTTGATCTTTGCTGCTGTTACAACCTCCCTCGAGCGCCTGAGAGTGCTCCTCGGCGAAGCAATCCAGCGGCAGCCGCCGCGCTCGGCGGCGGAGTTGATCGCTCTACTGCTACCGGTCATCACGACGTTTGCGGTCCGCGATGGCTACGATCTGAGGCGTATCGCGCTGCTGGGATGGAGTGAGGCACAGCGCAACAGGCGGCTTCGCGCGACGATGCAAACCTACTACGCCGCGTTCCGCGAGAACCTCAGCAGGCTCGCAATAGGCTGGGGCCCCGCTCGATCGCCCTCAGATGCGGATGCCATTGCCAAACTGCTATTGTCGGTGCTGCTCGGAACCGTCGTCCAGTCCGCGCTCATGGAAGACGCGAGCGCGGAAGACATCGCGCATGGCTTCTCTCTTCTTTCCGTATCATCAGCCGCAATTTCTTAGATATCGAGGGACCTGAGCGATCATGATCTGCTCATGTTACATAATGGCATGAGACAAACCTTCCACAGACCACGCGCGGCTGGGGGGCTTCTCGCCTGCAACGCTCCGTCGAAAGGGGGCAGCGCGGATGAAACGTACAGCCGGACGGCGGATCGATCGGGCTCGGCACGTCGCCTGCCATGGGCTGGCGCTCGGCGCCGCCCATCTCGATATCGGGTATCGCGGCCAGCAAGGCTTGCGTGTAGGGGTGGAGCGGACGATCGAAAATCTTGCGCGCGTCTCCGCATTCGACGAGTCGCCCGAGATACATCACACCGAGTTGGTCCGACATATGCGATACGGCCGCGAGATTATGACTGATGAACAGATAGGTCAGTCCGAATTCTTGCTGAAGGTCCCGCATCAGGTTCAGGATCTGCGCCTGCACCGACACGTCGAGCGCGGACGTTGGTTCGTCACACACCAGGAACTCGGGATTGCCGGCGAGCGCCCGCGCGATCGAGATGCGTTGACGCTGGCCGCCGGAAAATTCATGCGGATATTTCTGCGCATCCTGCGGCTGCAGGCTGACCAGCGACAGCAGTTCCTCGACACGCCGCATGCGCGCCTTCGGGTCCGGGAGAAGACCGTGGGTGCGTAACGGCTCTGCGATGATATCGGCGACCCGCCAACGCGGATTAAGGCTGGCGTAAGGGTCCTGGAAAATCATCTGAAGACGGCGGCGCACCGGCTTGGCCGCTCGGCGGCTCTTCAAACCTGCCATGTCGACGCCATCGAAGACAACGCGCCCCGCCGTCGGCTGATAGAGGCCGACCACGCATCGCGCGACAGTAGACTTGCCACAGCCGGATTCTCCGACGAGGCTGAAGGTGGCACCCTGCGGAATTTCAAAGCTCACACCATCTATGGCCTTGAGCATGCGAGTCCGGCCCCGCAGTCTGGCCGTCAATGACGGCGTGACGTCGAAATGCATCTGGAGCGCGTCGATGCGAACCAACGCAGGCGGCGTGGAGGAGGCAGGCGACGCGCTGTCGAGGGTCCCGGGTTGCGTGATCATGACATCCCCTCTCCCGGATCATACAGCAGGCAGGCCGCCCTCGACCGCGCCACCGGGACGAGTTCGGGTCTCGTCACCCGGCATACATCCATCACCCTGCCGCACCGGGGATTGAAGGCACACCCGGGGGGTATGGCCGCCAGCCGCGGCATCGCACCGTCAATCTGAACAAGGCGCTCGCCATGTCCGATGCGGGGGATCGCGCCCATGTGGCCGGCTGTATAAGGATGCTTCGGCGCCTTAAGCACCTCACGCACGGGCCCGATCTCGACGATGCGTCCCGCATACATCACGGCGACCCTGTCGGCGATTTCCGCGATGACCCCCATGTCATGGGTGACGAGCATAACTCCCACGCCTCGCTCGCGGACCAGCCGCTTCAGCAGGTTGATGACCTGGGCCTGGATGGACACGTCCAGAGCAGTGGTCGGCTCGTCGGCGATGATCAACTTGGGGTCGGCGCAAAGGGCCAATGCGATGACCACACGTTGACGCATCCCCCCCGAAAAGGCATGCGGAAAACTGTCGATTCGCCTTTCAGGCGCGGGAATTCCCACATCACGCAGGAGGCTGATCGCACGTTCGCGGGCAGCCCCCTGGCCGAGCCCCATATGGACGCCAATCGTCTCGCTGAGCTGCCTGCCGACGGTCATCAACGGGTTGAGACTTGTCAGCGGGTCTTGGAAAATGGTGCCGATCTCCCGTCCCCGCACATGGCGCATCGCCTCAGGCGGGAGGTTGTCGATACGTCGGCCGGCAAGGGTGACACGCCCGTCGGTCACCCGACCCGGCGGATCGATAAGTCCAACGATAGCGGTGCCCGTCAAGGACTTGCCGGCACCAGATTCGCCAACGACGCCCAGAATTTCGCCGGCGCCGATCGAGAACGAAATATCGTCGATGGCTGTCAGCGTCCCGCGCCGTGTCGCGAAGCGCACGCTCATATTCTCCACCGCAAGCAGCGGCGCGGCGGCATCACCGGATGTATGGGTGTCTTGCGGTGGCATGCGCATCAGCGGAGTTTCGGGTTGAGAACGTCGCGTAGCCAATCACCGATCAGGTTGACGGCCAGGACAATAGCGACGAGGACGAGACTCGGAAACAGCGCGATCCACCATTCGCCGCTGAACAGGAAATCGTTGCCGATCCGGATCAATGTGCCGAGCGACGGTTGGGTTGGCGGGACCCCCACGCCGAGGAAGGAAAGGGTCGCCTCCGTGACCACCGCGAGTGCCAGGCCGATGGTTGCGATGACGAGAACGGGACCGACGACATTCGGCAAGATGTGCCTCATCATGATGATTGCGGGGTGAACGCCCATCACGCGTGCGGCCTGCACATACTCCTTGCCCTTCTCCACCATCGTCGAGCTTCGCACCGTCCGGGCATACTGCACCCAATTGGATAGACCGATCGCACAGATCAGCACGATGATGGCCACTTCGGCATGGACATCGCGTGGCAGGGCGGTGCGGGCAACGCCGTCGATGAGCAGCGCGATGAGGATGGCCGGGAAGGTGAGCTGGACCTCCGCAACGCGCATGATGAAGCTGTCCAGCGTTCCGCCCACATAGCCGCTGAGGAGGCCCAGCGTGACGCCCAGCACCATCGAGAGCAGCACTGAGGCAAGCCCGACGATGAGCGAGATTCGTGCGCCGAACATGATGGTGGACAGGACATCGCGCCCTTGATCATCCGTGCCGAGCGGGTAGGTCCAGCGTCCATTTTCAATCCAGACCGGGGGGGTGAGAGCATCCATCAGCTCAAGCGTAGCCGGATCGAAGGGGCGATGTGGCGCGAGGAGGTCGGCGCCCGCGGCTGCGATCAGGATCACGGCCACGACGAAGACAGCGCAAAGGGTAAGCTTCGACCTGAGGAAGCTGTAACCGATGTCACTGTCGATAAAGCGGCGGAGCAGCTCCATGTCAGTGCCCTCGCGTGCCAGCGGACCGCAGACGCGGGTCGATCATGTAATACAGAAAGTCGACCAGAAGATTGATGATGACGAAGATCAGCGCGATCAGGATCAGATAGGCCGCCATTACGGGAATATCGGCAAACGTGACCGACTGCATGAAGAGGAAGCCCATGCCCGGCCATTGAAAAACCGTTTCGGTGATGATGGCGAAGGCGATGATGGATCCGAGCTGCAACCCTACGATGGTGATGACCGGCACCAACGTATTTCGCAGCGCGTGCCCAAAATTGATCATGCGTTGCGGGAGGCCGCGGGCGCGGGCGAATTTGATGTAGTCTGTGCGCATGACTTCCATCATCTCAGCCCGTACGAGGCGCATGATCAGTGTCATCTGGAACAAGCCGAGCGTAATGGCCGGCAGGATCAGCGACTTGAGGCCGCTCCATGTCAGGAGCCCCGTAGACCACCAGCCAATCTGCACGACTTGCCCGCGCCCGAAGGATGGCAGCCAGCCAAGCGTGACGGAAAACACAAGGATGAGCAGGATGCCGGTCAGGAATGTCGGCAGGGAAATTCCGACGAGTGACAGCGTCAGGAACAGGCGGCTCAGCCAGCTGTCACGATGGATCGCCGTATAAACCCCCAGGCCGACGCCGAGCCCGACCGCCAGAAGCATCGCGACGAAGCTCAGTTCCAGCGTCGCTGGCAACCGCTCCGCGATGAGCTCGCTTACGGGCCGAGCTTGCCGGTAGGACACGCCGAACTGCCCCTGCGCCGCCCCTTCGACAAAACGGACGAACTGGGACAGGAACGGCGCGTCAAGGCCGAGTTGCTGGCGCATCGCCACGCGTTCGGTCTCTGTTGCTTCCTGTCCCAGCATGTTGTTGACGGGATCGCCAACGTAATTGAAGAGAGAAAAAGCGACAAACGCCACGGCCAGCATGACGATGAGCGATTCAATGGCGCGGCGCAGCAGCAGTCCAAGCATAGGTCAGATCCGGAGACTCTTTCCAACCGGGTCCGTGGTCGCCTGGGCCCGCGGGGACTGCAGCAACCAGGACCGGGTCACATTCAAAGGTCTTTCGCCGCCAGATAGACGGGCAACCCAAGGATCTCGTTGGAATAGCCCCCGGTGAACTGCCGGTAGCGTTGCGCGTCAGCATCCCAGAGCTGGCGTTCGATCCGCCCGATATCGGAGCCGTAGAGATGCAAGCTCACCGAACGCTCCCCCTCCGCGCATTCGACCTGATGGAAGGCGTTCCTCTCCGGTGCGGCCAGCGTCACCACGCCCGGCGGACGCAAACGCGATGACACCTCGCGCGGCGCCGCCGAGAGATCGGTTGGCGCGTCATAGAGGCGCTCCCGCTCCGTGCCTTCAAGGCAGGTGAACACACCCCAGCTGAGATGGTTGTGCGTGACCGCCGCTTGGCCGGCCATGAAGATATCGAGCACTATCGACAGGTTGGACTCAGGCGAAAGGTACAGCAGGTAGGAGGCGTAAGGCGCTGCCGGCTGCAACTGCATGTAGCGCGCGTCGGGCATCCGCCAGCCGGGCGCGAAGTCCGCCGTGAGCTTTGCGACCGCACCCTGGATATCGCCGCCCGCACGCACGGCTGCTTGGCAAGCGCGTGCGAAGGCAACAAAGGCGTTGTCCTCTGCTGCCAAGGCTGGAGATGGGGATGCGGTCATTTCCATACCTGTTTTGCCACGCGCCTGAAGTTGCTGCCCAGAATGCCGCTAATCGCCTCGTCTGGATAGCCACGCCGCACCATAAGCTCGGTCAGTTTCGGCAGATCCTCGGGCGGCATGAAAGCCATGAGCGGCACGTCGTAACCAAAGCTCTTCATGTCCTTGGTCGGCGCATAATACTCCGGCTGGCGCTGCATGCGCTGCGTCGTGAGCTCCGGTTGATAGACGTAATCGAGGCCAATGCCGACATGATCAGGGCCCACGAGGTCTACGAGATACTCGATATGCTTCATCACCGCCTCTGGCGAGGCGTCGTTATTGGCATTGACGATGGGTCCCCATCCGCAGGCACCCACCACGCCGCCGGTCGCCGCGCAAGCCTTGATCTGCGTGTCGGTGATGTTGCGCGGATGATCGAAGATCGCCTTCGGATTAGAGTGCGAAAAGATCACGGGCTGGTCGTAGATCTCCATGGCTTCCATCGTCGAGCGCTCGCCGGTATGCGTGCAATCGAGGATCATTCCGACCCGGGACATCTCCTTCACCAGCTTCTGGCCGAAGGTGCTGAGCCCGGCATCGCTGTCCTCATGGCAGCCATCCGCCGAGATATTGCGCCGGTTATGGGCCAGGAGGGCCTGCTTGATGCCGAGGTCGTAGTAAAGCTGCACGAGATTGGTGTCGCCCGGCTCTTCTGCGAGACCGCCATGCATAGGGTTGCACCCCTGGAAATGGAAGCCGACGGCAAGCTTACCCTCGCGGCGGGCCCGGTCGAGATCATCGTAGGAGGCGACGAGAATGCAGCTATCGGCCATCGTTTCCGTGATAAACTTGCGCTCCCCCGCGATGTAGTGGATCGCGGAGGCGACAAGACCGCCGGAATCACCAGCGACAGTCAGGCTGACGTAATTCGCGCCGGATGCAAGATAGCGTGGAAGGCATTCTTTCTTCTTCTTGCGATCAGAATGCATAATCTCCATGGAGATCCAGGAAATGCATCCTTCCCAAACGAAAGACTCTGAATGCAGTCTGGCGGCCTTCTCGGACACACCCCATGCAGCGGTGTTTTGCTGGATCGACACAGATTTTCCTTTCGGGTGCAGCATGCCCGGGCCGTGGATGTATTGTCGGCAAGGGCGGTTCAGTCCGGGCATACCGGCAGGTGTTCCGGACTTGTAACGAGCGTCCCGGTGAGCGCACGGCGCTCGCCGCAGGTGATCATTTCACGCGGACAGACGCCCAGCGTAGGCTCGGATCATTCGTTACTTCCACAAACTCGACTTTTGGTCGCGATGCGTAGAAGACCGGGGGATAATGCAGCGGCACGAACAACGTCTGCGCGTCGAGAATGTCCCACGCATCACGTGTCAGCTTGTCGCGTTTCACGGGATCTGATTCCGAATTGATCTGTGCAACGATCTTGTCGAGCTCAGGGTTGCAGTATCCGCTCAGAGCAAAGCCGCGCTGACCCTCCGGCTTGCAGCCGGCAAGGTCGCTCATGGTATTCGATGACGCCCAGCCATTGTTGCCCCAGCTGAAGCGGTAGAGGACGCTGTCGCCTTTCAGCAAGGTGCTCAGGAACTGGGTAGACGGCTTGGTCTGCAGGTCGACCGTGATGCCTATCTTCGCCAGCATGCTCGCGACCGCCTCGCAGGTGGCGGCATCGCCGACGTCCCGATCGTTCGAACAATCCATGGCGACCTTGAAGCCGTTGGGATAACCCGCCTCCGTGAGCAGCGCCTTCGCCTTCGCGACGTCCAGCGGAAGCCGGGGCCGCTTGGCGTCATAGCCGATCACCCCCGGGGGCACGATCATGTTGGCGAGGCCGGCATGGCCGCGCATAACAATGCGGTTGATGGCGGCCGCATCGATGGCCTGATAAACAGCAGCCCGGACGCGCACGTCCGCAAAAGGATTCTTTTCGCTCGATCCGGGCAGCATCGGCCGGGTCGCATCGAACCCGATATAAACGCCGCGTGCCTCCTGGCCGGCCCAGATCTTGGTGTCAGCGGACTTTTCGAGCTTTGCGATATCCTGCAACGGGGCCGGGACGACGAGGTCAACTTCGCCCGAGAGCAACGCAGCGACGCGCGAGGCGTCTGACGCGATGGGAACGAGCACGACCCGGTCGACATTGCCCTTGCTGTTCGCCGCATTCCACCAGTTGGGGTTACGCTTGGCGATTGTTTCCTTGTCCGGATCCCGCTTCTCGAGAATGAACGGGCCGGTTCCGTTTTCCTCCCGAAGCGCGGCGTTTGTCTGGTCCTTGCCGGCGTCCGCCGGCGCCGCGGCCCCCTTCTTCTCCGACCAGGCCTTGGACAGCATTGGCAGACGGTCGAACATGTTGATGAGGAAGGGGCGCGGGATATCCGTTACGACGTCGAACGTGTAGTCGTCGACCTTCTCGGCTCCCACAACGCCACGCACGACACTCTTGGCGCGCGAACTCGGCAATGTCGCGCGCATGACCGAGAAGGCAGCATCGTCAGCCGTGAATTCCTGGCCATCGTGGAATTTAACGCCCTTGCGCAGCCAGAAGCGCCAGCGCTTCGGCTCAACCTGCTCCCAGCGTTCGGCCAGAAGCGGCACGAATTTCTCGCCGTCGTAGTCCAATAACGGATCATAGAAATTCAGCACGAAGCGGATCGTGTTTCCGTCCCAGTTCGCACTGCTGTCGAGCGACGCGGGATCTGCCTTGTAGGCAACGCGCAAGTCTTTTGCCTCGGCGGGCGTCCCCAAAAAAAGCATCAGCGCGCCAAGCGCCGCAGAGAGTGAAAGATGTCTCATCAACTTGCTCCACACACTGGATTGTTATTTTATGATCATCCCGCTTCTGCTGGCCGCCAGCCATTTGCGAGTTTCGTGTCCACCCCGATCCGACAAGGCGGATTTTTCATCGACGCATACCCCACACCAAGCCGTTCCTGAGCGTGACAAAAGGTGCGCGAGGCGCGTGCCTAAAAACGACCATGACTTGACTAATTCCGACTGGCGGATGTTCATGCTCCAATGCGTGACGCTCCCAAGAATCCGGCTACCGCTTATTCATCAGCCGAAGCCCCGACGAAAGTCGGTTTCCTCCTTGTCCCCTCCTTTGCGTTGCTCCCCTACGCGGCCGCCATCGAACCGTTGCGCGCAGCGAACTCCCTTGCCGGGCGTGAACTCTTCAGTTGGCTCCACATATCTCCCGATGGCCAGCCCATTCAGGCTTCGAACGGCGTCACCATCGTTCCCGATCATCATGTCGGAGCGCAGATCGAACTCGACCTCGTCATGGTTTGCGCCGGCACCGGCGTCGAAAGTTTCCGTCACCCCCAGACGCTGGCTTGGCTGCGCATACTGGCGCGCCAGGGGGTACCGCTCGGCGGCATTTCCGGCGGCGCGTACGTGCTCGCGCGCGCCGGTGTGCTCGGCGGCTATAAATGGACCATCCATTGGGACCATATGGCCGGGATCGCCGAGGAGTTTCCCTTGCTTGAAATGACCGGCAAGCTGTTCGAAATCGACCGCGACCGCATGACGTGCTCCGGCGGGATCACCCCACTCGACCTGATGCACGGCATGATCGCGCGCTGGCATGGTCCACGGCTTGCTGCGGCCGTCTCGGACTGGTTTCTGCACACCAATGTGCGCCACGGCGATGGTCCGCAGCGCATGGACATCGGTCAGCGCACCGGTGTCAGCCACGGCAAGCTACTCAGGGTCCTTGGCGTCATGGAAAAACGGCTTGAGGAACCGGCGTCGCGTGAGGAACTGGCCGCGCTCGCCAGCGTGTCCGTCCGTCAGCTGGAAAGACTGTTCAAGGTGCATCTCGGTTGCACGCTTGGCCGATACTATCTGGAGCTCAGGGTCCGCCGCGCGCGAGATCTGATGCAACAAACGGCCCTGTCCGTGCTCGAAGTGGCGCTCGCCTGCGGCTTCGTCAGCGCCAGCCATTTCTCGCGTGCCTACAGAGCTCATTTCGGCTACGCGCCAACGGCGGAACGGAACCGGAAAGGTCGTGGCTTGGGCCAGGGAGAGCCTCATCGCCAGCTCTTTTGAGATGGCGCATATGGTCATATGAATGTCGCACTTGGGCTAATCGTCTTTAGTCGATTGGTCATAGTGGTCGCGCCGCGGAAAGACGCTGCGCACCACAGGTGGCGGAATGCACTATTCGATACTGTCCATTCTGACGCAGGCTTTGCGGGGACAGCAGGGCTGGACGCCAGCGTGGCGCGAAGCGGAGCCTCAGCGCCACTACGACGTCGTCATCGTCGGTGGAGGCGGTCATGGGCTGGCGACGGCTCATTATCTTGCCAAGGAACATGGCATCACGCGCGTCGCCGTGCTGGAAAAGGGCTACATCGGGTCCGGCAATGTGGGCCGCAATACCACGATCATCCGCTCGAATTACCTTTTGCCGGAAAACACGCCGTTCTACGAATGGTCGCTGAAGCTCTGGGAAGGGCTTGAGCGGGATCTCAACTACAACGCGATGGTCAGCCAGCGCGGCGTGCTCAACCTCTTCCATTCCGACAGTCAACGCGATGCATTCGCCAGACGTGGCAATACCATGCGGCTGGCGGGAGTCGACGCCGAGCTTCTCGATCGCGATGCCGTGCGCGCCCTAGTTCCGCGGCTTGATTTCGACAACGCGCGTTTCCCGATACAAGGGGGGCTCTTGCAACGGCGCGGCGGCACAGCGCGGCACGACGCAGTGGCCTGGGGGTTCGCGCGGGCGGCCGACAAGCGCGGTGTCGACATCATCCAGAACTGTGAAGTCACCGGCATCCGCACGACGGAAGGGCGGGTCACCGGCGTGGAGACCACGCGTGGTTTCATCGGTGCCGGCAAGGTCGGCCTGGCCTGCGCCGGCAACTCATCCCGCGTGGCCGCGATGGCTGGCCTGCGCCTGCCTATCGAGAGCCACGTCCTGCAAGCCTTCGTCTCCGAGGCGGTGAAGCCGCTCGTCAAGGGCGTGGTGACCTTCGGGGCGGGGCATTTCTACGTCAGCCAGTCTGATAAGGGGGGACTTGTGTTCGGCGGGGATATTGACGGGTACAACTCCTATGCCCAGCGGGGCAACCTGCCGACCATCGAGGATGTCGCGGAGTCGGCGATGGCGCTGATGCCAGGCCTCGGACGTCTTCGCCTCCTGCGCCATTGGGGCGGGCTCATGGACATGTCCATGGATGGGAGCCCGATCATCGACCGCACGCCGGTTCAAGGGCTCTTTCTCAACGCCGGCTGGTGCTACGGCGGCTTCAAGGCGACACCCGCCTCCGGATGGTGCTTTGCCTGGACGATCGCCAAGGATGAACCGCATCCGCTCAACGCCGCTTTCCGGCTCGATCGTTTCGCGACCGGACACGTGATCGACGAAAAGGGCGCTGGTGCCCAGCCCAACCTTCACTGAGACTGCCCATGCGCATTCCCTGTCCCTTCTGCGGCGAGCGTGGCGTCAGTGAGTTCTCCTATCGGGGCGATGCGACGTTACAGCGTCCTGATGCCGGGTCGGAGAATGCGCTGGCAGCTTTCGTCGATTACGTGCATTTGCGCGACAACCCCGCGGGCCGCCACCGTGAATTCTGGCAGCACACAGGCGGATGCCGGGCGTGGCTCGTCGTCGTCCGGGATGTGCGCACCCACGCCATCGAGCAGGTTTCGGCCGCGCGCGGCCTTTCCCAGACCGTAGACGTGCAGATGGTTGAGGTCTGACCATGGCAGCGACTTCCCATCGCCTGCCAAAAGGTGGGCTCATCGATCGCAGCCGAAATCTGTCGTTCAATTTCGACGGCCGTGAATATACCGGCCATCCCGGTGATACACTGGCATCGGCTCTGCTCGCCAACGGCGTCAGCCTGGTGGGCCGATCGTTCAAATACCACCGCCCGCGCGGCATCCTGAGTGCGGGTTTCGAAGAGCCCAATGCCCTCGTCGAGCTGCGCGCCGGAGCACGCCGAGAGCCCAACAGCCGCGCGACCGTCGTCGAGCTCCACGATGGCTTGATCGCACGCAGCCAGAATCGCTGGCCGTCCCTTGGCTTTGACCTGTTGGCCGTCAATTCCTTGTTCGCGCCCCTGCTTGCGGCAGGCTTCTACTACAAGACATTCATGTGGCCTGCCGCCTTCTGGGAGAAGGTTTACGAGCCGCTGATCAGGCGCGCAGCCGGCTTGGGGCGCGCAGCGGCCGGACACGATCCCGACCACTACGAGAAGGTTACGGCCTTTTGCGATGTGCTCGTCATCGGCGCGGGGCCGGCGGGCCTTGCCGCTGCTCTCGCCGCGGCCCGCACCGGTGCGCGTATCATCCTTTGCGACAGTGACTTCCAGCTCGGCGGGCGTTGCCTGGCTGAGAACGTCGTCATCGACGCCATGGCGGGCCCGGCTTGGACTCAATCAGTGGAAGCCGAGCTCGCGACTTTTCCCGATGTCCGCCTTCTTCCGCGAACGACGGTCTTTGGGGTATACGATGGCGGCACCTATGGCGCGGTGGAAAGCGTCGGCGATCATCGGCCCGAACCGGCGGCCCATCACCCCCGGCAGAGGCTTTGGCGCATCGTCGCCCGGCGCAGCGTTCTCGCCACCGGTTCCCTCGAACGCCCCCTCGTATTCGACAACAACGATCGCCCAGGCGTCATGCTGGCAGGCAGCGTGCGCAGCTACCTCAACCGTTTCGGGACAGCTGCGGGCCGGCGCGCCGTCGTCGTCGCCAATACGAGCGACAGCGTCCGCACAGCGTTGGAGTTGGCGGCTGCGGGCGTGACCGTTCCGGCCATCGTCGACGCGCGCAAGACTGCGCCCGAGGCAGTCCGAGACGCGGCGCGAAAGATCGGATGTTCAGTTTTTTCCAACGCATCGATCGCGCGCGCGCGCGGAACACGGCATCTACGCGGGGTGGAGATCGCGACCGCCGATGGCCGGCGGCTGTCGTTGGATTGCGACCTGCTTGCCATGTCGGGCGGATGGGATCCCACGGTGCATCTGACGGCGCATCTCGGTGGCAAGCCCACGTGGGACGACGAGCGCGGCTGCTTCATGGCGAGCGGAATGCCACCGGGAATGACGATCGCCGGAGCCGCCGGCGGTGCTTTCACATTCGCGCGCGCGTTGCAGACAGGCGCCATGGGGGGCTTGGCCGCCGCGCAGGCATGCGGATTTTCCGGCCGATGCCCTCACTGGACGACAGCCGACGAGGCGGCCCCCGCCAAGGCCAAGACTTTCAGCTTCGCGTCCCAGGGAGGCAAGGCGTTCGTCGATTTCCAAAATGACGTAACGCTCGCCGACGTCCAGCTCGCCGCGCGTGAAGGTTTCAGGGCCATCGAGCATCTCAAGCGTTATACCACGCTCGGAATGGGAACGGACCAGGGCAAAAGCTCCAACACCAACGGTCTCGCCGCCATGGCAGCCTTGTCGGGCAAGGCAATCGCCTCGCTGGGCTCCACGACCTTCCGGCCGCCCTTCACACCTGTTGCCATCGGTGCTTTGGGCGGCCATGCTCGCGGTAAAGATTTCCGCCCAACACGCCTGACGCCTTCCCACGCCTTCGCTGCAGAACATGGCGCGGTTTTCGTCGAGGCAGGTGCTTGGCTTCGCGCTCAATACTTCCCCAAGCCTGGCGAAGAAGGGTGGTTGCAGAGCGCGAGGCGGGAGGCGCGAGCCGTGCGCGACGGTGTCGGCGTGTGTGACGTCTCCACCCTGGGCAAGATCGACATTCAGGGTCCAGACGCGGCGACCTTACTGGAACGTATCTACACCAACGGCTGGAAGAACTTGCCTATCGGAAAGGCGCGCTATGGCCTCATGCTGCGTGAGGATGGCTTCGTCATGGACGACGGCACGACCTCGCGCCTAGCCGATACGCATTTCCTGATGACCACCACGACCGCTAACGCGGCCAGCGTGCTGCAGCATATGGAATTCTGTCATCAGTGTCTGTGGCCTGATCTCGATGTCCAGTTCGCCTCGGTTACCGAACAATGGGCACAGTATTCCGTCGCGGGCCCGAAGGCGCGTGACGTGCTGACCCGGCTGGTCGATCCGGAGCATGATCTCTCGAACGTCGCCTTCCCCTACATGGCCGCGCGCGAAATTACGGTCTGCGGAGGCGTTCAGGCCCGCTTGTTCCGCATATCCTTTTCTGGCGAGCTCGCGTATGAGATCGCCGTTCCCGCCCGCTACGGCGACGCCTTGGTTCGTGCGCTCATGGCAGCTGGACGGGAGAACGGGATCGTGATGTACGGCACCGAGGCCCTCACGATCCTGCGAATCGAAAAGGGTCACGCGGCTGGCGGTGAGCTGAACGGCCAGACGACGGCGAGGGATCTTGGCCTTGGCGGACTGATGTCCACGAAGAAGGACTACATCGGCCGCGTCCTCGCCGGACGGCCCGCGCTCACCGATGCCAACCGTCCCGCGCTCGTTGGCTTCAAGCCTGTCGATCGTTCGGCGCGCCTGCGAGCGGGCGCGCATCTTCTCGGTCGCAGGGTAGCGGCGTCGCTTTCGGCTGACGAGGGTTATCTGACATCCGCAGCCTTTTCACCCGTGCTTGACCATTGGATCGCGCTTGGGTTGCTCCGTGGAGGTCGCGCGCGGATCGGGGATATCGTGCGCGCCCATGATCCAGTCCGTCACGGCGACACCGAAGTGGAAGTCTGTGACCCCATCTTCTACGATCCTGCCGGAGAACGCCTTCGTGCTTGATGATCAGAAAAGGGGCCTCCGCCTCACCCCGAGGTCACCGTTCACGCATCCGATACTGCCGCAGGGGAAACAGACCGCAGGCCTGGTGTTCACGGAACGCAACGATCTTGCCCTCATCGGGATTGGTGCCCTCGGGCGTGACATGCGCGCATTGGCCTCTCGCGTGAAGACCATGTACGGTATCGCATTGCCTGACGGTCCGGCTTACGCGAACGCTGGTCGGGCGATATTCATCGGCCTCGGACCTGGACAGTGGCTCGCGGCAGTAGAGGCCACGACCGGCCAGAACGCCATGGTCGAGCTCGCGCTGAAACTTGGCGATGGCGCTGTTCTTGTTGACCAGAGCGACGCGAAATGCGTGTTGCGACTGAGCGGGCCGCCCACCCGCGAAGTCCTGATGCGGGGCCTGCCCCTTGACCTGCATTCGCGCGCATTCCAGCCAGGATGCGCCGCGCAGACCGTGGTTGAGCATATCAGCGTTCTCATCTGGCAAGTGGACGACGCGCCGACATACGACATCGCCGTCCCGCGCTCCTACGCGGAAAGTTTCTGGCGGTGGCTGACGGCATCGGCAGCCCCCTACGGCGTATTGACCTCCGACCGAGGTTGACGGGGCCTTCGCCCCTTTCCGGTCCTTCCTCCGTCCCAGCCTTCTTTTCACGAGACATCGCCATGCAGACTACTGCGCAATTTGTGCTGACCTTGTCCTGCGTCAACCGGCCCGGCATCGTCGCCGCCGTTTCGCGCTATCTGTTCGAAGTGCATTGCAACATCATCGATGCCCAGCAATTTGATGACAAGCAGACGGATCGCTTCTTCATGCGGGTGGTCTTCGATTACGCCGGCGAGAACGGCGCGCGCGAATCGCTCGCTTCCGGCTTCCGACCGATCGCTGAAGCGCTGGGCATGACCTGGACCTTGCGGTCCTGTGACGAGCGTCGTCGCGTCATGATTCTCGCCTCGCGCTTCGACCATTGCTTAGTCGATCTGCTCTACCGCTGGCGCATCGGCGAACTGCCCATCGAAGTCACTGGAATTGTCTCCAACTATCCGCGTGAGACCTATCGTCACGCGGATCTCAGAGGAGCGACCTTCCACCATCTACCTGTGGATCGCGAAACCCGGATCGAGCAAGAAATGCGGCTATGGGACCTGATCGAGGAAACACGGACCGAGGTCGTGGTGCTTGCCCGCTACATGCAGGTCCTATCCGATAGCCTCTGCGCAAAACTAGCAGGGCGATGCATCAACATCCACCATTCCTTTCTCCCCGGCTTCAAGGGCGCCAAGCCCTACCATCAGGCCCACGCGCGCGGCGTGAAACTAATCGGCGCGACCGCCCATTACGTGACTTCCGCACTCGACGAAGGACCGATCATCGAGCAGGACGTCGAGCGTATTAACCACCGCGATACGCCGGAGGATCTCGTAAGAAAGGGACGGGACATCGAACGGCGCGTCCTGGCCAATGCCTTGCGTTCACATATCGATAACCGTGTCATTCTCAACGGCAACAAGACGGTCGTGTTCGGCTAGGTGGGGCTTTACCCAAGCCATTGAGTTAATGCTACAGCGACAGCTCCCTCTGAAGCGGTAGCGCGGCCGAGCGCCAGCAGCGGCCTCGGCTGTATCAGGCTCGATTCCGCGCCAGCATTTTGGAAAGCTCGTGCACATCGTCAGACTTGCCTGTCCCCGGATTACCAAATCCCAGCCTCATTTTGGCTCGCCGCGCGCGGACGAGGCGAGTCGGGCTGACGGCAAGGTCACACCAGCCCTGATCCCGAACGGTATCCCTCCTGCTGTGCGCGATCGGCACGGGGTGGCCAAGCGGGAACGCACGCATAAGACAGATAAATCAAAGTCAATTTTCCGTTATCAAAGTTCGAATCCGTTAAAATTCCTAGCCCTCCAACTCCATCAATTTATATTCTTGATTTCTTATTGAACACCAATTCACTACTACAGATTTATTCTGCGCTCTCAACGCGCTTCCGGGATCGAAACCGGTAGCCAACACCTCGTAGCCGCCATTCCGTGACGACTATTCGGAACCTGAACGGCGAAGAAGCATTAGCGAAAGGAAGGAAGCACCAAGGAGGGAGCGTCACTATGCCTGATCGAGCCACCTATAAGCCATATAAGCAGCCTACAGGCGGGTGGGGCTCGGTCCGGTCGCTAGTCAAACATTCCACGCGCCAGGGGGCGGTCTCCAGCGCGGTGGGGCTCCTTCGTGACCACAATAAGACCGGGGGATATATGTGTACGAGCTGCGCATGGGCCAAGCCCGCGGAGCCGCACATCGCCGAGTTTTGCGAGAACGGTGCGAAGGCAACGTTCTGGGACTTGACCTCAAAGCGCACGACGCCGACTTTCTTTTCGACGCATACGGTGTCGCAACTACTCGATTGGACAGATCACGATCTGGAAAATCAGGGGCGGCTCACGCATCCCATGCGGTATGATCACGCGAGTGATAAATACGTCGAGGTCCCGTGGCAAGACGCTTTTTCAGACATCGGCGCGAGGCTGCGGGTTTACGAACCAAGAAACGTTATCTTCTATGCATCCGGGCGCGCTTCTCTCGAAACATCTTTCATGTATCAGCTTCTGGCTCGGCTTTACGGCAACAACAACCTGCCGGACAGCTCCAACATGTGCCACGAGACAACCTCCGTGGCTCTGCCGCAAAGCATCGGAACCCCGGTCGGCACCGTGCTTCTGGAGGATTTCGCCCAGACGGACTGCATCCTCTCCTTCGGCCAAAACGTCGGGACGAATTCGCCGCGTCTGTTGCACACGCTGCAAGAAGTACGTGAGCGCCAAGTACCGATCGTGGTCTTCAACCCCTTGAGGGAGCGCGGCTGGGAGACGTTCGTCAATCCGCAGCGCCCAGGCCAGATGGTGGCGAACAAGCCCACGCTTATTGCCACCCAGTATTATCAGCCCCGCGCTGGAAGCGACATTGCGGTCATGATGGGAATGGCGAAGTTTCTGTTTGCCTGGGATGACGAAGCCCAAACCTCAGGCATGGCCCGGATCCTGGACTCAGAGTTCATCGCGGCACACACGCATGGGTTCGCGGCCTTCGAGGCCGCTGTGCGCGCGTTGAGCTGGGACGAAATTATCGAGGCCTCTGGTCTGACCCGGGACGCACTCCGGGAGGCCGCTGAGACCTATGCGAAGGCCCAATCCGTGATCGCCATCTACGGCATGGGCCTCACTCAGCACAAACTCGGCATCGACTCCGTGCAGATGCTGATTAACCTTCTCCTGATGCGCGGCAATATTGGACGCGCGGGCGCAGGGATCTGTCCCGTCCGCGGACACTCGAATGTTCAGGGCCAGCGTACTGTCGGCATCGCGGAAAAGGTGGAGCTGGTGCCGCTCGACATAATGGCGGAGCGTTACGGTTTTGAGCCTCCGCGCGAAGACGGGATGAACACGGTGGAGGCCTGCGAGGCGATCGTCGCCGGCACTGTCAGGGCCTTCATTGGGCTCGGCGGCAATTTCGTGCGCGCCATTCCCGAGCGCGCCCTCATGGAGGAGAAATGGCGTGGCCTCGATCTGTCGGTGCAGGTGGCGACCAAGCTCAACCGCACCCATCTCATCACGGCGCGCACCTCCTACATATTCCCGACGCTTGTGCGTTCGGAAATAGACGAGCAGGCGACTGGTCCCCAGATCGTGACGATGGAGGATTCGACCACTTGCATCCACGCGTCCCGAGGCATCCATAGGCCGGCGAGCGAGAATCTTCTTTCAGAACCGCGGATCGTGGCTGAGATCGCCAAGGCGGCCCTTCCGCCCACGCCGCAAGTGCCTTGGGACGAGTGGGTCGGCAATTACGCCCTGGTGCGCGACGAGATCGCAGCAGTCTTCCCGGACGATTTCCACGACTTCAATCAAAGGCTCGATTTGCCGGGAGGGTTTCCGCGGCCGATCGGGGCACGCGATCGCCGATGGGATACGAACACTGGGAAAGCGAATTTCAAGCTCCCGAGAGCCCTGCACGCCAGCTTCGACACAGGCGATGATCCCAGCGTGATGAGGTTGATCACCCTGCGCTCGAATGACCAGTTCAACACCACGATCTATGGGCATACCGATCGTTTGCGGGGCATCTACCACTCGCGCATGATCGTCATGATGAATGCAAAGGACAGGGAGCGCTTCGGCATCGCAAAGGATGGCACAGCTCGTCTGATGACCGCTGCTGATGATGGGATCGAACGCAGTGTCGGCGGGCTGCAAGTAATCGACTATGATATCCCTGAGGGTACGATCGCCGCATACTATCCCGAGTGCAACCCCCTTATACCCCTTTGGCAATTCGCCGAGGAGAGCAAGACCCCGGCCGCGAAATCGGTGCCGGTCCGGGTCACACCGGAGTAAGGTCCCGATGGCTGAGGAGAACACATTTCCCCAACCGCCGGAACTGACCGAGACCGTCTTCGCGGCACTCGATGACAAGGCGAAGCTTCCAGGCGCCGCTATGGTAGTGCTTGGCATACTCGCCGGCGTATACATCGGATTCGGCGGCCTCGTCGCCACAGTCGCGCTCGCCGGAGCCAATAGCCTACCTTATGGCGCAGCGCAGCTCATGGCGGGCGTGGCCTTTTCTGTCGGTCTAGCACTTGTCCTCATTGCGGGCGCTGAGCTATTCACCGGCAATACGCTGATGGCTGGGTCGATCGCTACCGGCCGCCTTCCGGTGCGTGTGGTACTGCGCGCCCTTTGCATCGTTTATATTGCGAATTTTCTCGGTTCCATACTGCTTGCCGCCGCTGCTTTTCTCGCAGGATTGCAAGAAGCTGGCGATGGCGCCGTCGGCCGGGCTGCGCTCGAACTGGCTGCGGCGAAGCTCGACAAATCCTTCGCAACGGCTTTCGCCAGCGGCGTCCTTGCCAACATGCTCGTGTGCTTGGCAGTCTGGATGGCCTATGCGGGCAAGTCGGTAACGGACAAGATTGTTGGCCTCGTCATGCCCATAACCGCCTTCGTTGCCGCCGGACTGGAGCATTCCGTGGCCAACATGTATCTCCTGCCCTACGCCTTCTTCGTCCAGGCCGCTGCCGCAGACGTCACGCCATCCGTCGCGTTCACCGGAATCGCGGGAAATCTCGTCCCGGCCACGCTCGGAAATATCCTTGGCGGCTCGCTAGTCGCGGGCGCGTACGGCTATGTCAACGGACGGCCAAAGCACTCCGAGGCAGAATAATGCATAATGATTGTCAAAATGCGCATCGTGGTGGCTGCGTGACAGAGATCGAGACTGGCAGCTAAGGCTTGCGGAGAGACCGGTCCGGAGCGCCAGAATGCCCCGCGTCAGCGGCGCGGAGCGAAATCAGGCAACACGCGTTTGTGGGCGTTGCTACGAGAAGTGAGAAGCGGAGGACATTGATGACGGAGGTGTACTGCGGGCCTGCCGTTACGCCTGAGTCGCTGATTCGCGCATGGAATCTCGATTTCATGGTAATTGTTCTGTCGCTCTCGTTGATTGCCGCCTTTTCCCGGACCGGACAATCTTGGAAAAACTGGCCATTATGGACGGGGGTTTTTCTCATTGTCCTTTTGTTCATGTCGCCTTTGTGTACGCTGACCGTGTCGCTTTTTTCCGCCCGGGCTGCCCATCATGTGGCGCTGATCGGTGTCGTTGCTCCGCTTCTGGCCTTGAGTTTTCCTGAAGGTGGACACACGCGTCGGCACGTGCCGCTGGCGTTGCTCGTCACCCTCCATGCTGGCATTCTTTGGTTGTGGCATGCTCCGGCGGTCTACGATATCGCGATCCGCGGCGCTCTCCCTTACTGGGTTATGCAACTGAGCCTTCTCGGCAGCGCTTTCGTCATGTGGCGCCGCATCCTGGCCCCGGGGATGGAGACGGGCCCCGCAATCCTCGCGCTCCTCGCAACGGTTATTCAGATGGGAATGCTGGGTGCATTGCTGACCTTCGCGCGGGCTCCGCTCTATGAGGCTCATCACGCGACAACGTTCGCCTTCGGCTTGTCGCCACGCGCGGACCAGCAATTGGCAGGCCTCATCATGTGGGTTCCCGCCGCCCTGCCCTACATGCTCGCGGCGATGGTCATGCTCTTCTCCCGCTTCGAGCGGTGGACGCAGGTGCGACGCTGATGATCTGGTTGAAGTCTGTTCATATAGCGGCGATCGCGATCTGGGGGGCGGTGATGATCTGCCTGCCAAGCCTCTATGTTCAGCGTGCTCATGTCGCAAACAAGGCGTCGCTGCACAGATTGCAGGCCATGGTTCGCTTTCTTTACGTCGCCATCGCTTCGCCCAGCGCCTTCATCGCGATCGGCAGCGGTACGGTGCTGATCTTCCTACGTCGGTCATTCGAGCCGTGGTTTTCTCTGAAGCTCGCCTTCGTCGGCGCGCTTGTTGCCCTCCATATCCTCAACGGTCTCGTGATCATTCGCCTTTTTGAGGCCGGCAACGTCTATCCTGTCTGGCGATTCATGGCGGTCACAGTGCTGACGTTGCTTATCGTCGCCGCGATCCTTGTCGCAGTCCTGGCCAAACCCGCAATTCCGGATTTCTTGCCCCATGCCTTGACGGAGCCCGGTGCGCTACGCCGGATTGTCGAGGGCCTCAGTCCTTTTCGGAAATGATGAGCCCGACACCGTGATCGAAGACCAGCTTGCCACCATGCCAACCTGCCAGCCCGGTGAAGATGCTCGCCAGCAGCGACAGCATCAGACCATGCGGCAGCACGGCGGCCTCGTCGGCAAGGCGCAGGCCCCAGTTCATTCCGGCGATCGCTATCAGCATCATGCCGGCGATGGCGTGGGTCCAACTTGCCACGCGGATGCGGATGCCACGCACGAGAAGCAGTTCGGCGGTGCCGATGAGGCCGGCGCCAACACCCGCAATGAAGGCGAGGCCCGCCGACCACAAACCCGCACGCACCCAGAATGGATCAGCGCTCCACCAGTACACAATATCACAGCCCAGCGTCGCGATGACGAAGGCGATAGGGAAATGTACGCTCATCGCGTGAAGCGGATGGCCAGCGACGGCCACGGCGGATTCAACAGGTTCTTTCGCCACTTCCCGGATGACGGGGTTATGGGCGCTGGGATCGGTCTCGCTCATGAACAGCCTCGCATTTCAGGACAAAGCTCGCGGCGCGCGCGCAGGTTCCCACCTTTCGCCAAGCTTGCTCCGCTCATTTGTCTATCCGGCTGTGCCGGTCCGTTTTCCACGCTCGAGCCCGAGGGGCCCGCGGCGCGTGGCGCCGCGACGCTCTGGTGGATCATGCTGGGCTCGGGTGTGGCGATCTTCATGGCCGTTTGGTTCGTTCTCGTCTTGGCGTTGCTGCGGCCAGGCGCCTTGCGGCGTTTCGGGACACGGCGGACCATTCTTTGGGGCGGGCTCATTGTTCCCACGTTCATCCTCACGGCACTGGTGGTGGCCGCCCTGGCGCTGGGCGAGCGACTGCTCGCGCTTCCCCGGGAAGACATGCCGCCACGTATCGAGGTCGTCGCGCGCCAATGGTCGTGGGAGTTCCGCTATCCTGACGGGACGGTGGGCGAAGGCTTGTTGCGTATGCCGGCCGGCCAAGACGTGGATTTCGTGGTAACCAGCGAGGATGTGATCCATTCCTTCTGGATTCCAAGACTCGGCGGCAAGATCGACGCCATTCCCGGCCACAGGAACATAATTCGGCTGCGGGCCGACCGGCCTGGCGTGTTTGGGGGCATTTGCGCGGAATATTGCGGCATCGGTCACGCGATCATGCCCTTCACTGTCGAGGCCTATGAAACTCGGCCAAACACACCGCCGGGATCGGCAGGAAACGGATCATGAAAGACGTGACAGCGCGATCCAATCCGCTTCGGCTGCACCGGGAGCTGGCGGCAATCTGGGACACGCCGCCGGGCTGGGCGCGCCTGTCGGCTGTCAACCACACGGTGCTGGGACGGCGCTTCATCATAGCGGCCTTCGTGTTCTTTGCCATCGGCGGACTGCTCGCGATGCTGATCCGCGTGCAGCTCGCAACCCCGGCGGCAGCTTTCGTGGGGCCGGACCTATACAGGCAATTTTTCACCATGCACGGCACGGTGATGATGTTCCTGTTCGCTATTCCGATGTTCGAGGGATTTGCAATCTACTTGTTGCCGAAGATTCTCGGAGCGCGCGATCTCGCCTTTCCGCGCCTGTCTGCTTATGGGTTCTGGTGCTATATATTCGGTGGCTCGATTCTGATCTGCGCGATGCTGGCAGGCGTGGCCCCCGACAGTGGCTGGTTTATGTATACGCCGCTGTCATCGTCGGTCTACACACCCGGCATCAACGCCGACGTTTGGCTCCTGGGCATCACCTTCGTCGAGATCTCGGCCCTATCGGCGGCAATCGAGATCATCGTCTCGATTTTGAAGTTGCGAGCACCGGGGATGAGCCTCGATCGTATGCCGATCATGGCTTGGTATCTCCTCATCACGGCGCTGATGATGCTGTTCGGGTTCCCACCGCTCATCCTTGGCTCGATCCTGCTCGAACTGGAGCGCGCCTTCGATCTGCCTTTCTTCGATCCCACGCGCGGCGGGGATCCGCTGCTGTGGCAACATCTCTTCTGGCTGTTCGGGCATCCCGAAGTCTACATCATCTTCCTGCCGGCGATGGGTGCGGTGTCGATGATGATTCCAACCTTTGCGCGCCATGAGCTGGTCGGCTACCGCGCCATCGTCGTCGCGGTGGTCGCGGTTGCTTTCTTGTCCTTCGGTCTCTGGGTTCACCACATGTTCACCGTGGGCATCCCGCATCTTGCGCTTGCCTTCTTTTCCGCCGCGAGCGGTCTGGTCGCGATACCAACGGCCGTGCAGATCTTTGCCTGGGTTGCGACGCTGGCGGAGGGGCGCAGGATCCGGCTAGACGTCCCGATGCTTTATCTCGGCGGCTTCCTGGCTATCTTCGTCATCGGCGGGCTTACCGGCGTTATGCTCGCGATGGTGCCATTCAACTGGCAGGCCCATGACACCCATTTCGTCGTCGCTCACCTCCATTATGTGCTGGTCGGCGGCTTCGTCTTTCCGATGATGGCCGCCACCTATTACTGGCTGCCGCATTTCACCGGCCGCATGAGTGACCACAGGCTATCGGTGCCAGCCTTTTGGCTGATCTTTATAGGCTTCAATCTCACCTTCTTTTTGATGCACCTGACAGGCCTCCGCGGTATGCCACGCCGGCTGGATGCCTACCCGCCCGATGTCGGCTGGAACTGGCTTAACCTGCTCTCCTCCGTTGGCGGCTTCATCATGGCGGCGGGCTTCGCGCTGTTCGTGGTCGACCTGATCGTACAGGTCCGATTCGGCACCGGGTTTCGCCGCAATCCCTGGCAGGCGAGAACGGCGGAATGGGCTATGGCTACTCCCCCGCCTTCCTATGCCTTCGCTTCGCTGCCGCAGATCAGCGACCGCGCCGACAGGCTCGATCCCGGTCGCCTCGGCGCCGAACTAGCCGGAGGCAGGGGTTATCTTGGCTCAACGCGCAATGGCTGGATGGAGACGCTGGGTGTCGACCTCGGCTCGGGACGCATCGAATCCGTCATAGTGTTGCCGAGGCAAAGCTACAGGCCGCTGATCAGTGGTCTGCTGACCTGCGGCTTCGTGCTGTGTCTTCTCTTCAAGATCTATATCGCTTCACTGGTTTTCTTCGGCTTATGCATTGCCTCCCTCCTGGCATGGTCCCAGGGCATCGGCATGAGAACCGATGCTTTGGATATCCCGATCGGGAGGGGCAAGGACGCGCCCGTCCATTGGCAAACGGCGCAGCCACCATCCTGGTGGGCCATGATTTTCACCATTGCAGCCGAGGCGACACTGTTTGGATCGCTCCTCTTTGGCGGGCTTTTCCTCTGGCTTGTTGCGCCCAATTGGCCGCCACCCGATGCGGCTTCGATCCAGGCTGCACCTGCGTTCTGGGCCGCGGCCGCGCTGGTCGCGGGCGCCGTCGGCGGGCGATTAGCCGTCCGACGCCTCGGCGCAGCGGCGTCGCCCGCGATGTGGCTTATCTTTGCCCTCTCGGCCGATCTTGTAGCAGCGTTTACCTTCGGTTGGATGGCCTCGCTCATCTCTGACCCGACCCGTCACGCACAGGGGGCCTTTCTTTTTGTCCTGGTCGTCCATTCCGGTCTGCGTGTCAGCCTGAGTGCGGTTTTCGCGGCATTCGGTCTTTGGCGATGGCACGCAGGATATGTTTCGCGCGTCCGTAGTCTCGATCTGAGGATCGGGCGTGCGTGGCACGCCTACGCCGCGATCTCCGGGCTTATCGCGCTGGCGGCCGGCTGGCTGTTCTCAATGCCCATTGAACCAATGGTGCAGGGTCCATGAACGGGCGAGCGCTTCTGATGCTCGGGGCCGGCTTTACCCTATGGGCCGTGGTCTTTGTTGCACTCTACGCCATGTTATCGGTCGGCTGCCGCTTGGGCTGGGATCACGTTGAACTTGCTGGAAGCGTGACGCTGCAGCGCGCGCAGCTCATCGCAATTTTCCTCGTCGGCCTGGTCGCCAGTCTTGCGCTGACGATGGTCGTCAGCGGCCCTGGTCAAGCTTCCACACTGCGTTCCGCCGCCAGATGGTCGACACTCGCTGCGACCGTCGCTCTGCTCTTGGTGTTTGCCCCGGTCTTCGCACTGTCGACATGCTATTGAACGTTCAGCAAGCCGAAGGCTGTGCAGGCGGGCCAGTGCTTCTGCCCAATTCCACGGAGCAATTGCGCGAGCCTGATGATCGAGCTGTCGGCGATACGAGGGAGCACGCCGGCGAGCCACGCTTGTGGATCGATGTCATTGAGCTTGGCGCTCATAATCGGCGTCGCCATGAAGGCGGGATCAGCGCCACGATGGGAGCCGGCAAAAAGCTATGCCCTCCTGCCGAGAGCGAAGCCGCGCAGCGCCCATGCCGCCGGTCGCCGATTTACGATCCGACGCTGCGCCCGATTAGCCGTGACATCGGCAGATGGCTCAGTCCTGCAAGGCGGGCTCTCGTCTCACACACGCCTCTGCCCGTATCCTCCGGCCTGTCTCGACATCGAAGAGGAGGACCGCGTCGGGATCGATCTGCAGACGCACCGCGACGTTTTCGGCAAGCGTGCTGGTGCTCGGCAGAACAACGGCGAGTTCGGCTTCGCCAAGGCGGCAGTACGCGATGCGCGTACCGCCGAGTTCCTCGATGAGGTCAACGGTCGCCGACAAGCCTGGCTGGTCGATAGCCGCGATTCGTAAGGACTCTGGCCTGAAACCCACCTTGACCGCGCTGCCTATCGGCAAGGCGGCAGGCGGGATATCGATCGCCTCAAGGTCGCTCAGGTCCAGCCCAGCCTTGCCCGGCTCGATGATCCGGGCCTTCAAGATGTTCATCGCAGGCGCGCCAAGGAAGCCGGCGACGAATTCGGTGGCGGGATCAGCATAGATATCCGCGGGGCGACCGCTCTGCTCGACACGACCGCCTTTCATCACGACGAGCCGGTCAGCCAGCGTCATCGCCTCGGTCTGGTCGTGGGTGACGAGGATCGACGTCGCGCCGAGCCGCTTGTGCAGGCGGCGCAGCTCGATCCGCATCTGGACGCGCAACTGTGCATCGAGATTGGAGAGCGGCTCGTCGAAAAGGAATACCTTCGGCTCGCGCACGACCGCGCGGCCCATGGCGACGCGCTGGCGCTGGCCGCCGGACAACTGGGCCGGGCGACGGTCGAGATAGTCCTCGAGCCCCAGCATCTTCGCTGCCGACAGCACGCGTTTCGCCCGTTCCGGTTTGCTCACGCCCGCGATCTTCAGGGGATAGCCGATGTTCTGCGCGACCGTCATGTGGGGATAGAGCGCATAGTTCTGGAACATCATGGAACAGCCGCGCTGTGCTGGTTCAATGTCGTTCAGGCGCTTGCCGTCCATCGCGATCTCGCCGGACGTGATGTCCTCGAGCCCCGCGATCATGCGCAGCAGCGTGGATTTTCCACATCCCGACGGGCCGACGATGACAATGAACTCGCGGCTCGCGAAGTCGAGGTTGATGCCGTGCAGCACTTGTTTGCGATCGTAGGACTTGCGGATGTCGCGGATCGAAAGCTGAGCCATGTCACTCCCCTCTCAAGGCTTCGCGCTCAAGCAGGCGGCTGCGCAGTTTATCGGTCGCATTCGGGCTGAGCGCGATCGCGGCGAGATAGGCGGGAATGCCGCCGTGTCTGAGGTCGATGTGGTCCAGCAGCGCCGCCATCGTCTCGCGGCGGCTTGCCAGCAAGGCGTGAAGGTTGCGAAGGTCCTGGCCGCGTTCGGCGGCGCGGCGTTCGTAGTCCGGCATGACGGCCGCCATTTGCAGCGTCGTCAGTTCGTAGTCGTCGAGAATGGCGTCACGGTCGACCTCGGCGATGCTCAGCAGCAGGGCCGCGACGATGCCCGTGCGGTCCTTGCCGGCCGCGCAATGGAAGAGCACCGCGCCGTCCGGCGCGTTGGCGATCGCATCGAGGATCTGCAGCAGCTTCGCGCCGCGATCGTCTATGACGCGAATGTAGAGATCGAGCAGCACATCGCGGCCCTCCTGATATTCGCCATGGGCATCCGGGAGAAGATCCGCCAGCAGATCAACGTTGAGATAGGTGACGCCGGCGTGGGCGGCGAAGGGGCTCGGAGCGGCGATGAGCTCATGCTCATGGCGCAGGTCGACCACTGTCGTGAGACCTTCCGCCAGCAGCGCCGCGATGCCCGCCTGGTCAAGCTTGTGCAGCGAGTCCGCGCGCAGCAGGCGTCGCCAGAGGGTGCTGCTGCCGGTGGCCGTGGAATATCCGCCGAGGTCGCGGATGTTGAATGTGCCCGTGAGCGGGATATGTCGGGAAGGCGAATTGTCCATTACCGCAAACCTGATTTCATGAAGGACTGGATCACCTGGCGCTGCATGAAGACATAGAGCAGCAGCACCGGCGCGCTGGCGGCGGTGGCTGCCGCCATCATCGGCCCCCAGTTCGTGCCCTCGTCGGTGATGAACATCTGCAGGCCGATCTGGATGACGCTGTTGTCCGGCGAGCGGGTGAGCAGCAGCGGCCAGAAATACTCGTTCCAGGTGGAGACGAAGATGAGGATGGCGAGCGATACGATGACGCCGCGCAGGTTCGGGACGACGATCTCCCCGAGCGTGCGGAACGCCCCCGCGCCGTCCATGCGTGCCGCCTCGATCACCTCGTTCGGAAAGGCGCGCATGGCCTGGGTCAGCATCATGACGGCGAGTGCGGCGGCGAAATGCGGCAGGACAAGCGCGGTCAGCGTGTCGAGCAGGCCAAGCCTGACGACCAGCAGATAGTTCGGGATCATCACGACCTGAAGCGGCACCAGCCACGTCAGGGCGATCAGGACGTAGATGATCCGTGCAAACGGGAAGCGCCAGCGTGAGAAAGCATAGGCGGCGAAGAGACCGGTCACCACCTGCAGGATCGTCACCACCGAGGACACGACGAAAGTGTTGATGAGCATCCGCGAGATCGGCAGCGCCTCCAGCGCATAGGCGTAGTGCTCGATCGAAAGCGCCGATGGGAGAAGAGAGGTCTCGAAGATCACGCCTTGCGGGCGCAGCGACGTGACCATCATCCAGTAGATCGGAAACAGGCAGACGATCGACAGCACCGCCAGTACCGCATGGCCGCCGATCGCCTTCGCGGAGAAGCGTCGTGCTCCCGCCGCCCGCGCCATCGGCATCGTGAGCGCATCAGTTGTCATAGAAGGAATACCTTTCCATGAGCCAGAACAGGATCGCGGCGAGAACCGAGAAGCCAGCGAAAAGAATGATTGCGGCCGCTGAACTCCAGCCCACGGAGAGAGACGAAAAGCCGAACTCCCAAAGCAGGTAGTAAATGTTGGTGGTTGTTCCGATGGGGCCGCCGAGCGTCAGCACGTTGATGTAGGTGAAGGTCCACTGCGCGCCCAGAAGAATGGTCATCAGCACCAGCAGGAAAATCGTCGACGACAGGAGCGGGAGCCGGATGTCGCGGATCACCTCCCAGCCGCTGGCGCCGTCCATGCGTGCCGCCTCGATCAGCGATGGGTTGATATTGGCATTGGCTGCCGAGAAGATCAGCGTCGCGAAGCCGATGAGCTTCCAGCCGGTGATAAATATCAGCGTCCAGATCGCATAACGCGGATCGGAGAGGAAGCCGATGCGCTCGAAGCCGAGCCCGACGAGCATCTCGTTGACCAGCCCGTGCTCGGGATCGAGCAGCCAACGGAACACCGCGGCCGCGACCACGGGCGGGATGATCAGCGGCACGAAGATCATGGCGCGGTAGAAGTTGCGCCAGCGCGCCGGCAGGTCATGCGTGTAGATGGCCAGCGCCAGCGGTATGATCACCGATATCGGCAGGAGACCGAGCATGTAGATCGCCGTATTGCCGAGCGCTTGCCGCAGTTGCGGAAGGTTTAGCAGATTTTCGTAGTTCTCCGTGCCGATATAGGTCATCGGCGCCGTCGGCAGCATGTTCCATTCAAAGAAGCTGAGATAAAACGCGCGGCCGAGCGGCCAATACACCCAAAGCACGAAGGTCACGATCGCCGGCAGGATGTAGAGCCATGGCCGTGCGGCGATGAAAATCTTGATGCGTCTGAACGGCATCTCGCTTCCTGAGGGGGGAAGTGTCTCGACAATGGCCATGGCGTCGTCCTTCTGGATGGCAGTCCAGGCCGCCATCCGCTTCTCAGGTGGATCGTCAGTTGGCGGGAATCAGACGCTGCGCCCGGTCCTGCGCCGTCTGAAGCGTCTGTTTGACGTCGCCGTCGCCGAAGACGGCCTGTTCCATCGCGGACATGAAGGTGTTGTGGATCTGCTTGTAGTTCTGGCCGGGATACGAGACCCACGGGCGCAGGCGGGCAAGCTGTTCCAGGTTCGGACGCACCAGCGGATGCTTCTTCGTCCATTCGCCGAGATACTGCGGATCATCCACAATATCGAGGCGCAGCGGAACGTAGCCGATCTCGGACGTGATGATGGTGTAGCCGCGCTTCGACGTCAGGAACTTCATCAGTTCCCATGACGCGCGCTGCTTGACCGGGTCGTCGGAGAAGATCACCAAGCCGCTGCCGGAATTCGTCGGCGCGGTTTCCTTCTCGCCGAAGGCCGGCATACCGACTGCGCGCAGTTCCCACTTGCCGGTCGCGCCCTTCACGAAGGTCGCCTGGCGCACGGCCGTCGTCAGCATCATGCCGAACTTGCCGCTCGCCATGCCGTCGGCGTTCGCGCCGTTGGGCTCGTTGCGATACAGGCCAGACTTCACCAGATCGCGCAGCATGGCGGCGACCTCGACCGCTTCCGGCTCGGCGAACGTCAGGCGCTTGCGGTCCTCCGAGAGGACGCGGCCGCCGTTCGAGTAAATGAGGCTCTGCATCAACCAGTCGTCCGCGCCGCCTGAGGCGCCGACCACGTCCGCGCCGAAGCCACGGAAGCTGGTCTTCTCCTGGATGGTCGTCGCGGCCTGCTTGATCTCGGCCCAGGTCCGCGGCGGCTTGTCCGGATCGAGGCCGGCGGCGCGGAAGATATCCGCGTTGTAGAACAGCATGGGCGTCGAGAAGGTATAGGCCAGCGCGTAGGTCTTATTCCCGATCTTCCCGAGGTCGAGCCCGGCCTTGACCATGCCCGCGAAATGTTCCTCGCGCTCGTTCGCCGGAATGATGTCTTCAAGCGCCTTGGCGTTGAAGTTGCGGGCGATGTAGTCGAGATCCTTGAAGATGATCTGCGCGACATCAGGGCCGCGGCCGGCGACGATATCGGCCTGCGTGCGGCTCGCTATTTCGGGCGACGTGACGCCCACACCCTTCACCTTGATGCTCGGGTGGAGTTGCTCGAACTCCTTGATCATCTTGTTGGTGCCGTCCTGGCCAGAACCGGCCATGGCGAGGTTGTAATTGTAGAAGGTGATCTCGACGGGCTTGTCGACGGTCGCCGGGATGGATTGCGCCATGGCGGTGCTGGCGAGCAGCACGCCGGCAAAGCCGAGCGTGAGCTTGCCGAAGGTTCTGCGGTGCATGTCTTGTCTTCCTCGCGATAGGGACGGGTCAGGCTGCAGTGGTTACGGATGCGGCGTTGGCTGCCGCGAGGCGTTCCGCCGCGACCTCGCGAATGCGGTCGTAGGGCAGGTAGTTGATCTCATGACGGTCGGCCGGCATCGGGCAGAACGACACCGTGAGACCCGACGGGCGCACCGTGCCGACCACAAAGCCGGTGCCGGAGAGCTGGCGAAGGCCGTTGGACAGCGTCAGCGGATCGGTCGCGGCGTGCTGGCCCATGCCGACGACGACCGGAATTCCATGCCAATGACTGACGCGATCGTAGTGGATATGCCCGCAGAGAATGCCGAGCACATTGCTGCGGCCGGCGAGCAGTTTGCGCAAACGCTCGGTGTCGGCGAGCGTCAGCGATTCCCATTCCATGGTGACATCGTCGTCGAGCGCCGGCGCATGGTGGCTGACCAGCAGCTTCGGCAAGTCCGGGTGGGCGTCGAGGCGGGCTTCCAGCCACGCGAGCTGGCCGGCTTCGAACCCGCCGCCGATCCAGTGCGGCACGCTCGAATCCAGGACGATGATATGCACGCCATCGATCACCTGGTCATGGTCATAAGGCTTCAGACCTTGATCGTCGCGGCCGAGAAAGCCGGGGTAGAAGCCCTCGCGATTGTCATGATTGCCAAGGCTGACGAGCAGCGGCGGCGTGACGCCCGAGTCCGCGATGATCTGCTTGAGACGCGCGTAGGAAGTGGCGTCGCCATGGTTGGTCAGGTCGCCGCTGGCGACGATGAACGAAGGAACCGGCTCGAGGCGCTTCAGCTCCTCCAGGATCGCCGCGAGGTTCGCGGATGTATCCGAATGGAGTTTCGTGTCGTTCAGCGACGCGTCCGAGACGTGAATATCCGTCAGATGCACGAAGGTAACTGAACCGGTCATAGAGCCCTCGCCTGATTGGTCGGCGTGCCAGCCATCCATTGCCGCCGGCATGCGCACCGCCAGCGTCTTGCCAGCGCGTGGAAGGGGAGTTAGTGTCAATCAATGACAGTAGGATGAACGTTCACTCTATGACCGTGCAGATCGATACGCGTACTCGCATCCTCCAGGCGGCGTCCATCACCTTCGTGGAGAACGGACTGCAATCCTCGATGGCGACGATAGCCGACAAGGCCCGCGTCGCCATGGGATCGCTCTACCACTTCTTCCCGTCCAAGGAGGGGCTCATCCTTGAGGTGTGCCGCCAGATCGCGGTCACGATGGAGCATGTGGTCGTCGCGAATATCGATCCCGCTCTGCCTTATGAAGAGCGCGTCGAAAGATATGTGCGCGCCTATATCGAGATGATCTGGTCAGACGCGACCTTGGCAGCGCTCTACGACTATCTGACCAATACACCGGCGATCTCGCGCGTCGAAATGCTGGAGATTTTCCGCACCGTCACCGAGCATAGCGTCGCCGTATTCAAGCGTTCGGATGTGGAAGAGGCTGAAGCGCCGCTATCGGCGCAATTGACTGGCTCGTTCATTCGCGGCGCGATCCGCAACACACTCAAACGACATCGGGCGACCCAACAACCTCTGACGGAGGTTCACGTCAATCGCATCGTCGACATGTGCCTGCGTGCTCTTACCGTTTGATACCTTCCGGTGAAGAACGCAACTCGGCATTAATAAATGGCTTAGCCGGGAAAGAGCTCACCGGGGACATGGTCTTCCTTCAGGCGTCGAGCGGGCGACAACTACGGGACGGAAGTGAGATAATATATAAATATTGTGAATGTAAGAATTTCACCTCAATATAAAGCGCTTAAGCCAATTATTATTATCCATGATTGAGCCGCATTCAGCATATCAACGAGTGTATGCCATCTATAAGTGGTTCTCACAACGCGAGCGCCAAACAAATCTGGATATTGTGTGTCAGGCACACTCCATCCCGGAGCCATGTCGTTGCTCGGCTTGGGCGGATATCCGCGCCCCGTTTAACAAATACGCGTTAAATGCATTTTTGCTCTTGAACCTCTAGGAACTCGAGGTTTTACAATGATACCGGTGCTCTTTTTTCAACGCGTGGGACAGGATGGGACAGGTCAGGATTGTGCACCGGATAAGGGCTGCGATGCGGCAGATCGTTCTGGTCGTGGGCTGTCTGGCTCTCGGGGGATGCATCTCGGATATCTCCGATGGCAGGCATATGAAGCCGCTTCCGGCAGCGCTTGTCGCTGACATGGCCGCTAAGGGCATGGCGCAGGGCGACCCGATCCTCATCCGGATTTATAAGAAAGAAAGCGAGCTGGAGGTCTGGAAGCGCGACGGTACAGGCCGCTTTGCACTTCTGAAAGTCTACCCCATGTGCCGCTGGTCCGGAAAGCTTGGCCCTAAGAAGCGCGAGGGTGACAGGCAGGCTCCGGAGGGATTTTACAATGTTACCGCGGACTTGATGAATCCACAGTCCCAGTTCTATCTGTCCTTCAACCTCGGATATCCCAATCCTCTGGAGCGATCACTCGGCTATACCGGGTCGGCCCTGATGGTGCATGGAGCGTGCTCTTCGTCAGGCTGTTTCGCAATGACCGACTCTGGTGTCACCGAAATTTACGGATTGGCGCGCGAGGCTTTCATTGGCGGGCAACGTAACTTCCAGGTGCAGGCGCTTCCGTTCCGCATGACGCCGAACAACATGGCGCGACACCGCTCCGACCCCAATTTTCCGTTCTGGCAAAACCTGAAGGAAGGCAGCGATCACTTCGAGGCGACGCGGCTTCCACCCCGCGTGTCCGCCTGCGGCACGCGCTATGTCTTCAACGCGCGTGCGGGCGGCGAGCCCCTGGTGCCCGGAGCGCCGTGTCCGGCCTACGAACTCGATCCTGAGCTTGAGATGCAAGTCAAGGCTTATCAAGGCGCACAATCCGCGCACATTTCTGAGCTTATCGCCGCGGGAACGCCAGTCGCCACCTATGCCTATGTGGATGGTGGCATGCACAAGAGCTTCCGGAGCATGCTGGAGGAGATGGGACCCAAGAGCATGCAGCCGCTCGTCGCGGGGAAGGTTGAGATCAGCCAGCCAGGCGCTGCATTGCTCGACCCCTATGACCACCAAAATCAGGAGCCGGACGTTACAGGCGCGATTGCCAAGCCATGAGGTCGACCGGCATGGCTGTGTTGAAGTCTGTCCGCTATGGCGCCTGGGCTGGCGTCCTCATCCTGATGTTAGCGCTCGCGGCGCTGGGGCTGGGCTGGTGGCGGGTTGATGGGCCTGGCGCGCCCGCCCGCCCGGTTCCGACCGCCGTCGCCGATATCGGTGGCAGTTTTCAGCTTGTCGATCACACCGGTCGCAGCCTGACCGACGCCGATTTCCGGGGAAGGCCGGCGGCCGTGTTCTTCGGGTTCACCTATTGTCCCGAGGTCTGCCCGACAACGCTGTTTGAGCTGTCTAAATATCTGGATCAATTGGGGGCGGCCGGGGAGCGTCTGCAGGTTCTTTTCGTCACCGTGGATCCTGAGCGGGACAATCCAGAGCAATTGGCTCTTTACCTGCAGTCGTTCAACCCAAGGATAGTCGGCCTGACCGGAACGCCGGAGCAAGTGAGCAAGGCACTTGCGGCCTACAAGGCCTACGCAAAGAAGGTGCCCACAGAGAGCGGATACACAATGGATCACACCGCCTCTGTATTCCTGATGGGATCAGACGGCCGCTTCCGATCGATGATCGACTACCATGAGGCGGAAAGCTCCGCTTTGGCCAAATTGCGGCTTCTTTTGCAATGAGGCCCCGCCAGATCGTTACGATGAAGGAGAACTATTTCGATACGGGACAAATTATGCCCCCCTGATAGGGCCAGCTGACAACAGGTGCGCAGGAATTCACTTTCTCAAAAATCGCGGACTGTGGAAACGTTTGTGCCAGCAAGCAGGATGGCGAAGACGATGGCGTCGGCCGTGGCGCGCGTTCTACCGGACGGCGCCTGGTGTCAAGCGCCTGCCGCACCACTCTCGCCACGTCGTATCGTGTTGGCCACGATGCCGACAGCCGCGCGGCTCGTGCCAAGAAGATGTCCGGTATCCGTTCCGACAAGGGGGATCTTGAATGACGGCGGCGTCAATTTCCAGCCAAGGTTGTCCGGGACAGTTCGCTGGAACCTGACCACTACTGTCGGCCTCCGAGTTTTCGATTTCGGTGCATCACCATATCCACTTTAACTGGTCAGAGGGCGGCATGCATATCGCGGAAGAGGCGCGGCGTAACGCCGAAGCGGCGCTCAAAAATTTCCTTGAAACGCGCGGCCGGAAACAGGCCCACCTGCGCCGCGACCGACTTCAGCGGCAAACCTTGAGACAAGAGTAATCGCGCCGTGTCAAGTCTCGCCGTCTCGACGAAGCGGGCGGGCGTTTCGCTGGTCGCCGCCACGAATTTGCGATGAAATGTGCGTTCGCTCATACCAGCGCGAGCCGACAGCGATGGCACGTCCAACGGTTTATCGAGGTTGGACTGTATCCAGCTGACCAGATCGATAAAAGGGCTGTCGCTCTTGACCTGCGCCTTGAGAACAGGACTGAACTGGGATTGGTGGCCGGGACGCCGGGCATAAAGCACCAACCTTTTTGCGATCTCGCCGGCAATCGCCGGATGCAGATCGCATGCGACCATCGCCAGCGCCATGTCAATGCCGGTGGTTACCCCGGCCGAAGTCCACAGATTGCCGTCGACCACGTAAAGTGCATCGGGATCAACCATGACCTTCGGGAAGACTTGCGCGAAGGGCTTGCAGGAGTCCCAATGCGTGCAGACGCGACGGCCGTCAAGTGGCCTAACGCGGCCAGCAGGAAGCCGCCGGTGCAGACGGAACCGAACCGTTCCGCTTTTCCGACGAGCCGCGGAAGGATACCCCGCAAGACCGGGTCGGACACCGCCACGAGGAGGGGATCCCGCTCGGCCCCTGCTACAAGTACCGTTTGGGTCCCTGCGGGTCGCAGTTCTCCAATTGGTCGCGTCTCCACCGTGACGCCGCTGCTGCTCTCCACCGCGCTGCCTTGGCCGGAAGCGACCACAACTTTGTAAAATGCCTGCTTGCCGCGCTGACCCAGAGCGTGGTTGGCGCCGTTCAAGACCGCTGCCGGTCCGGAGACATCAAGCACCTCGAAGCCGGGATAAACAATGAAGATCACATGGTACATTGGCAGAAAGTACACTCTTTTTGTCATTTCTGCCAGCTTCCGCCACCGCTAGAGTTTGGGGGTGCTGGAAGGCCGGGGACCCGACTGAAAGCGCATTTCTCTTCATTCGTTGGAGACGTCGCGCCATGTCGAAATCCTGGTTCATCTGGAGTGGAGCAGTCCTCATCTTTATGGCGGTAGCCAGTATCGGCGGCTGGGTCTTGAGCCTGCCATCCGCAACGACCGCCAATGCGCCGACGGTCCCAGTGGAGGAGGTCGAGGCCATGCTGCTCGCCTTGAAACCCCCGAAACGGGAACGGCCGCTGATCGCCGTCATCGGTATCAATGAAGCAACCGAGACGACTGATTACTTGATGCCGACAGGCGTATTGCGGAGGGCCAACATTGCCGATGTCCTCATGCTGTCGACCGGACCGGGACCCATGCAGCTCTATCCGGCACTCAAGGTCGAGCCGGACGCGACCATCGTGCAGTTTGACGCCAAGCATACCCAAGGCGCCGACTACGTGATCGTACCAGCGATGGAGCCCCATGACCATCCCGCTGCCCTTGCCTGGATCAGAAGTCAGGCGGAAAGAGGCGCGATTATCGTTAGTGTGTGCGCCGGCGCCAGGGTCGTCGGAGCTGCTGGGCTGCTCGACGGCAAGCGAGCGACGACACACTGGTATTTCCTGAAGCAGTTGCGCGACGAAAATCCGACGATCCGGCCTGTCGCCGACCGAAGGCTTGTGGTCGACGGCGTGGTCGCTACGACGACTGGCATCACCGCGTCCATGCCGATGATGCTGACGCTGATAGAGGCGATTGCCGGGCGGGCCAAGGCGGAGACCGTGGCTCACGAGCTTGGCCTCAGGCGATGGGACGCGCGACACGCGAGCAACGCGTTCAGGCTCACCCGAACCTTTGCCACGACGGTGCTCGCCAACCGGATGGCATTCTGGAAACATGACGAGCTCGCAATTAGGCTGGAGCCCGGCATGGACGAGGTGTCTCTGGCGCTGGTCGCCGACGCATGGTCGCGAACTTACCGCTCGCATGCGACGAGCTACGCAGGCTCGACGGAAACGGTGGTGACCTCGAATGGCATCCGTGTCGTGCCCGACCGGACAGGCGCGGATTTGCAGGCAAGCCAACCTGTATCGACCTTTCCCCGTCGGACGCCGGTTGATGCGCTCGACAACGTGCTCGTCGCCATCGCGGCCCGCTACGGAGAGCACACCGCCGACGTGGTTGCCATGCAGCTCGAATATCCGAGGCAGGCAACGGGACGCCGGTGATGACGCGCCGACTCTCACAGGTTGATTTTAACGCGAGGCGAATCCCAGCCGTCCGTTCGTCCTGGGAACATCGGACGGCGGAAGCCTTTCCCGACGACCGAATCTCAGCATATGGCCTCGCGCATTCGTAAGTCGTTTAACTCCTGGTCTGAAAAGCCCCATTCCGTCAAAATGACAGATGTGTCCGCGCCGGGGACAGGGGGAGGACCCTTGATGAGAGATGGAGTACGGCTGAAGCGGGGAGCTGGAGCCGGCTGAACTACACCATCGACCTCGATAAAATTCTCGCGCGCAATCATATGTGGGTGTGCCGTCGCTTCATCGATCGTGAGGACCGGCGCGAAACACGCGTTGCGGCCATCCATGATAGCGCACCATTCGTTCAGCGTACGCATTCTAAAAATGTCGCGAAATCGATCCTTCAGGTTAGGCCAAGTCATCCTGTCCATTTGGTCTGGTATCTCGGCCGGATCTAAGCCCATGCCGAGAAGAAGCTCATTATAGAATTTTCGTTCGACCGACGCGACAGAGACGTGCCGACCGTCTGCCGTCTCATAGGTATTGTACCAAGGTGCACCACCGTCCAGAAAGTTCGATTCGCGCTCGTAAGTCCATCGATTACTGGCGAAGAACCCGAACTGATGTGTCATCAAAGACCCAACTCCATCGATCATGGCAGCATCAACGACCTGTCCATGACCGCTCGATCGTGCAGACAGCAGGGCAGCGAGTATACCTACGGTAAGATAAAGACCGCCGCCGCCGAGATCGGCGAGCAGGTTCAGGGGAATGGCCGGTGGGCGGTCACGGGGGCCTAATAGCGACAACACGCCCGTCACGGCCAGGTAGTTTAGGTCATGCCCGACATCATCCGCGAGAGGGCCGTCCTGCCCCCATCCGGTCATTCGGCCGTAGACAAGCTTTGGATTGCGCGCGAAACATGGCTCGGGCCCCAAGCCCAGACGTTCCATGACACCAGGCCGATATCCTTCGATTAAAGCGTCAGCCTGCCCGATCAGCCGTAAGGCCACATCCCGTCCCGCTTCCTGTTTCAGATCCAGCATGACGGATTTGCGGCTGCGTGTGGTGGGATTGAAGCGTGGCTCTTTTGGAATGCCGAGCCCGCTTGGCGTGACGCGATCAATCGTTACGACCTCGGCGCCCATATCAGCCAATAGCATTGCGCAAAACGGTCCCGGACCCACCCCGGCAAACTCCAAGATCCTGAGTCCTCCGAGAGCGCCACCTTCGCCTTTGGCCTTATCCATAGCGTGATCCCGCGCCAAATCGCCAATCTGTCATTGATCCCATCCCGCCAAAGGCAAAGCGGAACGCTCGGGCAAGATTCCCAATAGATCAGCCTTAATCTCAAGAGCGAGAAATCGCGAAAAAATGCGCGAATCAAGAAGGGCGCCACCAGTTAACCATAGCCCATTCTGGGCCGTGCGGCGCCACATATTCCGCATCTGGAAATGATCGTCGAAGCCCCATACTGGACCTATCTTGTCCGCGGTCTCGTCACCAAACAGGAGCCGTATGTTCTCCTGCATATTGTGAAATCCCGTCGCCAACACCACGAGATCGCACGCCACCAGAGTGCCGTCGCGAAGCCTCAGACCATCGGCCTCGAACCCCGCGCTGTCACTGGCCTGCAGGACCCTGATCTCGCCGCGCGCGATCATCTCGGAACAGCCTACGTCGATGTAATAGCCGCCTTCGCCGCGCATGTACATCATCTGGAAACCGGCGTCGTCGCCGCCAAAATACGTCTTGAACCCAGCCTTTGCCAGACCGGCAAGCATCTCGGCGTCCATCTCCGCCGCCTTCCGCGTGATTCCGCGATAAATGTCCTTCAGCTGAGGATAAGGGATCGAGGCCGCGATAAGGTCGATGTCCTCGATGGAATGGTCTTCATTATAGATATTGTAGATCATGGACGCGCCGGGCTTCAGGCTTATGACACAAGTCGGGCCGCGTTGCAGCATGGACACCTCAGCGGCGCCTTTCCTGGCGAGATCCTGCGCGATGTCATGTCCGCTATTACCAGTGCCAACAACAATTGCATTCTTGCCCCGATAGTCAGCGCCATCCTGGAACTCTGCCGAATGCAACACTTCGCCTCTGAAATCGGCGAGACCCGGTACCTCGCCGCGGCGGGGCAAGCTGCCACTCACCCCCGTCGCGACGACCACATGACGACATTGTATGGTCCGCTGGAAGCCATCGGCGCGCCGCAGTGTCAACGTCCAGAGCCGTCTTGTCTCGTCGTAATGGCCCGTCTCGAAAGTCGTCTCGGTCCAGACATTGAGTTCCATGGCGGCCGCATAGAACTCCAGCCAGTCGGCTAGTTGATCCTTGGTCAACCAAACCGGCCACGTCTGCGGAAAGGCCATATAGGGCAGATGGTTGGCCATAAGTTCATTGTGGAGCGTGAGGGATGTGTAACGGCCCCGCCAGACATCCCCGATACGTGGCGCACGCTCGATGACCAAGGTGTCGATATCCAGTCTTGCCAACCTCGCCGCAGCAACCAGTCCGGCATGACCGGCGCCGATGACGACTACGTCCGGGTCCCGGTCTTCAAAGGTGCGCGCCAAGTGACGAGCTTCCTTCCAGCTGACTTCGGTTTCATTGCGAGAGTATTCGTCGCCTGATGGGCGGTTGCGACCGATCCTCTCCTCGACGCCGGTAAGATTTTGCAACGTCGTCAGAACGATCCAGGCGCGCGGCAGGTGGCCATCGTCGCCCGCCAACAATCGCACGAATCCCGTTCCGTGGCCGTATGCCGTGTCGAAATCGAAGAACGCTTCGATCACGCTGCGGCGGGCCCGACGCCGCGCGATTGGCCCTGGTCGGCCGGAGGCGGGCCGCAGGTTACACGGCCGGGCCGATTGCGCGCTTGCGCGTATGGCTCCGTCGATTTCGACAAGCCCGTCAAATACGCGATGCTGCCATGTAAAGGCCAGCAGGTCCTTCCAATACCCGCCATCGGAAAATACATCCGAGATATCGCGATCGTTCGGCTGGCTCAAATAGTCGGAGAATCTGTCCAGCCATCCGATGAATATGCTCTGCGGATCCGACGCAGCCGTCACATTTGCAAAGTCCATTGTGCTCTCCCTGCGCCCGCGTGCAGCCGTCATCGCATGACCTTCTTGTTCATTATCGAGCTGCCTAGGTGAATGTCAACATTAGTGTTGATAGATGGAGTCGGCTCGCCGCTTGTCTGTTCTGCTGGGCATGCACTGCCTTTTGAGGAAGACAAATGCAGTTACCGCATGTTCGAGTTGGGCGACAGGATTCTGCCTTGCACTAGGAAACACCCGCACATTCGCTGTCGCTTTCACGCACCTATAAGCGCAAGGTACGATTCTGGCCTTGGAGGACGCCCCTATATTCCGTTCGAGACAAAGACGTTGATGTCCCTGATGATTTCGTGGAATATTGCGGCTGATCGGTCGGCTCACCCACTAGGGAAACAACGATTATCGTTAGTACTATAGATAACGTAATATAAATGAGCCATTGCTATCGTGGATTTGAACGTGCCCCCGGCGACAGAGCGCATTCACATGGGCCAGAGTTTCGGCTAATGCCAAGCCGGTCATATGAGGTGACAAGCCCGGCCGATAGAGCAACGGGACGAGGTCGATACACTGACAAGGCGAGCGCTCCACAGCTGTACAGATTTTCCGAAAGGTCTCCTCATGATGAGCGACCAACGCATCAATCCGCTCGCGTATCCCAATAAACGGCAGCTTATGACCCGATAGCACCAAGGTCGCATCCCCAACGCTTTCCTTTATGTGATCCAACGACGCGATATAGTCATCGACAGGGCTGCCGCCAGGCTCGACGTAACTCGCCGCTAGATTGGGTGTGATCGACGCAATCACCTGATCGCCGGACAGAAGTATATGATCGTCAGGGCTGTAGAGCATAGCCTGCTCGTCGGAGTGCCCCCCGCCGGTCATTACCGTCCAGCGCCGTCCTCCGGCTTCAATGACATCGCCATCGTGGAGACGCGCGAAGGTTGCCGGCATTGGCTGCACAACCCGCATGAAGCCGGATCCGCCGTCGGCGACGATATGGGCGATGTCCGCAGGCATGCCATGGGCGAGCAGAAAAAGCTTCTCGATATCGGCGTGCGCCCTGAATACGCCGGAAGCTCGCAGATGCGCGTGCAGGAATTCTGTCCGGGTCATGTGTAGCTGGGCGCCGGTCCGGCGCGCCAGCCATCCGGCGGCGCCCATATGATCGGGGTGGTGATGCGTGAGGATAATGTGGTGGACTGGCTTTTCGGCAAGCATACCCTGCAGAAGCTGGTCCCACAGCGACAGGGTGGCGTCGTCTCCATAGCCGGTGTCGATTATGGTCCAACCATCACCGTTGTCGAGAATGTAGATATTGATATGGTTCAGCCGCAAGGGAAGCGGCATGCGCAGCCAGAGGATTCCCGCCGCCACAGCTATCGCCTCGCCAGGCGCAGGTGGCGCCAGAAACGGGTAGCTGAGAGGCCTCGCCTCTCGATGCTGCGCGTCCGTACGAGGGGACGAGGGGACTATGTGCTGCGGCGGCCTCATGCGACTGAGATGCCGCCATTGACACTGATGACCTGCCCGGTCATGCGCGCCGCGCCCGGCCCCGCCAAAAAGACTGCTACCGGTGCGATGTCGGCGGGAGTGACGACGCCGAGGCGTGCCTTGCTTTCCGCTTTGGCAAATAGTTTCTGACTGAATTCGCTCGACATCACACGGCGATACGACGATGTATCTTTCACGATTGAGGGCGTGATTGCGTGGACGCGAATGCCGTGTCGCGAGGCTTCGAGAGCCAAGGTACGCGAGAACATGACGACAGCCGCCTTACAGGCGCCCTGCACGGCTTCACCCGGCGTTGCCACCTTCGCGGCATCGGACGCCAGATTGATGATTGTCCCGCCCTCGCGAGCGATCATATGAGGCAGCGCCGCATGGCAGGTGTAGAGGACGCTGCCAATATGCGACTGTAACTGCTCGTCAAAGGCAGATACCGAGATCTCGTGAAAGGGCCGTGGCGACAGATGCCCAGGGATGCTTGTCACGAGGATATCGAGGGCGCCGAGATCGGCTACCGCGCGATCAACCAGTGCGCGCGCTTCCTCCGGCTTGCTAGCATCGGCGCGCACGAAACGCACGTCGCAAGCTGGAGCACGAGCGCGCACCTTGGCCACGGCCTCATTGCCGCGTTCGCTATCGCGGCCGTTCAGGACCAACCTCGGGACGCCCGCTTCCGCCAGTTGTGACGCGATCTCCAACCCGATGCCGCCACTCGAGCCGGTCACGAGCGCCGCACATTCCGCCAATGGTCTGACGATCACCCCGTCCTCCGCCGCTATCTGCCTGTGAAGCGCGGTGTGCGCTTTTCCATGAACGCCCGCGATCCTTCCCGAGCGTCCTCTGAGCGGAGCAGCACTTTGATGCTCGCGTCTTCCACGCCGAATGCCTCATCGAGGCTCGCGCCGGACGCCGCTACCATACACTCCTTGGCTTTGCGCATCGCCAGCGGCGAATTACGCGCCATTCTCTCCGCCATCGCACGCGCTGTTGTTTCTACCTCGCCCGCCGGGACAGCCCGATTGACGAGCCCAATGCGCAGGGCCTCACTGGCGGATATGCGATCGCCGACCAGTAGAATTTCCGCCGCGGCGGCCCAAGAGACCTGGCGCGAGACCCGTGCTACCCCGCCTGCCGCCGGGATGAGGCCCCGTTGCACTTCAAGGAGGCCGAGCTGGCTATCTTCCGCCACGATCCTGAGGTCGCAGGCTAACGCCAACTCCATGCCCCCCGCGACGATGTTGCCGCGCATGGCTCCGATCACGGGCGTGAAAAAGTCATTGCGCCGCAGCATGGCGCGGTTGAGGATCTTAGGCTCGGCGAGCATCGCCTCGTCCCATTCATCTTCGGCCGGGCGCGCACGCGTCAGCAGCGGCGTCAGCCTTCCAAGATCCGCCCCGGCACAGAAGGTTCCATCCCCGCGCCCGGAGAGAATAGCAATCCGGATCGCCGGATCTTCCGCAATGGCGTCCCAGGCTCGCGCGAGCCGGACAATCATTTCTGGATTGAGAGCATTACGTTTCTCGGGGCGATTAAGCACTACTTCGGCGATGCCGTTTGCGCTGGAGAAAAGGATCGGTGCCTCGCTCACGCCATGCCCTCCTGGTCTCGATCGGCCCAGACGTAGGAGAATTCGGGATCGATGACTTCGACCCGCAAAGCAACCGGTAGATCGAGAGTGATCTGGTCGGCCGTCAGTTCGGTGCGTGCCAATAGACGCGGGCCCTCTTCCGTCTCGGCGACGATCGTGACGTAAGGCACCCGATCCTTCCATGCGGTCTCCACAGAGAAATGAGAGACCGTATAGGAATGGATTCTGGCCCGCCCGGATACCGGACGGAAGCTGAATTTCTCCGAGGCGCAGCGCGGGCAGTAATAACGGGCCGGGTGGGTCCACTGACCGCAGTCCTCGCATTGCTGGAGACAGAGGCGCCCGGTAGCTGCGGTGGCAGAATAGAAGGCCAGATCCAGGTCGTCAGGCTGAACTCTTGGCTTTGCGCTTGTCATCAGCCGTTCCTTCCTAGGATTGCGATCGTTCCGTCGCCAAGATCTCCGTAGCCGGTAACGAGCCCTAACTCGCAGCCGGCGACCTGAGACTTACCCGCGTCATGACGCAGCTGGCGTACCGCTTCCACGATATGGTTCATGCCCCAGCAGTGTCCTTGCGACATCAGCCCGCCATGCGTATTCATCGGAAAACGGCCGCCGAGTTCGATGGCGCCGTCCTTCACGAAGTCCGCCGCTCCGCCACGTTCGGCAAACCCCAGTGCCTCCAGTTCAAGCAGCGCGACATAGGTGAAACAATCGTAGATCTGCAGAAAATCCATGTCCTGCGGCTTGACGCCCGCCATTGCAAAGGCGCGCGGTGCAGCGGAGTCGAGACCAAGTCTAAGGATATCCTGACGGTTGATCAGCTCATCGGGACGGTTCGGATGGCCCTCGGCCCCACCAAGAAAGGTAACGGGTACATGGCGCAGATCCCGTGCGCGTTCAGGCGATGTCACGATGATCGCCGCTGCACAATCAGTCTCGACGCAACAATCATACTTGCGTAATGGCTCGGCGATGAATGTGGACGCCAGGTATTCATCCATAGTCAAGCCGCGATCACGCATGACCGCTCTGTCATTCAGCTGCGCATGTTTGCGACAGGCCACAGCTATTGCACCTGCGGCCTCTGGTGGCACGTTGTACATCTTGACATAACGTTGCAGATAGAGCGAATACCACCATGGCGCGGAACGCAAACCATACGGCGCGTAGTAATTCTTGACCGTCTCGAAGAACGCTGCGGAAAAACGTCGTTTGTTCGGCCGTGCATCGGGACGGGGCCGCAAGGCGGAGTAGCCATTCCAGCCGATTGGCACGAGAACGACCTCGGCCATGCCGCTTGCAATGGCCATGGATGCATTGATCAAACCGGCGGTTGGGCTCGCGCCGCCCATCTGCGGGCACGCCGTATAGCGCACATCCGACACGCCAAGATGCGCGGCGATCTCGTCCCAGGCCACGAATCCGGGTGGAGGGATGATGCCATCGATATCGGATGGTTTCAGCCCGGCGTCCCTGATCGCAGACATGCTGGCACCGACGACCATCTGGAGGATCGATTGGTCCGTGCCACGCATGTATTCGGTCTCGCCGATACCTACAACAGCTGCAGCACCCGAGAGGCCCGAGCCTGATCTCTTGCCCATATCACTCTTCCTGCCAGCCCGCTCAAACCAAGCGGAAAGAGAAGTCGGTAATCCGCCCCTGCGGATTGTCGATGAATTCCACCTTAACCCGCGGGAGCTTGCTCAGGCTCTTCGCCGCGGCGTTGATGTCGCTGAGATCAACGCCATGGATGAAGTTGATCAAGGCGGTATCAGCACCGTCAAGGGTCACATAGCCCATGACTAAAGGCGGCTCGGGCAATCCTGGGAAGGCAGCCGTTATAATCGTGAAGGTCTCCAGCGTGCCTTCCGGCCCCACCGCGACCCAGTCGTCGGTAGGCTCCATGGTTTCGTCATCGAACGCGCGGGCCGGCACCAGGACACGCCCACCCTCTTGGGTTCGGGTGCCCATGATGCGACGGTTCTCCCGAAGCTCCCGGAAGAAGCGGCTCGCGCTCTCACCTGCGAAATAGTTGAAATTGAAGTTCCAGTTGCCTGGTATAGTGACAAATTCGTCATTCTTCATCTCAGTCTCCTCAGTGCACCGGACGACGGCCGAGAACGCAGACCGTGGAGAACTGCGTGGCGCCACCTTGCCCGGTCGCAACCGCGCGTTCGACATCTGCTACTTGACGCTCGCCCGCCAGCCCGCGCACCTGAAGAGCGCATTCGGCGATGCGAACCATCGCGGTCGCGCTGACCGGATTTGCACCTTGAGGGCCTCCGGACGGGTTGAAGACCGGCAGTCGCGAGTCGGTGAATTGTGCCTCGACGAACGCTGGACCGTCCTCCGGTGCGCAGAAGCCAAGGGCCGGATAGGCCATGGCCTCGGCGCTTGAGAAAGCCGAGTAAAGCTCCGCGACGCGCAACTCATCTCGCGGACGCGTAATCCCTGCTTGTCCATAGGCTTTCCCAGCAGCAAGGCGGAGCGACAGCAGGTCGACGAGGGTGGCCCCCGGGCGATGAATGCGGTCTCCCATGGCATAGCTGTCGGTGATCGAGGCTGCGCCCTGCACCCAGGCTGGCCGGCGATCCCCGACGTGCTCCGGTGCCACGATGACCATTGCGCAGGCACCTTCCGACATGGGGCATGCCTCAAAACGGTGGATGGGCCAAGCCAGCAGCTGGGAAGCCAGCACGTCTTCAGGCGAGATATCCTTTCGCAGATGTGCCAGGGGATTCCGAAGTGCGTTCCGGAAGCTGCGCGAGGCAATTTCGGCCCAGTGTCTCTCCGTGTAGCCATAGAGACGCATCAGCATCGATGCGCGCAACGCAGCCATCGTGATTGTGGTAAGCGGGAAATCCTTCTCATAGATCGGATCGAAGATCGTATTGAAGACCTGTTGAGACGAGGTCGCTTGCCCCATTCGCTCCAGGCCGACGACGAGCACGGCCTTCGCGCGGCCGGAGTTGATGTAGGACAAGGCGGCGAAGACAGTGGAGGAGCCCGTGACACCGCCGGTATTGACCCTCAAAAACGGCTTTCGGCGTCCCAGCATGCCGGTGCGTTCGACGGAATTTTCACCCGAGAGTCCATCAGGCGCCACGCCTGCCAGGATAACGTCGATCCCGTCGATCCCGACACCTGCGTCCTCTAGCGCGAGACGGGCGGCTTGCCAAATCAACTCGCGCGAGCTCTTGTCGGGGTGGGAGCGACGGTAACCGGTCTGGCCGACCCCGATGATAGCGGCGGATTTCATACAGCCTCCACGATGACGGCGGTTTGGGTTTGTCCGGCAATGATGGACGAGCCAGACGCGAAGGCGACGCGGGGGGTTCCCTGCTGGTTGCCGCCAGCTCTGCCTTGCAGCTGAAGGGTCGCCTCTGCCAGACGGATCAGGCCCATTGCCGGGGCGCAATATCCCGATGCGCCGCCACCCGAGGGATTGCACCGCGGGTCATCCGCCAAACGCCGAAGCCCCCCGCCCTTTTCGGCAAGCCCGATCGCTTCGAGCGCAATGCCCTCATCGAAGATCGTGAGCCCATCGACTTCGAAGAGATCGATCTGATCGACGGTCATCTGTGCCTCCGACAGGGCACGTTGCGCGGCCATCCTCAGCGCGTCAGCGCGCGCCAATCGTCGGTCGCCGGGCCAGTAAGGCTCCGAAGACAATCCTATCCCGCGCAGCCGTACCGACGCCGGTCGGCGTGACAGCACCATTGTGACCGTCACATCGGCCCAACGCGGAAGGTGCGACGCCTCCAGAGGATAAGACGGAACAGACTGGCGACCGCCTTCCTTCAACGCGCGAGGATTGGCCCGACGCATCATCTCGCGCCGCTGGTTCGCCTCGGCAACCGAGGCGACGTCGCCGCCGTCGATCAGCCAGCGCTGAGCATTCATTGCCGATACATGCAATTCCTCGATCCCCAAGGGTCGAAAAAAGACGGGATCGAACAGCGCGCGGGACACCCCTTCCACGTCATGTTCCGATGCCCTCCCCCAAGCGGAAACGATCGTTCGCTCACATTCGCCAGCTTCAAGCCGATTGACCGCGGCTGCGAACGCACCCGCTCCATCATCTCCGTAACGCACTTCATCACGCAGATAGGCACCAGCGGCAGGCGCGGTGACCATGCTGGACAGTGAACGGCCATCAACCAGATCGTGCGCAGCAAGCACGACCGACTCGATTCCTTCCCAGCCGCGCCCGGCGTCATCAATGGCGCGCGTCGTCGACGAAAAAATCAGTTCCGGAAGGCTACGGCGCGCATCAGCCCAACTGATCTCCATAGCGACGCCCTCGATAAATATATCGCCACCTTCGGCCATCCATTTCTCCTCTCGACAGGCGTATGCCGCAGACGGCCCGCGCCCGATATCGTGTGTACGGCGTCCCAGGGCGGCAGCGTTCCGACTATGTCGGCGCCGCGACGAGCGTGCGAAGCGCCATGAGATCTGCTTTACCATTGGGCAGCCGCCCAATATGGGGTTGAAACAGGATCCGCCGCGGCGCCTTGTAAGACGACAATTGCGATTTGACATGATTGATCAAGGTTTCGGCAGCTACGTCTTCACCGGGAACCGGTTCAACGACCGCCACGATGGACTGTCCGAATCGATCATCCGGCACGCCTAGAACAACAGCGTCATAAACGGCGGTATGTCGCTTTAGTACGATTTCGACTTCCTCAGGAAATACCTTCTCGCCACCAGTGTTGATGCACTCCGAGCCGCGCCCTATCAGTATCACGGTGCCGTCGACATCGACCGTCGCCCAATCACCGGGGACGACATAGCGCTGTCCATCGAACTCCCTGAAGGTCGCAGCGGTCTTGACCGGGTCGTTGTAATATCCAATGGGCTGGCGCCCACCAATCGCCAGCAGGCCCCGTTCGCCGGAACCGGGCCGAACATCACGTCCGTCTTCCGTAATGACGCGGGTTGTGCCTTTGGCTTTGAACGAAGCCGTCCTGTTGTGTTGTCCTCTTTTACTCACCGAGCGTCCCAATGACATCGTCTCAGACGAGCCGAAGACATCCGCGATGGCAACATGGGGAATATGATTGATGATGCCGTCTTTGACTTCGGAACTGAAGACGACTCCACTCGATATGATCGTGCGGAGTGAGCCAAGATCCCAACGGCCCGGATGCTCATCAAGCGCGCGCAGAACCGGCCGCGCGAAAGCGTCGCCGACCCACATCAATGTCGCGACGTGGTCGCGCTCGACTGTGTCAAGAAGATCGATCGGATCAAAGCTTCGCTTCCGCAGATGAGAGATTGCGCCGCCTCGCGAAAGGGTCATAAAGCACGTAAGTAAACCCGCGCCGTGCATTAATGGTCCAGCAGACAGATGAGGTCGACCGTTACGCGCCACTTTACTGCGGATATACTCAAGATCCTGTGTTTCTGGATAAGCGTCGCCGTTTTCCGTGTTCAGGCGTAAGAAAAGATCCTCCTGCCGCCACATCACACCCTTTGGCAGACCAGTCGTCCCGCCGGTATAGAGCAAAAGCAGATCATCGCCGCTAACCGGCCATGGTCTCCAGTCCTCTCGAACGGGCGCGCTTGCGGCCGTCTCGTAAGGCACGGCCCAGCTTGGGCAGGCTAACGTGCCGTCCTCCACCCAAATCCAAACCTTCACGTCAGGCACACGATCGCGCATCTTTTCGATCGTGTCGGCGAAACTGCCGTGAAAGACGACACAAGCCACGTCGCCGTTATTCCAGAGATAGGCCAGCTCGTCCGGCCCGTACCTGAAATTTGTGTTTAGCGGAACGAAACCGCCTCTGAATGCGGCGATAATTGACTCGATATATTCCGGCGCATTGTGCATGTATTGCGCCACCTTGTCCTGGCGCTCGAGCCCGCAACCAACGAGGTAGGTGGCTATTGACGTCGCTCGACGATCGAGATCACGCCATGGAACAATACGCTTGCCCTGGATCAACGCTGGCGAATCGGGAATCTCGGCAGCAACGGTTGCGAAGATATCGCTCAGGTTCCAGCTTACCACGGCCGAGCTCCTCCCAATGATCGAATTTATTATACAGACAGAGCATAAAGTGCCTGCGGACGATCTGTCAACACATATGTTGACTGTCAGTCATTACGATCTACAGGATCGCTACAGGCGTCACGGGACTACCGACTCCCCCCCGGATGGCGAGGGGAGCAACGACGAACATCACGGCCGACGGCGCGAGTTGCGAGAGGAGCTCGAGATCCAGAAGTTCAGCGAGGTAGACCCCATGATCACGCATGACTGCGATGTGCAGCGGCATCGCACAGGTGGGATCACGAGAAGGCATGACTTCAACGGCTATATTATCCGCCGCGAGTAATGAAAATTCCTGTTCGATAATCCAAGGCGCACAATTATGATGCAGGCCCGCCGTACTTGCCTTGTCGGCTCGCCCCTCTCTCCAGGCTTTCAGCCAGCCGGTGCGCATCAGAAGCGCATCGCCGGGGCACGGTGTGATCCCGGTTTCAGATACAGCCTTACGCAGCCTGTCGACCTCGATCGCCTGCTCCGGGCTAAAGGAAGGATCGTGTGCGAAGTCCACAAAAATGGCGCGCGTGCAGAAGGCGCCGACGCGCTCAATTCCGCACCGGCTCGCTCCGCGGCTCGTCACCTGCGTTGCGGGGAACCCATTATACATCTCGCCACCCCGCCAGACGTGGGCGAGCGCATCGATATGCGTTACCCCGTGCGTCGGCAGCATGATCACGTCATCCGAAAAGCCGTAGCCGGCTCGCTCAGGTAGACCTGCGGCGTAGTCACCACCATGTCGGGTCATGAAATGCTGCGGCGGGGCCCGCAAATCGGCGCCTGGACCACGCTCCCCATTGGCGATCGGGATGGCGAGCGGAACAACGAGACCGGTTCGCACGGATGCGACCCCGCGCAATGTTGCTGCCGCATCGATTAGATTGGCCGCGCCGCGCTCGTCCTCGGCGCCCCAGCGGGACGGCCATACCTTTCCCTCGCTCATCGGGATTGCTCCAGGCTGGCTTGGGCGAGCCACGCCTGCTCGCGTAATGCGGTCGGGCCACCGTAAAGTTGTGCGCTCCAGTTGATCCGCTTGAACCAATAATGCAGGCCGAGTTCATCCGTAATGCCAATCCCGCCATGAACTTCGACGGCATTGCGCGCAACGACGCGCCCTGCCTCGGAGAGATAGGCCTTGGCATGCAGGGCACAGACATGGGAGTCCTGAAGCGCCAGATCGAATGCATGCGCGGCGTACCATAGCAATGCGCGCCCCGGCTCAAGCTCAGCGGCGGCATCGGCGCAGAGATGCTTGACCGCCTGAAAGCTCCCGATGGGTCTGCCAAATTGCTGGCGCGTTCCAGCATAGGCAACCGCTTCGCGCAACATGTGACCAGATGCGCCAAGAATATCGGCCGCAAGAGCGAGGCGCAGCGTGTCGCCGAGCCTTTCTAGCACGGGCGGACCGGCGCCAGGCAAGGGATCGGCAGGGACCTCATCGAACACGATCTCAAAGGCCTGGCGCGTGCAATCCACCGTCTCCAAATATTGCATCGTGAGACCACGAGCGAGCGTGTCGACGAGGAAAAGCCCACCCGCGTGATCCGCCACAAGCAGGCGATGCGCGCCGGCGACGTCGACTGCAAAGAGCGAGCGACCTGTCAAAAGGCCATTTCGCACGTGGATCCTTGCATCATGGCGCGCCCCAGCCAGCGGTTCCGACACTGCGATACCGACACGTAGGGTGCCAAGAGCAATTTCGGGCAACAGGGTCGCCTGCTGTTCCGGGCTACCGGCCTCTATGAGCGCGATCGGCGCGGCGACTACGGAGCCGAGAAACGCGCAAGGCGTCGCGCATCGACCAAGTTCTTCTGCGACCACCACCGCATCGAGAAGCCCAAGCCCGTGCCCCCCATATCTTTCTGGTACGAGCAGGCCGGGTATGCCCAGATCGCAAAACCCCTCCCACACGTCGGCAGCAAAACGATCGCCTTCTTGCCCGGCGCGACGCAGGCGCTCCATTGGAACAAGGCAACGTACTGCCTTGCCAACCTGCTCCTGCAGCAAGAGCTGGTTCTCGCTCAAGGAAAAATCCACGGTGTTTGTCCCTTCGATCGACGGAACTAGAGCTTGGCCATCTTGGGTTCGCGTGGAAGTCCAAGTCCGCGTTCCGCAATGATGTTGCGCTGAATCTGCGCAGTTCCCCCGCCGATGATCATCCCGAGGTCGAACATCAATCGCTTTTGCCAAAGGCCTCCGGCGCGACTATGGGCGGCATCGTTGTAGAGCAGTCCCATCTCGCCCATGACATCGACTGCGAGCGCAGCGATCTGGTGATTGAGTTCGGTTGCCTGCAGCTTAACGATGAGGCGCGGCAGGACGAGGTCCTCACCCTTATGCGCGGCCGTCAGAAGACGCATGGCATGGTATTTCATCGCCAGCGCCCGCCCCTGCAGGCGCATGGCCCTGTCGCGCCAGACTGGAAGTTCTATCGCACTGACGCCGTCCACGGTTTCATCGGCCATGAGCCCGAGCAAATTCCGGATCCGTGCCAGTGCGGCGTGGGGGTCGCCCAGCATCCCTCGCTCATGCTTGAGGGTCGAATTTGAAACGCGCCAGCCGTCTCCCCGTGCCCCGATGACCTGATGCTTCGGCACCCGCACATCTGTCAGGAAGACCTCATTGAATTCGGCGGCGCCGGTCATTGTGCGCAGAGGTCGCACCTCTATACCAGGCGTCTGCATCGACAGGCAAATATAGGTGATGCCCCGATAGCGGTTTTTTGCTTCGAGTTCCGTCCTCACCAACGCAAACATCATGTCGGCGGCATGGGCAGTGGTGGTCCAGATCTTCTGGCCATTGATGATGAAGTCGTTACCATCCTCAACCGCAAAGGTCCGGAGCGATGCAAGATCCGACCCCGCCCCCGGTTCCGAGTAGCCCTGGCACCAGATCAATTCGCCACGTATCGTGCGCGCGATCCAGTCCTGCTTTTGAGCCTCCGTGCCCCACTCGAGCAGGGTCGGGACGAACATCGAAATGCCTTGGTTGACAAGGCCCAGCGGAGCTCTCGCTCGAGCGAATTCCTCACCGAGGATCTGCGCTCTCATGATATCTGGAGGACATTCCGCGCCGCCGTAGCGCCGCGGCACGCCACGTGCCACATAGCCGCGCTCGATCAACAGTCGCTGCCAAGCCACGGCTTCGGCAGTCGGCCGGTTGACCCCGAAGTGCTTTGGTATCGCGCGCGCATTCTCGGCAAGAAAGTTCTGAACTTCCCGGCGGAAGCTCTCGTGCTCGCCTGAGTAAGACAAGTCCACGCTGCTCTCCTCAACATTAGATAACGCGCAATCACGCGGAGCCATCCTCGATCAGCCTTGGAAATCCATCCTGATCTCGATGCAGAGCGGATCGTCGATCAGGCCGCGGTCATCGCCCCGCTGAAATTGGGGTGTCATGATACCGTCAACCGAGGACGACTGATCTTGTACACTTCGGCTGCTGGCAGGCCAGCTCGTCGCTTGACGATCGTCAAGACGTGCCGGTCCATGGCCGCTAGGCAACATGTTTCCCATTGCGCAACGACTGTATCATACTGGCATCCAGCCCGAGCACCTGGCTCAAAATCGTGTCCGCATCCTCGCCGATGTCGGAAACGCGCCTTGGCCCGCCGGTCTTCGCGCGAGAGAAACGAAAAGGTTGATGTGGGATGAGAAACTCCCCGCTTCCGTCGTGGTTCGCTTCGAAACTGCCGCGCTCCTGCATAACCGGATCGGCGATCAACTCGGCGGTGGTCGCATAGCGCGAGCACGGCACTCCTGCAGCCATCATGATGGACTCGCACTCACCAGCACTTCGCAGGATGGTCCACTCCTCGATAAGTCCCATCAACTGGGACCAGTTCTGCTCGCGTGCGCGAATAGTCGAGAATCGGGGATCATCGCGCCATTCGGGCCGCCCTGCAGCCGCAGCCAGATTTTCGAAGTTCTTCTGATTCACCGGAGCGATCATGACGAAGCCATCCGACGTCCTGAGAGGCTGATATAATGGTCGGCGTTGATCTGACTGAAATTGTGCTTCCTGCATCTCGTAGACCAACATGTTCAGCATCGAATCGATGAGTGTGACGTCAATGTGCTGCCCGCACCCGAAGCGCTCACGATGCAACAGCGCCGTCTGAATCGCGCCGAAGGCGTAAATTGCCGCGATCACGTCAGCTGTGAAAATTCCGGTTACGGCCGGGCGTTCGAGATGATCGTTGTAGCGCAGATGCGCCATGTCGTAGCCGCTGGCAGCGTGTATGATCGGCGCATAGGCAGGGTCGCGTGCTCGCACACCGCTCTGTCCGAAGCCGCTGATTGAACAATAAACGAGCTTCGGAAAACTATCTTTCAAGGCCCCAAAGCCCAACCCCAGGCTATCCATGACACCCGGACGAAAATTTTCCACGACAACATCCGCGCAAGCAATCAAGCGAAGCGCCACGTCTCGTCCCTTGTCTGACTTAAGATCAAGAACGATGCTCTTCTTCCCTCCGTTCATCTGTCCGTAATAGGCACTGCGACCGTCGCGCAGGGGTGATCTATAGCGCATGTAGTCACCAGCCGCGCTCTCCACCTTGATGACTTCAGCTCCGCAATCGACAAGCATGCGTGTCGCGAACGGGCCCGCCATCATGGAGGTGAAATCGATCACCCGAAGGCCATTGAGTGTACCGACATCAGACATGCTCTTGTTTCCTCACCATACCGCCCGCCACTTTTTGCGCAACTAGCCAAGCATCTCCGAACACGCCCGCGTAGTAAAGCGACCTAACGCTTGCGCTTTTTCGCGAACTCTATTGCCCACATCCGTGACGCCGCTCGCGAGCGATTACCTCAGACGTCCGAAATAAGCTAAACGCCCTGGGACTCGTGCTAGCGTACGGGTTCAGCCGGAACTGCACGCGTCCGATCGATCGATACACGCAGCGCGGCTATGAATTCGTCTGCTTTGTCCGTGCGTTTTCGGAGATCCGCGAGGTACTTATCCCAGAACGGCGCGGCCGCCGCATGTAATTTTTCGAGTTCAGCTGGCGCGAAATCCGCAATGATTCCACCATGCTTGAGCAGTATCTTGAGACCCTCCTCATCCGCCGCGTCATAGGCTGGACCGAGTTTCTTCTGCGCTTTGTCGGAGGCTTCAGTAACGGCACGCTGTTGCTCCGGTGTAAGCGAATCCCAAGTGTCCAGGTTCATGATGGCAGCAAGAGGAGTCGAGGAGTAGTTGATGCGACTGATAAAGGTTGTCACCTCCTCCATCTTGTAACCCGGCGCGCTTGCGAGCGGCATCAGCAGGCCTTCGATCGTTCCACGCTCGAGCCCGACGTATTTCTCCGAGATGGGCATGAAGTCGGCCACCGCGCCAAGGCCCGCAAGAAACTGCTGCTGCGCCGCGCCGGAACCGCTGATACGCGCCCCGCGAATTTTTTCCACCGTATCGATGGGCCGCTTCGAGGTCAAAAGCGCGGCAGCAGTGTTAACGGTCATGAAAAGGAACTTTACAGTATCGAACTCCTCCTCGACATAGGGCTGAAGTTCCCTGTAGACGCGGCCTCCGTGACTGGCATTGTCGAATGCGAACGGCAAGGACCCTGATTCCGTCAGAGGGAACCGGCCTGCCGTATAGCTTGGAACGACCATTGCGATGTCGGCGATTCCGTTCTCGACAAGCATCAACTGATCGCTGATTTTCCCTAACACGCTATTCCCGAATAGGACGATCTCAAGCTCGCCGTTTGTGCCGGCCGCAACGTCCTTGGCAAAGGGAATGAACACCTCAGGTGTCATAAAATGTGACTCGCTGAACCAAAGCGACATCTTCAACTGACGTGCCTCAGCGGAAATGCTGGACAGCATAGCGGCGATAAGCGAGACTGATGCCAGGATTTTCTTCATGGCTAACCTCCCCGTTCTTCCGATCTTTTTAGGGCCGCGCGCCCTTCTCCGGAAAAGACATGGCGCTCTCAACACTGATGTTGATCAACCGACTTGTCAATAGCGTCGGCGGTAAACGATCGGTGCCGCATCATGACAAACGTCTGGAAAGATCGTGGACCGTGCAGCGCGCGGCGAACATCGAAACGAGCAAAAAAGCCGCCGCAGGAGGGCATGTGTGATCCTCCGTGCTCTGGCCGCTAGCAGCGTCGGCAAGGCCGCGAAATTCCATCCCGCGTCAACATACGCGTTGAATTCCCTTGAGATGGCAATATAGTCACTTGAGACTCATCAACGGCCGGCCGATCACGTCCAGCGTCTCAGGGGACAGCCTCATCAGAGCCGGCGCGGTAACGAAATTCCGCAAATAACGGGAGGAGCTGACGTGGCTACGCTATGGGCGAGATTAAGTGGTTTCTGCTCGTTTGTAGGTATGTACATGATCTTCTGCATGATGTTTCTCATCAGTGGTGAGGTCTTGTTCCGGTACTTTCTCGGGCGATCGATCCCCGGTACGATTGAAGTCACTCAGTTCCTACAGGTCGTGGCTGTTGGGCTTGGAGTGTCCTACACTCAGCGTCGTGGCGCCAATATTTCTGACGACTTTTTCGTCGATATGCTGCCAAATCGGTGGCAGATCGTAATTCGCGGTTTTCACTATCTGGTCGCGGCGGTCATTTGCGGGATTATGGCCTATGCCATTTTCAAATTGAGCAGCACGCGCGGCGCCATGCGCGAGTATACAGACACGTTGCGGATACCTCTTTATCCTTTTCGGTTCTTGCTCGCTGGCGGCTTTGCTCTGTTGGCGATCCAGCTGATTATCGACGCGTTTCATCCGGCACGTCCCCATACCGACGCCGCGATCCAGGAGGTGCGCTAATGACCGCGATGGTTATTGCATTCGCGATCCTGCTTGTGCTCCTCTTTGCGGGAATGCCTGTCGGCTTCGCGATGATGTTGGTCGGTTTCATAGGAACCGCGGCCGTCTATAACTGGAACTGGACTGCGGCTATCGCTCTTGTCGGCATAGAGCCCTACTCTCAATCCAGTAATTACCTTTTTGTAACAATCCCGCTCTTTGTCTTGATGGGTCATTTCACATTTGCGTCCGGGATAAGTCGTGAAATGTTCGCGGCGGCGCGCGCCTGGTGTGGACATTGGCGCGGCGGCCTGCCCACGGCGACGATCGGCGCCTGCGCCGGGTTTTCAGCCGCTTGCGGATCCAGTTTAGCCACGGCGGGAGCAATTGGTACGATCACAATCGGCGAGATGCGCGAGCGCGGGATTCACCCGGGCATCGCGACGGCGACCGTCGCGGCTGGCGGAGCGATGGGATCGCTGATACCGCCTAGCATTTCGATGATTCTCTATGGGCTGATTGCAGACCAATCGATCGGACGACTGCTCATGGCTGGCATCGTACCGGCACTCATGCTGATTGCCCTGTTTATACTGACGATCCTCATCATCGCCTGGTTTTATCCGCAGCGTATGCCACGGATGGCGAAACTGCCTTTACGCGACCGAATCCACGCCACGCGCGGCGTTTTCGGCATCACCATGCTCACGCTGCTTGTTCTTGGTGGAATTTACGGCGGCATCTTCACCCCAACGGAAGCGGCGGGGATCGGCGCGCTCGGCGCGTTCATCATCGTCATCTACCGGGGGCGCGGCCTGCGCATCAGCGTCTTGAACTCGGCATTGCGAAGCACGCTCGAAACCACCTGCATGATATTTATCATCCTGATCGGCGCGCACGTTCTGAATGTCTTCCTTGCGGCCACGCGCGGCCCTGCCGAACTCGCTGCCTGGGTCGAGACCCTTGGTCTCAGTCCCTATGTATTCTTTGCCCTCATCATCGTCATGTATATCGTGCTCGGCACCTTTCTCGATGCCCTCGCCATGATTGTTCTTACTGTTCCGGTGCTTCAGCCGGTGCTCATGAACATGGGCTTCGACATGGTCTGGTTTGGCGTGATCGCTGTGCTTGTCATGGAGATGGCGATCATCTCTCCTCCCGTCGGTATGTGCGTCTATGTGGTCAAGGGTGTAGCAAAGGATGTCCCATTGCATGTAATTTATAATGGGATCTGGCCCTTCATGGGGGCTATGGTTATCCTTGTTGCGATTCTCACCGTGTTCCCACAGATCGCTCTGTTCCTTCCGAACCTGATGTACAATTGAGCCACTGGAAGCCAGGCGGCATCCCGACCTGTGCGACGCCATCAGGGATGCCCCCGCCGTCGTAAAGTCGAGCAGTCAACACTTTCGTTGACACCGCCGCAAGCCAGAACTAGCGTGGAGGATACTTCCAACAATCAGTCCTCCGCATGCGAGGAGGGAGTGTCTCATGCGATCCAAATTGTGCGACCTGCTTGGGATAGATTTCCCGCTATTTGCTTTCTCCCATTGCCGTGACGTCGTTGTCGAAGTCTCCAAGGCTGGCGGTATGGGCGTCCTCGGAGCGGTCGACGTCCGCTCGGCGGAAGCATTCGAGGCGGAGTTGAGCTGGATCGATGCCCATGTCGCGGGCCGTTCCTACGGCGTGGATTTCATCGTGCCTAACCGCTATGAGGGAAAGGGCACTGGGGCTACTCAGGCGGATGCCGCACTCGCGGTGCCGGAAATCCATAAAGCATTTGCCCGTTCTATCCTGGAGAAGCATGGCATCGACACCTCCGATCTCACGGATGAGCGTTTCAGCCGTGGCTCAAAAATCGGACGCAACATTCGCGATGCCGGAGCTCAAAGCCTTCTTGACGTGGCACTGTCACATCCAATCCGCTTGATTGCCAATGCGTTAGGCACGCCTCCCGCCTATATGCTGGCGCGTGCGAAGGCGGCGGGAGTGCCCGTCGCGGCGTTAGTGGGTTCGGCGCGTCATGCGCGCGCGCAAGTCGAGGCTGGCGTGGACATCCTTGTCGCTGCCGGTACGGAAGCCGGTGGTCACTGCGGCGAGATCGGAACTATGGTGCTGGTGCCAGACGTCGTCGAGGCAGTGCGCCAGATGGGGACCTCGACACCTGTGCTCGCCGCAGGAGGCATTGTCACCGGCCGACAGATGGCTGCGGCTGTCGCGATGGGGGCTGAAGGCGCGTGGACGGGGTCAGTCTGGCTTACGACGCCCGAGGCCGAGACCAGCCCCGTCGTCAAGCAGAAGATGCTCGACGCTGCGGCGACCGGGACGATCCGATCCAAGTCACGTACAGGAAAATTCTGTCGCCAGCTCCGATCCGCTTGGACGGACGCGTGGGAGGCGGACGATGCCCCCAAACCACTTCCCATGCCCATGCAGTCAATCGTATCCGACACGGCTATGAGCAAAGTCTTGAAGCTCGCCAACGGCGGGCATGAGGGCGCGAAGGAGTTGGCAAGTTACTTTGTCGGGCAGGGTGTCGGGCTTATGGTATCCCCTCGTTCCACACGCGACACAGTACGTGAATTCATGGAGGATTATCTGACGGCCTGCGAGCGAATGTCCGCCAGCATTGAGGGATAGTGGGGCCTGTATAGTATTCTTATAAGCCAGCGCGCGCCTCGGTGAAGCATCCCGCTCCATCGAGGGCGGGCGATGTTTGAACGTTCCCCGCATCGGTCTCGAGCTGGCGCGGCTCTGGACAGTGGGCTCGGCGGGTGGCATAAACGCCATTGTTGATGATCGTGATCAAGCTGAAGATCCTTATATGAGCAAGATTTCTGCGCGACGCCAAAGCGCCCGGGAGGCTGGTGCGGAGGAGTATGAGAAGAAGTATGCAGATATCCTGCATGCGGCCGCCTGCGTCTTCAGGGAAGTGGGTTATGAGGCGGCAACTGTTGACGAAATAGCTCGTAGAGCGGGATTGGATCGCGCCTCGCTATATTATTATTTCAAAGGTAAGAAGCAGCTATTCCGTGAAATGATCGGCGAGGCGACCGCCGGCAACGTGATGATGGCCGAAAAAATCGCGGCCTCGCAGCAGAGACCACGTGACAAGCTTCGAAACCTGATCATTGGGATCTTTGAATCTTACGAGCGACATTATCCTTATCTATACGTTTATCTACAGGAGGATATGGCGCGCCTTGCTCAGGATCAATCTGACTGGAGCAAAGAGATCGCAAGTCTCAACACACGCTTCAACAATGCCGTCACGAGCATTGTTCAGGAGGGTTTGGATACGGGGGATTTTTCGCCGATTGGCGGTGCAAAGATTATCGTCGCCGGCGTAGTCGGCATGTGCAACTGGAGCCACCGCTGGTATCGTGTTGACGGCCCATTGGCGGCGCGACAGATCGCGGAATGCTTCGCCACGATGGTGCTGGGGGGGCTGGAGGCTTGAGAGGCGGGCGCCTGCCGCCCAAAAACGTGGGTTTTGGGGCTGTGACCGTGATGGTACACGTTCAGGTGTCAAGCATCATACTTTTCAAGACCGCTCAAGCTGCTCTTCTCACTGTATCCAATCCCGTCTGCGAGGCGGGATAAATTCAAGATGGTACCGATGTCGGATGCTCGTAAAGAAGCAGGCGCCCCGCTTCGGCCGCAAAAAAGTATTCCGTCGAAGCAAAGCACGGTTATCGCTAGCGCGGCCGCAAGTGGACCTCGTAGTCACTCCGATCTGCGTCAGGCGCTGCAACACTCTGGAATTATCGATGTGCGAGCCGTTGGCTCGCTGCCCGCTCAATCGCAGCTAACGCTCCTGGATTGTCAAGCGAGGATTGATCTCCAAGTGGCAGTCCACAGTACACTGCTCGTATAAGGCGCCGCATCACCTTCGCCGTCCGTGTCTTAGGTAGCAGCTCAACGAGATGAACACGGCTGGGCTTGAAGGCGCGCCCCAAACGCTTCTCGGCATGCTCGTAAATCGCCTGCTCCAGGTTCGGTGGTGCATCTGGAGTGGAAACGGCGAAGATGACCAACGCTTGGCCTTTCGCCGGATCCGCGACACCGATAGCAGCCACCTCCGCTACACCCGGTAGTTCCATAACCACGTCCTCGATCTCGGCTGGCCCTGTGCGTTTCCCGGCGAGCTTGAGCGTGTCATCGGAGCGCCCCCTTAAGAAAAAATTGCCCTCGGTGTCGCGTGTGGCGAGGTCCCCATGAACCCAAAGGCCAGGAATGGTGCGCCAATACGTTTCCAGGTACCGCTCATCATCCTCCCAGAAGGAGTTCGTCATGCCAATGAACGGCTCACAGATAACGAGCTCCCCGAGCTCATCCCTCACGCGCTTGCCGGTAACGTCCGCGACATCGACAACAATCCCCGGACAAGGCGTATTGAACCCCGCTGGCGGAATAGGTTTGACGATGACGCTTGACACCAGCGCTCCTGACGCCTCCGTGCCTCCAGAATAATTGATGACTGGCGCAACGCCATGACCGAAATTTTGTGCGTGCCAGATGAAATGCTCGGCATCGATCGCTTCACCGCCTACAATAAGGAGCCTGATCGAGGAGACGTCACCGGCCATCGCCAGTTCCGCATTGGCGGAAAACCCGCGGATCATCGTTGGTGCCGCTCCGAAATGCGTAACACGGTAACGTTCGATGATACGCGACATACGCGACCAGTCCGGAAAATCGGGCGCGCCATCGTAGCAGACCATGGTCGCTCCGCGCATCAAGGTGGTCGCGATGATCAGCGCTCCCGCCACCCATCCCATGTCCGCCGGCCAAAAGAATATGTCGTCGCGCTTCATGTCAAAGTGGACAACGGCGTCATGTGCAATCTTGATCGGGAAGCCACCGTGAGTATGGACGATCCCTTTCGGCGCACCTGTTGTGCCCGACGTAAAGAAGACCATGAATGTATCGTCGGTGGCCATTGGTTCGGCGTCTGGCCCAAGCGGCGGGCCAGACGCAATTTGATTCCAATTGACCGCACCATCTGGAAAGGACCGTTGCTCAGATGAGGATTTCAGGATCAAGAACTCGATTTCAGCTTTCTTAGCCGCCTCCATCGCTGCTGTTGCACAGTCGATATACTTGCTACGCCGTTTGAAGCCCGCGGAAGCGATTAAGGCGCGTGCGCGGCACTGCGTGAGGCGGGACACTATCGGCTCGGCGCCGAAGCCGCTGAACAGCGGAAGCACCACCGCGCCCATGTAGGAAAGCGCAATCATCGAGACGACTGCCTCAAGGCCGGGTTCCATCAACAGCCCGACGCGATCTCCCCGCTTCAGGCCGAGCTTCACCAACCCGCCGGCGAAATGGCGCACTTGGTCGTGTAAGGCAGCGTAGCTTACGCGCCTGATCTCACCGTCCTCGCGTTCCGCGATGACCGCCGTCCGCTCGGAAGTCTCGGGATTTTTCGCCCAAGAAAAAATCGTATCGGCCCAATTCAGCTGGCCGCCAAGAAACCATTTGGGGAACTCACGCCCGGCGGAGAAATCAACCAGCTGGCTATAGGGTTTTGTCCATTTCAGATCGCAATAGGCTGAAATCGCGGACCAGTAGCGATCGGGCTCTGCGATCGACGTCTCATACAGCCTCTCATAGCTGTCTGCTCCCAACAGTCCCATGATCTCGGTGACGTTCGCCCGCGCGATTTGCTCGGCGCTTGGATACCAGATGTCAGATTCTGCCTTTGGCATGATGCGCTCAACTATCTTACTGGAGAATAAGGATTGCTCGAAACAGCTCAAAGAGACTTATCTTTGGTGAAGTTGGGAGACCGTCGCTCTCGGAACGAGGCGAGCCCCTCGGCAGCGTCGTCCCCGCTAAAGCCCAACATCTCCAAGGCAAGCGATGTATCAAAGGCAGGTCCCGCAGTCCGGAGCCAGTTGTTCAGCGCGTATTTCGTGAGGCGGATGGCGGTTTGCGAGCCGTCCGTTAGGCGCTTTGCCACACCAAGCGCAGTCTCCTCCAGCACGGCTTCGTCAACGGCCAGCGAGACGAGCCCGATCTGCTCCGCGCGCGCTCCGGTTATGGGCTCGTTGAGCAAGAGATGGTACTTCACCTTCGCCATGCTGCAGAGAAGGGGCCAGAGGATAACGGCGTGATCGCCCGCACACACGCCGAGCCGTACATGCCCGTCCACAAGCCTGGCGTTATTGGCGGCAATCGAAATGTCGGCCAGCAAGCCAGCAGCCAGTCCACCCCCCACGACGGCACCCTGTAGCGCTGATACAATAGGCTTCGAGCAATTCACCATGTTATAGACCAGATCACGCGCCTCTCTCCAGACGCGCATCCGAAATTCGACGTCCACAATCATCGCTTCTACGACATCGAACTCGCCGCCTACCGAGAAATGTTCTCCCTCTCCACACAGGAGAACGACCCTGACTTCCGGGTCGGCGTCTATCTCTCTCCAGATATCCGCGATTTCGCGATGCATGTCGGCGCTTAGTGCATTCTTTCTATCCGGCCGATCGAAGGAAACACGCAAAATGGCATCATCCAATCGCCGGATGCTCAGGGAGCTGTATCGTACATAGCGATCAATCATCACAAATCCCGTATATCCGTCATGACCACTGCTTAGAGACCGAGATACGCCCGTCGCACTTGTTCATCGCCGAGAAGATCTGATGCCATGCCTTCCGCAGCAATAACTCCGAGATCGAGCACATATCCTTGGTCCGCAACGGCGAGCGCCTTCTCCGCGTTTTGTTCGACCAACAAGACCGTGATCGACTTGCGTTTGATTTCCAGGAGAACCTGGAAAATCGTCTCTACGACAAGGGGCGCGAGCCCCAACGACGGTTCGTCCAGCATGAGAAGCCGCGGCCGTCCCATCAACCCCCTTGCGATAGCCAGCATCTGCTGCTCGCCACCGCTCAGTGCCCCGGCCTGCTGGCTAAGTCGTTCGCGAAGCCGCGGGAATAGCTCAAGCATCGAGTCGAAATCGCGACGCACCTCGCGGCCTCGCGGTCGGATGTAGGCGCCGAGCATAATATTGTCGTGGACCGACATGCGGCTAAGAACCATCCGTCCTTCCGGCACCTGAACAACACCGCGCCGGACAATTCCATCAGGCTCGAGCGTAGACAGGTCCTCTCCATCCAAACACACGCTGCCTTCGGCGCGTCCAACGAGGCCCGAAATCGTGCGTAGCAAGGTCGTCTTGCCAGCACCGTTCGGCCCGATGACGGCAACCAGCTTGCCGGCCGGAATCGACAGATTGACGCCACGAAGGGCAGCGCTGCCATTATAGTTCACATGGACATTGCTGAGCTCGAGCACCTCAAAGCGCCTTTCCAAGATACGATTCCACGACCGCGGGATGGTTCGCAATAAAAGCGGGCGCACCTTCTGCAATCTTCCGTCCGAAGTTCAGCACCGCGATTCTATCGCAGACACTCATGACCAGCCGCATGTGGTGTTCAATAAGAATGATGCCAACACCTTGCTCTCGGATGTCCGCGATGATCCTCATCAACCGATCAATCTCGACGGGATTCATACCGGCCGCAGGCTCGTCAAGTACCAATACCTTTGGGCGCAGGGCCAGCGCCCTGGCGATCTCAAGTCGCTTCTTTTCGCCGTATGACAGAGCGCCTGCAGTGCAGGACGTACGCTCTGCCAAACCCAGCTGCGCGGCAATCTCTCGCGCTTCATCTTTCAGTTTGCGCTCGCTCCTCGTGTTGAACAGCCCAAGGCGCGCAGAAAGCGACGAACAATGAACTGTTTGGCTGACGCGGATATTGTCTATCACGGACTGCTCCCAGAATAATCGCAGGTTCTGGAAGGTGCGGGCGAGACCAGCGGCTGCGATGGCGCTGGAACTTTGCGCGGTGAGATTGCGACCATCCAGAACAACAGTACCCGTCGAAGGAGTGAGCACGCCTGTCAGCAGATTGATCGTCGTGGTCTTACCGGACCCGTTCGGACCAATTAGCCCGAGTATCTCGTTTCGTGTGACGCTCAAATCAAGTTTCGAGACCGCCTTGAGACCGCCGAACGATTTGCTAAGATCGACTACGTCCAGCATGATGTTATCGGCGCTCCATCGAGACACGACGATTGTTCGTAACGCGATGCCAGGCGTTCTCGAGCCTCGACCAAAACTCTCCCTCAAGCCCACGTGGAAACAGAATGGCTATGAATAGCACGATGAGGCCGTAGACTATCATCCGATAGTCGCCGAAAATCCGAAGAGTTTCGGGCAGTATAGTTAATACAACAGCCCCAATCAACGGACCGAAAAACCGCTCGCTGCCTCCAACCGCGACAAAGAATATCGATATTAACGCCAAGTGGAAGCCGAAGTTATCCGCATTGACGAAGGATAGATATGTCGCATAAAGGCCACCGCCAACGCCGGCGATGAATGCGCCAAACGCAAACATACCGACCTTGATGGAGACAACGTCAATCCCCGCGCAGGCAGCAGCAACCTCATCCGCGCGGATCGCCTTGGCCGACAGGCCGATCCTGGATCTTTCGAGAAGCGCAAATGCTGCTACGACAATCACCAGGGCGATCAGAATTTGGGGCCAGCCGGTCAGCACGTGGATGCCGCGGAAGCCGAGCGCGCCCCCTGGACCGAGCAAGATGCCGTTCACGTCTACCTGATAGCTGAAATTGTGGAAGAATACGCGCACAACTTCCGAAAAGCCAACCGTCGCGAGAGCAAGATAAATGCCCCGGATGCGCAGGCACGGATAGCCAAGCAGCAAGCCGATAAAGGCGCAGCCGCATGCGGAAATAAGTAACGACGGCAGCAGCTGAACGCCGAACAGCGATGTCAGCATTCCGGTCGCATAGGCCCCGATTGACCAAAAGCCAACCTGGGCCAGAGAGAACTGCCCAACCATGAATGTCGCATAGACGCTGAGTGCGAGGAGGGCGTTGAGTCCGCACATTTCGAGAATGCTGAGATATCCCATGCGCTAGTCCCGCCTCACTTGTGGTCCGGAGAAGAGCCCCTGCGGCCGCACGACCAACACGGCGAAAAGGATAATGAAAAGAACCGCTTCTTTGACGGAGGCGGATACCAACCCGACTATTGTCATCTCGATGACGCCCACGATGAGACCGCACACCATCGCGCCATAGAGACTTCCTAGGCCAGCAAGCACAATTATTACGAAGCCAGTCAGGAGCAGATGCGCGCCCATAAAGGGGCCGACGGTCCCCATTGAGACGCCGATCAGACATCCCGCCGCGCCAGCGATTGCCGACGCGACGGCGAAAACGGTGATCTCGACGCGACGGACATTAATTCCGAGAAGCCAAGCGACGGTGGGATTTTCCTCAACGGCGCGGATGGCCCGCCCCATGTTGCTGCGTGATATCCACCAATGCAGCACGATCATGAGGATCACAGCGACAATGAAGATCACGACATAGGCGCCGCGGACAAGAACTGGCCCCACCAATATAACCAGATCCTCCAGCTTTGATGGAAATGGCGAGAACTCTGGAGAGAATTCTGGAACCTTGCGGCTTATCAAGAGGAATGTCTCCTCCAGTATCAAGGTCACGGCCGCGCTTGTAACGAACGGGGCTAGCGGGGAGGCATTGCGCAACGGTGCAAAGGCGACGAACCAGACGAGCACGCCGATAATCGCACCACTGAGCACGGAGGCGGCGAAGCTCAGACCAAGAACAGCGTAACTATTTGCGCCACCGAGACGCAAACTGACATAGGCGCCCGCAAAAGCGGAAGCCATGATCGTCGCACCATGCGCGATATTCAGTCTGTTGAGCACACCGAAGATCAACGTGAATCCGATGGCAACAAGAGAATAGGTCGCACCAAACAACAGGCCGTTGACAAGGTACTCAAGAATGAGCATATCCACCTCGACACAGATGCTTATGCTGTGGCTCGGTTGGAGCCAAACCGTCCGGCTAGCGCGCTTCGCCTATGGCGTTGACGGCGGCCGCCAGAGGACGAATTTGCCATCGTTGGCCGTCAGATAGACACCGCCTTTAGGTGTTTCCCGATCAGCGCTGAAAGCCACATTCTCTCCTGTCGGGCTAGTGAGTTTGACCGCCGCGAGCGCGTCGCGGAATTTCTTGCGATCTGCCGCCAATGTTTCCGGCGTATTGCCGATGCCAGCCTCCTCAATCGCTTTTGCGATGAGAAAACCGGCTTCATATCCCGTCACAGAGAACATGTTGACGTCCTGGCCGTACCGCTTCCGATATTCCTCCGTGAACGCGGCTATTTGGGGCGCTTGTGGATCATAACCCGCGGCCATGACCATGCCTTCCACGACAGAGGCTCCAGATTTCAACGTCTCCTCGGTCAACAGGGAAATGTTTCCGATGAAGAGCTTCGGTGACAGTTGACGGCGTCTCGCTTCTTTGAGAAAGTTCAAGCCGGTCAAAGTCGGCGCCATTACGTAGACGATATCGGGATTAGACGCACGTATTTCATTGACCTGCCTTGTAAAATCACGATCCGACGTAACGGCCTCCGTAGAGGCAACCACCTTAATTCCAAGCTCCTCGAGCGCCGGTAAAATCGAGCGCTGTGTAATGGCCGCGTAATATGGATTGTCCTTTATGATAAACAACGCTGCGGTCTTGGGATTAATTGCCTTCTTAACATCGCGTATCAGGCTAATAATGACGTCATTTTCAATGAATGCGTTACGGAATGCGTATTTCGAAAGCTTGGTGATATCGGGTGTTCCAACCGAAGAGGAATGAACGACGATCGGGTTGTCGATACGTTCAAGCTCAGCCAGGTAATTATAGACGGCGGTTCCCGCATTAGAATTGGAGATGCCTTTTACCATCAAAACTTGATCATCCGCGATGAGGCGCTTTAGTAGCGCAATCGACTGGGCAGGATCTGTCCCTGCGTCATAGCCGTTTGGACTAGGCGTTACCGCGATCTTAACCTTTTTGCCGCCGACGTTTACACCGCCCTTCGCGTTGATCTCGTCGAAGGCAATCTGGGTACCCCACATATTGGATAGGCCGTACGGTGCGTAGGTCCCGGTTTGGGCCTCAAGCATACCAATTCGCACTGTCCCCTCGTCTTGGAATGCGGCTGCATGGTCTACCGCCGCGACGCCCCCGAGGGTTGCGACTAAGCATGAGATGATAATGCGGAGATTCCCGCCTGCTTTCTTCGTCATTCTTTCCTCCCGGTAATACCGTGATCCTGCGGCCTTCAAAGCGGGCCTTGCTCGGATATTCAGTCGGCGTTCGAGCGTCTTACCGCGCTACTCCTGTGTTATCGATCCACGTCCGGATTTAATCCTTATCGAACTCAGGTTTTCTAAGTCCATTGGTTGAATGCGAGGCTATGACTAATTACTTCGCCTGTCAACAGGGGCGTTGATTCGGTGGTGGCGGCGTACTCCAGTATGCCGGTCAACATATGCGTTGATCATCTCGCCGCGGGAACTTATTGTGATGTCATCAAAGATCCAAGAAATGACAATCGCAGCTTGCAGGAGTACGCCTCAATGAATGCAAACCGGCTGACGGACAAAATTGCGATAGTCACAGGCGGCGGACGTGGAATAGGCTATTGCGAAGCTCTTGCTCTCGCACGTGAGGGCGCACAAATCGTCATCAGTGATTTTGGCCGCAATGAAGATGGCCAAGTACTAGCCGCAATTGCTGCAGAAGAGATCAATCATGCCGGTGGCCAGGCCGTTGGTGTGGCTGAAGATCTCGCGACCACCTCAGGAGCCCGTCGCACCGTCGAAGCGGCGCTGGACACGTTTGGCGGTCTCGACATTCTCGTGAACAATGCCGGCATGCGGGCCGGCAATCCAGTGCATAAAATGACAGATGATCAGTGGGAGTTGGTTATCAGCAGCCACCTGAAGGCCTCGTTTCTTATGATACGAGCGTGCGTACCTCTACTTAGGCAACGCGGCGGCGGATCTATCGTGAATACGGGTTCCGAGGCCGGGCTTGGTATGGTGTTTAATCCAGCCTACGCGGCAGCAAAGGAGGGCCTCGCTGGCCTCACGCGAAGCGTCGCACGGGAAACGGGACGGTTTGGTATCCGTTGCAACCTTATTCGGCCGCGCGCGACGGCGGGTAAGACCGGCGGGGGCGACTGGTTTCAACAAAATCTCGCGGGAACTTGGCGGCCTCTTCTGGAAGCCCTTGGGCGATATTGGATAGGCGAACGGGGGACAAGCGGGTGGGATCGGAAGGCCCCACCTCATTCGATTGGTGCCTTCGTTGCCTGGCTGTGCTCACCGGCGGCGGTCCACCTCAATGGCCAGGATTTCTTCGTGGGAGGCCATGAAATCGCGCTGATTTCCCAGCCTCAGTTTCACCGAACTCTATACAGGGAAGAAGGCTGGACGATCGATGCGCTAGATGCGATGGCCTCTGACATCACGGGCGATCTCGTCGATCACTTCCGTGTGGCAAACCCCTTTGAGAACGACGACTGAAGCTCAACGCGCAAAGCCTTCGGGTATGGTAGCTCCAGACGCTACAGATTCTGCTCAGGCCGTGAATTTTTTCGTATCGCAACGATGCTTTTATTTTACTTTGACGGATTTCGTTCCTCGCAAAGAATTGATATTCTTCCCGGAAATAGTCTGATGCTTCCACATATTGGCGGAAGTGCGCGATTTAATTTTTAGAGACGTCAAGCGAGTTATCCGATCAAAGGCAACTAGCTCGATGAAAATCCAAGTGCCAGTGAAGCGGGTGGTGGACTGCAACGTGAGGATCCGCGTCAAGGGCGACGGGCCTGGCGTTGACCTGGCGAATGTGAAGATATCGATGAACCCGTTCGACGAGATCGCGGTGGAGGAGGCTCAAAGGTCATCGTCGCCATCAACAAGGACGAGGAGGCGCCCATCTTCCAGGTCGCCGACTACGGCCTCGTCGGCGACCTCTTCACCCTCGTCCCCAAACTCGCAGAGGAACTCGGTAAAGCCGACACGTGGCGAGGATCGTGAGAAAATCGGGAGGGCGGCCGGAGTGCCACTGGCGGAAGAGCAAATGAGTGCATGGCACCTTTAAGCTTCATTGAAAACTTCCTTACGGTGCTTCCACAGACTCGAAGCGAAGAAGGTGCCGACCAACAACACGGTTGCCAAGAGGAAGATAGCGCTAATCGGGCGGGCTACGAACAATATTGGATCGCCGCTCGAAATTATCATAGCGCGCCGAAAATTCTCTTCGAGCATTGGCCCCAGAACAAAGCCCATAATCAGGGGTGCGACCGGGCAGCCGTATCGGAGCAAGAGAAAGCCGAGGACACCGAAACCTGCGGCCAGGAAGACATCAAAAGCCGAGTTGCCGACGCCATAAGCACCTATGCAGCAGAAAAGCAGAATGGCGGGGAACAGATATGTATACGGAATTTGAAGAAGCCGAACCCACAGGCCGATCAGCGGAAGGTTGATGACAAGCAACATCGCGTTGCCAACCCACATACTGGCAATAAGGCCCCAAACGAGGTCCGGCCGTGTCGTCATGACTTGAGGCCCCGGTGCAATGCCCTGCAACATCAGCGCTCCGACCATCACCGCCATGATGGCATTGGATGGAATGCCGAGAGTGAGCATCGGAATAAAGGAGGTCTGAGCGCCAGCATTGTTGGCGGCCTCGGGGCCCGCAACACCTTCAATAGCCCCCTTCCCGAACCGTTCTGGCGAACGTGAAATTTTTCGCTCGACTGCATAGGCCGCGAAGGAGGAGAGCAAGGCACCTCCGCCCGGCAGAATACCAAGGAGGGCGCCGATGCCCGTGCCGCGTAGCGTTGGCGCGCAGGCTCGGCGCAGATCGTCACGCGTCGGCCATAGGCTGGTGATCTTTACCGTAGCCATTGATCCGAAAGAACCCGTGATCAGGTTATTGATGATATCCGCGATGCCAAAGAGGCCAATGGCCAAGGCTACGAAACTGATACCTCCCATTAAAGCGGGCAGCTCGAAGGTGTAGCGTTGAATTCCGGAATTGATGTCGAGGCCAACAGTCCCCAAAAGAATACCCAGCAGGATCATACCGACCGATTTGAGGAGCGATCCACTTGACAGGGCTGTCGCCCCTACTAACCCAAAGAGCATCAATGAAAAATAATCTGCGGGCCCGAACATCAGGGCCAATCGCGACAGCGGGATTGACAGCGTCGCGATTACGATTGTTGCAAGCGTACCGGCTACGAAGGACGCGTAGGCAGCAGTCGCGAGCGCGACCCCGGCGCGTCCCTGCCGCGCCATCTGATAGCCGTCGATACAGGTGACGGCGGACGAGCTTTCCCCGGGGAGATTGACGAGGATAGCGGTGGTCGAGCCACCGTATTGCGCACCGTAATAAATGCCTGCCAGCATGATCAGCGCCGACTCAGCTGGAAAATGGAACGTGATCGGCAGGAGAATAGCCAGAGTGGCAAGCGGTCCGAGGCCAGGCAGTACCCCAATGAGGGTGCCGACCATACAGCCTATGAAAGCCAGCGCTAGATTGCTTGGTAAAAGAGCAACGGCAAAGCCGGTCTGCAAATTATCGAGCAACGTCATCGTAACACGCTCGGCAGCACCGGCAGCGGAAGATCGAGAAGCGTAACGAACAGCACGCACGAACCGACCGCGAGTAACACGGCCATGGCGCTTGTGCGCGGCCAGGACTGCCCCGGATGGGCTAACGCTCCGATAACGACAGCAAGAAACGATGCAATAGCAAGACCAAGCGGCTCGATTGCCAGGCCGAATACTACGAGAGCAAGCGCGGGCACAACAACAGCCCGCGGTGTGATGCGGGGTAAGTTCAGGCCATCTCGTCGCAAGCCGCGAAACAGCAACACCGCCCCGATCCCCATCAACATGACAGCGACATAACGGGGCAGGTAGCCTGGCCCCATCTGTGCAAGCGAGCCGTGGCTAAGATCCCGGGCGAAGACGAGAAAAAGGCCCGCCGCGACAATCAGCATAAAGCCGGCGCCGAGATCTTCTCGGTTCCTTAATCTGAGCATTACATTCGCCCCCTAAAATTGCGCTGCCCGCCCAAAAATGGAATTTTCATCAGTTTCTTCCCTCTCGACATGAATGTAAAGGGTCTTATTAATTATTTGTAATCACGCCACTAAATGGGCTTGCAAACCCGACATTCTTGTCGTTTATTCGTTTAATAATAGAATTTTATTCGGCTTATGGGAGGGGTCAAATGGGTGCGGACAATTTGCGTCGCGGCATGCTAGCTGCCGTTATCCTCATCTTTGGCGCAGCGCAGGTTCAGGCGAACAGCTACCCAACGCGGCCGGTGACGATTTCGATCGGCTACTCTGCGGGCGGTACGGTCGATATCGCATCGCGCATCATCGCGGACGATCTCACGAAGCGGCTGGGACAGCGCTTCCTGGTTGATAATCGGCCCGGCGCGAGTGGAATGGTGTCCGCCGACTATGTCGCGCGCGCGAAGCCCGATGGGTACACGATCGGTATGATCACGACGTCGCAACTCGGTACCAATCCGCATCTGTACAGCAAGATTGCCTATAAAGCGGCGGATTTCACCACCCTTGGCATGGCGGTCAAAGCGCCGATCGCTTTAGCCATCCCCACCGCCTTACCTGTCAAGACGCTCCAGGAATTTCAGGCCTACGCGCAGCAACATGGCGCGCAAATGACCTACGGATCCTTTGGGCTGGGGACGAACGCTCAGCTCGTCACCGAAGTCATGAGCGACGCTCTTGGCATCAAGATGAAGCATGCGCCTTACGTCCAAGGGGCCATGGCCCGAACCGATCTCACCTCCGGCACCATCCAGGCGCTCGTCGATTCAGTTGCCACCCTCGCTCCGCTTCACCAGGGTCAGCAGATCAGGATCATTGCCAATTTCGACGGGGAGCGTGCAGCCTCGTTGCCTGATGTCACGACATTCAAGGAGGCGGGCTTCAAGGACCTCGTTGCCTATACCTGGCTTGGCTTCCTCGCTCCAAAGGGGGTGCCCCCGTCAATGGTCGATACCTTCAACACCGCGCTCAAGGATTCTTTATCCGATCCTGCGGTAAAAAAACGCCTCCAGGATGCAGGATTCGTGGTGACATGGTCATCGCCTGCGGACATGGCGGCTGAGATCAGCAGTGACTATGATCGCTGGGGGCCAGTCATTAAGCGCCTCGGCATCAAGCTTGACTGACGGCTTCAAGTACTATGAATGGCAGTGATACACGCTGACAATAGCTTGCAGATTCCGAGCTGATTGCGAGAACCTCAGTCTCACGCCCACTGATACCGCTCAAATTTCGACCGGCTGGATGTGCACGCTTAGTGACCGATCCAGCCGTGCAATTGAAGGTTGTATTTGTCCAATGCGTCGTATGTTACTTAGGAAAGCAACAGGACGCGAATTTGATGATAGAATCTAATGATCGACGCGTTCTATCACTATATCTGCCAGCAGCTTCAGTAGGCCGTCAGGCGCTTCTTGGCTGCGGAGCGAATCGAAGCGCGGGTTGGCTCGAAGGACGCTTTGAGCCGAACGTCCGTCCCGTGCCTGCTCGCGGGTCGACTGAGCAGGCCTTGGCAGGCGCACGTGGATCCTAGGATATCCATTCTCCGATGCGCAAGATCGGACCATCAACGGTCATCATTGAACTAGAACGTCGTATAATGATAGCTGGCGATACGCCCGCGTTAATGCCCCAGCAGGGCCATCGTGCGATCGATAACCGAGCCCGTTACCTTCATGAGATCCCGCGGGCGTCGATAGATCAGCCATGTGATGATCAGCTGGTTCACGCTACCGTTCAGGATCGTCGCCGTCTCATAGGGATTGTGGCCGGAGGGCCACTCACCCGCCGCCTCGCCTTGGCGAATGAGGTGAACGATAACGCGCACATAGTCGTCGATCGCGTGGCGAACTGTGGTTTCCCCTACGAGAACGCTTGGCCAAATCTCTAGATAAAGCGTGCGCGACCATTCCGGATTGCGGCGGGCGAAATCGGCCGCCAGCCAGAGATAGAGCCGCAGGCGTTCGCGTGCCGTTGCCTTGCCGGCAACGGCTTCGGCATACTCGCTATAGAACCGGCCAAACACGCTGAGCGGCACAGCATAGGCGAGCTCCTCCTTGCCCGGGTAATACTCATAGATCGACGAGACCGGCATGCCAGCTTCCGAAGCAATATCACCGATCCTCGCACGGGAGATGCCGTCGCGTGCGAAGACACGCAACGCCGCCCGCAGAATCTCCTGTTCGCGACGCTTGGAACGATCCTGCTTGCGCTCTCCCGTATCGCCACTCCACCGATTGACGATATCGGCCAGAAAGTCGTCCCATGGGACAAGTGCTGTGACAGGCCCGCCGGCCTCATTAGTTTTCTTTAGCATTGCCCTTTTGCCTAAAGACCTTTGAAACACCGGGCCGTTCACCAGCCACTTGCGGAGGCCAGGCGACATCGGACGCCATATCATCGTTCCGCCGAAGTTAATTCGGCAATCATCCTGAAGCAAGCTCACACGTCAGGTGGGGCAAGCCCGCCGGGGCGAATCCGGCGGGCAAACTCCGCGCTCGCCATCAGCACATGAAGCGGCCGTCCAAGGCAAGGTCAAATCCGACTGCATTTCGCTTTTCCGATAGGATCGGGGCATCCTTCGGTCGAAACGCGCCGAAGTGTCTCGACGTTCACTACCATCGCCCCCCGAGCCACACCCAAGTCTAAAGCCGGTTAGATCACAAAACCGAAAATTATACGACTTTTAAGTTGACAGTCAGCACCCGCCGGCGACATAGATGAAGGCATGATCCGCTCGGCTCCCGAGAAAGGCGATCCGTCGGACAAGAAGAGACAGCTCCAAGCGCCACGCGTGGCCGCATTTCTGGATCTGCAAAGGGAACGCTCATGACATTGGACCGGGTTGCCGTCGTTTCTTCGGCACAGACAGAGCTTCGCCCTGCCTGGAGCGGTGCGCAGCATATCGACCTGATCTCGGCGGTTGTGGCCCAGGTGTTCAAAGGCACCGGCCTCACTCTGGACGATGTGGACTTCGTCTTCGATTCCGGCAGCGATGTCCTCGACGGCCGATCAATTTCGAATTGCGGTTTTCTCGGCGCAATGGGCGCTCATCACAAAGAGGAATCGCGCGTCGAGGAGGACGGACTCTGGGCCGCCCAATACGGCGTGACAAAGATCGCCTCGGGTGCCGCACGCGTGGGACTGATCATAGCTTATTCCAAGCCCTCGGAATCCGAAGTCAACGCATTCTACGCAAGCCAGTGCGAGCCCTTCTACCAACGCCCAGTCGGCTTCGATCACCGTGCCGCAAGCGGCCTGCAGGCCCAGCGCTATCTGGCGGACTCCAAACTTGACCTGAGCGCGCTGGCGCGCCTGACGCACCGACGCTGGAGCGATGCCGCTCAGCGCGGCAAGGTGTCAATCGACGCGGTTCCGGATGAAGCGGCAATACTCGGTGACGTCAACACCGCTGCGCCGCTCACGAAACTCATGATGTCACGGCCCATCGATGGGGCGGTGGCCGTCCTTCTCGCCTCGGAGGATATCGCCCGGCGCGCTGCGCGCCCGCCTGTGTGGGTGACAGGGATGGGCAGCGCCAGCGACCGGCATGCCTTCGCCAGCCGGACGCCAGGGCGGCTCGAGGCCTGCGAGGCCGCCGCCTCCTCGGCGTTCAAGAGGGCTGGCTGGCTGGTGAAGGATGCAGGCCTTGCAGAGGTCAGTGCATCCTCGGCAGCATCCGAATTGATGGTGCTGGAAGCCCTCGGCCTGGCCAAGCCTGGCCAAGCGATTTCCCTTCTCGATAATGACAGCACGGCGATCAATCGCTCGGGTGGCGCCCTGCCGGCCGATCCCATCATGGCCACAGGCCTCGTGCGGCTCGCCGAAGCCGCGCGGCAACTGAGTTACCCCACAGAGTACGGCCTGTCCTCTCCCACCTCGGCCATCGTGCATGGCGCCGGTGGCGTCGGCATGCAGTCGCACTGCGTCTTCACGTTGGAGGTCTGATCATGGCGCGTCACGTTGGAATTGTCGGCGTCGGCCAAACACATCATGCGCGCCGCCGCGTGGACGTCAGCCAGGCCGGCCTCGTGCGCGAGGCCGTCGACAGGGCGTTGGCCGATGCTAAGCTCACCATCGAGGATATCGACTCGGTAGTCGTCGCCACCGGACCGGTGCTCTTCGCGGCCGTCAACCAGCCGGAGAAATGGGTGGCGGATGCCATCGGCGCACGGCTGAAGCCCGTCGTCCGCGTCACCAGCGGCGGCGGCACCGGCCTCGCAGGCGCCCTCGCCGGCTATTATCAGATCGCTGGCGGATTTGCTGAACGCGTTCTTGTCGTCGCCTATGACAAGCTGTCTGAGGGTGCGCTGCAATACTCCATCTCCACACTCTATGATCCGTTCTGGGGCCGAGAGTTTGCGGTAGGCATCATGGGCTTCTCCGCCGCATACTGGCGGGCGCGGATGGATGTCCTCGGCCATACCGAGGAAGCCGCTGCCATGGTCGGGGTCAAGAATCGCAAGAACGCGATGAGAAACCCTTATGCGCATGTCAAAAAGGAAATCACTGTCGACGACGTTCTGAACTCGCGGCCCTTAGCCTGGCCGATAAAGCTGCTCGATGTCCCGCCGATTTCAGACGGCGCTGCCGCCGTGGTTCTATCGTCCGAGAAAGCGGCCGCGAAGTCGACGGACCGTCCAGCTTGGATCCGTGGCATGGGATATTTCTGCGAGGCGGATAACGCCGCGCAACGCTCCATGCTGGTTTCCGAGCCGCTGGCCATCGCCGCCCGTCGTATCTACCGGTCTGCTGGCATCACCAACCCGCGTCGGCAATTCGATGTCGTGGAAGTGCAGGAACCGTACACCTGCTTTGAGCTGAGCTACTATGAAAGCCTTGGTCTCTGTGCGCCTGGCGAGGCCGCGGAGCTGATCGCCTCCGGCGCAACGCAGATGGACGGTGACATTCCCGTCAATCCGTCTGGCGGCTGCGCGGGCGCCAATCCCATCGGCGCGGCGGGCCTCATTCGCCTCATCGAAGGCGCAGCCCAGGTCATGGGCAAGGCTGGCGATATTCAAATTCCCAATGCGAAGCTCGCCCTCGTCCAGTCGGGGGGTGGCTGGGCCAATCTGCGCGGCGTAGCCGTGCTCAGCGCGTAAGGAGGAAGCCATGCTCGCCATTCCCGACACTTGGGCCCAGGACCCGCCGACTTTCCCGAGCGACCTGTCGATGCCCTATACGCTAACCCCGGGGCGCGCCGCAGGAACGTTCGTCGCTGAGATCAAAAACCGACGCATCGTCGGGTCGCGGTTCGCCGGAGGAACCGTCGCGGTGCCGGCTCAAGACTTTTGCCCGAAGACCGGCGACAGCGATCCGGAACTGGTTGAGGCGCCGCATACTGGTACCCTTACCGGTTTCACGGAAACGGACGCGGGGATCATCGCCCTGATCCGCATCGACGGCTCCGACTTCGACATGACGCACCGCATTCTCGGAACGTCGCTCGACAGCCTCCAAGTCGGCCAGCGCGTCGAGGCCGTCTGGGGCGACGGCGAAGGCATCCTCGCCATCGAAGGTTTCCGGCTCGCGCCGGACGCCCCGCGCGGAGAGATCCGCTCGTTGCCGGACGCCGCCAAGGCGGTCGAGCAGATACCCTACCACCTCAACCTTCACTACGAGCATGCGTTTGGTCCCTATTACGGTCGGCTGTTCGACGAGATCAAGACGAACCGCCGCATCATGGGCGTGCGCACATCCGATGGTGAGGGGGCCTTGCTACCACCACGTGAGATAGACGACCTCACTCACAAGCCAACAGGAACCTGGGTGGAGCTGAAGCAAACCGGCACAGTGCGGGCGATGTCGGTGATCCATCTGGAATTCATCGGCCAGACCCAGCCGCCGCCCTATATCTATGCCGAAATCGTGCTGGATGGCGCCTCAACCCGGCTCATCCACAATGTCGGCGGCATCGACATGAGCCGCGCCAAGGAGCTGGTGAAGCCCGGCACGCGCGTTCGGGCCGTCTGGCGCGAGGGCGAGCGCACGGGGTCGCTCGCCGACATCTCGCATTTCGAGGTGATCGACGGCGAGGAATGACGATCCGGGGTGTTGGGAGGCTCGGAGCGATGTTCGAAATCCATACGCTGAGGCTCGGCGAACTCATGATCCCGCAGGGCGAAGGCCTCCTGCGGGATCCGATACACGCCTGGTACGTGACGGACGGCATCACCCGCATCCTCGTCGATGTCGGCATGCCGACCGTCGAGGAAAACAGGCGGCGGCTCGGCATCAATGCTATCGGAGGCGGTCCGGAATCGCTCGTGCGCACCTTGGGCGAATGCGGCACGGAGCCTGGGGCCATCGATATCGTCATCGCCACACATCTGCATTTCGACCACGCCTGGAATCTTGATCTCTTTCCGCAGGCCTGCGTCGTGGTGCAACGCGACGAGGTGTTCCATGCGGTTGATCCGGTCGCGACGCAGAGGATCTACTATCTTCGTGAGACCCTGCTTAGCCTTCTCGCCCGCAAAAAGCCGTCCGGACTGCGGCTCGTCGATGGCGATCTCGACCTGATACCCGGCATCCGGCTGATGAAGGTGCCCGGCCATACGCCGGGCATGCAGGTGCCGATCATCAGCACGGCCAAGGGAAAGGTGGGGCTCGTCTCCGATCTTGGCGACCACTATCGATGCTGGTTTCCGGCGGATCCGCGCGCGACGGAAAGCCCCATGCGCTTCATGGCCGGCAGCTATCTCCCCGGCAGTATCCGCAGCGAGAGCGAGCGCGTCTATCAGGACAGCATGGCACGCGTTGAGGCGGCTTGCGACATTGTCATTCCTGCGCATGATTTCCGCATTCCCAGCCATATTCCGGCGGAGTGGTTCGCAGTGCCGGCCTCCACGGCTGGCGACCTCGGCCATGGCAAAGCGGACCATTCCAAGGCGGTGGAGTAGACCATGCCCAATCTGGCCGATCATCTCTTCCGCCAGGCCCGCGAGCGGCCCGATAAGGTCGCATTGATCTACGAGGGAGAGACTTGGACCTTTGCTCGCCTCGCGGACGCCGTGCGGCGCGTAGCGGGTGGCCTCATGGCGGCAGGTGTCGGCAGCGGCACGCGGGTCGGCCTGATGACGACGGCGAGGCCGGATTTCATCATCACACAACAGGCGATCTTTGCCCTGGGTGCGACGCTGACACCGCTCAACATCTTCTACAAGCGGGCAGATCTCGCCCATGTCATCACGAGTTGCGATCTCGAAGTCCTTATCATGGACGAGGGTTTCGTCGAGAACCTGCCGGACGAGGCCGACTGCGGCGTGCTGCGCGCCATTCTCGTCTTCGGGCTGCCGACATCAACCCATCGACTCGCACCCGCAGACGGGCTGGAGTGGGCCGGGACCGCGCTCGACGAGCCGGTCGACCTGCCGGAAACAGCCATAGGCATGATGCTCAACACCTCGGCGACGACCGGCAAGGCCAAGGGTGTCCTGCTGTCGCTCGCCAATCTCCGGGCCAACTACGACCGGACGCCCGAATGGCTCGGGCTCGGCAGCAACAGCGTCATCCTCTGTGCCCTGCCGCTGTACAACACCTTCGGTCTTAACCAGGGCATCAATGCGCTGATGGTTACGGGCGGCACCATGGTGCTCCTGCCCCGCTTCGACGCGGACCGTTGCCTCGAGGCCATTGCCGCGCATCACTGCACATTTCTGCCGATGGTGCCGACTATGCTGCAGCGCATTGTCGATCATCCCGAAGCGGAGAAGCAGGATCTCTCCTCGGTCTCGCGCATCCTGACGGGCGCCGCGCCGGTGCCGGCCGCGCTGCTCGAACGCATCTATCGCGTCATGGGGCGCAACACGGTCGTGATGACCGCCTATGGGCTCACCGAGGCGTCCGCCATCGTGACGCTGGAGCATATAACGCTCGCGCCGGACGGCCGCATCGAACGGCCGAAGTCGATCGGCAAGGTGCTGCCCGGCATGGAGGTCCGCATCCTGACCGAAGATGGCCGCCCGACGACGGCGGGCGAGGTCGGAGAGATCTGCATCAAAGGCCCCAACGTCATGCAGGGCTATTACCGCCAGCCCGACGAAACCGCGGTCGCGATCCGCGACGGCTGGCTGCATTCAGGCGATCTCGGCTATTTCGACGCGGACGGCCATGGCTACATCGTCGACCGCAAGAAGGATGTGATCATCCGTGGCGGGCAGAACATCTATCCCGCCGACATCGAGGACGTGCTCTACCACGTCCCCGGCATCCGCGAGGTCGCCGTGGTCGGCCAGCCGGACGAGAAGCTGGGAGAGGTGCCGGTCGCCTATGTCTCGCTGCAACCCGATTGCCATCTCACCGCCGACGCATTGATCGATCGCTGCAAGCGGGAGCTTGCCTACTACAAGGTGCCGGCCGCCATTCACTTCCTGGCGGAACTGCCGAAGGGGCCGACGGGCAAGATCCTGCGCCGCGGCCTGAAATCGCCAGCCGCCACCTCTTCCTCAGGAGTTACGCCGTGAGCTTTGAAACCGTCCTCTACGAGATTGCCGACGGCGTTGGCACGATCACCCTCAATCGCCCGGACGCGTTGAATGCGACCAACGACACGCTCTACCGCGAACTCTCCGGCCTGATCGGCGATATCGCCGCCGACCGCGGCGTTGGCGCAGTGGTGCTGACCGGAGCGGGCCGGGGCTTCTGCGCCGGAGCGGACGTGAAGTCGATGAACCCAGACGCCAAGCTCCTGGATAGGCGGGCGCGGCATCGCTGGATCCTGCGCGACATTCTGCAGCCGCTGATCGCGTTGGAAAAGCCCGTCATCGCCGCCGTCAACGGCCCGGCCGTCGGTGCTGGCTTCAACATTGCACTCGCCTGCGACATCGTCATCGCTTCCGAGAAAGCGGTCTTCAGCCAGATCTTCACCCGTCTGGCGCTCGTCCCAGACCTCGGCGGCCTCTATCTTCTCACCCGCGTCGTCGGACTGAACAAGGCCAAGGAACTCTGTTTCACCGCGAAGAAGGTCACGGCCGAGGAAGGTCACAAGCTCGGCTTCGTGAACCATGTCGTGCCGCATGAAGAACTCATGCCGCGCGCGCAGGCGCTGGCAGCGGAGATGGCAGCAGGTCCGCCGACGTCGATCGCGATGATCAAGACGCTGCTCAACAAGTCATCGACATCGAGTCTTGAGCAGATGCTCGAATACGAGAGCTTCGCACAGACCATCGCCTACACCACGCCCGAACATAAGGAAGGCGTCGCCGCCTTCCGCGAGAAGCGGCAGCCCAACTTCCGAGGGGCGGAATAGACATGGACTTCACCTACAGCCCCGAGGATATCGCCTTCCGCGACGAGTTGCGCGGATGGCTCGCCACCAACCTCCCGCAGGGGTGGGGCGAGACCGTCTTCCTGCCGGAGGACGAGGACGAGAACGCCATGTTTCGCCTCGACTGGGAGCGCAAGCTCTACAAAGGCGGCTGGAACGGCATTGCCTGGCCCAGGGAGTATGGCGGACGCGGCGCCACACTGATTGAGCAGGCCATTTTCGCCGAGGAGATGGCACGGGCCAAGGCGCCCGAAGGGCTCAACATCATCGGTCGCAACCTGGTCGCCACTACCCTGCTCCACCACGGCTCGGACGCCCAGAAAGCCCGTTTCCTACCCAAGATCATCTCCGGCGAGGAGGTCTGGTGCCAGGGCTTCTCGGAGCCCAACGCCGGTTCTGATCTCGCGGCGGTACGTTGCCAGGCCGTGCGCGACGGCAACCATTTCGTGGTCAACGGCCAGAAGATCTGGACGAGCTTCGCGCAGTATTCGCAATGGTGCATTCTGCTGGCACGCACCGATCCGTCCGCGCCCAAGCACAAAGGCATCAGCTTTCTTCTCGTTGACATGAAGACGCCGGGAATAACCATCCGGCCGCTGCGCCAGATTTCCGGCGAATGCGAGTTCAACGAAACATTCTTCGATGATGTCCGCGTGCCCGTAGAGAACCTCGTCGGCGAACTGAATGGCGGCTGGCGCATCGCCATGACGACGCTCGCCTATGAGCGTGGCCCGGAGGATGCGCTCGGGCGTCAGCTCGTGTTCCGGCAGGAGCTCGACCAGCTCCTCGCTACAGCGGCCAAGCTCCAGCGCGGTAACCAGACCGCCATCGAGGACAGCCTGCTGCGCCAGAAGCTGGCGAAGTCTCTCGTCGCCATCGAGATCATGCGGCTGAACTGCCTGCGTGCCTTCTCGAAGAGTCTGAAGGGCGCCCCGCGCGGGGCGGAAGCCTCCATGAACAAGCTCTACTGGAGCCACGTCATGCAGGACATGTTCGACACCGCCATGGAGGTATTGGGGCCGCTCGCGCCGCTGACGGCCGGCGATGCGCGCGCCGTGGACGGCGGGCGCTTCCAGCTCGCCTTCCTGCGCTCCAAGGCCTTCACGATCTACTCGGGCTCCTCCGAGATCCAACGCAACATCATCGCCGAGCGCGTGCTCGGCCTGCCCAAATAGGCCCGGTCATGGATTTCGATTTCAGCCAGGAACAATACATGTTCCAGGACACGATCCGCGAGCTCCTGGCCAATGCCCTGACCATGGAGCATCTGCGCAACGGCGCGACCGAGGAGCTCTGGGAGCAATTGGCCGAGACCGGCGTCTTTGCCCTCCTCACCGGTGAGGCGGACGGGGGGCTCGGCCTCGGCTTCACCGATCTGGCGCTTGTCTTCGAGGAGTTCGGACGTGCCCTCGTCCCGGCACCAGTTGCCGCGGCCATCGTCGCCGGCGGCGTCATTGCGCGCTTCGGCACGCCGGAGCAGCGGGCGGAACTGCTGCCCGGCCATGGCGAAGGCCGGCTGCGCCTGTCGCCGGCCTTCGCGGAGGCCGGCACAACCATTCCCTCCGCGATGACGGCCACGGCAAGGCCCGCCGGCACCGGCTGGACCGTCAGCGGCTCCAAGATCCTCGTGCCGGATGCGGCGGCGGCAGACAAATTGTTGGTGGCGCTGCGTTTTGGTGACGACGAACTGGGGCTTGCGCTCATTGAGCCGACCCGGGCTGGCGTCGCGTTGCGCGAGCAGAATGTCCTGGACCTGACAGCGCGTTATCATGAAGTCACCTTTGACCGCGTTGCTCTGGCTGCAAGCGACATTCTCGGCGGCAAGCCCGATTCAGCGACCGTAGTGGCCTGTTTCGATGCCGCCGCCGCGGTGGCGGCGCTGCAGATGACGGGCATGGCGGCCCGAACGCTCGACGAGGCCGTGACCTATGTCGGCCAACGCAAGCAATTCGATCGCCTGCTCGGCTCGTTCCAGGCCATCAAGCATCGTTGCGCGGACATGGCGGTCGCCGTCGATGCCTGCCGCTCGGCCGCTTATTACGCGGCCTGGGCGCTGGACGAGGCCGCGCCGGACGAGCGCGCCCGGGCGGTGTCGATGGCCAAGTCCTGGTGCGGGGACAATGCCCGCTTCACTTGCAACCAGGCCATCCAGCTGCATGGAGGTATCGGCTTCACGTGGGAACTGGGGCTGCATCTCTTCCTGCGCCGCATCAAATGCGAGGAGGCCTCTTTCGGAGACGCCGACTGGCATCGTGAGCGGGTGATCGACGCGACACTGCGTTCCATGGAGCTTACCGGATGACGATGCGCGCCATGCTCATGCCCAGCTTCGGCGGGCCGGATGTTTTCGAATGCCGCGAAGTGCCCATGCCGCGCTGCGCGCCTGATCAGATGCGGGTGCGGGTTCATGCTTGCGGCGTATGCGGGCACGATCTTCTAAACCGCGCGGGCCATTTTCCACATACGCGGCTGCCAGCCGTCATGGGCCATGAGATCGCGGGAACGGTGGAGGAGGCTGGCCCGCTGGTCACGCGCTTTGCGCCGGGCGACAGGGTCGCGATGATCCAGCGCATGCCTTGCGGGGTCTGCGCGCTTTGCCGGTCCGGACGGGAAAACCTCTGCACATCCGGTCCCGGCTTCTATGGCGAAGACGTCTCAGGCGGCTATGGCTCGCATGTGCTCGCCACGGAACGCAACGCGGTGAAGCTCCCGGATTCGATACCGCTTGAGATCGCCTGCACGCTGAGCTGTGCCATCGGCACCGGTTTCCACGCGCTGCGCCGCGCGCAACTCACCCTTGGCGACAGCGTGGTCATCACCGGGGCTAGCGGTGGTGTCGGCATTCATACCGTCAAGCTCGCACGGCTGCTCGGCCTCCGGGCCATCGCCATCTCCTCGTCGCCCGACAAGGTCGAGCGGCTGCGTGCGGCCGGGGCGGCTGAGGTCGTTGTTGCGCCCGACTTCCAGTTCCACAAGGAGGTCAAGGAATTGACCGGTGGCCTTGGCGCCGACGCGATTATCGAGATCGCCGGCCGTCCGACCTTCGCCTCCTCGACACGAGCCCTCAGGGCGGCGGGGCGCATGGTGATCGTCGGCAACGTCGATCCCGGCAGCGTGGCGCTCAACCCGGCCATGGCCATCCTGCGGGAGATGGACTTCGTGGGCAGCGCCCATGCGACCGTCGCGGACCTGCAGAAAGTCATCGCACTTGTCGAACGCGGCGAGATCGCGCCGGAGATCGCCGGCGTCCTCCCCGTCGAGGACGCGGCCGAAGCCCATCGACGCATGGAGGCCCGTGGCACCTCCGGCCGCATGGTGCTCCTGCATGGTGGGGGCGGATGATGTTGGACGTCCCGCAACCGCATGTCCCATCACGCCGCGAGACCGTGGAAGTCCGCGGTCTTCGCTATGCCGTCCGTCGCTGGGGCCGTGACAATGCCCGGCCGCTCCTGATGGTCCACGGCACCCGTGAGTCATCGATAACCTTTCAGTTCGTGGTGGACCATCTGCGGGATGATTGGCAGGTGATCGCCCCTGACTGGCGCGGCCACGGGCATTCGGACCGCGCCCAGTCCTATTGGTTCCACGATTTCGTCGGTGATCTCGCCGTCCTTGTCGAGCGCCTGTTCCCCGCGCAGGCTGTGCCGCTCGTCGGTCATAGCCTCGGCGGCAATGTCGCGGGCATATACGCCGGGCTGCGGCCGGAACGCATCTCGCATCTCGTCTCGCTCGACGGCTTCGGCCCGCTCGTCGACCATGTCCCGGTGGATCCCGTCGCCCTGTTGCGGCGGCATATTGAGGCCGGGGAGCGCCAAGGCCGCGCCTATCCCGACATTGCGACGATGGCGGCACGCCTGCGACAGGCCAATCCACGGCTCACGCAAGGGCAGGCGATGCTGCTCGCCGAGCATTCCAGCGCGGAAGGCCCGGACAGACAAAGACGCTGGCTCTATACGGGCGGCTTCCAGCGCTCGCTGCCATCGTTGCGCACGATGGCAGAGTGGGGGCGGCTATGGGCCGGGATCACAGCTCCCGCCCTTTGGGTGATGTCCGAGGATACCCGCCCGAACGCCCCGGTGCGCTTTCCCGCCGAGATCGAGCGCCGTGCCGCTCTGATGCCGCGCCTCGAACGCCGCCAGATCCCGGGCACCAGCCACAACCTGCACCATGACGAGCCAGCCGTCGTCGCAAAGCTGATCGAGGATTTCATCAGCAGACCACCATGAAGGTTTCCGATCAAAAAAATGCAGAGGGAGGACAGTCGAATAATGCGCGCACGCGGTAAAGGGCCCTGACATGCTGGCCCAGCAAGTTGTGAACGGCATTGTGCTGGGGAGCATCTATGCGCTCTCGGCGCTTGGCTTCACGCTCATTTTCGGCGCGGCGCGCCTGGTCAATTTCGCCTATGGCGAAATCCTGATGCTGGGCGCGTTCTTCACGCTCACGCTGATGAGCGCGCTCGGCCTGCCTTTCTTCGCCGCGTTGCCCGCCGGCATGGCCGCCACTGCGCTCCTCAGCGTCGTCCTGTTCTACCTCACGATCCGGCCTCTCACCCGCAAATCCTACACGTCGCTGCAAGGCGAGCTGCAGGTCATCCTGGTCACGCTCGGCCTGCTCTACGTACTGCGCGAATCCGCCTTCATCATCTGGGGCTCCGCGCCGCGCAAGATCGAGATGGGCATATCCGGCATCGTCCTCATAGGCGACGTGGTGCTGACCCGCCAGCGCCTCGTGGTCATCCTCATCATGGCGATCATGGTCACCGCGCTCTATCTCATGCTGTACCGCACCCGCATCGGCAAGGCACTGCGCGCCATCGCGCAGAACCGTGAGGGCGCGGCGGCCATCGGCCTCGACGGCGACCGGATCATCGCCTTCGTCTTCGCCGTTTCGGGTGCGCTCGCCTGCGTCGCCGGCAGCCTCCTCGGCACCCTCTACGCGGTGGAACCCGCCATGGGCGGCGCCCCGCTCCTGAAGGCCTTCGTGATCGTGATCTTCGGTGGCCTCGGCAGCGTGCCCGGCGCCATCGCCGGCGGGCTTGCGCTTGGCCTCATCGAGACCCTGACCGGGGCCTATATCAGCTTTGCCTTCAAGGACATCTTCACCTTCCTGCTGCTGATCGCCGTGCTGCTGCTGCGACCTGCCGGCCTGTTCGGGAGGGTGCGATGAACAGGCTCGCGCTCCCCCTCTTCGTGCTCGTCATGGCGATCCTGCCGCAACTGGTCAGCGACTATCAGGTCTACCTGATGACGCTCACCGTGATCTGGGCGATCATGGCGCTCAGCATGGGCCTCGTCCTCGGCTATGTCGGCCAGATCAATCTCGGCCAGATCGCCTTCGTCGCCATAGCGGCCTATACGTCCACATTGCTGCGCCTCAATTTCGAGCTGAGCTTCTGGCTGGCCGCGCCCGTCGCGCTCGCCGTCGTCGTGGCCGTCGCGGCCATCGTCGGGCTGATCACGCTGCGGCTCAGAGGGCCGTTCTTCATTCTCGTGATGCTCGCCTTCGCGGAGATCGTGCGGCTTGTCATCGCCAATTGGCAGGAGGTGACCAACGGCCCGCTCGGGCTGCGCGGCATCGCGCCGCCGGAACCCATCTTCGGCATCTCATTCGCCAGCAAGACCGCCTTCTACTATCTCGCGCTCGTCGTGCTCGTGGTGAGCCTCGCAGCTCTCCTGAGGCTCGTCCGCAGCAAGACCGGCCGCATGCTGGTCGCGGTGCGTGAGGATGAGATCCTCGCGGAATTCGTCGGCATCCCGGTCATGCGGCAAAAGGTGATCGGCCTTTGCATCTCGGCCTTCGTGGCCGGCCTCGGCGGCCTCCTGCTCGGTCCTTTCCTCACCATTCTGGCGCCGAGCCAGTTCACGCTCTTCGCCTCGGTAGACATGATCGTGATGGTTGTCGTGGGCGGCGTCGGCACACTCGCAGGGCCGATCATAGGCGCGGTGTTCCTCACCTACATCCCGGAAATGCTAAGCTTCGCCAATCACTTCCGCCCGATCCTCATGGGCGTGGTGCTGATCGTCGTCACTCTATTTGCGCCACGAGGCATTCTCGGCCTGCTGCGAAGCCTCAAACGCACCCCGGCAACGGAGGCGCGCGATGGCCGGTGAACCCTTCCTCGCAGTCGACCACATCGCCAAGAATTTCGGAGGGGTCAAGGCGGTGAAGGATGTGACCTTCACGGTCCAGCGTGGCGAGATCCTCGGCCTGATCGGGCCGAACGGCGCCGGCAAGACCACGACTTTCAACCTCATCTCCGGCCTCCTGGCGCTCACCGGCGGCGAGGTGCGATTGGAAGGCCAGCGCATCAGCGGCGCCCGACCCGACCGCATTGCCTCTCTCGGCGTCGCGCGTACCTTCCAGGGCACACGGATCTTTCCGGCGCTCACGGTCCGCGAAAACCTGGAAACCGCCCTGCTGGCCCGCGCGCCGGTGGGCTTCTGGGCAGACTGGTTCGGGCTGCCGGCGGCACGCGCCGCCCATGCCGAGATCAGCGGCGAAGTCGCCGCCGTACTCGACTTCATCGGCCTGTCGGCGCAGATGGAGCGCATTGCGGGCGACATGCCCTATGCGCACCAGAGCCTGCTCGGCATTGGTCTCGCGCTGGCGCTGAAGCCGCGCCTGCTGCTGCTCGACGAGCCCTTCGCCGGCATGAACCCCAACGAGACGGCCGGGGCCGCCGCCATGGTCCGGCGCATCCGGGACAGCGGCGTGACGGTGCTTTTCGTCGAGCATGACATGGCCGCGGTGATGGGGATCTGCGACCGGATCGTCGTCGTGGATCAGGGAGCCAAGATCGCCGAGGGCACGCCGGCCGAAATCGCGGCGAACCCGCGCGTTATCGAGGCCTATCTGGGGAGCGACGAGGATGCTTGAAATCCGCGATCTCGAGGCGGCCTACGGCCCCATCGTCGCGCTCCATGGCATCAATCTCGCCATTGCCGAGGGCGAGGCTATCACCGTCATCGGCGCCAATGGTGCGGGCAAGTCCACACTCCTCAAGACGATCTGTGGGATGCTGAGACCGCGGGCCGGTGAGATCCGTTTTGAGGGCAAGCCAACCCTTGGCCTGTCCTCGGCGCGTATGGTGCAACGCGGTGTCGCGCTTGTGCCGGAGGGACGGCATGTCTTCCCGCAACTGACCGTGCGCGAGAACCTCGATCTCGGTGCCTACTATCGCCGCGACAACGCGTCGGTCCGCACAGATCTCGAGACCGTGCTCGACACTTTCCCGATCCTGCGCGAGCGCCTTTCGCAGCCGGGCGGCTCCCTGTCCGGCGGGCAGCAGCAGATGCTCGCTATCGGGCGAGCAATGATGTCGCGCCCGCGCCTCCTGATGCTCGACGAGCCCTCGCTCGGCCTGGCGCCGGCCATCGTACAGCAACTCGGGCGCATCATTCGGGACCTGAACCATAACGGCACAACTATCCTGCTCGTCGAGCAGAATGCGCGGATGGCGCTACGCCTCGCGCATCGCGCCTATGTGCTCGCCACCGGCCGCGTGACGCGCACGGGCACGGGGCAGGAGTTGCTGGACGACCCCGCCGTGAAGGCGAGCTATCTCGGCGGACATTCCGGACCGTGAGGGCGAAAGAGCTCGCACCGGGATAAACCGCCCTGTCCGTTCCGAGTCCACCGGCGGGCAGTGCATAAAGTGGACGGAGGGTGGAGAGAAGATGACGCGGATGACCTTTGGCTGGCGCGCTGCGCTCGCCGCCGTGCTGGCGGCAACGCTTTTTCCGGCAGCCATGACCCACAAGGCCCATGCCCAGGAGAAGACGGTGAGGATCGGCGCGATCTTCGCCCAGACAGGCCCCAACGCCTCGATTGGTTCGGAGGCGCTGATCGGCACCCAATATGCGATCAAGAAGATCAATGAGACGGGCGGTATTAAGATCGGCGCTGATACCTACAAGTTCGAGCTCGTTAATATCGATGACGAGTCAAAAGCCGAGCGCGCCGTCGCGGCCGCGGAAAAACTGGTGGCGGACAAGACCATCCCGGTGATTTTGACGCCGCCCTCCTCCACGACGACGCTCGCGGTTGTGCCTATCGCCGAGAAGAACGGCCGTATCGCGCTTAGCTTCGTGGCCTCGGCACCCACGGTAACCGGCCCTGACCATCCGCTGAGCTTCCGCACGACACTCAGCGCCATCATGAATGTGGCCCCGTCGATCGAATTCCTGATCAAGGAAAAGGGGATCAAGAAAATCGCCTATATTGGCCGCAATGATGACTGGGGGCGCGCGGCCGGCGCGAGCATCGCGGAAACCGCCAAGAAGCTCGGCGCCGAAGTGGTGATGACGGAATATTTCGAGTCAGGCTCCACCGATTTCTACGGCCTTCTCACCAAGGCGCGCGCTGCGGCCCCCGGGGCTGTCGTCGGTGCGGCCTTCATGGAAGACGGCGTCTCCATGATTAAGCAGTATCGGGAGCTACAGCTCAAGCAACCCTTCTTGTCGGTCGCCGTGATCTGGGCTTCTCCGGTGTTCCTGAAGGCGGCTGGAGCCGATATGGACGGCGTCTATATTTCCACCGGGCCTACGACGTCATCGAATCCTGAACTCGATGCTTTCCGCGCGGCATTCAAGGCCGAGACCGGCGCGGAGGCCCTGCCCTTCAGCATCACGGCCGTGGACAACGTCAATCTCATCGCCGAAGCGATGAGGACTGCTGGCACCACCGATCCGCAGAAGGTCGCCGACGCCCTGCGCAAAAGTACCTACAAGGGGCTCCTGCAGACCTACAAGTTCGACGGCGGCACACAGTCCGACGTTGTCATCAACGTCAATGAGGTGAAGGACGGCAAGGTCGGCGTCATCTCCTCCCTGACGACCCGGTAGCGGCGCAGCCAAGTCCCGCCTGACCAGTCGGTTCAGGCGGGGCAACGCAACCTGCGAGATGTCCATGGATCATTACATCAAGAAGATCGCTTTCCTCATGGCCAAACCCGGCCTGTCGGACGAGGCTTTTAAGCATCACTGGCGTGAGATCCACGGTCCTCTCGTCGCCGGCTCGGAAGGTTACAGTATCTGGCGCCTGCGCTACGCGCAAAACCATGTCGTCGCGCAAGGCCCCGTCGGTTCCCCCTTCACCTTCGCCGGCATGGCGGAGTTCTGGTTGCCGGGTGTCTCGCCAAACGAGGACGCCTTCTCGGCGACGGACATCTACCGGGACCGGATCGCACCCGACGAGCGCAATTTCATCGACATGAACCGGACGATCTCCTTCGCGGCCACTGAGCAGGTGCTGAAAGCCGGCGAAGCACCCATAAAGGTCGTGATCTTCTCCCGGCGTCGCGCTGGTATCGCCGAGGCCGACCTGCGCGGGCTGATCGCGCCAATGTCAGGCCGCTCGGGCGGCAGCTCTCCGCAGGGATGGCGGCTCGACCATGCGATCGCGGGATCGTTCCGCCTTCCCGGCGCAGCCCGGACCGAGCCGCTCGCCATCGACTGCATGGAGGCGCTCTGGTTCAATAGCAATGACGACATGCACGCTCATTTCCGCGAAACGCGGGACGAGCGGGCGAAGCTGTTCGCCGCCGAAGGACAAATGTCCTTCATCGCCGACGAACATGTCTTCCACGATACACTCAACGGTCGATGAAGCGCGCCTTTCGCCCTTCGAGAAAGGCGCGCACGCCCTCGCCGCTGTCGACGCCCGCGACGAGGTTGGCCGAAAGCGATTGACAGTCGAGATAGGTGTCCATCCAGTCCTGGCCGGCCTCGGCGATCGAAGCGACCTTGCGCGCGCGGATGGCGGGCATGCTCTTTCCCGCTATCGCCCGCGCAAGCTCCATGGCCTTGGCCTGCACATCCGCGCGCGGCACCACATAGTTGAAGAAGCCCGTCGTCTCGAGCTGCCGTGCCGTGAAGCGCGCGCCCGTGAAATACATCTCGCGGATCTTCGCCTGCGGCACGCTGAGCGATGCCAGAAGCCCCGAACCGCCGCCGACGAGACCATAGTCGATCTCGGGACAGGCGAAGACCGCATCCTCGGCCGCGATGCGGAGATCGCACAGCGCCGCCAGGATGACGCCGACGCCGATGGCCGCACCATTGATCGCGGCGATGATGGGCCGTTCGAGATTGCCGAGCCGTGGGATCTGCTCGTTGATGAAGCGGTAGCGCTCCTTGCGCTTCTCGCTGGTCATACCGACGAAATCATTGAGATCGGCGCCACCGCACCACGCCTTCGCCCCCTCGGGCGCCGTGAGCACCACGACGCGGATTTCGGGCTCCGCCTCGATGGCGCCGCAGAGCGCGCCGATGTCCTCATAGACCGAGATCGACACCGCGTTGACCGGCGGACGCGCGAAGACCACCGAGGCGACACCGTCGACATCGACCGTCAGTGTGAAAGAACCGAACTTGTGCTGCATGACAACGCCTCAAACGAGCGGGATCGGCAGGCGATAGACGCGCACCGCGGTGTTGTGGAACAGGGCGGCCTTCTCGACGGCGCTGGCGCCGGCGGCAAGCCGCTTGAAGGCGTTCCACACGACGGAATAGGAGAACATCCCCTTGTCGACGGGGAAGTTGCTCTCGAACATGCAGCGCTCCACGCCGAAGGCCTCGATCGCGGTCTCGACCAGCGGCCGCCAGGCTCGGGCCAGATCCTCCGAGGATGGCGGACGTGGGCCCTCATGCCAGGTCGCGCCCGTCACCACCATGCCCATGCCGCCCATCTTGATCGCGACATTGGGGCAGGCAGCGAGCAGGCGGATGTTCTCCCGCCATTGGCGGAACGTCTCGTCCTCACGCCCCTTGTATGGGCCGACGCCGAGAGGACAACCGAAATGGTCCAGCACGATGGCGAGTTCTGGTAGTAATCGCGCCACCTCGATCAGATCCGAGAGCTGGCTGTGGTAGAGCATCGCGTCAAAGCTCAAACCATTGCGGGCGACAGTCGCCAAACCTTCTCGGAAGTCGATGCGCTTCAGGAGCCCTTCCGGTGAGGGCCGTAGCGCGATGCCATTCGGGAAATGGGGGTCGCGCGTCACGAGATGCCGCACGCCGCGGAACCGGCCGGGTGATGCCGCGCTATGCGCCGCGAGCACGCGCTCCACCGCACCGCCGAGCGTAAGGTCGGCCTTGCCGACGATGCCGCGGCAGAGCCCGCGATCGGCAAGATCGGGCCGCGCCGCGAGGGCTTTTTCAATGGCCTCGGTCTCGCCGACAGGCTTCAGCTCGTCCGGGCCATCGGCGCGATAACTGGAATGGGCCTCGACGAAGACGGTCGCGACCACACGGTGGCCCTGCCCGACATCCGCGGCGAGATCCGCGACAGCGTAGGGATTGCCTTCCTGCGCCCAGATATGATGGTGCGGATCGACGATAGGTAGGGACTTATCGAGAATCTCCTCATCCTGAAGGGCGAGCCAATCAGCCCGCGGGTTGGGGTAGCGGAGAGCTCCGGTAAATTCGAGCGCCATCGGCGTCCTCCCTGAAATCGAAGTTTATTCGGTAATATCGCGCTCCACTTGGCCGTGTCAAAGCGCCTGTCGATCTTTCGCCGGCTATGACCGGCGCAGACAGGTGCGATCGCCTTACACCATATGAAATCATGGGATTAGACACCGGCGCAAGGGGGGCTCCTGACAAGCTTCCGTGCAGGCGAAAGCATTGACAAAGAAGCGGCAAGGATCTAACACGAAAATAATTCGGAATAAAATGCTATCGCACATACAGTGATGCCGCCACCCACACCGCGGCCATTTCCGAGGGAGGACACCATGAAGCATGTGACGCGGGGACTCGCGGCATTTCTATTGACGGCCACTCTGGCAACGGCGCCAGCCTGGGCTGACAGCACCGGCGTCACCGCCGATACGATCACGCTGGGTTCTTGGTCAGCCTTGACCGGCCCGTTCGCGGTGTATGGCGTGCCAGGGGTCGCGGGGCAGACGGCTTTCTACGGCAAGTTGAACGCCGAAGGCGGCATCAACGGCCGCAAGATCCGTGTGATCACCGAGGATCACGCCTACAATCCGCAGCAGGCCGTGGCCGCCGCGCGCAAGCTCGTCAACCGCGACAAGGTGCTCGCCATTCAGGGCGCCTATGGCACGGGCCCGAGCGCCGCCGCATTCCCTTATCTTCAGCAGGAGAGCGCTCCCTTCGTCATGCCCTATGCCGGGGCGCTCGACTGGTACGAGCCGCCGCGGCCTCTCCTCGTCGGCGCGCAGACCCTCCTTGATTATCAGGCGCGGGCCGTCGGCCGCTGGGCCGGAAAGGACGGACATAAGAACGTCGCGGTGGTGCATGCCGCTGTTGCCGCCTATGAAAAGGTGGCATCAAATGTGGGGCCAGGCGTCAAGTCAGCTTCCCCGGACGCAACCGTGACGATGGTCCCGGTCAAGCTCGGCACGACGGACTACGCGCCGATCGCGCTTGAACTGGCCGGAAAGGCACCTGACGCCGTTGTCTTCATTGGCACGATGCAGGAACTCGCGGCTCTCGCGAAGGAATTGCGGCAGCAGAAGGTCAAGACGAGCCTCTACACCTATGGCGGCAACGTCGCCAATGATCTTATTACCCTGGGCGGAGAGGCCGTCGAGGGGCTGCGCAGTGTCTCACTGACGCTGCCCGTGACAAGCGATGCGCCTGCCGTCGCGGCTTATCGCGAGGCGCTCGCCAAATTCGCGCCGAATGAAAAGCCAGACTACGGCTCCCTCCTGACCTACGCCCTCGCGATGGTGACTGCCGAGGCGATCCGCAACGCCGGCGAGCCACTGACGCGCGAGAGCCTGATGACAGGCTTCAACAAGCTGAGGGATTTCGACACGGGCATCATCGGCAAGGTGACGATCACTCCTGAGCGCCGTCTCGGCACCACGGAAGTCATTCCGGTCGAGATCAAAGGCGGCCAGTGGGTTACCGCCGGCACCTTCGTGGACGCCCTGTCCAATTGGTAGCGCGATCATAGCAGGAGCCAGGCCGTTCCTAGGATGACTTTGCGCCTCTCCTTTTGATCGCGAGACAGCCTGAACGAGACCCCCTCTTTCCAACGAGGTCCCATGCACGACCTGTTGCCAGTGATCGCTGCCGGCATCGTCAGCGGTTCTGCCTATGCGCTGCTGGCGCTCGGCATCGTCATCATCTTCCGTTCCACCGATACGGTGAATTTCGCCATCGGGGACATGGCGACGCTTGGCGTCTATATCGCGGTCACGGCCATCGGCTTTGGCGTGCCGGTCGCCGGCGGCCTCTTGATCGCCATCGTCGTCGCCGGCGGAACAGGCGTTCTGACAGAACGGTTCCTGATCCGCCCATTAGGAGCCGGTCACAAGAGCCTCTTCATCGCGCTCGTCGTCACCATCGGGCTCGGCCTTGTGATCCATGCCGCGCTCGGCGCGATCTGGGGGCACCGTCCCACGACCATTCCGGCCATCATTCCCGGAACGGCGAGCGTCTTCGGCGTCGCGCTGACCTGGAACAAGATCGTAGCCACGGCGATCGCCCTCGCGGCAATGGCGCTGGTCGCCTGGTTCTTCCGCTTCACGCCCATGGGTGTTGCAATGCGTGCAAGCGCCGAAGATCACTTCGCCGCGCGTATCGTCGGCATCAATCCGGGGCGTATCGCCGCCCTCGCCTGGTTCCTCGGCTGCGGGCTGGCGGCTATCGCCGCCTTCTTCCTCGCCATGGACACTTCGGTGAATGCCAATCTCACCCTGGCCGCCCTCTTCCGCGCCTTCGCGGGCGTCTTCCTCGGCGGGCTGACATCCATGCCCGGCGCGGCCATTGGCGGCTTCGCCATCGGCATCCTCGACAATCTCGCCGGGCGTTATCTCTCGGCTAATTATCGCGATACCATCGTCTTTGCCGTCATCGTCGCGGTCTTGTTCGTCAGGCCCTCCGGCTTCCTTGGCGCGGGCCGAAAGGAGCGGGTATGAACGCTTTGTCCCGCAGCCTTCTCATCATCGGCATTGGCGCCGCTATCGCCGTCCTCGTCGGCTTCGCCGAAGGCTATAGCCAGTTCGTCATCGCCTCGGTCGCTTTCGTCTCGATTTCCGTGTTGGCGGTCTCAACGCTGGCGGGCCTCACCGGCATCTGGTCGATGGGTCATATGGCCTTCGTCGCTTTCGGCGCTTATCTCTCGGCCCAGCTTGCCTTGCGCGGCTGGCCCGTTGAGCTCGCCATCCCCTGCGCCATGATCGGCGCAGGTGTCGTCGGCTTCCTGCTCGGCCTCAGCGCGGGGCGGTTCTCAGTGCTCTACTTCGGGCTCCTGACCATGGCGCTGTCGCTGGCCGCCAGCGAGATCATCGGCCACTGGACCGAGGTCACCGGCGGCGACGAGGGCATCGCCGTCACGCCGGCGGTCAGTCTGGTGCTGGGCCGCGAACTCGATCTCGGCGACGCCGTCGTGCTTTGCGTTCTCCTTGCGACCCTCGCCTTCCTGCTCACCGACATCATCGCCCGCGGTCCCGTTGGCCGCCGATGGCTCGCCGTCAAAAGCCAGCGCATCGCCGCCACCGCCATCGGCCTGAAGCCCCAGCGGGACAATGCGCTGGCCTTTGCGTTTTCAGCCGCCATCGCCTCTCTCTCCGGCATCGGCATAGCCTTCTCCATCGGCTATCTTGATCCCGTGGGCTTTGACCTGAACATGGGCGTAAAGCTCATCGTCGCGACCGTGGTCGGCGGCGCTGGCAGCCTGCTCGGCGCGCTCCTTGGCGCCGCCTTTATCGTCGTCGTGCCGGAAATGGCGCGCAACGTGCCGGCCTTCTCCGAATTCGTGTTCGGCCTCGCCACCGTGCTAACGCTCCTGTTCCTGCGCCAGGGCATCGTGCCCAGCATCGGCGCCGCCCTGGCGCGGCGGTGGAAGATGCGGAAGCCGCAGACGCCTTCCGACCAGGCTTTGGATAGCGGCGCGATCGCCCAGGTCGTCAGCACGCTGCTGCCGCCGGCAACCGAAACTCTTGAGACGCGAGACCTCGCTGTCGAGTTCGGGGGCGTGAAAGCCCTGCAAGGTGTCGGCCTGACATTGCCGCCGGGCAACTCAGTCGGCCTGATCGGCCCGAACGGCGCGGGCAAGACAACTTTCCTCAACGTTTTGAGCGGCTTCTATCAGGCGACCTCGGCCGAGGCAGTCCGGCTCGGCGAGGCCGACCTCACCACGCTGAAGCCATCCGATCGCATCGGCATCGGCTTTGGGCGGACGTTCCAGCACGCGGAACTGTTCGGTGATCTCACGCTGCGCGAGACATTCGCGGTCGCAGCCCTCCAGGGGGCGGCCCGACGCCGGACGCATCGGCTGCCGGACATGACGGCCGCCGAGGTCGCAGAGCGGATCATCGCGGGGCTCAATCTCGGGGCAGTCGCGGATATGAAGCCAGCTGAGCTGCCTTTCGGCATCCAGAAAGTCGCCGATGTCGGACGCGTCCTCGCCACGGGCGTCTCCGTGGTGGCGCTGGACGAGCCTTTCGCCGGCCTCGACGCCAACGAGCGCACCGCGATCCGCACGATCCTCCAGGGTATGCGCGCCGCCGGCGTTTCCATTCTCATCATCGACCACGCTGTTCAAGAGGTCCTGGGCATTTCCGACCGTGTCGTCGTGTTTGAATTCGGCCGCCTGCTGGCGGAGGGCTTGCCCGACGCGATCCGCAACCATCCCGAGGTCCTGCGCGCCTATTTTGGCGAGGATGCCGTGGAAGCCAGAAAGGTGATGACCGCATGAGCGCCCTTCTCACCGCCCGGGGCATAGGCCATCGCTATCAGGGCGTTCTCGCTCTCAACGACATCGAGCTCGATGTGCCGAAGGGCACGTTTATGGCCATACTCGGCCCGAACGGCGCGGGGAAGTCGACGCTGGCTCAGATCCTCGCCGGAGCGATCCGGCCCGCCAAGGGCCAGATCCTGCTTGAGGGCACTGACGTAACGGCGCGTGCCGGCCGACAGGGTCTCATCCGCAACGGCGTGGCGCTTATCCCTGAGGGCCGCAGGCTGTTCGGCCAGCTCACCGTGGACGAGAACCTGATGCTCGGGGCCTATGGCCAGCCGCGCGCGGTACGTGAGGCGCGGCTCGAGAAGGTCTATGCACTGATGCCCGAGGCCGTTCGCCAGGGCAAGCATCGCGCGGCCATCACCCTCTCGGGCGGCGAGCAGCAGATGCTGGTCGTGGGCCGGGCGCTGATGGCCGAACCGCGCGCCATTCTGATCGACGAGCCGTCGCTGGGCCTTGCACCGATCCTGACCGCCAAGGTTTATGACCTGCTGTCAGGGCTTCGGCGCGGCGGCGTGACGGTGGTCGTCTTCGAGCAATTGGCGACCCATGCTCTGCGGCATGCGGACAGCATCGTCGTCATCAATCAGGGCGAGATTTCGTTTCGCGGAACGGTCGACGACGAGGCGACCCACGAGGCCCTGCGCACAGGCTATCTCGGACATTGAAGAATAGAGAAGGATCAGCCGGATCAGCGGGCGACGGATCGCAGTATCCACGCCACGTGAACCGCGTGACCAAGCGGCGGAAGAGGACCCTGACATGGCAGTAAAATCCGAAGAGATCGCGACCCTTATCGAGCTCTTCAACGAATCCGAATGGGATGAGCTGCACGTCGCCTTCGAAGGCGTGCAGCTCTTTCTCTCGACCGATCCGAACGCCAGGCTCTGCTCAGGCGGTGCCGCCGTCACGGCGGCACCAGCACCCGCCATTTCCGTGCAGCCCGTGGCTGTCCAAGCGCCAGTGGCCAGGCCAGCGACCAAGCCAGCAACGCCCGCGCCGGCTCAGGACGCGGGGATTCCAGCGCATTGGGTTCCCGTGAAGGCACCCAATCTCGGCACGTTCTACCGCGCACCGAAGCCCGGCGCCGCGCCCTTCGTGGAAATCGGGCAGGCGGTGGAAGCGACAGCCGAGATCTGCCTGCTCGAAGTCATGAAGCTGTTCACGGCGGTGCAGGCCGGCGTGAAGGGCACGGTTCGCCGTGTGTGCGCCGAGGACGCCGAGATGGTCGAGCACGGCCAGGTCCTCTTTTACATCGAACCGTGACAGGACGGCCAAGGATATGGCGATCAAGCGCCTTTTCATTGCCAACCGCGGCGAGATCGCGGTGCGTATCCAGCGCGCGGCGAAATCGCTCGGCATCGAGACCGTCATTGGCATTTCCGCCGCGGACAAGGACAGCCTGGGCGCGCAGATGGCTGACCGCGCGGTCGTACTCGGCCCCGCACCGTCCAGCCAGAGCTATCTCGACGTCAATCTGATCCTTCATGCGGCGCTCGCCACCGGTTGTGACGCGCTGCATCCGGGCTACGGCTTCCTCTCCGAGAAGCCTGAGTTGTCGCGGCTCTGCATGGAAAATGGCATCATCTTCGTCGGCCCGCGACAGGAGACGATCGCGACCTTGGGCGACAAGCTCGGCGCCAGGGCGCTCGCGCTCGAAGCCGGCGTTCCGACCGTACCCGGCACCGACCATATCGCCGGCGTGGCCGAGGCGAAGACGGCCGCTGAGGCGCTGGGCTATCCCGTCGTCATGAAGGCCTCGGCGGGCGGCGGCGGGCGTGGCATGTTCAAGGCTACATCGCCCGCCGATATCGAGGGCTCCTTCGAGCGCGCCTCACGCGAGGCGGAAGCCGCCTTCGGCGACAGCCGGCTCTATATGGAGCGCTTCGTCGAGCGTGCACGCCATGTGGAAGTGCAGATTCTCGGCGACGGCGAGGGCAATGTCCTCCATTTCGGGGAGCGCGACTGCACGGTCCAGCGTCGTTACCAGAAGCTGATCGAGGAAGCACCATCGGCCGCGCTCTCGGCCGCCGTCCGCGAGCGCCTGCATGCCGCCGCTGTCCGGCTCACCGCCCATGCGCGTTATCGCAATGCCGGGACCGTCGAATTCCTCTATGACGTGGACCGCGACGACTTCTATTTCATCGAGGTGAATTCGCGCATCCAGGTCGAGCATCCAGTCTCCGAGGCCATCACTGGGCAGGATCTGATCGCGCTGCAGCTGCGTGTGGCCGCCGGCGAGGGCCTTGGCCTGCGCCAGGACGACATCACCATCGCCGGGCACGCCATCGAGGTGCGGATCAATGCCGAGGATCCCACGCGCGATTTCATGCCCTCACCCGGCCGCATCACGCGTTGGGGACCGCCGGATGGCCATGGCCTCCGGCTCGACAGCCACGTCTACGAAGGCTATCTGGTGCCGCCCTTCTACGATTCCATGGTCGGCAAACTGATCGCCCATGGACGCTCACGCGAAGAGGCGCTCGAGCGCTTGCTCGCAGCCGTGAAGGCCTTTCGCATCGAAGGCATCCGCACCACCCTGCCGCTTGATGCCTTCATTCTCGATCACCCCGACTTCCGCACGAACGCCATCACCACACGCTGGCTGGAGGACCGCGGCCTGCCCGCCTTCCAGCCCGACCAGGAGTAGCCCCATGGCTCGTATCGAGTTCCTTGATGAAACCATGCGCGACGGCCAGCAGAGCCTGTGGGGCCTTCGCATGCAAGCGGGCATGGCGCTACCCGTATCACCGCTCATCGACCGCACGGGCTTCCGCACCATCGACCTGACCGGCGGCGGCATGCTGGACGTGCTGACCCGCTATTGCCACGAGAATTACTGGGAAGGCCTCGATCTTCTTGTGGCCTCCATGCCGCATACGCCCGTCAGGGCAGGCCTCCGCGCCAACGCCAATGTCACCTTCGGCGTTACGCCCGACGCGCTGATGGATCTCTGGGTGCGCCGCCTCTGCGCCCATGGCGTGCGATCATTCTGGATCTACGACGTCCTTTTCAACATCGACAAGATGACGCGCCTCGCCAAGGTTGCCAAGGAGGCCAAGGCCGAGGTAGCTGGCGCGATCATGTTCGCCCTGTCGCCCGTCCATACGGACGAATACTATGCGGATAAGGCGGACCAGCTGTCCGCGTCGCCGGATATCGACACTATTCTTCTCTACGATACCGCGGGCGTCCTGGAGAAGGAACGACTCTCGACGCTCGTGCCGGCCATCGTGGCGAATGCGCGCGGCAAGAAGATCGAGATGCACTCGAACAATCTGCTCGGCCTATCGGCCAAGGCCTATCTCGATGCCATCGATCTCGGCGTGTCGATCATCCACACGGCGAGCCGGCCGATGGCCAACGGTCCGTCAGTGCCCTCCACCGAGATCATGGCGCGCAATGTGGAGCTGAAGGGCCATAGCCATGGGCTCGACACATCGCTCTTCAAGCCGGTCGCCGATCACTTCGAGGCCGTCGGCAAGGCCGCCGGCTTCCTCGTCAATCAGTTTGCCGAATACGACGTGTTCTCCATCGAGCACCAGATTCCAGGCGGCATGATGGGCACCTTCAAGGCCCAGCTCGCCCAGCACAATATGATGGATCGGCTGGGCGATGTGCTGGATGAGGTTGCCCGCGTCCGCCGTGAGCTCGGCTATCCCGGCATGGCGACACCCTTCAGCCAGCTGGTCGGCATCCAGGCCGTCCTGAATATCGTCACGGGCAAGCGCTACGGAACGGTGCCCGACGAAGTCGTGCAATATGCGGCCGGCTTCTACGGCAAGACCGTCGCGCCGGTGGACGGGAACGTACTTGATCAGATCATGGCCTCGCCGCGTGCCAAGGACGTCCTGGCCAATCCGCCGCAGCAACCCACGCTGGAGGACCTGAAGAAGCAATATGCGACCGACGACGAGGACGAGTTGATCCTGCGCGCGACCGTGCCCGCGGCCGATATCGCCAAGATGCGTGCGGCCGGGCCGGTCAAGACGACTTACCCGTTGCTGTCGTCGCCGGAAATGGAACAGGTGCGCAAGCTGATGAAGATGACCCGCTCTCCGGTGATCGAGGTCAAGTCCGCGGGAATGACCGTCTCGTTACGCCGCAACGCGTGACAAGACTTAAGGGGGTTGCGGGGCGTTACTCATTGAGTTGCGCCCTCGCCCATCCGCCTCCTGCCATCGAGGCAAGCGCGAAGGGGCCGCCGAGATAGGCGGGGAATCCGAGTTCCGCCACGACAGCGTAGTCGGCCATCTGACGGTCCGCCTCGGCCAATCCCGCGCCATGGGCCTCCGCGGCGAGAACCGCGCGGGACAACAGCCGCGCGGCCCGTACCTGCCAGCCAGCGGAAGGGGCGTCGATCCATAAACCCGTCGCCTGGGCCGATGTCGGTGGCGTAAAAGAGGGCGGAGGTACGAGCGTCGGCCGAGGAACGCGTCCGACGCCATCCCGCAAAGATGGCAGAGGTTTCGTGAAACCCGCGTGAACGGCGGCGGGCTCGGCCAGCGCCCGTCCCATGCTGTCCGCTTCGAAAGCGAGCGCCCGGCCGACATCCTCGACCAGCGGCGCCAGCCAGCTAGGCAGGCCGTTGTGTTTCGCCGCGCGCTGAAAAGCCTGCCGGCCGTGAAACAAGGTTGCCACCATCGCCCATGGCTCGGGCCGCAGGAGAAGCCGCGAAAGAGCCTCGATTTCCACCGCATTGGCCCGATCCATCGGAACCGACAGCCCCCGTTCAAGGCAATCGAGAATGGCCGTGACAGCCGGATAGTGTCCCTGGGCCTCGGCTTCGCGCTCCTGCCGGAAGGCAGCCAGTCGTGCCGGAGAGGGCGCGGGTACCCCGCCCGGGCAATCCCAGCGCGGGAGCCAATCCGGCCCGCTCTCCAGCCATGCGACTGCCTCCGCGACGGTCTTTCCCGGCGCTGCGAGCGCATCGGCGGCGCCCGCCGCGACGGCCGCTTCCGCCGACAGCCATGTCCCGTCGAACAACATGGGAACGGCGGCATCCAGCCCGATGAGGCGCGGAAGGCGCTGTGTGCCGCCACCGGCTGGAAAGAGACCGACGGTGATCTCCGGCAGGCCGAGGGTGGCTGCGCCGCCGTCCGCCATGACCCGCCAATGCCCGGCGAGCGCCAGCTCGCAGCCGCCACCCAACGCCGGGCCTTCGATCGCCACGGCGATCGGCACGCCCGCCGTCTCGAGACGGCGGAAAGCGCGCGTGAAGGGGGCGAATCGGGCATGCAGGGCGGCGAAGCGATCGTCCGGCGCAGTCGCCGCAACCATGCCACGGATCGCTTCGAACTCCGCAAGGTCGGCGCCGGCGCAGAAACCGCTCGCCTTGGCCGAGGATAAGACGAGGCCTGCGAGCCCACTTTCGGGCAGCCAGGCGGCGATCCGCTCCAGATCGGCGAGCGCCGCCGCGCTGAGAACATTCACCGTCCGCCCCGGCGTATCGAAGACGAGATGCCCGATCGCCGGCTTTGCCATCTCGAAGCGGAAATGATCGAGCTGGGGAGGTGCTTTCACGGTCATGATCCTGCTCCGCTCTCGGCAGGTTGAGCACGCTTCTGCAGCGAGCATGCGGCCGGGCCGGGCCGGCCGAGCGCATGGCCGGTGGCACCGGAGGTCTCGGGCGATGCGCTAGAAGCCCACTTCGTCGCCGCCCTTGGTGCCCAGCATGGCGCGGGCCTCTTCCGGCGTTGCGATTTCGAGGGAGAGTTCCTCCAGAATGCGCCGGCTTTTCGCGACCAGCGCGGCGTTGGACGGCGCCAGTTCGCGCTTGTTGAGGAACAGGTTGTCCTCAAGTCCGACGCGGACATGGCCGCCGAGAATGGCCCCCATAGTCGTGAAGGGGATCTGGTAGCGACCGGCGGCGAGGATCGACAGATAATAGTCGTCGCCGAACAGGCGATCGGCGGTCGCCTTCATCGACATCAGGTTCTCCGGTTCCGGCCCGATGCCGCCGAGCACGCCGAATATCGCCTGCACGAAGAACGGCGGCTTGACGATGCCGCGCTCAGCGAAATGCGCGAGATTGTAGAGATGGCTCGTATCATAGCATTCGAACTCGAAGCGCGTGCCGAGATCGCCGAGCTCCAGCATGGCCCGCTCGATCTGCGCGAAGGTGTTCGGCATGATGTAGTCTTTGGTATTCTCCAGATACGGCTTCTCCCAGTCATGCTTGAACGCGGTGATACGGGCCGTCGCGCCGGAGAGATTGAAGTTCATCGAGCCCATATTCATCGAGGCGAGCTCGGGCTTCGCCCATTTCGCCGCGCTCAGCCGTTCGTCCATGCTCATGCCGAGCCCGCCACCCGTCGTGATATTCACGATGGCGTCACAGGCCTGCTTGATCTGGGGAAGGAACAGGCGGAAGGCATCGGGCGACTGCGTCGGCTTCGCCGTCTCCGGGTCACGTGCGTGCAGATGCAGAATGGCAGCGCCCGCGCCGGCCGCCTCGATCGCCTGTTGGGCGATATCAGCCGGAGTGACGGGCAGATGTGGCGACATCGAAGGCGTATGGACCGAACCAGTCACGGCGCAGCTGATGATGACCTTTTTCGAGCGTTTCATGGTGCTTCCTCCTGTCGTGCCCAAAGGCGCCTCTCCGTATTGCGAAGCGATGTATCACGGTGATTGTCGAGCGCCCGGAACTGCGGCAAGGCAGCCGATCTTAGCGCGTCCGGCCGCTAGTCCTCCGCGCCATGTGCGCCATGGCCAATCAACCCAATCACGGTGACACATTACCTTGCTCACCTCGCTGGCGTTGAAACAGAATTATATTCGGATCTGATATTTTGCAATCCTGTGTCTTTTTGTTTCTGGATAACGGTGCTAATCAAATGCGCGAAGAAGTTTCCGAATTTTTTCCGGGAAACAGCAGTGGTTGATGTGACATGGCCAGCGGAGCTGGCCCTAGACAGTTCGGGACCTGGCGGGAAGGCAATGCGTGAGGAGAAATAAGGGAGGCTTGGCTGGAGCGTGCGCGCAGAGTTATGTCGAGCTTCCGGCTGAGTGAGTGTACGGCAGAATCGTTGGAGGACCGTCCGCGCTCGCGGAAAAATTCTTCACGCCGGATATTTTTTCATCTTTGCTGCCGATCAACTTGTTTGTCAGATCAGTTGTCAATGCTGGTGCGTCAATTCTGGGGCCAACGCATTAGCGCGGCCTTCATTGTGGTTGTACCCAATCTTCGTCAGGTACCATTGAAGCTGTGACGAGAGCTGTTTTAAGCTCATGCTGATCGCATCCATTTAGGCGCTCCCGAGGCGGTTTCTGGGATGTCCTTCGCGATACAGCGGCACGCTTACACGTTTAGGAGAGTATTGGCTTGCAATGCCTGAAATATTCAGGCGCAGCTTTTTCGGAGGGAGCGCATATGCGCAACAAGGCATTCAAGGACGGATCGTCGGCATTGGACGACGTTCTGTTCGACGGGATGGTGATCATGGCGGGCGGCTTCGGCCTGTGCGGCATCCCCGAGCATCTGATCACGGCGATCGCGCGCAAGGGGACGAAGGATCTGACCTTCATCTCCAATAACTGCGGGGTGGATGATTTCGGGCTCGGCATCCTGCTCGGCAAGGGCCAGATCAAGAAGATGGTCTCGTCCTATGTCGGCGAGAACAAGCTGTTCGAGAAGCTTTACCTGTCGGGTGAGCTTGAGCTCGAGTTCAACCCGCAAGGGACGCTCGCCGAGCGTATCCGGGCAGGCGGGGCCGGCATTCCGGCCTTCTTCACGCGCACCGGCGTCGGCACGATCGTCGCCGAGGGCAAGGAAGTCCGCCAGTTCAACGGCGAGGACTATGTGATGGAGACCGGGCTCACCGCCGATCTCGCCATCGTCAAGGCCTGGAAGGGCGATGCCGAGGGCAATCTGATCTACCGGAAGACCGCGCGCAACTTCAACCCGATGATGGCGACGGCGGCGAAGGTGACGGTGGCCGAGGTCGAGGAGATCGTGCCGATCGGCAGCCTCGACCCTGACAATATCCATACGCCCGGGATCTATGTCGACCGGATCGTCGAGGGGCATGACTACGAGAAGCGGATCGAGCGCGAGACGACGCGTCCGCGGCCGGCGGCAGAAGCGGGAGCGAACTGATGGCGTGGTCACGCGAGGAGATGGCGGCGCGGGCGGCGGCGGAGCTGCGCGACGGCTTTTATGTGAACCTGGGCATCGGCATTCCGACGCTCGTCGCGAATTGCATCGCGCCCGGCCTGACGGTGACGCTGCAGAGCGAGAACGGGCTCTTGGGCATCGGGCCGTTTCCCTATGAGGGCGAGGCCGATCCCGACCTCATCAACGCGGGCAAGCAGACGGTGACGGAGATCCCGGAGTCGTCCTATTTCTCGAGCGCCGACAGCTTCGCGATGGTGCGCGGCGGGCATATCGACCTGTCGATCCTCGGCGCGATGGAGGTGTCGGAGCGCGGCGACCTCGCGAACTGGATGGTGCCGGGCAAGGTCGTGAAGGGCATGGGCGGCGCGATGGATCTCGTCGCCGGCGCCAAGCGCATCATCGTGCTGATGGAGCATGTGGACAAGGCCGGCACGTCAAAGCTCGTGAAGGACTGCAGCCTGCCGCTGACAGGACGCCAGGTGGTCGACGTGGTCATCACCGACCTGGCCCTGTTCAGCTTCCCGGCGCGTGGGGAAACGCTGCAACTCACCGAACTCGCGCCCGGCGTCAGCCTCGACGAGGTCAAGGCCAAGACGGCCGCCGAATTCGCGGTGAAGCTGTAGGACAGCGACGGAAGTTCGTGACGAACCCGGATCGGGCGTTTTCGGGTTCCTGCATCACGGGATGATCTTTCAGGCCGAGGCGATCAATCGCCTCGGCCTTTCTTATGGCGATCGTCGGCACGGGCACGGCGCGCCGAGGCCAGAATGGTCGATGAGATGCAACACGGCATCGCCGAACGGCGCCGTACAAAGAGGCCGCCTGCGCCCAGCCGAGAATGACGAGGCGAGCGCCTTATTGGCGACGATCGCAGGCAGCTGAGATGCTCAGGGGATTTCTACGACGCATTTGCCCCTGTGCTGGCGAGACAGGATATGGTGATAGCCCTTCGCTGCATCCTCGAAGGCGAACACCTCACCCGCCCGTGGATTGAGTCGACCTGTGTGGATCCAGTCAAGCATTTCACGAAGGTCCGCCCAGCCCTCGTCGTGGCCGCGCAGCAGCCCCAGCCTAGCTTCCACCCCGATCACGGATACCATTTTAACTAGCATGACGTTCGTGCGGGCCAACGCGGGGCGCCCCGACGTGAACCCAACGACAAGGATGCGGCCGCCAGGTGCTATGGCTCGCATGGACAGATCAAAGAGGTCACCGCCGACCGGGTCATAATACACGTCTGCACCGATGCCGCGGGTCAGTTCGAGCACGCGATCGCGCAATGGCTCGGTGTTGTAGTTGATGACGTGATCGGCGCCCTCGACATCGGCCAGGCGCACATCGCTTCCGCCTGTCGCAATGACCCGCGCTCCGAGTTGTTTGCCGATCTCAACCGCAGTTGAACCCACGCCGCCCGTGGCGCCATGCACCACCAACGTCTCGCCAGCCTTAAGATAACCACGCCGGACGAGAGCATTGAATGAGGTCCAATAGTTCATCACTGACGTGGCTGCGTCCGAGAAGCTCAGCCGTTCCGGGCACGGAAATACAAAGGCCTGCGGCATGACGCTATACTCGGCCAGTGCGCCGCCACGCATATCGACGGCGAATACCATGACGCGGTCGCCTGGGACGAATTTCGTTACCCCCTCGCCGCAGCTGTGCACAACACCGGCGCTTTCATTTGATGGAATGTACGGCAGCGGTGGAATCTGCTGGTAGGTACCGTCAAAGATGAGGGTCTCGCCATAGGCGAGGCCTGCGGCGTGATTGCGGATCAGGATCTCGCCCGGGCCCGGCACAGGTTGCGGAAGCTCCGTCATCTCGAGTTCGAACGGCTTGGAAAAACGCCTTAGCACCCAGGCCTTCATCATGGCGCTCCCTCGCTATCCGAGCCGAGTTCAGCCCGAATCGCCGGGCCGTCGGCACCCAGTTCCGGCGCGTGCCGGCGGAGCCCGGCAGGTGTTGCAGAGAAGCGCGCCGGATGTGCCGGCTGCCGATAGGGCCCGACCACCGGATGGTCGTATTCAGCGACTGTTCCGGCCGCTATAACCTGCGGATCATTCAGAATATCGTCTGGCCAGTTCACCGGAGCATAGACCGCGTCGACAGTGGCGAGGCGGGCCAACCATTCCGCTGTAGAGCGGGTCAGTAGCCGGTCACCAACCACAGCATTCAGTTCCGCGGCATTGGCGAAGCGTTGGCCGAGCGTCTTAAAGCGCGGGTCGTCCAGCAGTTCGGGGCTCTCCAGCGCCTCGCAGACGGCCTCGAATTCGCTGGACGTCACAAAACCAAGAATGATGTGCCCGTCGGCGGTGGGATAACAGTAGCGCGTGCCGGCGACCGACCCTCCGGGCTCGACATCTCCGCCTGCGAGAGTACTGCTTCCCATAGTTTCGGGCCACAGAAACGCCAGAGCCGCATCGAGCATGCTGACCTGGATGTGCTGGCCCTTGCCCGTGCGCTCGCGCACCAGCAAGGCGGCAGTTACGGCTTGGAAGACGAAGAGCGCCGTGACCTTATCGGTGACAGAATTCCGAACGACTTCCGGTTTTCGCGTTACTGGGTCGGCCTGGATGCCGGCAAACCCCGCGATGCCTTGCACAACGATATCGTAAACACGACGGCCAGCAGCAGGACCGCTCCGCCCGAGGCCATCAATCGATACATAGACGATGTCTTCGCGAACTGATCTCACAGCTTCGTAGCCCAAGCCGAGCCTGTCAATGACACCTGGGCGAAAATTCTGCACAACGACATCGGCGCTAGCCGCGAGCGCCAGCGCGACCGCGCGGTCATCAGGTTGCTTGAGATCGAGTACAATCGATCGCTTGTTGCGGTTCGCATTAAGGAACATGCTGCCCATTCCGGACACGGCCGCCCGGCGATCTCCTGAACCGCGCAGCTGGTCGCCAGCAGGGGTCTCCACCTTGATGACATCAGCGCCTTGGTCGCCCAACAGCATGGTCGCAATTGGTGCTGTCAGGTTGCTGCCAAATTCGACAACGCGATAGCCGGCGAGAGGACCTTTGTCCGTCATCATTCTCACGTCCCATCCTCCAAGCCGCTCTGCAGAAAACCGCCAAACCTCATAAAACCGATAATACTTCGGCTTTTTCCGGTCAATCTTTTGCGGGAGCTCTCATGACGGCCTGAAAGGCCAATGACCCGAAGCTGCCGCAGGACATCTTAGTCGACGTCGCCCCCAATGCCGGGTGGATAGCTATTGCGAACAAGAACGACGGTAGCTAGGCAGCCGTTTAGATCATAGTAGAGATTTCGGACTATCGAAAAGATAGTCTGGACTTAGAAGCATAGATCGTTCCAAAACGTGCATCTATCGTATCGCAATCTATGGAGGCGGTACGGTGAATTGCATAACGATTTTTGCTCCACCAACGTTGGAATCCGGTCACAATAAGAAGCTGGCGGCCGGATTACTCATTGTCATTTTGCGACTTTCTCCGCTGTTCTTTCCGTTTGCGGTTGCGGCTCAGCAGGACGATGGAGAGCGCTTGTTCCGGCAACGCTGCGCCACCTGTCACAGCGTCGATCCGGGACAAAACAAGATGGCTCCCAACCTTCATGGCATCATCGGCCGAGCTGCCGGAAGCCTCGAAGGCGCCAGCTATTCCGGTGCGATGCGGTCCTCCCGCATGACGTGGGACCGCCAGTCACTCGACTCATTTCTCGCCGCGCCGAGTCAGGTCGTGCGGGGGACACGGATGACCGCCGGCGTCCCCACTGCCGCGCAACGAGCTGCGATCATCCGTTACCTCGAAAGCCAATCCCCAGATTGAGGAGAAGCAGACATGACAGCTTTCACCATCAACGGGCATGCGGTCGATGTCGCCGCCCAACCCGACACGCCACTCCTCTGGGTGATCCGCGAGCATCTTAAGCTCACCGGCACCAAATTCGGCTGCGGGATCGCGCAATGCGGGGCCTGCACCGTCCACATCGACGGCGAGCCTGCACGCTCCTGTCAGACCTTCCTGGAGGATGTGGCCGGCCGGCAAGTGACAACGATCGAGGGTCTGTCACCAGACGCCAGCCATCCCTTGCAGAAGGCCTGGATCGCCGAGCAGGTGCCCCAATGCGGTTACTGCCAGTCCGGGCAGATCATGCAGGCGGCGGCGCTTCTTGAACACACCCCCACTCCCAGCCGTGACGAGATCGTCGCGCATATGGACGGCAATATTTGCCGCTGCGGAACCTATGTCCGCATCATCAGCGCTATTCAGCGCGCCGCGCGGGAGGGCTGAGCCATGTCCCGGACCTCGCAGCCTCATAGCCGCGCGCTGTCGCGGCGCAGTTTCCTTGTCACGGCCGGCAGCCTCGGCATCGCCGTCGCGTTCGGGAGAGCATCCGACCCTGCCTACGGCGCGACGATGGCCCCCGCCGCCGAGGGCGCCTTTCGTCCCAACGCCTGGGTCACGATCGCGGCGGACGGCACGATCAGCATCATTGCGCCGGCCGTCGAGATGGGCCAGGGCATCACGACAACGCTGCCGCTACTCGTCGCCGAGGAATTGGATGCCGATTGGAGCCGTGTACGCGTGGTTCAGGCGCCCTCCGACGCGGGGACCTATGGCAATCCCGGCTTCTACGGGATTCAGCTCACCGGCGGCAGCGAGTCGACGCGCGGCTATCACGCGCTGCTTCGCCTGACCGGCGCCCAGACCCGCCTGATCCTCATGGTCGCTGCTGCCGGCATGCTGAACGTGCCAGTGAGGGAGCTTACGACCGAACCGAACAAGGTCTTGCACCCACCCTCGGGCCGGGTGCTGGATTACGGTGAGGTCGCCACCAACGCCGTGCTTCCGGATCCGCTGCCGCAGGCAACGGAGGCTGATCTAAAGTCAAGAGACAGATGGCGCTATATCGGCAGCCGGACTGTCTCACGGATCGACGTCCCCTCGAAGATCGATGGAACTGCGGTCTTCGGGACCGATGTCCAGCTTCCGGACATGCTCTACGGGGCGGTTCTGCGGGCGCCGGTCCAGGACGAGCGGCCGGAAGCCATCGACGACACAGCGGCGCGCGGTGTGCCGGGCGTTACCCATATCGTCCCACTCCCCTACGGCGTCGGCATCATTGGCGAGACGATCCAGGCGACCAGGCGTGCGATAGACCTGCTCAGCGTGACCTGGAGCACGACCTCACGGGTTCGCAACTATACGAGCCAGCGGCTGCTCGACGAGTATCGCGCTATCGGCCGCGATCTCACGAAGCAAGGCGTTACCGCGCACACCAGTGGTGACGTCGAGACCGCAATCGCCGGCGCTACGACGGTGATCGAGGTCGACTACATGAGCGATCACGTCGCCCACGCGACTATGGAGCCGATGAACGCCACCGCACGCGTCACCGGCGACAGGGTCGAGATCTGGGCGCCGACCCAGGGCCCGACAGGCACGCAGGGTTTCGCGGCGGACGTCGTCGGCACGACGCCCGACAAGGTGAAGGTCAACACGACCCTGCTTGGCGGCGGCTTCGGACGCAAGGCCGAGGCCGATTTCATCATCGATGCGGTCTCTCTGGCCAAGGCGGTGGAGGGGCGGCCCGTCAAGGTCATCTGGAGCCGCGAGGACGATGTCCGGCATGACAAGTTCCGGCCGCTCGAGGCGCAGCACATCAAGGTCGGGCTTGATGCCGAGGGGAACATCGTCGGCTGGCGTCACCGCATCGTGGCGGACTCGATCTTTGCACGCACAATGCCGCCGGTGTTCGCGCAGGCAGGGGGGCACGACGACGTCGTGACTGAAGGTGCGCAGTTCAATTACACCGTTCCGGCTCATCAGATTGAATATCTTCGCCAGGACAACGGCCTCGCCATCGGATTCTGGTTCGCGGTCGGGGTTGGCTACACGCGGTTCGCGATCGAATGCGTTGTCGACGAGATTGCTGCCGTCAGAGGCATCGATCCCGTCGCCCTGCGGCTGGAGCTTCTGAAGGACCAGCCCCGCGCGCGAAACGTGATCGAGACGGTCGCACGTATGGCGCAATGGGATCGGGCGCGAGACGGCCGAGGGCTCGGCGTCGCTTACTCCGACGCCTTCGGCTCGCATTGCGCCCAGGTCGCCGAGGTTTCGCTGAATCGGGAAACTGGCGCCATACGGGTGCACAAGGTCTGGTGCGCGATCGATCCCGGTGTGGCGATCCAGCCCCTCCATATCGAGGCCATGATGATGACCGGCATCACCAACGGTACCGGCCATGCACTGTTCGAGCAGATCAATGTCGTCGACGGCGAGGTACAGGAGTCGAATTTCGATACCTACCGGGTGATCCGCATGTCCGAGGCGCCTGAAATCGAGGTTGCGGTGCGACCGACGCCCGGGAGTCCGTTCGGCGGTATCGGTCAGGCAGGCCTTCCTCCCACCGGTCCGGCAATCGCCAACGCCGTCGCGCGGCTCACCGGGGGTGTAAGGCTTCGCCACTATCCGTTCACTCCGGAACGGGTAAAGGCAGCGCTGGAGGCCTAGACTTACTCCAGGCCACCGAAACTTCACAGGTGGTTCGGATGATGGGAACTGAGCGCAGCGGCGAACTCCGAGCCGAACTCGATCAACGCCAGGTCTTCCTGTCTGACGCCGCGGGTGATCAGGGCGCGTGTGAACGCGCCCGTACCGGGACCAAGCTCGATCACCGGACCGGTAGCACTCGCCATTTCCGACGTGATGAGGCCGGCGAGCGCATGTCCCGAGGGCGCCATGGCGGCGACCCGCAGTGGGTTCCTGAGCCAAGCCTGGAAGAAGCCGAACGCCTCCGGCGCACTCTGTTGCTTCATCGAGGTTGATCGCGAGCAGCACTTGCGTTCAGGCGGTGTGTCCCACGGAACTCGCAATCCGACAATCCGTTACAGGGAGGTATCGGAACTGAATGGCTTCGGCCGAAACGGGTTCCGAATCTCGCCTTGATGTTTGCCGGGAGGCGGGCAATCAACGGCATAGAAGCCATCTTCCGCACGAGGCGGCATAGGTCTGCGTGCCGATTTCTTCCAGTCGCCTCCGACTAAGCGGGTTTCCGGAGGTGAACCAAAGGCACGCGTCACACGATCGCTCGGTCCACGCTACCATAATGCGCGTCGCTGCCAATCGGAGGCTTAGATCGAAACCGGGGAAAAATTGCCTGGGCAGTCGACCTGGCCGGCGTGATGCTCCGGACACCATCAACCGCAGCGTCGGCTGCAAAAGCTTCATATCGGCATCCGAGCGGCGATGCACGTCGCTGCACGCAGCGCGGATTTCATCGTCAGGGTATCTTTCCATCAACGTCCGTCTGCACGAGATACGCAAGTGCCTGGTCAGGCATCGAATCCCTGGCCATGCGGGAATAGCTGGTAGATCAAGAAGGCAGCGGCGCGATTACCCAGACGAAGCGAGCGAGTGTTGACATGACGGCGACCAGCGAACACCGACATGATGAGGGCGACGATCATGCCCACGCGCAGGTCGTCACAGCCGGCAATGAGCAGCGCATTCGTTTCGTCTTCATCATCACGGCCGGTTATGCTGCCGTCCAGGCCGTGGGCGGGTGGCTGGCCGGTTCGCTCGCCCTCATCGCCGACTCCGGGCACATGGTGTCGGACGCGGCCGCGCTGCTGCTGGCTCTGATCGCTTATCGCATGGCGCGCAGGCCGCCCGATGCGTCCCGAACCTACGGCTATCACCGCGTCCGCGTGCTCGCAGCGTTGGCCAACGGGGCGAGCCTTCTGCTCCTGGTCGCCTGGATAGCTTGGGAAGCCGTCAACCGCATCAATCAACCCGTCGAAGTCCTGGCAGGCCCGATGCTCATCGTGGCGGTCATCGGACTTCTGTTGAATGTGACCGGCGCATGGATCCTGTGGTCGGGCAACAAGGGGGACGCCAATCTCCGGGGCGCCTTCCTGCATGTGCTGGGTGATCTGCTCGGTTCCATAGGCGCGATCGCGGCCGCGATCGGCATCATGCTGACCGGCTGGATGATCCTCGACCCGCTCCTTTCGGTTCTCGTCGCGCTTCTGGTCGTCCGCTCCGCCTGGGGTCTTATCGCGGATTCAATAAGGGTCCTCATGCAGGCCGTGCCCCGCGGCCTCGACGCCGGAAAGGTCGAGGCTGGTCTGGCGGCCCTCCCGGAAATAGCCGAAGCCGGGCATTTCCACGCCTGGACGCTGACCGACGATACGGTCGTCGCCACGGTCCACGTCACCCCGACCGAAACGGTCAACCCCCTTTCGTTGCCGAAGCTCGTCGCAGATCGACTAAAGCGCGAATACGCCATCGATCACGTTACGGTTCAGGTCGATGCTCCCGGCGCTCTGAACCGGCAAATCCGTTTCTGATATTCGATGGAATGTCGGTTTAGGGGTCCGATCGGCTGTGTCGATCCGAACCTGTGAGATGAACGTCGGATACGAAGGGACGCGCGCCCTGAAGCGGCGCGATCGCTAAGCGCCTTCGCGGCGAAGCGGTTGCGAGGCAAGCCAGACTCGCTTGCTGAACGTCCTGATCCTTGGTCGTCGGGCTCCCGCCTCGCGACCAAAATCCCAGGGAAAGCTGGTTAAAAAGGATCCTTTTGGGAGATTGGCTTCTTCCAGTTCAGCCTCTGATCGCGATCGCCCTTAGAGGGGCGATCGCTCCAGGCGTCATACGATCGCCCGGTCCCAGCCGCCGTAATGCGCGTCGCTGCGCCTGCCGCGCGGCAGGCTCAACCCGATCAGCAGAAGGCCGATGAGGACATTGGCAACCGTCGCCGTCGCAGCCCCGCCGTCGAGGACGAAAGGCGAGACGGCGATCCAAGCTCCAAGCGCAAGATTGGCGAAGCGTACAGCGCGCGTCACTTCGGCCATCGCAGTTACCGCTACGAGGATCACGAGGCAGCCTGTGACATGGTCGCTGAAGGAGAGCGGCGGATTTGTGCCGAACAGGAGCGGCGTCGTCATCAGCAGGATGCCGATCAGCGCGCTCGCGACCAGCGTCCAGGGGAAGTTCACGCCGCCGGTCACGAGTTCGCGCAACACCGCCGACAGCGGACGGTCGAGGTCCGGCGCCGGCGTCTGGTTCTCCGAAAGCGCCGGCCCGCCGCACCAGAACGTGCGCCAGAACGGCTCCCCCGCCTGCCTTGCACGCCTGAGGTACTGGCAGCTCGCCAGCACTTCGTCGATCGAATAGGGAATGAGCAAGACCGTGACGGCGGCCTGAAGGATGCAGAGCGCGCACAATGCGCCGATCAGCGGCGGCTGGATGATGATGAAGCCGACGCTCACCAGACCGAGCGGGATGACCAGCAGGCCGAACAGCACAACCATCCACGGCATGGTGCGCCAGCGGCGGCGGTCGCCGATGGCGCCGGCGAGGATGTCCAGCGCATAGGCGAAGGCGCCGAGCCCGGCATCGGCGATCGGAAAGCCTTTCGACACCCAGGAGGTGACCACCGCCTCGCTGCCATTGCCGACCGGCGCGTCGCCTGGTCCGAAGAACGGATCCCAGAGTCCGTCGATATGACCGAGCTGATAGGCGGCGAGATAGCGCGAGACGAACAGGCCGACGAAAGCGAGCCCGATGATGTGGATCCGCTGGCTGAAGGTGGACGGCGAATAGCTCCAGCCGAGCGGCCGGTCGTCATCGGCAGCAAGCGCCCGGCGGTTGATGCCCGGTGTCGGCGGTATCATCACCGCGAACATGACGATCAGCATGCCGGCCAGCGTATCTGTGGCATAGGCGCCCGCGCTGGTGGTCCAGAACAGGAGCGGCGCCAGCATCACCCAGACGCCGATTGCGGCGGTGAGCCATTGCAGCCCGTGCCAACGCCGGCGCATGCCGAGAAGAGCCGACGCCGCGACGAGGATGCCGGACACGATCTCGCTGATGCCGAGCCGGGCGTCGCGCGTCTCGGGCGAGGCGATCTCGTGTCCGAGGGCCGGTGGTGGCGGAGCCGTGGCCGGATCGAACAGGCCGAGCGTGAAGGGGGACGCCACGAGCCACAGCCCGATCGCCGCATTGGTCAGCGGAGCCCAGAGGGTGCCTGCGCGGTGCCGTTCGATCTCCGCCTCGACCTCGTCCTCGGAACGCTCGAGCGGCCGGCGCAGACGCTCGGCCGCTTGCGCGATCTCCGGCGGCGAGGCGGCGACAGCCGCGGACTCCAGCTTGTTCGTCTCGTACCAATCAGTGGGATCGGCCTTCAGCCGCCGGATCATCTCGGGCAGCGTGGCGGTCAGGGCGTGCCGCGGCTGCCAGCCGAGAAGGCGCTTGGCGCGCGAGATGTCGATCTCGTAGTGGTCGTCGGCATTCTCGATCATCCACGCCTTGATCTCTGTGTCCTGATCGAGGACCTGCTCCTGTAGCCAGACGCCGGGCTTCGTCACCTCCTTGGGCAACGCGAGGGTGCGCCACTCCTCCCCGTGCACGAGCCGGCCGATCCGCCGCTGCATCTCATCATAGGTCGGTGTCTCTTCCTCGCCGATCAGCAGAGTAGTTTCGTCGGGAAGCTCGCCGCGCCGGTCGACCGTGCGCGCCACGGCATCGGCGAGGTCGTCCCGATGGAGATAAGGTTGGCCGGTCTCGATGTCGCCGGTGAACAGATAGGCGGTCGGCCTGCGCTCAAAGATGCGGGCGATCTGCTGCGCGATGAAGGCCGCGCGGCAATTTTCGTCATAGACGCCCGCCAATCGCAAGATTGCGACCTTGACGTCGCCGCGCTCCTCCAGGATCAGCTTCTCGGTCCGCGCCTTCGATCTCGGATAGGCCCAGGCCGGTGCGAGCGGCGAGTCCTCGTCAATCTTCACGCCCTTGGCCGGGCTCGGAGCATGCACGAGCAGGGTGCTGGAGAACACGAACTGCTCCGTCTCGAAATCCCGGAGCGCGGCCAGCAGCCGGCGCGACCCCTCGACTGTCACCGCGTCGTATTTCGGGTTGTCCTCTCCGGTTGTGTCGTAGTAGGCGGCAAGGTGGATCACCGATGCGATCCGGCCGCCACTGCGCTCGCGCACTGTCGCCAGGGCCTTCGCGACACTCTCGTCGGAGGTGAGGTCGATCTCGAGCGTTTCGATACCGGGCACCGGCAGCCTGGGCTTGGCGACATCGAGGCCGATGACCTGATAGCGCTCAACCAGGCTCTCGCCGATCGCCTGACCCAGAAAGCCGTTGCTGCCGGTGATCAGGACCGTGGGGCGGGTCGCGTCCAATATTCCCTTCCTTTCCAAGTCTTCCGCGTTCCCGGTTGGATCCGGTGCGCCAACCAGGACGTGTGTGTCTCGGCGGCGCCTATCGTCTCGGCTGCCTTCTTTGCTGGCGGCCGAGCACTCCTCCAACAAACGGACGTGACGACAAGCATGATTAACGGACATGACGTCGAGCGTGACACTCCGTGCCGGCCAGCCATCTTGGCTCGTGCACAGCGGCCCCATTGGTGGAGGGAACGATCCTGGGTCCCGAGGGTTCCGCGCTAACGGATGCTTGGACCACCACATGAGACAATTGATGATGGACCATCAGCAATCAGCTCGGCATGGACGGACGGATACGCGAAGCTATGTCATGCTCGCGATCAATTTCCTGCTCGGCTTGATCGTCATGTACGTGGCAATGTTCACGATGATCGATGGCTGGCAGGACTTCCACAACAACATCAACATGCTTTACATGGCGCTGACCATGGCGGCTCCGATGGGCATCATCATGCTGGCGACCATGGGCAGAATGTATACACGCCGCGGTCTCAACACAGCCCTCTATCTCGGCTTCGCTGCTTTATCCGTTGCTTCGTTCGCCGCCACCCGCACCCAGGCGCTGGTCGAAGACCGCCAATTTATCGCGTCGATGATTCCGCACCATTCCGGCGCGATACTCATGTGTCGGCAAAACCACTTCACCGATCAGGAACTCGCCCGCCTCTGCGACGACATCATTCGATCGCAGAGGAATGAAATTGAGCAGATGAACCGGATCAGATCGCGGCTGGAAGCCGGCATGGTGCCGCAATGAGCGCTTCATTCAGCTTTTCGTGCTCGATTGTCATGATAACGCGATGCGTCCCAGGGGATGGTGATCCGGCCGCGTTGCTTCACCGAATGCTTGCAATCGGCGGCCCGGAAAAAGCCCCGCGCTATCTGGCGGCCCAGGCAGAGCTTGCGAGGAAGCGGGTGATCTCGTCCGCGATGTCTTCGTCATGGCCGAGCCAGATGTGGCCGCCGGTGGGATAGATGACGAGCCTCGCGTCGGGCATGGCGACCGCGATAGCGCGGGCGGTGGCGGCCGTGCCGAACCGGTCGTCCTCCAGCGAAATGATCAGTGTCGGCACGGCGATCCTCGAGAAATCCAGAGCTGCCGACGCGCCGGCCAATGTCGCATCGTTGACGAGGCCGCGCCGTTTCATGCCGATCGGCATCAGCCCTTCGAGGACGGCGAGGGCACGCCGCCGCTCGTCGGCAGGAACGCGGTCGAGCAACGCCGGATCGGTGGCGAGCAGCGTTCCGATGAGCCGGCGCGGCATTGTTCTCATGAGAGCCCAGAACAGGAAATCCGAGCCGAGCACGGTGTCGACGGCCCATTTCTGCCACCAGTTCATCTCGACCGGGTCGCGGCCGGAAACATTGGCCGCCGGCACGAGAAGAACGAGGTGCGAGCAGCGTTCCGGATGACGTAGCGCGAAGGCCGCGGCCGAGAGCGCCCCGGCCGAGCCGCCGGCCACCGCCACCCGTGCGATGCCGAGATGGTCGAGCAATGCGGCGAACGCCTCGGCTTGGTTCGCCGGGGAAGAATCGGGCGCAAAATCGCTTCGGAGATAGCCAAAGCGCGAGGGGGCGATCACGCGATGCCCGCGCGCGGCCAAGCGGCTTGCGAAGAGCAGGCCCTGGTCGAAGCCGCCGCCGGTGCCGTGGATCATCAGAAGCGGCACGCCATCGCCGGCGACCACATATTCGAGTATGCCAAACCGGGTCATGACGACGGTACTGTGGCCGGCGACCCGCCGTCTGGCTCCAGCTATGGAGGCTGAATAGCGCCTGCCGACCGCGAACACACCGGCAAAGGCGACAACCGCGGCGAGGACGCTAACTGCAATATTTTTCAAAGCCGCTCCCTTCTCCCGCGCCGAATGTTGCCCTATCTGCCCGCGCTCAAAGCTCGGCCCGCGGCTGACATATTCCTCAGTCCGCGATTCTCATGGACATGCCGGCCTCCCCCGCCGACACCGATCAGCGCGACGATGGCGTCCGCCACAGTCTCGGCGGGGATCGCTCCGTAGCGCGAGAGCGGGCCGAGCAGGACCGGCGTGAGTACCGCAAATATGTTCTGACCGATCGCCTCCCACACCCGTCGCTCGCTACGATTGCCGAGGAGGAAGCCGGGACGGATCAGGTCCACCCGCTCGAAGCCGAGCCCGGCGACAGCCTGCTCGATCGCGCCTTTGGTCTGGAGGTAAAAGCCGGGGCCGCCCGCGCCAGCCGCGGTCATCAGGATGAACTGGCGTGCGCCAAGCGCTCTCGCCCCCTTCGCGACGGCGAGGACGTAATCGTGGTCGACGCGGAACATCGCTGGCTGCGATCCGGCCGCGCGGATGGTGGTGCCCAGGCAGGAGATGGCGGCGTCGATGCCATCAGGCGCGATGGGCCGCAACACCTCTTCGGGCTCCCTGCAGAGTTCCTCGTAATCGATTGCGTGTCCGGACGCGGCCGAACCCTGCCGAACGAGGCAGACGGGATCGACGTCCGGGCGTTCAGCGAGCCGGGCGTTCACGAGTTTGCCGACCAGGCCTGTACTACCGGCGAGGAGAACACGTCGGATCATGCGGGACACTCCTTGACGAACCGCCGAAACGGCGGAGTGCCCATCGTACACCCCCTTCAATGGAAGCCGATGCCGTTAGCCGCGGCACGTTCTGGCAGATGCATTTCGCGCCAGCGGTTGGGCGGCATGCCCTCCCATTCGCGGAAGGCGCGGTAGAAAAAGGTGGTGTCCCGATAGCCGAGCAGGCAGGCCACCTCGTCGATCTCGGTCGCGGGATCGGCCAGGAGATGACGGCCGAGACCGCGCCGCGCGTCGGACAAGAGGTCGCGAACAGTGGCACCTGCGTCACATCCTTCGCGGACGAGCCGCTGCGGAGAGCCGAAGCTGTCCGCGTTCGTCCGCAACCTCGATCATCCGCGTCAATCATCCCGAGCGGCAGAGTTCTGCCGGAGGCACAGAACGGTCGGGCACGCGCCGCGATCGGCCTCATCGCGACGCGCACAGCTGGCGTCAGCTCTCACCTCAAGGCGACGTGCTTTAGATCCCCGCGTACCATTCATATCCTCGATCCTCCCAGAAACCGCCCTTGCCACCCCACAGGCCGCCAAAGCTGTCGACGACCTCGATACGCATGACATATTTGGCCTGCTTGTAGCCGAGCTGCCTCTCTACCCGCAGGCGCAGCGGAGCGCCGTGCCCGACCGTCAGGTCTTCGCCGTTCATCGCATAGGCGAGGATCGTTTGCGGATGATACGCATCGATCAGGTCGATACTCTCATAGTAGCGGCCGCTGCCGTCGAACGTCTTTTCCAGTTCATCGGCGCAGTGGAAGACGGCGAAGCGGGCATTGGGTTTCAACCCCGCCGCCTGAAGGAGGAGGCCGAGCGGAACGCCAGTCCATTTGCCGATTGCGCTCCAGCCCTCGACGCAGTCGTGGCGGGTGATCTGGGTGCGCGAAGGGAGCTTCCTCAAGTCCGCCAGCGAGAGCTCCAGCGGGCGGTTGACCAGCCCGCCGATTTTCAGTTTCCAGTCGGCGAAGCTGCTTTCACGCAATGCGGCATACTCCTCGGAGTCAGGCGCTTGCGTACCGTTGACACGAAACGTCGGAGAAATATCGGCCTCCGTGAATTCCCGGGCCAGCGGTCCGCGCCGCAGCACCAAGCGCTGCGTGCTCATCGTCAGCGACTCGGCCGACCGCAGCACGGCATCGACACCGGCGTTCTGTTCGAGGGCGACGCCACCGCCCAGCGCAAGGGCACCGGCGCCGAGCGCGCCGCTGACGAGGAAACGGCGGCGGGTGAGGAAGCTGCTCATGCGTCGGGTCCCCGCTGCCGGATGGCATAACGGCCGGTGACCATCGAACGCATGTTGTTCCACGGACCCGAGAGGACGACCATGGCGACATGAACGACGACGAAGAGAACCAGCAGCGATGCGCAGATGAAGTGGAGCGTACGGGCGGATTGCCGTCCGCCGAAGATGTCGAGAAGAAACGGGAATGCCGCATCCATGCCCGGCGACATGGTCAGGCCTGTCAGCACCATCAAAGGCAGCAATCCGGCGATAACGGCGATATAGGTGAGCTTCTGCAGCACGTTGTAGTGCCGGGCCTGCTCTCCCTCGGGAAAACGCAGCCGGGCGTGATCGATGATCTCCCGCCAGACGTGGCGCGGTCCGAGCTCGCGGCGGTCCGGCGTCAGATCGCGGCGGAAGTGACCGCTCAGCAGGCCGCAAGCCAGATAGACGAAACCGTTGATGACGAAGAGCCAGGCGAAGAAGAAATGCCAGCGCCGGCCGGCGGCGAGGTCCTGATAGGATGGGAGCGTGAGCCAGCCCGGAAATGCGCGCTCTGTCCATTCGCTGCCCATCTTCGACAGGCCGAGCACCCCGGTCGTGGGAATGGAGACGCCACCGAACGTCACGAAGCCGCGTGGTTCACCGTTGCTTTCACTCGCGCCGATCTGGATGAAGGCCCGATCGGCATCCGCTCCATACTGACCCCAGTGGAGCCGCGGGTAGGCATTGAATATCTGGAGCCCGCTCAGGAGCAGGAAGCTCAGGCACAGTACATTCAGCCAATGCGTCAGGCGGGTGACGATGGAGTGACGCCGGACCAGGACTGTCCTTCGGCGCGACGATGGTTGCGGCATCTCCTCGTTCATGGAGCGCTCCTAAACGGGTTGGTTGAATTGATGGGCGCGGTGGGTGGCTCCGCGCCTCCGGTATTTCCACCGGCCGGACGGGTCCGGCCGGCGGGATCGCCGGCTCACATCGGCGGGACGACGCCGTTGGTGCCGACGACGACCTGGCGCGCCGTAATCGCACCGCTTGCTGCCTTCTCGCCCGCGACGAAGACCGCCGCTCCCGACTTCAGATCGGCCTTGGTGGCCGGGGTAAGGGTGACGACGGGCGTACCTTCCGGAATGGCGATCTTCTTCTCCTTTCCGTGGTAGGAGACAGTAACGGTGCGCCCATTCACACCCTTGACCGCGTCCGCGACCGTGGCGTTGGTCATGGTGCTGTCGGGCTTCAGATCCCATCCGAAGCTGCCCTCACCGGCACCTTTCAGGGCTGGCGGGAAGATCAGAACTTCCAGCGCTCCATCGCCCCCGTCCTTTGTGGGCAGCGAAGCGATGCCGACATAATCGCCGGGCTTGATGTCGGAAATGGACGCGCGCGCAATGCCCGACACCATCCATCCCTGGGCAAGAGCAATATTGACGGTTTGGCCCTCGCGCGTGTTCACCGTCAACGCCTCACCGCCAAAGCTGACGATCGAGCCGCGAACGCGGACGGGCTCCGCCTTGGCATTCTGTGCCAAAGCGGCTGAGCTGACACCCGTCGCGAGCGGCAGGCTGACGACGGCGGCCGCGAGAAGGGCCAGTGTGAATTTCCGAAGCATGTTATCTCCTTCCTACCTACTGCTAGGTAGCCATTGGCGCGACGTAGGCAGCCTGTGCGGTGCGCCAAGGGACCGCAGAAGCCGAAGAGGCGGTTTGAATCGTCCCAAGATCGAGAGAGCGCTGGGCGATCCCGCGCGCTTCCTCATCCCGCGCCGGACCGCCGGGCGAGCGTAATGCCCAGTGCGGCGCCGGCGGCGAGGCAACAGGCGATGCACAGGATGGCGACGATGAAAGCCTGGGTAATGCTCGCCGGGTCCGTGCGGGCACCGACGATCGCGATGCTCTGCCGAGCCATCGCGACGGCGATTCGGCATGGTCAGAAACTAGGGATTCAAATTCATTCGTGAACTGACGATAGTGAACGCATCACGTTCATTTCTGTAGGAGCGCGACATGGAATGGAGCGACGTCAGAATTTTCCTGGCCATTGCGCGCACCGGCAGTTTGGGGGCCGCCGCCCGCGCTCTGAATCTCAGTCACCCGACGGTGGGACGGCGCCTCAGGGCGCTGGAGCATGCCACCGGCCAGACGCTGTTTCAGAGAACCGCCGACGGTTTCGTGCCGACGGAGGAAGGCGCCGCCGTCATCACGCTGGCCGAACAGATGGAGGAAGGCGCACTGGCCATGGAGCGGCGGCTTGCCGGTCAGGAACAGAAACTGCAAGGAAGCTTGCGGATCTCATCTGCCGATTGGTTCGGCGCGTATGTCCTGCCTCCGATCATCGCCGACTACGTAGACGCGTATCCTCTGGTCGACGTCGAGATCCTGACGGGCACTCGCCTGTTCAGCCTTGCCCAGCGGGAGGCCGACATCGCCTTCCGCATCGTGCCGTTCGACACGCCCGACATTGTCCAGAGACGCCTGGTCCGGTTGGCTTACGGCGCCTATGTCGGAGTTGGCTCTCCCGAGCCGGCCTTTGGCGACGGCACCGGCTTTCGGCTGATCACTCACGACACGTCCACCGGGCAGTTCCCTGATATCACCTGGCTCGAGCAGAGCTTCCCGAACGCCCGGACCGTCCTGCGCTCCAACAATCGCAATGTCCAGGGACGCATGGCCTACCAGGGCATCGGCATCGCGGTTCTGCCGCAGGTCGTCGGCGATCAGCTGGCAGGACTGCGTCGGCTCGATCTGCCAGAGGAACCGCCCGGACGGGATATCTGGATGGGTTATCATCGCGACATCCGGCGCCTTCACCGTTTGCGCGCGTTCATTGACACTGTGAACCGCCACATCGGGAAGCTGCAATCCTGAGACGCTGTGTATCCTCGGAACGGGTTCATTCGCCACCGCTCTCCGCGATGCCTAGAAATTCCGATCAGTTCGCCCACAAGAGATACCCGAGTTCTTTGTCTCAAGGCCGAAGACATCGATAGCAAAGCGCATGCTGATATGTCCAGAACGGAAGCTTTCTGGAGCTCATCGACACCCCCGCGCTTCGGCAAGCCCGCCTATGTGCCATGACCCTGCTCAGATCGTTCCTCTTGAGGCCGCCTGAACTCTAGCCAACCGCGATATCACCGCCTACGACACCTGAAAACTTGAGCGCCAATCCGCGCGTTGTGACGCGGCGTTTTGCGAGCAGGCCGCGGCTCGATAAGGTCACAAACTGGGTCTTGCGGTCGTCATCGCCGAAGCAGATGTTGGTGGTGAAGGGATCGTCGAACAGCACCGTCTCAACGACGGCTCCATGAGGCGTGATGACGGTGATGGCCCCGCTGAGCAATGTCGCCACATGGATATTGCCATCGGCGTCGACTGCCAGGCTGTCGAACTTCTGGTAGCCGGGAAGGCCGCATAGAACTCGGCCGCCATGCGGCGCCCGGGCGTTGTCGGCTGACGCCGCGCCCGGCTCCGCAAGATCGAAAGACCAAAGCCGGCACGTCTCTGTTTCGGCGACATAAAGCACCCGCTCGTCGGGCGACAGGCCGATGCCGTTCGGCGTGAGCAGCGGATACGCCACCTCCCTGATGAACGATCCGTCAGGCCACGCATAGTAGATGGCTCCATGGTCCCGATATCGCGGATGGTTACGCCCGAGATCCGTGAAGTAGAACCCGCCATTCCTGTCAAAAACAATGTCATTGGGCGAGTTTAGGCGATGTTCACCGCACCCCTTGTAAAGATTTGTCACAGCGCCGGTGCGAGGATCCATGCGCTCGATCCAGCCGCCGTTGTATCCGTCTGGCACACCGTTGAGATGGATGGCGCCATCTTGCTCATACCATTTCACGCCGCCGTTGTTGCAGATGAAGAAATCGCCATTCGGGCCCAAAGCCATACCGTTCGGGCCACCGGCCGTCTTTCCGACCAGTGTCTTGCGCCCGTCCGCATCTATGCGTGTCACCCTCTGCCCAACCATCTCGACGACAGCAACCGAGCCGTCGTCGCACCAGACAGGCCCTTCCGGAAAGGTGAGGCCGGACGTGACGACCGTGATGTCGTTGGGGTGAAGATCATGGGTCATGGGGCGCCATCCGTTGTTGGTCTCGATCATGTCGCGCGTCGTGCGTAATCATCGCGTTGCATCACAATTCGGCGCCGGCGGCTTTCCCGGCGCCGTGACCTAGGATGCCGTCGCCGGCCGCGAGGGTTTGAAGCCCAGCAGGAACAGCCCCACTGCGATGATCACAAATGTCGTCGATATCGGGCTGCTGAGAAATATTCCGAAGTCGCCGTCGGAAATCGCAAGCGCCTGCCGCGCGGACCGTTCGAACAGCGGGCCGAGCACAAAGGCGAGTATCAACAGACCGATGTCAAACCGCCCGAGCCGCAGCAGATAGCCAACGAAGCCGAAGAATACCGCGATCACGACATCGAACGGGTCGCTGCGCGTCGAATGCACGCCGATCATGCTGACCGTCAGGATCACCGGCGCCAGGAAGGCCCGCGGGACGGACAGAATGCGGACGAACAAGCCGACCAAAGGCAGGTTGAGCGCAACCAACATGACGTTGCCGATATACATGCTGACCAGAACACCCCAGAACACCTCGGGCTGCCGGTTGATCAGCGTCGGGCCGGGCACCACGCCATGAATCATGAATGCACCGATCAGTAGTGCGGTGATCGCATTGGCGGGCAGACCCATGCATAGCAACGGAACGAACGCTCCAGCGGTCCCGGCGTTGTTGGCCGCCTCCGGCCCAGCCAAGCCTTCAACAGCGCCATGGCCGAATTCTTTTGGATTGCGCGACAGCTTCTTTTCAACGGAGTAGGACAAGAACGAGGCCATGGTCGCGCCGCCTCCCGGCAACAGGCCGACGAGAAAGCCAAGCACCGTGCCGCGCGCCACGGGCGCCACTGAGCGACGGGTCTCCTCCCGGCTCGGTACAAAGGCCAGCAACCCCTTGGGCGCGCTGAGGAGTTGCGCCTTGTTCTCCTTCTGTCTGGCGAGAAAAAGGACCTCGGACAGGCCGAAAAGCCCGATCGCCAGGGGGACGAGATCGATGCCGTCCGCGAGCGTGAGCGAGCCGAAGGTGAAACGCGGCTGAAGGTTCAGCGGATCCGTCCCGACATTACCCAAGAGGAGGCCGGCGGCGACCATGAGAAGCGCGCGGGGCAGGCTGGTGCTCGAGAGATAGCTGACGAGGATGAGCCCGGCCAGCATCATCATGGCGTATTCCGCGGGCCCGAAGGCGAGAATCAGCTTGGTCAGCGGCGGCGAAAGGATCGACACCGCGACGACGCCGACGGTTCCGGCGAAAAACGAGCCGAAGGCGGCGATCCCGAGTGCTGCGCCCGCCCTGCCCTTTTTCGCCATCTGATAGCCGTCGAGGCAAGTGACGACGGACGACGCCTCGCCTGGAATGCGCATCAGGACCGACGTGATGGTGCCGCCATAGGCGACACCATAGTAGATGCCGGAGAGCATGATGATCGCCGACGTCATGTTCATGCTGTAGGTCACGGGGATGAGCAGGGAGATTGTCGTCAACGGGCCAAGACCCGGCAGGATGCCGACGATCGTGCCGAGAAGCACGCCGATGAAGCAGAAGAGCAGGTTTTCGGGCGTCAGCGCGACACTGAAGCCAAGGAGGAGCATCTCGATCACGTCTCACCCCTGTGTAAAAGACGCAAGGACGTGCTCGATCATGCCTGCCGGCAGTGCCACGCCAAGAAACCGCCCAAAGACGATGTCGCCAACAAGCGCGACCGCGACCGCGTAGCTGATCGAGGTGTGCCAGGGCCGCCGTTCCCCGAAACGCAGGATGAACACGGTCACCACGGTCGTCGTCGCGATGAACCCGCCGATGAAGACCCCGACGACGAGGCCGATCAGCGCGACCACGTAGACGCGGAAGCTGCGCTGCTCCGCCTCTTCGACGGGCCCGTCATCACCCTCCTCGCCGGCGGCGGCGGTTGGCGTGCCGGGCGCCACCAACGCCAGGAGCCCCGTGATCACGCCGACAACGGCGGCGATCAGCGGTATCAGCCCCGGGCCGGGGCCCTCGAGCGCCCAAAGGTCCAGTCGCGAAGCCTGCCAGACGGCAAGCACCATGACGACGATCAGCAGGCCCGTGACCCAACGCCCGACATTGCTTTGAGCTACAGCCGGCGCAACATCCGCGCCGCCGGTCTCGCCCGTTTGGGGTATCTTCAACGGCAAGGGCGTCTTGGACGAAGGTTCCGTATGCATCATGTCGCTCCAGAACGATGGAACAGCCAATCTCGCGGCCAGTGGACCGGCTACTGGCGCCAGAGCAAGACGGCGACAAGCAGACTTGCTCCAGAGACAGTCCGAAGCCGCCTGCGCCGCTAAGGCAGTACGGTCGACAGGCAAGAGGGGCGTCAGGGCTTCTTCTTGAGCATGCCGGCTTCACTCAAGATCGCGATCAGGTCCGGCGCCGATTCCTTGACGAGTCTCGTCAAGTCGGAGCCGGGGGTTCCGCTGGGAACCAAGCCGAATTTGGCAATCGCGGCGCTCACCTCCGGCTTCGCGCAGGCGGCCACGAAGGCCGCTTCCAGCCGCTTCTGGATAGCCACATCGAGCTTGGGCGGGGCCGCGAAGCCCACGAACGACAGGCTCACCGCATCATAGCCCTGCTCAATCAATGTCTTGACCTCGGGATAAGCTGGCCAGCGGACGCGTCCCGCCGACGCCAGCAGTCGCAGTTCTCCCGATTCGATCATCGGCACCATGTCGGCTGGCGCCTGGATCACGGCGTCGACATGGCCGCCGGCGGCCTGAAGCACCGCCTCCGGCCCGCCTGTCGTTGGAATCCAGCGGAATTTCGCACCCGTCAGCTTGCCGAGTTGCGCCATGGCGCGGGTGCCTGCGACGGCCGATGAGGTGTAGGAAACCGTCTTCGTCTTGCCAAGCGCCACGAGCTCGGCGATCGACTTTGCCGGCGAGTTGCGCCCGACCCCGATGCCATAGACGATCTCGCCGGCAACGCCGATGGGCGTCAGCGCCCACGGATCGAATGTCGCGTCGGTGGTATAGGGCGCGAGGAAGTTCGATACGCCGATCGTCACCATTCGGTAGCCGTCCGGCGGAGAGGCGACGAGTTGCGCGATGGCCGCATTGCTGGCGGCGCCCGGCGTGTTCTTGATAATGATCGTGCGACGGAGATCCGGCTCCATGGCGGTCGCAACGGCGCGAGCCACGAGGTCGGTCGTGCCGCCGGCGCCCTGGCCGACCAGCAGCTCAATGTCCTTGGCCGGCCAGCTTTGCGCCTGCGCGCCGCCCCGAGACACGACCGCCATGAAGGCTCCCGCGGTTGCAAGTCCAGCCACGAATTCTCGTCGTTCCATATTTTTCCTCCTCATCGCTTTTCATTATCGATGCTGTTTTGTTTGGTCGCATCGGCTCAAAGCGCGTCGCGTTCCATTTTTGAAAACTGAAATTTGCGATAGAAAATATTTTTGAATACGCTTCTTTGCGGCCTTGAACGGGAGTTGCCCAAATCCTGCGAAAGGTTCCGGCAGACCGAGCAGAATGCCCCTCACCATCGGTCAGCCGCTTATCTACCTATCGATCGATAAATACTCCAAGGACCTTGTCAATGCTAAACTTGCGGTCGGGTAGGTCACGGACGTTCAGGGCCTTTGGGCGAGGCGCGTCCATCCGTCACGCCGGCGTCGATTGCGCGAAACGGCGGCGTCCGCCTTTCCCTAAAAGCTTCACCCCCTTCCCTGACATCGCCACCGGAAAGCAGTTTCCGTTGAATTTCGCCCTCGCGCGAGTTCTGCGAGACGTTGTTCTCACAACATATCTAGTATAGCGCCCGCTTGCCGGCCGGCGTCCTGACACCGTCGGCGAGCTTGGCGCCGCCAACGGATCGCGCAAATGACGCGCGCCCCTCATGACAAACGAACCTCGGCCTGCGGCTTCGCGGCAGGCTCCGGCGCCAGTTTGTAGTCCTTGTACTGCGCGCGCAGGGTCGGCTTGTGGACCTTGCCGGTCCCCGTCATGGGAAGCTCGTCAACAAATTCGATCGCGTCAGGCAGCCACCATTTCGCGACACGCTGGGCGAGATGTTTGAGGAGTTCGTCGGCGTCCACCTGAGCGCCCGGTTTACGGATGATGATCAGCAGCGGCCGCTCCTGCCATTTCGGGTGCGGTACACCGATTACCGATGCATGGGCCACATCGGGATGGCTCGCCGCGGCTGCCTCGAGTTCCTGTGAACTAATCCATTCGCCGCCCGACTTGACGATATCCTTTGCGCGATCGCTGATGACGATCCGCCCCTGGCTGTCAATCGAGCCGATATCACCGGTAAAGAACCACCCTTCACTATCGAGCGGGCTCCCGCCCTCCCCGTTGAGATATCCGGACGCGACCCATGTGCCTTTGAATTGCACATGGCCCTTGCTGACGCCGTCCTTCGGAAGGCTCGTCCCGTTCTCATCGACGATGCGGATCTTCGGGGTGAACATAGCGCGGCCAGATCTCAGCCGCTCGCCCATTTCATCCTCAATGACGGTGCCGGCGTCGAGCGGAACGCGGGTGCCCGCGGATCCGCCCAGCACTTCTGTCGACCCATAGTTGAGGAAGGTGTCGAGGTTGAAATCCGTTACAAGCGTTCGCATCAGCTCACGCGACGGCGGCGAGCCGCTTAGCATGGCGAGCCGCAACGCGGACGGACGCTTCCCGATCGTCTTCATCCAGTCGGTCAGGATCATCCAGACCGTCGGCACGGCCGCGGCGATCGAGACTTGCTCGCCGTCGATGAGCTCGAACAGCTTTTCAGGCTCGAACGCGCGGCCGGGAAGCACCAGCTTGCTGCCGGTGTAGCAGCACAGGAACGGCTGGTTCCAGGCATTTCCGTGGAACATTGGCGCGACCGGCATCAGGACTTCGCGTACGCCGTTGCGTGTACCCGGCATCCACGAGGCCGTCGCGTTGGTCATTGTCTGCAACATGCTCGCGCGGTGCGAATAGACCACCCCCTTCGGATTGCCGGTGCTGCCCGAGGTGTAACAGATCGTCGAGGCGGAACGCTCGTCGAAGGAAGGCCATTCAAAATCTCCATCCTCGCCGGCCACAACATCCTCGTAGACGATCACGTCACGAAGCGTGTTCGGCGGTACGCGGCCCGCCTCCGCCATGATTATGAAGTTCCGAATTTTGGGAAGGCGATCGGCAATACGTTCAACGATCGAAAGAGACGCGGTATCGACCAGAAGAAACTCATCTTCGGCATGGTTTATGATGTATATGATCTGTTCGTCATAAAGCCTTGGATTGACGGTGTGCAGGACCGCCTGGATACCCGTCACGGCGTAGAAGCACTCGAAGTGCCGATGCGTGCTCCACGCCAGCGACGCGACGCGCGTGGTCGCCCGCACACCAAGGCGCCTCAGGCCCTTGGCCAGTTGCTTGATGCGCCGGTGCGACTGCGCATAGTTCAGCCGGACAATGTCGCCCTCTATGTCCCGGGCCACGATGCCTGTTCCCGAATGATACTCGGCTGCATACTCGATGAGGCCCGAGAGCAGAAGCGGGGCGTCCATCATGAGGCCATTCATCACAAGTTTCTCCGCGATGAAACAGTTCCTGATAAAATCTTCGCACCGACGGGACGGCGCGAAGCCAGTCGTTTGATATCATTCTGCACAAATCAACTCGTCCTGGACAGCCCAGGAACTGCCGTTGAACTCCGCCAGCTTGAGACATTTGACCGGCGCGTAGTCGGTCGGTGATGTATTCAACGTGATGCCCGGTAAGAACATCGACAGCTGCAGGTCCTTGATGTTCTGGGCGGCCTTCATCACGCTGTCGCGCGTCAGATCCTTGCCTGCCTTCTCAAGCACGTGCTTCATGGTCTCGGCCTGCGAAAAGCCGGTCACCGCATTCGGGTCCTTCTGCGATTCACCTGGCATGTACTTGTCCATAAAGGCCTTCCAGGCCATGAACCCTTCGTCGGTGGCCCATTGCGGATCATTGGGATCCTTGACGAACTGCACCGTCAGAATGCCCTTCGCGTTGTCCAGGCCAGCGGGGGCCAGCACGGAGCCGACCGACGACGACACGAACGAGATGTAATGCGTCGGCTTCCAGCCGAGCTCAGCGACCTTCTTGATGGCCTGCGCGCCGAACTTCGGTGTGGTGATGTCCACGAACACATTGGCGCCGCTCGCTTGCAGGCTGATGATCTGCGAGTTCACGGTCGGATCGCTGAGCTCGTAGGACTGCACCGCGACCAGCATCTCGTCGGCTTTGTCGCCTAGGCCCTTCTTCAGCCCCACCAGGTAATCCTTGCCGAAATCGTCGTTCTGGTAAAGTACCGCGATCTTGGCGTCGGGAAAATTCTTGAGGATGTGCCGCCCATAGATCGCACCCTCCGCCTGGTAGGTCGGCGTCCAACCCATGGTCCATGGGTATTTGGCGGGATTATCCGAAAGAGTCGTTGCGCCCGACGAGGTGAACAGCTGCGGGACCTTCTTGGCATTCAAATAGTTGCGGATAGCAACGTTGTTGGCGGACCCGAGCACGGCGAACATCGCAAGGACACCATCCCGTTCGACGAGTTGCCGCGTGGCCTCGACGGCTTTCGGCGGGCTGTAGGCATCGTCAAGCGAAATAAGCTTCACCTTGCGTCCGGCTATGCCCCCCTCGTCGTTCACTTTATTGAAGAAGGCCGTCAGGCTGCGTCCGGTTATCCCGAAGGCTGACGCTGGTCCGCTGTAGGGGACACTGTTGCCGAGCTTGACTTCCGTGTCGGTGACGCCGTCACGTGCCATCAAAGGCGTTGCGGACAGCGCAAGTGCGACCGTCGGTCCCAATATTGTTTGCTTGATTGACAGCTTCATACTTTCCTCCGGCTTGTTTTTTAGGATTTAAGTCTGCTTTTCTAAGCTGGATCATAATTTTCTCGATGCTGTCCAGCTCGTCCTTACAACTTCGCCTGGTTTGATAGAACAACCGTAGACGCCGCGCCGAACATGTAGCCGACGCCATGACACACAGAGATCTCGACACCTTCCACCTGATAGCTCGCGGTGCGGCGCAGCTGACGCACGCTCTCCTGCAGCGCATACATCCCGTACATGCCGGAATGGGCATAGTTCAGCCCGCCACCGTTGGTGTTCATTGGCAAGCGCCCGCCCGGCGCCGTGTTCCTGTCCGCGACGAACGCACCGGCATCACCCCGCGCAACGAAGCCGAGATCCTCGAGCCCGAACAGGGGCACGTGGGCGAAGGCGTCGTAGATCATCAGGTGGTCGACATCGTCATGGGTAATGCCGGCATCCGCAAAGGCCGCCGCGCCCGACATCGAGAAGGCACGCGAGGAACTGAAATCGTCCATCTGGCTGATCATCGGCGTCTCGGTGCTCTCCCCGCTGCCGATGATGTAAACCGGGCTGGTCGGGAAATCGGCCGCACGGTCCACTGAGGTCACAATGAGCGCCCCACCCCCGTCGGTCACGACGCAGCATTCGCGCAGATGAAGCGGATAGGCGATCATCTTCGAGTTGAGCACGTCCTGCACCGACAGCGGCTTCCGTAGAAATGCGCGGGGATTGGGCGCGGCCCATTCGCGCTGGATCACCGGGACCGTCGCCAGTTGCTCCGCCGTCACGCCATAGGTCTTCATGTAGCGCAGGATCGGCAGGCCGAACAGCACCGGCGGGAACGGCTTGCTGTAGGGCATCTCGAACTGGCCCATCTGGCTATAGGGATGCACCGGCCACCAGCCCCGCATGCCCAGTTTCGAGCGGCCGCTTTCCCCGTGGGTGATCAGCACAGTCTTGCATTGCCCGGCCTGGATCGCGGCGGTGGCATGCCGCACATGGCTGATGAAGCTGCAGCCGCCGATATTGGTGCCGTCCATCCAGAGCGGCTTCAGCCCGAGATAGTGCGCGACTTCGATCGGCTCCTCGCCGGCGCAGGCGATGCCGTCGATGTCGGACAGTTTGAGGCCGGCCTGCGCGATGGCGTTGAGGGCGGCGTCGGCATGCAGTTGGATGGCCGAGGCGCCGGGAATGACGCCAAGCTCTGTCGTCTCGGCAGCGGCGACGATGGCGGCCTTCACCCGGCTCATATCGCGCCCTCCCGGGCCGGCCTGAACTGCGGAATGGTAATGGCATCGTCGAGGCGTTCGAAGACCACCTCGAGTTTCATGTCGAGCACGAGCGCCTCGGGCGTTGGCGCGACGTCGCGCAGGTTGCTCATCATTTTCACGCCTTCGTCGAGCTGCACAACGGCGACGGCGACGGGAAGACCATCGCGGCCGTTCACGTAGTCAATCGAATAGCTGTAGAGGCGGGCTTTGCCGCTCGCCCGGAACACGTTCACGGCGCGCGATGCGCAAGCCGGGCAGAACGGCCGTGGCGGAAAATAGACGTGATCGCACGACGTGCATTTCTGCAGCAAAAGCCTTCCCTCGCGGGTGCCTGCCCAGAAATGCTCTGTTTCAGGGGTGGGCAGCGGCGCTGCGCCAAACACTTCCATCATGTCGAGGTCAACTCCATACTCTGCGCCGGATGCGCGGAAAGCCTCTATCCTTGGCTACATCATTGGCTACACTTGCGATATTTCGGCGTAACCATTACTGATCGCGACGACCCCGCGCTCCACGACCACACAACGGAAGCCGCAGACGCCAGCCCCCTCATGCCAGATCTCGGTGCGGATGGTCTCGCCGGGGAATACCGGGCTGGAAAATCTGAGGTTCATCTTGCGCAGGCGCGCGGGGTCGTAGTCGCAGACATTGCGCAACAGCCCATGGCCGGCGATGCCGAGCGTGCACAGACCATGCAGGATCGGCTCGGAGAAGCCGGCACTGCGGGCGATCTCCGGATCGACATGGAGCGGATTGTCATCCCCGCTCAGCCGGTAGATCAGCGCCGCCTGCTTTTGCGCCTGGAAGTCCCAGGTCAGATCCGCCGGACGTGCCGGCAAGGCGTGGGGTTGAGGCACCGGGCCCGCTTTGCCGCCAAAACCGCCATCGCCCCGGCAGACGACCGTGGAGGTGAGAGTAGCGATAGGCCGGCCCGTGGCCTTGTCCGTGAGGCGGTTTTCCATGAAGATGAACGCGCCTTTGTCAGGCCCCTTGTCCACCACGTCGAGGACGGCCGCCTGGCCGATGATCGTCCCCTCCGCCGGCAGCGCCCCAAGCAGCTCGATGCCCTGCTCGCCGTGCAGGATCTGCTTCCAGTCGATGCCGAGTTCCGGATCCTGGATCCAGAACCCCGGGCTGGCGAGAATGACCGGCATGGTCGGCAGGGCCAGCATGCCGTTTTCATAGACGAACCGCAGTTGGCGCGGGTCGCTGATGTCCTGCCCCAGGCCCACGCCCAGGGCGTAGAGGGCCGCGTCTTTCCAGGTGAAATGGTGTTCGACCGGCGGGAAATGCCTGCCTTTCAGCGTATTCAGCTTGGACATCCGCTCCCCCTAAAGTGACCGAGCGATGATTTCTTTCATGATCTCGTTCGTTCCGCCGTAGATCTTCTGGATTCGAGCGTCTGTCCACATACGCGAGATCGGGTAATCGAGCGTATAGCCGTAGCCGCCGAACAGTTGCAGGCACTCGTCGATCAGATGCGTCTGGCGATCCGTAACCCACAGCTTCGACATCGCCGCCTTCACGGCGTCGAGTTCGCCGACTAGCAGCTTCGCGACGCAATGATCGACGAAAACACGGGCGATCTCGGTTTCCGTCTTGGCATTGGCGAGGACGAAGCGGGTGTTCTGGAAGTCGAAGACACGCTTGCCGAAGGCCTGCCGGTCCTTCACATAGGTCAGCGTGGCCTCGAGGGCTGCTTCCATGCAGGCGACGCCCTGCACGGCGATGGTCAGCCGCTCCTGCGGGAGCTGCTTCATCATATGGACAAAGCCCTTCCCCGCCTCGCCGATCAGGTTGGCGGCGGGCACCCGGACATCGTCGAAGAAGAGTTCCGACGTGTCCTGCGCGCGCAAGCCGATCTTGTTGAGTTTGCTCCCGCGCCGGAAGCCCTCAGCCTGATCCGTCTCCACAGCGATCAGCGAAATGCCTTTCTGCCCGTCAGCCGGATCGGTCTGGCACGCCACGATGATGAAATTGCTCAGTTGACCGTTCGAGATGAAGGTCTTCTGGCCTTTGATCACGTAGGACGCGCCATCCCGCCGCGCCGTCGTGCGTATCGCCTTCAGATCGGAGCCGGCGCCAGGCTCCGACATGGCGATTGCGCCGATCAACTCGCCGGTAAAGAGCCTTGGCATCCAACGCTCGATCTGATCGGGCGTGGCGTAGTGATAGAGGTAGGGTGCGACGACCGCGTTGTGCAGGTGGATATTGAAGTCGAGGAAGCCGATACGCGCCAGTTCCTCGATGATGATGGCCTCGTGACGATAGTCGCCGCCGGCGCCGCCAAGTTCGACCGGGCAGCTGGCGAGGAGGAAGCCGGCTTCGCCCGCTTTCCGCCACACCGCGTGTGAGACCATGCCTTCCTCGCGCCATTGGTCACGGTGCGGCACCACCTCCCGTTCGCAGAAGCTGCGAAAGCTGTCGCGGAACAGCGCCAGTTCCGCAGCGGTCACGCCATTGAAATCTTCGGCCACGCTCTCGCTCCAAGCCTATACGTTGTATCTATCTATCGTCCGATAGAATTATGCTTAAATGACTGACGGTCTGCTCAGATCGCTTCCCACGCGAAGACGTCGGCGGAGCTTTCGAGCGGTACCAGTGCTGGCCTGAACGAGGGCAGCATGGTCTCCGCCAGGGCCTCCACCGTCCAGCCGCCATCCTTGTGGATCTGGCGGACGGGGCGCGGCTGGCTCATGAGGAAAACCTCATTCTTGCGCGCGGCGAAGATCTGGCCCGTGACATCGTCGGCGAGATCGCTGAGCAGGAAGATGACAAGCGGCGCCATCTTGGCCGGCGAAACGGCCTTCATTTTCTCGACATCGAAATTCCGCGCCATCGCTTCTTCCGGCATCGTGTTGATCAGGCGGCTCCAGGCGAAGGGCGCGATGCAGTTCGACCGGACGCCGAAACGTTGCATGTCGATGGCGATCGCGCGCGACAGGGATGCGACGCCGGCCTTGGCGGCGGCATAGTTCGCCTGGGCAATGTTGCCGATCAGCGATGACGTCGACGTCATATGCACCATGCTGCCGGATTGCTGCTTGCGCATATGCGGCGCCGCCGCGCGCGCAACGTAGAAACTGCCTCGGACATGGACGTCGAGGACGAGGTTGAAATCCTCTTCCGACATCTGGTGAAAGATCTTGTCGCGGAGAATGCCGGCGTTGTTGACGACGCCGTCGACCTTGCCGAAGCTATCCATCGCGGTTTCGATGATACGCTTGGCGCCGTTCGGATCGGCCACGCTGTCGGTGTTGGCCACGGCCCGTCCACCTGTGGACTTGATCCCTTCCACCACCTCATGGGCCGGCTCCTGATCGGCCCCTTCGCCGCTCGTCGAGCCGCCGAAGTCATTGACCACCACCGCCGCGCCCTCGGCGGCCGCCATCAGCGCGATTTCGCGCCCGATGCCACGTCCGCCTCCGGTGACGACGACCACCCGGTCTTCGAGATTGGGTTTCTTGGCCATGCTTGGTCCTTTTCGATCAATTCTGATGTCATTGGGAAGGGCTGGCAGCAGGCGCCGGGCGCGCCGCCGTGCCGGGATTGTCGAGGCCGGGCAGGCCACGGGGCCCTGTTTGCCGCTGGGCCATGTTCGGAAAGAGGTGGTCAAACAGCCGGCGGAACAAGCTGGAGACGCCGTCCGGCAGGAAGACGACCACGAGGATCAGCGCGAGGCCATAAGCCATCCAAGGCGCGGACTTCGACAACTGGTCCGCGACATTTGGCACGAACTGGATGAACAGGGCCCCGAAGATCACCCCCCAGACCGAGTTCACGCCGCCGATCACCGCGCCCACGAGCAAGGTGATCGACAGGAACATGGTGAAGCTGTCCGGCGCCACATACTGCACGGTGATGGCGCTGAGCGCGCCCGCAGCCCCCGTCAGCATCGCGCTGAAGGCGAAGGCCAACGCCTTGTAGCGCGGCAGGTCGACCCCCATCGCGACAGCGGCGATGGGGTTGTCGCGGATCGCGATGAAAGCGCGTCCGATACGGCTGCGCAACAGGCCGAGCGTCGCGAAGAGGGCAAAGGCGGCCGACAGGAGGGCGATCAGATAGAGCCAGTGATCAGCGGTGAGAGGCAGGAATGACGGCGCCTCCGGCGGCATCAGGGCGATGCCAAGCACGCCGCCCGTCAGCCCTTCGATTGCCGGATGTTTCAACAGTTGCGGAAAGGCGATCGCCAGCGAGAAGGTGGCGAGCGCCAGATAGAGCCCCTTCAGCCGCAGGGCCGGCAGGCTGAACAGCGCGCCGAAGAGGAAGGTTGTCAGCGCCGCGAGCGGCAAGGCGAGCAGATAGGACACATGTGCCTTGTCGATGAGGATCGCCGCCACATAGGCACCGAGCCCGTAGAAGGCGCCCTGCCCTAGCGAAATCTGCCCGCAATACCCCGTGAGAACGACGATGCCCAGAATGGCGATGGCATAGTTCATCAGCATGGTCAGCTGGAATGTTCCGTAGCCGCTGACCACCAGGGGCAAAAGGGCGAGGCCGACAAGGATGACAAGCGGCAGGCTGTAACGAAGCGCCGCCGGCACGTTTGCGCGGGTCTGGCTGGTGTCGATCTGGCTGTTGTGCATGTTCATCGCCATTCCTAGACCCGCGCCGTGAGCGCCCGGCCGAACAGGCCGGCCGGCCGCACCATCACCACGGCGACGATCAGCGCGAGCGCCACCGTCAGCTTGAGCTCCGGACCAGCGATGTAGACGCCGATGATGTTCTCGAACATGCCGACCACGAAACCGCCGACAACCGCCCCCCACGGATTGTCGATGCCGCCCAGCAAGGCGCCGGCGAAGGCATAGAGCAGCACGCCACCCATCATGTTTGGCTCGAGGAAGACGACCGGCGCGATCATCATGCCCGCGACCGCGCCGATCGCGGCGGCAAGCCCCCATCCGATCGTCAACACCCAGTCGACCCGGATGCCGACAAAACGGCTGGAGAGCGGGTTCTGCGCGGCGGCTCGCATCGCCAGTCAAAAAGGCGTGAAGCGCAGGAAGCCCAGCAGCGCGCAGAGCACGATCAGTGTCACGAGGAACGAACCGACTTCATGGGCGGAAACGAGACGCCCGCCGAGAAAGCTCGGGAACGGGCTGGGAAACTGCCGTATCTCGGTGCCGCCGATCCAGCTGCTGGCGCTGTTGAACACGATAAGCAGCCCGACCGACACCGCGACGAAGGCAAAGTCGGAACGGCCGCTCACGCGTTTCATCACGACGCGTTCGACCAGGGCGCCGACGATGAAGGAAGCGCCCAGAACCAGCGCGAACACGAGCCAATAGGACAGGCCCGTACTGAGCAGATACCAGGCGCCGAAAGTGGAGGCTGTCGCCATCTCGCCTTGCGCGAAATTCACGTGATGAGTCGTCTGATAGATCATGACCAGGGCAAGCGCGAGGCTGGCATAGATGCCACCCGTCGCGATGCCGGCCACCAGCTGATGCAGGAACTCGGTCATTCTCAATGTCCAAGATAGGAGCGGCGAATGGCGTCGTCGCGCATGAGGTCCGCGGCGTCGCCATGCAACGCGATCTGCCCGGCCTCCAGCACATAGCCGTAGTCGGCCAGCTGCAGGGCCATGTTGGCGTTCTGCTCGACCAGCAGCATGCCGACGCCGCTCTCACGGTTGACCTGACGCAGGATCTCGAAGATCTCCGCGACGACCAGCGGCGCCAGACCGAAGGATGGCTCGTCGAGCAGCAGAACACGGGGTCTCTGCATCAGGGCGCGGCTCAGGGCCAGCATCTGCTGCTCACCCCCGGAGAGCGTCCCCGCCTGTTGCCGCCAGCGCTGCTTCAAGCGTGGAAAATACGTGTAGAAGCGCTCGATATCGGCCTCGACGGCGCGGTCCTTGCGGATATGCGCGCCAACGCGGAGATTGTCGTGGACGGACAGATGCACGAAGGTGCCACGGTTCTCGGGCACATGCGCCACACCGAGCCTGGCAACATTCTCAATCGCCCGGCCGGCGATGTTTTCGCCGTCGAGGACTATCCTGCCGCGGACCGGGATCACGCCGCAGATCGCGCGGATCGTGCTCGTCTTGCCCGCGCCGTTGGCGCCGAGCAGCGCCGAAATGCCGTCGCGCCGCACTTGCAAGTCGATGCCATGGAGGACGCGGGTGCGCCCGTAAGACGCCTCAAGCCGCTCGATGCTCAGCAATGCGCTCATTGCGCAGTCCCCAGATAAGCTTGCAGGACATCTTCGTTCTTCTGGACCGCGCTCGGTATCCCTTCAGCGATATTTCGCCCGAAGTTCAAAACAACGATCCGATCGCAAAGCTTCATGATGAAGCCCATGTGATGCTCGACAATGAGCACGGTGAGGCCGAGTCTGGCGCGCAGATCGACCACCAGATCGCCGAGCGCCTCCACTTCGTCGTGGATCAGGCCCGCCGCCGGCTCGTCGAGCAGGAGCAGCTTCGGCCAGGCCGCCAGCGCGCGCGCCAGTTCGATACGCTTCTGAAAGCCGAAGGGCAGATCTCCCGCGCTGACATGTCCCACCGCATCGAGGCCGACGAGCTTTGCGAGCTCCCAGGCCTCATCGCGGACACGGTCCTCTTCCCGTCTCGCGACAGGAAGACGGAAGACGTTACTGAGCACGCCACCCCTGGTGCGGCTGTGGGCGCCCAGCATGATGTTCTCGATCACCGACAGGGAGCGAAACAGCGCGAGGTTCTGGAACGTCCGGCCGATGCCCAGGCCGACCATGCGGGATGGACTGAGCCGGCCGAGCTTCACGCCGTCGAATTCGATCGCATCCGCCCCGATCGGCGCTAGACGGCTGAGACAGTTGAAGAGCGTCGTCTTCCCCGCGCCATTCGGGCCGATGATCCCGTAGATTTCGCCGTTTCCGACATCGAAGCTCACATCATTCAGGGCCACGATACCGCCGAAGCGAACCGTCAGGCCGCTGACCCGAAGGATCACCGAACGCGAATCGTCATCCCGGGCGGCGCTCGCAGGAAGCGGACCGGCCGATATCGAGTTGACCATATCACTCGCCATGGCTGCCGAGCACAATCAGGCGCGACCGGGAACAGTACGTCGTGCGGCCAATGCTTTAAAAGCACCCGGCTGAAGGATGACGCATGCCATTAGAATCCTCCGTTATTTTTATCTATTGATCGTTAGGTAGATTGAACTACAATGTCAATGGCCTGATGATCGATTCCTGCGTTACTGATCGTCCGACAATTGGTTTTTGGCGCTACTGATCGAGTATGAAATAATGCCCTGCATGGTACGAATTCACAAATTATCCGCGCGGCATCAAACGATACGTTATCCAAACGGGGCTACACGATGACGCAAGGGAAAAGCGTGAAACGCGCCAATAAAACGCCCGAGCCTCATCACGACATGGCCAATTTCGACAATCGTGAGCATCAGATACTCTCTGTCGCGCGTGACCTTTTCACGATGAAGGGATATGACGGCACCTCGATCCGTGACATCGCCGATGCCATCTCGATCAAGACCGCATCCATCTACTATTATTTTCCATCCAAGGAAGATTTGTTTGTCGAGGTCATGCGCCGTGGCATCGCCAAGATTTCTGACGCTGTCCGCGCTGCCGTCTCGCAGTCGTCCGATCCCTGGGAGCGGCTGGAACTGGCGGCCGTTGCCCATTGCGAGGCCATGCTTGCGGCCGAAGGCTTCCGTGTCCTGATCTCGCCCAAGCCGCCTGCTACACTGAGTGATGACAGTATTCGCAAGCTTGTGGCGCAGCGCAAGGCGCACGAGCAGCTGATTACGGAGATAATCAATCGCCTCGATCTCGCGCCGCATATCGATAAGACTATATTCATGTTCACATATCTTGCCGCCCTGAACGGAACGGCAATCTGGTACAATCCGGCGGGGAAGCTTTCTCCGTCTGAAGTTGCCAGGAAAACGATCGCTATTCTCAAAGGGGCGGCCGCGCCAGCATCCGCCGATGTCGGTGCGTGACACCGGGACGTTAGGGCTCCCGCGTGATGTTTGAAAATTAGCGGATCGATCAACCTCATAACCTCGTCTTATGCCGCCAGCTGCCTCCCCGAGGCGGGACGCCGTCATCGGCAGGCAGGATCGCGACTGCAAAGGACACAGGGTGGAACCTCTCACCGGCACAAAAATCGTGGAGATGGCGGGCATCGGCCCGGCTCCGTTCTGCGGCATGCTGCTGGCGGATCTCGGCGCTGACGTGATCTGCGTGCAGCGACCGAACCACGCCGACAGCGAATGGAACATCCCCGAGCGGTACGATCTGCTCAATCGCAACAAGCGGTCGGTGACCGTGGACCTGAAGTCCCCCAAGGGTGTCGAGGCAGCGCTCGAGCTGGTCGAGGCCGCCGATGTCCTTGTTGAGGGCTATCGCCCCGGGGTCATGGAGAAGCTCGGGCTGGCGCCCGACATCTGCCTATCGCGCAACAGGCGTCTCGTCTACGCGCGCATGACGGGCTGGGGCCAGACCGGGCCTCTCAGCCAGTCCGCCGGGCATGACCTCAATTACATCGCCATCACCGGGGCGCTGGGCGCCATCGGCAGCCGCAACGGGCCGCCCGCCATTCCACTCAATCTGGTTGGCGATTTCGGTGGGGGCTCCCTTTACCTCGCCATGGGCGTGTTGGCGGCGGTGATCGAGGCGCAGCGCTCCGGCAAGGGTCAGGTCATCGACGCCGCGATGATCGACGGCGTGGCGAGCCTGATGGCGGCCTTCCACGGCCAGTTGCAGGCCGGGTTGTGGAACGATGAACGCGGCTCCAACCTGCTGGATGGGGGAGCGCCCTACTACGGCGTCTACGAAACCAAGGATGGGCTCTACGTTTCGATCGCCGCTATCGAGACGAAATTTTATCGCGAGTTTCTGGAACGCGCGGGTCTCATCAACGAAGACTTGCCCGCGCAGACGGACCGCGCCGGCTGGGACGTGCTGCGTGCCCGTTTCACGCGCTTGTTCCTGTCGCGCACCCGCGACGAATGGTGCGATCTTCTCGAAGGCACGGACTGCTGCTTTGCACCTGTCCTCAGCCTGTCCGAAAGCCCCTTGCACCGCCAGAACGTCGCGCGCGACGTCTTCGCCAAGGTGGGCGGCGTCCTCAATCCGGCACCGGCGCCGCGCTTCAGCCGCACGCCTGGCAAACTGCGCAGCATGCCCGGCGCCAGAAGCGAGATTGGCGCCGTGCTGGCGGAATGGAACGGCAAGGCCACCCGAATAGCCGGGTGACTTGCACGGTCTCAGAACCCGACGTTGCTGGCGCCCTTGGTCTCCAGCATCCGGCGCGCGTCGTCCGGCGTGGCGATCTCCAGGGACAGTTCCTCGAGGATGCGCCTGATCTTCGCGACCTGCTCGGCGTTCGACTTGGCGAGTTGGCCGCGGCCGAGATAGAGCGAGTCCTCCAGACCGACGCGGACATTGCCGCCGAGGATGGCGCCCATGGTAACAAGCGGCATCTGGTGGCGGCCGGCGGCCAGGATGGACAGGTAGTAGTCATCGCCGAACAGCTTGTCGGCGGTCGCCTTCATATGAAGCATGTGCTCGGGCTGGGGCGCGATGCCGCCGAGGATGCCGAAGATCGACTGCACGAAGAACGGCGGCTTGACGATGCCGCGATCGGCGAAATGCGCCAGATTGTAGAGATGGCCGACATCGTAGCACTCGTATTCGAAGCGTGTGCCGAAATCGCCCAGTTCCCGCATGCCCCGCTCGATCTGATCGAACGTATTCGACAGGATGAAGCCCTTGGTCATTTCCAGGTAGGGCAATTCCCAATCGTATTTGAACTCGCGCACCCGGCCGGCCGCGCCCGAGATATTGAAGTTGAACGAACCCATGTTCATGGAGGCGATTTCGGGCTTGGCCCATTTTGCCGCCGCGAGGCGCTCGTCGAGCGTCATGCCAAGCCCGCCGCCCGTGGTGATGTTGACGATGGCGTCGGTCTGCTCCTTGATCGTCGGCAGGAACCGGGCGAACAAGTCCGGAGACTGCGACGGCTTGCCGGTTTCCGGCACACGCGCGTGCAGATGCAGGATGGCCGCGCCGGCTTGAGCCGCGCCCACGGCCTGCTCGGCGATCTGCTCGGGCGTGACCGGCAGATAGGGCGACATCGAGGGCGTATGGATCGAGCCTGTGATGGCGCAACTGATGATGACTTTGTCGGCTTTCTTCACGTTGTCCTCCTTAAAGTTTCTCTTGGATGGCACGCCAAGCCGTCATCAGGTCCGGCTGGTGCGCCGGCGCGGCGATCGCGATCAACGCCTCGGCCCGTTCGGGGACAGACCGACCACGAAGGTCGGCGATGCCGTGTTCCGTGACGATCACGTCCACATCCGTGCGGGCAATGGAAGCGATGTGGCCCGCGCCGAGCCGCGGCACGATCCGTGACACGGCCTCGCCGCCTTTCGCATAGGTGGACGGCAGGGCGACGATGCTGAGGCCGCCCGGCGCCTGACGCGCGCCGCGCGCGAAATCCGGCGCACCCCCCACCCCACTGACTGCCCTGCCGCCGGCCGTCTCGAGGTCGCACTGGCCAAGCAGATCGACCGTCAGCGCGGAATTGACGGCCAGCAGCCCGTCGATCGTGGCCAGATTGCGGGGATTATGGGTCACCGAGCAGGGTTGAACGGCGATGACATCCTGCGTGGCCGACCAGTCGTAGAGCCTGCGGCTACCGACGAGCACGCAGGTGACATGGCGAAAGTCGGGGTCGAGCAGCCCTTTGTCCGCGAGCGCGATCGCGCCGTCCGACAGCATTCCCGAATGCAGACGCAGCCGCCGCCGATCATGCAGCAAGCCGAACAGCGCGTCCGGCACCTTGCCGAGCCCGACCTGCAAGGCTGCGCCGTCGCGGACAAGCGTCGCAATGTGGCGAGCGATCGCCAAGGCCTCACCCCCCGACGTGCCGGGTTCATAGATTGGAAGGGGCGCGGAGGATTCCACCCACAAATCGAAGGCCGCGAGCGGCATGGTCGGCGCCCCGGACACAAAGGGCATGTTCGCATTGACCACGGCCACCCGGCGCACGGCGCGCGCCAGCACCTGCGGCGTGAACTCCACCGCAGCGCCAAGGGACACGCGGCCGTGGCGGTCCGGAAGCGACACCGTCACCACCACGAGCGTCGGGACGAGGCGCTCGTCCACGTGCTTCACGAAGCCATGGTAGGACATCGCCAGGTGCCGGAAACGCCCGTCGCGCTGGGCGTTACGGAAGCCGGGCTGCATGAAGAGGCCGGACACGCGTGCGGTGGGGTGCAGGCGGTCTAGATCGAGCGTGTTGATTCCCGGCACGAAGCTCGTCGTCAGGCTCACGCCCCGCGACCGTTCCGGATCAAGCTCAAGCGCCGCCACGAGATCCCGTGGCGCGCCCGCCGAGCCGGGGAGATAGACATGCGAACCGGCGACGCACTGGTCGAGCACGGTGTCGAGATGCGCCGCGGCCACGCTCATGACCGGGACTGACAAGCGAGATGCAGGTCGAGAATGTAGCGTGCCTGCTTGAGATGGGGGATATCCAGCATGCGGCCATCGAGCCCCACCGTGCCGGCGCCGGGGCTCGCCTCGAAGGCCGCGACGACGCGGCGGGCATGGTCGACCGCAGCCGCCGAAGGAGCGAAGGCCGTGTTGATGGTCTCGACCTGCGCCGGGTGGATGGCGATGCGGCCCGTGAAGCCCTCGTTGGCGGCGGCGACGCAGGATGCGAGCAGGCCATCCGTGTCGCGGAAATCCGCATAGAGGGTTTCGATGGCAAGGACACCGGCCGACTTCGCCGCGAGCAGGGTCGCCGAGCGCACCCACTGGTAGGTGAAAGCCCATTGCCCCGTCGCATCGCGGTTTGTGCTTGCGCCGATCGCCGCGCTCAGATCCTCCGCCCCCCAGGTAAACCCCAGCAGCCTCGGGAGCGCGACGTCGGCAAACTGGGCGAGGCGCAGGGGCGCGACCGGGGTTTCGGTGGCGACCGACATGACGCGCGTGCGGCCGCTTTCGAGCCCCTCCCGCGCCTCGAAGGCGTCGAGGTAGTGGCTGAGACGCAGCACATCGGCGGGGCCGTTCGTCTTTGGCACCAGGATCCCGTCAGGAATTCCTCCCATGGTGGCGGCAAGGTCGGCAAGCGCGCCGTCATCGAGCGGATTGATGCGGATCCAGAGTTGTGCCTGCCGTTTGGACGGCGGCCGGGCGTCGAGGAAGGTACGGATCATGGAACGGGCATCGGCCTTGCGCTCCGGAGCCACCGCGTCCTCGAGATCGAGGATCAGCGCATCGGCGCCAGCCCCCTCCGCCTTGCCGAGCTTCTTGTCGCTGTCACCGGGAATGAAAAGCCAGGAACGGATGGTCATGCCTGTCGCTCCGGCGCTGGTCCGGTCCTCTTGAGCTGCAAGCCGGATCGCTTGCAAGAAGCGACGAGCTCGCCCCTCTGGTTATAGGCACGGTGGATGAAGGTGACGATGCCCGCGTTCGGCCGCGATTTGCTCTCGCGCAGATCATGGACCTCGGTCTCGACGCGCAGCGTGTCGCCGTGAAAAACGGGTTTGGGGAAGCGCACCTCGTCCCAGCCGAGATTGGCGACCGCCTTGCCAAGCGTCGTGTCGGCGACCGAGATGCCAACCATGAGACCGAGCGTAAAGGCGGAGTTCACCAGCCGCTGGCCAAATTCCGTCTCCGTCCGGCAGTATTCCTCATCGAGATGCAGCAAAGCCGGGTTATGGGTCAGTGCACTGAAGAAGACATTGTCAGCCTCCGTGACAGTCCGGCGCAGTTCATGCCGAAATGTCTGGCCGATATGGAGTTCGTCGAAATAGGGCGCGGGCATCCCTGTCCTCCCGATTAGTAGGATTTCGGCAATCCAAGCGCTTTCTCAGCGAGGAATGAGAGGATGAGCTCCTCGCTGACGGGAGCGATCCGCGTCAGGATCGACTCCCGGAACAGACGTTCCACCTGATATTCACGCGCATATCCCATACCGCCGTGGGTCAGCACGGCACGCGTGCAGCTCTGGAACGCGGCCCTGCCCGCGAGAAGCTTGGCGGAATTGGCCTCCACGGCGCACGAAAGCCCCTGATCGTAAAGCCAGCCGGCCCGCAGGCACATCCAGTAAGCCGATTCCAGATAGGCCCAGCATTCCGCCAGCGGATGCTGGATGCCCTGGTTCTTGCCGATCGGCCGGCCGAAGACGACGCGCTCCTTCGCATAGCGGGCGGCCCGCTGCAGCGCGTCGCGCCCGACGCCGATCGCCTCGGTCGCCACCAGCACGCGCTCCGGATTGAGGCTATGGAAAATATATTCGAAGCCGCGCCCTTCCTCGCCGACCCGATCCTCTTCGGGAATGAAGATATTGTCGATGAAGACGGCATTGGAATCGACGGCGTTGCGACCCATCTTGTGAATGCGCCGCACCTCGATCTTCGCGCGGTCAAGGTCCGTGTAGAACAGGGTCATCCCCTCGCCCGGGCGCTTGCATTCGCTCTTGGGGGTGGTGCGGGTCAGCAGCAGGATCTTGTCCGCGACCTGGGCGGTCGATGTCCAGATCTTGCGTCCACTGACCTTGTAGCCGCCGGCTGTGCGCGTGGCGAAGGTCTTGATGCTGGTTGTGTCGAGCCCGGCATCGGGCTCGGTTACGCCGAAACAGGCCTTCTGCTCGCCCTTGATCAGCGGCACCAGCCAACGGTGCTTCTGCTCGGGCGTACCGTGGACCACTATGGAATGCGGGCCGAACAGGTTGATATGAATGGCTGACGCCGCTGAGTAACCACCGCCGCTCGATGTAACCGCGTGCATCATGATCGCTGCTTCGGTTACGCCAAGACCTGCGCCGCCCAGCTCTTCCGGCATCGTAATGCCCAGCCAGCCGCTATCGGCCATGGATCGATAATATTCTTGCGGAAAACGTGCGTTCTCCTCGCAGTCGGTCCAATAACCGTCATCGAATTGCGCGCATATCTTGCGGACGCTCTCATCGATGGCAAGTTGATCGTCGGACAGCACGAAATCCATGTCACCTCCGAAGGCCCTCACCGGCGGAATCCGCGGGCCGGCTCTGGCTGGCTTGCATCGCCGAATTATTGGTCTGATAATTCGCTTGTTTCAATGATTGGTGTCAAGTAAGAAAATCCAAGCGATGAAAACAGCGACTGCGGAGGAATCTCAGCCTCACATGAGAACATCGGACATCGACAGCGCTGCGCGGCCCGGCACGCAAGACGAGCTGCTGACCTGGGTGGAAGACATCTGCGGCGGAAAGATCGTCAATCGTAGGCAGATCGCCGGCGGAAACCGCTGCCATTCATGGGCCCTGGACATCGAGCCGCGCAACGGCGGCGCTCTCATGCCGCTTTATCTGCGCGTGCAAGTGGCCCCCACCATCGGGGTCGAGCCCTACACGGTCTGGCGCGAGGCCTCTGTATATCGTGCGGTGAAGGAACCGGCGGTCAGGATGCCGCGGCTCGTTGCCGCTCACGAAACGATCCCGGCGATCCTCACGGAGCGCGCGGCGGGAATCGCCGAATTCAGGCATCTCAAGGATGAGCCGGCGCGGCTCGCCATCAGCCAGGGTTTCGTCGCCGCCCTGGCGGCGCTTCATCGGCTCGATATCAGCACCCTGGACCTCGGGGCTCTCGCACGGCAAGACTTGAGCGTCAGGGCTGCGATCACTGAGGAAATCCAGATCTGGCGCGCGATGTACGAGGAAACCAGACGTCGCGATCCGCTGATCGACCTGGCTTTCTCATGGCTTGAGGCCAACCGTCCGAGGGTCGATGACCGCGCCGTGCTGGTGCACGGAGACGCGGGGCCGGGAAACTTCCTGTTCGACCGAGGCCGCCTGACGGCGCTGATCGATTGGGAGTTGGCGCATCTCGGCGATCCCATGGACGACCTCGCCTGGTTCTCCATGCGCTGCGTGATGGAGCCTGTCCCCGATTTCGTGGGCCGCCTCAGGGAGTATGAAGCCCATTCCGGCATCCGGGTCGATCGCGTGCGGCTCAACTTCCACCGCGTCCTCGTATCCCTGCGTGTCGTCGTCATCCGCCATCGCAACGTCAGCGGGCTTCCGGGCAATTCGCTGGTATCGCGCGCCTTGAACCGCCGGCTTCTGGTGGAAGCCATAGCCACCGCGTCGGGTATAGAGCTTCCAGTTTTGCCCAAGATGGTAGAGCCCGAAACGGCACGTTCACCGCTGTTCAACAAGATCATCGAGGACATCCGCACAGAGATCGTACCGCGCAGCACTGATCCTCATGCTATCGCTCTCCTGAAGGACGGCGCGAAAGTCATGAAACATCTTCGCGAGATGGATCGCTACGCGGCGGCGATGGAACAGCAGGAACTGCTTGCCCTCAACGTCTTCTTCGGAAAACCGCAGAACTCCCTGGCCGAGGGCCGCGCGGCGCTATCCCGACGTGTCCTTGATGGGGATTACGAGCTGGCGCGCCTCCTCACCTACTTCCACGGCAACGTCATCCGCGAGACCCAGCTCAACGCCGATGCGCAGGGTGGGCTTGCCACCCGTGGTTTTCCCGCGTTCTAGGTAACAGAGAGGTTCCATGTCAGCGATCGAGACCGCCGGCAACGACACCGCCGGCCCGGTTATCACCGGCAAGGACGACAGCTTCCATTTCGACGTCATGAGCGATCGTTGGTGGGAGACGGAAACGGCTTGGTTTGCGTTCTGCAATCCCGAACGTCGTCTAGGCGGATGGCTCTACACGATGGTGCGCCCCAACATCGGCACGGTGGCGGGCGGGGCCTGGATATGGGACGACAGCGCCCATCTGCCGTGGGAGGTGCTTTATTCCGCCAACTACACGGCGCTGCGCTTACCTGAGAACGCCGATCTCAACGACATCGCCCTGCCGACAGGGGTGTCGATCCGCACACTGGAGTCCCTGACGAAGTACCAGCTTGGCTTCAAGGACGAAGGCCGCGTCGATCTCGCCCTTACCTATGAAGCGATCATGCCACCCCGCCCGCTGCGGAAGCCCGGATCATCGTTCAAGCATCTCAGCCATTTCGACCAGTTCGGCCGCGTTCACGGCGATCTCGTACTGCACGGGGAGACGATTTCGATCGACTGTCTTGCCATTCGCGACCGCAGCTGGGGTCCCCGTCCGGAGCATCGTCCCGGCAAGAGCGCCTATGTCACAGGCATAGCATCCCCGCGGGACGCCTTCCTCGCCGTGACCACCTGGAATGATGAATCGAACACGATTGCCTACGGCTTCCAGATCCGCGACGGCGAAACGGCAGACCTGGTGGCGGGCAGACGCATCGTCGAGCGCTGCCCTAAGGCAGGCTGGGTCAATCGCATCATCATCGAGGCGACCGATGCGCTCGGCCGCCCCCTCCTGGCCGAGGGGCGGCGACTGAGCGGCATCATCATCAATCGTCACAGTTTCATCGATAGCAATGGCCTTATCGAATGGACAATCAACGGCAAGCTCGGCCACGGTGAAGATCAGGATATGTGGCCAACACATGCGTGGTCAGAATTCGCGCGAAGGAACAGGGCTGCCCGCTGACAACACGCTGGCGCCAGGGAGGAATGACTGTGGACTATCCGCTTGAGGGAATTACCGTCCTTGATCTCAGCCAGATTTACAACGGGCCTTACGCCACCTTCCTGATGGCCATGGCAGGCGCGACCATCATCAAGATCGAGCCGCCTGGCGGTGAGTCGCTGCGCCGGCGCGGGGTCGTCGGTGGCGCCGCCCTTCCCTTCGCCATGCTGAACGGCTGTAAGCAGAGCATCGTGCTCGATCTGAAATCGGCCGAGGACAAAGCCATATTTCTCGATCTCGTGCCGCAGGCCGATGTGGTCGTGGAGAACTTCGCTCCGGGAACGATGGACAGGCTCGGCCTTGGCGCGAGCGTACTGCAGGCGATCAATCCCAAATTAATCTATGCGGCGAGCTCCGGCTTCGGATCCGATGGACCTTATCGCAACTATCCGGCCATGGATCTGACGATACAGGCCCTGTCCGGCGTGATGTCGACGACCGGCTTTCCCGACCGGCCGCCGGTCAAGGCGGGACCTGCCTTGTGCGACTTCTTTTCCGGAGTTCACCTCTATGGGGCGATCGCGACAGCCCTGTTCGAGCGGGAGAGAACCGGCAAGGCGCGCTGCGTGGAGGTGGCCATGCAGGACGCGGTCTACCCTTCGCTCAGTTCAAGCCTTGGCTTGCATTGGGGCAGCGGCGGCCAAGGCGAGACGCCTCCACGCACAGGCAACCGGCATGCCGGTCTCGCCGAGGCGCCCTATAACGTTTATCCGACCTCGGATGGCTGGATCGCCATCATCTGCGTCGGCGAGCAGCACTGGCGATCGCTGGCGAAGGCCATGCAGCGTCCAGATCTCGCTGACGATCCGCGCTTCGGCACACTGAAGCAGCGTGTCGAGAACATGGATGCGATCGACGCGCTGGTGGGCGAATGGACGAGCCGCTACCCCCGCCAAGCGCTGTTCGAGTTGCTGATGGAGCATTCCGTGGCCTGCGCCCCGGTGCGTGAGCTCGACGAGGTGGTGAACGACCCGAACATGCATGCCCGTGGCGCGCTTCAATGGCAGGACCACCCTGAACTGGGGCGGATCGTGGTGCAGCATTCACCGCTGCGGTTCGCCGGCCTGCCGCTGCGCCCCATGGAGCCAAGCCGCAGGCTGGGCGCCGACACCGCCGCCGTGCTGACCGAGAGGCTCGGCGCACCGGCGGCGGCTTCATCGACCGAACTGAAAAAACAAGCGAGGGCATAGCCGCCGGATCGTCCATCGATCAGGCAGGCACCATGCATCTCACGTCTGAAGGAAAGACCCATGGGCGGAATGGTTGGAATCGACGTCGGGGGCACGTTCACCGACCTGATCTATTCGGCGGACGGCCAGACCGTTAGCCAGGTGCTGAAGGTTCCCTCAACGCCGGACGATCCGTCGCGCGCCATCGTGGACGCGCTGGCCGCGGGCAATATCGAGCCAAGCTCACTGGACATCGTTCTCCACGGCACCACCATCGCGACGAATGCGGTGATCGAGCGCAAGGGCGCGCGCTGCGCCCTGCTGACCACCCGCGGCTTCCGCGACATTCTCGAGCTTGGGCGTCGCGACAGGCAACGGATGTACGGCCTGACCGGCGTGCACCATCCGCTCGTGCCGCGCCAACTGCGCGCGGAGGTGGACGAGCGGCTCGACCATCGCGGCAATGTGATCACGCCACTCGACGAGGAGGGCGTGCGCGCCTTTGGCATGGCCATGAAGGCTGAGGAGATCGAGGCCATCGTCGTCGCCTTCCTCCATTGCTATGCCAACCCAACCCATGAGAACCGCGCTGCGGAGATCCTGCGCGAGATCTCGCCCGCCTGGGAGGTCGTGACGTCGAGCGGCGTCATCCGCGAATATTACGAGTTCGAGCGCACGAGCACGGCGACCGTCCAGGCCTATCTCCAGCCATTGGTGGCGCGTTATGCGGCGAACCTGCAGAGACGTCTCGCCGCCAAGGGTTTTGCCGGCGAGACTTTGGTGATGCAGTCCAATGGGGGTCTCGTCCCTCTGCCCCAGTTGCCGGGCCGCGCCGCCAATATTGTGCGTTCCGGCCCAGCGGCGGGCGTGATGGCCGCCGCCAGGATCGCGGCCGACGCCGGCTTTCCGCATGTCATCACCGGAGACATGGGCGGCACCAGCTACGACGTCGCGGTGCTGGTCAACGGCGTGCCGCGCATCGCTGAAACCACGGATCTCGACTTCCGGATCCCGCTGCGCCTGCCGATGATCGACGTGCACACCATCGGCGCGGGCGGCGGCAGCATCGCCTATGTCGATCGCGGCGGCATCCTGCAGGTCGGCCCGCGCAGCGCCGGCGCCGTTCCCGGGCCGGTGTGCTTCGGGCGTGGAGGGACGGAGCCAACCGTCGCCGATGCCAATGCCGTTCTCGCGCGCATCAACGCGGATCAGCCTATCGGGCTGAAGCATCTCGCCTCGCTTGACATTGATGGCGCGCGCCGCGCTATCGCAAGCCTCGGTGAGCAGATCGGTCTCGGCATCGAAGCGACCGCCGAGGCCATTCTCGCTGTCGTCAACCAGCGAATGGCAGGCCGCACCAGACTTCTGTCAGTGGAGCGGGGGCATGATCCGCGTGACTTCGCGCTCGTGGCCTTCGGTGGCGCGGGACCGTTGCACGGCGCGGCGATCATGCGCGAGGTGGGCGTGCGCACCATGTTGCTGCCGCCCAATCCGGGCGTGCTATGCGCCTTCGGCTGCTCGATCGCCGATCTGCGCTACGACCTGTCGCAGACGGTCGAGCGACCCGTGACCGATCTCGACGCCGCGTGGATCGCCGATGTGCTGCGCGGCCAGCGGAAGGACGGTGAAGCCCAGATCCTCGCGAGCGGCATCGCCGCCGAATCGATCACTGTCTCCCATTATGCGGATATGGCCTATGTCGGGCAGATCCACAGCCTGCGCGTGCCTGTCGGCGGCGACTGGTCGCGAGAGCGCATGGTGGAGGCCTTCGAGGCGGTCTATCGGCAGGAATACGGCAATACGCTCGGCGCCATACCGACTGTTATCGTCGGGCTGAAGACCGCCGTCACGGGCGTGCGCAGCAAAGCGCCGGCCGCAGCCGCGCATGCTGTCGAGGCCTATGCCGCAAAGCCCGACCGCACCCGCCAGGTGCATTTCGGCGAATGGCTCGACACCCCGGTCTATGACCGACAAGGGCTGCGCCCAGGCGCCACGTTCAGCGGACCGGCCATTGTCGAACAGGCCGACACCACCAGCGTCATCGAGCCGGGCATGGTCGCGAAGGTCGATCAGTTCGGCAACATTCTCGTGGAGATCGCCTGATGGATCCCGTCACCCTGGCCGTCGTGCGCGGCGCCCTCGAACAGATCGCCGACGAGATGGACATGCATCTCATTCACGCGGCCATCTCGCCCATCATTTCCGAGACGAACGATTGCGCGCACGGGATCTTCCATCCGCAGACCGGCGAAACCATCGCGCAGGGCAGCTACGGCCTGCCGCTCTTTCTCGCCAACATGCAATTCAGCGTGCAGCACCTCATCGAGGTCGTGAACAAGTCGGGCGGCTTCAAGCCCGGCGACGTCTGGATCATGAACGAGCCCTATCTGAGCGGCACGCACCTTCAGGACGTCGTGCTCGTGGCGCCCTATTTCGTGGGCGACACGCTGTTCGCGCTGCTGGCCAATACCGGCCACTGGATGGATGTCGGCGGCAGCGTGCCCGGCGGCTGGGCGCCGAGCGCCCAGGAGATCCACCAGGAAGGGATCATCATCCCGCCCCTGCGGCTCTATGATGGCGGTGTTTACAACAAGGCCGTTGTCGACATGATTCTGGCGAATGTGCGGCTACCGGGCCAGATCGCGGGCGACCTCGCCGCCATGGTCAATGTGTTCGCCCTCGGCGCGAAGGGCCTCGACGCGCTCGTCGGCAAGTATGGTATGGCGGAACTCTCGGCCTGTATCGCGCAGATGATGGAGAGCTCGGAAACGCAGATGCGCTCCTATGTCGCCGAAATTCCTGACGGCGCCTATACCGTCGAGGACTTCTTCGACAATGACGGCATTGAGGACAAGCCCCTGACCGTCGCGCTGAAAGTCGTGGTCGACGGAACCGACCTCAATTTCGACTTCACCGGCACGTCCGATGCGGCGAAGGGTCCGATGAACGTGGCGACGAGCACCGCGAAATCGATGTGCTATGTCGCGCTCAAGCACATCTTCCCCGATGTGCCGGTCAATGGCGGCGCTTTTCGGCCGACGCGTTTTACCATTCCCAAGGGCTGCCTGCTGGCGGCGGAATATCCCAAGCCCGTCGGCGGCACCACAGACGTGACCCAGCGTGTCGTCGATGCGGTGTTCGGCGCGCTGGCGCAGGCGATCCCGGAGAAAGTCCCCGCCGCCGCCTTCGGCACCGCCGGCGTCATGACGTTGTCGGGGAAGCGTCCGGATAGCGATGCGTATTACGTCGCCGTTTATCCCTATCCCGGCGGCTACGGCGGCAGCCATGTCTCGGACGGCCTGGTCAATGGCACGCCACCCGGCTCGATGGCCAAGTTCATGTCGGTCGAGATGTCGGAGCATCGCTATCCCATGCGCTTCGAATACCTTAAAATCCGCGAGGAATCAGCGGGTGCCGGCCTGCATGCCGGCGGCTGTGGCACTGCCTACGGCATTCGCGCCTTGTCGAACTGCGTCGTGTCCATCCTTGGCGACCGCGTCGACCACAGGCCGTTCGGCGTCCAGGGCGGCCAACCGGGCGCCGCCAATTCCGTGGAGTTCGAGGTGGGCGGCAAGACGTGGCGGCCACCCATGCGCAGCAAGATCGAGAAGCTCGCGCTCGCCAACGGTGACATCGTCCACCTCGCCTCGCCGGGTGGCGGCGGTTTTGGCGATCCGCTTCAGCGCGATCCGGCCCTGGTGCAGCATGATCTCGACGAAGGGCTGATCAGCCGCGAAACCGCCGAGAATATCTATGGTGTCACCATCGAGGAGCGACCGAAAGCCAGCGGGGGCCTCCGCTTTTGCGTCAGTGCCTCGGGAAGGCAAAAAGCCGCCGGACGGGACTGATGTGTATTTCCGTCGGGGTGGCTGGCGGGATTCAGATGAATACGTGATAATTCCGCGCTTGCCTGCGACGAGCCAAATGAGGTCAAAGGCGATCTCGGCCGTTCATGCCCTTGCCTCGGGAGTTTGCGAATTTGACTGAGAAGGAACCGAGCGGGATCGTACCGATATTCGTGCCCAAGGCCTCGGATATATTGGCCGCGCGCCTACGCGATCTCATTCTTGCGGGTAAGTTCGTAGCGGGCGATATGCTGCCGGCCGAGCGAGAACTGGTCGCGGAATCAGGCCTGAGCCGCGCGTCGGTGCGCGAGGCGCTCCGGGTCCTCGAAGCTGAGAACCTGGTTACGACCCGCCCCGGCCGACTTGGCGGCTCGATGGTGACCCTTCCCGGCCGCAAGTCCGTCGCGCGCTCGGTGGAGCTGTTCATCCGCACCCACGGTATCCGGCTCGAATCGCTACTGGACTGTCGGCTAGCCGTCGAGCCCATGATGGCGAGCCTGGCCGCTGTCAAACGAAGCCCGGAAGAATTGGCTGAGATGGAGCGACTCCACGAAGCCTTTCTCGCCTCGGGCGACGACATCGCCGCCTACAAGCAGATCAATCTCGAATGGCATCTGGCGGTGGCGCGCGCGAGCCAGAACGAACCGCTGATCGCTCTGATGGAAGCGATTTCAGACTCCATCCTGAAGGCGGCAGACTACCAGCAGGTCACCACTGAAGGTATCCGCCACGAAGCTTTTCTCGCCCATACCCGGATTATGAAGGCGATCACTCAGGGTGATGCGGCGTTAGCCTTCAAGAGCATGGAGCGCCACGTCAGCGCCTATAGCAAGGTGGCGCGCGAGCGTCTCCACCGGCAGCAGGTCTCGGCCAATCTCCAACCGGAAAAACGACTTCGGAAAAAGGAGCCTGCCGCGGACTGAGCGTATCGTGAGCTCACGCGGGTTGGTCCGGGAACACGGACAGTTGCGCGCGATGCGCTGAGGTTTGGCCCCCGAGGCCGCAAGGCTCAGCGCATGCCGCCGACCGATAACCGAGGCGCTTGCCTTACGCGCCCATGTAGGCGGCCTGCAGCGCCGGATCATTGCGCAAGTCGTCGGAACTGCCGGACCGGACAATCCGGCCGTGCTCCACGACATAGGCCCGCTTCGACAGCTCGAGGGCCTCCTCCACATTCTGCTCGACCAGGACGATGGACAGACCTTCGTGGCGCGCCAACGCCTCCACGAGCTCGAACACCTTGCCCACCATCATTGGCGACAGCCCGACAGAAGGCTCGTCGAGCATCAGCAGCTTCGGGCGGCTCATCACCGCCCGCGCAATGGCGCACATCTGGCGCTCGCCGCCGGAGAGATGCCCCGCCAGTTGTTCGCGACGCTCCGCGAGGACCGGGAAAAGGCTGATGACTTCCTCCAGCCTGTCCTTCGCATCCTGCCGGGAACGTCGAGCGAAATAGCCAAGTTCCAGGTTTTCCTGGACGGTCATGAAGGGAAACAGCCGGCCGCCCTCGGGCACCATCACGAGGCCCATGGCGGGCAAGCGGTGCGGTGCGATCGTGGTGATATCAGTGCCGTCGAAATGGATCGACCCGCGCGTGACCTCTACCAGCCGGGTGATGGCGCCGAGCAACGTGCTCTTTCCGGCGCCATTGGCGCCGACAATGGACACGATCTCGCCGTCGGAAACCGAAAGCGAGATGCCTTCGAGCACGGCCGCCTGATTGTAGCCGGCGTGGAGATCTCGGATTTCCAGGATGGTATTCACCGGCGCGCCTTCCCGATATAAGCCTCGACCACCTGCCGGTCGGACAGCACATCCTCCGGGCTTCCCTGCGCGATTTTCGTACCGAAGTTCAGCACGACCACCTGGTTGGCAAAGGCCCGCACGACTTTCAGATTGTGCTCGATGACCAGGATCGTGAAGCCTTCGCGGTGAAGCCGCTGCACGAGCGTGATGACCTCGTCGACCTCTGTCTGGTTGAGCCCCGCCATCACTTCATCCAGCAGGATAATGGTAGGATCAAGCGCGAGGGCGCGCGCGATCTCAAGCCGCCGGCGCTCGCTGAGCGTGAGCAGGCCGGCCCTCACCGAAGCGCGGGCCGACAGGCCGACCATCTCGAGCGCTTCGCTCGCCCGCCGGGCGGCCGCCTGCGCGCCGCGGTTGTGTAGAAAGGCGCCGATGAGCGCGTTTTCAAGCGTTGTAAGCGAGGTCAGCGTCTTGGAGATCTGGAACGTGCGGCCAAAGCCGAGCACCGCGCGCTTCTGCGGCGACGCGGCCGTGATGTCCTCGCCCTTGAAGAGCACCGCGCCCGACGAAACCTTCAGCTGCCCCGTCACAAGGTTGAACAGGGTAGTTTTGCCGGCCCCGTTCGGGCCGATGAGGCTCACGAGATCGCCCTTGGCCATTTCCAACGAGACGTTGTTGACCGCTGTCAGTCCCCCGAAACGCTTGGTGACACCATCGATCTTGAGAAGCGGCTCAGCCATGGCGGCGCCTCCTGATTGACTGCCAGGCGCTTTCGACGGCGCCGACGATGCCGCGCTTCAGGAAGAGCGAACACAGGATGAGAACTGCCCCCAGCACAACGAGATGGCCTCCCGGGATTGAGCCACCGATCGTCGCCCGCAGGTAAAACTCTACCGGCACGATGAGCAGCGCCCCGACCAGGGGGCCGAAGAGGGTGCCAACGCCGCCTATCAGCGAGATGAGCAGGAAGCGGACGCCGATGTCGGGCAAGGAGAGCAGCGTCGGGGGATCGATGAAGCGCAGATACAAAGCGAAGAACACGCCCCCCATCGCTGTCAGCGCCGCGCTGAGCGCCATGCCCGTCATTTTGACATACAGCACGTCGATACCGCTCGCCTGCGCCGCATCCTGATCGTCGCGGACAGCCTGGAGATAGTATCCAAGCCGGGTTCTGTAGACGAAACCGCTGACGATCAGGCAGAAGATGAGGAACCCGAGCATCAGCAGGGCATAAGAGAAGCGGTTCGTGAATATCATGTTTGAAAACCCTGCCTTGAATGGCAGGGACATGCCACGTGGTCCGCCCGTCAGGCTGTCGAAGTAATTGGCGAGCACGAAGGCGACCTCGCTGACGGCCAAGGTTGCGATGCCGAAGAACTTTCCCTTCAGGCGAAACAGCGGCCAGCAGATCAAGGCGGCCGCGATCGCGGCCGCCAGTGCGGCCGGCACCAGCGCGATCCACGGCGAAAGGCCGAACCGGATGTAGAGGTTGCCGGCGAGATAAGCCCCGATGGCGAAGTAGACGCCGTGGGCGAGCGAGAACTGTCCGCCATAGCCGCCGATGATATTCCAGCTTGTTGCCAGCGCCGCGAAGAGAAAGGTGTAGGACAGGATGTTCATGTAGAACGGCTGGCCGGACAACAGCCAGGTGCAGCCCAGCAAGACGATCGCCACCGCCGCGATACGCACCAGTTCCGTATCAAAGGTGGTGAGACCTGTGACGGATTTTGCTTTCAACGCGGATGCCGGCATGGGCAATGTGTCAGTTCTGCTCACGGAGACCTACCTCTTCAGCGCCCATGACACCGAATAGTCCGCTCGGACGGACGATCAGCACGATGATAAACACGAGGAACCAGGCGACATGCTTGAGTTCCGGATTGACGTAGTACCCGGCGAACGCCTCGATCATGCCGATGATGAACCCCCCGGCGAAGGCGCCCCAGACGCTGCCGAGCCCGCCGAGAACAACTACTGCGAAGGCCGCGACAATGAAGTTCCCGCCGATCTGCGGCGACATGGTGTAGATCGGCGCGAGCAGGGTGCCGGCGAGCCCGGCCAGCGCCGCGCCCGTGCCGAAGGTGAGCATGTAGGTCCACTCGACATTGATGCCCATGAGCCGGGCCGAACGGCGATCCTGTGTCACCGCGCGCACGGATTTGCCGAGAAGCGTGTGCTTCAGGAACCAGCTGAGCCCGATGGCGACAACGCAAACGGAAAGCAGGACAATGAGCCGCGAGAGGCTGAGGCTCACCCCGCCAAGGTCGAAATGGACCTGCGACAAGGGCGTCGGCACGGTGTAGCTCATGCCGCGGGTAATCGCCAGGACCATGTTCTGCAGCAACAGCAGCAGGCCGAAGGTGGCAAAGACCTGCATCATCGGTTCGTTCTGCAGCGGTTGCAGGATGAAGCGCTGAACCACCACGCCGAAGAGGAACAGGCTCGGCACCACCACCAGGATGGACACATAGGGATCGACGCCGATCAACAGATACGCGAGATAAGCGCCGTACATGCCCAGCATAACGAATTCGCCCTGGGCGAAATTGACAATGCGGATGACGCCAAAGATGAGATTCAACCCGATACTGACGAGTCCGTATATACCGCCAAGCAGCAAGCCGACTGTGACGACGTTGATAAAGGCTGACATTATGGGCGCCTCCGCGAGACACGCGCCGACAGAGATGGCAGCGCGTGTCCTACATTATTTTACTTGGAAGAAAGGCCGATGGGCTTGACGCCCGGAACAGCCGCTTCATTCGGATACACGGTGACGACCTTGCCGCCCTGCCACTGGCCCACCGTCGGGAAGGCCAGCCCGTTCTGCATCTTGTCATCGAACTTCACGCCAAAACCCGTCGCATAGGAGCCGAGCGGCTTGTTCAATGCTTTCGCCGCGGCAACGACGGCCTCGGGCTTTGTCCCGCCCGCCGCCTTGATGGCCTCGGCCATTACCTGAAAGCCGACATAGGCGTTGAGGCTCTGGGGCGCGATCGGCTCGCCGCCGAACTTCGCCTTATAGGCGGCGAGATACTCGTCCTTGCCCGGGCCGAATTTCTCCGAAATATCGTAGCGCGGATAGGACACGACGAAAATGCCTTCGAGACCCGCCGGGCCCAGAGCCTCGAGGGTCTCCTTGGTATCGGCGGTACCGTTGAAGATCGTTACCGGCGGCTTGAAGTTCTGGCCTTGCGCGGTGCGCAACAGAAGATTGCTGTCAGGGATGTAGCCGGTGCTCAGCCACACGTCGGGCGCGCCGTCGCGCATGCGCAAGATCACGTCCGTCAGATCGATGGACTTGGCGCTATAGGGCGTCTTGCCGACGACCTTGACACCCGCCTCTTTCAGAAGCTCCGCCTGGCGATCGCCGATCGTGGTGCCATAGACTGAATCCTCATGGGTGATCCAGACCTTCAGATCACCCGGCTTCTTGCCGAGACCGTTGGCGACGAGATCGACCACCGCCTTAGCCGAGAGTTCGGCAAAGGTGCCGGCCGAAGGCCCCGACCGCACGAAGTTCGGCAGGCCGCGCTCGGTGAGGTTGGCGGCAAGCGCATTCGTGTCCCAGTAGAGCTTGTCATACTGCAATGCCGCCTCGCTGCCGGCGGCGGCGACCGCGCTCATGTAGGTGCCGATGAAGACATCGACGTTGTCGCGGGTCGATAACTGGTCGATCGAGGCGATCGCCTCCTGCGCGTTCGTGGCATTGCCGCGGATGATCTTGATCGGCTTTCCAAGCAATCCGCCATTGGCGTTGATCTTCTCGGCGGCAAGTTCATAGCCGCGTGTGACCTCGTCTCCATAGAGGGCGACCGCTCCGGAGTAAGGGTTGATGGCACCAACTTTGAACGCGTCCTGCGCGTGGGCGCTGCCACCGGCGAGGGCCAGACTGCCGGCCGCGGCAAGCAAAAGGCTACGCTTCGTGAACTTGATCATATTCCATCCTCCTCCCGTTTTGCCGGGACGCCCGGATTCTTCGGATCTGTCCCGGCGACTCGATCAACGTTTCCACCTGGTCCGGCGCCTTTCCGCCAAAAGCGCGGCCCTCCGTTATTGGCCTGACAATAATAATTATAAAACGATGATCATTTCAATTCCCTTCCATCATGGAGAGGGCCATCAATCGTGATTAGACGTTAGCAACCGCAATTTTGTCCGTCTGCGCCAATTGCGTCTTTGTCCCATCAGCATATCGCGCCCTGCCATAAGGCAGAGCGCGGCCCGCGACCGGTCAGCGTGCGTCCGGCGCCTTGAAGGCGGGCTTGCGCAGCCCCAGATGCTCCCGCAGCGTGGCGCCGCTATACTCCGTGCGGAAGCGGCCGCGGCGCTGGAGTTCCGGGACCACGAGGTCGACGAACTCGTTCAGGCCCGTGGGAAACACGGGCGGCAGCACATTGAAGCCGTCGGCGGCGCGTCCGTCGAACCAGGCTTCCATCACGTCCGCAACCTGGCTGGGGGAGCCGATGACCACATTGTGCCCGCGCGCGACGGCGACGTTGAGATAAAGCTGCCGGAGCGTCAGGTTGTCTTTACGCGCCATCCGCAGGATGACCTCAGTCCGTCCCTTCGCGCCGTCGTGATCGGCAAGGTCCGGCAGCGGCTCGTCCAGCGGATAGGCTGAGAGGTCGCGGCCCAGCAGATGCTGAAGCAGGAACATGCCGACCGATGGCTGCACGAGCGATTGCAGGTACTCGTATTTTTCCTTCGCCTCGGCCTCGGTGCGGCCGATCACCGGGAAGATGCCCGGCATGATGACCAGGTCGTCGGGGCTGCGGCCGTGGGCGGCAAGACGCCCCTTCGCGTCGGCGTAGAAAGCCTGGCCTTCCGCGAGGCTTTCAGCGGCCGTGAAAATCACTTCGGCGGTCTGCGCGGCGAGATCGCGCCCGGGGCCCGATGATCCGGCCTGGACGATGACCGGCTGTCCCTGGGGCGATCGCGGCACGTTCAACGGACCTTTCACCGAAAACAACGGGCCGTTGTGATTGAGGAAATGCATCTTCGCCGGATCGAAATAGCGGCCCGTTTCCTTGTTCGCCTCGATGGCGTCGTCTTCCCAGCTGTCCCATAGCCCTTTGACGACCTCAGCAAATTCGGTGGCGCGGACATAGCGGTCCGCGTGCGCCATATGCGGGTTGGCACTGAAATTGGCCGCCTCCGCCTGATTGTGGGAGGTGACAAGGTTCCATCCGACGCGGCCACCACTGATAAGGTCGAGCGAGGCGAACTTGCGCGCCAGGTGGTAGGGCTCGTTGTAGGTGGTTGTCGCGGTCGCCACGAGCCCGATCCTATCAGTCACGGCCGCGAGCGCCGCCAGCAATGTCAATGGCTCGAAATAGACCGCGCGCGCGGCGCCGGCCTGCGCGTCCAGGTTCTCCGGGCGAATACCGACGAGATCGGCCAGAAAAAACAGATCAAACTTGCCGCGCTGCGCGGTCTTCGCGAGTTCCACGCACCGCTGATAGTTGAAAGCGCTGTCGGTCTCGCCGTCGGGATGGCGCCAGCCAGCCACATGGTGACCGCCCGGCCAGTAGAACACACCGAGTTTGATCTCATCGCTACGCTTGTCAGCCATTGGTTTCTCCCGGGGCGTCGCGCGTCCGGCGGAAAAATCATCGCCGTGCTCTGTTCTGCGCGCCTGTCAGTTCGGAAATAAGCCACGGCGACTGGAGCGCGCAAAGTAAAAATTCATTTTCGCTACTCATTAATATATAGAGATTTTGAGAATAGGACGCCGCGGGAGAATCGTATGGCGGATGAGGGAGTGAAATCAGCCAGGCGGGTTTTCGAGTTTCTCGAATATTTCGCGGCGGTGCAGCGCAGCGTCTCGGTCGCGGAACTGGCGACGCACTACGGCTATCCCAATTCCAGCGTGTCCTCGATCATGCGCACGATGGTCGGCATGGGGTACCTCAGCTACAACGGCTCGGCGCGCACTTACCTGCCGACGGCGCGCCTGACGTTCCTCGTCGATTGGGTGGCGACCCAGCTCTACGATCAGGAACGGGTGCGTGCGATCATGCAGGATCTGAGCGACGCCACCGGCGAGACGATCCTGCTCGGCGTGCAGAATGGTATTCAGGCGCAATATGTTCAGATCATCGACGCCACCGGGCCGGTGCGGCTTCATGCCGAGCCCGGCAGCTTCCGCGGGCTCGGCACGACGGCGGTCGGGCATATCCTGCTGGCGCGCCACGACGACGCGCAGATCAGCCGGCTGATCCGCCGCATCAACAGCGACACGCCCGATCCCTCAAAGAAACTCGACCCATCCGCGCTCATCGAGAAGGTGCGCAAGGCGCGTGCGCAGGGCTATGCCCTGTCCATCAGCGGTGTCGTCAAGGGCGCCGGCGCGATCGCGATGCTGCTGCCGGAGAGCCTGGGCGCCACCCCGCTGGCGATCGGCATATCGAGCGTCGAAGCGGTTATCGTCGGAAACGAGCAGGCTTATGTGGACCTCCTCCGCACAACCATACAGAAGCGGACAGTTGGAGCCGCGAATTGGGGGGAGCAGACATGAACCTGCGGCAGATGGAAGTCTTCCACGCGATCATGCGCGCCGGTTCGGTCACCGGCGCCGCCCGGCTTCTAAACGTGACGCAGCCGGCCGTGAGCGCCGTGCTGCGCCATTGCGAGGACCAGTTGCGCATCAAGCTGTTCGAGCGCACCGGCGGGCGGCTGCAGCCCACGCCCGAAGCGGAAGCCATCTTCCCCGACATCGCCAACATCTTCCAGCGCGTCGAAACCGTCAGCCGCGTCGCCAACGATCTCGCCGGCGGCAGACTTGGCAACATCACGGTTGCGGCCACCTTCGCCATCGCCAATGGCCCCCTGGCCGAAGCCGTTGCCGTCTTCTCCCGCTTCAAACCGTCGGTCCGGTTCTCCGTCCATGCCTTGCCCACCCATCAGGTCATCGATCGCGTGTCCCGTCGCGAAGCCGATTTCGGCCTTGGCTTCGGGCCGATCAGGGATCCCGCGGTCGAGGCGGAGCTGCTGGCGAGCGCCGAGATCGCCTGCATCATGCCGACCGACCATCCGCTGGCGCAGGAAGAGGTCATCACCGTCGAGAAGCTCGCCGGGCATCCGATTATCACCTACGCGCCGCACACCCCGATCGGCGGGCCAGTGGAAACAGCCTTCCGGGACTGCGACGTGGAACTGGTACGCGCCGTGCAGGTCAACTATTCGATGACGGCCTTCGTCCTGGCCGCGCGCGGCGCGGGCATCGCGATGGTCGAGCCTCTGCTGCTCAGCGCAGCCTCCATGCCATCGCTTGTGGCGCGCAGGTTCGAACCAAGGATCACCGTGGAAACCATGCTGATCCATCCCATCGGCCGAGGACAGACGCGGACGATGCGGAGCTTCATCGATACCTTGAAGACCAAGATCTCGGAGACCTATGGCACTGTGCTGCCGGAGTCGATCGACGGCAGCCCATCATCCTGACTTATGAACAAGGCCCGAATTGTGACTGTCTGCCTCGGCGCATGGGGCGTTAGCTATGCCCATCTCACACAGCATGGGCGAACAGATGGAACTGCAAGATCTCGTCAGAAACAATGTCAAAACCCGCATTGCCAAGGATGAAGTCGCGGTATCGATGATCGTGCGGCTCGTACAGAGCATTGAAATCGTGAGCATCGCCAGGGTCAGCGGCTTCGATTCGCTGTATGTGGACCTCGAACATTGTTCGTTCTCTCTCGAAACGACAGCTCAGATCTGCATGGCTTCGCTGCTGGCGGGGGTAACCCCGTTCGTGCGCGTTCCCAGCATCGAGTCGGACTATGTCTCACGCGTGCTCGACAACGGAGCGCTTGGCGTCATAGCACCGCATATCACCTCGGCTCGCGACGCCGAGAAAGTCGTTCGCAATGCCAAATTTCCCCCGCGCGGCGAGCGTTCGGTGACCGTGGGCATCCCGCATCTCGGATTCCAGACCTGGCCCGTCGATGAGGTGCGCAAGGCGCTGAACGACGCGACGACGGTTATCGCCATGATCGAGGACCAGCGCGGCCTCGACAATGCCGAGGAAATCGCTGCGGTCGATGGCGTCGATATCCTGATGATCGGTACCAACGATCTCTGCGCAGACTTTGGAATCGACGGCCAATTCGAACATCAACGCGTGGCCGATGCCTATCGGCGCACCATCGAGGCCTGCGCCAGGCACGGCAAGACCGTCGGGATCGGCGGTCTCGCCAATAAACCGAAGCTGATCGAGCAGTTCGTCGGCCTTGGTGCGCGTTATGTCTCCTCGGGCGCCGACCTGTCTTTCCTGCTGGCCGGTGCCAAGGATCGCGCCGCCGCGATACGCGCCTTTCAGAACAAGCCGCGCTGATCGTCTGACGGCACTATTCGCCGGCAAACAAAAAGCCGCCGCGAGCACCGCGGCGGCCCTGTCACGACGGCGGAATGTCGCGGGACCTCACGCCCCCTTGCGGGCAATGGCCTCTTGATGCGCCGGATCGATCAGGGGAAAGACTGTGAATGCGGCGGGCACGCAGTCCGACCATTCCGTCATCAGGCGATGCAACGTCTCGTGGCTCTCGACCTCGAAAACGACGATCGCGCCGCGGCCCGTCTTCACATAGACGGCCTTGACGATGCCCGCCTCCTTTTGGCGATCCAGCCAGTCCCAGAACGTCGTCTGGATTCCGCGCACCTGGGAGGGGCGGGCCGGCTGCGGATCACTGATGACCATGAACTGCATGATGTCGTTCCTTGTTGAAGCGTTGCTTGCGCGCGAGGCAGGCCTGCCTCGCGATGAGGGCCGAATACAGATCGAATGCCTGCCGGCCGCCCTCACAGACCGCCCGTGGATCGCCACGACGGGTGCTAGGAACGCAGCCCGGCGTTGATCTGGATGGTGCGCGAGCGCGTGAAGTGGTTGAGCATGGATTGGAGCGTATATTCCTTGCCGAGCCCGCTGACCTTCAGCCCGCCATAGGAGACATTGGCGCGGGGGCCCGCATACTGGTTGACCTGCACGAGACCGGCCTCGATACGTGCCGCGAACTGCATCGCAGTGCCGAGATCCCGCGTCCACATCGCGGCAGCCAGGCCAAAGACGCTGTCATTGGCAATGCGAATCGCATCCTCGAAGTCGGTGAACCGCACGGCCACCGCCACGGGCCCGAAGATCTCCTCCTGACAGAGCGGCGCGTCATGCGGCACGTTGTCGATCAGGGTCGGCCGCATGAAGAGGCGACCCGGCATCGACGAATCGGCCTCGGGCGACCCACCGCAAAGAACGCGGGCGCCGGGGATATCCTTGACGCTGCTCACGAACGACTGGATGCGATCCATCTGCTTCTGGGAGATGATCGCTCCGACCTCGGTGTTCTCGTCGAAGGGATTCCCGACAACCAGCGCATTCATCAGCTTGACTGCACCTTCGACGACCTCGTCGTAGATGCGCTCCTGGATCAGGATGCGCGAGCCCGCGATGCAGGACTGGCCCTGCCGCATGAAGCGCATGCCGGCCACGACGCCTGGAATGGCCAACGCGAGATCAGCATCGGCCATCACGATATTGGGGTTCTTGCCACCGAGCTCAAGCGTGACCGGGATGAGCTTGTCGGCAACATATTGCGAGATGAGCTTGCCGACGTTGACCGAGCCGGTGAAGGTCGCCTTGCGCACGGCCGGATGCTGCACCAGCGGCTTGCCGACTTCCTCGCCGACGCCGGAGATCATGTTGATCGCGCCCGGAGGCAGGAAGGACTGGATGATCTCCGCGCAGCGCAACACGGCGAGCGGGGCGGTTTCCGCGCTCTTGACCACGATGGTGTTGCCCGCCACGAGAGCCGGCGCGATCTTGGCGCTCAACGTGAAGACCGGACCGTTCCACGGGATAACCGCCGCGATCACGCCGATCGGCTCGCAGGTCGTGTAGTGCAGAACGCCCTGCGCATCGGGAACCGTCTCGCCCTTGAGCTCGCCGGAGACCCCGGCGAACATGCGTAGCATATCGACCGCGGTGGCCATGTCGCCGCGGGATTGCGAAGCGATCGGGTGGCCGGTTTCGAGCGTCTGCAGCTGTGACAGCGTCTCAAGTTCCGCCTCGATCCGGTCCGCAGCCTGGGCGATCAGCCTGCCGCGCTCGCGGGCAGGAATGCGCGACCACACGGGAAAGGCCTTCGCTGCAGCTTCCACGGCGCGCGCGGCATCGGCAGCGCCGCAGCGCGGCACGGTCGCGATCACCTCCATCGTCGGGGGGTGGATGACGTCGATCGTCGCATCCGTCTCAGCGGCGACGAGGCTGCCACCAACAAGAACCTTGTTGGACAAGCGCTTTGCTTCCGCCCGCGCCGCAGCGGAGTCGATCAGTCTCTTCTGAGTGCCGGACATGGGCCTCCCTTTTTGATCTTGTTGACTCGAGCGGTGGAAAGGTAAGCCAGCCAGAGCAGGCGACCAAATCAGCAAAGCGAACGATGCCATAAGCCCAGGTGAATGAGAGACGAAGCTGCGCCCTGCTCCATAAAGACGGCTTATAGGACACCGGTAATCCGCGATTTGCCTCGACGGCGCTGGATGCTGTTTGTCGAATCAAGCCGATATCTTTCGAAGATTCGGCGGATTGGGGAAGAAACATGGACGTTTTTGACTATGTGATCATAGGTGGCGGCTCGGCTGGCTGTGTCATCGCCAACAGGCTGGTGACGGCCGGCGCCTCGGTCTGCGTCCTCGAAGCCGGACCTGTCGACAGCAATTTTTTCATCCATATGCCGGTTGGCTTCGTAAAAACGCTCTTCAATCCTTCTCTGATCTGGCAATTCTACAGCGAACCGTCGGAGGGGAGCGGCGGCCGGAAACTATACGCGCCGCAGGGCAAGACGCTGGGCGGATCGAGCTCCGTCAATGGCATGGTCTATGTGCGCGGGCAGGCGAACGACTACAACGCCTGGGCGCAGAGCGGCAATCGCGGCTGGGGCTATGCGGACGTGCTTCCCTATTTCCGACGAATCGAAAGCCGCATGGCGCCTCACGATCCGAACTACCGCGGCAGCAAGGGGCTGCTGCCCGTCACCGATCCCGACTGGAGACATCCCCTATGCGAGGCTTTCATCGCCGGCGCGCAGTCGATCGGGCTGCCGCGCAATGCCGACTATAACGGCGCCACCCAGGAAGGCACGGGTTACTACCAGCGCACGATAGCCGGCTCCCGCAGGATCAGCGCGGCCCGCGCCTATCTCTATCCGGTCATGAAGAAGCCTAATATCCGGGTTCTGACCGATGCCCAGGCCTCCTCCCTCATCCTCGACGGCAAGCGTGTTGTCGGCGTCAGCTACAGGCGCGGCGGCGTTGCGTCGGAAGTGCGCGCGCGCCGTGAAGTCATCGTCAGTGCCGGCGCCATTAACACGCCGCGTCTGCTGCAACTGTCTGGCATCGGCAACCCGGATGTCTTGACCCGCGCGGGCGTTACTGTCCGCCACGCGCTCAATGGCGTCGGCGAAAACCTCTCGGATCACTACAGTCCCCGTCTTGTCGCCAGCGTGAAGAACATCGGCACCATCAACGGCCTCGTGAAGGGCCCGCGCCTGATGTCCGAGTTCCTGCGCTGGAGCCTGCGCAAGCCGAGCGTTTTGGCCCTCAGCGCGGCGGTCTGCTACGCTTTTGGCCGCTCAGATCCGGCGCTCGACGCGCCGGACTACACCATCATCTTCACGCCCGCGAGCTACAAGGACGGGCAGCTCGGCGTGCTCGACGACTATCCCGGAATCACGGCCGGCGCCTGGCAGATGCGTCCGGAAAGCACCGGCTATGTCCACATCACGTCGGCCGACGTCAACACGGCGCCGACGATCCAGCCGAACTATCTCGCCGCCGAAAAAGACCGCCGGGTCCTGCTGCACGCCATTCGCTCCGCGCGCCGCATCCTCCAGAGCCAGCCGATGGCCGCCTATTACGACGCGGAGCGGCTACCGGGCGCCTCGCTGCAGACCGATGACGAACTGCTCGACTTCGCGCGCCGCTACGGATCGAGCACCTATCACCTCGCCGGGAGCTGCCGCATGGGGCCGAGCACCGCACGCAACACGGTGGTAGACGACCAGTTGCGCGTCCACGGCCTGGAGAACCTGCGGATCGCCGATTCCTCGGTCATTCCCGCGATGGTCTCCGCCAATACCTACGCCACCGCCCTGCTGATCGGGGAAAAGGCGGCGGACTTCATACTGGGTCGCGAGGCGCTCGCCGACGCTGCCTGACATTCCGATCGCGGAATGGACCTGATCCCCAAGGAAGGACAAGACGATGGATGGCACCAAGCCTGCGGAGAAGCTTTTCATCCGGGCAGAAGATCTGACCCTCGTTTCGGCCCAACTGCTCGAAAAGAGCGGCCTGTCGCCAGCCGACGCTGAGCTGGTAGCCCGCTGTCTGGTGGAGGCCGATCTGCGTGGCGTCGAGACACACGGTGTCGTGCGGCTCGTGCACTATATCAAGCGGATCCACCTTGGCCTCATCAATCCCGTGCCGGCGATCCGCGTCACCAAGGTGACGCCGGTTGCCGCCTCGGTGGACGGTGACGACGGCTTCGGCTTCGTCGTCGCTGAGCGGGCGATGCGCGAGGCGATCGAGATGGCCTCGCAATACGGCGTAGGCCTCGCCTCGGTCCATCGGAGCAGCCACTTCGGCATGGCGGCGAGCTATGTCCTGCAGGCCGTGCGCGCCGGCTACATGTCGCTGGTCTTCACCAATGCTTCCGCGTCCATGCCGCCTTGGGGCGGCCGCGACCCCGTGCTAGGCACGAGCCCCTTCGCCGCCGGCGCCCCTGGCGGGAAGCTGCCGCCCTTCGTGCTCGACATGGCGGTCGCCGTCGCCGCCCGGGGCAAGGTGCGCCTGGCCGCCAAGCGGGGCCAGAGCGTTCCCGAAGGCTGGGGCCTCGACAAGGATGGTCGCGCCACCACCGATCCGCAGGCGATCCTCGACGGCGGCGTGGTCCTGCCCGTCGGCGGTCCGAAGGGTTCGGCGATCGCCATGATGATGGATATCTTCTCGGGCGTGTTCTCCGGCTCGGCCTTTGCCGGCGAGGTGACCAACCATACCGAGGAATTCACAAAGCCCCAAAATGTCGGGCATTTCATCATGGCCATCAAACCGGACCTGTTCCTGCCGATGACGGAATTCGCCGAGCGCATGGACTTTCTCACCAACCGGGTGAAGTCGTCGGCGCTCGCCGACGGCTTCTCCGAGATTCTGGTCTCAGGCGAGCCGGAAGCCCGATTGGAGACGAGGCGCCGGGCAGAAGGCATTGCCCTGCCCAAGGCAGAGCTCGATGCAATCCGCATCGCGGCGGAGGGACACGGCCTTCCCTTCCCGACGCTGTCCACATACGCCTTTGCATCCTGAGGAACGCCCACCATGGCCTTGACCCCAGCAAATCGCGATTTCGCGCTCGTCGACACGCATGCCCATATCTTTCGCGCCGACCTCCCGATGGCGCCAGGCGGGCTGCATCTGCCGACGCATGACTTCGAGACGGCCGACTATCTGGCGATCCTCGATGCCCATGGCGTGGAAAACGCCGTCATTGCCGCGCCGAGCTTCCTCGGCACCTATAACGACTACATGATCAAGGCGCTGAAGCGCGAGCCGCGCCTGCGCGGCACGGTCATCGTCGAGCCCGGGATCGATCCCTACATCCTCAAGGCGATGGACGGCGACGGCGTGGTCGGCGTCCGCCTGTCCTTCCGGGGGCGCAAGCAACTGCCCGATGTTGCGGGCGCGGAGTTCCAGCGGCTGCTCTGGCGGCTCGCCGACCTCGACTGGCACGTGCATCTGCATATCGAGGGCCAGCGCCTACCGGAGGTATTGCCAGTCCTGACACGATCCCCCGTCAAGCTGGTGGTCGATCATTTCGGTCGGCCCGACCCCGAAACCGGCGCCGAGAGCGAAGGCTTCCGAGCCTATCTGCGTGCGTTCGATTCCGGCCGCACGTGGGGCAAGCTGTCCGGCGGGTTCCGCATTGTCTGTGATCCCCAGCCGCTTGCGGACCGGCTCATGGCCGTGGCGGGCCCAGAGCGCCTGGTTTGGGGCAGTGACTGCCCGTTTACGGACTTTGAGAAGACGGTGACCTACCAGTCCACCATCGACTCACTGGTCCAGTGGGTGCCTTCACGCGATGATCGGAACATCATCGCTCAGACGTCGCTTAAACTATACAAATTCAAGTAATAAAAGGGCCTTGGACTGGAAGTTCATTCGTCAGACGTGGACTAACAGGCCATGGAGTTGAAGCTATAGCGAGGCCGATATCAATCACGACCACGTCTTGACGGCTCGGAACATCGCGGCGCGGCGGTTGTTAGCTCTATGCTCCCGACGTTTTCAGCCTGAGCGCCCGGGAGCAGCCCCGATCCGGCAGCTTCCCCAAGCGGGTCGGGGCGCCTACATGACTCATACATCTCGCAGACTTTCAGCGGATAGGGATGCACAGCCCCGCGCTCCCGCCAGTGCCGGTTTGGGCCGGGGGTTTGCTTTTACCAGGTGGATCGGCTTAGGTCGCCTTTGGGCTCTCAGCGGCTTCGCGCACGCGGGCGAGACAAACCTGCATGCTCTCCAGGATCGCCTCCGCCGTGGCAGTGGCCTGGCCACTGGCCCGCAATTCCCTGATGAACTCGCGTTGCCGGGCGCATCGCGCTTCGGCTTCTGTTACGTGCTCTGCGGACACTGTGATCGAAGCGACCTTCGGTGTGGACATGTCTTCCTCCGCCTAGACAAAGAAGCAGCCAAAACCGATCCAAGTTCCGATGCATCATAATATCGCATCACTGGGCTACCGCAGAGTGATCAGCTAGAGGAGCACAACTTTACAGCCTTTTTTGTTGGGCTAGCGGAAAGTGCTCATCCGTCGATTGCTGATTCTTGAGGCGACAGATCCTTGCGCCTCCCGTACAGGCAGGCTTGCAGAGCGAGAATTCCTTACTATCATTATTCGGCTGAGACCCGGCGTAGAAAATGGAGCGCGATGTGCTCTTGACACGCCGCTCGTTCAATACTCATCCCGGCTCCAGCCGGAATGAAGAATTGGTCAGATGATGCCAGCGGAAGCCCAGCATTGAGAGCGCCCCCCGTGGGGGCGCGTCTCTGCTTTAGCGCCAAGACCTATTTAGCGCCAAGACCTGCGACTATTCTCGTCAGCCCTACCCCGGCACATCCAGCCAATGACGGCGCCAAACATCCCGGCCACGAGTATGCTACTCAGCGGGCTTGACCCTACTTGGCGTCCCAAGGCCTGAACGCCATCCTCATAATAGGCTTGGCCGGCGTCCACCGTCTGGCGCGTTACGTCTTTCGCGGTGCTGGCCGCCTGGTCCTTCAAGTCTACCACCTTGTCGCGTCCAGAATTCCACGTCTCTTTAGCAGCGTCCTTAGCCTTGTCAGCCATGTCCTGCGCTGCGCCCTTGATTTGTTCACTATCCATGCGAACCTCCGTTTGATTCCATGCAGGTCAACGCCCGAAAAATCACTTCGTTCACAGCGGCGTCAAAAAAGACACCCCTCGCAGAGACGCCGTCATCGATCACAACGTCAGGGAATTCATCGCCCCAGACCGACGTTTTGTTCTTCCCGGTTCCGTCACATGACGTTGGATATCGGGGGCCGCCGCGCGGGATGCCAACTGCGCGCATGACACGCGTTGGAAAATTGTTATACAAATTACTCCATACGCGAATGATGGTGCCGATGACCAAGGCTTCAGCCTCCCAACAACCGACCTACCAGTTTCTCAATCCGAAACGCGAGTCGCTTCCCGAAGCCATTGCCAATGTGGTCGCCGAAGCCATCGCCAGCGGCCAACTCGCGCCCGGTGCACGCATCGTCGAGACCGCGTTGACCACCAGCCTCAACGTGAGCCGCGTGCCGGTGCGCGAAGCGCTCAAGGTCCTGCATACCCAAGGGATTATCGAGGGTGGGAGCCATCGCGGCTTTCGCGTCGCGACCTTTTCGCCGAAAATGGTGCAGAGCGTCCAGGAAGCACGCATCGACCTGGAAACGCTTCTCCTGCGCGACGCGGTGGCAAACTGGCAGTCAGGGGCCGCGGATGTAAAGGAACTCGATGCTGTGATCGCGCGCATGCGCACGGCCGCCCGTGCCGGGGACTTCGAGGAGATGCTGCGCGCCGATCTCGCATTTCACCGGGTGATCTGCGATGCGGCGCAAAATCCCATCTTCGCGACCCTGTGGACGGCTATCGCCCGCCATGTCCTCATCATTCTCAATCTCGCCCGTTTTCGGGATACGGACCTGTCCGTCGTCGTGCGCCGTCATATCGCGCTGAAGGACCAGATCATCATGCAGATCGCCCAGCGCGGCTCGGTCGCGGACCTGCGCACGATCCTCGAGGCTCATTTCCTGGCCGAGCGCGCCTCGGTGATCGGCGAGCCCGCGGCGGGGAAAGTCAAGCCGCGAGCCAGCCGCCGTCCACCATCAGGCAAGACCCGGTCGTAAACGAGGCTTCGTCACTCGCGAGGAAGAGGGCCGCCCGTGCCACCTCGTCCGGGCTGCCGAGACGGCCGAGTGGATGGCGTGCCGCCGAGGCGGCACGCGCTGCCGCCGCGTCCGGCGATCGCTCGAAAGCGCGGGCGAGCAGCGGAGTGTCGATGGCGCCGGGCACCACCACATTGACGCGGATGTTCTCCGCCGCGTGGTCCAGAGCCATACTGCGCGCCAGGCTGACGATCGCACCCTTGCTCGCGAGATAAGCCGCGTTGGCCCGGCCTCCCGCGAATGCCAGTTGCGAGCCGACCAGAACGATCGCCCCGCCGCCGCGCGACCGCATGGCGTGAATGGCGGCCCGGCTCCACAGGAACGATCCGGTGAGGTTGGTGCGCAGAACCGCATCCCAAGCATCGACCGAGCTGTCCGCGACCGACTGGCCGGTCGACCAGCCGGCCGCCGCAAGCAGGACATCGAAGCCGCCGAAGCGCTGGCGCGCTGCTTCGGCGTGGGCGTCCACGGTCATCACGTCACCCACGTCGCCGGCAAGGGCAAGCGCCACGCCCCCGGCTGCCTCGACCATCGCCGTGGCCCGCACCAAAGCCGCTTCATCCCGATCGACAAGGACGAGCGTCGCCCCCTCCTGTGCGAAGAGAACGGCGCTGGCCAGGCCGATGCCGGACGCAGCCCCGGTCACAGCCACGACCTTGTCCCTCAGCCGCCCAGGCCTGTCGACCACCATCTGATGTCACTTTCCCGTTGCGAATGATGTTAGTTTGTTAGACATTTTACGAAACATGTTGCGCAGCACAAGAGGCCGTGCACACAATACGGCGACAGGCGCCTGCTGATCTGGAGATCTTGTCCGGCAGCGGTGTGGTGCGCGACCGATCAACCCGTCACACAAGATCCCGGAGTTCGCCGAACGTGGAGCCAGTCTTGTCCGTCCGCGATCTCCGTGTGGAATTCGCCACCCGGCGAGGAACCGTTCGCGCACTCGACGACGTCTCCTTCGCAATCGACAAGGCAGAGGTGCTGGGCGTGGTCGGTGAATCCGGGGCGGGGAAATCCGTAACGGGCGCCGCCGTCATGGGGCTGGTCGCGCCCCCCGGACGCATTACGGCCGGCGAAATAAGTCTGGGAGGTCTCAGGATCGACGGCTTCGACGAGCGCGGCATGCGCGCCATTCGCGGCAAGCGCATCGGCATGATTTTCCAGGATCCGCTAACGAGCCTCAATCCTCTGATCCGCATTGGCGACCAACTGGTCGAGACCATGCTGACCCATCTCAACCTCAGCGCGCGCCAAGCTCGGCTCGCGGCCATCGACCTCCTCGCCGAAACCGGCATTCCAAGCCCTGCGACACGCATCGACAGCTATCCGCACGAATTTTCGGGTGGCATGCGCCAGCGCGTGGTGATTGCGCTGGCCCTGTGCGGCGAGCCCGATCTCGTCATCGCGGATGAACCGACCACGGCGCTCGACGTGTCCGTCCAGGCGCAGATCATCGCCCTCATCAAACGTCTTTGCAAGGAGCGCCGTACGGCCGTCATGCTGATCACCCACGACATGGGTGTGATCGCCGAAGCAGCCGATCGCGTCGCCGTCATGTATGCGGGACGGGTCGTCGAGGTCGGCCCGGTGGACGACATCGTGCGGCGGCCGCGCCACCCCTATACCCAGGGCTTGATGAGCGCGATCCCGCCGCTTGATCATCGGCCCGACCGGCTGGTGCAGATTCCAGGCAGCATGCCGCGGCTGACGGCGATCCCGTCGGGCTGTGCCTTTCATCCACGCTGCCCGCAGGCTTTCGCGCTCTGCCGTGTCGAGGAGCCGGCGGGGCGCCGCGCCGGCACGAGTTTTGCTGCTTGCCATCTCTATTCGCCGGCGGCAGGACGGGTTTCGTGAGCACGGTTGACCTTGTGATCGTATCGGACCTGAAGAAGGAGTTTCGCGCCCGCGGGAACCTCATCTCGATGCTGCGACGGCGCAGCCGGCCCCCGGTGCTGGCGGTGGATGGCGTGTCCTTCACCGTCGAGCGCGGCAAGACCTTTGCGCTCGTCGGCGAATCGGGATCCGGCAAATCGACGATCGCCCGCATGGTGGTGGGCCTGATGGCGCCGACCTCAGGCGAAATCGCCATCGACGGCGTGTCCATGACGGCGCCGTCGGCGGCTGCCGCCCGCCTTGCCTTGCGACGGCGCATCCAGATGGTCTTCCAGGATCCCTATGCCAGCCTCAACCCGCGCTGGCGTGTCGGCGACATCATCGCCGAGCCGATTACCGCTTTCGGGCTGTGCGCGCCCGGAGCCGACACCCGGGCGCGGGTCGGGGAACTCCTCGGCCTGGTGGGGCTGCATGCGGATGACGGGCTGAAGTTTCCGCATGAGTTTTCAGGCGGCCAGCGCCAGCGCATCGCCATTGCGCGCGCGATCGCCTCCGATCCCGCTTTCATCGTCTGCGACGAGCCGACCTCGGCGCTCGACGTGTCCGTCCAGGCCCAGATTCTCAACCTCATGCGCGATTTGCAGGACCGGCTTGGCCTGACATATCTGTTCATCAGCCACAACCTGGCCGTGGTGCGCTTCATGGCCGACCGCATCGGCGTGCTCAGCCGCGGCAAGCTCGTGGAAGCCGCGCCCAGCGCGGAGCTGTTTGCAGATCCTCAGCACCCCTATACGCGGCAGCTTCTGGCCGCTGCGCCGGATATCGGCGCGGCCTCGTCAACCCTGGCGCTCCCCCACGGCGCCCTCTCACCAGCGGAGATCTGAGGTGGCAGAGCCCTTTGACTGCATGATCCGCGGCGGCCGTGTGGTCACCGCCTCGGGAACGTTCGACGCCGATGTCGCCATCTCCGGAGAGACGATCGCCGCCATCGGCCGCGGCCTCGGCGAGGCGAGGCGGGTGATCGATGCGACCGACAAGCTGGTTCTACCGGGCGGGGTAGATCCCCATTGCCATATCGAGCAGATGACGGCCGCCGGTGTGGTCAATGCTGACACCTTTGCCACGGCGACGACCAGCGCGTTATTCGGTGGCACCACGACGGTCATTCCCTTCGCCGCGCAGCATGTTGGCGCCAGCCTGAAAGGCACGGTCGCTGACTACCACAGGTTGGCGGAAAAAGGCGCGGTGGTTGATTATGCCCTGCACATGATTCTCGCCGATCCGACGCCGGAGGTGATTGCCGAGGAGTTGCCGGCGCTGGTCGCGGCCGGCCACAGCTCGATCAAGCTGTTCATGACCTACGATCGCCTGAAGGTTGACGACGAGCGCTTCCTCGACGTGTTGCTCGCCGCGCGCAAGGCCGGCGCTTTGGTCTGCGTCCATGCCGAGAACCATGGCATGATCGCCTGGATGGGCAAGCGGCTCGTCGAACGCGGCTATATCAAGCCGAAATATCATGCGATGGCCCATCCGCGCCTCGCCGAGGTCGAGGCGTTCGGACGCCTCATCGCCATGGCGCGGCTCGTCGACCAGCCGGTGATGATCTTCCACGTCTCGACGGCGGAAGGGGCCGCCGTGATCCGCCAGGCGCGCGGTGAAGGCACCAAGATCTTCGCCGAGACCTGCCCGCACTATCTGCTGCTCGATGCAAGCGCGCTCGACAAGCCGGGGACGGAGGGAGCGAAATGGATGTGCAGCCCGCCGATGCGGACCCAAGGCGACAGCGAGGCGCTGTGGCAGGCCATCGGGCTGGGCGACCTCCAGGTGGTGTCCTCTGATCACGCGCCGTTCCGTCATGACGAGACGGGGAAGCTGAAAGCCGGCCCGGGCGCCAATTTCAAGCAGATGGCGAACGGCATGCCCGGCCTGGAGAACCGCCTGCCGATCCTGTTCGACGCCATGGTGTCGCAAGGCCGTTTCACGCTCGAGAAATTCGTCGAGGTCACCGCGACCGCCCCGGCCCGGATCTATAATCTCCATCCGCGCAAGGGGACTATCCAGCCCGGCGCGGACGCCGATATCGCCATCTGGGATCCCGAACGCGCGGTCACGCTAGCCGATGCCGACGTACATGATGCAACGGGCTATACACCCTACCCCGGCCGCGTGGTGCGCGGCTGGCCGGAAACCGTGCTGGTGCGCGGCACGGTGGCCATAACCGGGGACAAGCTGCAGATCGCGCCGGGCTTCGGCCGGTTCCTGCCGCGATCCGGCGGCGAGGCGGCGCGACCGACGGGGCGGCTCGAGGCAGAACTCGATCCAGCCCGCAATTTCGGCGCGGAACTCTTGTGAGCGGCGACATCGAGGCCGATGTGGTCGTCATCGGAGCGGGGCCGACGGGTGCCGCCGCCGCCTGGCGACTGGCGGCCGCCGGACTGTCCGTCGTCTGTCTGGAACGAGGCCACTGGTTCGACTACGCCGCCCTCGGTCAGGGTGAGCCGGGCTATGGGCGCCGGCGCCGCGCCACCTTCAACGACAACCCCAATCTCCGCCGACACAGCGACGACTATCCCGTCGACGACAGCGACAGCCCGATCAAACCGATGATCGGCAATGCCGTCGGCGGCTCGTCCATCTATTGGGCAGCGCATGTGCCCCGGTATCGTCCCGAGGATTTCCGCGTGCGCAGCCTCGATAATGTCGGCGACGACTGGCCTATCACCTACGAGGACATCGCGCCGTATTACGACCTCAACGAGACGGAAATCGGCCTGGCATCCTTTCCCGGCGATCCCGCCGGTCCGGAGCGCACGGCCGCGCCCCTCTCCATGCCATCGATCGGACCGGCCGGTCGTCGTCTGGCGCGGGCCTTCGACAGTCTTGGCTGGCATTGGTGGCCCGTCGACCTGGCGGTCGGGCAGGATGCGGACGATCCGCGGACCGCACGCTGTACGCATATCGGCCCATGCGAGCCGGGATGCCCGGCCCGCATCCGCGCCGGAGCCGATCGCGCCTACATGAAGAAGGCATTGGCCGCAGGCGCACGGCTCCACACCGGCGCGCGTGTCATCGGGCTGGAGCACGACGCGGCACATCGGGTGGCTGCCGCCCTGGTGGCCGACGACAGCGGCACCAGACGGGTGCGCGGCCATCGCTTCATCCTGGCCGCCAATGGCATGGGCACGCCGCGGCTTCTCCTGCTCTCGGCCTCGAAGGCGTTTCCGAACGGGCTCGCCAACAGTTCAGGGCTCGTCGGCCGCAATCTCATGCTGCATCCCCATGCGAGGGTCGACGGATACTTCGCCGAGCGCCTCGGCACCTGGACGCCCGGCCAGAAGGCCGGCATCGTCTGTCTGGAGTTCTATGCGACGCGGGCGGAGAACGGATTTCCGCGAGGCTTCAAGATGCAACTCAACGCCAGCCCCGCCCCCGCCGACATCGCGCGGAGAAGTGGCAGCGCGGCGCCGCTGCCATGGGGGGCTGGCCATCACGAAGCCTTCGCGGAGCAGTTCGACCGCATCGCCAGCCTGAATATCTGCATCGAGGACCTCGCCGATCGCGACAACCGCATCACGCTCTCATCCGAGCTCGCCGACCGCGACGGCCTGCCGGCACCGAAGATGATCTATCGCCTGTCCGATGCCTCCCGCGCCAACCTCGACTTCGCCATGGACCGCGCCGAGCAGGTGCTGAACATGTCCGGGGCCACCGCCACCGTCCGCGATCCCCTGAAAGCCCAGGCCGGCTTCCACCTGATGGGCACGGCCCGCATGGGCGACGATCCGGACAACGCCGTCGTCGATGCGTTCGGTCGCTGCCATGACGTCGGCAACCTGTTCATCGTGGATTCCAGCATCTTCGTGACGTCGGGGGCCATGAATCCGACATCGACCGCCCAGGCGCTAGCGCTGCGCACAGCCGATCACCTGATCGCGACGCGCCATGCGCCCTGAGTGGCACAGTTTTTGTTATACAATCTAACGGTGAAATTTCCGGTCGGAGCGTTGGCCCATGCGTCGCCTGATCATCGCTGATCGTCTCATCGATGCAGTTCATGCGGCGCCGATCGCGCACGGCGCCATCCTCATTGATGGCGAGCGCATTCTCGACTGCGGGCGCGCCACCGATATCGGACGGCCGGAGGGCGCTGAGCTCATCGACGCCACGGGTATGACGGTGATGCCGGGCCTCATCGATGCCCATGTCCACCTCGCCTACAGTGGTACGCCGCACAAGGCGCTGTTCCGCTCCGAACACGCGGAAATGTCTTATCCGGCAGTGTCTTTGCGGGCGGCCGCCTACGCCCGCGAGACCCTGCGCCATGGCTTCACCGCGGTGCGCGACATGCATGCGCCCGGCGGCACGATCATCGACCTGCGCGATGCCATCGACGCCGGCCATGTCGAGGGGCCGCGCATCCGTGCCTGCGGACGCGGCCTGTCCGTGACCGGCGGCCATATGGACCAGCCCGGCTGGGCGGACCACACCTCGTTCCGCGACCTCACCCATCCTTGCGACGGCCCGGATGGCTTTCGCCGTGGCGTGCGGGAGGAGATCAAACGCGGCGCGGATTTCATCAAACTGAACACGAATGCGGCGATTCACGGTCGGCCCGATCGCTTCTGCCGGCTCGAAATGGCCGAGGACGAAATCAAAGCCGCCTGCGACGAAGCCCATGAGCAGGGCCTGAAGGTCGCCTCGCATACCTTGGGCGAGCAGCCCCTCGCCGCCACCATCGTCAATGGTGTCGATTGCGTCGAACATGCCCATTTCACCGATGACCGCATCATCGAACTGATGGTGCGGCAGGGTACGTTCCTGGTGCCCACTCTGCTCGTCAACGAGCGCAACTTCGACTTCACGCCGGAGGCGCAGGGTATCAGCCAGCGCCATTGGGAGTGGTTGCTGGCGTCACGCGAGGCGAAGTGGGCGACGCTCGCCAAGGCGCGCGCCGCCGGCGTGCGTATCGGCTGCGGCACCGACGCCGGCTTCATGATCCCCCATGGCTCGATGAGCTGGCGCGAGATCGCGCTGCTCGCCGAAGGCGGCCTGACGCCCCTCGAGGCGATCACCGCGGCCACGGCGACCAACGCCGAACTCCTCGATCTCGACGCCGGCCGGCTCGAAAAGGGGCGGCTTGCGGACATCCTGATAGTCGCCGGCAATCCTCTCGACGACCTCTCGCTGCTCGGCAACCCCGCCAATCTGCGTGTCATCAAGGGCGGCCGAGACATCCGCCCGTGACAATCGCAAGCCCTTGACGTTTGTATAATTGTTATACAAGAATTCACCCAGCAGTCCGGCACCGTCCAGCGCGGGAACACCGACGTGAATGAAGCTGCCGCCCCCATTGTTAGCGGAGATGTCCCTGCCGGTGCGCCGGTGACCGGTGGCGCCGGCCGCCTCGGCCATGCCGCGCTGGATCTCTGGGCGTTGGAGCCCGGAACGCTGCACCTCAATCACGGTGCCTTCGGGGGGACGCCGCGCGCCGTGCTTGCCGAGCAGGCGACCTGGCAGGCACGGATGGAGGCCAATCCGAGCCGCTTCTTCATGAGCGAGTTGCCGGGGCATCTACGCACCGCCGCCGCCGAACTTGCTGGTTTCGTCGGCACGGCGCCAGAGCGTCTCGCTTTCGTCGAGAACACGACGAGCGGCATCAACGCGGTCATCCGCTCGCTCGACCTGACGACCGGCGACGAGATCCTCACGACGGACCATGTCTATGGCGCGGTCCGCAACAGCCTGCGTCATATCGCCGATCGCACCGGCGCCCGGATCGTCGAGGCGCCCGTCGCCATGCCCGTCAGCGACGGCGCCGCGATCGTCGCGGCGCTGGCAGCTCACCTGACATCCAGGACCCGGCTGGTGGTCGTGGACCACGTGGCCTCCGCCTCCGCCGTCATCGCCCCGGTGGCCGCCGTAGTGGCGCTCTGCCACGGCCGCGGCCTGCCGGTGCTGGTCGACGGCGCCCATGCACCCGGGCTCGTCGATCTCGACATCGATGCCATCGGCGCCGACTGGTATGTGGGCAATTGCCACAAATGGCTGTGCGCCCCGAAGGGGGCCGCCTTCCTCGCCGTGTCCAGGACATCATCGACAAGCGTCCACCCGCTCGCCATCTCGCACGCCTACGGGCAAGGTTTTACCGCGGAGTTCGACAAGGTAGGAACGCGCGACGCCTCGGCGTGGCTCAGCGTGCCCGCCGCGATCCGCTTTCATCGGGCGCTCGGGGGGCAAGCGCTGCGTCAGCGCAACCGCGCGCTCGCGCATGGCGCCGCCATCGCGATCGCCGATGCGCTCCAGAGCCCGCTGGGCGCCGATCCCGCCCTGTTCGCGGCGATGGCCACGATCCGGCTTCCTGGAGAACACCCGGCAACGCGCGGCGAGTTCTCGCGCATCCATGACGCGATCTTCGCCGCCGCGGGAGCGGAAATCGCGATCACGGCCGTCGCCGGCAGGCTCTATCTGAGGATCTGCGCCCACGCCTACAACGAGATAACGGACTATGCCGGCATTGCCGCGGCGACGCTTAAGGCGGTCGCACCGAACACCGCGGAGGGCGCATCTGGCGCCGCGGAGGGTGCTCCTGGCGCCGCGGAGGTCTTGGCATGATCAACTACTTCGCCCAGCGACTGGGCCAGGCGCTGATCGTAATCTTCGTCGTGGCGGTGCTCGCCTTCCTGATGTTCCGTTTCCTGGGCGATCCCATCGTCGCCATCCTTGGCGCCAATTCCACCGGCCTGCAGCGCGACGCCCTGCGGCGCGAACTCGGCCTCGACGCCCCGCTGCTCTTCCAGTTCGCCGATTATCTCTGGCAGATGCTGCGCGGCAATTTCGGGTTGAGCTACCGCCTGGGCCAGCCGGTCGGACAGGTGCTGCTCGAGCGGGCGCCTGCGACGATCGAACTTGCCATGAGCGGCATGCTGCTGTCGCTCGCCGTCGGTATCCCGGCCGGCATCTACACGGCCCTCCATCGCCGGCGCATCTCGAGCCAGCTCACGCTCGGGCTGTCGCTCGTCGGCATCTCGATGCCCTCGTTCTTCATGGGCATCCTTCTGATCTTCGTGTTCAGCGTCCGGCTCGGCTGGCTGCCTTCCTTCGGGCGCGGCGAAACGGTGTCGATCGGCTGGTGGAGCACGGGCCTGCTCACCATCAGCGGCCTGAAGGCGCTGGTCATGCCGGCCATCACCATTTCAGTCTTCCAGATCGCCATGATCATGCGCCTCGTCCGCGCCGAGATGCTGGAAGTCATGCGCATGGACTATATCCGCTTCGCGCGGGCCCGCGGCCTGTCGAACCGGGCGGTCCATCTGCGCCACGCCCTCGGCAACACACTCGTGCCGGTCATCACCATCACCGGCCTGCAGCTGGGCTCGGTGATCGCCTTTGCCGTCATTACTGAACAAGTATTCCAGTGGCCAGGGCTTGGCCTTTTGTTCCTGCAATCGGTGGCGGCAGCCGATGTACCAGTGATCGCTGCCTATCTCGTCCTGATCGCCCTCGTCTTCGTGGTCATCAACCTGATCGTCGATCTCCTCTACTACGTCATCGATCCGCGGTTGCAGTCGCTGATCACCAACGGATCGAGGGCATAGCATGAGCGCCTCCGATACGACCACGATGCGAATGCCCGGTCTCTTCAGCCGTTGCAAGGCATGGCTCGGCGACAGCGATCTCGTCTACGACTTCCTCCACACGCCGACGGCCATCGTCTCGCTGGTCGTCATCGTGATCTACCTGATCGCCGCCGGCTTTCCCGGGCTGGTAGCACCGCATCCCGTTTTCGATCTGGCGACCCTGGACTTCAGCAATGCCTTCCTGCCCCCCGCATGGCTGGAGGGGGGCAACTGGCACTTCATCTTCGGTGCCGACGATCAGGGCCGCGACATCCTTTCTGCCATCATCTACGGACTCCGGGTCTCGCTGTTCGTCAGCATAACGGCCGTCGGCATCTCGCTTCTGCTCGGCGTGGCGCTCGGCCTGATCGCGGGCTATTGCGGCGGCTGGATCGACGCGCTGATCATGCGCATCGCCGACGTGCAGCTCACCTTCCCGGCGATGCTGGTCGCGGTGATCGTCGACGGACTGGTTCGGGCAGCCTTCGGGCAGGCGGCGCACGACCGCTTCGCCGTCTGGATCATGATCGTCGCCATCGCCCTCGCCGGCTGGGTGCAATACGCGCGGACCGTCCGAGGCTCGACGATGGTCGAGGCCGGCCGCGATTACGTGGCCTCGGCGAAGCTCCTGGGACAGTCGGCGGGCTTCATTCTGTTCCGCCATATCCTGCCGAATGTCGCCGCGCCGGTTTTCGTCGTGGCGACTATCCAGCTCGCCGTCGCCATCATCCTGGAGGCGACGCTGTCCTTCGTGGGGCTTGGTATCCCGCCGACGGAGCCCTCGCTCGGCACGCTGATCCGCGTCGGCAACGGTTATCTCCTGTCGGGGGAATGGTGGCTCGCGATCTTTCCGGGGCTGGCGCTCCTCATCCTTGTACTCGCCGTCAATCTGCTCGGGGACTTCCTGCGTGACGCGCTGAACCCCCGCCTCAAGTGAACGACCAGAAAGGCCGCGTAAGCGCGCCGATAACCAGGGTGGCCATCAAGGCAACCCATCCAGAAGAGGGACTAGGTCATGACAACGGATTTAATATTGTCGAGAGCCCCTTCACGACTGAAGACAAGGCTTCTGCAAGGCATTTTCGGCGCTGTGCTGCTCGCCGGCTTCGCGGCTTCGCCCGCCGCCTCGACGGCGGCGGCCGCGAAAACGCTGCGCATCGGTGCCCAGGCGGATGCGGGCACGATGGATCCGCAGGCGCAGAACATCCAGACGACGATTTCGCTCCTCAACATGATCTACGAGCCGCTGGTCACGCGGGACAAATCGCTCGCGAAGACCCCCGCCCTGGCGGAGAGCTGGTCGCAGACCGCCCCCGACACCTGGCGCTTCAAGCTGCGGCCGAACGTCAAGTTCCACGACGGCAGCCCGTTCACGGCCGAGGACGTGGCCTTCACCATCAAGCGGGCGCAGGGCGCCACGTCGCAGTTCACGTCCTATTCGGCTGGTCTCACGCCCAAGATCGTCGATGACCTGACCGTCGACATCGTCACGCCGAAGCCCGACCCGCTGCTGCCCGACAAAATCATGAACCTGCCCATCATGAGCAAGCTGTGGACGGAGAAGAATGGCGCGCTCGAACCGCAGAACCTCAAGGAAAAGAAGGAAAGCTTCACCGCGCTGAACGCCAACGGCACCGGCCCGTACAAGCTCGTGAGCCGCGCGCCCGATTCCAAGACGGTGCTGGCGCGGTCGCCGACCTATTGGGGCAAGCTCGACGGCGACATCGACGAAGTCGTCTTCATGCCGATCGGCAGCGATCCGACCCGTATGGCGGCCCTCGTCTCCGGCGAGATCGACATCGCCATCGATGTCCCCAGCCAGGATGTGGCGCGGCTCTCGCAGAACCCCGATCTCAAGATCTCCAAGGTCGATGAATTCCGCACGATTTTCTTCGGCTTCGACCTCAAGAACGACAAGCTGAAATACGCCGAGACAGGCGACAAGAACCCCTTCAAGGATATCCGGGTGCGCCAGGCCATCAACATGGCCGTCGACCGCGACGCCATCGTGCGCACCGTCATGCGCGGCCTGGCGAGCCCAACCGCCCAGATCCTCGCCCCCGGCAACGTCGGCTATGACCCGGCGCTCGACAAGGCGCCCAAGGTCGATCGCGAGGGCGCGAAGAAGCTCCTGGCCGAGGCGGGCTATCCGGAGGGCTTTGCCTTCACGCTGGACTGCCCCAACGACCGCTACGTCAACGACGAGCAGGTTTGCAAGACGCTCGTCACGATGCTGGCCCCCATCGGCCTCAAGGCCAATCTCAACTCCATGCCGCGCGCGAAGTATTTCCCGAAGATCTGGGATCGAGATACTTCGATGTTCATGATGGGCTTCAACTCGCCGTTCTTCGACGGCATGTATGCTCTCGAAACCATGCTGATGACCCGCGACGACGCCAAGGGCGAGGGCATCTACAACTACGAGAACTATTCGAACCCCGTGCTCGACAAGGAGATTGCCGCCGCCCGCGACGAGCTCGATCCGGCCAAGCGCTCAGCCATGATGAAGGCGATCTACAAGAAGATCAGCGACGATACCCTCTATGTATCGCTCTACAATCAGGTTCTCGTCTACGCGATGCGCAAGGCGGTCGATGCGCCCGTGCGCCCCGACAACATGTTCGAAATCCGCTGGGTGACCATGAAGTGACGGGCACGGCCAAGCTCGCTCCGGCGCGACGCTGTTCGTGAACGCCACCGGCCGCTCGATGCGCGCCACACATGTACGGCCGGGACGCGGCACCGTCCGCGCCCCGCGTCGGAAGCGCTTTTTCGACCTCAACTGCACGGGACCATGATGAGTAAGCCGCGTTACCGTATCGGCATAGATGTCGGTGGGACTTTTACAGATTTCGTTCTGGCCGACGTCGTGGGACGCACTCTCATGTTCCACAAGGAACCGAGCGTGCCGAGCGATCCTTCGCTCGCGGTCGAACGCGGCATCGCCAGCCTCCTCGCCACGCATGCGATCGCCGCGCAGGACGTGGAGCTCATCGTCCACGGCACGACGATCGGTCTCAATGCCATCATCCAGCGGCGCGGCGCGCGCATGGCGCTCGTCGTGTCCAAGGGTAATCGCGATCTCCTCGAAATCGCCCGGCTGCGCCTGCCGAGTTCCTACGACTTCACCGAGCCGCGCGAAGTGCCGCTCGTGCCGCGCAACCTGGTCTTCGAGATATCGTCGCGGATGAAGTCGGACGGCACGCTGCTCGCCCCTGTTGACCCGGCGGAGATCGAAGACCTCGCGGCACGGCTCACGGCCGCAAAGGTTGACGCCGTCGCGATCGTCCTGCTCAACGCCTACCGCAGCGCGTCGCTGGAGATCGCCGTGGCGGAGGCGCTGCGGCAGCGCCTGCCCGACGTTCTCGTGACGGAGTCCGGTGTCATCTGGCCCGAGGTGCGCGAGTACGAGCGCGGGCTCGTCGCCGGCCTCAACGCCTATATTCATCCGCTCATGACCCGCTATTTCGACCGTTTGAAGCAGCGTGTCAGCGACAAGGGCGTGGCGGCGCCGATCTACATCACCGCCAACAACGGTGGCACGCTGAGCCTGGAGACCGCCCGCGCGCGGCCCATCGACACGGTCCTGTCCGGGCCCGCCTCCGGCGTCGTCGCCTCGACCCGTGTCGGCACGGCCGCCGGCCGCAAGGAACTCGTCACCTTCGACATGGGCGGCACTTCGGCTGACATCGCGGTCTGCCAGACCGGGGTGCCGGAATTCACCACGGCGACATTCGTCGGCGATTTCCCGCTGATGATGCCGGTGGTCAATGTCGGGGCCATCGGCGCCGGCGGAGGCTCCATCGTCTGGGTCGACGCGCAGGGCTTCCTGAAGATCGGCCCGCTGTCCGCCGGTGCCGACCCCGGGCCCGTCTGCTACCGCCTGGGCGGCGTCGAGCCGACGCTGACGGACTGCTATGTCGTCCTGGGCATCATTGATCCCAACACGTTCCTCGGCGGCCGCATGGTTCTCGACGCTGACGCCGCGTGGCAGGCGCTCGAACGCATCGCCGACAAGCTGGGCCTCGCCGGGGCGGAGCGGGCCGTGGCCGCCGCCGAGGCGGCCGTCCGCGTCGCCAGCGCGAAAATGGCGACCGAGATCACCAAGCTGCTGGCGACGGCCGGCGTCGATCCCCGCGCCTTCGCCTTGATGGCCTACGGCGGCGCGGGACCGACCCACGCCAATCTCCTCGCCGAGGAGGCCGGGCTGACCGCTGTCATGGTGCCGATCGCGCCGGGCACCTTCTGTGCCCTCGGTGCCATCCTCGCCGACGTGCGCCGCGACTATGTGCGCACGGCACGGCATCTCATCAGTTCCGTGCCGGATGCCGCCACGCAATGGATGGCCCTGACCACAGCCCTCGAGGGTCTTGAAAGGCAGGCGCGCGCTTGGATCGCTAAGGAGGGCAGCATCATCGGCGACAGTGGCATCGTCGTGTCCTTCAACATGCGCTATCACGCCCAGGCCTACGAAATCGAGATCATCGTGCCCGCCGCCTTGCAGCCTGGGCTCGACGCAGCCGGCCTCTGCGCGCTGTTCCATCGCGAGCATGAGCGGCTCTATGGGTTCAGCGAACCGACCGTCCCCATTGAGACGACGACGATCCGCCTCGGGGTCATCGGCCGCGTCGCGCCGGTCGCCCTGCCCGAGGTTCCCGCGCGCCATGCAACGCCGGTCGGGCATCGCACCATCTGGCGCGAGGGCCGTCAGGTCACCGCCGCCGTCTATGCCCGCGCCGATGTCGGCGCCGGGGCGGTGATCCCCGGCCCCGCCATCGTCGAGCAGCTCGACACCACCACCTTCGTTCTGCCCGGTTGGCGCGCCGAGGCCGACAGCATCGGCACCCTGCATCTGACGCGCGCGACACCCGCAACCGAGACCCAGTCATGAAACTCGATCCCGTTCTCGTCGAGATTTTTTTCCACAAGGTGACGGCGATCGCCGAGGAGATGGCGATCGCCCTGCAGCGCACCGCGCGCACCACCTACGTCAAGGAAGCCGGCGACTTCGGCACCGCGCTCGCCACGCCGGCCGGGCGCTTCTTTGCCTATCCGAAAGTCATGGGTGTGTCGGGTTTCCTCGACAGCAATGTCGGCCCCGCCCTCGCCCTCATCCCGTCCCTCGAGCCTGGAGACGTGGTGTTGACGAACCACCCCTTCGCGTCCGAGGGGCTGGCGACCCACATGCCGGATCTCCACCTGATCCGGCCGATATTCTACGAAGGCGAGATCGTAGCCCACGCCTGGGATTTCATTCACTCAGCCGATATCGGCGGCGGCGTGCCGTCGAGCATCTCGCCGCGTTTCTCCGACCTTTATCAGGAGGGCTTCCAGATCCCGCCGGTCAAGCTCGTCAAGGCCGGCGTGATGAACGAGGACGTGCTGACGCTGTATCGCGCGAACTGCCGGACACCGGAGGTCAACCTCGGGGACATCAAGGCGATGCTTGCCGCCCTGGCCGTCGGCGAACGGCGCGTGCATGGCCTGATCGCCCAGCATGGTCTGGAGACCTTCCTGCAGGCGCAGGCGGACCTCGCCGAATACGCCGCGACCAAGGCCCTCGCCGTCCAGAAGAAGATCCCTGACGGCACCTATGAGTTCTGGGACCTGTTGGACGACGACTTCAATTCCAAGGTGCCGATCCGCGTCCGCTGCAAGCTCACCGCCAATAATGGCCATGTGCATCTCGACTTCACGGGCTCGGATCCGCAGGTGCTCGCTGCCTACAACATCCCGACCGGCGGCCAGCGCCATCCCTGGCTGACGCTGAAGCTGATGCATTTCATCTACAGTCACGACAAGACCATCCCGCTCAACCACGGCATCTTCGAGAACATCACGGTCGAGGCGCCGCGCGGCACCGTCGTCAATCCGGAGCCGGGCGCGGCTGTCGGTGTGCGCTCGGCCACAGCCATCCGGCTCAACGAAGCCCTCGTCGGGGCGATGGCCAAGGCGCGCCCGGGTCTGATGCCGGCGCCGAGCGGCGGCATCATGATCCCCTCGGTACTGGTGGAACAGGACGCCGCGACCGGTGCGCGCAATGTGATGGTCCTGCAATCGCTGGTCGGCGGCACAGGTGCCCGTCAGGGCGCGGACGGCGTCGACGGCCGTGACTCGAGCCTTGCCAACCAGCGCAACACGCCGATGGAGAAGACCGAGGAGGAGGCCGAAGCCACCATCGTCGACTACGCGCTGCGCCTCGATTCCGGCGGTGCCGGGCGCTGGCGCGGCGGCACCGGCGTGGTCTTCAGCGTACGCATTGCCCGCCATGGCTCGGCGGTGCTCGGCCGGGGCATGGAGCGCTTCGTTTTCCGGCCCTGGGGCATGGCGGGCGGCCGGCCGGGCGAGAAGGCCAGGGTCGTCGTCAATCTGGGCACGCCTGCCGAGCGCGAGCTCGGCAAGCTCGATATTTTCTACCCCGAGCCGGGAGATGTCGTGACCATCATGACGCCGGGCGGCGGCGGTTACGGTGATCCTTTGGAGCGTCCCGCCGAAGAGGTGGCCCGCGACGTGGCCTTCGGCTACGTCAGCGCCAAGGCGGCCCGTCGCGACTATGGCGTGGCGATCAGTGGCGACACCTTCGATGCGTCAGCGACAGAACGGCTGCGCGCGGACATGCGCGCTGCCCGTGGCCCGCTCGCGGATTTCGACTTCGGACCCGAGCGCGCTGCCTGGGATGCCGTCTTCGACGACGCGACCATGCTGGAGATCAACGGACTGCTGATGCAGCTTGGCCCCAACATTCGGTCGCAGCGCCGGCGCGAATTGTTCGAGCGGGTCGTGCCAGACCTGGCGCGGGTCGGGATCATTCCTCTGCATGACATCATCGGTGACGTGGCGGCCGCCCGCGGACGGGCGCTCGCCGAACTCGGCGCCCTGCGGACCGACGTCGAACATATGAAACCAAGAAGCGGAGCCCCAGGGAGGGCATGATGAGCGAACGCCGACACGAACTCTATCTCCTGACGCCGGGGCCTCTGACCGTCTCGCCCGAGGTCAAGGCGGAAATGCTGCTGGACCGCAGCCCGAACGCGGCGCTGCATGGCTCGATCACGCAGACGATACGCGATTACATGCTCGCCCTCTGCAATGGCGGCGACACCCATGTCTGCGTGCCCCTGCAGGGCAGCGCCACCTACGGCGTCGAGGCGAGTCTCCACACGCTCGTGCCGCGCGAGACATCCAAGATCCTGATCATCGAGAACGGCTTCTACGGCAAGCGCCTGCGCGAAATCGCCGAGGGGGCGCGTTTTCAGGTGACGACCCTGTCGCTGCCGATGCTGCCGCTGCCGACCCAGGACGACGTTGAGGCGGCACTCGCCGCCGATCCGGCGATCACCCATATCATGCTATGCCATGCCGAGACCGGCACCGGCGTCCTCAATCCGATCGCCGAGGTCGCCGCCGTCGCCAAACGCCATGGCAAGCGGCTGATGATCGATGCCGTCGCCTCCTTCGGAGGCTTCCCTATCGATGCCGCGGCGCTCGACGTCGAGGCCATCTTCGTCTCGCCGAACAAGTGCCTCGAGTCCGTTCCGGGCGTCGCCATCGTCATCGCCAAGAAGACATCGCTGGAGGCGGCCGAGGGCCGGTCCCCGTCGGTCGTGCTCGATCTCCACGCGCAATGGTGCTTCATGGAACAGACCGGTGCCTGGCGCTGGACGCCCCCGACCCATGTGGTCGGCGCCCTCGGCAAGGCCTGCGAGCGCCACAGGCAGGAAGGCATGGACGCCCGCCGCAACCGCTACATCACCAACTGGCGCCGGCTGGTCGATGGTCTGCGCCAGCGTGGCCTGACGACCCTGTTGCCCGACGGTGTGGCGGCTCCGATCATCGCCACGTTCCACGATCCGGTCGATCCCGGATACAGCTTCGGCGCCTTCTACGAGGCGATGGCGCGCCGCGGTTTCGTGATCTTTCCGGGCCGGCTGACCGCCGCCGGCACGTTCCGCATCGGGGTCATGGGCGACATCGTAGAAAGTGACATCAGCCTGATTCTTAACGCCATCGACGAGTCCTTCGCCGAGATCGGCGTCGCCACGGCGGCAAGCGCGGCGTGATTGGAACCATCATGCACCGCATCGCCATCATCGATCCCCAGTTTGCCGACACGCCCGATATCGAACAGAGCGTCGCGGGCAAAGAGACCCTGTTCGATATCATCCGTCCCGGTAACGGCGCGGTGCCTGCGGCGGCCCTGCACAACGCCGATGCCATCGTGAATTGCCGCAGTCGCCACCTTCTGCCCGCGCCGCTGATCACGCAGATGGAGCGGGCGAAGATCGTGGTGCAGGCCGGCGTCGGCTTCAATCACATCGATATCGAGGCCTGCGCCGCGCGTGGCATCCCCGTCTGCAATACACCCGACTACGGCACCATGGAGGTGGCCGACCACGCCATTGCCCTGATGCTGTCGCTCATCCGTGGCGTCACGGCCTACAACAACAGGCTGATGACGCGGGACGATGCCTGGAGCACGCTGTCCCTGCCGCTCCCGCCTGTGCGGCGCCTGGCCGGACAGATGCTCGGCATCGTTGGCCTCGGGCGCATCGGCACGGCGACCGCGCTCAGAGCGCGCGCCTTCAACATGGATGTCGCGTTTTTCGATCCCGGCGTTCCGGCGGGCCAGGAACTGGCGCTCGGTTTGAGGCGCGTCGATCACCTCGAGGATCTGCTCGGGATGGCTGATGTCGTCAGCCTGCACTGTCCACTCACCACGCAGACGGAGCGGCTGATCGACGACCGGGCGATCGCGCGCATGCGGCCCGGCAGCGTGCTCATCAACACGGCACGGGGCGGCATTGTCGACCTCGATGCCGTCGAACGCGGCCTCCGGAGCGATCGTCTCTGCGCGGCCGCGCTCGATGTGCTGCCGCGCGAACCGCTGGATCGCCGCCATCCCCTGATCGCCGCATGGACGGCGGCGGAGCCTTGGCTCGAAGGCCGGCTGATCCTGACGCCGCACGCCGCCTTCTACACGCCCGAGAGCCTCGCCGACATGCGGCGGCTCGCGATGGTCGCGGCGGTCGATTTCCTGCGCGAGGGACGCCTCAGAAGCTGCGTCAACCTGCGCGAACTCGACCGCCACGGCTATGCCTTTGCCGCGTAAGGCGCCCGAAGGCGCGCATCGCTCAGCGACCCTGAGCGGTGCGCCAGGCCGCGAACTCGGCCAGGGTGGCCTCGTTCGGTGGATAGGTGCCGGCGAGCGGCGCGCCATCGCGCACCTTGCCGACCACGAACTCCTCGAGGATCTCCCGCTCGCTGGCCAGTTGCGCGATCTCGTCCGCCATATGCGCGGGGATGGCTGCGATACCGTTGGCGTCACCCATGAGCACATCCCCCGGCAGCACCGGCACACCGGCGATGCCGACGGGCGTGTTGAGCTCGGTCACGAACCGATGCGACGTGACGGGGGTGGCGGCCGACCCCATGCAGAACATCGGCAGCGGAATGTCGCTGATGGCGGCGACGTCCGATACGCCGCCGTCGAGGACGACGCCGGCGACGCCCTTGACGAGGAGATGGGTCGTCATAATGTCGCCCATGAAGGCGGTTCGCGTCTCGCCGTCCATGGCCACCACCAGCACCTGCCCGGCGGCGATGTCGGCAACGGCCTTGTTCTGCAGGTTGGGCCGCGCGCCGCTCGTCTGCGCCTCGACCAGATCTTCCCGCACCGGGATGGTGCGCACCGTGAACGCGGTGCCGACGAATTTCTGCGCCTGCGGATTGAGCGGACGCGGGCCGGTGATCAGCGTGTTGCGAAAGCCCTTGCGCCACAGCAGTGCGACGACCGTCGGCACGGCGACTTTCATGAGCAGGGCGCGTGTCGTTTCACTGAGGGCGGCAGAGTGAGCCATCACTGCTTGTCCTTATGTAGGCGCTTGGGGAGCTTCCAAACACTGTATAACAATTAGACAATTCTGTGCAACCGGCACGACGCCGGCGGTGGGCACCAGGCAGGGGACAGTGTTTGAGGTCGGCATCCGCGCTCGGCAACGGCTATTGCCGCGATCCCTACGCGCTTTCGAAGACCATTGCGGAGAAGCTGTTTGCTGCGGGAGCGCGCTTCATCAGGGCTGATGTAGCAGGCTTCGCGATAACTAAGGGGCGATTGGCCGCCGTCAGGATATACCAGGGCGACCTGCCTGCAACCAGCCGTCGCCGCCGCGGGCGTCTGGTCGAAGACACGGCCGCCAGCCTCGGCCACGCGGTGCCGATGGAAAGCCAGCGCGGCCACCATGACACCGTCAGGAACGCTCCAATATCACGCTCAGCACCATGCTCGGCGTCGGCTATCGCAAGCTAGCGGCAACACTCATGGACTGCGGTCTTCGCGCGTCAATGAACCATGCCTATCGCCTCGGTTCGGCTGCAAGCCGTTACGCGAAGGTGAGGGTAGCCTAGCCTATGTGGCCGTCCCGCCATTGATGAAGGCGGTCCCGATCATGGCGGAATGGAGGGAGATCCATAAGGCACAACCGTTCCGCTCCAGCGCCCGCCCGAGGAAGGCATTGTACATCTGGGCGGTGAAGTGTTGGGTGGGCATGGACTTTACTTCAATCACTACGTCAGGATATATATAGTAGACCTAAATTCCCATCCGTTGCACATGGATTCAAAATCACGAAATGATCTATACACATAGTATTCGTTTTTCACCTTACCAAAGGGAGGATTTACGGCCCTTTTGTATTCCTCATCCATCGCCTCGAATTTTTCAGCGCCAGGCACTATGTATAAAGATGGCGGCTCCCTGTCTCTCCCAATTTTTGCCCACATTGTGGGATCCCAAAATTGTATACTCTTAGTGTATTCAATCGGGATGGCGACAACGATTGAAAAAATTCTATCGGGAAATCTGTTGGAGACAAGATCTCGCACGACTTCCATAACAGAGACCGCGTCGAGGAACTCACGACTATCGCCATGTCGAAATACAAATCCAATTCTATCAAGGTGAATTGAGCAGAGCTCTCCCTTATCCATCTCGTTCAGAACGGTACCGAACCATTTTTCGACCGAGTATTTCGATTTTCGATTCATTTGAGAAGTGTCCATCCGTTCATGGAAAGCCACTCGATTTGAGCCTTTGTTAGCTCTGTGCCCCCATGCCTCCAAGAGCCATGAATATTCAAAGCAGCGTCATTTCCATCTCTACCCGTCAAGTGAGCTTGTGTCTGTTCGCCTCTCAATTGGCCTTTGTCAACTCTCTCTAAACCTCCTTGCGCTTTGCCTTGTTGTATTTCTCTATTGAGCTGATTGGAAGATTTTCTCTTACCACGTTGTTGCGCTGATTCCGGCTCTTCTGGATCAGGCATCGCTGGCGTTGTTGGTCCGTAAGGTGCCAGGTTTCCTTGCCCTTTTTCCCTTTCATGCTTTGGCGAAGCAAGGGTCGCAGAAGATCTTCTGGACCAGGGTCATCGTCATATACATAAACGCCAGATTGTTGGTGACCTGTCCCTTTCCGGCCTACGTACAGCACTGAACGCGGCGGCTCCGCCGATAATACCGGCATCGGAGGCGACTGCTACCCGCCTAAAGCTAGCGGTAGGTTGAGGTGGTGATCGGGATCTGGCCGTAGGGCCGGTAATACCGGTAATAGCAGTGCAGCGCCTCGGCACCGGCGGCGTGGGTGATCGAGCGGACCGTCGCGAGGTGGTCGCGGTGCAGGAAGTTCGCCGCGGCCCCCGCTTGACCTACGGCCCGAGATAGAGCGTCGTCCGCGGCGTGCGAGCGGGGCCGGTGTTGGCGACCTTCTTTAGCCGTGAGCCATCCCATAGATCATGGCTGTAGTGATGCCAGTGAGCATGGTCACCATCGCCGGGGAGCCCACTGATACGGTAGTGCTGTCGATGCCGCCGGTGGTGTGGTGCGGCTGTAGAGCCGCTGAGATAAGCGCTGGCGCCCTACAGCGTCACCGGCGCATGCCGATCGACTGACAGGCTCACCGCCTCGAAGGCCGCGACGCCGTTGAGAATTTCAGCAGGCGAGACCGGGTAAGGCGCGACGCCGCGTATGGCCGCCGCAAAGGCCTCAAGTTCGGCGCGTTCGATGTCGGAGGCCGGAAATGCCTGTTCTTCGCGATCACCATTGGTGCGCGTGATGACAAGTGTTTCCGAACCACGCTTTTCGGCAAGGCCGTTCACCTCCGCCTTCGCGTCCGTTCCGAAGACCCGGATGCTGTATGTGGAGGCGGTCGCGGTCATGGTCAGCAGCGACGCGGTGGCTCCGGAGGCCATCCGGAACAGGATGGCGGCGGTATCATCCATCGCGATGGCATGCACGCGCCGCGAGGTCAGCGCGTAGACCTCCGTGATCGGCCCGTCGAGATGGATGATGCTGTCGATATGGTGGATGCCGGACCCCGCGAGGCCGCCCGCCGGACTTTCGCCCGGGGCGACACGCCAGGCATCCGGCTTGTAGCGGCCGACGACATTGCCCGAAAAATTGGTCTCGATATGGAGGATCGTGCCCAATTTGCCGGCGGCGATCAGACGCTTCAATGCCGCGACAGGCTCCAGGAAGCGCCGGTTGTGGGCGGCGGCGACCAGCGTGCCGCAGCGCGCCGCGGTTTCGAGTGCGTCTTGCGCGCTTCCGCGGGTCAGTGTGAAGGGCTTCTCAACCAGCACCGGCTTGCCGGCCTCAGCACAGGCGATGATCTGCCCGGCGTGCTGCGAGTGCGGCGTCGCCAGCACGATGCCATCGATGGCCGGAGCAGCCAAGACCTCCGCGAGACTGCCGTAGACTGACAGCCCGCGCTCGGCTGCCTCGCCGGCAATCCTGGCGGGGTCGCGTCCGACGGCCGTTACGAACCGCACGGTGTCACTCTTGCCCTGTACGGAATCGACGAGAACCTTTCCCCAACGACCAAAACCGACGATAGCGAGGGACACGGGGGCGGTCATACGGGGCCTCGCTACACGAACCAAAGGTCGGTTCCGGAAAGCATAATCGACTAATTGTATAACAAGATACAGTGTGACATTGATGAGTCAACTCGCATCCGGGATGTATCCATGCAGACAGAAGTCCGGCCCGCCCTGTCCCTCCCCGGCGAATGTCTCGTCGTCGCTCTCGGCGAGCGGCGCTTCCGTGTCGAGCGTCCGTGGGGGGCGTTGCCCACTGGCGCCGGCAAGGTCACGGATGTGGCGGTGGACGGGGCCAACCGTGTCTACGTGCTGACCCGGCGCGACCACTATGTCGATGCGCCGCGCGACTGCGTGCACGTGCTGGCGCCGGACGGCGCGCATCTCGCCAGTTGGGGCGCCGAGCGCATCCTGGACGCCCATATGCTGGCGGTCGATCCCAGCGGGCGCGTCTGGGTGGTCGATCGCGATTGCCATGAGATCGTTGCCTTCGACGCGGAAGGCCGTGAGCTCGAAACGCGCGGCCGGCGCCATCGTCCGCTGGAGCCGTTCAATCATCCGAGCGCCGTCGCCTTCACCCACGAGGGCGACATGATCGTCGCCGACGGCTATGCCGGCGGGTCGCTGCATCGCTTCGACGCCGACGGCCGGCATCTGCACCGGTGGGGAGCCGTCGGCACCGCGCAGGGCGAGTTTCTCACCGTCCACGGCCTGTGGGTGCTGCCCGACGGGCGGATTGCCGTCGCCGATCGCGAGAACCATCGCGTGCAGTTGTTCACCCCCGACGGCACCTGCGATGCAGTCTGGACCGGCTTCCACCGGCCATCAGACATCTGGGGCGATAGCACGGGCCAGCTTTATGTGGCGGACGGCATACCGACGCTCAGCCTGTTCGATGGCGCCGGCCAGCGCCTGGGGCGCTGCCGGCCCGTCCTCAACGGTGCCCATGGGATTCACGGCGACAGCACCGGGCATCTGTTTCTCGCCGAAGGCAATCCGAGCCGGATCACGCGGCTCGTGCCGTTCTCATAATCGCCTAGCCACCCGGCGGAAAGCGCTCGCGCCAGTGGCGGGCTATGTCGGCGCGCCCGCAGATCCAGGCATCGCTCGCGGCCGTGACGTGATCAAGGAACCGCGCCAAACCGGCAATGCGGGCAGGCTGGCCGAGAATGCGCGGATGAATGCCCACCGACATCATTTTCGGATGTGTACGTCCTTCGTCCCGAAGCACATCGAATGCATCGCGCAGCATGGAGAAAAACTCCTCTCCGCTCGACACGGCGTTAGCCAGTATCTTCGCGTCATTGGTAACCATGGTATACGGGACCACCAGTTGTGGAACGCCATCGACATCGACCCAATATGGCAGATCGTCGGCGTATGAATCGCTGTCGTAGAGAAATCCGCCCTCCTCCATGAGGATTTTTCTTGTATTAATGCTTGCCGCATAGCGACAATACCAGCCAAGCGGACGACCAACCGTTGCCGTCATGGAGGCGACTGCCGCGCGGATCGCAGCCCGCTCGGCCTCGCGTTCCATGAGGTAATGTTCCACCCAGCGCTGGCCGTGGCCGCAGACGTCCCACCCGCTGTCGCGCACCAGGGCGGCAACCGCGGGGTTGCGCTCGAAGGCGAGCGCGCAGCCGAAGACGGTCAGTGGCAGGCCGCGCTCGGTGAACTGCCGCGCCACCCGCCATACACCGGCACGGCTGCCGTATTCATACATGCTCTCGGCCGCGAGATCGCGCGCGCCTTCCGGTACGCGCGGCGCCAAGACCTCCGTCAATGCCTTCTCCGAACGCCCATCGCCGTCGTCGATCGCGTATTCGGACCCTTCCTCATAGTTGAGGACGAAATTGACGGCGACACGCGCTTCGTTCGGCCAGGCGGCATGGGGCGGGTTCTGGCCGTAGCCGACAAAATCCCGCTGCAGATGCTTGTGCATGTCAGTCCCCTGGAATCCGGCTGGGCCCAGCGGCACGGATCGCGTCCGCGCTCAGATGCCGGTCACGCTGTTGTAGGTTTCGAGCTCTTCCGGCGTGTAGACCTGCATGAACTCGATCTCGATGCCGCCGGCGTCGTTGTCGAGAAAGGCGACGAAGCCCTCAGGATGGGGATGGCTGCCGTAGACCTGGCAGGCCTGGCAGATGCGTGTCGCGCCGCCATTCGCTTCGGCGTGCGCAAGGGCGGCGTTGATGTCGTCCACCGCGTAGCAGATGTGATGCAGGCCCTCGCCACCTCGCTGCTTGATCCAGGCGGCAAAACGTCCGTCCGCATCCATCGATTGGCAGAGCTGGTATTCGATCTCGCCGAGATTGAAGATCGCGACGCGATTGCGTGACTTTTCGTATTCATAAATCGTCGAATCGGCGGGAACGCGCAGAAATCGACTATAGGCGGAGAGCGCCTCCTCCGCGTTCCTCACGGCGAAGGCCATGTGCTTGATGCCGATGATGTTGGGGTTATCGCTTTTCACGGAAGCGTTCACGCTCGATGCTCCTCGATAGGACGGATGTTCATGGCTTCTGGCTCAGGCACCCAGTTGGCCGGGCTCCAATTCACGCGCTTTGGGAAAGCGTCCGGCAAAGCCCCCGGACGGCCGCCGAGCCTTCACGTCGCGATCCTCCCGCCATCGATGACAAGGCCAATGCCGGTGATGAAAGACGATTGCGAAGAGGCCAGGAACAGCACCGCATCCGCGATCTCGGCGCCGGTTCCCATGCGCCCCAGCGGCGTGATCTGCCGCCAGTGTTGCTCCATCCCCTCCGGATCCTCAGAGCGATCCTTGTTGCGCCGGTTCATCGCGGTGTCGATCACGCCGGGATTGATGGCATTCACCCGGATGTTACGCGCGGCATATTCCATGGCGAGAACGCGCGTCATGGCCATGACGGCACCCTTCGATGCCGCGTAGGAAATATTGCCGCCGACATTCGCGAAGGCGCTGACCGAGGAATTATTGACGATGGCGCCGCCCCCTGCCCTCAGCAAGGCAGGAATGGCGTGCTTGCAACCGAAGAAAACGCCCTTGAGATTGATGGCGATGACCTGGTCGAACAAGTCCTCACTGACATCGGTCGACGGCATGGCCGGCTGTTCGATGCCGGCATTGTTGAAGATGACGTCAAGCCGGCCGTAGCGCTGCTCGGCCGTGGCGACAAGCGCCTGAACCTCGGCCTCGCGCCTCACATCGCAGCGCTGGAAAGTAATGCGCCCGCCCGCGGCTTCCACCTCGGCGGCGAGGGTCTCGCCGGCAGCGGCATCCACATCGCCCACGACGACGGCGGCGCCCTCGCGGGCAAATGCGAGAGCTGTCTCCCGCCCCATGCCGCCAGCGCCGCCGGTCACGATGGCCACTTTGCCCTGAAATCTCAACGGTGCCTCGCTACGCCGCGCCCGACTGCCAGGAGGCTAGCGAATGACTACTTGTATTACAATATCAATCCAATAGGATACCCAAAACCATCGCAACGGGGCCGCCATGACAGACCATGCGGAGGAGATCGACCAGGCGGCCGTTGCCGTGTTTTTCGACCTCCTCATTCCGGGCTCCAGTGCTGCCGAGCCCACGGGAAGTTGGCCGTCTGCCTCCGAAGCGCTCGCCGATGACGACGATGTCTGGATGTCGCTCGACGCGGCCAGTCGTGCATGGTTAGGCGCGAGCGCGAAGCTCATCGCCAGGACGCCCGGGCACCAACGGGTCGCCGCCATGGCGGCGCTCGAGCGCGCCGAGCCGGTCCCCTTCAATCTGGTAGTGCAAGCCGTCTATGGCGCCTATTACTCCGCCCCCCTCGTTGCTCGACCGATCAGGGCGCTGGCCGAACGCGGGCCGGTCGAGCCCTCTCCCTATTTCGATCCGAGCCTCGTGCGCCGCGTCGTCGAAACACAGGCCGGACGGAGGCGCTTGTGAACAGTCATGATCGCGACGGGACGCCCGTCATCCTCTCGAGCCCAGCCGATATGGCGCCGGGGGTGAACTACGAGCACGCCGCGCGCGCCGGTGATTTTGTCTTCGTCGCGGGCCAGATCGCGCGCGACGAAACGGGTGCCTTGGTCGGCCTCGACGACCCCGGCGCCCAGGCCGCGCAGGTCTATCGCAACATCGGCAAAGTCCTGGCCCATGTCGGCGCCAAGCCAACGGATGTCGTGAAGGTCACCACCATAACCGTCGACCGTGCCGATGGCCCAGCGGTGACGGCCGAGAGACTGAAGTTCTTCGGGACGCATCGGCCGCCCCATACGGGGATGATCGCCTCGGGTCTCGGCTCGCCGGAGGTCCGCGTCGAGGTTGAGGTCGTAGTCTATTTACCAGTCATTCATGAGGCGGTAGCCTGATAGCGGCGGCCCCGGCAGGTCCTCATCAAGGCGGACTGGCAGGTCGCGGGGGCATTGTCAGCGATATCACGTCTTGTTCGGATGTGAGCATTGCGCACCCATCGCAAACCATTCGAAATGCTGAGCTTATGCCCCATTGCGAAGTTAATGGGGAGTTAAGTTCTTTCAGATGGGAGGCCTTGCCGCAGGCTTTCGATAGCTTGCTACCGCATGTCAAAAATCAGCACACCACCCAGAGACGCCTCAAGCGACGTGTTATGTCTCAAGGCCCATCTTCTGGCTTCTGCCATGCACGGCGGCGCTGAACAACGTGTACAATCAACATCCGGTCTCGTCTAGTGTGTTTGCAAAGCTGGCCGGGCCGTTGTCAACGCTGGCGTGCGGTGTCGCTCGGCGTCTCGCCAAACAGGCGATGGTAGTATCCCGCAAAGCGGCCCAAATGCGTGATGCCCGTTTCCAGCGCTATATCCGTCACGGACTGGCCAGTCTTGCGGGCTGAGCGCAGCTTCCGGCGGCTTTCATTGAGCCGTGTCCGCAAGACGTATTCGGCCGGGCTTATGTCAAACGTGGTCCGGAACGCATATTCCAGCTGTCTGCGGCTCAACCGCAGCTCCTTGCAGAGCCGCATGACAGACAGGCTTTCACTCAGATGCGTCCTAATAAAATCGTCGGCTTTCCAGGCCTGGGCAAGGCGGCGCGTCAAGGAGCGGTCAAGCTGTCGATCGGCCAACGCTCGGTCAAGAGAAGCCTCAGCAATGGCCCCAAGATACTCGGAGACAGCGATCGGCATGCGCCACTCGCGCTGTGCATCGTTTTCCCCCAGACGACTGGGAAGAGCAGCGAGACGGCTACCGACATAGCGCAGTCCCTGTTCTGAAAGCCTGATCGCCCTAGGCGCATTTGGGGTACTGTCGACGGACAGGCGTGTGGCGGTTTCCTCGATATCCAGCCATGTCTCGGTAGGCAACACCGCGGCTGTCCAGGCAGCGCCGGGCTTGATGCTGGCAAAGATATCCTGGCCATCGGGTATGGTGAGCACGATGCCGGGTTCAAGCGGAACATTGCAGATCGTCGCCTCAGCCGGACGCGTCGCCATCAGGACGACAACACAGCCGCGTTGGAAGCCTCCACGCGCCCGGACATGACTGTTCAGATAGGACGTATCAAGCGCCCAACCTTCAGGCGACTGAAGTTGTCTGATCCTGGAGGTCGATCCGCCAGCCGACAGGACATCTACGGATAGGGGGACATTTGACGCAGCGTTTGACAACTGGTCCGGCGAAAATTCGATGAAGCCGTCCCATCTCGAAGGAAAATGTCGGTACATGGGCCTCCCGCTTTCTTTTGCGCAAAGCGGATAGAAAGACTAGCACGGCGATGTAAGCATACAAAGCGGACGACACGGATGTCTCCAGCGTCGGCAAGGTTGCGGGCCAGTCGCTGGCGAGGGCTCATGCAAGGCGGAACAGATATGACTGCTACAACTACCGCCAAGTCCGGCGTCTCGCGTCGGGCGCTTCTGGCTGGTCTGGCGATCGGTTTCGCGGGTACGCGCGCCGCCTCGGCCCGGGGTGTCCCGCCCAACATCATTTACATAGTCGCCGACGACCTCGGATGGGGCGATGTGGGCTTCCACGGCTCCGACATCCCGACACCCAATCTGGACGCGCTGGCGAGAGGCGGCGCCCCGCTGGAGCAATTTTACACGCAGCCTATGTGCACGCCGACGCGCGCGGCGCTGATGACCGGCCGCTATCCGCTGCGCTACGGCCTCCAGACGGGTGTGATTCCGGGCGCGGGAACATACGCAATTCCGATGGATGAGTATCTCCTGCCGCAGACCTTGAAGGATGCTGGCTACACCACCGCGCTCGTCGGTAAATGGCACCTCGGTCATGCAAAACCTGAGTTCTGGCCAAGGCAACGCGGCTTTGATCAGTTCTACGGCGCGCTGGTTGGCGAGATCGATCATTTCAAGCATTCGTCACATGGCGTCCCAGACTGGTATCGCGACAATACGCCGATCGAGGAAGCCGGCTTCGACAACAGCCTTTTTGGAGAGGAGGCAGCCCGAGTCATTCGAGGGCACGATCGTTCCAGGCCATTGTTTCTCTATCTGGCATTCACGGCTCCGCACACGCCGTTCCAGGCACCGCAGGACTATCTGGAGAGATTCAAGGATATCAGCGACGAGAACCGTCGTGCCTATGCCGCAATGATCTCCGTCATGGATGACGGAATAGGCAAAGTCGTCACGGAACTCGAAAAGCGCGGCATGCGCGACAACACTTTGATCGTCTTCCACAGCGACAACGGCGGTGTGACCAGCTCGATCTTCGCCGGCGATTCAAAAGTAGCCGGTGGCCTTCCCGCGCGTAACGGTCCGTATCGCGACGGCAAGGGGACGCTCTATGAGGGAGGAACAAGAGTTGCAGCCCTCGCCAACTGGCCCGGCCGGATAAAGCCTGGAGCTGTTAATGCGATGATCCACGTGGTCGACATGTATCCAACCATCGCCGCTCTGGCGGGAGTGGAAACCAGCAAGACCAAACCGCTGGATGGCCTGAACGTCTGGGGTGCGCTGGCCGGCGAGGAACCATCGCCGCGTGACGAAATCGTCTATAACGTCGACCCAATGGGCGCAGCTGTACGCAGGGGCGACTGGAAGCTGGTGTGGAAGGCAGCCTTGCCGCAGCGGCTCGAACTTTTCAACCTCCGCGTCGACAAGTCGGAGACACAGGACCTTGCCGCAAAGAACCCTCAGAAGGTTCTTGAACTGAAGGCGCGTATAGAAGATTTGGCCGCAGAAATGGCACCCCCGCTTCTGTTGATGGAGGCGGTACGCCTGACTTTCTACACGCCCCCGGTGACTGCCGATCCGGCCCTACTTTTCAATTTAGGCGATTGACAGATCGCTCCTGCTTACAAGGCCCGCCGTGAATTTGGAGCTTCTCCCGCCGAGCGAGGTCCGTCCGTTCAGCCTCGCAGTAACACTGCCTCAGACCCAGGCTGCATGACAGCTCCGGCCACCCACCTTGGTTGATGGCCATAATAGGTTTTCGTCACGATCCCCGCTCCCGGCTAGGCTGGTTTCAACGCATATGCGGTTTGGAAGTCGGCGATGTGCTGTTGTCCCGCTTTCTGTCCCTGCTCCCGATGCGCCCTGCTTCGCCGCTCCGGAGCCTTTTCCGCAAAGCTGCACTGACGGTGATGGCAGGGGGTGTGGCGGTCGGCGTGGAATGGCCCTCGCCTTGCGGGGCCTCCACGGCTGGAGCCGATGCTGCAAGCCCCTCCCCTCCCCCGCCCGCCTTCAGCTGCGCCGTGAGCAGGGCAAGGATCATCGGCGCGGTCGAGAAGCGTCCCGCAACCGCGCGCTCCGTGAGATGACGCAGGTAACCGCCTGGATTGGCGATCCCTTCGGAGCGTTGATAGATGGCGGCGAGCAGGGTCGCGGCCCGCTGCGGCCCTAAGGTCGCGCAGGTCTCCTCCCAGCTTCTGGCACGGATCGCGAGCATCGGCCGCACCAGTGCGGCGAGGCTGAGGAGGTCGCGCCAGTCCCGGATGGGTCGGCCCTGGGCCAGTTCAACGAGGGCCGGGCAGGCCTTGATCACGGTGGCGAGGCTTGGGTCCGGAGCGGGATCGCTGAACCCTTTGCGGGGACTTTTCGCGAAATCTTTGGCGAGCCCCCCGGCATGACGATCCGCTGCGGCCCGCTTTTCGGGAGCTGCCCCTTCTTCTTCATCTCTCGCATAGCTTTTCTCAGATTCAAGATGGGATTCTGGGTTTGACTCCTTTATGTGCCCGCCAGAATGGGACTCATTGACGACCTGAATCCGGGATTGTGTGAAGTTTTCCAAGGAGGTGCGGATATCGCGCCAGAGACCGCCGAGCTCGCCGCAGATCGCCGCGATGATGGCGGTGCCGGCCTGCCGCGGGAGCCGGCCGATGATGTCCTGATAGCGATGTTGCAGGCTGTCCCAGGGGCCGGGCGCGGCTTCCTGGCGGGCGGCGGCGATGGTCTTGACGATATCCCGGCGCAGGAGGGTCAGTTGCTCCCGGGCGACCTGTCTGGCGTGTTTATCGGCCTGGACGGCCTCGGCCATGGCCTTGAAGGCCTCGGCGCGGGCGACGATTGGTGCGAGATCGAAGCCGTAGACCTGCGCGATGTCCCCTGCCCTGTCCTTGCGGGCGAAGCGTTTGCCGTTGGGACTGTCGCGGCGGATGACGAGGCCGCAATCGACGAGGACGGCGAGATGGCGCCGCAGGGTTGTGGCGGGCATGCCGTTGGCGCGGGCGGCGAGTTGTTCGTTGGAGGGCCAGACGATGATGTCGGCGCCGCCTGCCAGGGTGGTTTCGGGATGGAAGGACAGCAGGGCGTTGAGGATGGTGAGGGCCCGGTCTGTGGCGCCCAGCCGGTCGCGTGCCTCGCGGATATGGTGGAACACCTGCCATTTATGGACGATGCGATCCTTCGGGGCCGCGCGTACGCTGGTCTGCTCAGCCACCTGGGCGAGCGACATCATCCGCCGCCCGAAAGGCGTCGTTGCAATATGCGTCTGCATTCTCTTTCACCTATCGCTAGGCAAAAGAAATCTGCTCGCCGAAACGGCAATTATCCCCAACGGGGACTCTTGACTGTGATTCCGGGAAATGCGATTCTCTAGTTCTCACACAGGAGAAGGCTTCCGGGACGGTGTTTCGGGGGCCTTTTTCTTTTGCTGCCGCTCTCCTCTCACATAGTCAGACCTTCGAAAGCCGGTTATTTCCGGCTTTCGTATTCGGCGTAGAGCCTGGGTAGCTCGTTCAGCACGAAGTCAGCGAATTCGGGCGCCTGCCGTCTGTCAATTGTGACAGACAGCTTTCGCTCGCTCTGCTCCACCCGCGCCAACGGCGATCCATGCCGGGACGTCCAGACGCTGGGCTCACGCGAACCGCCCGATTTCGGCTTCAAAGCGGCCAGAACGGCTTTGAACCGGGCATCGGATGAGAGACCCGCGAAGCTATTACTGCGTACAAGAGCGGTGGCACGGTCCTGCGCATCAGATCGCGAAAGCAGGTCCGCCAGCTCGATCCAGTTGCGACGCCCGATGCCATGGGCGGGGCCGATGGCGTCCACGAGCTCATCCGGAATTCGGGTGACCACGGACAGCATATTGGACAAGTCGCTCTTATAGATCGACATGGCCGCCATGATCACGTCGCGCGTGAAGCGCGACTGGAGATTGCGGGCAAAGCGCGCCTTCTCGATAAAGGTGAGGTCACGGCGCTCGTTGTTCTCTTGACCTTGCGCGACGACTAATTCTTCGTCGCTGAGGTCGCGCACCACGGCACGAACCCGCAGGCCGAGTTCAATGGCTGCCTTGAGCCGCCGATGTCCGAAGGCAACCTGATAGCGCCCTCTCGCTTCAGGATGAGGCCTGACCAGGATCGGGACTTGCTGTCCCTGCTCGCGGATTGAGGCCACAAACTGGCGCTGGACATCGTCGTCGACCGGCATGCGATCGGTGACAAAGGATGGATCGATTTCCGCCGGATCCAATTCGACGATCGTCTGGCCTGCGGAGAGTTTTCTCTCGATCTCATCCGCGCGGCGCGTCCGTTCGGAGACCTCGCCGAGAGATTGGCCGATAGCGCCTACAGGCGAACGATTGGGATCAATTGCAAGACCGGCGACCCCCAGCAGGGGGCGGGATCTGGGCCGGCCCTCCAGGCGAACAGGCGCCTCCGGCGTTGCGGAATCCGCCGCGCTCGTGGCTGTGGAATCGAGAGTTGCGAATATGCGCTTTCGGCTCATGCGGAGCGTCCCCAAGCCTTTCTGATGAGTTCTTCGATCTCACCATTGACATTCTGCATTGCCTCAACGGCGCGGTCGTAGGTCGAACGGGTGAACTGGCTGCGTTCGACCTCAAAGAGCGTCTGGTTTGTCAGGCCAGCATCGGAGACAGCCGTGCTCTTGAGCATCGGATGAATTAGAACGTGATCGTTAAAAATCGAGCGCAGGAAGGCGACCATCTGGTTTTGTGGGCCGTCGCTCGGCTCGAAGCGTGTCACGAGATATCTCAACCAATTGTAGTCGGACGTCGCGCCGACGCGGGAGATCTCATCGAGCAAGTCCCCCGTCATAGCCAGAAACTGGCTCATGGACATCACATCGAGCATCTGAGGATGAATAGTGATCAGGACAGACGTCGCGGCCGTCAGCGCGGAAAGCGTGAGATATCCGAGTTGGGGCGGGCAATCGATGATGACCACATCATACAGGTCCTGAACCTGTGCGATCGCTTGGCCGATCCGTGCGAAGAAGAGCGTATCGCCAGCCTTTCGCGTCATCAGCGCACGTGGCGTGTCATGCTCGAACTCCATGAGCTCGAGATTGCCCGGAATGAGATGGAGATCCGGGATATAAGTGGAACGGACAATCTCGGCGACTGGCCGCTGTTCCTCGTCGTAACGGATCGCCCCGTAGAGGGTTTCGTTCTGGCCGACATCGAGCTCGGGCTGTTCGCCAAAGAGAGCGGAAAGGCTAGCCTGGGGATCGAGATCGATCGCGAGCACCCGGTAGCCATGCAGAGCCAGATGCTGAGCGAGATGGGCCGTCGTTGTCGTTTTTCCCGAGCCGCCTTTGAAATTCATCACGGAGACGACCTGAAGCGCCTCGCCTTCCCTCCTCCACGGCAGATAGCGGCGGGTGCCGCGACTGCCGCGATCGAGATGGATTCGCAGATTATGGATATCCTCGACCGAGTAGGTTCGCCGTCCATTCGTGACCAATCCGGAAAGACCGGGCGTTTCGGCGGCGACCTGACGAAGATATCCTTCCCCGATGCCGATGAGCCGCGCCGTTTCGGCGGGGCTAAACTGTCGAATCGTTTTTTGCGCATGCGGTGGGAAGGTGGTCGCGTGATGGATCTGCAACTGGCTGGTGAGCGCGCTGGAATGGCGTTGAATCACCCCCTTGAGATCCTCGGGGGACACACGCTGCGGATCGGGTGCCGTCTGTGCCATTGTCGATATGCCAACCTTGAATCCACAACTGCGGTTTTGAACGCGGATTGCGCAGAAGACCGTAGTTCCCATGAGTAAAACCGATTCTGAGGTTTCCGCAAGGGATATTGGGTTAATCTAAGGTAAATGGCAGTCCGGCTGCGACAGTTGTTTGCCGGCCGGGATAGTCTGCGATAGCTATTTCATTGGATGAGGCTGATGGAATCAGCGTCGGACACTTATCGAAATCCCACTTTGGATGCGCATTTTCCACGATTCGGATCGGCGTTAACATACCGCTTAAAGCGGAGCGTTGATGTGATCTGGCCGCCATATGTTAGTTGTGCCTGCCCATCTCCGTCGCCTGTCGGCTAGTCTTGCCGCGAACGAAACGAACACTTTCCGATCCTGGGCATTGGGTGAGTTAGCCGCGGCTAACTCTCGTCGCGCGGTGGTCTGACGAAAGGAAATGTCTCCTTCATCCGGGTGTCCCGGAGTTCCAAGGGTGAAGGCAATTGGGGGCGCGCAGCTCGCGGCATGATCTTGAGTCGGGCAATCGCTCGGCATAAAGCTGGATAGTCGACTGACACGATGCAGCCTCCGCTCGGCCAGATGGGTGCGCTGACGAAACATATGTCCAATCTGTACGGGGGGCTCGGCCGTCGCAGTTAGCCGCGGCTAACTTCAATGTCCGCGAGCGGTGAGGTTCTGTTGTGCGGGGGGTGGTCGAGCGCCTCGATACGCAGTTACAGGGTGACCTGATTGCTCTTGATCGGGATGGCGGTTGAGAGGAGGGCTTCAATGAGAGCATGGAGGCGATATAGGCGTCGCGGTAACGGGGCGAGTACATCGCTGATCGGTCCTTGATTCGGCGCGGTCTGTCACCTCGTCATCGAGGCGACCCCGATCGTTGAGTGCGCGCGCCACACGCTGTGCGACGGCGGTGTCCCGTCTTTGCCTGCTTCGGGGGGCGGTCGTTCGGCGGCGGCTTCCCCTTGAGGGTTTCAGAGGGGGAGCCTGTCGCCTCGTGGGGATTGGGGGTGGTATGCCCAGGTAGTCTCAGGACATACCGTTGGGTCATCCCCTGGCGTATGCTTAAAGACGGCACGCAATGAATGACCCGGGAATGCGTCTTCCTCGTTCCCGCTCGGTGATGTCGCCGTGCACGCCGGCGGCAAGCGCGACTTGCTTGACAAGCCGAGCGACCTGCCGATCCGTCAGGCGAGCGGGGCCAACGTCCTTGCCCGCGCCGGTCATGCGGCGGAAGAGAGGGGCCATGCGCGGTCCTTGTTAGGCCTCGCCAAGTTTCCAACGCTGTGACAGGGCAGGTGAGGCCGGAGGGCCGCGAATATGAGCTCTCCCGGCAGGATAGCTTTCTTCGGCCGGGGGAGGGACTGCGTTGATGGTGCGAACGCCCGCGAGACAGTGGTGATGTGGCAGGCGTTGCGATCACGAGGGGCCCGCGTTGGGCGTAGCTCCATGCCAGGGCGGAGAGCCGCCGTCCAATGGTCGAGGCAGAGCTTGTCATCCCGCCCGAGGTTGCCACTCCCGAGGCGCGGGCTGCTATACGGGCGCCCACAATCTGCGGATTAGGTGTGAGTATTTCCCGATCCGGCCGGCGCGCCCGGGCACAGAAATGGCTCCAGTCAGCCGCATATGCGCGTCGCGTATTGGGGGAGGTCCCGGCTCTGAGAAGGGAGCCCGCAGGTGCGGTCAATTGCTCGAGGCGAGTAGGTGCGCCCCGTAGCCGATTGAGCGGGGCCCTCGGGCCCAGGAGGGCAGGGGGAGCGTGTGCATCCCTGTCCAATGGTGCCGCTCCTCTGCTGGAAGAGCTCGACGATCTCAATCGCTGCTCATGCCGGATCCTCACCCATGAGGCTCGGGGTCCCAGGGATCGATCATCGAAGCTCCGGTGTCGGTGAAAACCGCGCCACGGCGGGTGACAAGCAAGAGGTCGTGGACGATGGCGGTGGCTGCGAGCAGGCCGTCGATGCTCCTGCAACTGCTGGTCCCGACAATCCGGCCCCAGGTCGTCGCAATCTGGTCGGTAACCGGAAGGATGCGATCGGCGTGATTATGACGAAGTCTGCGGAGCCATTCGACAAGAGGCTGGGCCGTATCGGAAGATGGCGTCTGCTTGTGGGCGATGCCACGCGTAATCGCGCCAAGGGTGAGGACGCTGAGATGAATGCTAAGTGGATCAACCGAGCGCAGCCACGTAGCCGCCTGTGGCGCTCCCCTTCGGGCCGCGACGATGAACTCAGTATCAAGGAGATACATCAAGACACCTCGCCGTTGGACGGATCGTCCCGCAAGATCGCCATGGCGAGATCATCGTCCCAGGTCGGCCCTCCGAGCAGGTCGTCGACCAAGGTCGGCCGGCCAGCACGC